>NZ_GG667191.1:604853-639586 GCF_000159635.1 Corynebacterium lipophiloflavum DSM 44291 | reverse complement strand
CGTCGCTCTTCCTACTGCCCCAACTTTGCAACAGCACCCTCTAGAATTAGCTAGGTCAGAGTATCTTTACTGGCATCGTTGCTCGGCAATAACGAAAGGCCTGTCAATTATGACGAGTATCCATGGACGCGATCCGGAGCAGTGGCAGGAGCTTGTCTCTGCAGCGGTCACATCCTTGAAGCGAACCGCACGCCTGGGGCGCAGCTCCAACTACACCGATCTCAATCGGGAGATCAGTGCAAGCACGGGCCAGCCAGGTTTCGATTTCTCATCCCCCGAGGGGAGAAACGCCATGGGTGACCTGCTCGGCTATGTGGTGGAACAAACCTATAACGAGCACCCAGAACAGAAGGTCATGCTCTCAGCGTTGGTGATGTACCTCAACGAAAACAAGCCGGGCAGCGGTTTTTACAACTTGGCGATCAGCATGGGCTTACTACCTCGTGATGCCTCCCCCGAGACGAAAGAGCAGTTTTGGATCGACCAGTATAATGCTGCTCTCGCCCTTTACAGCTCGAAGAAGCGTCGACATCCACGCCGAGATAATCCCTGAATCAGAGCAGGCACCCTGGTATCACGTCGCATCACTAATCCCCCCCTCGCATGTGAACTGCTCCCCAGGTGTTGGTGTCTGATTTCTCGGTCCAACTTCCGGGGAGCAGTTCAAAGGTGAATGAACTACTTTTCTTGAACCGCGTAACCAAGAAAGCTCTCGGCGAAGAACTTGGCATCACAGGTCCAGGCGTTAGTCGCAAGATCTATGGCCAAACTGCTTGGTCGGTCGAGGATCTCTATGCGGTCGCCGATTTCTTTGGAGTAGACGTAGTCGACCTTCTCCCCAAGAAGGTCGATGCAATGCAAGAAACCCCCGATTCGCTTTCGCGAACCGAGGGTTCCGGATTAGTAGCGGGGACAGGATTCGAACCTGCGACCTCTGGGTTATGAGCCCAGCGAGCTACCGAGCTGCTCCACCCCGCGACGGGTGTTATGTAATTCACCTGCTGCCTTAGCGGTTTGCACTGCATCGGCAACGTGTCCCAACTATAGTGATTGCCCCACTAAACACCAAATCCCCTGGCGAGAGGACGGCGAGAGGACACTGCACCAGGGGATATTAGTGCGATCTACTGGGTGTTGAGGTTTTGGTAGTCCTGCACCGCGCGGTCGAGTTCGTCGAGAGCGCTGCCGAACTCCTCGAAGGAGCCGCCGCGGGCGGTCTCGAGGTTGCGCAGAGCCGTGTTGATGCGGTCGAGTGCCTCGTCCGTGCTGCCGGAGGCCTCGGGGCTTACCGGGACTTCCGGCGCGGCATCCTCGCCGGTAGCGCCAGCACCATCGTCAACCACCTCAATGTCCTGGGCGGCGGCGGGGTTGATGCCCACCTGGCTCAGCGCCTGCGAGATCGTCGGCGCGTAGCCCACGCGGCCCTGGTAGAACACCAGCACGCGCAGGAGCTTCGGGAAGGCCGATTCCTGGTCCTTGCGCTGCGAGTACACCGGCTCGACGTAGAGCACCTCGCCGCCGCCGACGGGCAGCGCCAGCAGGTTGCCGTTTTGCATGTCGTTCGTGCCCTCCCACAAGGTGCGGTCGCGGGCGACCTGGTCGGACGACATCAGCGCATCCTGCACCTGCTTCGGCCCGGGGCTCTGCGTGTTGGTGGGCAGCACGCGAACGGTGATTTGGCCGTAGTTTTGGGGGTCCGAGGCAACCGACATGTGCGCGGAGAGGAACTCACGGTTCAGCCCGCGGTACGGGGTAATCAGCTGGAACGACGGCTCGCCGGTTTCCGGGTCGGCCGCGACGATGTAGTACGGCGGCTGGTTGAGCTCCTGGCGGCCCTCCGGCGCCGTCGGGTCGTTGGGCACGGACCAGAAGGCGTCGTTGTTGAAGAACACGCCAGGGTCGTCGACGTGGTAGCGCGCCAGAAGCTCGCGCTGGACCTTGAACAGGTCCTCCGGGTAGCGCAGGTGCTCGCGCAGGGCGTCGGAAATCTCGCTGCTCGGCTTCACCGTGCCCGGGAACACGCCCATCCACGCCTGGAGCACCGGATCTTCCTCATCGAACGCGTACAGCTCGACCGTGCCGTCGTAGGCGTCAACGGTCGCCTTGACGGAGTTGCGGATGTAACCCAAGTTGTCGTTGACCAGTCGCTGGGTCGTGCCGTCCGGGTTCAGCGCGTCCTGCGTGGTGTCCTCCATCGAGGTGCGCGTCGAGTAGGGCAGGTGGGAAAGCGTGGTGTAGCCGTCAACAACCCATTTCACGCGGCCGTCAACGACCGCGGGGTAGGTCGCGGAATCCGTTGTCAGCCACGGGGCGACACGCTCGACGCGCTCGCGCGGGTCGCGGTCGTAGAGGATTTTCGACTCAGGGCCGACGCGGTCGGACAGGATGAAGTTGAGCTCCTGGTACTTCAATGCGTACGCGGCACGCTTGAACCAGTTGCCGATTTCGACACCGCTGTCACCCTCGTAGGTGTAGTTCGTGTTGTCCGTGTCGTATTCGACAGGCCCCTGGCCGTTATCGCCCACGATGGCGTAGTCGAGCCCGTCGCTTGACGACGCAATCACCGGGCCGAAGTAAATGCGCGGCTCATCGACCTTGATGCCGAGCTCCTCGGCCTGGTCGCTCTGCGCAGCAATGGCGTTGGTCTGCAGGTCCGACACTGTGAAGATGGGCAACCCACCACGGGTGGAGCCGGCGTCTTGAGCCGCCTCATCGACGGTGTTGGCTTGCGCCGCGATGAACCCGTTGCCGTGGGTGTACACGGTGTGGCGGTTGATCCAATCGCGCTGGTTCTCGCGCAGCGCGTTCGGGTCAAGCTCGCGCGCCGCGACAACGAAGTCACGCATCTCGCCGTCGACCTCGTAGCGGTCCATCGCCAGGGTGCCCGGGAAGCCGTAGAAGTTACGCAGCTGTTGGTTCTGGGTAAACGTCGGGGCAATGATGTCCGGGTCCAGCAGGCGGATGTTGGAGATAGTCGCCTCGTCGGCTGCAACCTGCTCGTCGGAAACGTCCTCCGCGCCCCAGTTCTCCAGGTAGGTCACGTTGGCGTCGGTAAGCCCGTAGGCGAAGCGCGTGGCCTCAATGTTGCGGCCAATGTACTCAAACTCCTTGGCCTGGCGGTTAGGCTTCACGGAGAACTGCTCAAGCATGGCCGGCCAAATGCTGCCGATCACCAGCGAGGAAACGAGCATGAGCACGGTTGCGAGAACCGGAATACGGAAATCCTTGAACACAATGGAGGCAAAGAACGCCGCCGCGACGATGACCGCGATGACCATCAGGGCGATCTTCGCGGGCAAAGTGGCGTTGATTGCCGTGTACGAGGCGCCCGTGAAGATGTCGTTTTTCTGGTAAAGCAACGTGTAGCGCTCCAGCCAGTAGGTCCCCGCCTTCACCAACATCCACAGGCCTGCGGTGAGCGCGAGCTGGATGCGCGCGGAACGTGAAATGTGGCCGCGGATTCCATTCACGTTTGAGCCGATGCGGATCCCGCCGAGAAGGTAGTGCGCCACGAGCGCGACCACAAAGGCCACGACGAGCAGCATGGACACCATGCCAAGCAGCACGGAGATTCCGGGCAGCGCAAACGCGTAGAACCCGAGGTCGCGCCCGAACTGCGCATCGGTGACACCGAAGTCCCCACCGTTGAGCCAGAGCATCACCGTGCGCCACACCCGCTGCCCCGCCAAACCGGAGAACACAGCCACGATCAGCGGAACCCAGACCAGGAGCGTGCGCACTCCGGATTCGATCTGCGAGCGGTACGGCGACGCCGCGGAGAAGGGGTCAGCCTCGGCGCCGCCCGTCGGCCGGCCGCGCCAGGCGACCATTGCCGCGGCATAGGCCACCGCTCCGCCGAGCGCAGCGAAAATCACGAAGAGAACGACTCTGGTGAGGATCACCTTGCTGAACACGCCGCGGAAACCGAGGTCGCCGAACCACAGCCAATCGCTGTAGACACCCACAGCGAGCGGAACGAGGAACAGAATCAGGCCGAGGACTGCAATCGTGGCCATCAATCCGGAATTCGTCTTCTTGGCGCCTGGCTGCGGCGGGGTTAGGCGGGTAGCCAATCCTGCTCCTTAGGAATTAGGTTTTTCTTCAAAGGCAAACTTCTGTGTATAGCCTAAGTTGTCCAACGTTAGAGATACCGGAAAGGTTCCCCATGTCCGAGCAGCAGGCGCTGAACAAAGCAATGATGGAGGCTGTTGAGTTCGTCCACGCCGAGGGCTGGGACGCGGGTCCGACCTTGTTCGGGCTCGTCCCCACGTCCCTCCTCATCGACCAGCTCGACCCCGACATAGCCGATTCTCCCCTGACGCTGGTGGTGCAAGACCTCCCGGAGACGATCCTGCCTGGTTCGGAGGAACTGGCAGAATACGTCGCGCGTCTTGCCTGGCCGCGCGAGGTCGAGGGCGTGGTGCTGGCCCAGGAGATCTCGTTCGTCGATTCCTCCGCCCCCGCTGAGCAGGGCCCGCGGCCGGCGCGCTTGTTTTCCGGCGTGCTGCGCGGTGAAGACACTGAGCTAACCCTGTTGCAGCTGCGCCCCACGGACGAAGAGCTCGCCGAGCGCGGCCTGTTCGCCCACGACGACATCGAGCTGCGCGGCGGGCCCGGGGTCGCTCCGAATGTCGTTGCCGCTCTGCGCTACGGGCTCGAGCACGCCGTGGACGAGTCCGAGTAGGAGTAGTCTGCGATTATGTCTTTTTCCGTCGTGCGCCTTAGCGCCACCGCCGTCGCAGTCTGCGCTGCGATGGCGATTTCCGCATGCTCGACCCGGCAAGCAGAAGAGCCCACCACGGCTCCTTCCACCCCCGTGACCTCCTCTTCGGCTCAGGAGACGACACCGACCCAGGCGTCGTCAAGCACGAGCTCAACGACGACGAAGCAGGACGAGGAAGAAGCGGCCGTCGCAAAGGTCGCGGAGCAATTTTCGACGCTCGCCCCACCAGAGTTCTTCGATAAGCTCGACACGTGCGTCGCCGTCGACGTGGAGAGCTCCTTCGACTGCTCGGGCGCCAACGTCGGCCAATTCCAGTTCTTCGACTCGGACGCGAAGGCGGCCTCCACGACGCAGCTTCTCACCGAGCTGCGCAGCTCGCGCATCGTCGAGGACACAGGTGAGCGCGTCGTCGGGTGGTCGACGCTGGGCACCTCGGCGATTATCACCGTCGTGGACAACTCCACGGGCCAAGTGATGCAGCAGCTCGTCTCCTCGGATCGCGAGGACCCGCGCGAACGCATTATCAACCTCGGCCTCGTCGACGAAGACACCGCGACTGCAACCGGGTCTGAAACCGGGACCGAAACCGAGCAGAGCGAACCCTCCCCGGAGGCGGCGAGCTAGCCGCAAACCCGCACGTCTCGGCCTTCGCTGAAATCGGCCATGGCCGCCACGGCGTCGTCAAGCGTGGCGACGCTCGCGACCACCATATCCCCGGAGTCGACCCTCGATGCCTCCGCGCAATTGTCCGCGGGCGCGAGGAACAGCTCCGCGCCCGTGTCGCGCGCCCCGCGGATCTTGTGGGTGATGCCGCCGATCGGGCCGACAGTGCCGTCCTCGCTGATCGTGCCAGTGCCGGCGACGAAATTGCCGCCGTTGAGCGCGCCGGGCGAAAGCTTGTCAATCACCGCAAGCGAAAACATCATGCCCGCGCTCGGGCCGCCGACATCGTTGAGGTTGTACTCCACCGAAATCCCGCCCGCCGGCTCCGAAGTCATCAAAATGCCCAGTTGAGCCGCCCCCGGAGACTGCGGGTTCTCCCCGAGCTCAACCTCCACATCGCGTGGCTGCCCCTCGCGCGCAATACGCAGCGTGATGTCGTCTCCTGGCGCGTGGGCCAGCACCTCGTCCTGAACCTCGCCCGGCTGAGACACCTGAACCCCGTCCACCGCGGTGATCACGTCGCCTGCGGCAAGGACGTCCTGGGCGGCGGAATCCGCGACCACCTCGTGGACTACAACGGTGGTGGGCTTGCCCAGGTAGTTCATCGCCGCCACCGTCGCCGCAGCCTCGGAAGCGACGAAGGCGGCCTCATTAAACTTTTGGTAATCCTCCTCAGACACGTCCGGCGGAACGACCTGCTGCAACGGCACCAGCGTGTCCTGGGAACCGATCCACCTGCCCAGCGCTTGGGCGAGCGTCATGTTCGTGCGCACCGCGACCGTGGTCATGTTCAGATTGCCGGACGTCTCGTCCGTTGCCGCGCCCTCAATGTCGACCACGGGGGTGCCATCGATGTCCGCCAGGGTGTTGAATGTCGGCCCCGGCCCCTGGGCCGCATAGGGCACCGTCAATGGCACGTCAGTGAAGGGAATGTGGTCCACCGACAGCGCCAGGGCGAGCAGCCCCACGGGCACGGCACCCCACACGATGGTGGACCAGCGCCGTTGCCTCAAAGCCGTCGTCTCCGTCACGGGGCAACATCTTAACCTTTTGGCCCCCGGCGGCCCTATTCACGTTCGCTGTCAGCGTCCGCAGGCCCATCGCGTGCGTTCGGCTCGGCTAGTAGTGTGGTCGTATGAGCAACGGATTCGGTTTCTCCTTCCCCAACAACGACCCCAACGATCGCGACAAGGGCGACGGCGAGAACAACGGCGGCGCCGGCAGGGGCGGTGACAACCCCTTTGCCGCCTTCGGATTCGGCACGCAACCGGGCCAGGGGGGCAACCTGGGCGACATTCTCAACCAGTTCGGCCAGATGCTTTCCGGGATGGGCTCAAGCTTCAACGAGCAGTCGGGGGGCGACGCCGTGAACTTCGAGCTGGCGCTGCGCATGGCACGCCAGCGGATCGGCTCGTCACCGGATGTGTCCTCGGCGGATACGACCGCGGTCACCGAATCCCTGCGCCTGGCGGATCTCTGGCTCGATAACGCCACCTCACTGCCCGCCTCCTCGGCACAGCCCGCGGCCTGGAACGCGGAAGATTGGCTGACCAACACCATGCCGATGTGGAAGCGCATGGTAAATCCGGTCGCGGAGAACATGAACCGGGCGCAGATGGAGTCGATGCCCGAGCAGGCCCGCGACATGATGGGCCCGATGGCGGGGATGATGAACTCCATGAACGCGATGAACTTCGGCATGAAACTCGGCCACGCCCTCGGCGACCTCGCCCAGCAGGCTCTCACCGGCACCGACTTCGGCCTTCCCGTCGCGCCCCGCAACGTCGCTGCGATCCTGCCGAAGAACGTTTCGGCCATCTCCGGCGACCTCGGCGTACCTGGCCAGGAGGTGCTGGTCTATATCGCCGCCCGCGAAGCAGCGCGCCAGCGCCTGTTCACCCACGTGCCGTGGCTGGTTGAACGCCTCGTGTCCTCCGTGGAGGAATATGCCGCCGGGCTTGTGATCGACACCTCGCACATCGAGGAGATCGCACGCAGCCTCGACCTCGAATCGGGCGACCCGCAGCAGCTGCAGGAAAAGCTCGGCGAGCTCCAAGGCATTGATCTCACCCCGCGGGTGAGCTCGCGCAACGAGTTGGCCACCTCGCGCCTGGAGACGCTGCTGGCGCTGGTGGAGGGCTGGGTCGACGTCGTTGTCACCGAGGCACTCGGCGAGCGTATCCCGTCCACTCCACAGCTCGCCGAGGCGTGGGCGCGCCGCCGCGCCACCGGGGGGTCTGCCGAGCAGGCTTTCGCCAACATCGTCGGCATCGAGCTTTCCGCGCCCAAGGTGCGCGAGGCCGCCGAGCTGTGGCGCCGCGCCGGCACCGCGGTCGGAGCGCAGCGCCGCGACAAGGTGTGGGACCACCCCGACTTCCTCCCCACCGCCGAACACATCGATAACCCCGCGGCGTTCATCGACACCCTGCTTGACGACGCCCCCGATGCCGACTTCGACGCCGAGGTGGCCAAGCTCGAGGAGGAGCTGCGCAACCAGGGCGACAACCGCGACGCGGAGTAGCCTGCGCTAGGAGCCGAAGCGCTGGTAGGCCTCGAGGAAGCCCTTCGCCCGCTCGGCCAGGGGTGCCTTGTCGGCCAGCTCCCAAAACTGCGCAGAGTGCTCCGCGACGATCGTATGCGCCAGCTCGTGGACGATCACCGCGTCGAGGACATAGTCGGGTACGTGTTTGAGCCTGTCGCTGATGCGGATCTCGCCGGTGGCAACGGTGCACGAGCCCCAGCGTAAGTTCTGCCGGGGTGACCAGTGGATCGTCGTCACGCGCGCGCGAGAGTCCAGAACTTCCTCGTTGAGGCGCTGCGCGCGCCGCAACAGCTCCTCGTCCGAGCTGACCGACGGTGTGGCTTTGCGCTCGAGCCGGCCGAGCATCTGCTCCACCGCCTCGCGCTCTTGCCGGGCGCTGAACGTGGCCGGGATGCGCACCTCCACCACAGGCCCAATGATCCGGGCCTGCACGGTGCGCCTGCGCCGCGCGGAACGAATCACGCGCACTTGCTTGTTTGACCACATGAAAAGTGATTCTATCTGTGCTGCAATAGTGGTCGTGCAGCTGACGCCCACGACGCCCATTCGCCTCGCCCCCGGCGTGCGCGTTTTTGTGCGCGGGCGCAACGTACTGCAGTTCGGGCTCGACGCGACACGCTGTGGCGTTATCGACACCGCGCTTGCCGAACTGATCCAGCCAGTGCTGGCGCGCCTGCGTGCTCCGACTCCGCTGAGCGACGTGCTTGACGCCCTTAACCAGACCGGGATGGCTCCCGAGGCCGCCCGCAACCTCATCGACGAGCTCGCGGCCTACCGCATCGTCGTCGCAGAAGAGCCCCGCACCGTGCTCCTTGTCGGCTCCAGCCCGCTTGCCGACGCCCTGTCGATGCTTCTGCGCGCCTCCGGTATCACCGTGCGCACGCCGCTGGCCGACGAGCCACTGAGCCGGGGGCTCGCATCCGCCGACCCCACCACCCCGGCGGCCTTCGTCGACCAGCTGCCCAACGCTCGCGACATCGCCCGCCTGGTGCGCCACCGCAGCGGGGCGACGCTGCCCGTCTCGACCGTGGACGCACGCGTGTTCATCGGCCCGCTCGGCGTCGGCCGCGCCGGGCCGTGCCTGTACTGCGCCCACCTCTACCACGCACAGCGAGACGAGCAGTGGGAGCACCTCGTGGCCGCGCTCGATGCGACGCCCGCCCGACCTGACGCAGTGACTATCGCCGCTGGCGCCAGCGCCGCTGCCATGGTATTGCGGCGTCTCGCCGGGGTGCCCGACCCACCCGGTGTGTCCGCCAAGGCGCCAGCGCGCGGTGAGATGTTCGTCTCCGACCCCTACGGGCCGGTCCCGCTCGTGCGTTCGGTGCATGGGCCGCACCCGCGTTGCCCCGTCTGCTACTAGGGGCCTAGCTGAACTGACTCAGCGCCTCCAGCACCCCGTGCCCGAACTTTTCAACCTTGACCGGGCCGACACCGGAAATACCCAGAAGCTCCGCCTCGGTTGACGGCATAGTCTCCGCAATAGCGAGCAGCGTGGCATCGGAAAACACCATGTAGGCCGGTTGGCCCGCATCGCGCGCGACGTCGAGGCGCCAGGCTTTCAGCGCCAGAAACGCATCCTCGTTGTACTCCGGTTCGCAGTCCGCATGCCGGCCCAACGCTTTCTCGGCCGGGGTGTCGAGCGGGTTGCCGCACACCCGGCACGCGCGCGATCGCCTGAGCCTGTCGGGTGACTTTTCCACGTCGAGCTCGGGCGCGATCCCGTCGAGGAAACGGGTGCGGCTGCGCGATTTTCGCCCGCCTTCCTGCCGCGCCAAGGACCAGGACATGCTGAGGTGCTCGCGCGCGCGAGTGATGCCGACGTAAAACAGTCGGCGCTCCTCCTCTACCTGGGCGTCGCCGGCCTTGATCGCGTGCGAGATGGGCAGGGTGTTTTCCACCAACCCCACCAAAAACACCGCATCCCACTCCAGACCCTTCGCGGCGTGCAGGCTCGCCAGCGTGACCCCGTCAACGCTCGGCGGCTGCTTCGCCTCGGCGCGCTGGCGCAGGGAGCGCAGCACGTCCGTCAGCGTCGACGCCTCATGCGTGTTCACGATCTCCTCAATGAGGTCCACCAGGGCGTTCAGCGTCTGCCAGCGCTCTCGCGCCTGAGCGCCCTCGGGTTCTTGAGCCGAAAGACCCAGCGGGGCAAACGCCGCGCGCGCAATCGCCACCGGGTCGTCCGGTAGGTCATCCCGCCGCGCCGCGGCAACCAGCGTGTTGATCGCCTCCCGGATCTCGGCGCGGTGGAAGAAACCCTCGCCGCCGCGCACCTGGTAGACAATTCCGGCGTCGGCGAGTGCCGCTTCAAACGCCGCCGACTGCGCGTTGATGCGGTACAGGACCGCGATTTCGCGCGCGGGCACCCCGGCGTCGAGAAGCGAGCGGATCGCCCTGGCCACCTCGCGCGCCTCGGTTGGCTCGTCGTCATAGGAGGCGTAAGTCGGCGCCGGGCCGGGCGGGCGCATGCCCTCGAGCTCGAGTCGGGTGCCCGCGGCGCGGCCCGTCGCGCGCGAAATGACAGTGTTGGCTAGGTCGGTGACCTGCGGCGTCGAGCGATAGTCGCGTTGCAGCTTGACCACCGTGGCGTGCCGGTAGGTGCGCGAGAAATTCAACAGGTAGTCCGGCGTCGCGCCGGTGAACGAGTAAATCGTCTGGTTCGCATCCCCGACCACGGTCAGATCGTCGCGCTGCCCCAACCAGCCCTCGAGCACGCGCTGCTGCAGCGGCGTGACGTCCTGGTACTCGTCCACCACAAACGTCTGGTACTGGGTGCGAAACTCCTCCGCCACCGCGGGGGCGTTTTCCAGGGCTCCCGCGACGTGCAGCAGCAGATCATCGAAATCGAGCAGCATTCCCTCGGGGCTGGTCTTGGCCTCCTCGTAGAGGCGGTAAACCTGCGCCACTTTGGCCGGATCCGCTGGCAGGGTGCGCTTGGTGGCCGCGACCTTTTCCGCGTAGTCCTCCGCACCGATCACCGACGCCTTGGCCCACTCGATTTCACCCAGCAGGTCGCGCACCATGTCCTTGCCCGAGTCGAGGCCGGCGGCGCGGGCGGCACGGCCGACGAGGGGGAACTTGTTGTCCAGCAGCCGCCACGGCAAATCCCCGGCAATCTGCGGCCAGAAGTAGCGCAATTGGCGCAGCGCCGCTGAGTGGAACGTACGAGCCTGCACCCCGCCGATCCCAAGCACACGCAGGCGATCACGCATCTCTCCGGCAGCTCGCTGGGTGAAGGTCACAGCGAGTACCTTGTGCGGCGACACGACAGATTGGTCGATCAGATGCGCGATCCGGTAGGTGATCGTGCGGGTCTTGCCGGTACCTGCGCCCGCGAGGATGCAGACTGGGCCGCGCGGGGCGGTCGCGGCGACGCGCTGGTCGTCATCTAACAGGGAAAGATCAATTGCCATTGACGCCCTCAGCCTTGCCCGGCAGCTCCCGGGTGTGGCGCACGTAGAGGAGGCGATCTCCCGGCTCGACGGTCTCCGCCTCCGGCGAATCAATGCGGTAGAGCTCACCGGAGCGCACCACGCCGAGCACGATATCGGCGAGGTGGCGCGGGTTTGCCCCGACCTCGTCGTCGCCGATTGGGCGCTCCGCGACCGCGAACCCCTCGTCCGGGCTGAGCAGGTCCTCCACCATCTCGACCACGGGTGGGGTGACCGTCGCGATCCCGAGCAGCCGGCCGGCGGTTTCCGAGGACACCACGACCGAGTCCGCGCCCGACTGCATGAGCAGGTGCTGGTTTTCGCTCTCGCGCACCGACGCCACGATCATCGCGCTCGGGGCGAGTTCGCGCACTGACAGGGTGATCAGCACGGCGGTGTCGTCGCTGGATGGGGCCACCACCACAGAACGCGCCCGCGTCACACCGGCTACTTTGAGCACGTCCGACTTCGTGGCGTTGCCGTGCACGGTGACCAGGCCGCGCTTTTCGGCGCGCGTGAGCACCGCCGCGTCTTGGTCGACGACGACGATGTTGGACGGCGAGGCGCCGTCGGCGAGCAAAGCGTCGATGGCGGAGCGGCCCTTGGTGCCGTAACCGAGAACGATGGTGTGGTTGCGCACAGTTTTCCTCCACTGCTGGATCTGAAGGGTTTTGCGGGAATCTTCGGTAAGGACCGACAGGGTGGTGCCGACGAGCAGCAACAGGAACGCAATGCGTATCGGCGTGATCACGAAAATGTTCATCAGACGCGCGCCCTGGGTCACCGGAGTGATGTCGCCGTAGCCCGTAGTCGACAGCGACACCGCCGCGTAATAAAGGGCGTCGATAAAGGTCAGCGGCTCGGAATAGCCGTCGCGGTCGACGTAGACTATGACGGAGACGACCACCATCAGGATCGAGGCGTACAGGAAGCGGCGCAGGATGATCGCCCAGGGAGTCGCGTGCTCCGCAGCCGGGATGGTGACGACATCCAACAACGTGTGCACGTGCGCATTACTGACGTCGTCGTCGGCCTGAAACCAGCTACGCCACGTCACCCCCATGGGATTCCTGCGGAGTCTCACAGCTGCTTTTACTCCTTTTCCTCGGCTGAATCTTCAAGGAACTCTATCCCCTCCGCCGAAGATTGCCGAAGCAACTGTTCCAACTCATCAGAACCCGGCAGGTCGGAGGGCACGAAATCCTCTCCCGTGCGCACGTAGAAGAACACGGCGCGCACATCTAGGCCGTCACCCGCTATCCGACGCCACGCCTCGCGGTAGACCGCCAGCTGCAGCATCGCGCTTTTCATCTGTGCCGGGGCCGGCTTGGTACCCGTCTTCCAGTCGACGACCGTCCACCCGTTGTCATCCATGAACACCGCATCCATGCGACCGCGGACCACCGACTCCCCCAGTGCGAGCTCGAAGGGGTGCTCCACGAACGCGGGGGTGCGTCGCGCCCAGTGGCTGCGCTCGAAATTGTTCTTCAGCTTTTCAAGGGTGCGCGTCTCCACCTCTGGCTCATCAACGCCGGGAAGCTCGTCTTCGGTCAGCAGCGGCCGAGCGCCGTAAAACTCCTCCAGCCACTCGTGGAACGCGGTTCCCCGCTTGGCGTAGGTGTTCGGCTTAAACGGAACAGGCCGGCGGGCACGGCGAGCGAACTGTTCCGAGTCAGCGCTGAGCGCCACCACGTCAGAGGCGGTGAGCTCACCCGGCATCATGACAGGTACTTCCCCGCTGGCGGCAGCGAGGTGTTCCTCGATCAACGCGCTCGTATCGCGCTCCCACAGCCCGTAGAGCTCACCGTCAATGTACTCGGGAAGGCTCTCACGGGCCCGCGCGACCAGCTCGGCGGTCTCGGCATCACCCGGCTCGACCTGAAGGTGGGGCCACAGCCCGGTGCGCTGCGGTACCGCGTTGTCGTGATCGTCTTCCTGCTCATCCACGTCCGCGGAGCTGCCGTCGTACCAGTGCACGACGCTGGTTTCGGGCACGAGATCCCGGATCGCGGCGAAATGCTCGTAGGGCTCGGCAACTTTTTTACGGCCCGGTTTCACTGCGGAACCGGTGACGATGAGCTTGCGTGCCGAACGGGTCACCGCCACATAGAACAGCCGCGCGGACTCTTCCGCCAGCTTGGTGCGCACGGCCGCGACGTAAGCCTTGGCGGCTTTGGCGAATTCCGTGCGGTTTTCGGCGTCAGCAAAGGCGTCGAAATCCTCGTCGGGCACGAGCTGGGGTTGTGTGAGGAAGGTCGCAGTGCGGGCTTTGTACGTCTCCGCATCGGCCCGGATCACCGCAACCGTGTCCCACTCCAGGCCCTTCGCCTTGTGGGCGGTGAGGATTTGCACGCGGTCGGTGCGCACCGGCACGTTGCCCGGGGCCAGCCCGCCCTCGTGCTCGCGCGTGAGCTCGAAGTAGTCCAAAAGCGCCGTCAGGCTTGTTCCGGGGTAGGAAGAGACCTCCTCCAGAAGGCGGTCGAGGTGCACGGTGCCTGTCGACGACGGCCGTGCCAGCACTTCCGTGCGGATCCCGAAAACGGAGATGATATCGGCGAAGACATCGGGCAGGCGCTTGCCCAGCGCGTGGGTGCGCAACCAACGCAGCTTGGACGCCACTGCCTTGATGCGGCGTAGGCCGTCGGGCGTGTAGCGCTCGGTTTCTCCGAGATCCGCAACCGCGTCGGTCAACCCCGCCGGGGTGTCGGCACCGGCGGTGATGCGCTGGGCTTCGGCGACCGACTCTTCGAGCTGCGCCTCGAAGTGAGTGGTCGGGTCGGCGGCCTCATCCGGCTTCGGCGCGGCAGGCGCCGCGCCCCGCAAGTTGGCGGCGCGTCGCGACAGTGCATCAAGGTCCGCCAGCCCCAGTCCGACGGCGGGGCCGGCCAGGATGCGAAGCGCGGCCGCGGAATCCCCGGGGCGCACCAGCATCGACGCGATGGCGATGGTGTCGGCGACCTCGGGGACGTCGAGAAGGCCGGCGAGCCCGACGATTTCGAAGGGCACGCCGCGCTCCTCGAGCGCCTCCGCCACCTCGGGCGATGTCTTGTTCTTGCGGACCAGCACGGCCGCGCTGAACGGCTCACCCGCGGCGCGGGCGGCATCGTACTGTGCGGCGAGGTTATCCGCGACGAAGTCGATCTCCTCGTCCTCGTGCTCGAAAAATCCCAGTTCGACCTCACCGGCACCCGCGCCCGGGCGCGGGTCGAGCGCGGCGACGACGCGATCACTTCCGGTGCCCAGCAGGGAGTCGGAGACACGGTTGGCCAGGGCAAGCACTTCAGCCGGGTTGCGCCACGACGTGGTCAGCTGTTTCGTGGGCGCCGGGGCGCCTGTTGGCTCCGGGAAGTCCTCGACGAAAGCGGCGAGGTTGGCTGCGGTGGCACCACGCCAACCGTAAATCGCCTGCATCGGGTCCCCAACGGCGGTGACGGTCAGCGGGTGGCGCCGGGGTTGGTCCGCGTTGCGCCCCTGCCCGAACAAGCTGCGCAAGAGCACACGTTGGGCGTGTGAGGTGTCCTGATACTCGTCGAGCATGACCACCCGGTAGCGTTGGCGCTGCGACGCGCCGACGAACTCGTGGTCGTGAGCGAGCCGCGCGGCCACGGACATTTGTTCGTTGAAAGTGACTAACCCGCGCTCGCGCAGCTGAGCGTTGAGCTCCTCGACGAGCGGCAGGTAGGCGCGGCGCAGTTGCTGGGTGTCACGCCAGCCGGCCATTTCCTTGGTAAAGGTCGCGGGATCGCCCCTGCCGGGCAGGGATTCGGTTTCGGCGAGAAAGTCATGCACTTCCCCGGCGACGTACTCCGGTTGCATCAGAGAGTTGCCCATCGCGGTGTTGAGGTCGAGGACGTTTGCGACGACCGTGGACACGCTCGGGTTCTTTCCGCCTTCTGCCACCAGGCTGCCCCGGTATCCGAGGACGACTTCGTGGGCGATCGCGTGCAGCTCCGCATCCGTGATCAGGCGCGCGTTCGGTTCGACGGGAACCAACAGCCCGTATTCGCGCACCAGGTCGCCGGCGTAGGAGTCGTAGGTTGCGACGGTCGGCGCGATGACCCGCAGCGTGTCTGCGAGCTCACCGCTCGGGTCGAGGCGGCGCAGCAGGGCGTCGTTGGCGGCGAGGACACTTAGCCGGTCCCGGATGCGTTTGCCCAATTCCTGCGCTGCTTTGCGGGTGAAGGTCAGCCCGAGTACCTCTTCGGGGCGCGCGTAGCCGTTGGCGACGAGCCAGACGACTCGCGCCGCCATCGTCTCCGTCTTGCCGGCGCCCGCACCCGCGACGACGAGCAACGGCCCGGGGTCGGCCCCGATGATGTCCGCCTGCTGCTCAGTCGGCGGGTAAGCCTGACCGAGGTACTTCGAGAGCACCGCCGGGCTCATCGGCGTGTAAGAGGCTTCAGCCACGGGGAACCACCTGTCCTTCGGGTTGTACGGGGCACAGCGCTCGCACCGCGCACCTGTCGCAGTGGGCGCCAGTGGAGGCGAGCAGCCGCGGGCCGGTCACACGTTGCGGCAGCGGGGCGATGAGCTCGGCGAACTGCGCGAGACGCTCCTCGCTTTTTGCCGTCTGCTCCCTCGTCGCCGCCGCATCCCTGTCCACCTTGGGATAGACGAGCACCGCACCTCCGACCGTGTTGGGGGTCTCGCCCGGCGCGGCGCTACGCACCGTTTCGCCGTCGATCGCACCGCGGGACAGCGCTAGCTGGTAGGCCTCGAGCTGGGGGTTGGCCTCGGCATCGTCCTTGCTGGGCACACCGGAACCAGTTTTCAGGTCGACGATATGCAGCGCGCCGCTGCCATCGCGCTCAATGCGGTCCGCGCGGCCGACAACGCGCAAACCCGGTGAGATCTCCACGTCGATGTCCGCCTCGACAGCGACCTGCTCGAACGCCGAGCGGGACGTCTGCAGCCAGCGGTGGGCGCGTTGGAGCATCGCTTCGAACTCGGCGATCTCGCGCTCGACCTTCCACTGTGGCGCGTCATCGACGCTACGGCGCGCTTCGAGCACTGCGTTGCGCGCGAAGGTTTCGTCCACCCCGCGGCCGACGGCCTCGAAGTAGGCGTGTGCCATCGAACCCCACACCATGTGCAGCGAGGAATCGAGCCCGACCATGCGTTGGAGCACCTCGCGCATGGGGCAGGCAAGCAGGCTTTCGATGCGCGAGGGCGAGAGCCTTTCCGGAACGGCGAGCGCCTCGTGCGATGCGGCCTCGGTCGTTGTCCACCACTCTTCGGGGTCTGCGCCGGGCACGCCTGCGTCGGCGAGGCGCGCGAGCTGGCGCGCGGCTTGTCGACGCCCCGCCTCGCCGATGCCGGAATCGTTGAGCGCGCGGCGCAGCTCCGCGATCACGTCGTCGCGCGCGAGCACGCGAACGGCGGTGACCTCCTCCGCCCCAGCGGCCGGTGAAGCAGACGTGGACGCGGTAGTCACGCAGGCGGGGGCGATGTCGTGGGTGGTGCAGAAATCCTCGACGAATCGCGACGGCTGGATGACTTCCTCGCCGTCAGGCTCGTCGACGGCCGTGACGAGCACGCGGTGGGTGGCCCTGCTCACGGCCACGTCAAACAGGCGTTTCTCCTCCGCCAGCCGCTCCGCTTTTCGGCTCACGGGTACCGCGGGGTCGACGTCGTTGTCGACCAGGTCGACGAGCTCTTCCTGGCCGAACATGGTGCCGGTTTCCGCCAACGAGGGCCACTGCATCTCCTGGACGCCCGCGACGATGACGGTGTGGAATTCGCACCTCACCGCGCCGTGCGCGGTGAGCACGGCTACCGCGTCCGGCGTCGCGGTGCGCCTGTCGCGCACGCCGGTGGGCAGCACCTGTTCCGAGATGTGCGCGACGAAGCCGGCGACGTCTGAGCCGCCGACGCGACGCTCGACATAGTCGCCGGCGGCGTCGAAAAGCGCCATCACGGAGTCGAGGTCGCGGTCGGCTTGGGAGCCCGTCGCCCCGCCGCGCAGCGCAGCGATGAGCAGGTGGTTAGCTAGTCCCGTCGCGTTCCACACCGCCCACAAAACGTCCTCGATGCTGCCGTGGGCGAGCTCGGCGCGTCCGGCGTCGAGTACTTCCCGCACGTGGTTGAGGATGGAGAGCTCGCGCTCGGTGAGCACGACACCGAAATCGGGCAGGGGCTGTGTCGAGCGCAACAGGTGGCGCAGGGTGTCCTCGGCGCGTTCGCCTGGTTCCCAGCGGCGCAAGCCGCGAAGCAGTCGGCGCAGGGTGACCGGGTCGGTGCCGCCCACTGGGCCGAGCAGCAGCTCGCGCCACTCGGCGGAGCTCAACTCCCCCTCGAGCGCGCGCAACCCAAGGATGAGGGCGGCGACGATGCGTTGCTCGCTCAAGACCACATCGGTGGGGTTCACCATGACCGGAACGCCGGCGTGCAGTAGCGCCCGGCGCACGGACTCGATTGAGCTGGCCGAGCGCACGATCACGGCCATCTCGCGGTAGGCGACGCCGCCTTCGAGGTGCGCACGGCGCACGGTGTCGGCGACAAGGGAGTTCTGGGCCGCCGCGCTGTCGCACACCGCAGCCTGGGCAATGGGTGCGCGCCGCGATTCACCGAGGTCGATGACCTCGTGCGGCAACCCTGCGAGGTTGGCGAAAAATCGTGGCGACGCCCCGCGGAAGCGGAACACGCTTTGGCCGAGGTCACCACCGACGACCCCGAGCGAGGCGCGCTCGACAAGTCGGCGCACCAGCTCACCCGCCGCGGGTGCGAGGTGCTGGGCATCATCGACAACGACGGTATGCCAGCGCTGTTCGATTTCACCGCGCAGCACCGACGAGACGAGCTCGGAGGCGCTGACGAAGCGGGCCGGGTTAAGCGCCATGACCTGCTGGTATTCATCCAGGAAATCGCCGGCTGCGGACCAGATCGGGCGGTTGTGCACCTTTCCCAAGTTGCGCAGGGCGTCGGGGGTGAGCTGGCGCTCGACGGCGCGCAGGAGGAAGTCGCGCAGTTGGCGGGCAAAGCCCACCATGGGTAGCGCGGGGCGCAGCTGCTCCGGCCACGTCCCGCGGCCGTCCTCGGCGTGGCCTTGGAGGAGCTGGCGGATTGCGGCGTCCTGCTCGGCACCGGAAATCAACCGGATGTCGCCGCCGGCGCGTTGGCGCAGTAAAGCGAACGCAAGGGAGTGCACCGAGCGCACCATCGGCTCATCGATGACGAACCCGGAGGCCGCCAGCCGGTCGGATAACTCGACGCGCAGGCGTGCGCCGGATTCCTTGGATGAACTGATCACGAGGATCCCGCGGGGATCGGCGCCTGACTCGACGGCCTGCACGACGGTATCGATGAGAAAGCTGCTGACTCCCGAGCCCGCCTCGCCAGTGACCTTCCAGATACCGCTCGTCGGGATGGCGTGGGCCCACGAGCGCTGCTCGGTGCGGCGGCGGCGCGGCACCAGGTAGGCCCGCGGCGGCGCGGAAGGAGAGTTGTCTACCACCATGGGCCCCGATTGTGCCAGGTTAGATCGACAGCAGGGCGCGAACCCGCTCGAAATTCGCACTCGCGTTCGATTGACCCCGGGTAGACGCGCCCGTCAGCTCACGGAACTCGCAGGCCCGCAGCGCCAGCGCCTGAAGGTCCGGGATATGCGCCCAGCGAGAGACGATGCGCTCATCGACGGCCTCGTTGAGCAGAGCGTCGACAAGCGTGAGCGCCGCCGTGTAACCGCGCGGGCGCGGCTCCGCGGACGGCACGATGTCCGTCAGCGCCGGCGGCAACGTGCCCGAAAAAAGGCAGCACGCGAAGAAGTCGAGGTGGGCGACGGACACCGGGCCGGGTGTCGGCACCGCATCCCACACCGCGCGATCCGCCTCCGCCCACACGTCGGTGCGCTCGACCGTCGGGGCATCCACCCCGGCCATGGCCGCGTCGAAAGCGAGCGCTGCGGCGACCGCCTCGTCGGCACGCGCCGCGGTGTCGCCCTGAATGAACTCACTGGCCCTGAAACCGCCGACGACGACCCTGCCGTCAGTGGCGCGCACGGGCCGAGCCACCAGCACGCCCGGCGAGGTGAAGCGCTCGCGCACCTTCGCCGACCACGCGGAGGTCGCTGTCGCGGCCGACACCACCACACGGTCGTAGCGCGCTCCGAAATCCCACGCCGCGCCCAGCTCCACCAGTGAAGTCCCCTCGACCTGGAAAGCGGATAAAACGTGCCCCGGAATTGCCATGCCTTTGTCCCCCCCCTTAAAGAACGGCCGGACGCGGGTACGGCCAGGGATTAGCCAGGCAGGTTTCGTTCGAGTCCGGGTACACCTCGTCGTGGTCGAGGCTGTGCAGCTCGGCGTTATTCAGGCTGATCGTCTGCTGCATCATCGTCGGCGCCAAGGCGCCGTTTTCCGGGCAGGCAACGTGCTCGGCGAAACCGAGGGCGTGGCCGACCTCGTGGTTGACCAGGTACTGGCGGTATCCGCCCAGATCGCCTTCGAACGGGGCGGCGCCGCGCACCCAGCGGGCCTCGTTAATCACTACCGTGCTCACGCCGGTGGCCATTGTTCGGCAGCTCGTCTCCAGGCCGAGGTCGGCGCCGCAGGTGGCCTTTGTCGTGCCAGGCGAAGTCAGCTGGATCTTCAGGTCGGGGTTTTGGTCAGCGGCGACGTGCTCGAAACCGAAGCGCGCATCATTGGTCCAGCCGCGCGGGTCCGCCAGGGTGGCGTCGACAAGCGCGGCGAACGCATCATCGCCACCGTAGGCGTTGGTATCCAGACCGTTTTCCACTTCGACGACGTAGCGCAAGACGAGCTCTTCGCCCTTGCCGACCGCAGCTCCGGGGACCCCGATGGGGCGAAATGTGCCCTCGCCGCTCTCCGTGTACGGCCCGCCCGGCGGCAAATCCTCCAAGCCCACGGTGCCTTCCGGCAGAGTCGCCGGCTCTCGCGCCGCACTGCTGTCGTCTTTGTGCGCCGTGTCATCGCGAGGAGTTGCAGAGGTGTCCGCCACCGGCGAGGCTACCACCGCCTCCCCCGGGTTGGAGACCATGTTGACGAGCACGAACACGGTGATCACGGCCAGCACCGGAATGGCGTAGGCACGCCACCCGTACTCGCGGGCGAAGCGCGCGAAAAACGACGACTCCCGCTCGCGAGTCTCGGGCCTGTCGTAGGGTGCGTGGCCGTGCCTGTGAGTCATGCGCCTTAATCTAGCCGGGCGTTAGCGGGCGAAGCCAACGGCGCGCGCGTTGGAGTTGCCCACTTCGACATACGCGATGCGTTCGGTGCGCACGAGGAACTTGCGGCCCTTGTCGTCTTCCAAGGTCAGCGTCGGCTGGCCCTCCGCGATCGCCGCGCTCACGCGCGCAAGGACATCCTCCTGCATCTCGTTGCTGGAAACCGCGAGCTCTCGCTGGCTGTCGGAAAGTCCGATCCTGATATCCATGTGCTTAGATTCACTGTCCTTGTCTCAGTTTGGTTTTCGCAGTCCGCACCATTGTATCGGCTGTATCGGCCGCAGCGGCCACTGCACTCGCCGGTCGAAATCCGCCGGCGCTAAGATGAGCGTGTGCTTACCCCAACTAACCCTGCGGAGCAACTCGCGCCGACGTTCGCCGAGCTCGGTGTCGCGGCGGAGATTGTCGATGCGTTACATGAGCTCGGGATCACGCACACCTTTTCCATCCAGGAGCTCGCGGCGCCGCTGGCCCTGGCGGGCAAGGATGTCATCGGCCAGGCGCGCACGGGCATGGGCAAGACCTACGCGTTCGGTGTTCCCCTCCTGGATCGGGTCTTCGACGACGCTGACGTCGCCGAGCTCGACGGCACTCCCCGAGCGTTGATTATCGTGCCGACGCGCGAGCTGGCCGTGCAGGTCGGGGAAGACCTTTCCCGAGCCGCGAAGTACACCCCTGTGCGGATCACCACCGTCTACGGCGGGCGGCCCTACGAAGCGCAGATAGCGGTATTGAGCAGTGGCGTCGACGTCGTGGTCGGAACCCCGGGTCGCCTGATTGACCTTCTCAACCGCGGCAACCTGCAACTGGACCGCGTCGCGGTGTTGGTGCTCGACGAGGCCGACGAGATGCTCGACCTTGGTTTCTTCCCGGACATCCAGAAGCTGTGGGCCGCTCTGCCGCAACCGGTGCAGGCGATGCTGTTTTCGGCGACGATGCCCGGGCCGATTTTGACCCTGGCGCGGTCGTTGATGAACCGGCCCGTGCACATCCGCGCCGAGGCCGCGAACACCCCGAGCACCCACTCGACGACGCGCCAGGTGGTCTTTCGGTCGCACCGCATGGACAAGCTCGAGGTCACCGCGCGCATCCTGCAGGCGCGCGGGCGCGGGCGCACGATCGTCTTCACGCGGATGAAGCGCACCGCCGCCGAGGTGGCCCGCGATCTCGCCGAGCGCGGTTTCGACGTCGGTTCCGTCCACGGCGATCTGGGCCAGGGTGCGCGTGAACAGGCGCTCGAGGCGTTTCGCAGCGGCGAGGTGAGCATCCTTGTGGCCACGGACGTCGCCGCGCGCGGCATCGATGTCGACGACGTGACCCACGTCATCAACTTCCAGACCCCGGATGATCCCATGACCTACGTCCATCGCATCGGCCGCACGGGCCGGGCGGGACAGACCGGGATCGCGGTCACGCTCGTCGGCTTTGATGAGGGGCAGAAATGGACTGCGATCAACGCCGAACTGGGACTCGAGATGCCCGATCCACCGGCGTGGTTTTCCACCTCGCCGGAGCTTTACGAGGCACTGGATATCCCCGACTCCGCCGGCGAGCGCGTCGGCCCGGCGGTCACCGTCCACGGTGACCCCTCCCCGCGCCGCCCGCGCGAAAGGAAGCGCCGGTGAGCGCACCTTATCGACGCACCCGGGGCGACCTCATCGCGGCGGCGGTAATCGCGGCGGCATCGCTGGTGCTGGTGGCCGTGGCGTTCGCCACCGCCCCCATCCGCGCCTCCCAGCTGTCGCCCGCGGTGAAGGAGTATGAGAGCGCAGCTAGCTTGTCGACGCCCCCATCAACGCTTCAGGAATCTTTCCGCCTCCCCGACACCTCGGAGGGTGTCGCACCCGTTGTCGCCGAGGGCATGATCATTTCCTACGCCGACGGCACTCTGCGGGCGACAACGCCGCAAGGGGAGACGGCGTGGACGTATCAGCGCGACCTCGACCTGTGCGCGCTTGACGCGGCCTGGGGAAAGGTGGTCGCCACCTACCGCGGCACCGCCGGCTGCGGCGACGTCGTGGCGCTCGACGCCTTGGCCGGGACGTACTCGGCAACGCGCTCGTCGGTGGCCCCGGATGAGGTGGCGTCGCTGTCGTCGAACGATCGCGTGGGCTACGCCAGCGCAGAGCGCGTGGAGCTGTGGCGCTCGGACCTCGTGCGCACCGTGGAGTACGGCCGTGTTGAGGCCCCGCAGGAGTCCGGGATGCAGCCGCACGCGTGCACGATCACCTCGGCGCAAACGCGCAAGGAACTGCTCGCGGTGACCGAGCGTTGCGAGGACGGGACGTGGCTGCGGCTGCAAACAACCACCCCTGAGGATTCCCGCAAGCCGGAGATTCACGCCGACGTCCCCATCGCGGAGTCGGCCTATGTGGTCGCGGTGTCGCCGCAGGCCGCGGCGGTCTACGACCCGGGCTCGATGCAGGTCAGCGCCTACAACACAAACGGCGAGCAGTTATCGGCGTCCCCCGCCCCCGATCTCGGCCCAGCTGCCGACCCCGCAACCGGCGAATCCGCCGATCTGCCCCACCACATGACGTACTTCTCCCCGAACACGCTGTCCTTGTTCGAGCCGGACGGTCTGCATTTCAGCGGGGCGTTCGACGGCGCGTTGGGGCCTGGCTTCGCGGCCGGCGACAAGTTGCTCTTCGCAACTAGCGCGGGTGTGGTTGTCGCTAACTGGGACACCCGCGAGGTGGAACGGGTGATCGCTCTCGATCGCGGTGGTTACGCGGGCCCGGTGGGGCTGGCGGGCGCGGGAGACGCGGTCGTCGAAAAGCGCGGCGGCGAGCTGGTGGTATTTTCCGCCAGCTAGGCGCGGGTGCGGGCGTGAAAGCGCGCTTCCCAGTACTGGACCGCGGCGGGGTGGAACACCCCGGCGAGCGCGAGCAGGGCGGAGACCAAGGTGACGGCGCCGAGGAGTACCGCTCCCCCGGTGAACATGTAGAAGGCCACGCCGAGCAGGATTGCTTCAATCAGCACGATTGCGCCGCGGCCCGACGGCTGCCCGGCCACGGTGCTCGCGGCGTGGTAGGCGACGAAACCGAAGACGATGAGCAGAAACACCGCGGTTCCGATGCCCACGAAGTCCGTGGCGGCGGAGGCGGACTCCAAGCTTGACGACGCCGTGCCGCGGAGGTTGGTGACAATCAGCCAGATCGAATATCCGAACAACGCTAGGCACTGCGCGAGCACAACGGCCGCACCGAACTTGACCACAGCGGGGACGGCGAGTGCGGCACGCTCGTTTTCGTCAATGGGGTTTCGTTTCTCAGTCACGGGGCTTAAGTGTATCCGCGCCTCAAATTCCCCGTAAACGCCACGTAAACGCAACGAGTGCGTCCACAATGGGTATCGAAGCGATTTGACCGCGCGCCTGGCTGCGTGCTCGCTCCAAAGTAGGCAAAAGTGCAGGCCAGCGCCTTGCAGCAGAACGGAAATTTCATGGGTGCCCACCAATCCGAGCCATTTTCTACACGAAAGAAAATATGATCTCCATCACAATTCGGGCTCTACCCCTAGCGGAGATCGTTGGGACGTGCCATTATTCTCGGGTAGCCAAAACGACGGGCTGGTTACCTAGCCCTTAACCCCAAGCCACCACGGGGTTAACAGCAGGGAAATGGATGACGGATCCCGGATCCACCGGGAAGATCTGCCCAACTCCTGCCGTGTTGAAACGTACAGTGCACCCAGATCTCTGGGGGCATTTGTGGTGCGCACAAAACCTTAAAACGCAACGAAACCCACTGAATGAAGGAGTACTGACCATGGATTGGCGCCACGAAGCCGTTTGCCGCGACGAAGACCCCGAGCTGTTCTTCCCCGTCGGAAACTCCGGCCCCGCACTCAGCCAGATCGCGCAGGCGAAGCTTGTCTGCAACCGCTGCCCCGTGACCAGCCAGTGCCTGAAGTGGGCACTGGAGACCGGCCAGGACGCCGGCGTGTGGGGCGGCCTGTCCGAAGAGGAGCGCCGTGCGCTCAAGCGACGCAACAAGCAGCGCGCCCGCAATCGCGCACGCCTGACCGCCTAAGCCCAGCCGTCACGCCTTAGCGCCCCGATTTCTCCGCGCGCCCGCGCGGGCGATAAAGTGGGGAAACGAGACACACTTTGACCCATACAAGGAGGCACCATGAGCAAGCGTGGTCGTAAGCGGAAGGACCGCCGCAAGAAGAGCGCCAACCGCGGCAAGCGCCCGAACTCTTAAGAAGCGCAAACGAAACGCCCTCCACGCCACATTAGGCGCGGAGGGCGTTTCGCCGTTACTGGCCACGAGAGCCCTTACCTGCGGTAGTGAACCTGGGTGACGGATACTGTCGTGATGGAGGCGATAATGCGCTGGCGAAGGTGATCCGGGGCGTGGGAGGCGCCGCAGCACTTCTGGACGATGGTGCGTGCGGCGAGCTCGTTCTCGTAGCGGCTAAAGCACTCCGGGCAGGACTGGATGAAGTCGCGGATCTCTGCGGCGCGGGCCGCGGTGGTCTCGGAGTCGAGCAATTCACACAACATGCGGTGCGCGTTCCCGCACTTCGGGCAATCAGTGCTCATTTACTTCTTCTCCTCCAGACCGATTCCTTGCTCGTTGGCCACATCTTTCAACAACACGCGGAGCTGTTTTCTTCCCCGATGCAGCCGAGACATCACGGTGCCGAGCGGAATGTCGAGCGCCTCGGCGATTTCTTTGTACGCCATTTCTTCCACATCGGCCATGTAAACGACCATCCTGTAGTCTTCGTTGAGTTCGTCGAACGCCTCGGAGATCCGGCTGTTGGGCATGACCTTCAGAGCCGCGACCTCGGCCGATTCGAGCCCCGTCGAGTCGTGCGAGCTCGTGGTGTAGAGCTGGTGATCGGTCATGTCCTCGGTCGAGGTTTCGAGCGGCCTGCGCTGCCTCTTGCGGTAGGTGTTGATGTAGGAGTTCGTCATGATCCGATACAGCCACGCCTTTAAATTGGTGCCCGGCTTGTAGCTGTCGAAAGCGTTGAACGCCTTGAGGTAGGTCTCCTGCACCAGGTCCTCCGCGTCTTGGGGGTTACGCGTCATCCGCAGGGCGCCGGCATAGAGCTGGTCCAGAAGCGGCATCGCCTCCTCGGTGAAGCGCTTGTGCACGTCAGTGTCGGCCATGGGCATCATTGTAGCTACCGCCTGCTGGCCTATTGTGGGTCACCATGGCGAAGAAAACTAGAGCCGTCGAGGCGGTGGCGGCAATCGACCACGAGTTGTTGAGCTACACCCCCAGCCGCGATCACTTCGGGGAGCACTCCGTCGCCGAGCTGGGCCTCGACCCCTCCACCGTGCTGAAAACCCTCGTCGTCCAGCACGAGCGCGACCTGGCCCTGTGCCTGGTCCCCGTCTCGGGGCGGTTGAGCCTCAAGGCCGCCGCCCGCGCACTCGAGTGGAAAAACGCCGCGCTCGCCGACCCCGGCCGGGCGCAGCGCGCCACCGGCTACGTCATCGGCGGCATCTCACCGTTGGGCACCGCGACTGAGCTGCGCACGCTTATCGACGCCCCCTGCGCCGCCGTGCCCACCGTCACCGTCTCCGGCGGCTAGCGGGGCCTGTCAATTTCTCTTGCTCCGCGCGATTTAGCGGCCCTGACCTGTGCTGAGTTCGTGGAGCTCAGTTCCTAGGAAGCGTCGATAAGCTCGGCGAAATCGTTGCGCACGTCGCCCACCGCTTTAGACACCGGGCGGTACGACAATTCCCCGGCAACGCGCGAGGGGTGCACCAGCTCGAGGGCCTCCTCCGGCGTGCCGCGCACCCACTGCTCGATCTCGTCGCGGGCGAGAAACAGCGGCAGCCTGTTGTGCAGCCACGTCATCTGCTCACCCACCGAGTCGGTGGTGACCATCGTGGTCGAGAGCCTGTCCAGTCCCGTTTCCCACAGCGCGGCGGCGTACAGCATGCCGTGGGCAGGTGTGACGAAGTAGGGCTGCTTGTCTTTCCACTCGTAGTAACCGTCGAGCACCATCAGGCCCCGCCGGGCCTTGAACGCCGAACGAAACGACGGTTTCTCGGCCACAGTCTCACCGCGGGCGTTAAACAGCGGCGGGCCGGAATCGTCCTTCTTCCAGCTGGGTAAAAGACCCCAACGCGCCGAATCGAGGGTGGCGACCTCGCCGTCGAAGCGGATCAACGGCACCTGCTGGGTGGGCGCGACGTTGTAGCGCGGCGGCGGAGTGCCGTCCGGCGCGTCGACGCGCGCGATGGACGGCAGAGTTGCCACCTCGTCGAGGAGGTCGGTGCCGCTGGTGAATAGAACGAATCGTCCGCACATGTCCACCATTATCGCGCTTACCGCGGACACCGGCGCATTAATGGTGGTGCCGCGCTGTAAGTCCTTATGATGGTTTGCATGACTGAACTGTGGCCAGCGCCGTTTTCCGCGACCCCGATCACCCATACTGTCAGCGTGCCGGGGTCAAAGTCGCTGACCAACCGCGCCTACGTGCTGTCCGCCTTGGCCCAGGGGCCCTCGACCATCGTCGGCGCGCTGCGCTCGCGCGACACGGACTTGATGGAGGCGGCGCTCGCTTCCATGGGCGTGGGCTTTGTCACCGAGGGGGACGAAATCTCGGTGACCCCCGGCAGCCTGCACGGCGCCGAGGTCGACTGCGGGCTCGCCGGCACCGTGATGCGTTTTCTGCCCGCGGTCGCCGCCTTCGCCGCCGGCGAGGTCCGTTTCGACGGTGACGAGCGCGCCCGCCAGCGCCCCATCGCGACCATTTTGGACGCCCTGCGCGACCTGGGCGTCCAGATCCAGGGCGGCAGCCTGCCGTTTAGCGTCCACGGCGCCTCCCGCGCGCGCGGCGGCACGGTGGAGATCGACGCTTCCGGCTCCTCCCAGTTCGTCTCCGGGCTGCTCCTCGCGGCGGCGCGTTTCGACGAGGGCGTGACCATCACCCACACCGGCGGCACCCTGCCATCGATGCCGCACATCGAGATGACGCTCGCCATGCTTGCCGACGCCGGCGTGGCCGTAGAATCCACCGGCCACACCTGGCGGGTTGCGCCGCAGCCGATCCGCGGGCGCACATGGGTGGTTGAGCCGGATCTGTCGAACGCGACCCCGTTTATCGCCGCGGCGGCCGTCACCGGCGGTTGCGTTGCCGTGAAGAACTGGCCGGCCGCGACCACGCAACCGGGTGACGCGATCCGCACGATTGTGGAGCGCATGGGCTGCGAGACCGTTCTCGAGGCCGACGCCGCGGGTGGACACACCCTGCGCGTGACTGGGGCGTCGAGAGGCACGCTAGGCGGCATCCGCCTCGACATGAGCGACCTCGGCGAACTCACCCCCACCGTCGCCGCGCTGGCGGCTGTGGCCAAAACACCCTCCGAGCTCACCGGAATCGCACACCTGCGCGGCCACGAAACGGACAGGCTCAAGGCGCTGACGGACGAAATCAACAGGCTCGGCGGCGACTGCGAGGAACTCGCCGATGGTCTGCGCATCCGCCCGGCCCGCCTGCACGGTGGACAGTGGCACTCCTACGACGACCACCGCATGGCCACCGCCGGGGCGATCATCGGGCTGGTCACCGAGGGTGTCGAGGTGGAAAACATCGCCACCACCGCCAAAACCCTGCCCGGGTTCGAGAGCATGTGGGCAGACATGGTGGAGGCGTAATTCCCGTGGCCAGACGGTTTTCCGACTACGACGAATCCGACGTCCGCGTCCGTCCAGGTAGGGGGTCGCGCCCGCGCTCCAAGGACCGCCCCGCCCACGACGACGCCGTGGGCGGGATGGTGGTCACCAAAGACCGCGGCCGCTGGGGTGTCGTCCTCGACGACACCGGGGCCGTCGTCCAGTGCATGCGGGCGCGGGAGTTGAAAAGGGTCTCCGTCGAGGTCGGGGATCGCGTCGGCGTTGTGGGCGATACCAGCGGAGACAAGGACACGTTGGCGCGCATCGTCAAACGCGAGGACCGCACCTCGGTGCTGCGCCGGACCGCGGACGATACCGACCCCTACGAGCGCATCGTCGTAGCCAACGCGGAGTTGCTGTTGATTGTCACCGCGGTCGCCGATCCCCCGCCGCGCACCGGGTTTGTCGAACGCGCTCTGATCGCCGCGTTCGTCGGGGGCGTGACCCCTATCGTGTGCCTGACAAAGTCCGATCTGGCGGACCCGGCAATTTTCCGCGCGGAGCTGGAAGACCTCGACGTCGACGTGCTCGTGGTCGGCATTGACGACGACATCAAGCAACTGGCGAAACGCATCACGGGCCGCCTCTCCGCGCTCATCGGCCACTCCGGCGTGGGCAAATCCACGCTGGTTAACCGCATCGTGCCCGACGCCAACCGGGAGACCGGGGCGGTTTCCGGCG
Source organism: Corynebacterium lipophiloflavum DSM 44291 (assembly GCF_000159635.1). Classification (GTDB taxonomy): domain Bacteria; phylum Actinomycetota; class Actinomycetes; order Mycobacteriales; family Mycobacteriaceae; genus Corynebacterium; species Corynebacterium lipophiloflavum. The sequence continues at coordinate 610,713 of NZ_GG667191.1, read as the reverse complement.
TGGGCAAGGGCCGTCACACCTCCACCCAGTCGGTGGCGCTGGAGCTACCCGGCGGCGGCTGGATCATCGACACCCCCGGCATTCGCTCCTTCGGGCTGGCCCACGTCAGCCCCGATGAAATCGTCGGCGTGTTCCCCGAGTTGGCCGCAGCCGCGGAACACTGCCCGCGCGGCTGTACCCACCTCGGCCCGCCCGCCGATCCCGAGTGCGCGTGGGACGAGCTCGACCACACCTGCCCGACGGGCAGGCGCGCGCTCGCCGTGCGGCGCCTGCTTGAGGCGCTGCACTCCAACAACGAGTGGGAGCTAAAGCAGCTCGACGATAAACGGTAGCTCGCTGGGGTCGTAGAACGCCATGTAATTGTCCTGCGCATCCCCCACCGCCAGCTCGGCATCCTCGTCGCCCAGATCCGCGGCATCGACGTTGTCGATCGCCTTCGCGGTGGCCGCCTCGGCCTCGGCGACATCGATATGAAGCGCGGCGACGTCCTTCATCTCGACAGGGCCGTCGATGCGCACCACGGACTCGCCCATCTCAGCCGCAACCGTCACCTCCACGTCGGCGGAGACGACCACGCGGCGGTGCGGAAACTGCTCCTCGTCGCCGATCGCGAGCAAGCGTATCGACGCCAGCGCCGCGTCGTCGAAGGCAATCGCCTCAATCTCCTCCTGATCGCCCGAGGTGAAAAACTCGGTCAGCTCGGGCGTGGCCGCGAATCCCCAACCATTGCGGGGGTGGAGAACCCCGCTGTCTTTCAGCGAGGCCAGCATGGAAAACGTCGCCGGGATGTAGACCCTCACTCGAACTCACCCTCAATGTCGAACAAGGACTGGATCTCCACCGCGGTGCGCTCGAAGGCGGTGTGCAAAATGCCGATCATGCCGTTTTCAACGGCGCCGCGGACGTTCATGATGTCGTCGTCGATCATCACGCAATCGGTGAGCGGGGCCTCTACCGCGTCCGCGGCGGCCTGGAACGCGGCACGCTCGGGTTTGCGAGCGCCCACCTCGCCCGAGAGCACGACCGCGTCGACAACCCCGCGAAACTCCCATTCACGCACCTGGTCGGCCTGCTCGCCCTCCGCCTCAACGTTGGACAGGATCGCGGTCTTGATTCCCGTTTCCTTGACGGCCTCGATCAACGTGCGCCACCGGCGCTGGTCCTCGGCATCGGTGTCGAGAACTCCGGCGTAGTCAATGATGAGTGCCTGCATCAGGATGGGAAACCTCTCTGTGTGCTTACTGAAGTGTGCGCTAGCAGCCGTTGCGGCGCTGCCTAATCGTGCCACAATCCTACCTACCCCGCCTATCGACCGCGAAGGAGCAAACGTGTTCTACCCAGTGCCAGGGCAGCAATACATGCACGTCCTGGTGCCCAGGACGCTGGCCTCGGCCCGACCCCAGGACCGCGCTGAACCCACAGCCAACGTCTCGCCCCTGGTGCGAGGCGCGCTTGACGCGGCGTTCGGCAACCGTGACGCGGAGACACTGAAGTCAAAGCTCTACGCACTCGGGGTGCGCAACCACGTCAAGGCCAAGCGCAGAGCCTTGGCGGTGCGCGGGCCGGTACGCATTGTCACCTGTCACGCGCGCGAGGGCGGCGAGCTGTTCGGCTCCGTCGACGTCGGCGGGCGGCGCTTCGGCTACGTCGCCCGGGTGCGCGACGCTCGGTTAGTGTCGTTCAAGGTGCTGTAGGTCGACACGCTACTTCCCGCGGCGCCGCCGGCGGTAAACGCTGAGCGTGTAAAGGACACACCCGATACCTCCCAGCAAGGCGAGGGTTTTTCCTTGGGAGTACAGCGGGTGGGAGAAGTCGCCGGTGACAATCTGCACTACGTTCAGCAGTATCCCCACGCACGTGACGGGGATCAGCAGAATGACTAGCGGGTTCTTCAACATGACTGCGACCATCGCACGATACTCGGGAAGCAGGAAGCCCGAAGTCCGAGCTCGGTATGACAGTAGAAACCCTTTCGCGGGTGAATCACCGAGGGTCAGCAGTGACAAGTTTTACATCAGGCCTCCACACCACCTGGGAAAATGACAAAAGTTTCAACGCTGGTTCAACTTTTGTCACTCACAACGGCCCACCTTCTAAGTCGTCGCGGTCTCCGCTCCCGGCTGCTGCTCGAACTGCCTGCGCATCATGAACAGCTGGCGCACGGTTTCCTCCTGCACGGCCTCCTCCATCGCGTGGAACATGTCGCCGCCTTCTTTCTGGTACTCCACCAGCGGGTCACGCTGCGCCATCGCGCGCAGGCCGATGCCTTCCTTGAGGTAGTCCATCTCGTAGAGGTGCTCGCGCCACTTCGTGTCGATCACCGGCAGGATGACCATGCGCTCGACGTTGCGCATCTGCGCCTCCCCGCCAATCGCGGCGACGTTCGCCTCCAACGAGTCGTACTGGGCCTGGGCGTCAGCAACGAGAGCCTCACGCAGCTGGCCGGCGGTTAACTCACCGGGGCGGCCGTACTCGGAGCCGTCGATAAGCTGCTGCGGCGTCACGGACGGGCCGTAGAGGGAGTCTAGCGCGTTGAACAGCTCATCGAGGTCCCAGTCCTCCACGTAGCCTTCCACCGTCGCGCCGTCGACGTAGGCGCCGACGGTGTCGGTAATCATGCGGCGGATCTGGTCCTTGATGTCTTTCCCGCCGAGGATTTCCTGGCGCTCGCGGTAGACCACCTTGCGCTGCTCGTTGAGCACCTCGTCGTACTTGAGCACGTTCTTGCGCATCTCAAAGTTCTGGTTCTCCACCTGACTCTGCGCGCCCTTGATCGCGTTGGAGACCATCTTCGCCTCGATCGGCACGTCGTCGGGGACGTTGAGGCGGTTCATCATGTTCTCCATGGTCTGGCCGACGAAGCGGACCATCAACTCATCACGCATGGAGAGGTAGAAACGGGTCTCGCCCGGGTCACCCTGGCGGCCCGAACGGCCGCGCAACTGGTTGTCGATGCGGCGCGACTCGTGGCGCTCCGTGCCGATAACGTACAGGCCGCCGGCCTTACGGACCTCGTCGCCAAGCTGCATCGAGCGCTCGCGCGCCTTCGGCAGCTGCTCGTTCCACGCCTCCTGGTAGCGTTCCTCGTCCTCGAAGGGGTCGAGGCCCTGCTCTTGGAGTCGGGCGTCGAGCAGCACTTCGGGGTTGCCGCCGAGCACGATGTCGGTGCCGCGGCCGGCCATGTTCGTCGACACCGTCACTTTGCCGGGCAACCCCGCCTCGGCGATGATTCGGCCCTCCTCCTCGTGGTGCTTCGCGTTGAGTACGTTGTGCTTGACACCCTTGCGGGTGAGCAGCTGGGACAGGTACTCCGAACGCTCGACCGAGGTCGTGCCCACTAGCACTGGCTGGCCGTTTGCGACGTGCTCGGCAATGTCGTCCGCGACAGCGGCGAACTTCGCCTCCTGGGTCTTGTACACTAGGTCATCGCGGTCAACGCGCTGGTTCGGTTTGTTCGGCGGAACCGCCACCACGTCGAGGCCGTAAATCTGGTGCAGCTCGGCAGCCTCCGTCTCCGCGGTACCCGTCATGCCGGCGAGCTTGTGGTAGAGACGGAAGTAGTTCTGCAGGGTCACCGTCGCCAAGGTCTGGTTCTCGTTTTTGATCTCGACGTTTTCCTTGGCCTCAATGGCCTGGTGCATGCCCTCGTTGTAGCGCCGCCCCGCCAGCACGCGTCCGGTGAAGCTGTCGACGATCAGCACCTCACCCTTGCGGATGATGTAGTCCTTGTCGCGCTCGAAGAGCTCCTTGGCCTTAATGGCATTGTTGAGGTACGACACCAGCTGGGAGTGCTCTGGGGCGTAGAGGTTGTCAATGCCGAGCTGATCCTCGACGTACTCCACGCCCTCCTCGGTCACGCCGATGGTGCGCTTGCGCTTGTCCACCTCGTAGTGGATGCCCTCGCGCATGCGCGGGGCGAGCTGGGCGAAAACGGTGAAGAATTGGATCGAACCATCGACCGGGCCCGAGATGATCAGCGGGGTACGCGCCTCGTCGATCAGGATCGAGTCAACCTCATCAACGATGGCGTAATTGTGTCCGCGCTGGACCATATCCGCCGTCGAGCGGGTCATGTTGTCGCGCAGGTAATCGAAACCGAGCTCGTTGTTCGTGCCGTAGGTAATGTCCGCCGCGTAGGCCTTCTTGCGCTCCGGCGGGCGCATCTCGGACAAGATCACGCCCACGTCGAGTCCCAGGAAGTGGTGCACGCGGCCCATCATCTCGGCGTCGCGCTTGGCCAGGTAGTCGTTGACGGTAACGATGTGCACGCCCTTGCCCTCAAGGCCATTGAGGTACGCCGGAAGCACAGAAGTCAGGGTCTTGCCCTCACCGGTTTTCATCTCGGCGACGGACCCGAAGTGCAACGCCGCACCACCCATCACCTGGACCCGGTAGTGCTTCTGGCCCAGCACGCGCCACGAAGCCTCCCGGGCGGTGGCGAAGGCGTCGATAAGCAGCTCGTCCAAGCTGGTGCCGTCCGCGATGAGCCGCCTGAACTCGGCCGTTTTTGCCTTGAGCTCTGCGTCACTTAGCGCCGCGTACTCGTCCTCGAGTGCGATGACCTCGTCGGCCATCTTGGCGAGGCGCTTGACGGTGCGACCCTCTCCGGCTCGGAGAAGCTTCGAAAGTCCAAACACGTGCTAGGAGTCCTTCATGTAGATGGAAATAAACTACTGCCAACAGGCCATTGTACCGCCATGGCTGACAACCGTCGCTGGGAAGTCACCCTTAAAAGACCGAGCGCCGCCTTGCAAGGGTGAAAGCCCCCACAGGCGGCGCGGCACATCGACTGCCGAATTAGGCGTCGTCGTCGGTCTCGACGAGCGAGATCAGACCGTAGTCGAAGGCGTGACGGCGGTACACCACCGACGGTCGGTTGGTCTCGGAATTGATGAAAAGGTAGAAGTCGTGGCCGACCAGCTCCATCTCGGACAGGGCATCGTCGACGCTCATCGGCGTGGCGGGGTGCTCCTTGCGGCGCACGACCTGGCCCGGCTGCACGTCCTCGATCTGGTCCGCGTAGGGGTCCACATCGAACTGGCCGCCCGCGCTCGTGCGAGCCTCGCGCGCCTGAGCCTCGAGCTCCGCAGCGATCTGGCCGGTGGACTTCGGTGCGCGGTGGCCGGAGCGGGAAATCTCGCGACGCACCTTGACTTTGCGCAGCGAGCGCTCCAACTTGCCAATCGCCGACTCGAGGGCAGCGTAGAAGCTGTCCTCCTTGGCCTCGGCGCGGGCGAGGTGGCCCTTGCCGGTGGCGGTGATCTGGATACGCTGCGCCTGCGCCTCACGGCGCGGGTTCGGCTCGTGCTTGAGCTCGACGTGGAAGAAATTCAGCGTCGGATCAAGCTTCTCAATCTTGGCGAGCTTGGCGTTGACGCGCTCCTGGAAGTGCTCGGGGACCTCGACGTTGCGCCCGGTGATGGTCACCTGTGCCTCGGGGCTTAAGACGGCGTTGGCGTCGTTGTTGTCTGCAGAAGTCATCTGCTTCCTCCCTTGGTAGCAGCGAATACGGTGGTAAATCCACTATACAAGCGGGCTGTTGCCCCCCGCGCCCAAACATGCCACCAAATTTCTCGGATCAGGCCCCGCATAGCGCCACGCAGGCGCGCACGTCGGCCCCGCGAGCAAGCAGCGTTGCGACGCTCGCATGCAGCGTCGAACCCGTCGTCACCACGTCATCGACCACGATGACGCCACCTTTCGGCACGGAGGCGCAGCGCACCCGCCCCGCCAGGTTGGCTCGCCTTTGCGCGGCGGAGAGCTCGGATTGATCCCGCGCTGCCGGCGCCAGGCTCAGCACCGCGGCCGTCGGCCTGCCGCTGGCCCTGCACAAGGCCTCCACCGGATCACCGCCGCGGTT
>NZ_GG667191.1:580285-604537 GCF_000159635.1 Corynebacterium lipophiloflavum DSM 44291 | reverse complement strand
GCCGCTGCCCGGCGCGTCGGGGCGGGCACCAGCACCGCCCCCTCCGGGATCTCACCGCGGGCCTCGAGGTGCGTCAGGGCGGCGTCGAGAAGCATGCCCGCGTGCCTGCGTACAGCGAGGTTGGCGCGCTCCTTCATTGACAGCACAATGCCGCGGTGCGCGCCCGCGTACGGGCCGAGCACGAACACGGGCGCGAGCGTATCGACGCCCGTACTCACGCGGTACGGCAGCGCAGCGAGCGCGTGTTGGCACTTTTCGCACAGAACCTGGCCCGCCGCCGCGCACCCCGCGCAGCGCCGCGGCAGGACCAGCTCAAACATTTCCGGCCTACCGGGCCACAATCGGAACGGATCGCACACCCTGCAACCCAGGCACCTCGCGCCAGTTCGGGACGTCTGTCGCACCCGACGGCAGCTGCAGCACCGCGTTCGCGTCTGTGGCGTAGATCATGTCCGCCCCCGCCGCGACAGCCACGACCGGCGCAGTGATGTTGCCGACCGGCTTGCCCGTCGTCCCCGACCCGTCCTGCTCCACGCGCACCACCGGCGAGCCCGGGTTACTGGTACCCGCGATGATCGACCCGTCAGGCTGCCAGTCCGCCGAAATCACGCTGCCCGCCAAATCCGGCGCGTACTCCAGAACGTTAATCACGCGGCGCTCGCCGTCGCCGTACTGCTCAACAATGCCGGTATACAGCGTGCCCTCGATCACCATGACCGCGCGAACCCCCGTGTTGGACAGCCGCAGCACCGAAATACTTCCGTCGACGCCCTGCGGCAGCTCGACCGGGACTTCTGTGGTGGCGTATTCCCCGGATGCGGTGCGCACGGCGCGCTGCACCTGGCGGCCATTCATGACCGTCCAGATCCCGGAGCCTGAGCTCTCAAACGTCGGTCGCGTGAAGTTATCGCCCCTAAAAATCTCGCGCGCACCCTGCTCAAACGCTCCCGCGCGGAACACCTCGTCCCCCTCAGCACCGGTGATGATTGCGTAGTCACCAGCCGCGGTGACGTCAGCGGCGACGATATTGCCCTGCTCAGCAACCCTGCCATCCATCGGCTGTGCCTTCTCCTCGGCCACCTCGAACAGGCGTCCACCCGCCAGGGTGTAAAGCCGCTCTTCCTCCACCGTCGCCGTCGGGCTGACGTTGGGGAAGTCCTCGCGTGAGAAGCTTTCCGTTCCCGGCAGCAGAGGATCACCGTCGGCGTAGATCGCAATCGGCCCGCTCACACCGGCACCGGCCAAGGTCCACACCAGCTGGGCCGCGAAGCGCAGGCGCTCCTGCTCCCCCAACCCGCTTAGACCCGTGAACGTGTACGCACCGTCTTCCACCCCGGTGTAGGCGGCCTCGGCAGGAAGATCGAACTTGAGCGCCGTGCGTACCCGCTCCGAGGGACCGCGAAGCAGAAGCGTAATCAGCGTGGTTTCCAAGGTGTCACGCTCGACGAACACCCAGCGACGATCCGGCACGAGTTGAGTGCCGTCGCGGTTGAAGAAGTACAGGTTAAACGGCTGGTAGCGGTTGCGCATTTCCGTGCGCTCGATCACAGCACCGGCCGGCAGGGACGAAATCCGCCACTGGCCGTCGACGCGCTGGACCTCCATCGTCGCCTCGTAACCCTGGCGCGCGGGGATAAAAGAGCCGCCCGGTCGCAACTCCCCGATGACGTTGCCCTGCACGTTGAAGCTCTGGGTGTCACCTCCACTAGCCAGGGTGTTCACGCTGATCCTGTCCACGACGATCGTCGAGGCGCTGGGGTCCCAGGCCTGGCGCGCCGCGTCCGTGAGAAAGCTCTTCGCACCCTCGTAGTTGCCCGCCGGCACCGCGGAGGCCGCGAAGAAGTCGCGCAGCAGCACGTCCGGGTCGCTGTCCGGGGCAGGGGTGATGTCGGGGTTGGCCTGCGTTGGTGCCTCGTAACGCCGGATCACCTGCGGTGCCGAATCCGTCGGCAGTGAGGCGCAGGACGTAACCAGCGCGACCGCGGTCAGCGCCGCGAGCGCCGAAACAACACGGCTGGGCCGCGCGCGGAAACTACGCATCACTTAGGCTCCTTTCGCCGTTCGCGCCGTGGGCGCTTTCAGGTCAACCGGGGCGGTGACAAACCCCGTGCGCGGGTCTCGCGGAAGGACAAGGCGGAACTGCGATCCAACGTTGACGGTACCCGCCGCGTCAAGGGTTCCCTTGTGCAGCAGGGCGTCTTCACGCGCAATCGCCAGGCCCAGGCCGGTGCCTCCCGAGTGGCGCTTGCGCGACTTGTCCGCGCGCCAGAAGCGGTTAAACACAAGATCTTCCTGCCCGGGCTTGAGTCCGATGCCCTCGTCGGTCACCGTGATCGCGACCGCCTCGTCGTTCTGCGTTAGCTCCACCGTCACGGGGTTGCCCTCGGAGTGGTCCACGGCGTTCGCGATGAGGTTGCGGATCACGCGCTCGATGCGCCGGGAGTCGCCCTCGATCTGCACCGGCTCGTCCGGGACGATGAAGTTCACCTCAACGTCGAGCTCGTCAGCCAGGTGTCGCGTGTGCTGCCACGCCGCTTCAATCGGGGCGCGGGCATCCATCTTCGCGGGCGAGAGGTCGGCCACGCCAGCGTCGTGACGCGAAATCTCGAGCAGGTCCCCCAGCAACTCCTCGAAGCGGTCGAGCTCACGCGTCATCAGCTCGGAGGCGCGCCTCGTGGTCGGCTCCAAGCTGTCCGGGTCGGAGGCGATCATGTCCGCCGCCATGCGCACCGTGGTCAGCGGGGTGCGCAGCTCGTGCGAAACATCGGAGGTGAACTGCCGCTGCAGATCGCCGTACTTCTCCAGCTGAGTGATCTGGCGCGACAGCTTATCCGCCATGTCGTTGAAAGACAGTGCCAAGACCGCCATCTCGTCTTCGCCATCGACGGGCATTCGCTCGCGCAAGTGCCCGGCAGCGAAGCGCTTCGCCGTGCGCGACGCCGACCGCACGGGCGCGACAATCTGCTGGGAGGCAAGCCACGCGATGCCGACGAGCAGGACCACCACGACGAGGATGGCCGAGACCAACAGGCCGCGCATCAGCGCAAGCGTCGACGCCTCGGCCTCCATGCTCATCACCAAATACACCTGCAGGCCCGGGATATCCGAGCTGGTCGGGGTGCCCACGATCAGGGCCTTGTAACTTGAGCCGTCGGAACGCAGCGCCTCGTGGAACTGGTAGGCGACATTGCCCTCGGAAACGAACTGGCGCAGCCGCTCCGGCACCTCGTATCCCTCCGGCGAGGTGGTCAGCGAGCCGTCGGCGTTTTCTAACAGCAGCACCGGCTCGTAGACGGCGGCAGCCTCCGAATCCTGCTGCGACCTCTGCCCCAGCACGGCGCGCGCGGAGTTTAAGCGAGTCTGGGTTGACCCCGTCGACCCAGAGCCGTCGATCTGCTCCTCGGCCACCACCCGGGCGCGCTCGATTTCCGTCGTCGCCAGGCCCACCTTCGCGGTGGTCACCCTCTGGGCCACCACCGAGGCCAACGCAAAGCCCAGGACCAGCATGACCGCGGTGGACACGATCAGCACCGTGCCCACGAACCTGACCTGCAGGGACGTGCGCCATGCCTCGGCGACGTGCTCCCGCACCCGCCGAACGGGGTTAGTGTTCAGAAGTCTTACACCCCCGGCTTGCCCGTCTTATACCCGACGCCGCGCACGGTCAAAACGATCTCCGGGTTCTCCGGATCGTGCTCAATCTTCGAACGCAGGCGCTGAACGTGGACGTTGACAAGACGGGTGTCGGAAGCGTTGCGGTAGCCCCAGACGGATTCCAGCAGCTCCTCACGGGCATGGACCTGGTTGGGCTTGCGCGCCATCTCCAGGAGCAGATCAAGCTCGAGTGGGGTCAGGGCGATCTCGGCGCCGTCGCGCGTGACCATGTGCTGCGGCACGTCGATGGTGAGGTCGCCGATGGTAAGCACCTCGGCGGGCTCCTCCTCGGTGCGGCGCAGCCGGGCACGAATGCGCGCGATGAGCTCCTTCGGCTTGAACGGCTTGGTGATGTAGTCGTCTGCCCCCGACTCCAAGCCCAACACGACGTCGACGGTGTCCGTCTTCGCGGTGAGCATCACAATCGGCACCGCGGAGACCTTGCGGATCTCGCGGCAAATGTCCACGCCGTTCATCCCGGGCAGCATCAAGTCCAGCAAGACGATGTCGGGGTCGTAGTCGTTGAAAACCGGAACCGCCTCCGCGCCGTCGGTCACCGACTGCGTCTCGAAGCCTTCCGACTCCAAAACGATGGTCAGCATCTCGTTGATCGCTGGGTCATCTTCGACGACCAAAATCCTGTGGGGCACGACGACTCCTTAACGTAGGTCCTCTACCGCTTGCATGATAGTCGCAGCGTCGGACGTTACGACCCATCGACCCGCCCACCCGGTTTCCGCGAGGCGCACGTAGGCCGCGAACGTGTCCTGCTGCAGCGATGCGTCGCTCTCGTAGCGGTCGCGCACCCGCTCGGCGTCGCCCTCCTCTCGACGACGGGCGCGCTGCCCCGCCTCGGCGGGGTCGGTGTCCACCAGCACCTGCAGGTCGGGCCGGGGCAGGCCGAGGCGGACGAACTCGAGCTCGAAGACCCACCGGGCCGCCGCGTCGTCGCCCGTGCGCGCCGCCGTGTACGCGGCGTTCGAGGCGACGTAGCGGTCGAGGATGATGATCTTGTCCGGGGCGGTGGCGAAGGTGTCGAGAAGAGGCTTGGCTCCCGCTCGATCCAGCGCGAACAGGGTTGCCATGCCGTGCGCCGAGTCCACCAGATCGCCCATCCGGCCGTGAAGCGCCTCCCGGGCGAGTTGCGCGTAAATCGAATCCGCGTAGCGCGGAAACGCAACCGTCTCCGCACCCAGCTCACCCTTGATGGCGTTAACCAGCGTATTTTTGCCGGCGCCGTCGATTCCCTCTACCGCGATGATCATGGCGCCTAGTAGCGGTAGTGCTCCGGCTTGAACGGGCCGGCGACATCGACGCCGATGTACTCCGCCTGCTCCTTGGTCAACTCCGTGAGCGTGCCGCCGAGGGCCTCGACATGGATGCGGGCGACCTTCTCGTCGAGGTTCTTCGGCAGACGGTAAACCTCGTTGTCGTACTGCGCGCCGTTGGTGAACAGCTCGATCTGGGCAATCGTCTGGTCAGCGAACGAGTTCGACATCACGAACGACGGGTGGCCAGTGGCGTTGCCCAGGTTGAGCAGGCGGCCCTCGGACAGCACGATGATCGAGTTGCCGGACGGCAGGTGGAACAGGTCCACCTGCGGCTTGATTGGGGTGCGGCTGACGTCGTCGCGGTGCAGCAGCGAGTGCATGTCAATCTCGTTGTCGAAGTGGCCGATGTTGCCCAGCACCGCGTGGTCCTTCATCTTCAGCATGTCGCCGAAGGTGATAATCCCCAGGTTGCCGGTGGCGGTGATCACGATGTCCGACTCGGCGATGGCCTCGTCGACGGTGACAACGCGGTAGCCGTCCATCAGCGCCTGCAGGGCGTTGATCGGGTCGATTTCGGTGACGGACACGATCGCGCCCTGGCCGTCGAGCGCCTCGGCGACGCCCTTGCCGACGTCGCCGTAGCCGCACACCAGTGCCTTCTTGCCCGCGATGAGCACGTCGGTGCCGCGGTTGATGCCGTCGATGACGGAGTGGCGGGTGCCGTAGCGGTTGTCGAACTTCGACTTGGTCACCGCGTCGTTGACGTTCATTGCCGGGAAGGGCAAAATGCCCTCCCTGGCGAAGTGGTAGAGACGATGCACGCCCGTGGTGGTCTCTTCTGTTACGCCCTTGACCGCGGCCGCCGTCGCCGTCCACACGCCGCTGTCGGCGGCGAGCGTTTCGCGCAGCATGGAGTAGAACGCGACCTGCTCGTCGGAGTCGCCGGGCTGGGAGTTGGGCACCGCACCGGCCTTCTCAAACTCCATGCCCTTGATCACGGCCATAGTGGCGTCGCCGCCGTCGTCAAGAATCATGTTCGGGTACACGCCCTCGCCCCAGTTGAAGATCTGGCGCACGCACCACCAGTACTCGTCGAGGGTCTCGCCCTTCCAGGCGAACACGGGCACGCCCTGTGGGTTGTCCGGGGTGCCGTCCTTACCCACCACGACAGCCGCAGCGGCCGCGTCCTCCGTGGAGAAAATGTTGCAGGACGACCAGCGGACCTGCGCGCCGAGCGCGACAAGCGTTTCAATGAGCACCGCGGTCTGCGTGGTCATGTGGATCGACCCGGAGATGCGCGCGCCCGCCAAAGGTTGCTCCTCGGCGTACTCGCGGCGCAGCTGCATCAGGCCCGGCATCTCGTACTCGGCGAGCTCGATTTGCCTGCGTCCGGCCTCGTGGAGGCTGATGTCGGCGATCTTGTACTCGGCCTTATACTCGGCCTTGTATTCGGTTCTGCCGTCGTTGCTGTGGTTGTCCACGCCGCTCGCGTCATTCATCTTGTGTTGCTACTCCCAGCTGTGTAAGGGCTCAGGAAAGCTCAGCCCATTGATAGTTCGCTCCCACCATAGTCGCCCGGCCTCCCCGGATCTGCCGCGCGCCCGCGCGCAGCGGGGCGGCGTTTAGGAAAGCGCTTCGACGAAAGGGTCGACGTCCTGGTCGTCGTCGGTATCCGCAGCCTCAAGGACGGATGCCGCGGCTTCCGCGAGCTTTTCGTCGATCTCTGCCGAGGCGGAGCGAATAAACGGGTAGCTGTCGACGATCTCCCCGGCGCTGAACGGAGCGCCAGCCCAGATCGCCGCGATCGTCGCCGCAGCGAGGCCGTTGGCGATTTCCTCCTCCGTTGCCGAGTCGCCGTTGGCGGCGAGAAGAACCGCGTCTCGGACGGCCTCGGCGACGTCGTCAGGGTCGAGCTCGGAGAGATCATCGAGGAAGTCGACGTTGACTTCCCACGAAAAGATGTCCTTGTCCCAGGCGCTCATTGCTGTTGGTCTCCTGTCTGTGGTGCGGAGCGCAGGTGGAATGCGCCACCTGCTTTTTAAATGTCATTGCTATCCCCTTAGTACGCCATCTGTCTAGTGGCTACCACCTTTGCGCACGTTTACGTCGGTGTGGTGGCTTTCCAAATGGCCGGCGACGTACTATAAAAGCACAGTCGGTATCAAACCGTTACTAAGCTGTAACTAATCCCGGGAAAGGGGGCACGCCATGAACGACTCAAAGCGCATCGTCTCTGTCTTCATGGCGGTCGGTCTCGCCCTCGCCATCGGAGTCGGCGTGGTGGTGTGGAAGATGTCATCGCCCTCTACAGCTGCGAATCCCGCCTACCTGGCGGACGCAACTGAACCCGCCAGCAGCGAGCCGACGAGCCAGCCCGTGATGCGCAGTGCCGCCTCGCCCGAGTCGACCGCGCCCGCAGATCGCGATCGCACCGCGCCCACGCAGGGCGATGCGGATCCGGCTGCCGCAGAGCGTGATCCGCTATTGCCGCCCAACGCAGTGGTCAACCCGGCGCCGCGCGCGGCCACTCCGACGCGCGTTTACCGCCCGTCCAACGTCGTTCCCACCTCCGTCATCGCGCCGCAGGGCGACGCGCTGAGCACAGATCTCACCCCGGTGCGCCCCACCGGGCAGTCAATTGAGCCCACCCCGGCGACCCCGGCTGACGCCACGCCGGAAACGACCGCCCCGACTGCCCCGCCGGCCACGTCCGCAACGGATACAACCGGCACCACGGCGCCTGAAACGTCGGCCGCTGAGTCCACCTAGGCCCAGAACCCGGCCGCCACTGCCCCGGTCACTTCTGCCCCGGCCACGCGGCCCGTCACTCCCCAGCAGCTTCCGGACCCGATTGAGCAGGCCCTTCCCACATCCACCGATCCGACAAACCTGTGGGAACGCCTGCAGCGGGTGTTCCAATAGGCCGAACTTAAGCGGACTCGTCCATTGCGGTCGCGGCCAGCGCACGGACTATGAGCCGGGCGGCGGTTGTTTCCTCTCCCACCGGCGATGGTTCGCACCACTGCGCACTGGCGTTGGCGAGCGCGACCTCGGTGTGGTTCCACACCACAACCTTCAGCGCGACCCGGTGCTGCTCGCCGTCGATGAACGGGTCGTGGAAGATGTCGCGGGCGGGTTGTTCCACCGCCCGATCGAGCTCACGGTGGTCCACGTAGCCCGACGCCATCGAGCGCGCCGACCACACCTGCGCCGCGACGGACGCCACGGCGTGCCCGCAGCGCTCGAAACCTGTGTGGATGACGCGCGACCCCGCCGCGTGCGCACGCAACTGACGCGCGGCGTTGACCGCTTCATCTCGCTGTGGGCTGAGCGCCACGAGCTCGTCGTCGACGTCGCCTGCCATCGCCTGCAGGCGGGTGGCGATGAGCTCCACCGGCTGCTCGAGGGCGTCCAGCACCGCGGTGAGCACCCCGAAAGCTCGCAGCGGCGAGGAGCCCGCTGTGGTGGGCAGCGCGGGGATGACCAAGGTGGCGTCGGGGGCGTCGTCGATAAGCGGGCCGTGCGCCGGGCCGGCCAGAATGGTCTCGGCTCCGCGGGCAGACGCGGTGAGCAGAGCGCGCGAGGCCGCCTCGTCATCGGCGGCGTCACCCACGATGACGACGATGTCGAGCGGCCCGACGTAGCTCGGCAGCGCCGGCGTCACCACCACGGGGAGCGCCAGGGGCGAGCGCAGGTCCACTGCGGCTTGAGCGGCGGCGCGCGCGATCTGGTCGGTCGCGATCACAACCATGCTTCGCGGGGCAATCGCGCGCAGCGAGTCCAGCTGCTGCGCCGCCTCAGCCACCGCCCGCAGCTGCGCGCCTTCGTGCGCGACGTCGAAAAACAACACGGTCTCACGGTCGTAGTTGCCGGCACCGTCGTAGTAGCTTCGATCCTCCATGGGTTCCATGGGCCCAGCCTACGTGGCGGCTACGCCCGGATGATGCCGAGGACTTCCTCGACGATCGCGTCCACTTCAGCGCGCGTCGGGGCCTCAGCGTTGAGGCGCAGCAGCGGCTCGGTGTTGGAGGCGCGGACGTTGAACCACACCGGCGGGGTCTCGCTCAGCTCGACGGTGACGCCATCGAGCTTGTCGACGCCCACCGCACGCTCCGCAAATGCCTCGACAACGCGCTCGGTCGCAGCGTTCTGGTCGTCGACTTCGGAGTTGATCTCGCCGGAGGCGGCGTAGCGGTCGTACTCGCCCATGAGCTCGCTCAAGGGCAGGTCCTGCTCGGCGAGCGCGGCGAGCACGTGGAGCGCGGCGAGCAGGCCGGAGTCGGCGTTGAAGAACTCGGCGAAGTAGTAGTGGGCGGAGTGTTCACCGCCGAAAAGCGCGCCTGTTTCCGCCATGTGCGCCTTGATGTAGGAGTGGCCGACTCGCGTGCGCACGGCCGTGCCGCCCTGCTCGGCGACGATTTCAGGCACCGCGCGCGAGGTGATCGCGTTGTGGATGATCGTCGCCCCCGGGTGCTCGGTGAGCGTGCGCGAGGCCACGAGAGCGGTGATCGCGGAGGGGGAAACCGGTTCGCCCCGCTCGTCGACGACGAAGCAGCGGTCCGCGTCGCCGTCGAAAGCCAGCCCGATGTCCGCGCCCTGCTCGACAACGAACTTCTGCAGGTCTTCGAGGTTCTTCGCGTCCAGCGGGTTGGCTTCGTGGTTGGGGAAGGTGCCGTCGAGTTCGAAGTAGAGC
Organism: Corynebacterium lipophiloflavum DSM 44291; assembly: GCF_000159635.1. Lineage (GTDB taxonomy): Bacteria > Actinomycetota > Actinomycetes > Mycobacteriales > Mycobacteriaceae > Corynebacterium > Corynebacterium lipophiloflavum. Next base: position 594,919 of record NZ_GG667191.1, on the reverse strand, counting down.
GGGCGCACGTCAACTCCGTCCAAGACCGCGGGCACGGTTAGACCGGCCATTCCGTTCGCGGCGTCGACAGCGACGACCAGTGCGTGCCGAGACGGCACGGGCACCAGCTCGCGCAGGAAGTCGGCGTAGTCGCTGAGCACATCGCGCCTGTCGACGCTCCCGGCAGCGCCGCCGTACTCCGGTACGCCGCCTAGAATCAGCTCGGACATCGTGGCAAGCCCGGTGTCGGTGCTGACGGGTTTCGCCCCGGCGCGGCACAGCTTGATGCCGTTGTACTGGGCGGGGTTGTGGGAGGCGGTGAACATGGCACCAGCGCACCCGAGGCTGCCGGAGGCGAAATACAGCTCGTCGGTCGACGTCAGGCCGAGCTCGACGACGTCGAGCCCTTGGGAAGCCGCGCCACGCGCGAAAGCTCCGGCCAGTGCTGGGGACGAGGGTCGCATGTCGTAACCGACGGCGATGCGGGTTTCCCCCTCGCCGCGCAGGATGTGAGCGAATGCCGCGCCGGCGTCGGAGACGAACTGCTCATCGATTGTCTCGCCGACGATACCGCGGATGTCGTACGCCTTGATGGCCTTGGTGATGGACTCTTGCGTGTGCGTGATTGCCATGGCGGCAATCCTAGTTGTCGCGCTCGACATTCTCCCGGGTCGGGTCCGGGACGACGCGGAGGTGGGAGCGGCGCGCCGCCTTGGCGGCGTTGATCTGCTCCTCGACGCGCTTGGTGCGGTGCACCGGGTGATTGGAGGTGCCGGGGTCGCCGAAGTCGTGGTTGGCCGCGTACTCGATGGGGTCCTGGCTGGTGTCGACGAGCCCGGTGGTGACCCGACCCGCCTCGCGCACCGCCTCCGCGAGGGCGGTGAGATCGGCTTCCTCCATGTCCTCGAGCTCGTCGTCGATCTCGACGTGCTCCACGCGCACCATGTCCCAGCCGACCGGTGCTGAGATGTTGGCGGAGTGGCGTTCGCAGAGGTCCCAGGAGTGCGGCTCAGCCACGGGCGCGAGCGGGCCGACGACGGCGGTGGAATCCGCGTACGCGTAGATGAGCGTGGCCACGGCAGGCCTGCCGCAGCCGGGACGGCAGCAACGACGGAAGGTGTTCACGGGAGCCAAGTCTAAACCTCTCCTTGAGATCTGGCGAGTGACACGCGGCGTGGTAGGCCGCGACGACACCTACTGAAGTCCTATCATAAGGCGCTATGAGCCCCGCCGATTCCCCGCAGCCAGGCCGACAGCCGCGGCTTGCACATCTGCGGCCCGCCCACGACCGCAGGGGGCGCGGGCCGCGCGGGCCGCTGCTGCCTGTCGCTGTGCCGCGCTACAGGACTCGCTCCATGGCTTTCGATCAGCTTGTCCTCGAAGCTTACGCCCCGCTGCACAACGCCTACTTCGACCAGCTCGCCGGGGTCGACCTCGCTGTGGACACGATTCCGCGGATGCGCCTGCGGCCGGACTCGGTGATGCCCGACGACACTGTCGCCGACGGGCCCGTGCCGCTGGGGCGCATCCTGGGTGCGGGCGTGGACCGGTACGGCAACCCGACCAGGGCCCGGATCATCGTTTTCCGGATGCCGGTGGAGCGCCGGGCAAAGACCACGGCTGAGCGCTCGGAGATGCTGACGTGGATTCTCACGGCACTGGTGGCGAACCACCTGAATATGGACCCGCGGGATCTTGACCCAGAATTCGGGTGGTAGTTAGCCGATCTGCTTCTTCAGGCGACGACGCTCGCGGTCGGAGAGACCGCCCCAGATACCAAAGCGCTCATCGTGCTCGAGCGCGTACTCAAGGCACTCGTCGCGCACCGCGCAGGCCTGGCAAATGCGCTTTGCCTCGCGGGTGGAGCCGCCTTTTTCCGGGAAGAACGCCTCGGGGTCGGTCTGGGCGCAGAGGGCCTGATCCTGCCACTCCTGTTCGACGGTGCCGAAGAGCTCATCGAGGGTCATCCCGCCCGCAGCTGCGCCACGGAGAATGGCGTTGTCAGCCATATTGTCCACGCCGTCCCCTTCCTCCGTTGTGGGTTGCTTACATGCCTGTGATTACAACAGCGATTACACACCGACTAAGCGCAGGCCCGCAACACGTTTTCGACGCAGCCGGGGTGAAGCGCGATGAAAACCGCGCCAATAATCACATCCGTCACATCAGTAACATTCCGCCGGGGGTGGGGGTAAAACACGGGGGTGCTATATGTAGTGGCGCTCGTGGCGTAGAACACCTAATTGCCTCCGTATCGGCGTGTCGCTACGCGTCGGGAGAAAATCGGATTCCCGAATCGGGAATAACCACGCCCGGCCAGACACGCATCCCGGCCTGGAGCTCACAGCGGGCCCCGATCTGTGCACCCTCGCCCACGACGCAGTCGACGATCCGCGCATTGGCGCCGATGCGCGCCCCGGCCGCAATAATGGACCCGCGCACCATGGCGCCGGGCTCGATGGTCACTCCGTCGAAAATGACACTGTCGTCGACGCGGCAACCCGCACCGATTTCGCAGCCGCGCCCCACAGCCGTGCCGCCCATCAGGATCACCCCTCCGGCGATTCCGGCGCTCTCATCCACGAACGCCTCCCCGGTACGCCCCTCAAGCAGCGGCGAGTACGCAATGCCGCGCACCACATCGGAAGATCCCTGAACGAAGTCGTCGGGGCGGCCCATGTCGCGCCAGTAGGAGGTATCGACGTGGCCGACGATCTTTGCGCCCTCGGACAGAAGGCCCGGGAACGTCTCTCGCTCCACAGAGACGACGCGCCCCTCCGGAATCTGGTTGATCACGGAGCGTTTGAACACGTAGCAGCCCGCGTTGATCTGGTCGGTCGGCGGGTCGGGGGTCTTTTCCAGGAATTCGAGAACGTTGCCGGAGTCGTCCGTGGGCACGCAGCCAAAGGCGCGCGGGTCCGGAACGCGGACAAGGTGCAGGGTGACATCCGCGTCTTTGTCCGTGTGTGTGGCCAGGATATCGCTCAGGTCGGCGCCAGAAAGGACATCGCCGTTGAACACCACCGCGTTGTCGTAGCGCAGCTTGTCGGCCACGTTGCGGATCGCCCCGCCCGTGCCCAGCGCCTCTTCCTCGACGACGTACTCGATTTCCAGGCCCCAGTCGGAGCCGTCGCCGAAGTACGCCTCGAACACCTCGGCTTTGAACGACGTCCCCAGCACGACGTGGTGCATCCCTGCTGCACGAATGCGGGCGAGCAGGTGGCTGAGGAAAGGGAACCCGGCGGTGGGGAGCATGGGTTTCGGTGTCGACACCGTCAGCGGGCGAAGCCTGGTGCCGCGCCCCCCTACGAGGATGACCGCGTCGGTGCGCGCTGGATCTGTCATGATCTTTCTAGGAGCCTTTCGTCTGCTGAAGAATGCCGCGGGCCCACAGGCCGAGCCACAGTGCCAAGCGAATCGGACCCTGCCACCAGGCGGGGTGCCTGTCCGCTTGGAAACGGTACGCGGATTTGTGGTGCGCCGGCACGGTAACACGCGTGTGCTTGCCGGCGACGTGGCCCTGATCGTGCATGATCACCGACGAAGGGCAGTACAAATTGTCCCAGCCCGCGCGGCTGAGTCGGTCGCCGAAGTCGATGTCTTCGAGGTACATGAAGTAGCGCTCGTCGAAACCCCCGATGTCTTCGAAGGCCTCCCACCTGACCAGGAGGCAGGCGCCGGAGAGCCAGCCCGCGGTGCGTTCGGTGCCCATGTCGCTGTTCGCCCTGTATGCGCGGGTGAACGGGTTGTTGGGCCAGGCGTCGACAAGCAGCGCGTGCCCGATGCCGGTGAGCAAGCCGGGGACCTCGCGCGCGCTGGGATAGATCGAACCGTCCGCTTCCTCGATGCGCGGCCCGGCGGCACCCGCGCGCGGATTCGCGGCCAGCCGGGCGAGCAGTTCGTCGACAGAACCAGGACTAAAGCGCACGTCGGGGTTGGTAATGAGCAGGTAGTCGGGATCGATCTCGCCTGCTTGTCGACGCCTCGCCAAACGCTTCACCGCGGCGTTGATCGCGCCACCGTAGCCGATGTTTCCCCCGGTGGAGAACACGTCGACGTCGTCTCGGCCGGCGGCGAGCTGCTCGGGCGAGCCGTCCGAAGAACCGTTGTCGGCGCAGACCAGCAGTACCGGGCGCTTCGTCGAGCTACGCACGGTGTCGTCGAGGAAGCGCAGGTGGCGCCCGGGCGAGTACGTCACCGTGATAACGGCAAGCGGCTTGGCAGGTGTGTTCACAATGCCCACAGCCTAGTCAGAAGCACCTCCGACGGAAGGTTGCGGCACACGGGGTTGTCGGGCGGATGTCGTATACTTCCGATCGTGACCGAGAACCCCCGACGCAACGCACGGCGTGTCCGCGACATCCAGGCGGCTCCCTCGCGGATGAGGGACCTACGCCAGTCCGGCCACCCCGCCATCAAGGGCGTCCTCGCATTCGTCTCCGCGCTCATTCTTGTCATCTCGGGCGCGGGCTACTTCTCCGTCGGCCGCCTCGGCGGATCCCTGAGCGCCTCTGAGCTGCAACTCGACCGCGACAGAAATGTCGAGGTGCTCGACGGCGCTGTTGACATCCTGTTGGTCGGTTCCGACTCCCGCACGGACGCTCAGGGCAACCCGCTGAGCGAGGAGGAACTTGCGCGCCTGAACGCCGGCGTCGCGGAGGGCGAGATCAATACGGACACGATCATGGTGCTCCGCATACCCGAGGACGGCTCCAGCGCAACGGCGGTATCGATTCCCCGCGACACCTACATCCATCACGATGAGTTCGGGAACATGAAGATCAACGGGGTGTACGCGGCGCACGCGGGCCGCAAGCGCGAAGAGCTTGTGAACGCCGGTACGAGCGAGGGCGCGTCATTGGAGCAGCAGGTCGCCCGCGCCGGCCAGGAGGGCCTGATCAAGGCGGTAGCGGACCTCACCGGCGTTGAGGTCGACCACTTCGCCCAGGTCGGGCTGTTGGGCTTCGCCCTGCTTACCGATGCCGTCGGCGGTGTGGACGTGTGCCTCAACGCGCCTGTCGACGAGCCGCTGTCGGGCGCCAACTTCCCCGCCGGCGAGCAGACACTGGACGGCGCGCAGGCGCTGTCGTTTGTCCGCCAGCGCCACGACCTGCCGCGCGGCGACCTCGACCGGATCGTGCGCCAGCAGGTGTACATGGCGTCGCTGGCGCAGAAGATGCTCTCTGCCGGCACCCTGGCCAACCCCTCCAAGCTGCGCGAGCTGAGCACCGCGGCCGAGCGCTCCGTCACCCTCGACGAGGGCTGGGACGTGGTGCGCTTCGCCCAGCAGATGTCGGGCCTGGCCGCAGGCGACATCACGTTCACGACCATCCCCGTCACCTCCGTCGACGGCGTCGGCGATTACGGCGAGTCGATCGTCACCGTCGACGTCGCGCAGGTGCAGCGTTTCATGGACGAGGTTGTCGCTCCCCCCGCCGCACCCGCCGCACCCGCTCCGGGCGAGCCCGCCTCCCCCCTGTCGGGACACGAGGTCTTCGCCCTCAACGCCGGGCAGATCGAGGGCCAGGCCGATGGAGTCGCGGGCTGGCTCAAGGAGCAGGGCGCGACAATAGCGGATGTGTCCAACGCGCTGCCAGGGGTGTACTCGGGCTCCCAGGTCGTCGCGCTCAACCCCGAGGACCCGGCCGCGCTGGCGCTCGCGGAGATGCTGGGCGGACTGCCCGTGACCGCCAACGAGGGGCTGGAACCGACGAGCCTCGTTGTCGTGGTTGCCGACGACTACGCGGGGCCGTCGTCAAGCAGCACCTCGATTGACACTTCCGGGGCTGAGTCCCCAGCGGCCGGCGGCGCTTCGGGCGCCTCCGAGATGGTGGGAACTCCGGGCGAGGACTTCGGCGCCGCCGAGGTCGCCCCGCAGATCGACGCCGGCGGCGACGGCCCGCGCTGCGTGAACTAAACCTATGATGGGCGGCCATGAGCATCATGGCACCGCTTGTCGCCTCCCAGCCCTCCAGCCCGCGACTGACCGTCTACGACGAGACCGCGGGCACTCGCATGGATTTTTCCGCCCAGACCCTGGATAACTGGGCCGCCAAGATTGCCAACATGCTCGACGAGGAGTTCGAGCTGGCCACCGACGCCGTTGTCGTGATCGATCTGCCCGCTTCGTGGCAGGCGGCGGTTATCGCGCTGGGCACCTTCAATTCCGCGCGCACCCCGCTTTTCGACGCCCCCACGGACGCTGCCCCGGACGTGGTGTTCACCCACGCGGAGCGCGCCGCCGAGTGGTCCGGGGTACCGGAAGTGGTCGTCGTCTCCACCGACCCGTTCGGCCGCGGGGTGGCAGAGGCGGGCGGGCAGGTGCCCGCGGGGACAGTCGATTTCGGTCCCACCGTGCGCTTTTACGGTGATGTGTACTACGGCGACTCACCTAAGCTGCGGCGTTGGGCAAAGCCGGAGTACGGCCCGCAGCGCTACATGGTGGATCCGTGGCGCACGACCGCTGACTTCGAAAACACGGTTCTCGCGCCGCTGGCCGCCGACGGGTCCGTTGTGGTTGCAGCGGGGTTGGCCTCGGCAGAGCGGCTGCGCGAGATCGCCGAGACGGAGAACGTTACGCATTTCTTAACAGCAGGTTAAGATTGCTGCGTAACCGTCCGCTTTCAGGTTCTTTTACCCCCATATTAGGGTTAGTTGGAGATTCTAACCCGTTCGTACACATTAACTAACTACGGTAAAGGCACCCCTTATCAAGAAAGGTTCACCAGATGAAGATGTCGCTACGTAAGTCTGGCGCGCTGCTGTGCGCTGCCGCCCTCGGTTCCGCAACACTCGTCGCTTGCTCCTCCGAGAGCTCCGACTCCGCCTCCGAACCCGCCACCAACTCGGCCACCAACGCCGCTACCGCCACGGCGGGCGCGGAGGGTGAAGGCCGCGGCCCGATCACCTTTGCCATGGGCCGCAACGACACCGACAAGATCGTCCCGATCATCGAGAAGTGGAACGCTGAGCACCCCGACGAGCAGGTCACGCTCAACGAGCTCGCCGGCGAGGCCGACGACCAGCGCGACACCCTGGTGCAGTCCCTTCAGGCTGGCAACTCCGACTACGACGTCATGGCGCTCGACGTCGTATGGACCGCCGACTTCGCCGCCAACCAGTGGCTCGAGCCGCTCGAGGGCGACTACGCAGTGGACACCTCCGGGCTGCTCGACGCCACCGTCGAGTCCGCCACCTACAACAACACGCTCTACGCCGTGCCGCAGAACACCAACGGCCAGCTGCTGTTCCGCAACACCGAGCTCGTCGCCGACGCCCCCGACACCTTCGATGACATCCGCTCCGCCTGCGAGGCCGTGGAAAACGCAGACTGCCTGACCACCCAGCTCAAGCAGTACGAGGGCCTGACCGTCAACAGCCTGGGCTTCATCAACGGCTGGGGCGGCGAGGTCCTCGACGACCAGGGCCAGCCCACGGTTGAGTCCGCCGAGGCGAAGGAGGGCCTGCAGGCGCTTGTCGACGCCTACGCGGACGGCACCATCTCGTCTGCTTCCACCGCCGCGACCGAGGAGGAGACCAACCTCGCGTTCACCGAAGGCGAGACCGCATTCGCCATCAACTGGCCGTACATGTACTCCAACGCCGTGGAGAAGGGACTGCAGTTCGAGGTTCAGCCGCTGGTGGGCAAGGACGGCGTGGGCGTGTCCACGCTCGGCGGATACAACAACGGCATCAACGTCAACTCCGAAAACAAGGCCACCGCGCGCGACTTCATCGAGTTCATCATCAACGAGGAGAACCAGCTCTCCTTCGCTGAGGCGTCCTTCCCGCCGGTTCTGGCCTCCATCTACGATGACCAGGCTCTCATCGAGGAGCACCCGTACCTGCCCGCGCTGAAGGAGTCGCTGGAGAACGCGAAGCCGCGCCCGGTCTCGCCGTTCTACCCCGCCATCTCCAAGGCGATCCAGGACAACGCCTACGCTGCCCTGACCGCGGGCAAGAGCGTCGATGACGCCACGCGGGACATGGCCGCCGCGATCCGCCAGGCCTCCTAAAACCGCCTGACCCTACTGCTTGGGGCTGCCTAAAAGCGCGCGACGCCCGCACCTGTGAGACTCTAGTTCCACAGATGCGGGCGTTTCGTCCGTGAGTTATTCGCAAGAAGGTGCACATGACCACAGCTGTGAAAGCAACACCATCCCGCCCGCGGCGCGATACGGGGAAGGCAGCTCTACTCGTCGCCCCGGCGCTGGCGGTGCTGGCTGTTGTTATCGGCTACCCGATTATTCGCGCGATCTTCCTGTCCTTCCAGGCAAATCGTCGCCTCGACCCCGCCACCGGGGTCTTCACCGAGGGCGGGTTCGCCGGTTTAGACAACTACCTGTACTGGATTACCAACCGCTGCATGTCGCCGTCCGGCGTCGTCGGAGTGTGCCCGCCGGGCGTGCTCGCCACCGACTTCTGGCCGGCGGTGCGCATCACCTTGTTCTTCACCGTGGTCACCGTGCTGCTTGAGACGATCCTGGGCATGATCATGGCGCTGATCATGAACACCCCGTCGCGCGGGCGTGCGCTGATCCGCGCCGCGGTCCTTATCCCCTGGGCGATCCCCACGGCGGTCACGGCGAAGCTGTGGCAGTTCATGTTCGCTCCGTCCGGCATCGTCAACTCGCTGCTCGGCACGTCGATTGCGTGGACGACGGACCCCTGGGCCGCGCGAACCGCCGTGATCATCGCCGACGTCTGGAAGACCGCGCCGTTTATGGCGCTGCTCATCCTCGCCGGGTTGCAGATGATCCCGCGCGAGGTCTACGAGGCCGCACGTGTCGACGGCGCCACGAAATGGCAGCAGTTCGTCCGCATCACCCTGCCTCTGGTGCGCCCTGCGCTGATGGTTGCCGTGCTGTTTCGCACGCTCGACGCGCTGCGCATGTACGACCTGCCGGTGATCATGATCTCCGGCTCGTCGAACTCCCCCACGGCGACGATCTCCCAGCTCGTCGTCGAGGACATGCGCCAGGGCAGCTTCAACTCTGCATCCGCCTTGTCCACCCTGATCTTCCTGCTCATCTTCGCCGTCGCATTCGTCATGATCCGTTTCCTCGGCGCCGATGTCGGGCGGGTGGAGCGCACCGAGGGAAAGAAGCGGCGTTGGGTGGGGCGTCGACAAGCGCGCGGCGCAAAGGCTCAGGAGGTCTAAACGATGAAAAAGATCTGGCACTACGTGGGCGTCATCTTCATCATGTTCTGGGGCCTCGCCCCGTTCTACTGGATGCTCATCACTGCGCTGCGCGACAGCGCGCACACGTTTGACACCACACCGTGGCCCACGCACGTCACGCTGCAGAACTTCCGTGACGCCCTGGCCACGGACAAGGGCAACGATTTCCTCGGGGCGATCGGTAACTCGCTGATCATTTCACTGTCGACGACCGCGATCGCCGTCGCCGTCGGCGTGTTTACCGCCTATGCGATCGCACGCCTCGACTTCCCCGGCAAGGGCATCGTCACCGGGGTCATCCTCGCGGCCTCGATGTTTCCGGGCATCGCGCTCGTCACCCCACTGTTCCAGCTCTTCGGCGACTTGGGCTGGATTGGCACCTACCGCGCGATGATCATCCCGAACATCTCGTTTGCGCTGCCGCTGACGATCTACACGCTCATCTCATTTTTCCAGCAACTGCCGTGGGAGCTGGAGCAGGCGGCGCGTGTCGACGGCGCCACACGCGGACAAGCCTTCCGCCTGGTGCTGCTTCCTCTCGCGGCGCCCGCGATTTTTACCACCGCGATCTTGGCGTTCATCACCACCTGGAACGAGTTCATGCTGGCCCGCCAGCTGTCGACCACCGCTACCGAGCCGGTGACCGTGGCCATCGCGCGCTTTAGCGGGCCGAGCGCGTTCGAGTACCCGTACGCGTCCATCATGGCGGCTGGTTCCTTGGTCACCGTGCCGCTGATCATCATGGTGCTGGTGTTCCAGCGCCGCATCGTCTCCGGGCTGACCGCGGGCGGGGTCAAGGGATAGTGCGCCGCGACCTTGTCTGGCAAACCCTGATCGGGTTTGTCGGGTTCTTTACCGTTCTGGCACTGGTGCAGGCGGTGCTCAACCTGTTTCGGCCGGAGCCGGCGATTTGGCCGGGGCTGCTCGCCGGGGCGCTGTGCTTGGCGACGTTCCTTCTGGTGCGCCGGTGGCTGCGCTGGCGCGCCGGCCCCGGCGCCTGATCCTGCGGCATTTTTGACCCGTCCCCGTTCTTAACCTGAGGGTTGGCCGGGGCAGGCGGACGACGAACGCAGACGCCGCCACGCCACCCGCGCCGCCGAGTGCGGCAGCGCCACGATCTCGCGGACGTAGTTCTTCACCCGCGAGCGCGGGGGCGTCGGGGCGGCGACCACCTCGACGGGGATGCCGAGGTGCCACGCCCACAACTTCGTGCGGAGCACGTGGAAGCTACTGGTGACGACGGTCAGCGTGGTGCCGGGAAACAGCGCGTGGCAGTTTTCCAGGTTCTCGTTGGTTGAGCGCGCGGCCGGTTCCTCGACAGCGGCGAGCACCCCGTGAGCGGCGAGCCAGGAGGCCATCACGGAAGCCTCGCCGTGGTGCCCGCTGACAACCACGGGGCGCGAGGGATCCTTGCGCCACAGGCAGAGGGCCGTCGACAAGCGTGCTTCAAGCATCGGCGAGGGGCGCCCGTCGATGACCCGGGCGCCGAGCACGACGATGGGGCTAGTCACCCATCAGGCGCGCGCGCAGCGCCTCGTCCTTGCGCTCCACCTCGGCGGCCATTTCCGCCTGGTAGGAGACCATTTTTTCCAGCATAGCCGGGTCGGACACGCCAATAATGCGCGCGGCGAGCAGTCCCGCATTCTTCGCCCCGCCAATGGAGACAGTGGCCACGGGCACACCGCCGGGCATCTGCACAATGGAGAGCAACGAATCCAGGCCATCGAGGTCTTTGAGCGCCCGCGGGATCCCGATGACGGGCAGCGGCGTAGCCGCGGCGACCATGCCGGGCAGGTGGGCCGCTCCCCCGGCGCAGGCGATGATCACTTTCAGGCCACGGCCGTGGGCCGACTTGGCGTAGGCCAGCATCTTCTCTGGGGTGCGGTGAGCGGAAACAACCCCGACCTCGAAGGGGATGGAAAACTGCGCCAGCACCTCGGCGGCGGGCGCGACGGTGTCCCAGTCGGAGTCGGAGCCCATGATCAGGCCAACGAGCGGCTGCATATTCCCTACTTCCATTCTGCGTTGATGATGTAGTGCGCTGCGTCTTCGGCGACCTCCAAGGCGCGCTCAAGGGAGTCGGCGGCGACGTTGACGTGGCCCATCTTTCGGCCCGGGCGATAGTCCTTGCCGTAGAGGTGGACCTTGGCGTCGGGGTAGCGGCGCATGACCTCGATGACGCGCTCCTCCATCGGCGTCTCCGGGTCCGCGTCTCCGCCGAGGGTGTTGACCATGACTGTCACGGGGGCGGTCGGTTCTGTCGAACCCAGCGGCCAGTCGAGCACCGCGCGCAGGTGTTGCTCGAACTGGGAGGTTACGCAGCCGTCCTGGGTCCAATGCCCGGTATTGTGCGGCCGCATGGCCATTTCGTTGACCAGCACCGAGCCGTCAGCGGTCTCGAACAACTCGACGGCGAGCACACCGGTGACATCGAGCTCCTCTGCGATACGCACCGCGAGGTCGCGGCAGGTCACGGCGAGCTCGGCGGACAACCCCGGCGCTGGGGAGATCGCGACGCGGCACACGCCGTCGGCCTGGCGAGACTCGACAACGGGCCACGCGGCGACCTGACCGGAGCGGTTGCGCGCCACCATCGCCGAAAGCTCGCGGACAAACGGCACCTTTGCTTCGGCGTAGAGCGCAGTACCCGCGGCCAGCAGCTTCTCAACCAGGTCCTCGAATTCATCGCGCGATGACGGGAACCACACCCCGTGCCCGTCGTATCCGCCGCGGGTGGCCTTCAGGCACACCGCACCGTCGACCTCGTCGAAGAAGCGGGCAGCGTCGGCTGCGGAGGCGATCGGGGCGAACGGAGGAACCGGGGCACCGAGCTCGGAAAGGCGAGTGCGCTGCTCGAGCTTGTCCTGGGCGTAGATCAGTGCTGCGGGGCGAGGTTCGACGGCCACGCCGGCGTCGATAAGCGACTGCAGGTGCTCGTTGGGCACGTGCTCATGGTCGAAGGTGACGGCGGAAGCACCCTCGGCGGCCGCCCTCAGATCGGCGAGGTCGGTGTAATCGCCGATACGTACCTCTCCGAAAACTTGGGCGGCGGAACTTTCGACGTCTCCAGCCAGGACGCGCGGAGCCACACCGAGCTCAATGGCCTCGGTGTGCATCATGCGAGCGAGTTGACCGTCGCCGACGACCGTAACAATGGGCATTCCGTAAGCGTCTCTCACGCCCACCTACTTTAGCGCCCGCGTCGTGCTCAGTAACGACGCGCCTGAGCGATCTGGCCGTGGAGGATCTTCTCCACCTTCCGGCTGCGGCCGACCTCGGGGAAGTAGAGCGGGCGCTCGAAGCCGTACACCGTCAGCGAAATCCCGCCCTGTTCGCGGTGCGCCGAGTGAATCTGGCCGAAGGGGATGGAGTCGACCGCACCACGGCGGCTGCGCGCGAACACGCGGTGGTTGGTCACCACGAAGCGGCGCCGCCTGTTTGTCGCCAGCGGCCAGCAAAACCGCACCACACCCACGATGGCCCAGATGAGAACGATGAGGTTACGCAGGCTCTGTGAGATGCCGTTCGCATCCATCCACCCGATGGCCATCCAGCACACACCGGTGATCACCACGAACTCGAGCAAAGGGAAAATCAGGGTCGTCAACGGGCTGGTCGTGTCTGCAAGCACAACTTCGCCCTTGGCCAGTCGCAGGCCCCGATTGTCTCCCACGGCGCAAATGCTAGTTGGCCGGGCGCAGGTGGGTCACGTCGCCTGCGCTGTAGGCGGTGCCTTCGATGAGGATCTCGCCGACGTCGGTGACGTCTTCAACCGTTCCCTCGACGTCGCCGCCGTGACGCTCCAGGCGCACCGTCTTGCCGATGGTCGAACACACCGCGCGGTAGTTCTCCAGCAACTTTCCGTCACCCGTCTGCCACTGCTCCAGGCGCGTCGCCAGAGCCCGCAGCAGGTCGATGGTGAACTCGTCGAAGTCGATCTCAATCCCCTCGAGGTTGAGCGAGGTTGCGTTGTCTACCGGCAGGTCCTCGGCTCGCCACGCAGCATTGATGCCGATGCCCACCACAACGCGGCGGCTATCGCCCGTGATGTCGGCCTCGGAGAGGATGCCCGCGAACTTCTTGCCGTTGAGTAAGGCATCGTTGGGCCACTTCAACTCGGCCTGCGGCACGACGTCGGTGAGTGCGAGGCCGGCGGCGAGCGAGGCGAGTCCCAGGTTGTCGGTTAAGGGGGCGTCGACAAGCACGCTCAGCGCGAGGATCGAGCCGGCCGGCGAAACCCACTCGCGGCCCATCCGGCCCCGCCCCGCGGTCTGTTCGTCGGCGATAAGCACGCTGCCAGGCTTGCCCGTGGCCAGAAGCTCCGTGTTGGTGGAGCCAATGGTCTCGACCCAGCGGACGTCGTCCCACGAGTCGGCGACGTCGGCTGCGATGCGTTGGATGTCCTTGACTGTCATGACCCCCAGCATATTGCCTGTGGGCGGCTGCTACGCGAAACACGGGACTTTCCAGTAGCTTTCCAGTAGGAAAGGGCAGTGAGCTGCGCCTTTTAAGTACTGGAAAGTTTTCCAGTAAACGATCACCCCTGCGGACCCACCACGCACACCGCCACCGCGTAATCACCGTCGTGGGACACCGACAGCGACTGCGCGGGCGGGCCCACCTTTCCCACCTCACCCCGCAGGGTGATAGCGACGCGCCCGAATGCGTCTGGCACGACCTCGATATCGCGGAAGTCGACGTTGCCAAGCACGGGCGGTACGCAGTAGAGCGACTCTGACCAGGCTTTCACATACGCCTCCTTGGCAGCCCAGCGCGCGGCGAGGGAGGACTCCCGCGACGGCTTGGCCGCGCAGTCACGCAGTTCTCGCTCGGTAAACACGTGCTTGAAGGTGGAGCCGGATGTGCCCAGCTGCGCGGCGAAGGCGGGAATATGGACGATATCGGTGCCGACGTGCATCTGACTTACATTCCTTTCCCTGGTACGAGGGTGTCCAAGATCACAATTTGGCGAACGTGCAGCATAAACACGTAACTTACCCGAACGTAACCTACTCTTTGGTAAGTCTTCGCCATGTGGCCGCGGAAGGAAATTATCCTCCCTCCCATGACGCTTTCGCCCTACAAACCATTAGACGAATTGGCTGATGTTCCCCGCACAACAGCCGAAAAAATGGAGGATCTGCGCCGCCGTCGCGAGGAATCGTTGACCCCCTCAGGCAATTCCGCCCTCGACAAGGTCCGCGCCGCCGGCAGAATGACCGCCCGCGAACGCCTCGACTACCTCCTCGACGAAGGTTCCTTCCACGAGACTGGTCAGCTCGCGCGCCACCGCACCCACGACTTCGGCATGTACGGCAAGCCCCCCCACAGATGGCATTGTCACCGGTTTCGGCACCATCGATAGCCGCGAGGTGTGCATCTTCTCCCAGGACGGCACCGTCTTCGGGGGCGCGCTCGGCGAGGTCTATGGTGAGAAAATGGTCGCCATCCAGGAACTCGCCGTCACTTCCGGA
>NZ_GG667191.1:576000-579094 GCF_000159635.1 Corynebacterium lipophiloflavum DSM 44291 | reverse complement strand
CCCGAATCCGTCTCTGTTCGCCGGGCTCCCGCCGCACTACGGCGGATTCGTAGAAACGCAAGGAATGTGATTGGTTGCTCACAGGAGCGACACTCGAATCAGGCGTGCCAGAACTGAAGCGAATTGATCGGGTGAAATTGACGCGTGGGGCTGCACCTGCAGCACATAACGCGACACCAGAGCCCCCAGCAGGACAATCGAGTTCTGTACTACCGCGTCGGCGGTGCTCAGCCGAGGGTGGCCCGGATGCTGTGCCCGTAATCCGAGAAGGAGTTCTTCGGCACCGGCAAGAATTTCACGCTCGAAGTAGCCGGATACGATTGCCCTGGTGTCGTCGTCTTTCATTGCGTATCGAAACGCTGGCAGTACTCGCTCTTGAAAGGGAGACGACTCGCAATAGGCAACGAACGTGCGGGCAAGCAGTTGAGGGAACTGGCCAGGCGGGAGTTCCGGGACCGAACTTACTGAGCGCAATATCGCGGACGCGCTCAACCCATCGAGCACCGCTTCGCAAAACAACGCATCTTTGCTGCCAAAATAATAATTCACCAAAGCGTGATCCACGTCTGCTTCAGCTGCGATTGCTCGAAGCGTCGTGCCTGCATATCCATTCTGGAGAAACTGCCTCCTAGCTGCACGAAGGATGAGCTCTCGACGTTCCGATGGTTCGCTCGGGCGACCGCGGCGTTTATTCACCATGCTGGAAACACTAGCTGGCGAACGGTGACACTTTCACTATGAAACCAGACCCGGATACTCCCGCAGTTGCTATGCGGAACGCGCGAGCCCGAATCCTCCAGCCTGTTTCCTTCACCTTGCCTCGAGGTTCGATAAGCGCGCTTGTCGGCCCTTCAGGATCAGGCAAGACCACGTTGATGCGCATGATCGTTGGCACGCAGGCTCGTGTCGACGGCACTGTGCACGTGCTTGGACTGCCCGCAGGTCATCGCCAACTGCGCACCAAGGTCACGTACGCAACCCAGCAAGCTAGCGTGTTCGACGAACTCTCCGTGCGAGAGAACCTTAGCTATGTCGCAGACATTTACGGGCTTCGCCGCAACCGAATCGACGGAGTGGTCGACCAGCTCGATCTGACCGCCAAGATCGACGAGCCGGTGCGCAAGCTCAGCGGTGGTCAACGCAGCCGCGTAAGTCTTGCGGTCGCCCTACTGCCAGATCCGGAACTTGTTGTCCTCGACGAGCCAACGGTCGGCCTCGACCCCATCCTGCGAGCCCAGATGTGGGACCTGTTCAAGGAGCTGGCTCACAAGGGCACCACGCTGATTATCTCGAGCCACATCCTGGATGAAGCCGAGCACTGCGACAACGTATTGTTCATTCGCGACGGCAAGGTGAGCCACACGCACCCGGAAACCATCAAACGCGAAACCGGTGCAGCGACGCTTGAAGCGGCATTCGTGGAGGCAATGACCAAGTGAGGGCAAGTTTTGCAGTGGCCAAGCGGGTCGGCAACCAGTTGCGACGGGACCCACGAACTCTCGCACTCATCTTCGTGTTGCCAGCTGTCCTAATGTCCTTGCTGTATTGGATCTTGAGCAACACTGGATTATTTGACCGCATCGCGCACGCAGTCCTCGGGGTGTTTCCGTTCCTCGTAATGTTCCTTGTCGCATCCGTGACCACGCTTCGCGAGCGCAGTTCCGGAACACTGGAACGAGCGCTCACAATGCCGGTGCGCCGGATCGACATCATCGGTGGTTACACGCTGACCTTCAGCCTGGTTGCGATCGCACAAACGCTGATCACCGTTGTTGTCTGCACCCGGCTACTCGACTTGGATATCGAGGGATCACTCGCCGCGTTCGTTGTGGTCGCTTTGCTCAGCGCTCTTACCGGCACCACCGCAGGATTGTTAGCGTCTGCTTTTGCCCATACGGAATTCCAGGTTATGCAATTCGTCCCCGCTGCTATCGTTCCCCAATTCCTGCTATGTGGCGTTATCGTGCCCCGGGAAGAAATGCCGCATGCCCTCGAGTTGCTCTCGCACACCATGCCGATCAGCTACGTCGTCGACGCGATGCTCGCGTTAAGCAACGCCCCCACCCCGTCTGCGTTTCCCAAGGGCGATCTGGTAACTGATATCGCCATACTTTCTGGGTTTTGCGCGGCATTCGTCGTGCTCGGCGCAGTGAGCCTGCGCCGGAAAACACCTTAAGAAGTCTGAGCGCCCGAGGTGAACTTTGAGAGCGCGTGGTGAGCCTAGACGGTGTTACTCCAAGGCGTCGCCGAGCAGGTGAGCGACTGAACATTCTTCGGCGTTGTCGAGGTTGATGCTGGCATTGATGTTGTAGAACGCCATAACCGAGATCATTCGGGTGGCCTGGTCACGGTTCACGCCGAGGTGTTCGATAGCCAAGTCACGTAGGCGTTCGACCCCGTTTCTGGTCGCGGCGGCGATTTGATCGTCGGAGGTGGCGGCAGCCCAGGCATGGACCTGAATCGTGAGCAGGTCACGGTCTTCTGCGACGAGGTCGTCGTAGCTGGCGGCGAGTACAGGGAGACGTTCTTCTGCTGGAGTGTTCTCGACGGCAGCCGTCAGAGTTGCGATGATGCGGTCGCAGGCCGCCTCCCAGGCGGCGATGAACATCGCTTTCTTCGTGGGGTAGAGCTGGAACAAGTAAGGCTGCGAGACCCCGACGTCATCGGCGATCGCCGAGGTCTTCGTGCCGTGGTACCCGGAGTGGGCGAATAGATGAATCGCGGCCTCGACGACTTCATTGCGCCGTGCCTGCGCGGTTGAACGTGCCATTCTCTCATCATATCGAGTGGTCGCTAAGTTATGCTAGATTCCAAACTTAGCGGATACTCGCTAATTGAACAATGTTGTGCCGCGGTCTGAGGTCGGGGTTTAGAGGAGAACAAACAATGACGTCTCGTGCTGAGGGGATGGAAACGTCCAAGCAATCGGTTAACCGACACTGGGGAGCAGCGGTGACACTCGCCGTGGCTTTCGTGTTGTCGGGGCTGTCGATGCTTGGGGCGATGCAGATTGAGCAGACGCTAAAGGAGGGCGGATGGACGGTGACAGGCTCGGGCCCCGCCATAGTCACCGAGGGTCTGTCGGAGGTGCTGT
>NZ_GG667191.1:572724-575101 GCF_000159635.1 Corynebacterium lipophiloflavum DSM 44291 | reverse complement strand
TGACGACCGGAGAAGATGCCCATGGCTGTGATTATTTCACGCAGGTTTTCCTGTCGCCCGAACTTTGCAACAGCACCTGGACATTCAGTATCCAAATACTCTAGGTTTGGTAGGGCGTACCCGTATCGACCCAGGAGGCAACAAGGATGACCGCTACTCGAACCGCACTCGTGACCGGAGCCAGCCGAGGAATCGGGCAGGCCACAGCCCGACGGCTGGCGTCGCTGGGCTTCGACGTGATCGCCCAGCATCGCGGCGATGACAGCGAGCTGGGTCCGATCCGTGAGATCGCCGCCGAGCACCAGACGACCGTGACCCCGGTACAGGCCGACTTCTCCGAACCCGGAGCGGTCGAGGCCCTGCTGCCACAACTCGATGCGGCACTCGACGGCCGCACGGTCGATCTCGCGTTCCTGAACGCCGGGATCGCGCCGTTTGGCGACTTCACCCAGCTGACGGAGCAGGCGCTGCGCGACCTGTTCCAGGTCAACACCATCGCCCCCTATGCACTCGCCGCAGGGCTGGCGGACAAGATGACGAGCCCTGGCGGGCAAGTCGTCTTCACCGGATCTGCCCTCACCCGCTACGCGTTCCCGGCATTGACCGGGTACGGGATGAGCAAGATCGCCCTGGAATATCTCGCCCGCAACATGGCCGCGAGCCTCGGGTCGCGGGGCATCACGGTCAACGTCGTCGCGCCCGGCGTCGTGGACACCGACATCAACGCCGGCTGGCTGCGCGGCAACGAGGAAGCAGCGGCCGGCACTCGTGAGTCGTCGGCGCTGGGGAGGATCGCCGAGGCCGATGACATAGCCGAGACGGTTGCCCTGCTTGCGCAGTCTTCGTCGCAGACGATCACCGGGCAGGTCATCGACGTGTCCATGGGCACCAGCCTGTAACCGACGAGGAGGCGAGCACTGATGAAGACCGTCGCGATCATCTACCACTCCAGCACGGGGAACGTGCACCAGATGGCCCTGGCCGCGCACACCCACGCCGAACAGCTCGGACACGGCGTCCTGTCCACCCGGCTTCCCGAACTGGACGACCCAGACGCTACCGTCGCCGCGCATCGGAAAGCCCTCGGCGACCTAGAAGCCGCCGATGCGGTTCTGTGGGGCACGCCCGGCCGGTACGGGGCAATGTCGGGGCCGATGAAGCACTTCCTCGACCAGACCCTGCCACTGCACCAGCGCGGCGCCCTGGCAGACAAGTACATGTCGACGTTCGTGTCCACCGCCTCCAACCACGGAGGACAGGAGTCCACGATCCTCGCGTTCAACAACGTGCTCTACCACTGGGGCGCGATCATCGTTCCCGCCGGAGCCGCAGGCGAGGCCCAGGCGATGCCGCTCAACGGCAACCCCTACGGTGTCTCCAGCGTCTCCAAAGCCCAGCCCGACGCGGTGCCGACCGAGAACCTGGAAGCGATGAAGTTCCTGGTCGAACGGCTCCTCACGCTCGTGCCAGGCGAGTGACCCACGATCGTTCCGCCCCTGCCGCATCATCTGCGCGGCAGGGGCGGGCTACTGCTCGCACCGTTGCTCAACCCGGACAATGCGGGTCTTCGTTGAGTAGGATCGACGTGTGAAACTGCCGCGCGGAACCGAGTGGATGGCCCACTGCCTCGTCGCGCTCTCCGCCTGCGAGGACATCGGCCCGCTCGCCAAGCACACCCTGGCAGAGATGTTCGATATCCCCGACGCCTACCTGAGCAAGCAGCTCCAGCAGCTCGTGCGCGCCGGCATCATCCGATCCTCCGCGGGAAACCGCGGCGGCTACTTCCTCGCGAGACCCGCGAGCACTGTGACCCTGCTCGACGTCATCAAGACCGTGCAGGGCGACGCCCCGCTGTTCGTATGTGAGGAGGTGCGCTGCCGCGGCATCTTCACCAACGACGCCGACGCCATCAGAGAGACCGGCCCCTGCGGTATCCACCACGCCATGGTCGAAGCCGAGAACCGCTGGCGCGACTCTCTCGCCACCGTCACTGTCGAAGCACTGACCCAACAGATCGGAGAACAGGGCGTCACCAGAATGCGCGACTTCGCCCGAGCACAGCGCGCCCATCAATAGTTGGCGCGGTGCCGCTACCCGAAAGGTAGAACGCCACGGGCCAGCCTGTGGGTCGTCAGTTCCCCAGGAGCGGCATCCCGTTGATCAAGCCGCGGAGGGCGAGTACGTCGCGTGGGATGAACTCTGCGACCGTCAGGCCAACCACGTCTGCGGCCGCGGTGAGGGGTGCTGTTGCAAAGTTGGGCGGAGAGCCGAGACGACCCAGTTTCTCATTTCCTGATGGCCGCTGCGTGCCGGCGTTCTCAGGCCGTCTCGAAGACCCGGTTGACGATCACCGCGTCCGGATTGGGGTGCCCATAGG
>NZ_GG667191.1:568707-571817 GCF_000159635.1 Corynebacterium lipophiloflavum DSM 44291 | reverse complement strand
GCCCCCAGGATGATGTCACGGGGGAAATGCCGACCGGAGAAGATGCCCATGGCCGTGATTATTTCACGTCAATCTTCCTACTGCCCCAACTTTGCAACAGCACCGCAACAGCTGTATAATTCAGTGCATGCTGACTATTTCTTCGCGCTTGGACGTGATGAACCGATTGGGTCGGGCGATGGCCGATCCCACCCGATCCCGTATTCTCCTGACCCTGCTGGGCGGCCCGGCCTACCCGGCCGCTCTCGCCCGGGAGCTGGAACTGACGCGGTCAAATGTGTCGAACCACCTCGCTTGCCTACGGGACTGCGGAATTGTGGTCGCCGAACCGCAGGGGCGGAATACCCGCTACGAGATCGTCGACGCCCATCTTGTCCAGGCGTTGAACTCACTGCTGGCTACCACTCTGGCTGCCGACGAGAATGCCCCGTGTATTGACTCGGCATGCGATGTGCCCGGGTGCGCCACCGGAGAGGGGAACAGGTAAGTGGTAACTGGTCTCCTGGGGGCGGTTGGTCTGTTTATCGCCACCAATATCGACGACATCATCGTGCTCTCGCTGTTCTTCGCCCGTGGGGCCGGCCAAGCAGGGACCACACTTCGGATCCTGGCCGGGCAGTACCTTGGTTTCGCGGGCATCCTCGCAGCCACGATTCTGGTCACCCTGGGGGCGGCTGCCTTCCTGCCCACCGAGACGATCCCCTACTTCGGGCTGATCCCCCTGACCCTGGGGCTGTGGGCGGCCTGGCAAGCCTGGCAGGGAGACGATGACGACGATGACGCGAAAGTCAGCGGAAAGAACGTAAGCGTCTTGACCGTCGCCGGGGTGACCTTTGCCAACGGTGGCGACAATATCGGCGTCTATGTCCCGGTTTTTCTCAACGTGGATACCGCCACCGTTATCATCTACTGCGTTGTCTTTCTGATTCTGGTGGCGGGCCTGGTCCTGTTGGCGAAGTTCGTGGCCACCCGTCCGCCGATCGCGGAGGTTCTCGAGCGGTGGGAGCATGTGCTGTTCCCGATCGTTTTGATTGGCCTGGGTATCTTCATCCTCGTCAGCGGCGGCGCCTTCGGCCTTTAATAAGCTCATCCCCCGTGCCTCCTTTGGACTGGATGATGGAGACGATATGCGGCATAAGCCCCGCTTAAAGCGGGGCGTGATCAAAACCTGGGAGAGACCTGTGCGTACATGTACGCCTATGCGTATGCCCGCCCGCGGTGCGTTGGACGTGGAGAGGTAAGGCTCAGGCCACGACCATGTAGAAAACACTCCCTAGGGCCCCGTCGGGATGTGAGACCCCGGCCGCGACGCGGGCAACCCGCCCACCGTGTTTTCAGTACAGTCGGACTCAACCAACCAAACAGTGGCGCCGTTTCAGCTGAGGCGGCCGCCCTGACGAGGAGGACACATGAAAGCATTGACCTGGCAGGCGTCAAACACGGTGAGCGTGGAGGAGGTCCCGGACCCACAGATCCAGGAACCCACCGATGCGGTCATCCGGGTCACCTCGACCGCCATCTGCGGATCTGACCTGCACCTCTATGAGGTGCTGACCCCGTTCATGGACAAGGGCGACATCATCGGCCATGAGCCCATGGGCATCGTCGAAGAGGTCGGCTCAGCCGTCACCCACATCAAGCCGGGAGATCGGGTGGTCATCCCCTTCAACGTTTCCTGCGGGCATTGCTTCATGTGGGTCAAGTCCCGTGTAGTGGTGTAGCCGTCTAGCTTTCGGCTCGGTATGTAGTTCGGGGTTGTGGTTAGGCGGTTAGCTGGTGATGGTCACCATGGTCGTCTCCTGTGGGGTGCATGAGTTGTTTGGTGTGTTCGAGTGCGGACAGTGACATGTAGCGTTTTTGCTGGATCCAATCGTCGTGTTGCTCGGCAAGAACCGCCCCGACAAGCCGGATGATGGATTCGCGGTTCGGGAAGATGCCCACGACATCGGTGCGCCGGCGGATTTCCCGGTTTAACCGCTCGGTGGGGTTGTTCGACCACACCTTCGTCCACACTGGTTTCGGCGCTGCGGTAAACGCCAACACCTCATCGAGTGATTCCTCTAGATAGGCAGCGACCTGCGGGAATTTCGGTTCCAACAGGTCAACTACCTCACGGGCTTGTCCCCAGGTGGATTGGGCGTCGGGTTGCTGGAAGATGGTCTGGAACATCGCAGAGACCATCGGCCATTGTGTTTTCGGGACTTTCTCGTAGAGGTTCTTCGCGAAATGAGTGCGGCACCGCTGCCACGACGCATCAGGCAGCACTTCGGAGATAGCGTGCTGAATACCTTCATGGGCGTCACTGGTGACTAAGAAGACGCCGCGAAGCCCGCGGGCTTTTAGATCTTGGAAGAAGCCTTTCCACGACGCGTTGGATTCCGCGGTGGCGACATGCATGCCGAGCATTTCGCGGTAGCCGTCGGCGTTGACCCCGGTGGCAAGCAGTACGGAGCATTTGACCACACGCCCGCCTTCACGGACTTTGATCGTCAACGCGTCACACGACAGGTAGGCGTACCCGCCGGGATCAAGCGGGCGGTTTTTGAAATCTGTGACCATCTCGTCGAGTTCTTCCGACATGCGCGAGACTTGAGATTTCGACATATTGACAATCCCAAGTGTTGCCACCAGGTCATTCATCCTGCGGGTGGAAACCCCTTTGAGGTAGCAGGTCGCGATCACAGTCGATAAGGCGCGTTCGGCCCGTGAGCGGCGCTCTAACAGCCAGTCCGGGAAGAACGCTGCGTGGCGCAGTTTCGGCACCGCCACATCGATCGTGCCCACACGGGTATCAAGGTCGCGGTGACGGTACCCGTTGCGGTGGTTGACCCGCTCGGCAGAAGCGACACCATATTCAGCCCCGCAGACGGTGTCAGCTTGGGCGGAGAGGATCTGGTTGATAAACCCTTGCAGCATCTGCCGCATCAGATCCGGGGAGGCCTGTGCCAGCAGATCGTCCAGATAGGTTGCAGGGTCGATAGAATGCGGAGCAGCGGTCATCGTCATGTGCCTTTCGGTGAGATGTGGTAGTTGAGTCGAAAGGTTACTGACGATGGCCGCCCCTATATCTGCCAGGGCCCACCATCAGCAAGCGTTACACCACACTAAGG
>NZ_GG667191.1:510216-567560 GCF_000159635.1 Corynebacterium lipophiloflavum DSM 44291 | reverse complement strand
GGTTCGATGTAGTCGTCATTCATCAGTGTGTCCTTGCTGTGTCCTCACTGGGTTTCCTGCCGTCCCACATGCCTTCCCACAACCAATCCGGGTAGACGGGGAAACCGACGGCGGTGTCACCTCCCTCCTGTTCATAGGCGGGGTGCCACTCGGGGGCGTAGCTAACGCGGAGGTGATCGCGCAGACCAATCACCCCTTCGAGCAGGTGCGATGGAGTCTTACGGTCCGGCATTCGGGCTTTTATGGCAACAGCCTACAAACCTCTTCCGACATGGCCCGAATGTTAATCGAACACTTGTACACTGGCCACATGAACCTCCTCCAATACTCGCTTGCCCCCGCCCTTGCCACGGCCGGCATGCTTCACTTCGTCAGACCCAAACCCTTCGACGGGATCGTTCCTCCCCAACTGCCCGGCTCGCAGCGTTTCTACACCTACGTCTCCGGCGTGGCGGAACTAACCACGGCGGCGCTGCTCGCCGCCCCGCGTACCCGCAAAGTCGGAGGCCTGAGCGCAGCAGTGCTCCTGACTGCGGTCTGGCCGGCGAACATGTACATGGCGTGGCTGTGGCGGCGCAAACCGTGGTACCTCCAGTTCATCACCATCGCCCGGGTCCCGCTGCAGGTTCCTATGATCCGCGCGGCGTGGGGCATCTACAAGGGCCGCAAGGGTTAGGGCTGATGGTGCCGGCTAATCAGGTGCGTCAGGGGGTCGTCGATAAGCTTGCTGTGCGCGCCCCGGAATCCTCAATCTGCCCCTCGGAGGTGGCTCGCGAGCTCGGTGGCGACACGTGGCGTGAGCTTACGCCCTTTGTACGCGAAACCGCAGCTCAGATGGCGCGGGAGGGCACAATCGTCGCCACGCAAGGCGACGCGGTCGTGGACGCGGAAAGTGCGAAGGGGCCGATCCGTTTGCGGCGTGGCCCGGGCTGGTAACCCCGTGCGGGGGTAGATGTCTATCGGTGTGCCTACCCTCGGGCGGGACCCATAAACTCCGAGGAATAGGTACACCATAATGGCTGACAACACGATTCCCGGCGCACCGGGAAATCACACCCCCACTGGCTCCGAACCGACCGAACCCACCACCCCGCCCACCCCGAAGGCTGACCAGCAGCCGCCCGCCCCCTACTCCCCGACCGGTTGCCCGTTCCACTTCGGCGCGGGCGAGCCCGACCCCCGGGCTCAGCAGGGCGAATTCCTTACCACCGCGCAGGGCACTCGCTTGGGTGAGACCAGCCACTCGCTGCGCGCAGGAACGCGCGGTCCACTGCTTATGCAGGACCACCACTTCCGCGAGAAGATCACCCACTTCGACCACGAGCGCATCCCCGAGCGCGTCGTCCACGCCCGCGGCGCCGCTGCGCACGGTGTGTTCCGCTCCAACGGCAAGGCCTCGAAAATCTCCAAGGCGGGCCTGTTCGCCGAGGGCAAGGAAACCCCGGTTTTCTGGCGCTTCTCTACCGTCCTGGGCTCTCGCGGCTCCGCCGATTCCGTGCGCGACACCCGCGGCACGGCCATCAAGTTCTACACCGACGAAGGCACGTGGGACTTGGTGGGCAATAACATCCCTGTGTTCTTCATCCAGGACGCCATCAAGTTCCCCGACGTCATCCATGCCGCCAAGCCGCACCCGGACCGCGAGATCCCGCAGGCTCAGAGCGCGCACGACACCTTCTGGGATTTTGTGGGCCAGCACACCGAAGCGACACACCACACATTCTGGAACATGTCGGACCGCGGCATCCCGCGCTCCTACCGCATGATGGAGGCGTTCGGCCTCCACACCTTCCGCTTCATTAACGAAGCCGGCGAGACCACCCTGGTGAAGTTCCACTTCAAGCCGCGCCTCGGCGTGCACTCCCAGGTGTGGGAGGAGGCGCAGATCGCCGCGGGTGTGGACCCCGACTTCCACCGCCGCGACCTCGCCGATGCCATTGAGGCCGGCGCGTTCCCCGAGTGGGACATGGGCGTGCAGATCTTCCCGGACACCCCGGACCAGATGTTTCAGGGCATTGACCTGCTCGACCCGACGAAGATTGTCCCCGAGGAACTGGCCCCCGTCGAGATCATCGGCACCGTGACGCTGAACAAGAACCCAGGCAACTACTTCGAAGAGACCGAACAGGTCGCCTTCCACCCGGGCCACCTCGTACCGGGCATCGACGTGACCAATGATCCGCTGCTGCAGGGCCGCCTGTTCTCCTACTTGGACACGCAGATCAGCCGCCTCGGCGGGCCGAACTTCGGCCAGCTACCGATTAACCGCCCCCACGCCCCGGTCAACGACATGCTGCGCGACGGTATGTACCAGCAGGGCGCCCACACGGGCATTGCCCCCTACAAGCCCAACACGCTCGACGCCGGCAATCCCACCGAGGCCACGGTGGAACAGGGCGCATTCATTGACGTCCCCCAGCCCGTCGAAGGAGCCATCACGCGCGAGAACCCGGCCTCCTTCGAGGACCACTTCACGCAGCCGCGCATGTTCTACCTGTCCCTGACCGATGTGGAGAAGCAGCACCTGACTGACGCTTTCTCCTTCGAGCTGGGCAAGTGCTACGAGGAAGCCATCAAGCTGCGTTACCTCGACGTGCTCGCGCAGGTAGATCAGGACCTCGCCGAGGCCGTCGCCGACAACCTCGGCCTGCCGCACCCTGCCAAGGCCGAGGTGGCCAAGGTCGAGCCGTCGCCGGCGCTGTCCCAGCTGGGCAAGACCTGGCCTATCGACGGCCGTCAGGTGGCCGTTATGGTCAGCTCCGCGGGAGATCTCGAGGGGCTGGACACGCTCGTCAACGAGCTCTTCAGCGCAGGCGTGACACCGCTGATCGTCTCCGACAAGGGCGGCACGCTGCCCGTCGGTGACACCGAGCTGCCGGTCTCGCGCACCTACCTCACCGCGCGCTCCATCGAGTTCGACGCCGCCGTGGTGATCAACCCGCCGGCCACGCCGGAGGTAGCCACGATGCTCGGCGAGTTTGATCGCCACAAGAAGGCACTGGTTGTCGTGGGCAACGACGGCACGGCTGCGTTGGACGCGGCGCGCGTGCCAGCCAACCAGCCCGGTATCGCCGCGGTTGATAACGCTGCCAAGGCCGCCGGCCCCGTCGGCGAGCTCCTCGCAGCGCACCGCGTCTGGGAGCGCTAAACACCCCCAGCGCGACAGCGCGCAATAAGGAATGCCCCCGGCCGGTGCTCGGCTCGGGGGCATTCTCCGTGTGCGGTGCGCCAGACTAGCCTTCGTAGGTCTCGCGGTCCTCACGGAACGCCGTGGCCGAGGCGTACTCGTGAACCTCCGTGATGAGGCTGAGCTGCCCGTGCGCAGCATCAATCAGCGCCTCAAACACCCCAGCGTCGATGCCCAAGTGCTCCGCATTATCACGCAGGACCTCCCATCCGCCGATCTTGCCCACGACGGCAGAGCGCATCATTTCCGCCTCCAGCAGCAGCGCCATGGGAGAGCGCTGCGCCACCCGGCCGTTCGGCTTGAGCCGGCCAAACCGCTCCCCTGCCCAGGCAAGAGCTCCCTGCGCCGGTTTGGGGTTGAATCCGAACTTGCGCGTCAGAATTTCGAGGAAGTCCCGATCAGCTCGGATCTCACGGGCAACGCGGGCGATCTGGGCAAACACCGGTGTGTCCTGGTAATTCATCGTCATCTTGTCGAGGCGCTCTACCGCTCCGCGTGCGCCGGTGAGGTGGTTGGCTAGGTAGTGCTCCAGAAGCTCCAGATCAACCTCACTCGACGGGGAGGCGGTCTCCTGCGCCATCTGTGCGGTCTCCCCGGCGGTCACCCCGAGCTGCGGCAGAACCTTGTCGGTGGACTCCTCGGCCCACAGGCTCGGTGAATTATGGCCGGAGCCGTTGATCATGGCGTCGATTAGCTCGCGCACCGTGTCTTTCGCGCTGTGCGTCGGCCGCCAACCGAGTTCGTTCTTCGCGCGGGAGTTGTCCATCATGGGCACGCCCATTGCCATATCGATCCACCCCGCATCGGCCGGAAGCGCCCCGGCGCGGTGGGCAGCTGTGGCCGCCGCGCGCACGACCGCCGGAGGCAGCTCAACGAAACGACCGTGATCGATCAGATCCGCGAAGTCCTTCGGGTAGAGGATGTCATCGGCGCAGATGTTGAATGCGCCGGTAGCCCGCTTCTTCGCCGCCAGCAGGTACGCCTGGGCGACGTCATCCGCGTGGACGGCCTGGACGCGGATACCCTTCGGCAGCAAAAGCGTGGGCAGCTTTGCTTTCCCCAGTATGCCCACCGGAGCTGCGGACCCAAGGAAGAAGCGCTGCACCTGAGAGGCCGCGTCGGCCTGGAAGATCAGGCCAGGGCGCAGCCTGGCGACAGTGATGTCCGGGTGGGTGGTTTCGAAGGCGTCGAGAAGTGCCTCGACAGCACCCTTGTCCTCGCTGTAGTGCGATCCCATAATGCCTCGCGCCGGGAAGTCCTCACCGCGCAGCGGCGGGGTGTCCTGCGCGTCCTGCACGCTGCCGCGGGCGTCGTCACGGCTATAGGCCCCGATCGAAGATGCGACCACGATGTGCTTCACCCCGGCGGCCACCGCAGCGTCGAGCACACGCTCGGTGCCCTCGACGTTGACTCGACGCAGCAGCTCGCGGTCGTGGTTGGGGTAGATGATCCAGGCCAGGTGGATAACGGTGTCGACCCCGGCGAACGCCTCCTGCAATTGCGCAGTGGCCTCAATATCAGGTGTTGTGGCCCCAACATCAATGCTGTGCCACTCGACTCCCGCGTAGGGCTCCTGCGTCGATGAGGGTACGCGCCGGGAGATTCCGACAATGTCCGTGACTTCGCTGTCCTTGTGCAGTGCGCGCAGCAGGGCCGTACCAACGTTGCCCGATGCGCCGGTGATGGCGATCTTCATGGTGAATGCTCCAATGCGTAAACGATGGTTTATGTTTCGCTATCCAGTGAACACTAATTCGACCGCGCGCGTGGCCCTTGAGTTAGCGACCTCCGTGCTGCGGTGACAAA
This sequence comes from Corynebacterium lipophiloflavum DSM 44291, assembly GCF_000159635.1. Lineage (GTDB taxonomy): Bacteria > Actinomycetota > Actinomycetes > Mycobacteriales > Mycobacteriaceae > Corynebacterium > Corynebacterium lipophiloflavum. The sequence continues at coordinate 562,567 of NZ_GG667191.1, read as the reverse complement.
ATCGGCGTTCATCGCGCGGATTCTGTCACTTTCCCCAGGTCACATTTTGTGTCGTGCTGATTTTGTCACTACCACCCGGCTGCCCGTACAGGTGTAGAGGAACCCAGTGCTCGCGCACCCCCACCCTGGCACCCGCTATGACATAAAACACACTGCGCGTCAATATGCAGGGTTTTCTATTAGTCGTTAGGTATAAGAATTGCGCAACAGCCCTGTGACAGTGTTTTCTATAGCTTGACAGAACTCCACAATCGAGAGTGAGGTGACCAACGTTGAGCCTGAACCGAGTCGGCCTGTACAACCCGGCCCACGAGCACGACGCCTGTGGCGTCGGTTTCGTGGCCGATATGAAGGGCCGCGCAAGCCGTGCGATCGTCGAACACGGCCTCGATGTTCTTGAGAACATCGACCACCGAGGTGCTGCGGGCGCGGAAGTAAACACCGGCGACGGTACCGGCATCATGATCAACATCCCGGACGCGTTCTACCGAGAGGTCACCGCCGACCTTGGCTTCACGCTTCCGGAGCCGGGCCACTACGCCACCGGCATCGCCTTCATGCCCACCACGCGCATGGCCATGCTCGACGCGATGCGCGCGGTGGAGAACATCGCAGATGAAGAGGGCGCACAACTGCTCGGCTGGCGCGACATCCCCGTAAACTCTGAGGGTGTCGGAAACATGGCACTAGACGCCATGCCCTACTTCGCCCAGCCCTTCTTCACCGCCGAAGGAAAGTCCGGCATTGAGCTGGACCGAATCATGTGGTTCCTGCGCAAGCGCCTGACCCGCGAGCTCGGTGAGACCGAAGGGCGCGATACCGTCTACTTCCCGTCGCTGTCCTCGCGCACCATCGTCTACAAAGGCATGCTCACCGCCTCGCAGCTGCCCACCTTCTACCCGGACCTGCGCGACGAGCGCGTCGTATCCGCGCTGGCACTAGTCCACTCGAGGTTCTCCACCAACACCTTCCCGTCGTGGCCGCTGGCCCACCCCTACCGCCTGATCGCGCACAACGGTGAGATCAACACGGTCAAGGGTAACGAGAACTGGATGCGTGCCCGCGAGGCCCTGATCAACTCCGAGGTGCTCGGCCCGCTGGAGCGCGTCCTTCCGATCTGCACCCCAGGCGCCTCCGACACCGCGCGTCTCGACGAAGCCCTCGAGCTGCTCACCCTCGGCGGATACAGCCTGCCCCACGCGATGGCCATGCTCATCCCGCAGGCTTGGGAGCACAACCCCACGATCTCGGACGAGCTGCGCGACTTCTACGCCTACCACTCCTGCCTCATGGAACCCTGGGACGGCCCGGCGGCGGTCGCTTTCACTGACTCCCGCTACATCGGCGCGCTGCTCGACCGCAACGGGCTGCGCCCGGGCCGCATCTGGGTCACCGACGATGACCTAGTCATCATGGCCTCCGAGGCCGGTGTGGTGGATATTCCGGCGGAGAAGATCGTCAAGCGCACCCGCGTGCGCCCCGGCCGGATGTTCCTGGTGGACACCGAGGCTGGCCGGATTGTCCCGGACGAGGAAATCAAACACGCGTTGGCCATCAAGGCGCCCTATGGCGAGTGGATTGAGCAGAACTTCACCCCGCTCAAGGACCTCCCCCAAACCCGCGCCAGCTACATGAAGCATGATCGCGCGGTGCTACGCCAGCGCGTGTTCGGCATCACCGAAGAAGATGTCGACGTGTTGATCAAGCCGATGGCGCTGACCGGCGCCGAGGCGCTGGGTTCCATGGGCTCCGACACCCCCATTGCGGCGCTGTCGCAGCGCCCGCGTCTACTGTTCGACTTCTTCGCGCAGCGCTTTGCGCAGGTCACAAATCCGCCGCTGGATTCCATCCGCGAGAAGCCCGTCACCTCGATGCACACGCTGCTCGGCCCCCAGTCCGACGTGCTCAACCCCGGGCCCGAGGCAGCCGCCCGCATCCAGCTGGACTCCCCGATCATCGACAACCATGCGTTCACCACCCTGGTGCACGCCAACGACGACGGGAAGTTCCCGCACTTCTCCTCCCGCGTCATCTCGGGCCTGTACCCGAAGGCGCACCACGGCAAGGGCATGAAGGAGGCCATTGACCGCGTCCGGCGCGAGGTCTCGGAAGCTGTCCACGACGGCATCGGCCTGATCATTATCTCCGACCGCGAGTCGGACGAGCGCTTCGCGCCGATTCCGTCGCTGCTGCTCACCTCGGCCGTGCACCAGCACATGGTCGCCGAGCGCACCCGCACCCGCGCCTCGCTGGTGATCGAATCCGGCGACGCCCGCGAGGTCCACCACCTGGCGATGCTCATCGCCTTTGGTGCCGACGCGATCAACCCGTACATGGCCTTCGAAACTATCGACGAGCTGCGTACCGACGGTCAGCTCGGTGACCTGTCGCTGGACGAGGCCTGCACGAACTACGTCACCGCCGCCACCACGGGCGTGCTCAAGGTGATGTCGAAGATGGGCATCGCCACCGTCGCCAGCTACCGCGGCGCGCGCCTCGCCGACATCACAGGCCTGAGCCAGGAGCTTCTCGACGACTACTTCGGCGGCGAACCCTCCCCCATCGGAGGCATCGGGCTTGCCGACGTCGCCGCCGACGTCGAAACCCGCCACCGCCACGCCTTCCTGCCGCGCCCCGAGGAGCACGCCCACCGTGACCTCGAGATCGGCGGCGAGTACAAGTGGCGCCGCGAGGGCGAGTACCACCTGTTCAACCCGGAGACCGTGTTCAAGCTGCAGCACGCGACGAAGACGGGCCAGTACGAGATCTTCAAGGACTACACCCGCTCGGTCGACGAGCAGTCCGCTCGCTTGGCCACGTTGCGCGGCATGATGGAGTTCGCGCCTGACCGCCCGCCGATCCCGATCTCCGAGGTCGAACCGGCGAGCCAGATTGTGAAGCGATTCTCCACCGGCGCTATGTCGTACGGCTCGATTTCGGCCGAGGCGCACGAGGTGCTGGCGATCGCGATGAACCGCCTGGGTGGCATGTCGAACTCCGGTGAAGGCGGCGAGGACCCGAAGCGCTTTGAGCGCGAGCCGAACGGCGATTGGAAGCGCTCGGCGATCAAGCAGGTCGCTTCGGGACGTTTTGGCGTGACCAGTTACTACCTGTCTAACTGCACTGACATCCAGATCAAGATGGCCCAGGGCGCCAAGCCTGGCGAGGGCGGCCAGCTGCCGCCGAACAAGGTCTACCCGTGGATCGCGGAGGTGCGCATCACCACCCCGGGCGTGGGTTTGATTTCCCCGCCGCCGCACCACGACATCTACTCCATCGAGGACCTGGCGCAGCTGATCTACGATCTGAAGTCGGTCAACCCAGACGCCCGCGTGCACGTCAAGCTCGTCGCCGAGCAGGGCGTCGGCACGGTCGCGGCCGGTGTGTCCAAGGCGCACGCCGATGTGGTCCTCATCTCGGGCCACGACGGTGGCACTGGCGCGTCGCCGCTGACCAGCCTGAAGCACGCTGGTGGCCCGTGGGAGCTGGGCCTCGCCGAGGCGCAGCAGACGCTGCTGCTCAACGGCCTTCGTGACCGCATCACGGTCCAGGCCGACGGGCAGCTCAAGACCGGCCGCGACGTAATGGTTGCAGCACTACTCGGTGCCGAGGAGTACGGTTTCGCCACCGCGCCGCTGGTGGTCGAGGGCTGCATCATGATGCGCGTGTGCCACCTCGATACCTGCCCCGTGGGCGTGGCTACGCAAAACCCGCAGCTGCGCAAGAAGTTCACGGGCCGGGCGGAGCACGTGGTCAACTTCTTCATGTTCATCGCCGAGGAGATCCGCGAGTACCTGGCCGAGCTGGGCTTCCGCACCTTGGATGAGGCCATCGGCCGCGCCGATCTGCTGCGCCAGCGCACGGACAAGGAGTTCGTGGAGAACAACCCGCGCGCCGCCCAGCTGGATCTGTCGCCGATTTTCTCCACCGCACGCTCCGAGTTCTTCCCGAACCAGGCGCCGAAGTGCACCACTTCCCAAGAGCACGGGCTCGAGGGCGCGCTCGACCACTCAATCGCGGCGGACGCGGCCGCGGCCTACGACGGCAGCAAGGAACGCGTCGCCGAGGAGTACCTGATCCGCAACACCAACCGCAGTGTTGGCGCAATGTCCGGCGGCGTGGTCACCCGCGCCAGCGGAGCCAACGGGCTTGACGACGGCGCCATCAACCTGACGTTCAACGGCCAGGCCGGCAACTCCTTCGGCGCGTTCGTCCCCCGCGGAATGACCCTCGATCTCGTCGGCGAGGCAAACGACTTCGTGGGCAAGGGCCTGTCCGGCGGACGCATCATTGTGCGCCCGAACCCGACCGCGCCCGCACAGCTCGACCTGGGCGAGCCGGACATCATCGCCGGCAATGTCACCGCCTTCGGCGCCACTTCCGGTGAGCTCTTCATCGCGGGCTACGCCGGTGAGCGCTTCTGCGTGCGCAACTCCGGCGCCACCGCCGTCGTCCACGGCATTGGCAACCACGGTTGCGAGTACATGACCGGCGGGCGCGTGGTTGTGCTTGGCGAGGTCGGCGACAACTTCGGCGCAGGCATGTCGGGCGGAATCGCCTACCTGGCCCCAGTTGATGACCCCGCCGAGCTGGCCCGCAAGGTCAACCCGGGCCAGGTCGACATCATGGAGGTCGACGAGGAGGACATCGAGTTCCTCACCGCCATCTTCGCTGACCACACCCGGTACACGGGGGCAGCCATTTCCTACGCACCGCAGGACATGATCAAGATCATGCCGCGCGACTACCGCAAAGTTCTGGACATCATCGACCTCGCGCGCCGCACTGGCCGCGACGAGGCGGAAGCAATCATGGAGGCAGTGAGCTAATGGCCGACCCACATGGATTTATGCGCTATCCACGCCGCGAGGCGGGGCACCGCCCAGTGCCGCTGCGCCTGATGGACTACCGCGAGGTCTACGAAGAGACCACCGAGGAGCACGACAAGACCCAGGCCGCGCGTTGCATGGACTGCGGTGTGCCGTTCTGCCACGAGGGCTGCCCGCTGGGCAACATCATCCCCGAGTGGAACGACCTGGTCCGCCAGGGCCGGTGGCAGGAGGCCTATGACCGGCTGCACGCCACCAACAACTTCCCGGACTTCACCGGCCGTCTGTGCCCGGCTCCCTGCGAGGGTGCCTGCGTGCTGGGCATCAACGACGACCCGGTCTCGATCAAGCACATCGAGCAGAAGATCGTCGACGTCGCCTTCGAGAATGACTGGGTCGAGCCGATCCAGGCCAGCTTTGACACGGGACGCTCCGTTGCCGTGGTTGGATCGGGCCCGGCGGGCCTCGCCGCGGCGCAGCAGCTGACCCGGGCGGGCCACCGCGTGACGGTCTATGAGCGCGACGACCGCCTCGGCGGGTTGATGCGCTACGGCGTGCCCGAGTACAAGATGGAGAAAAAGCATATCGACCGGCGCATCGAGCAGATGCGCGCCGAGGGCACCGAGTTCAAGGTGAGCACCTCCCCCTCGGCCGCCGACCTCGCCGGCTTCAACGCGATCGTGCTTGCGACAGGTACGCCGGTTGCCCGCGACCTGCCTGTCGACGGCCGCGAGCTCGACGGTATCCACCTCGCGATGGAATACCTCACCGCCGCGAACAAGTTCTGTGAGGGCGACACGGACTCCCCTGCGATCGACGCCCGCGGCAAGCGCGTCGTCATCATCGGAGGAGGCGACACCGGAACCGATTGCTTCGGCACCGCACTGCGCCAGGGTGCGGCCAGCGTCACGCAATTCGACATCCGCCCCCGCGCCCCGAAGCTGCGCGGGGCCTCGACGCCGTGGCCGATGTATCCCTTGATGTATCGCACCGCCACCGCGCACGAGGAGGGCGAGTACATCGTTACCGGCGACGAGTCGGCGGACGAGATCGAGCAGCTCGGCCTCGCCCACCGCGGTGCCGGCGACACCCTGGGAGAGCGCCTCTTCTCGGTCAACACCGTTAGCTTCCACGGCAGTGACGGCAAGGTTGAGTCCATCGGCGGCAACGAGGTGCGCGTAATCGACGGTCGCCGCACCCCGATCGAGGGCACCGACTTCGAAATCGAGGCCGACCTTGTGCTCATCGCACTCGGCTTCACCGGATCCCAGGCCAGCGGCCTCAACGCTGAGCTCGGCATCGAGATCGATGATCGCGGCCGGATGACCCGCGACGGTTCCTACCGCGCGGCGCGTACGGTGGAGGACGGACCGAAAGTCTACATCGCGGGCGACAACGGACGCGGTCAGTCCTTGATCGTGTGGGCGATTGCGGAGGGCCGCGCCGCCGCGGCAGCGGTCGACGCGGACCTTATGGGCGAAACTGCGCTGCCGGCGCCGGTGGATCCGACGAAGGCGCCGATCGGCATCTAGGCTTGGGCAACGTGCGCACCTTCGACTACGCCCCACGCGGAGCCAGAGCCGAAGGTGACGTACAACTCAATTTGCAGCTTCCTGTCGATACATCGACAGATATTTACTAAAATCGCATTAGGCGCTACTGCGGGCCCGATTCTCATCCCCGCAGCCGAAACAGCCTCTAACAGCAAGGAGACTCAAGTGGCTTTCACTAACACCGACGACGTCGTCAAGTACATCAAGGATGAGGGAATCGAATTCCTCGACATCCGCTTTACCGACGTCCCTGGCACGGAACACCATTTCACCCTGCCCGCGTCCGCCTTCGACGAGGAGGCGGCGAAGGCTGGAATGGCTTTCGACGGCTCCTCCATCCGAGGCTTCACCACCATCGACGAGTCGGACATGGTCCTGCTCCCGGACCCCACCACCGCGCACCGCGACCCGTTCCGCGACGTGCCGACGCTGAACATGAAGTTCTTCGTCCATGACCCGTTCACCTACGAGCCGTTCTCCCGCGACCCGCGCAACGTGGCCAAGAAGGCCGAGGAGTACCTCGCCTCCACCGGCATCGCTGACTCCGCGTCGTTCGGAATGGAAGCCGAGTTCTTCATCTTCGACAAGGTGTCCTACGCCGCTGAGGCGAACACCTCCTTCTACCACGTCGATTCCGACGAGGGCTGGTGGAACCGCGGCAACGAGACAATGCTGGACGGCTCCCCTAACCTTGGCAACCCGACGCGTCATAAAGGCGGCTACTTCCCCAACGCGCCGGTTGACAGGACACAGGAAGTACGCGACGCCATCGTGAAGAACCTGCAGCTGGTCGGCTTCGATGTGGAGCGCTTCCACCACGAGGTTGCTTCCGGCGGCCAGAACGAGATCAACTACCGCTTTGACACGCTCCTGCACGCCGCGGATGACCTCCAGACGTTCAAGTACATCGTCAAGAACACCTGCCACCAGTACGGCAAGGTAGCTACCTTCATGCCGAAGCCGCTCGCTGGCGACAACGGCTCCGGCATGCACGCCCACCAGTCGCTGTGGAAGGGCGGGAACCCGCTGTTCTACGATGAGTCCGGCTACGGCGGGCTGTCCGACATCGCCCGCTACTACATCGGTGGCCTGCTGCATCACGCACCTGCAGTGCTCGCGTTCACCAACCCGACGCTGAACTCCTACCACCGCCTGGTCCCGGGCTTCGAGGCCCCGATCAACCTGGTCTACTCCCAGCGCAACCGCTCCGCCGCGGTCCGCATCCCGATCACCGGCGCCAACCCGAAGGCCAAGCGCATCGAGTTCCGCGCACCGGACCCCTCGGGCAACCCGTACTTCGGCCTCGCCGCCATGCTCATGGCCGGCATCGACGGCATCAAGAACCGCATCGAGCCTCACGCCCCGGTGGACAAGGACCTCTACGAGCTTCCCCCGGAGGAGGCCGCCACGATCCCGCAGGCGCCGACCTCCCTGGAAGGCGTCATCGAGGCACTGCGCCAGGACCACGACTTCCTCACCGAAGGCGACGTGTTCCCTGAGGACCTCATTGACACCTACATCAACTACAAGATCGTCAACGAGATCGCACCGAACCGCCTGCGCCCGACCCCGCTCGAGTTCGAGATGTACTTCGACTGCTAGAGCGAGCAATTCGCTTATCGACGCTCACCTTAAGCGCTCCGGATTCTCCATTCGGGGCGCTTTTGTGTTCGAGAACACACCGGGCCGTGTCGAGGTGTGCCCGTAGCGTGAGCAGCCATGAGACAAGAATCCTGCGACGACTACCTAATTGACCTGCTCAACCGCATCGAGGATGCGGCTGACTCCACCGACAAGTTCTTCGAGATTATTGACTCGGTAATCAAACGCACCAACAGGCTCTCCGCCTACAACGCCTTGCTCGTCGAGATCCAGTGCCCCGGCTCGAACAACGCCATGCCGGCGGGCGAGTGGGAAAAGCTGGCCCGCCAGCCCCGCCCGTCAGCAATACCGCAGTTGATCCTGTGGAATCACGGCCCGGTTGCGCCTATCTACGAGTTTTCGGACACCGAGCCGATCCCGGGCCGCGAAGCTGAGGCGGTCGACCTCACCCCGTCGTTCGAGTTCGCGGAGGCCATCGACGACGTTGGGCCGTACGTCGATAAGCTGCTGGAGCATGCCTGCCATTTTGTGATCGACCCGATGCCCTCTCGCCTCGGCGGCAACCGCGCGGGAGATGCTTTTCGCAGTGACCGCGGAACCAAAGTCATCATCCGTCCGAGGAAGGAACACCACTTCAAGCTGCGGTTTGTGGTTCGCTACAACGCGTCGCACTCCCCGAAACTCAGTTCCAAACCCTTGTCCATGAGTACGCTCACGTCCTCCTCGGCCATCTCGGGCCATACGATTCGGATGACCCAGAGGTGAAGTGGGATGCGAATGCCCGCGCCCGCCGGAACATGGACAGGACGATCAAAGAGCTCGAAGCCGAGGCAGTCGCATACATCGTGTCCAAGAGCAAAGGAGTCGAGGGGAAATCGGCCGAATACCTCCGCACATACGTGGGCAACGCCCTCGATGGCGGCGCCGGCTGGCCGCGGGCGATGTCGCTGGCTCTGGTCACGAAAACAGCCAACGACATTGTAAATCTGTTCGGGAATTACTCGGCAATCAGCGTGAAAGAGAAGATTCGCAGTTCCCATCCCCTAGGCACGACAGAGTCCGCCCCGGACCCCGGCGCCTCCTCGGAGCGCGCCGGCGACCAGGGCACACTGTTTCGTTCGCTCTACGCGCCGTATCGCGCCGCAAGTGCGCTTCAACCCAGGAAAGCTGGCTTACAGCTGCCGGAGGATGTCCGCTAGCTCGTCTTGGCCGCGGTGCGCCAGCGTGGGGCGTCGTGCAGTGCTGCGTCACGCCCGTGCGTATCCATTACCAATGGCCATCCCTTTTCCGCTCGTGAATCTCCCCTCGACGCTACGCTGGTCGTTTATGAATGGCATCCAGAAGGCCCTCGCCCCGGTTTTCGCCACCGCGGGCGTCCTCCACTTCGTTAAACCGCAACCTTTCGACAGCATCGTGCCGCTGCAGCTCGCGGGCAACGCGCGCAGCTACACCTACGCCTCCGGCGTCGCGGAACTGGCAACGGCCGCGTTACTGGCCAACAAACGCACCCGCAAGGCCGGCGGTTTCGCGGCCGCGGCCCTGCTCGTGGCCGTGTGGCCTGCGAATATGTACATGGCGTGGCTGTGGCGCAACAAGCCGTGGTACCTCCAGGCCATCAGCATCGGGCGCGTCCCGCTGCAGATCCCGCTTATCCGAGCGGCGTGGGGGATCTACAAGGGCCGGTCCTAGTGGTTTCGGCAGAGAGGTTGCGTGAAGGGATCGTCGATAAGCTTGCGGCTCGTGCCGCCGAGTCGTCGATCTGCCCGTCCGAGGTCGCGCGCGAGCTTGGCGACGATTCCTGGCGTGATTTGATGCCAGCGGTGCGCGAAGCCGCTGCTCAGCTCGCTCTTCGCGGTATCGTCGTGGCCACCCAGGGCGACACGGTGGTTCAGGCCGATGGCGCGAAAGGGCCGATCCGGATCCGTCGCGGACCGCAGTGGGGCGCGTCTGAGGCTCCTTAGGTGTTGACAATGAACGTCGATTAGCGGGCCGTGCTCTAAAGTGGTCGCACAGTTGTCCACAATAGCTAAACCACAGAAGGATATTGATGAAGCACGTACTCGGATTTGCGGCGGTCGCCGCGGCAGCAACACTCACCCTGACGGCCTGTGGCGAGCAGGACACCGCGGAACCGACATCTGCCCCGGCGGCCCAGCCGGCCACGACGGAGGCATCAGCGCCCGCCGCCGCACCCGCAGCCCCGGCCGGCATTCCCGCTGGCTACACGGAAGAGGACTTCTACGCGCTGTTCGGCTCCACCGAATCGCCGGGCGTTCCCACCGTCACCCCGCCGCAGTGCACCCCGCTCGCATTCGACTCCAGCACGCTGGTCGAATGGGTTGCGGTGCCGCCCGAGCAAAAGCCGGTAACGATGTACACCTCCGCGGGCGAGCAGGTGGTGTTCGTGCGCCAGGACGCCGAACTCGCCGGATTCGACGCAGCCGGCTGCGAGAGCTTCACGCGCGAGAACACCACTCCCCTGGGCACGACGGTGACCACGTACACGACCGCGCCGATCGACGTGAACGTCCCGGGCGCCGACCGCGCGCAAGGGTTCACCCAGACCGTCACGGGCGTCACGCTCGACGGCACCGACATGGGCGCGATGAAGGCCGGCGAGCAGTCGACGCTGCTGGTCGTCGAAGCGGGCGGCAACACCTACTTCGTGGCAGGCAGCGGCGGAGCGACCGTAGACGATGTCACCGCGCTGGCGCAGGCAAATATCGCTTAGGGTTAAGCTTCTAGGCCCCGACGGCCGCCACGGAACCGGGCAACCGGGTCGCGGGTACGAAGTCGGCAGGATGCGCCGAGCTGAGAAGTTCTCGGAGCTCGCCGCGAAGATTGTCCATAATCGGACCCCGCGGCTGCTCCCATTGCTTGCAGCGGCGGGCGGACACCGCGGCGCGATCGGCGAGCTCGTTGAGCGGGTTGCCAGCGTGGCCTCGCACCCAGCTGACCCGAACCGTCACCCCGCACGCGCGCACCTTATCCAGCTCCGCCATGGCGCGGCGCTCGTAGTCCAGCGCGAACGGGCGCCGCGCGTCGGCATTCATCACCCGCGCCACGGTCAAGGAATCGGTGATGATATCCAACTCAATCGCGTCTGGGGAGTGCCGAACCTGCTCGAGAAGCATGTGCACCGCCACGAACTCCCCCTCCAGCACAGCCGTTGCGCAGGTGACGCGGCTGAGCACCTTACACTTCCCACCGCTCGTGTCCACGGCCGCGATGCCGACTACCTTGTTGGACTTCCTCTTCGAGGCATCGGTTGCGTAGACGTAGTGGGCGCTGCGCTCGGGAGCGCCCCGATTAATCGGCCCGTGCAGGTCCAGTGAGTGCGCCCGGCTGCACACCTCCCACGTTGCTTTCAGCGCCGCGCCGGTCACAACATCGCGCACCTCAAGGCCGGGATAGGCATCGCAGACGTCATGCAGCAGCTGGCGAATTTTCGGGTGGGAAATGTACAGGATCATGCCGCCGCGCTGGTGCTCCCATGTTTCACCGACCACCTCAACGAGCCAGTTGAGCACCTCGAACGATGACGAGACGGGCTGCCGGTTGGTCTGCACAACGCTGCCATCAACGGCGGCGGTGACCACGAGCGCGTCAACGCATGACGCGCGGCGGGCTGTGTAGTGGATAACTGCGGTGGGTTTCGTCAAAATAGTCATGGCGAAGACACTAAAACGCCGCTGCGACATCGCCCCGCGGCCACTTCAAACCCCCTTTTGAACCGCCCCCGGGGCGCTCACCTACCAGCTACGCAGCGCGAACAACGACGACGGAATCCTCCCACACGCCGGGTTGCCCCTCTGGCCCGGTCGCTTCGCGCAGGATAGTGTCGGCGCGCTTGATTTCCCATGTATCTGGGTCCAGGTCAAGGGCGGCGAGATCCTCGTCGGGCGTGTAAAAGCTCGAGGGCCCGCGGCCGGTGCCCTCGAGCCAGGTCGGGGGCTTCGCGTGCGCGAGGATCACCATGTGGCCTCCCGGGGCCACGTAGCGGGAGAAATCTCGCAGGATCGACGATCGCTCTAGCCGCACGGGCGATTGTAAGAAGCTTGCTGTGATCAGGTCGTAACACTGCTCGTTCGGCGGGCGCCACGTCGTGAGGTCACCTGTAATAAAGTGTGCGCGGTCCTGGCATCCGGTCGCCGTGGCGAGTTCGCGCGCACGCTGAACAGCCACCGCAGACAGCTCCACGCCGGTGGCAAACCAGCCTCGTTGTGCAAGCCAGCACACGTCGCCGCCTTCCCCTGACCCGAGGTCAAGCGCGCTGCCTGGGCCCAAAGGCTCAACCACGGCAGCGAGGGCGGCGTTAACCTGCCCGGACCACACGTTTGGGGCGGAGGCGTACCGCGCATCCCAAAATGCGCGAGGATCCTCCGCCGGGACGTCGCCGTGCTCTTTATCGTGTTCAAAGGTACGCATATCTGCCATGTTTACCGCATTGGTGCACCCAACACCTTTACCCCGCGAAACAATCTAAAGGCTGCGGCGATATAGTCCTTTGGGTACTGCGATTAACCGGCGTGGAATCCACCTGCGCCGGACCGCGAGCCGTAGACACAACCGAGAAGAAAACTGACAGTTAGACTAAGACGTTATGAGTTCAACGAAACCGGATTTGACCACGACCGCGGGCCGGCTCCACGACCTTCGCAACCGCTTGGAGGAAGCGCAGGCGCCGGTCGGCCGTGACGCGATTGAGAAGGTCCACGCCGCGGGCCAGTCCACCGCCCGCGAACGGGTGGAAAACCTGCTGGATCCCGGTAGCTTCGTTGAAACGGACGCGCTGGCCCGCCACCGCGTCGAGGCCTACAAGATGGATCGCACCAAGCCCGCCACCGACGGCGTGGTCACGGGCTACGGGCTTATCGACGGCCGCCGGGTCTGCGTGTTCTCCCAAGACCCCACCATCTTCGACGGAGCGCTCGGCGAGGTGACCGCGGAGAAGATCCTCAAGATCTACGACCTGGCGACGAAGACGGGCGTGCCGCTCGTCGGCATTTACGATTCCGCAGGCCCGCGCATGGCCGAGGGTATTGTCGCCGGCGCGATGCAGGCGAAGCTCCTGCGCGCCGCCACCGCCGCTTCGGGCCTGATCCCCCAGATCGCTGTGGTGGCTGGGCCGACGTCGTCTCTGGCGTCGATTAGCGTGCCGCTCGCGGACCTGGCGATCATGGTCGATCGCGCAACCCTGCACCTGACGGATCCGGAGATTGTGTCCAAGGTGTCCGGAACTGAGGCCACGGCGCAGTCCATCGGCGGCGCAGCGGTTCACGCCGCGACAACGGGGCTGGTGCAGCTGACCACCTCCACCGACGAGGATGCCGTCCAGCTCGCGCGCGACGTGATCGGGTTCCTGCCGACGAACAACCGCGCCGCCTCCCCCGTCGGCGACAACCCGCAGCCGGGCGAGACGGACCTGGACGCGTTTATGCCCGATGACGACAGCGCCGCTTACGACGTGCTCGACATCATCGCGGCAATCACCGACGGCGATTTCCTCGAGCTCGGCTCCGCCCACGCCGACAACATCGTGACCGGTTTCGCGCGCGTCGGAGGCCGCGCGGTTGGCATCGTGGCCAACCAGCCGTCAGTCCTCGCGGGCTGCCTGACCAGCGACGCCTCCATTAAGGCCGCGCGCTTTATCCGCACCTGCGACGCGTTCAACCTGCCGCTTCTGCTGCTCGTCGATTCGCCCGGATTCGTCCCCTCGATCGAGGAAGAAAAGTCCGGCGTGATCACGCGCGCCGCGTCCCTGGCGTACGCCTTCGCCGAGGCCCAGGTGGGCACGATCACCGTGGTCACACGCAAGGCCATCGGCCCCTCGTACACGCTCATGGGCGCCAAGGACCTCGGTGCTGACCTCGTCTTCGCCTGGCCCACGGCGCAAATCGCGCTTGCCGACGCCCCCACCGCCGCCGCGGCCCTCGCCACGGACGCGGACGCTTACGCCGCGGAGAACCTCAACCCCTACGTGGCCACCGAGCGCGGCCTGGTCGACGCGGTCATCGAGCCGTCTACCACCCGCGCCCGTATCCTCGAAGGCCTGCGCCTGCTTGAGCGCAAGGTGGTTTACCCACCCGCCAAGAAGCACGGCAACATCCCGCTGTAAAAGGAGACTTTCTCGATGGACATCACCCTGATCAAGGGCAACCCGACCGACGACGAGCTCACCGCGCTGACGATGGTGCTGGCAGACCTGCAGGCCAAAGCCACGAACGCCCAGGACCCGGGCGAGCGCAACCTGTGGGGCAGCCACGTCACCCCGCTACACCCCCGCCCGCTGTTTAACCCGGGCGCGTTTTCCAACGTCACCTACTTCTGATGCGGCTCGTTCTCGCCTCCCAGTCGCCGTCGCGGCGGATGCTGCTGGAAAACGCCGGGGTGCGCCCCGTGATCCACCCGGCGCACATCGATGAGGACGCGCTGCTTGCCGCCTCCACCGCCGGGCCTGCCGACACCGTCACTGCCCTCGCCCGCGCGAAAGCGGCCGCGGTCGCGTCCCAGTACCCCGGCGACGTGGTCATCGGCTGCGATTCGATGCTGCTTCTCGACGGCCACCTCCAAGGCAAACCCCACTCGACCGAGGCCACGGTTGCGCGGTGGCGCGCCCAGCGCGGCAAAACCGCCCAGCTGATTACCGGCCACGCCGTGCACTACCAGGGCCAATGGGTGACAGAGAGCGTTGCCACCACCATCGCCTTCGGCCAGGTCTCGGATGCCGATATCGAGGCCTACGCGCGCTCGGGCGAGCCGCTCGAGTGCGCCGGGGCCTTTACCCTGGAGGCCCTGGGCAGCTGGTTCATCGACTCCATCGAGGGAGACCCCTCGAGCGTGATCGGGCTGTCCATGCCGCTTCTGCGCCGGGCCCTGTACTCCTTCGGGCTCGACGCCTCGCAGTTCTGGGGGAGGCGCGGGTAGCCTGGCGGGCATGAAGTTCGACGATATGCTTGCCCCGCCGCCCGTTCACCTACCCGAGGATCCCGCCGAGGGCAAAGACCTGCTGGATCGCGAAACCGCGCTTTCCCACCCGGATTCGCCGGCGGTGTGGGCCGCCCGCGCCGCCGACGAACTCACGGACGGCGACGTTTTGATCGCCTACGCCTACGCGCGCACCGGCTACCACCGCTCGCTGGATCGGCTTCGCGCCAACGGCTGGAAGGGGTGGGGCCCGGTGCCCGGCAACCACGCCCCGAACCGCGGGGTGCTCAAGGCGATTGCCATGCTGGCGTTGGCTTCCAAAGCAATTGGCGACACCGGTGAGTACGACCGGTGCCGCCAGATGCTCAGCGACGCTGATCCGGAGAGCGTCGACAAGCTGCTGTAGAGCTTGTCTACGCGGAGTGGTTCTCCTCGACGCGCTTGATCGCCTCATCGGCGACCATCTCCTGGATGCCCATGTCCAGCTCCGAGGTAAATCCGACGCAGGAGCAGTTGATCTCGCCGAGGACGTAGGTGTCCTTGCCGCTCTCGTCGTCGTCGGCGAGCATGAAGTCGGCGGTCCAGATCAGCGGGATGTTGTCGCCGCCGAGGTTCTCCGCGATGACCGGGCGGGCATCGGCGAACATGTCGATAAGCTCCTGCCACTCCTCCGGCTTGTTGTAGGTGTACTTCGCGCCGGAGAACAGGGTTGCGGAAAACGCGTCGCCGCCCTCGGCGGGCTTCTTGTGCACGACGAAGACCGGGTGCGGGCCGACGAGCAGGATGCGGATCTCGCCCTCGACGATGCGTGGCATAAAGCGCATGTCCACGAGCATGCCGTTGTCGCCGACGATGTACTGGTCGCAGAAATCCATGAACTCGCCCAGCTCGCGCTCCTCGGTGTGGTTGTCCACGGCCTCGGTGCACTTGAGCTTGGTGTCGAGCGGGAGCGCGGTGCCCGGCTCGACGGAGGCTGCGGCCTCGGGGTCAGCGAGGCGGACGCGCCAGATGCCGGAGCCGGTGGAGCCGCGGTTCTGCTTCAGCACGCGCTCGCCGTAGGACAGGGAGGTCGGGAAGGTGTTGTGGAAGGACTCGATGTCGTAGTACGCGGCGGTGTCGGAGGGGACCAGATCGGTGTCGTTGAGCTTGACCAGGGCGTCCTTGGCACCGTAGGAAATCATCTCCTCCGGGGTGGACATGCCGACCAGGCCGGCGTCGGAGAGTCGGGTGAGCAGCTCGAAGTAGCCCTTCTCGCCGCCCGGGATGTTGCCCGGGTTGACGCGGGAGATGTAAGCGTCGAAATTCTCGGAAACGTAACCGAACAGATCCTCGGTCCACTCGGGGCGGAAGAAGACGACCTCGGCGTTCCAGCCCTTTTCCTTGATCGAGTTGACGATGGGCATGGTGTCTTTGCGGTGGCCGTCGATGTACTTGTCGGAACCGCCTTCGACCTCGAAGACGACGATTGCTTTGTGCATGGCGAACTCTCCTAACGCGTGGGTGATTACGACTTTGACGATATGTGTAAAATGCCCGTTACGCTGGGCAAGCTTGCGCGCAAGTGACAAACCTCACATTGCAGGGGGTGGCGTCGGGACCGTCGGCGGCGCGGGTATGGTGGAACCCTGATACGAACGCGCCCGAGGAAAGGTACCGCATGGGCATCGAGCATGACCCGCACCCGCTGTTCCAAGAGTTCGCCCACCCCGAAAAGTTCGTCTCGGCCGCATGGCTGTCCGCGCGCCTCGGCATCGACGGGCTGAAAGTCGTCGAGTCCGACGAGGACGCCTTCCTCTACGACATTGGCCACATTCCCAGCGCACTGCGCATCGATTGGCGCCGGGATCTCAACGACCCGGTGCGCCGCGACTTCATCGACGGCGCCGCCTTCGCCGAACTGATGGGCTCGCGCGGCATCTCGCGCGACGACACCGTCGTCGTCTACGGCGACAGCGCCAACTGGTGGGCCTCTTACACCGCGTGGGTCTTCGAGCTCTTCGGCCACCCCGACGTCCGGTTGCTCGACGGCGGGCGCGACGCCTGGATGGGCGAGGAGCGCGATACGTCCTTCGCCGTGCCGAGCTACCCCGAAGTCACCTACCCCGTGGTGGAGCGCGACGACTCCGCGATCCGCACCTTCGTCGCCGGCGTGCGTGATTCGCCCTCGCCGCAGCTTATCGACGCCCGCACCCCCGACGAATTCTCCGGCACGGCGTCCGCAGTTTCCGCCTCGTGCCTGCGCAGCGGCCACATTCCGGGTGCGGTCAATGTCCCGTGGGGTGAAGCCGTCCACCGGAACGCGCGGTTCAAGTGCCGTGCGGACATTGAGCAAGCGTATGCGCAGTTCGACCCGGACAAGGACACTGTTGCCTACTGCAATCTCGGGGCCGCGGCGGCGCACACGTGGTACACGTTGCGTTATGCGCTCGGTTTCGACCACGTATCGTTGTATGACGGATCGTGGGCGGAATGGGGCAACCTGGTCGGGGTTCCGATCGCCCGCGGAAAGGCCTGAGGCAGAAAGTTAACCGAAGCTAAGTACTTTGTACTGAATGTGGGCTGTAACATTCCAGTTCGCATTTTGGTTGTACCTAGCAGAACCGATAATTGCCTATTACGTTAATAAAGTCGCAGTAAGGACGGAACTCAAGTCGTGTCACAGTTGAAGAAGGTACTCATCGCCAACCGCGGTGAAATTGCCGTCCGCGTCATCCGCGCGGCCAAAGACGCCGGCATCGCGTCTGTGTCCGTCTACGCCGACGCGGACGCGGACGCTCCTTTTGTTGCAATGGCCGACGAGGCTTTCGCCATCGGGGGCGCTACCGCCGCCGAGTCCTACCTTGACATGGACAAGATCCTCAAGGCCGCCGCGGACTCCGGCGCGGACTCCGTTCACCCGGGCTACGGCTTCCTGTCTGAGAACGCCGAGTTCGCCCGCCGCGTCATCGACGCCGGTCTGACGTGGATCGGCCCCTCCCCAGAGGCGATCGCTGCCTTGGGTGACAAGGTCACCGCCCGCCACATCGCCCAGGCCGCCGACGCTCCCATGGCGCCGGGCACCAAGGACCCCGTCGCCGACGCGGACGAGGTGCTCGCGTTCGCCGACGAGCACGGCCTGCCGGTAGCCATCAAGGCCGCATTCGGCGGCGGCGGGCGCGGCATGAAAGTCGCCTACACCCGCGAGGAAATCCCCGAGCTGTTCGCCTCCGCGACACGCGAAGCCGTCGCCGCCTTCGGCCGCGGCGAGTGCTTCGTGGAGCGTTACCTGGACAAAGCGCGCCACGTCGAGGCACAGGTCCTGGCAGACCAGCACGGCAATGTGGTGGTCGTCGGCACGCGCGATTGCTCCTTGCAACGCCGCTTCCAAAAGCTTGTCGAGGAGGCCCCGGCGCCGTTTCTGACCGATGAGCAACGCGAGCGCATCCACTCCTCCGCCAAGGCGATCTGCCGCGAGGTCGGTTACTACGGCGCCGGCACCGTCGAGTACCTCGTGGGCGCCGACGGACTGATCTCGTTCCTGGAGGTCAACACGCGTCTGCAGGTCGAGCACCCCGTCACCGAGGTCACCGCCGGCATCGACTTAGTCCGCGAGCAGTTCCGCATCGCGCAGGGCGAAAAGCTGCGCCTTGTCAGCGACCCCACCCCGCGCGGCCACGCGATCGAGTTCCGCATCAACGGCGAGGACCCGGCGGCGAACTTCATGCCGGCACCGGGCACCATTAGCGAATACGCCGAGCCGTCCGGCCCGGGCGTGCGCGTCGACTCAGGCGTGCGCGCCGGCTCCGTCGTCGGCGGCCAGTTCGACTCGATGCTGGCCAAGCTGATCGTCTCCGGCGAAACCCGCGACGAGGCCATTCAGCGCGCCAAACGCGCGCTGAATGAGTACACGGTCTCGGGCCTTCCCACCGTCATCCCCTTCCACAAGGCAGTGCTTGACGACGCCGCATTCACCGGCGACGGTGAGTCCTTCGACGTCTACACCCGCTGGATCGAGGAGGAGTGGGACAACCAGATCCCGCCGTACGTGGACTCCGACGAGGACGCCGGTGCCGAGGGCGCCGAGCCCAGCGAGCCCAAGCGCACCTTCTCGGTGGAGGTCAACGGCCGCCGCATCGAGGTCGCGCTGCCCCACTCCCTGATTCTCGGCGCAGGCCCGCGCCGCAAGCCGAAGAAGCGCCGCGCCTCCGGCACCAAGGTTGCCGCCTCCGGCGACGCGGTCGCGGCACCCATGCAGGGCACCGTGATCAAGGTCAACGTCTCAGAGGGAGACGAGGTCGCCGAGGGCGACGTCGTGCTCATCCTGGAGGCGATGAAGATGGAAAACCCCGTCAAGGCGCACAAGGCCGGTACCGTCACCGGCTTGGCCGCAGTCGAGGGCGGCCAAGTGAACAAGGGTGCCGTGCTGATGGAGCTGAAGTAGTCCCTAAAGTTGGGCTCATGGAGTTCACACTGCGCCCGGCACGCGAATCGGACCGCACCTACATTCAGCGCCTGAACTACCTCACTGAGGTGTTCGGCGACGAGTCAGCTCCACTCAGCGAGTCCTCGCTGCGCGGCGTTAACGAGTACGTCGACCAGTGGGACCCTTTGCGCGACGGCGGGGTCATCGCGTTCGACCCCTACCGCACCCCGGCCGGCGGGGTCTGGTTGCGGCACTGGGCCTCGCCCGAGCAGGGCTTCGCCAACCTCTGCCCCGACGTCCCCGAGCTGGCAATCGCCGTGGAAAACCGCTTTGCGGGCCACGCACTGGGCACCCGCTGCTTCGGGCCGCTTGCGACCTCGCCCGGTCCCAGGGGGCGCGGCGCCTCGCCCTGTTCGTCGACCCGGACAACCCCAGGGCGCGGCACCGCTACGAAACTTTCGGGTTTGACAACACCGCCGCCGACAACGTGATGGCGCTCGAGCTCTAGCTGATCACCACCACGAGGTCTCCGCCTTCGACCTTCGTCGCCTTTGTCAGCGCGATGCGCTCGACCGTTCCGTCCTTGGGCGCGGAGATCGCGGCCTCCATCTTCATCGCCTCGATAGTGGCGACCTGGTCGCCTTCGGCGACCTCGTCGCCGACGTTGACGGTGACGTTGACAACGCCAGCGAACGGGGCCGCAACGTGGCCCGGGTTGGAGCCATCGGCCTTCTCCACCTCGGCGACGGAAGATTCCGCGGACTCGTCGCGCACGCGCAGGGGGCGGACCTGGCCGTTGACGGTGACAATGACCTGGCGCATGCCCTTGTCGTCGACGTCGCCGATCGCCTCGAGTCGCACGACCAACGGGGTCTTCTCTTCGGCGACCTCGCCGTAGTAGATGAGGTTTTCCTCGCCCTCGACCAGCCCGTAGAAGAACGCCTTGTCCGAGAGCTGGTCGGTGATGCCGTAGGCGCGGCGGTGCTCGAGGAATTCCTCGTACTGCTTGGGAAAGAGCAGCTGGTCCAGCGCCTGGCGCCGCAGCTTCTCGTCCCCGGACTCCAATGCCTGGGCCGCCTCGGCGGGAACCTCGACGGTGCGGTTGACCACGGCGCGATCCTCAAGCGCCTTGTCGCGCAGCAACGGCCAACCGCCGGGCGGGGTGCCCAACTCACCCTGGAGGAATCCGATGACGGACTCGGGGATGTCGAACTTGCGGGGATTTTCCGCGAACACGTAAGGGTCAACGCCCGCGCCCACGAGGTGCAACGCGAGATCACCGACCACCTTCGACGAGGGCGTCACCTTGGTCGGGCGCCCGAGGATGTCGTTGACCGCGGCGTAGGTGTCCTCGATCAGCTCGAAGCGCTCACCCAGGCCCAGAGCGTTGGCCTGGGTGCGCAAGTTGGACAACTGGCCGCCGGGAATCTCGTGCTTGTACACGCGGCCGGTCGGGCCGGGAATGCCGGATTCAAACGGCGCGTAGACCTGCCGCACGGCCTCCCAGTAGGGCTCCATGTCGGAGACGGCCTCGAGCGAGAGTCCCGTGTCGCGCTCGGTGTTGGCAAACGCCGCGACCAGCGCGGACATCGACGGCTGCGAGGTGGTGCCGGCCAGCGGCGCGGAAGCGACGTCGACCACATCGGCGCCCGCGGCGGCCGCCGCGAGGTAGGTTGCCAGCTGCCCTCCCGCCGTATCGTGCGTGTGCACATGGATGGGCAGGTCGAAGCGATCGCGCAGCGCGCCGACCAGGCGGGTCGCAGCAGCCGGGCGCATCAGCCCCGCCATGTCCTTGATCGCCAGCACATGTGCCCCGGTGCCCGCGATCTCCTCGGCGAGGCGCAGGTAGTAGTCGAGGGTGTAGAGGTCCTCGGCCGGGTCGAGCAGGTTGCCGGAGTACGCCATCGCCACCTCGGCGACGGTGGTGTTCGTCTCCAGCACGGCGTCGATGGCCGGGCGCATCTGGGAGACGTCGTTAAGCGCGTCGAAGATGCGGAAGATGTCGATGCCGCTGCGGGCGGCCTCGGCGACAAACGCCTTGGTCACGCTGTCGGGGTACGGGGTGTAGCCCACTGTGTTGCGCCCGCGCAGCAGCATCTGCAGGTTGACATTCGGCAGCGCCTCGCGCATCTCGTCGAGGCGCATCCACGGCGACTCGTGCAGGAAGCGCATGGCGACGTCGTATGTCGCCCCGCCCCACGCTTCCACCGAGGTCAGCTGCGGGGTGAGGTAGCCGACGTGCTTTGCGGCGGCGACGAGCGTGTTGGTGCGGATGCGCGTCGCCAGCAGCGACTGGTGCGCATCGCGGAAGGTCGTCTCGGTGACGCCGAGCGCGGTCTGCCCGCGAAGTTTCTGCGCCCATTTTTCGGGGCCGAGCTCCAGCAAGTCGTCGCGCGAGCCGCGCGGCAGGTCGCCGTAGTTGAGCTCGGGCAGCTTCTTCGACGGTGCGATGTTCGTCGGCCGCGGGCCGTTGGGCTGGTTGACGGTGACGTGGCCGACGTAGTCGAGGATGCGGCCGATCTCGTCCGCCGCCGCCGGCGCCTCGAGCAGCTCCGGGTGCTCGGCGATAAATCCGGTGTTGATGCGCTTGAAGCGGAAGTCGGGATGCGATAGGAGCTGGCGCAGAAACGCGATATTGGTGGAGACCCCGGTGACGCTGAACTCGTTGAGCGCGCGCAGCGAGCGGTCCACGGCGATCTGGAAGTCCTTGCCGCGGCAGGTCATCTTCACCAGCAAGGAATCGAAGTTGGGGGTAATTTCGGTGCCGACGGCGACGGAGCCGTCGAGACGCACGCCCGCACCGCCCGGCGAACGGTACCCGGTGATCAGGCCGGAGTCCGGGCGGAAGCCGTTGGCGGGGTCCTCGGTGGTGATGCGGCACTGCAGCGCGGCACCGGTGAGCTGCACGCTTTCCTGGTTCAGGCCGAGGTCGTCGAGGGTGGCGCCGGCGGCGATGTAGAGCTGCGAGCGCACGATGTCGACGCCAGTGACCTCCTCCGTCACCGTGTGCTCGACCTGGACGCGCGGGTTCATTTCGATGAAGACGTGGTTGCCGTTTTCGTCGACGAGGAACTCGACCGTGCCCGCACCCGCGTAGTTGATCTCCTCACAGAAGCGCACCGCGTCCGCGCAAATCCGTTCGCGTTGCTCCCGTGTGATGTGCTGCGCCGGGGCAATCTCCACAACTTTCTGGTGGCGGCGCTGCAGGGAGCAGTCACGCTCGAAGAGGTGAATGACGTTGCCCTGGCCGTCGGCAAGGATCTGCACCTCAATGTGCTGCGGGTTGATCACCGCGCGCTCGACGTAGACCCGGGGGTCGCCGAACGCTGCCTCCGCCTCGCGCGACGCTTCCGCCGCGAGCTTCTCGACGTCTACCTGACGCTCCACGAACCTCATCCCGCGCCCACCACCGCCCGCGACGGCCTTAACAAAGACGGGGAACTCGAACTCCTTGGCAAACTCCGCGATCTGCGCCGGGTCATCCGAGGGCTCGGAGTCTTTCAGCGTGGGCAGCCCTGCGCGCTCCGCGGCCTGGACGGCGGCAGCCTTGTCACCCGTCAGATCCAGCGTTTCCGGGCTGGGGCCGATGAAGGTGATCCCGTTCTCCGCGCACTCACGGGCGAGCTCAGCGCGCTCGGACAGAAAGCCGTAGCCGGGGTACACAGCGTCCGCGCCCGTCTTCTTCGCGGCCGCAATGATCTCGTCGATGTCCAGGTAGGCGCGAACCGGCTGGCCTTCGACGCCGATCTGCACGGCCTCGTCCGCAAACGGGCGGTGGAAGGAGTTACGATCCTCGCGCGGGTAGACCGCGACCGTTTTGGCCCCGGTCTCGAACGCTGCACGAAACGCCCTCACGGCGATCTCACCCCGATTGGCAACGAGGACTTTGTCAAAGTGCGGAAGCGTGCGAGCCATGGTGGTGGTCCTTTCCCGAGCGGGTGTGGGGTCATGCTAAAGCTGATTCTAACCCCCAAAGAAGGCACACGAGCGGGCTTGAATTTCGCTCTGTGTGGGGGCTTCTGTGATTGTGGGCGCTGGTGGGGGCCAGTGACAGAAGTTGTACCGGCGCCGAAAACGACCTGGGAAAATGACAAAAGTTGCACCAGCGGTGCAACTTTTGTCACTCAACCCGTCGGCTAGCGCACGTGGCGCTCGTCCGGGCCGTTGTACGCGGCCAGCGGGCGGATGATCGTCGGGTTTTCGTACTGCTCGATGATGTGAGCGGTCCAGCCGGTGATGCGGGCCATGACAAACAGCGGGGTAAAAAACTCGATGTCGAAACCGAGGATGTGATAGGCCGGGCCGGCCGGGAAGTCCAGGTTCGGCATGATGTGGATCGAGGTGTTGTCGTACATCGTCTTTGCCATGATGTCGTAGATCTCGACCCACTTCTGCGAGTCCTTCTCCGGGTGCTCGGAGGCGAGCTTCTTGAAGGCGGCCTCCATCGTCGGCACGCGCGAGTCCCCCTTCTTGTACACGCGGTGGCCGAACCCCATGACCAGCTCCTTGTTCTTGAGCTTGTCCAGGGTCCACTCCTCGGCCTTGGCCGGGTCGTCGATCTCGACGAAGTTGTGCATCACAAACTCGTTGGCGCCGCCGTGCAGCGGGCCCTTCAACGCACCGATCGCACCGGTCACAGCGGACCAGGTGTCCGAGTTGGTGGATGTGATCACGCGGGCGGCGAACGTCGAGGCGTTGAACGAGTGCTCGGCGTAGAGGATCATCGACTTCTCAAACGCCTCGATGTCGGATGGGATCGTCGCCGGCGAACCTTCGCCGTCGCCGAAGACCATCCAGAGGAAGTTCTCGGCGTAGCCCTTTGCGGGGTCCGGCTCAATGTAGCCCTCCCCGCGGCGGCGGCGGATGTCGAGCGCGACGATGGTGGGCAGCTTCGTCAAAAGCGTCAGCGCGATGTCGCGGATGTGGTCGGTGTCCTGGGTGAACTTGTGCGGATCGCGCGTGCCCAAAAACGACACTGCCGTGCGCAGCACATCCATCGGGTGGCAGTCCTGCGGCATTGATTCGATGACCTTGATCAGGTCGTCGTCGAGGCCGCGGCGGGCGCGTGCCTTGGCGTAGAACTCGTCGAGCCCCTCACCGGTGGGCAGCTCGCCGTTCCACAAAAGTAGGGCAACCTCTTCGAAGCTGACGTTGTCGGCGAGTTCCTGAACGGGGTAGCCACGGTAGAGCAGCGAGTTGGTTTCAGGGTTGACTTTGGAGATTGCGGTGTAGTCAGCGACAACGCCGTAGAGACCCTTGCGCACTTCTTGCTCGGTCATGGTGCTGCTCCTTTTTACTTCTCAAACGTCGGGCGGTAGGTATCCGCCGAGTAGGTGAACACGGACTGGTCGAACTGGTTGTACTCGTCGTAGCGCACGAGCTCGTAGAGCCGTGAGCGGTGCTGCATGCGATCGAGCCACCCTTCCTGGGTGCCGGTCTCTTTGATCTCGCGCAGCATCGCCTCGGTCTGCCCCATCGCGGTGCGGAAGGTGGTGACCGGCCAGATCACCGCGTTGTAGCCGATTTCTTCGAGCTTGCCGGCGGGGATGAGCTCGGTCTTGCCGAACTCGGTCATGTTGGCCAAAAGCGGTACGTCGAGCGCGGCGCGGAACTTCTCAAAGTCGGCCACGGAGTAGAGCGCCTCAGTGAAGATGAGGTCGGCACCGGCGTCGGCGTAGGCCTTGGCACGCTCGATGGCGGAGTCGATGCCCTCGATCCCGGCGGCGTCGGTACGCGCGCAGATGACGAAGGCATCGTCTTGGCGCTCGCGCACCGCGGCTGTGATGCGGCGCAGCATCAGGTCGCGGGGCACGACCTCCTTGCCGTCGAGGTGGCCGCAGCGCTTCGGGTTGACCTGGTCTTCGAGGTGCAGCGCGGACACGCCGGCTGCCTCGAACTCCGCGACGGTGCGGGCGGCGCTCATCGGTTCGCCGAAGCCGGTGTCGGCGTCGACAAGCACGGGCAGGTTGGTCACGCGCGCGATCTGGCACGAGCGGTTGGCCACCTCGGTCAATGTGGTCAGACCGATGTCCGGCAGGCCCAGGTCGTTGGCCACGACCGCGCCGGAGACGTAGACGCCCTCGAAGCCGCCGATGTCCTCGATCAAGCGGGCCACCAGCGGCGAGAACGCGCCGGGCAGCTTCGTGATCGTGGGTGAAGTCAGCGACCCGCGCAGCGCTTGACGACGCTCGTGCGGCGTTTTCTCTGGCGCGAACATTAGAAGATGCCTGCCGGGGTCTCGGGCGCCTTCGCGGCAGCCTCTTCGGTGACGCGGACGTTGAGCTCGGTGAGGTCGGTGAGGTTTTCCAGGTCCTGGACTGCCGCGAGGAAGCGCTCCTGCTCTTCCTCGGAGACGATCCCGGCGGCCAGGGTGCGGAACTTGGCGATGTAGTCCTCGCGACCGAAGGGGCGCGCACCGAGCGGGTGCGCATCGGCGACAGCGATCTCGTCCTGGATCACAGAACCGTCGGTGAACGTGATCACTGCCTTGGCGCCGAAGGCCTTCTCGTTCGGGTCGGTGGAGTGGTAGCGACGGGTCCACTCCGGGTCCTCGACGGTGGAAACCTTGTGCCACAGCTCCACCGTTTCCGGCCGGCCCGCGCGCTGCGGGGTGTAGGAATCGACGTGGTGCCAGGTGCCGTCCTCGAGCGCGACGGCGAACATGTACATGATCGAGTGGTCCAGCGTCTCCCGCGAGGCGGTTGGGTCCATCTTCTGCGGGTCGTTCGCGCCCGTGCCGATGACGTAGTGGGTGTGGTGCGAGGTGTGCAGCACGATGGACTCGATGTCCGCAGTGGTCTTGCCGGCCTCCGCGATGGCCGCCTTCATGCGGCGCGCAAGGTCGATCGGGGCCTGCGCCTGGTACTCCGCGGAGTGCTCCTTGGTGTAGGTGTCCAAGATCGCGCGCTTGGCTTCGCCGTCGGCGGGCAGCGGCACGATGTAGGTGCGCTCCGGTGAGTGCAGCAGCCAGGCGATCACGCCGTCTTCGCCCTCCCAGATCGGGGCGGGTGCGCCTTCGCCGCGCATCGCGCGGTCGACAGCTTCGATAGCCATCTTGCCGGCGAACGCCGGGGCGGAGGCCTTCCAGGAAGAGATCAGGCCCTTGCGCGACTGGCGTGTCGCGGTGGTGGTGTGCAGCGCCTGGCCGACGGCCTGGTAGATGGTGTCCACGTCGAGGCCGAGCATGGTGCCGATGCCGGCGGCGACCGAGGGGCCGAGGTGCGCGACGTGGTCGATCTTGAACTCGTGCAGGGAGATTCCCTTGACCAGGTTGACCTGGATCTCGTATCCGGTGGCGATGCCGCGGATCAGGGCCTTGCCGTCGAGGCCCTTATGCTGGGCGACGGCGAGGATCGGCGGGATGTTGTCGCCGGGGTGGGAGTATTCGGCGGCGAGGAAGGTGTCGTGGAAGTCGAGCTCGCGCACTGCGGTGCCGTTGGCGAATGCGACCCACTCTGCGGAGTAGTTGCCGTCGACGCCGAACAGCGGCGCACCGCCCTCGCTGACGGGGTGGGCCTGGGCCATCACGCGGGCCGAGGTGACGGGGCGTCGCGCGAAGGAGGCCACGGCGACGGAGGCGTTGTCAATGATCCTGTTGATGATCATTTCCTTGGTGTTCTCGGGGACCTCGACCGGATCGGCAGCGACCTTGGCCACCTTGTATGCCAGGTGCTCCTCGATCGGGAACTCCTCTGCGGAACGGCGTGTGCGTACTTCGTGGTTGATCATGGCAGTGCGTTACTCCTTGAGTCACTCAAGATTGAATGGTTCACCTCATAGTAGGAGAACGATTGTGACCGCCGCCATGATCAAAAGTGTGAAAGTTTGCATGTTAAACCCCCTTAGTATGTAAAGTTTGTAAAAATGCAGTTCACGGCAGAGGAAGGCGGGTGCGCACGGTGGGCAAGCTCTACGCGGGGGGACGGATTCGGACGGTGCGCCGGGACAACGACCTCACCCAGATGGACATGGCGCAGCGCCTCGGCATCTCCACCAGCTACCTCAACCAGCTGGAGAACAACCAGCGCCCCTTGACCGTGTCCGTGCTCGTCGAGCTCTCCCGCGCCTTCGGCCTCGACCCGGCCTATTTCTCCGGCGACGACGAGCGTCGCACCCTCACCGAACTCTCCGGCCTCCTGCCCGGTGTCGCCCCGGGGGTGCTGCGCGACATGGCCGCCCGCTACCCCGCTGTCGCCGAAGCCATCGTGTCCATCCCCTCGAACCTCCACGTCGGAGCCGCGAACCCCTACTCCGCCGTGCGCACATTCTTCCAGGACAACCGCAACCACTTCGCAGACCTCGATCGGGCCGCGGAGGAGCTCGCCGCCGCCGCCCGCGGACGTCAGGCGCGGTTGACCAGTCTCACCGCGGCCTTCGACAAGAACCTCGGTGTCAGCGTCCGCTTCAACCAGGACGTCGGCGGCCCCCGCTCCGTCTACGACGTTCCCGCCCGCGAGCTACGGTTGCGATCCGGCCTCACGGAAGCTCAGCAGTGCTTCGAAATGGCGTACCATTACGGTTTGAATACCCTCGCCCCGCTTATCGACGCTCACGTGGCCGCGCACCCGGACACCCGCGGGGACAACTCCCCCTCCGGCCGCATCGCCCGGCACGGACTCGCGCAGTATTTCGCGGCCGCGGTGACTATGCCGTACACGGAAATTCTCCACGCGGCGGAAAGCACCCGCTACGACATCGAGGTGATCTCGTCGCGCTTCGGCACCAGTTTCGAATCCACCTGCCAGCGCCTGGGAACGCTCCAGCGCCCCGGCGCTGCGGCGGTGCCGTTCTTCTTTATCCGGACCGACCGGGCGGGCAACATCTCCAAACGCCAGTCCACCACCTCGTTCCCCTTCGCCGTCACGGGCGGGACGTGCCCGTTGTGGGTGGTCCACCGCGCCTTTGATACCCCTAATCGGGTAACGCGCCAGGTGTCCGTAATGCCGGACGGGAGCCGCTACCTGTGGGTGGCGCGGATGGTGCAGGGCCCGACCGCGGGGTTCGGAGCACCCCGGCAGGAGAACGCCGTCGCGCTGGGATGCGACATCGCGCACGCGGAAAAGCTCGTCTACGCGGACGGGCTCGATCTGAGTCTGGGCTCCGCCACCCCGATCGGCCCGGGCTGCGAAACCTGCCCGCGCACGACCTGCCCGCAGCGCGCGTTTCCCAAGCTTGAGGCGCCGCGGGGAACTGCCGGCTAGTCCAGATCGGTGGAGGTAACCAGGCGACGCGCGGCTTCGGTGATCGAGCCGGACAGCGAGGGGTAGACCGCCATGGATTCGGCGAGCTGAGCGACGCTCAAGTTGTTGGTCACCGCGATGGTGAGCGAGAGAATCAGCTCGGACGCAGTCGGCGCGACGATGACCCCGCCGAGCACCTGGCCGGAGCCCTTGCGGGAGAAGATCTTGACAAAGCCGTGCTGCAGGGAGCGCATCTTGGCGCGCGGGTTGGTCTCCAGATCCAGCTTGATCACGTCGGCGTCGACTTCGCCGTTCGTGATCTGCTGCTCAGTCACGCCGACCGCCGCGATCTCCGGGCGGGTGAACACGGCGTTGCCCACCGTCTTCAAGCGCAGTGGCTCAACGCCCTCGCCGAGCGCGTGGTGCATTGCGATGCGCCCCTGCATCGCGGCGACGGAGGCCAGCGGCATCAGGTCGGAGCAGTCACCCGCCGCGTAGATACCCGCGACGTTTGTGCGCGAGACGCGGTCGACGTGGATGTGGCCCGACGGTGTCATGGCCACACCGTTGGCTTCCAGGCCGAGATCCTTGGTGTTGGGGATCGAACCGATGGACATGATGCAATGGGATCCGGTGATTTCGCGGCCGTCCTTGGTGGTGACCACCACGCTGTCGCCGGCATTGACCACGCTGTCGGCGTAGGCGTCCTTGACCACCTCAACACCGCGTCCCGCCAGGACCGTCTCCAGCACGTCCGCGGCATCGGCGTCGTCGTGCGGCAGGATGCGGCTGCCGGAGGACACCATGGTCACCTTCACACCGAGCTCGGCGAACGCCGAGACGAACTCCGCACCTGTCACGCCCGAACCGACCACGATGAGGTGCTCCGGCTGCTCAATGAGGTCGTAGACCTGGCGCCAGTTCAAGATGCGCTTGCCGTCGGGTTCGGCACCCTTGATCACGCGCGGGGAGGCTCCGGTGCACACCAGCACCATGTCGGTATCGACGCGCTCGAAAGTGCCATCCGGGTAGGTCACCTTCACGCTGTGGGTGGTGTGGCCGGTCTGTTCCGAGGACAGGGCGCCGTGGCCACGGATGATTTTCACCCCGGCGCGCTCAAGCTGGGTCCTGACGTCGCGAGCCTGTTCGGACGCCAGCGCCACCACGCGGTTGTTCAACGCGGTGATCATCAAGCTCGCCTCGCCGAGGCCGTGGTTCAAGCCCATGTCGTCGGCACGACGCAAGTCGGTCTTGATGTTCGACGCCGCGATGAATCCCTTGGAGGGCACCACGTCGAGGTTGATCGCAGAACCGCCAATGCCGCGATTTTCGATCAAAGTGATATCCGCACCGTACTTCGAGCCGGCCAGCGCCGCCTCGTAACCCGCTGGGCCACCACCGATGATGACGATCTTCTTGGACACCTGGTTTTCCTCCGTGATGGGCTCGACATGAAACTGCCGGTCGCGTTAGACCGACGCAAGTCTACAGTCACTCAGCGTCGCTAGCGACAGCAGCGAAGTACTTCTCCACCACCGCACCGAACAGACGCACCCCGACGGCAATCGACTTTTCGTCCACGTTGAGATCGCCCTGGTGCAGGTCCTGCTTGTCACCCTTGCCATCCCACGCACCGAGGCGGACCATGGCGCCGGGGACGTGCTCGAGGTACCAGGAGAAATCCTCCCCGCCGGAGGACTGCGGCGTGGCCACCACGGCGTGCGGGTCGACGGAGCGGCCGGCTTCGACAGCCAGGGCGGTCGCGACGTCGTCGTTAAGCACGGGCGGTACGCCGCGCGTGTAGTTGAGCTCGAACTCGCAGCCGGTCGGGGCAATGATCTGGGCGATGAGCTCGCTGCTGAGCTCCTCGATCGCGCGCCACGTGGCGATGTCGGAGGTGCGGATCGTGCCTTTTAGCCGCGCGGATTTGGGAATCGCGTTGTGGGCCCCTCCCGCTTCCACCGCGCCGAACACCGCCACGGTGCCTGTGCGCGGGTCCACCCGGCGCGACAGCAGCGCGGGCAGCTGGGTGATCACCGCACCGGCGGCGTAGACGACATCCGCGGTGACCTGCGGGCGGGAGGTATGCCCGCCGGGGCCGGTGATTTCGAGCTCGAGGACATCGGCGGCCGAGGTGATCGCCCCGGTGCGCACCCCGATCTGTCCGACCCGCAGCGAGGGCTCCACGTGCAGGGCGTAGATCGCGGAAACGTTTTGCAGCCCGCCCCAGCGGATCACGTCCACCGCGCCGCCGCCCATCACCTCCTCCGCTGGCTGGAAGATGATCCGGACGCCGTAGTCCAGGTCCAGCTCCGCGAGAGCACAGGCGAGCGCCATACAGATGGTGGCGTGCACATCGTGCCCGCAGGCATGGGACACCCCCGGGGTGCCCGAGGCGAACTCGAGGCCGGAGATCTCAGCCACGCTGAGCGCGTCGATGTCCGCGCGGAAGGCGAGGCGGTCGCCGTCACCGGGCCCGAGGTCGACGTAGAGCCCAGTGCCGGGAAAGGGCACGGGATTTAACCCGTGCTCGCTCAGCACTTCCGAGATAAATGCGGTGGTGGCGACTTCCTCGTGGGACAGTTCGGGGTGGGCGTGGATGTGTCGGCGCCACTGCGTCACGGTGTCCTCGTTGGCGCGTACCCACTCGCCAACGGCGGCGGCGATGCCGGATCCTCTGCCCACGTGCGTGTCCTCCTGCTTGTAGCCCGGAAATCTTTTCTCTGGGCTGAGTCTAGCAACTAGACCAAGCGGTTCATCGCGCGGTGCTGCTCGAAGCGCGGCGGGTACGTGGCCGGGCCGCTGACAAGGTACGTCGCGTGGAAGCGAGCGGTGTCCTCCGGCGCGGTGGGCCACACCGCGCACACCTGCATGACGGCCGCGGCGTCTTCGGCGCAGCGCGCCTTGACAACGGAATCCGACGCCGGGAGCAGCGCCACCGGGGGAACGTGCAGCGCATGCGCAATGCGGTAGACCGTCGACAGCGTCGGGTCCGCCGAACGCGCCGTGTTGTACTGGTTGCGCTCGAGGTTGGATATCAGGCTGCGCGAAACTCCCGCCAACTCCGCCAGTCGCCGCTGGCTCAACCCCCTCATCTCGCGCAGCGCGCGCAGGCGCTCTGCCAGCACAAAACCATAGCTTGCCCAGTTGGATTGCGGCATGATGTCCGCCATAACAGCCCCCCGCTGTCCATATCCCCCAATACGACGGGGCCCAAGCCTACTACAGGAAAATGTTGCGCGGGCCGTACAGGCGGTCGCCCGCATCGCCCAGGCCGGGCACGATGTAGGCATCGGAGTTGAGTTCCGGGTCAATCGCGGCGGTGACGAGCCGGACGTCGGGGCTGTGGGCAGCGAGCTTATCGACGCCCTGCCGCGCCGAAACGATGCAGATACAGGTGATGTCGTCCGCGCCGCGTCCTTTGAGCAGATCCAGCGCGTAGATCAGCGAGCCACCGGTGGCCAGCATGGGGTCGACGACGAACACCGGCTGCGCGGAGAGGTCCTCAGGCAGCGCCTCGAGGTACGGCACCGGCTCGTGGGTGGTCTCGTCGCGTGCCAGGCCGATGAAGCCGACCTGGGCGTCGGGGATCATCGACAGCGCCGGGTCGATCATCCCGAGGCCGGCGCGGATGATCGGCACAATGATCGGCGGCTTGGCCAGCCGGATGCCATCCGCCTCGCCGACGGGGGTGCGGCAGGAGAATTTTTCCACCTCGAGCGCGCGTGACGCCTCGTAGATGAGCATCGCGCCCAGGTCCGCGAGCGCGGCCCGAAACGCCGCGTTGTCGCTGCGTTCGTCGCGCATGATGGTCAGGCGCGAGGCGGCCAGGGGGTGATCGACGACGGTGATGTCCATGGGGCCCATGCTAGTTGCCAATTTTGGCCCTGAGGGAACCTGGTGGTCGGTGGAGCAGTCAAATAAGGCCATGAGAACTTTTGTCGTCGACGCTTCCGAGGTTGCGGCACTGACGTCGTCGCTGCGCACCGCGGCCGCCCAGATCACGGATATCCCGCCCGCCGCTGTGCCCGGATTCGGGCCGGCCGCTGATTTTCACGCCGCGCTCGCATCCGCGATCGGGCGCGTCAACGACCGCTGTAGCCAGCTACGCGCTGAGGCCCTGCGCCTCGCCGATGTCATGGATCTCACCGTGGATGCAACGACAAGCGTGGACGGGTCACTTGCCCGCGATCTCAAGGCGGTGCTGTAAATGATCTCGCCGCAGGAGGTCTTGCGCACCGTCGCCGAGTCCATTCCCCCGCAGTTCAACCCCGTGCGGGTCGCGGAGTTGCCGGGGTTGGACTCGGTCGTTGATCTCGCGCGGGTCGTGGGGGCAGATCCGTCCCGGTTGATCGACGCCGCCGAAAGCCTCGCCGCCCACCGCAGCGACATCGACAACTCCATGTCGGCAGCTGCCGCGCTGCTGACCCAGGCCGCCGCCGACATCACCGCGGTGGGTCAGCGCTACCTCGCCGAGGCGGCGACGCTCATCGCCCTGGCGCTGACACCGACCGGGCAGGTGTCCGCCGCGCTGCGGCTAGCCGAGCTCGCACAACGCGCGTTCGACGAGATCAACGAGCGCCTAATCCAACTCGAGCGCGACCTTGATCCCCACACCAAGCTCATGACCGGCATCGCCACCTCCGTACTCGCCGAGGAGCCGCTGCAGGCAACTCCCGACGCCCAGCGCGCCACGGAAAAGCTGCGCGAGATCGCGCAGCCGGTTGCGATGGAGCAGGCCGCGGACACCACGGAGCACGTGCTGGCGGAGCCAGCCGGTGGCGCAGGCGAGGCGACCGAGGGCAGTGCCGTGGGGCGCGCCGCGGTGGAAGCGGCGCGCAGTCAGCTCGGCACGCCGTACCAGTGGGGCGGGACCTCGCCCGGCGGATTCGACTGCTCCGGGCTGACGTCGTGGGCGTACCGGCAGGCCGGTGTGGAGCTGCCACGCATGGCGCACCAGCAGGCCGTCGGCGTGCAAGTCCCCTACGACCAGCTCCAACCAGGCGACCTGGCGGTGTGGGACGGGCACGTGGCCATGTACGCCGGCGACGGCATGTACATCGAGGCCGGCGACCCGGTGCAAATGAACCCGGTGCGAACACAGAACCTCGGCATGGAGTTCAAGGGCTTCTGGCGCCCGACGGGCTAGGGGTTGAGTAGAGTTTTCCACCATGAGCACCCGCGCGATTGTTCCGGTCACACTGTCACTCACCCAGGGCGATTTCTGCACCCTGTGGGCCCCGGCTTGGAAGGAAAACGGGACGCAGTGGCAGGCGTTTCTCGGCGATGAGACCTCGGTCCTCGTCTTCGCCTCCCCGGCCCACATGCTGGCCTTCCTTGACTCGGGCGCGCCGCACGACCTAACGGATCACCCGCAGTGGGCGCGGTTTAACTCCCAGGGCGACGACCGGGTCGTGCCCGAGGACAGAAACTTCTACGATATCGTCGGCGCCCCCGCTTATCTCGCCGGGCGGCCGAGCCACGAAAACGTCTCCAAGCTCGACAAAGTGTTCCGCATCTCGCGTTCTCTTGCCGATGTCACCGCCGCCGGTGAGGCCCAGATCTTCTTCGCCTCCCACTCCGTGCTGGGCAACGTTGCGCGCGGGTCGGAACACTACGCGGGCGAAAACGGGTTGAGCGAATGGTCCGGGGTCGGCCGGGCCGTGCTAGCGAACTGGGCGGACGTTGTCCACTCGCTCGACGCGAGCGTCCAGGTCGTCGATGAGGCGTCGTTGGGCGAAGGCGCCGTTTCCGCCGCGGAAGAGCGCATCGCCGCCGCCCAGAGCGCACGGGCAGCAGATGCCGAGCGGGAAAAGGAGGAGGCGCACAGGCGCGCCGCGAGCGCCGACCCTTACGACGACTCCGCGTGGTTTAACGCGGGCATTGACCCGGTGAAGATCACCATGCAGGGCACAAGCGTGTACACGTTGCGCACCTACCTCGGCACGGCGCCGGTGTTTTTGGGCAAGTACGGCGAGATTTTCACCTTCCCCTCCGGCAAGCACATGCTGCGGTGGATGGTGGAAAACGACGACCACGAGCTTGCCGGGGTGTCCACCTGGCCGGACCTGGTCAACCTCGCTAACGCGGGCGAGCTCGAGGTCACCGTTCACCCGGACAACGCGTATTCCTTCAACGGCCTTGCCGCCGACATTGAGAAGGGCCCTGACGCTGTCGACACCGCCCAGATGTCCAAGGCCTACGAGCTACTCGCCGACGCCGCCGACTGGGCGAAGGATGACTCTCTGAACTCCCTGCTGCTGGCCAACCCCCGCATGCAGGACTACCTCGCCTACATGCTCGGCTCCACCGAGGCCAGCGGCTACGTCCCCACCGCGCCTTTTTCAGACAAGGCGCAAACCTGGGCAGATATGGAAAACCAGCTGATCAAGCGCTTCTCCAAGTTCTAGGCCCCGCCGCGTAGACAACGCGTCCTATGATGGCGGGCTATGACTCCCGATCAGGTCGATCCGATCATTGAATCCATCTATCACTGGCTTGACTTAAGTGGCGTGCTCATCATGGGCACGATCGGCGGAACGATTGCTCGGCAGCGCGGCTACGACATCGTCGGCTTCCTGTTCATCGCGATGGTCTCGGCGCTCGGCGGGGGCATGCTTCGCGACGTCCTCATCAACGAGGGCACCGTCGCCGCGATGAGAGAACCCGCCTACCTGATCCTCGCGTTCACGGGTGCACTGATCGCGCGCTTTACCTACTTCAAGGGCAACACCTGGGAAAAGGTGCGCGACCACGGTGACGCGCTCATCTCCTCACTGTGGGCCTCAGTCGGCGCGTTCAAGGCGATCACGTTCGGGGTTGCCGGTTCTGCCGACGATCATGATGGGCGTGTTCACCGCCACGGGCGGAAGCATGATCCGCGACGTTCTGATCGGACGCGAACCTGCGGTGTTCGGCAACAATCAGCCAACGGTGGTGCCCGCGATCGCAGGTGCCGTCGTCACGCTCATCGGCGTGAACACGGGCCACCTCGCGCTCGGCGCGGTGGCGGGTCCGCTGACCAGCTTCACCATTTCCATGATCGCCTACTACCGCGACTGGCGCGTGCCCACGTCCCCGCAGTTCGCCCCAGTCAACACCACCGCATCGCAGCTTGCCGCTGCGGCGAAGCGCGGGGTGCACAAGATTGAGCCCGAGCGGGTGCGGGACTGGCGCCACGCCACGCTCAGCCGAGTTCAGGCCCGCGAGCTCAGCGACAACGCGAGTGCCCCCGGCACGCGCGAGGACGCCGAGGCGCGCGTTGCCGCCTACACCGGCGGCAACGGGTTTGGCTTTGACAAAGACGGCACGTCCTACGCCGACTCCGCCCCCGCCGTGGACCAGAAAGAAGTCCAAGAGGGGCTCGTCGAGCTGATCCTGTCCGACCCGGAACTGGCCGGCATACTCGCCATGCACTTGGCCGAGGGCGACGGCAAGCAGAAGCGCGAGCCGCGCTAGTGTGCCTTAAAGCTCCGTGGTGCCGAAGGCCCAGCCGACTCCGAAGGTCACCGCCAGGCCGAGCGCGCCGCCGATAACGAGCCGGAGCACGGCGCGCTTCGGATCTGCGCCGCCGATTCGCGCCGACACCGCTCCCGTGATCGCGAGGGCGAGGAGGGTGACCACGAACGTCACTGGCACCCGCCACGCATCCGGTGGAAGCAACACGGCCGCCAGCGGGAGCAACGCGCCCAGCGAAAACGCGATGAAGGAGGCGATGGCCGCGGACCAGGAGTTGACCAGGTCCTCTTCGTTGATGCCATAGTGGACCTCGAGGTGCGCCTTGAGCGGATCGGCAGCGGTGCGCTCTGTGGCTGCCTGGGTCGCCGTTTCCCGGCTCAGTCCCGTCGCCTCGTAGGCGGCGACAAGGTGGGCGAACTCGCTGTCCGGATCGGCGTTGTGCAGTGCTGTTTCCTTGGCGATGTAGGCGCGCTCGGTATCGCGCTGAGAGGACACGGAGACGTACTCCCCCAGCGCCATCGACACAGCGCCGCCGATGACGGCCGCAATGCCGGCCGTCGCGACCGCCCTGATGTCCGAGGTGGCGCCCGCCACACCGACAACGACGGCCGAAGTGGAGACGATGCCGTCGTTGGCGCCGAGCACTGCGGCGCGCAGCTTGTTGAGTTGTTCGTTCAGGCCCACGCTCGCCGGAGCACCTTGCGTTTCTTTCGTTGACATAGTCGATATCTTGCTCCTGCACCACCATGCGCGCAAGCGTGGAAAGCCTAAGTTTACGCAGGTCATGACGTTCTTCGGTGAGGCTATCCTCACCGGAAGCCATCAATGCGCACCGCAAAGCGCCCCCGGTGTATCTGACGGGCGTAAAGTTCGCCGCAATGCGTACCACACGACGAACTGCGACCCTTCTCGCCTGCGCGACCCTGATCGGCGCGGCCCAACCCGCCGCATGGACCCAGGAGGAATCCACGCCGACGACCTCAGCGCGCGAATCCATGCCGAATACCGACGGCTGCCCGCACGCCACGTGGCCGCCGGAGCCGCGAACGACTTCGGAGGCAGCGGCCGCCGGCAGCCCCACCCCGCTGCCCGTCGGCTACCAGGGCCCGTGCGGCGTGAGCACCCCCGATGGCTTCGCCGTCGGCGAGGAAGTCCTCGCCTCCGCATGGCTGGTTGCGGACCTGGACACCGGAGAGGTTGTGGCGATGAAAGACCCCCACGGCCGTTACCGTCCCGCGTCCATCATCAAAGTGCTCCTCGCGCTCGTGGCTATCGACGAACTACCCCTGGACAAGCAGGTCACCGTTAGCGCTGAATCGGCGAATATGGAAGGGTCCGCGGCGGGCATCGGCGCCGGCGGTGTGTACACGGTCAACGACTTACTCCACGGCCTGCTGATGGCCTCGGGCAACGACACCGCGCACGCCCTGGCACAAGAGCTCGGCGGCGACGAGGCGACTTTACAAAAGGTCAATGCGCTGGCGCAGCAACTCGGCATGAATGACACCCGGGTGGCTACCTACACCGGCCTGGATCGCCCCGGCATGTCGAGCTCCGCGTGGGATATGGCGCTCGCCTACCGCGCTGCGTTTGGCAACGAGACGTTTGCTCGGATCGTCGACACGCAGTCGTATCCCTTCCCCGGTTTCGACGACCTTCCCGGCTTCGAGCTGTGGAACGACAACGCGCTCTACCTCAACGATCCCGAGGGCATCGGCGGCAAGACCGGTTATACCGACGACGCCAACCACACCTTCGTCGGCGCTGTGAACCACGACGGCCGGCGCCTCGTGGCCGTTGTCCTCGACACCACCGTGAACAAGGCCCGAGCCTGGCAGCAAGCACAGCAGCTGCTCCACGAGTCCTACAGGTTTGACCCCGGCACGTCCGTGGCCACGCTCGAGGCTGCTTCCTCCCAGGCGCCTACCGCGTTGCAAACGCCGACGGCCACCGCTGAAGCCCCTGGCGGGGCCGCGGTGGCCGAAGCTCAGGCAGAGCCCTACTCTCGGGCCCGGCCGTGGTTGCCGGTGTTGATTGTGGGCGCGGTTCTCGCCCTTGCCGGCGCTGGGATCATTGCTAGTCGCGCGTTAGCAACGACATCAGGCCGACACCGAGGGCGCCGAGGGCAGCACCGACGCCGATAGCGGTTCCCTTGACCGGCTTGGCCTGGGTCGCGGCAGCCGCGCGCACGTTAATCACTGCGGGCTCAGGCACCTCGGTCTTTTGCATGGCCAGGGATTCCTCGGTGGTTGCGGTCCATGCTGAAACGTAGAGCACCACACGCCAGATGAGGTAGAGCACGACCATCAGCGCGATGATCGGGCCGAAGATCGCGCCGGCCGGGTTTTTCGTGGCGGAGCTGACGATCACGGTGGCGAACTGTTTGATCAGCTCGAAGGCGAAAGCGCCGAGTAGCGCGCCCTTGAGCCCGGAGCGCCACGGCACCTTCGTGCGCGGCATGAAAATGACCAGCCACGCCATCACGAGGAAGTTGGCGAAGATACCCACGGCAAGTCCGATGAGCCAGACGACGAAGCGGGCGCCGGGGAAGTTACCCAGCCCGAAGTGGTCCATGACGTCGCTCGTAAACGACGATGTACCGATCGCGGTCACCGCGAAGGCGAGAATGAACAGGAGGATCAGCCCGATCAGGCCGAGCAGGTCCCACAGCTTCTTCATGATGAAGTTGCCACCCTCGTTGGCGTCGAGCTTCCACATCGCGGAAATGCCGACGCGCAGGTTATTCATCCAGCCAAGACCGGACCACAAAGTGGTGAGCAAACCGATACCGGCGACGGCGCCGCGCTGCGCGATCGCGGAGTCGATTAACTGCGATATCACGCCGCCGACCTCCCCGCCGAGCGAGTTGTCGAGCTGCGTCCGGATCTGCTCGATCAACTCCGGGCGATTAGCAAGAAAGAAACCCATGCCGGCGAAGAGGAGCATGGCGAGCGGGTACAACGCCAGCACCGAGAAGTACGTAATGCCCGCGGAGAGTTGATTTCCCCCTTCCTTGGCAAAGCGCTCGTTCATGCGCAGCAGGTGCGCCACGAACGGGGACTTCTTGGCCACCTTGTCGGCAGGCCCGTTGTCCTGCTGCTTGCTCGCTCGCTCAATGCCCTGCTCGTCCTGGTACGCCTTGCGGGGCGCGGTGGAGGTCGCCATAAGCTGTCCTTCCATGTTCGGGTTTGCTTAATTTTTACCTGTGGGAACACAGTTTAGGGCAAGTTTTGCCAGCGAGTTTGCCAACGGGGTGGCAGCTAGCGGGCGGGAGCGAGGAAGCCAACCCTTTCGTAGACTTCTGCCAGCAGCGGCTCCGAGACCTCGCGGGCGCGCTCGGCGCCGCGGGCGAGGATGCCTTCGAGCTCGGCGCGGTCGGCCATGAGCTCGTCGTAACGCGCGCGCAGCGGGGTGGTGAACGCCTCGAGCGCGTCAGCGGTGTCAACCTTGAGCGCGCCGTAGCCCTGCCCCTCGTAGCCCGCGACCAGGGTGTCGATGTCCGTGCCCGTCAGCGCAGACTGGATCACCAGCAGGTTCGACACCCCCGGCTTGTTGTCCTTGTCGTAGGCGATGACACCGTCATTGTCCGTCACCGCGGACTTGATGCGCTTGGTCGACGTTTTCGGGTCGTCGAGCAGGTTGATCAGGCCCTTCGGGTTTGCCCCGGACTTTGACATCTTGGTGGTCGGGTCCTGCAGGTCGTAGATTTTCGACGCGCCTTCGGGAATGAAGCCCTCGGGCACGACAAAGGTCTCTCCGAAGCGCGAGTTGAAGCGCTCCGCGAGGTTGCGTGTCAGCTCCAGGTGCTGGCGCTGGTCCTCGCCCACCGGCACGAGCTGCGGCGAGTACAGCAGGATGTCGGCGGCCATGAGCACCGGGTAGGTAAACAGGCCGACGGTGGCACGGTCCTGGCCCTGCTTCGCCGCCTTGTCTTTGAACTGCGTCATGCGCGACGCCTCGCCGAACCCGGTCAGGCACTGCAGCACCCAGGTCAGCTCCGCGTGGGCGGGGACATGGGATTGGACGAACAGCGTAGACACGTTCGGGTCAATGCCGAGCGCGATCAGCTGGGCGCAGCCCTTGAGCGTGCGCTCGCGCAGCTCCGCCGGGTCCTGGTCGACCGTGATCGCGTGCAGGTCGGGGATGAAGTAGAACGCGTCGTGGCCGTCCTGCAGGTCGATCCACTGCTTCAGCGCACCGAGGTAGTTGCCCAGGTGGTAGGAATCGGCGGTCGGCTGAATACCGGAGAGAACTCGCTGCTTGTCGGTCATGGTTGGTCATTCTAGCGGTGAGCGTTGACACGCTCAGCCCACGGGTTATATGGTTATCCACATGAGTGGTAAACCCATATACATGCAGATCGCTGATCAGCTCCGCGATCTCATCGCATCCGGGCAACTCGGCCCCGGCGAGCGTGCCCCGTCAACCAATGAGTTGTCCCACTTCCACTCCGTCAACCCCACCACCTCCGCCAAAGCACTCACCGAACTCCAGCAAGAAGGCCTGCTGGAAAAGCGCCGGGGCTTGGGCATGTTCGTGCTACCCACCGCGCGCGAACAAGTCCTGCGCACCCGCCGCGACGCTTTCTACAACACCTTCATCACCCCCCTTGTGCACGAGGCCAAGCAACTTGGCATCTCAACCGAGGAACTCACCGCGATGATCACCCAGGAGAACTCGTAAATGACCATCCACCACTCCCCCGGTATTAGCGCCTTGATCGGCCCCAACGCCGCCGGCAAGACCTACTACCTGCGCTCACTGATCGGCCCCGACGCGGCATATGTCCCCGCGGCCGCCGACGCCCTCTTCGCTGGCCGTACCGTCGCTGACCACATCGCCTGGGCCCGCGAGGCAACACCGCGCGCCGCCCTCACTCTGCCGTTTGACACCTCCACGCGTCTCAGCAAGCTCTCCGTCGGCCAACGGCGCGAGCTCACCTTCGCCCTCGCTCTCGCCGCAGAAAAACCATTGCTTCTTCTCGACGAGCCCTTCGACGGCCTCGACGCAGCCACGCGAGCCCGGCTGCGCAACGACCTGATCGATTTCGTCGCAGCCGACGAAACCCGCGTGGTCATCATGGCGTCGCACCGCAGCGAGGATTTGGCGGGGCTCGCCGACCGCGTCATCCGCGTCTTCGACTGCGATATCTCGCAGCCGCTGCTGCTTGACGACGCCCGGACATCATTTCCGGTGCTCACGGGGCGTAAAGAGGACGTCGACAAGCTGATCGCGGGCCGCGACGTGATTGCTGCCCAGTCCCTGGGGCCGACGCTTCGCGCGCAGCTCGCCGAACCCTGTGATGGCGCCGACGGCATCGAGCTGAGCTACCCGAACGACACCGAACTCATCGACCTGCTTGCTACCCGAAAGGCCTAACACCGTTATGAAGCTCTTCCTCGGTCCCCACAGTTTCCTCCTCACCATTGGCGTCATCGCACTGGCCGCGGCGGCGGGCGCAGCAGGCCGCTTCTACGCCGGCGACGGCACGACGTGGACACTCCTGTCCGCAATTGTGCTCTCCGGGCTGACTGCCTACTTCGCCGACAAGTGGGCAACGCTCAACCAGCTCGGGGCGAGCTACGGCCGCTGGCTCGGCGGTGCGGCCGTCTTCAGCGCGATCAGCGCGGTCATCCTGACGGCAGCAAACGTCGTCGCCGGCCAGGTGATGTGGACGAACAACCCCTGGTACCGGCTTTACGACGTCCTGCTGATCACCCAGGGCGACACCCCGTTTGTCGACACCAACGGCGAGCCCTACATGGTGGACAACGCCGGCCAGAACGCCACGACGATCACGCTGACCGTGCTTCTCACCTTTGCCCTCTTCGTCGTCGCGGCGATGGTGGGCATCGCCACCGGGATTGCCGGCAGGAACCGCGGGGCGTTTGCAATCCTCATGGCCGCCA
The DNA here is from genome assembly GCF_000159635.1 of Corynebacterium lipophiloflavum DSM 44291. GTDB lineage: Bacteria > Actinomycetota > Actinomycetes > Mycobacteriales > Mycobacteriaceae > Corynebacterium > Corynebacterium lipophiloflavum. Next base: position 520,708 of record NZ_GG667191.1, on the reverse strand, counting down.
CTGTGATCGGTGGCCTAGTGGCCGGATTTACCTACGCGGCGTTGACCGAGACGGTGGAGATCGGCGGCGACATAATTCCACGAACCGCACCCAACGCGGGGTCGATCGCGCTCGCCGCTGTCTTGACCGCACTTGCCCTTGGCGCCGCCTGGGTGATTGCGCGCGCCCCGCGGTTTATCCGCTAACCCCTTGCTGTTGCCCTTGCGCTTGTGGCGCACGGGCGCTTGCTCCGCGACCATGCGCACCTTGCGGTAAACGCGCCGCGCACCGGGAATCTTGCGCCCGCGGTTGCGCACGAAGGTGGCCAGCTCATCTCTGGGGTCGATCTGCGCCGCTCTTTCCTCGTCGTAGTCGAAGATCGGCAGCGACCACCTGAACCGGAGCGACAGCAGGCGCGTGACAAACACGAAGATCACGGACACGATCGTGACAATCCATTCCGGCAATCCGACTGTCATCAGCCCCATGTAAACCACTGTGCCTAGCACCGCGATCGAGGCGTAGAGCTCCTCACGAAAGACCAGCGGAACCCGGCCGGAGAGGATGTCTCGCATCACACCACCAGACACACCCGTGGTCACGGCTGCCACGGCAGCGATGATGAACCCGTGCCCGAGCGAAAGCGCGGTCTGCACACCGAGCACCACGAACGCCGCGAGGCCGACGGCATCGGCGACGAGGAAGAACTTGCGCAGCTGGTACATCAGCCAGTTGATCCGCACGGTCACCACGGACGCAATTACCGTCGCCAGCAAGAAGCGCGGCTCGTCGACCCAGGTCAACGGGTAGTTACCCAAGATGACGTCGCGCACGGTGCTACCGCCGAGCGCGGTCAGCGCACCGAGAGTGATCACCCCGAACAAGTCCAAGCGCACGCGCCCGGCGGCAACGGCGGCTGTCATGGATTCGGCAATGATGCCGATGACAAACAGCGTGGTCAACAGCTCGGGCATGCTCACGCCGAGCATTTTTAACGACTCCACTGGGGCTTAAGCGTACTCGACCATCAGCGGCGAGTGATCGGACCAGCGCTGCTCCACCGTCGGCACCTTTTCCACCCACGTGTGCTGGGCGCGCTCGAGCATCGCCGCTGTCGCCGCCTGGACGTCGATACGCCATCCCGCGTCGTTGTTGAACGCCTGGCCGCGGAAGGTCCACCAGGTGTACGGTGCGGATTCGGGCTCGAGTCGCCGCGCGACGTCGAACCACTTCGGGTCCGCATTCGCTTGCCGACGCCCCGTCGACGCGTAATCCACCGCGCCCGCCCAGGAGTGGAGCGATTTCGCTTCCAGGTCCTGAGCCTCATCGTCCGGAAAGACGCCGAACACGGCGTCCATGAACGCGCGCTCGTCGGGGAGGAACCCGGACTTCTTGTGGTTGGTCTTCCAGTTCTTCAGGTCCTCGCGGCGGTGGCAGATGTTCCAATCCCCGCCAATGACCATGTTCGGATGCTCGCTCGCCCAAGACTCCAGCAGCGGCTCGAACGAATCGAGGAAGCGGTACTTCTCGTCCTGCTTCTCCGTGCCCGCCGAACCGGAAGGAAGGTAGAGCGACGCGACGCGGACGTCGTCAAGCGTGCCGGCGATGAACCTGCCGGAATCCTCGAAGGATGTGATGCCTATCTCCACGTCCTCCAACTGTGACCTGCTCAAAATTCCCACGCCCGCACGACCCTTCGCACCGGGGGCTTCGGCGGGGGCGACCACGAGGTGCCAGCCCGCCTCCAGCGCGGGGGCGAGTACCGCGCGCGCCTGGTCCACGCTGGCACGAACCTCCTGCATAAGAACGACGTCGGCAGTGGTCGTTTCCAGCCACGCGAGCATTCCGGGGTTCAACTCGTTGCGGACCTTGGTGGCGGCGCGGATGCCGTTGACATTGACAGACGCGATCGTGAGACTCATGCGTGTCACCCTAGCAATGTCATCGGCGGGCAACTTCACCGTCGTTTCCGCCCAACATTGGTATTCTGAGTGCTTGGATAATTAAGTAATAGTTAGAGGAGCAAAATAGTGGCTACCATCATCTGGACACGCACCGACGAAGCACCGCTGCTTGCGACCTACTCGCTGCTGCCGATCGTCACGGCATTCGCCACCAACGCGGGAGTCAACGTGGAAGCACGCGACATCTCCGTTGCAGGTCGCATCCTGTCCCTGTTCCCGGAGCGCGTGAAGGATGACAAGTACGCCCACGACGCCCTCGCCGAGCTCGGTGACCTGGCGAACCGCCCGGAAGCGAACATCATCAAACTGCCCAACATCTCGGCATCGCTGGTGCAGCTGAAGAAGGCGATCGCTGAGCTGCAGGCCAAAGGCTTCGAACTCCCCGACTACCCGGATAACCCCACCACCGCCGAGGAGCACGACATCCGCGCGCGCTACGACTCGGTCAAGGGCTCCGCAGTCAACCCGGTGCTGCGCCAGGGCAACTCCGATCGCCGCGCGCCCGAGGCAGTGAAGAACTACACGCGCAAGCACCCCCACTCCATGGGCGAGTGGTCCTCCGACTCCAAAACCAATGTGGTCACGATGCAGTCCGGTGACTTCCGCGACAACGAGCAGTCCGTGATCATGCCGGCCGACGACACGCTGCGCATCGAGCTGGTCAAGGCCGACGGCTCTGTCGACGTGCTGCGCGAAGCCCTGCCCGTGCTCGCCGGCGAGGTCGTCGACGCGACCTTCATGTCCGCCAAGGCCCTCGACGAGTTCCTGCTCAAGGCCGTCGCCCGCGCCAAGGAGGAGGGCGTGCTGTTTTCCGCGCATCTCAAGGCCACCATGATGAAGGTCTCCGACCCCATCATGTTCGGCCACGTAGTACGCGCGTACTTCCACGACGTATTCGAGGCCCACGGTGAGGAACTTCTCGCCGCGGGCCTCAATGGCGAAAACGGTCTCGGCGCCATCCTCGACGGGCTGTCCCAGCTCGACAACGGTGAGGAGATCCGCGCCGCCATTGACAAAGCGCTCGCCGACGGCCCCGATCTCGCCATGGTCAACTCCGCCAAGGGCATCACCAACCTGCACGTACCCTCCGACGTCATCGTCGACGCCTCGATGCCGGCGATGATCCGCACCTCCGGCCACATGTGGAACGCCGAGGACCAGGAGCAGGACACCCTGGCCACCATCCCCGATTCCTCTTACGCCGGCATCTACCAGGTCGTGATCGACGACTGCCGGAAGAACGGCGCCTTCGACCCGACCACGATGGGCACCGTGCCCAATGTCGGCCTGATGGCACAAAAGGCCGAGGAGTACGGCTCCCACAACAAGACGTTCAAGATCCCGGCCGACGGCACCGTACGCATGGTCAACTCCGCCGGCGAGACGCTGATGGAGCACGAGGTGGAGACCGGCGACATTTGGCGCGCCTGCCAGACCAAGGACGCCCCGATCCGCGACTGGGTCCGTCTCGCGGTGAGCCGCGCGCGCAAGTCCGGCATGAAGACCATCTTCTGGCTCGACGAGTCGCGCGCCCACGACCGCAACCTGATCGGCCTGGTGAACAAGTACCTCGGCGAGCACGACACCGACGGCCTCGACATCTCGATCGCCTCGCCCGTCGAGGCGACCAAGATCACGGTTGAGCGCCTGCGTCAGGGCAAGGACACAATCTCGGTGACCGGCAACGTACTGCGCGACTACAACACCGACCTGTTCCCCATCCTCGAGCTGGGCACGTCGGCAAAGATGCTCTCCATCGTTCCGCTCATGGCGGGCGGCGGGTTGTTCGAAACCGGTGCCGGCGGGTCCGCGCCGAAGCACGTCCAGCAGCTTGAGGCCGAGAACCACCTGCGCTGGGATTCGCTCGGCGAGTTCCTCGCGCTGGCAGAGTCACTGCGCCTCGCTGCCGACCAGGGCAACCCCAAGGCCGACGTGCTTGCCGACGCCCTGGACAAGGCCACCGAAGAAGTACTGATCCAGGGACACTCACCGTCGCGCAAGGTCGGCGAGATCGACAACCGCGGCTCCCACTTCTACCTCGCCCTTCACTGGGCCGAGGAGCTGGCGAAGCAGACGCAGGACGCCGAGCTCGCGCAGTACTTCGCGCCGGTGGCGCAGAAGCTGCGCGAGAACGAGGAGAAGATCGCCACCGAGCTACTCGCCCCGCAGGGCAGCGCTGGCGACATCGGCGGCTACTACCTGCCGGACGACGTGAAGGCCTTCAAGGTGATGCGCCCGTCGGCAACCCTGAACGAGATCATCGATTCGATGGTGGCCCGGGGCTAGCCACTCTCGGTGGTTTTTCCAGCGGGGCCCACATTCTTTCCTTTGTGCAGATGCTGACCAGTACATGCTTGTCAGTCGAGAAAGCTGACTTGGTCCACGCTCCCGCACTCGACTAACAAGCAAGTGCTGGTCAGCATCTGCCTCGGCGGGGCGCATGACACGGGCGGTTGAGAGGGATGCGGGCCCCTTGGCTGTCAACGCGACCTACGATTCGCGAGCGTCGAGGTAACCTCCGCCACGAAGGCCGCAGGGTCACGAAGCAGGTCCGCCGGGGAGTAACGAAGGAAGACATACCCCAGGTTGGCGATGGTCTTTTGGCGGTTGAACTCGCTTTGTCTAACCCGTTCTGCGTCAGCCCCTGAGTACTTCGATGCGCCATCGATTTCCACAACCAGCCAACCGTCGACAAGCAGATCAACCCGGTACCCCTCGATTTTGACCTGGGTTTGTATTCCGGTGACGCAGGCGTCGATAAGCAGCCCTCGGGCGAGTGACTCGAACGGGGAATCGGAGATGGCAACGCTGTGATGTATGCAGCGACGCACCGTCGCCACGCCCTTGAACCGGCCCATCGGGCGAAGGTGCTCGGCGACGACGCTGAGCTCAATGCCGCGGAAACGAAGACAATCAATGGCCACAAGGCCTTCGAGGAAACCGTGGTAGCGCGCGATATCGGCGAAGGTCCTGACGAGGACGGTGACCCGAATCCCCTGGACCTCAGAAATATGCTCCGCCGGAATAGGTGAATATCGGAACTGGACGCTGGTGGAAGCGCGCCTGCTCGGCGATGCGCTGCGCGAGGGAAGCGCCACCTCAATCTTCTCGTCTCCGAGGGGTACCACCCACATGCCGCAAACTCGCGCCGCCGACCTGCCAATGAGGATTCCGCTGCGGTTCGACCAACCGATTGCCAACGCCTCCAGCAGGCGCTGTTCATGCGGCCTCAGTTTTTCAAACTTCGCGCGCGAGAACACTAGCTGGTCACCGAGCGGAACCACCCCGCCGGACACAGATCGGAATCCATCGGCAGTGCGCAGATTCACCAACTCGCTGCGCAACCTACGCACGAGAAAACCGTGCTGCGAGACGACAAAAGGATTTTCACGATCAACACCCATGCACTATTAGGCTGTCGAGATGTGCCAACGGTTCCACTCTGCATTTATATTCACGTAAACAGACAGGTCACTACGCAATATAGACAGCTTGGTTCACAACTGCGTACGGCACGGATACATTGGCCACATGACCAAGTACGACAACTCCGATCCGCAGTCGTGGGCTTTCGAGACCCGCGCGATCCACGCCGGGCAGCAACTCGACTCCGACTTCAAGGCTCGCAACCAGCCGCTCTACCTGACCACCTCCTACGTCTTTGACGACGCCGCGCACGCCGAGGCCAGGTTCAACCTTTCCGACCCAGGCCCCATTTACACCCGCCTGACCAACCCGACCCAGCAGGCTCTCGAGGACCGCCTCGCCAGCCTCGAGGGCGGCGTGGCAGCGGTGGCGTTCGCCTCCGGCATGGCCGCAGAGACCGCCGCGATTACCAACCTCGCCTCCGCGGGTGACCACATCGTGACCTCTCCCCGCCTCTACGGCGGCACGGAGACACTCTTCGAGGTCACGCTGCCACGTCTCGGCATCGAGGTGACCTTCGTCGACAACCCCGACGACCCGCAGTCCTGGGCGCAGGCCGTCCAGCCCAACACGCGGGCGTTTTACGGCGAGACCTTCGGAAACCCAATCGCGGACGTGCTCGACATTCCCGCCGTCGCCGAAGTCGCTCACTCCCACCAGGTGCCGCTGATCGTGGACAACACGATGGCCACCGCCGCCATCGCTCGCCCGCTTGAGCTCGGCGCGGACATCGTCGTGGTCTCCACCACGAAGTTCTACACCGGCAACGGCGCCGCCATCGGCGGCGCGCTAATCGACGGCGGGCGCTTCGACTGGACGGTCACCCGCGACGGCGCACCGGTCTTCCCGTACTTCGTCACCCCCGACCCCGCCTACCACGGCCTGAAGTACGCCGACTTGGGCGAGGCGGCCTTCGCGCTCAAGGCGCGCGCCGGCATTTTGCGCGACACGGGCGCGGCGATCTCACCCTTTAACGCGTGGGTGGCGCTGCAGGGGCTGGATACGCTGAGTCTGCGCGTCGAGAAGCATAATGCGAACGCGCTGGAGGTCGCGCAGTTCCTTGCCGGCAACGACAAGGTGGCCAAGGTCAACTTCGCCGGGCTTGAGTCGAGCCCCTACTACGCGGTGAAGGAGAAACTGGGCCTGAAGTACACCGGCTCGGTGCTCTCTTTCGACCTGGCCGGTGACCCGAACGACCGCAACGCGGCGTGGGCGTTCATCGATGCCCTGAAGCTGCACTCGAACCTCGCCAATATCGGCGACGTCCGCTCGCTCGTCGTCCACCCGGCCTCGACGACACACTCCCAGTCGAGCGAGGCAGGCCTTGCGCGCGCCGGCATCACGCAGGCGACGGTGCGCCTGAGCGTGGGCATCGAAAACGTCGGAGACATCATCGTCGACCTCGAGCGCGGCTTCGCGGCGGTGTAGCGATACCCTTGACTGCTATGACCTCCACACCCCCGCTCACCGGAGACGGTGCACTGCGCGTCGTGCCGATCGGCGATGTCGCCACGGAAGCCGGCGCTGTCATCGCGGGCGCCGAAATCGCTTACCAGGCCTGGGGCGAGTTTCGTGGTGACGCCTACGGGGCGAACAACATTCTGCTCGTCGAACACGCCTTGACCGGCGACTCGAACGCGGCCGAGTGGTGGTGTGAGGTGATCGGCCCCGGCAAGGCGCTGGACACCGATACCTGGTGCGTGGTGTGCACCAACGCTCTGGGCAGCTGCTACGGCTCCACCGGGCCGGCGAGCCCTCACCCCGACGGGGGCCGCTGGGGCTCGCGCTTCCCCGCCATCTCCATCAGGGACCAGGTCGCCGCTGAAAAACAGTTCCTGGACGCCCTGGGCATCGGGCGCGTGCGCGCCGTGCTCGGTGGTTCCATGGGCGGTGCCCGCACGCTCGAATGGACGTTGATGTACCCCGAAAGGGTGGACTACGCGTGCGTGCTCGCGGTCTCGGCTCGCTCGAGCGCGTGGCAGATCGGGATCCAAACAGCGCAATTGTCGGCGATCACCCGCGACCCCGACTGGCACGGAGGCGACTACTACGACCAGCCGAACGGCCCCGACGCCGGCCTCGCCGCGGCGCGGCGCATCGCGCATCTGACGTACCGCGGCGAGCTGGAGATCGACGAACGCTTCGGCACCTCCGCCCAGGCCGGCGAGAACCCGCTCGGCCCCTACCGCCTCGACGACCAGCGATTCGCGGTGCAGAGCTACCTCGACCACCAGGGGATAAAGCTCGTCGAGCGTTTCGACGCCGGCAGCTACGTGGCCCTGACCGAAACGCTCAACCGCCACGACGTCGGGCGCGGCCGCGGCGGGCTGAACAAGGCCCTGGCCAGCTCGAAGGTGCCCACCATGATCGTCGGCGTGGACACCGACATTCTCTACCCCTACCACCAGCAGGAGCACTTGAGCCGCAACCTGGGCAACCTGCTGGCGATGTCGAAGCTGTCCAGCCCCGTCGGCCACGACGCCTTTCTCGTTGAGGCGCGCCAGATGGACATCATCTTGCGCAAGTTCATCGCGCTGTCGGAGCAAACCCCCTCACCGCACGACTTCGCGGCGCGCAGCGGGGCGTACGACATCTAACTCCCCAGCGCATCCACCGACCAAGCCAGCCACATCATGGCGGCGCCGAGAGCGGTGGTGAAGAAGGCGTCGAAGCGCTTCGAGCGCACGGCGACTAGCCCAATGACGCGGGAATCGCAGGTCAGGCGCATGAGCGTGAGCCACAGCATCGCAGCGCCCAGGGTGAAGGTGGCGCGGCGCCAGTGCTCGGTGGCGGAGAAGAGTCCGGAGGCGACGAAGCCCACCACGAATACCGCCACCATCGCTCGCTGCACCGCGACGGGCAGTGTGGAGGGGGCGTTGTTGACGTCGTGGGGGTTATCCAGCAAGTGCTTCGGCACGCTCCACGATGTTTCGCACCAGGAAGGTGCGGGTCATGGGGCCCACGCCACCGGGGTTCGGGGAGACCCAGCCTGCCTTGCCCCACACGTCGGGGTGGACGTCGCCGACCGTTTTACCGTCGACACGCGAGACACCGACGTCGAGCACCGCGGCGCCCTCCTTGACCATGTCGGCGGTAATCATGTGCGGCTTGCCGGCGGCGGCGATGATCACGTCGGCCCGGCGCGTCTCCGTCGCGAGGTCTTTCGTTCCGGTGTGGCAGAGCACCGTGGTGGCGTTGGTCGCCTTCGTGGTCAGCATCAGCGAGATCGGCCGGCCCACGGTGACACCGCGGCCGATGACGCAGACGATTGCACCGTTTAGCTCCACGCCGAAGCGTTCGAGCAGCTTGATGGAGCCGTTCGGGGTGCACGGCAGCGGCGCGGGCTCATTCAGCACCAGCTTGCCCAGGTTGACCGGATGCAGGCCGTCGGCGTCCTTGTCCGGGTCGATGAGCCCCAGAACACGGTTCTCATCCAGGTGCTTCGGCAGCGGGAGCTGGACGATGTAGCCGGTGACGGCCGGGTCGTTGTTCAGGGCGTCGATAAGCGCACCAAGCTCTGCTTGGGAGGTGTCGCCGGGCAGCACCTTCATGATGGAGGCGATGCCGAGCTCAGCGCAGTCCTTGTGCTTCATGCGCACGTAGTTCTGGCTCGCGGGGTCCTCGCCGACGAGAACCGTGGCCAGACCCGGGGTGATCCCCCTGTCCTTGAGCGCACTGACGCGCTTCTTCAGGTCCTCGAAGATCTCGTCGCGGTAGAGCTTTCCGTCCAATTTGATCGCAGTCACGGCCCCCATCCTAGACTTATGGCCCGTGGCGCACCTGCATGTCATCTTTGATAACCCGGTCATCCCGCCGAACACCGGCAACGCGATCCGCATGTGTGCGGGCTCGGGGGCGACGCTGCATCTCGTCGAGCCGCTCGGCTTCACCCTGGACGAAAAGCACCTACGCCGCGCCGGGCTGGACTACCACGACCTGGCCAACGTGATCATCCACCCGGACCTGGACGCGTGCCTGGCGGCGCTGACCGGCTCGCGCGTCTTCGCGTTTACTACCCAGGCCTCCGCGTACTTCCACGAGATCGCCTACGAGCGCGGCGACGCCCTCCTCTTCGGCACCGAACCAACCGGCCTGCCGGAAAGCCACGCGCACCACCCCCGCGTGACCGAGCGCGTGCGCATCCCCATGCTGCCCGGCCGGCGCTCGATGAACCTGTCCAACTCGGCGGCCGTGGCCACCTACGAGGCGTGGCGCCAGCTGGGCTTTCCCGGCGGGGTGTGACTCACCCCGGCAGGTTTCGCGCACGCAGCTTATCGACGAGCTCCCGCGCGTGATCCTCCTCCAGATCGCGCACCGTCGCTTTGACCGGCCCCGGCACGAGGTCGAGACGCACGTGCGCCAGGCGGAGCCAGCGCTGCACCGGGCCTTGGGTGTACGTCAGCTCCTGGATGTGCGGGATCTCCACGAACACGTAGCGCCGCGAGACCGCTCCATAGGTGACCACGGCGACGCCCCCTTCCAGCGTGACGGTCTGCCGCTTCCAATCCACCGGCGAGACCCAGCGTGCGCGCCGCGGGGAGCGCATGCCCACCTCGGCGGTGGCGGGGTCGGGCGCCGGGCACGGTGCCGTGCACGGTGCCGGGCTCAGTGCCGCGACCACCTCGAGGGCCTGCTCCAGCGAGCCGACCGGCAGAAGCGTCAGCGTGCCCGCGCGCGCACCGGTGGTGGCGTAGCCGGCCACGTTGACCGTGACCTCCCACCAGCCGAGCGGGCGCCACAGTACCGGCTGGGATAGCTTGACCGCGTGGATGCGGTCCAGCGGAACCGCTTGCCTCCGGCGGTTGGCGAGGCCGTAGGTGAGGTTCACCACGCCGCTATCCAGCGTCGAGCTAAACCGCCACGACTGGTCCACCATCCGCCAGATCACCGGCAACACGCCAACGAGAACCGGCACCGCAGCGGCCACGGAAACACTCGTGAGCAGGGAAATGACCGTCCAGGCGGCGGCGGCGACCGTGGTCAGCCGCAGAGCCGTGCCAATGAGCGAGCGGCGGATGGGGATGGGCGCGACAAGGTAGTCCTCCTGCGCCGCCGCGCCACCGCCGGCGGAACCCGCGGCGCGCAGTATCTCCTCACGCACTTGCTCCGCCTCGCGCCGTGGC
>NZ_GG667191.1:480711-509849 GCF_000159635.1 Corynebacterium lipophiloflavum DSM 44291 | reverse complement strand
GTGCGCAGCTTCGTCGTCACCACGCCGCTGCGCACGCTGAGTTCCTCCGGGCCCAGCGCGAAGCTCATTTTCGACCACCACAGCTGCGACGCCCCGGCCCCGGCCGCCACGACGAGGGCGACGCCGCCTATGACCCACAGAGCCGACACCGCGGGAAACTCCCCCTCGCGCACCCAGTTGTAAAGCGGGACGGTGAAGTTGAACAGCGCGATCGCTGCCACCGCCAGCAGTGTGGCCCAGATGTGCAGGAGCGGCGTGAGCCTGTGGACGCGCCGCTCCATCACAGCCCGCTCATGCGCTCGCGCGCCTTCGCCGCCAGCCGGTCGCGCAGGGCATCGGCCTCGGCGGCCTCGATCCCGGGCAGCTTCGAGATCGAGCTTGTCGACGCCGTGTTCACCGCCAAGCTCTTGAGCCCCAGCGCCCGGCCCACCGGCCCCGTGGTGACGTCGACAAACTGGATCCGCCCGTAGGGGATGATGGTGACGGTGCGCCGCAGCCTGCCCCGTGCCAGGACGAGCTCGTCGTCCGTCTCTTTCCAGCCGAGGGCGCGCACTCGCAGAGGAACGAGCACGAGGCCCCAGAGGACAACGGCCGCGGCGGCGCCGAGTGGCACCAGCCACCACGACCCCCACCTCACGTAGGTCCAGGACAGCGCGCCCAGCACCAGTGCCGCCCACACGACGAGCGTTATGTAGTGGGGAATGACCAGCTTCATCGACACGCCGTTGAGCTCCGTTTCCATGGCCGCCAGCCTACTCAATGGAAGTCCCGCGACCCGCGGTTCAGGTACTCCCCGAGCTCCAGTGGCTCTAGCTTGTCCGCCACCACGTTGACCGCCCCGGTGACGTTTTCCACGATCCCGCGCACGATGAGCGCCTTCGCGGTGCGCGCCAGCACGAGCTGGCGCTTCCACAGCCCCGGCGAGACGACAACGTTGATCAGCCCCGTCTCGTCCTCCATGCCGAAAAACGTCACCCCGGAGGCTGTCCGCGGCCGCTGCCGGTGCGTGACCACCCCGGCGACGCGCACGCGAGTGCCGTCCTCGACCTGCTTGAGGCCCGCGGCGGTGACGAGGCCGTCGGCACGCAGTCGCTCGCGCAACAGCTCCATGGGCTGCTTGTCGTGCGTGACGCCGGTGGCGCCGATGTCGGCGACCATGAGCTCGAAGGCGTTCATGCCCGGCAGCGCCGGCGCCTCAATGGCGCTTAGGCCCGGCAGCATCCCCTCGCGCTCGGTCGCGGCCACCCCCGCCTGCCACAACGCTTGGCGCCGATCCACCCCGAAGCAGTCCAATGCTCCCGCGCGCGCCAGCGCCTCGACGTGCTCGACCGACAGATCCGCGCGGCGCGACAGGTCCGGGATGTCGCGAAACGGCTGCGCGGCCTCGATGCGGTCGGCCGCTTTATCGCCGAGGCCCTTGATCAGGTTCAGCCCGACGCGGATCGTCGCATTATCCACGCAGATCGCCTCGCGGCCGGAGTCGTTGACGCTCACGGGCAGCACCTCGATGCCGTGCCGGCGCGCATCCTGGATCAGCGACTGCGGCGAGTAGAACCCCATCGGCTGGGCGCGCAACAGCCCCACGCAGAATTGCGCCGGGTAGTAGCACTTGAACCACGCCGAGAAAAACACCAGCGAGGCGAACGACTGTGAGTGCGACTCGGGAAACCCGTAGGCGGCGAACGCGACGATTTTGGCCCAGAGCGTCTCCGCCACGTCGTGATCAATGCGGTTAGTGGCCCAGCAGCCGTCGAAGAAGCGCTCCTTGAGCTGCGCCATCTTCTCCGGCGAGCGCTTCGAGCCCATGGCGCGGCGCAGCGCGTCGGCTTCGCGGCCGGAAAACCCCGCGGCATCGACGGCGATCTGCATGAGCTGCTCCTGGAACAGCGGGATGCCCAACGTCTTGCCCAGCGACTTCTCCAGCACGGGGTGGTCGTAGACGATGGCCTCCTTGCCGTCGCGACGCCGCAGGTAGGGGTGCACGGACCCGCCCTGGATGGGGCCGGGACGGATCAGCGCGACCTCGACGACGAGATCGAAGAAGCAGCGCGGTTTCAGCCTCGGCAGCGTGGAGAGCTGCGCGCGCGATTCCACCTGAAACACGCCGACGGCGTCGGCGCGGCACAGCATCTCGTACACGCGTGCATCCGCGACGTCGAGTTCCCACAGGTTGACCTCACGGCCGGCGGTGTCGCGCACCAGGTCGATCATGTGGTGCAGCGCCTCGAGCATGCCCAGGCCCAGCAGGTCGAACTTGACCAGCCCGGCCGAGGCGCAGTCGTCCTTGTCCCACTGCACCACCGAGCGGTTTTCCATCCGCGCCCACTCCACCGGCACGACGTCGGCGATCGGGCGGTCACAGATGACCATGCCGCCGGAGTGGATGCCTAAGTGCCGGGGCTGGCCTTTGAGCTGGCTAGCAAGCTTTTCGACGCCCTCCGGTGGCCGCGAGATCCCCTTCGACCAGGAATCCGCCGCCCCCTGCGCGTACCCCAGGGCGCGGGCGGCATCGCGGATCGCGCCCTTGGTGCGGTAGGTGATCACGTTCGCCACCTGGGCTGCGTTGTCGCGCCCGTAGCGCTCGTAAGCGTACTGGATCACCTCTTCACGACGCCCCGATTCAATATCAATGTCAATATCCGGCGGGCCGTCGCGGTCCGGCGACAGGAAACGCTCAAACAACAGCCCCGCGCTGATCGGCTCGGCGTTGGTGATGCCGAGCGCGAAGCACACCGCCGAGTTCGCCGCCGAGCCGCGCCCTTGGCACAGGATGTTCTCCCGCCGGGCGAAATCCACCAGGTCGTGGACGATGAGGAAGTAACCGGGGAAGTTCAGCTCCTCGATCACGCCGAGCTCGTAGTCGATCTGCGACATCGCCTTGGCCCGGGTCTCGTCCGGGCGCGTCGCGTAGCGCAGCTGAGCGCCCGCGAGCGTGATGTGGCGCAGCCAGCTCATCTCATCAAAGCCCGTGGGCGTGGGGTAGCGCGGCAGCTCGGGGGCAACGAGGTTGAGGGTGAACGCGCACTGCGCGGCAATCGCCAGCGCAGTTGCGATCTTGTCCTGCGCACCCGGCAACATCGCCTCGATCTGTTCGGCGGAGCGCAACCAGTTCGCCCCCATGGGGTGCAGGTGCGCGTGAGCGTCGTTTAAGCAATCCCGCCTGGCCAGCGCGCGTTTCGCCGCGGCCAGGCGGGCGTCATCGCGCGTGGCGGCAGCCGGCATGGCGCTGACGATCGCCGGAACGTGCGGGTAGTCATCCAGTGCGCGGTGGTGGTCGGCGTCCTCCGGGGTCATCGAAACTTCGTACTCGCGCACCACATTGCCCCCGAAGAGTTCGACCAGATGGTCGATATCATCCACCCACTGCCATCCCGCCAGCACGATGCACGTGCCCGCCAGCTCGTGGGCGATGAGCTCCAGCGGCGGGTAAGACACCGCATCCTTTTCCCGGGTGATCATGCGGGCCGCGGCAATGAGATGCGACAGGTGGCGATACCCCTCCGGGCCCTTGGCCAGCACCGGGAGGACACGGTCGCCGAGGGTGAGCTCCGCACCGAAGACGGTGTCGATGCCGGCTTCGGCAGCCGCCTCGGCGAACTTCACCGCCCCGTAGAAACCGTCCCTGTCCAGCAGCGCGAGCGCGGTGATGCCCAGATCGCGGGCGCGGCGTACCATCTCCTCCGGCTCGCTCGCCCCGTCGAGGAAGCTGTAGGAGGACACCGCGTGCAGTTCGGCGAACGGCGCGTGACTGGCTTCAGGGTAGTTGGTGGGGGCGTCGGCAAGCGGGCGGGTGTGGTTGACGGGCACGGGCACGGGGCCGGGGCGGCCGGAGAGAATACGCTCCAGCCGCGACCACGACAGGGCCTCGCCGCCATGAAACCTCATGGGAGTAGATACTAGTGGTGTTAGAACACGTTTTCTACTTCTTTGACTGCTCTGCCAGTCGGTAGCGGGTCGATCTGCCCCCGCCTACGACCTCGACGGCACCTTCATCGTTCATGCTGTCCACGCACTTCTTGGCGGTGCCTCGGGAAACGCCGCACAGCACCATCACATCGCTCGTCGCCATGTCCCCCACCTCGTTGAGCCAAAGCAACGCGACCTCCTCCATCGACGCAGGGTCAGTGCCGAGATACGGCAGCTTGTCAGCCAGCACAGACCTTGAGCTCGCCCCGAGAATCCACGTCCCGCGGCGATGAAGCACAACAAGCGGTTCTCCGTCGACCGTGGTCTGGGAAGCAGCTTCCAGAGCGTTGCGTGCCTGCTCCGTTCCTGCCTGCAACCCGTGAGCCACCACATCTTCCGTCACAAAGGCGCGAGACATGAGGATGTGGAGGATGATCGCGATTCGGTAGTCCCGCTGCCTCGCCACCGGCACAATGCGCGAAACAAGGTCGAGCACCTGCACGACTGGCGGGCCGCCAACCAGTGTAGTTTCCACGAAAGGGCCGGAAACCTCCTCGATGATGGGAGGACGGTGGCCGAGCGTGATCATATTCTGGTACATCCTGTCGACTCCCACCCCTTGCTTATCCACGAGACCCACGGCCCGGTAGAGATCCGCAAGCGCCGGGTAGCGGGCGGAGCGGTTGCTTAACACGTTCTCAGAAGTGATTCCTGAGGGAAAACCGCCCGGACTACGCACGATTAGCGTGTTGTCCAGCTCAATCCAGCTCACGGCGACGGCCTCACTGCGGCTCCAGTCGCGGTGGATCAACGCATTGAGCAGCGCCTCACGCACCGCGTTGTGCGGCACCAGCGGCACCGGATCGTGAACGAATCCTTTCACAATCGTGGTGTTCTTGTTCACCACGCGCAAGGATCTCTCGATGAGATCAAGCTGCTCGAGCACCGAGGTCCCCGGTTCCCCCACGATCCGACTAGTGATGTCGCCGCCGAACACATCAAAGACAGTCAGCTCTATTACCGGGCCTGCTTGCGCCGCAAATAGCAGCGTCCCCGCAACGGTGAGCCGGCTATCGGGGCCAAGCGCGCCAATCTGACGCATCACCTCCTGCGTTGTGAGCTCGTCTGCCTGTGGGAAAGTCCGTCGGACGATATCGATAGCGCCGGGGCGAACGTCTGAGCTCGTCTCTTTAGTCGGTTGCGCCATCTCGTCGAAGGCTTGGTGGTCACGCTGGTACTGCCACCACTCGGAACGATCCACTGGCTTACACGCGTCCCCGACTCGCCACCGCAGCCTAGTGCCCGTATCTTGGACCGGCTCCGGTGCGGGCGCGACGAAGATGACTAGAACACGTTGACCTTCTACACGCTTTTCCACGATGTCCGGGGCTACCCCGACCCCAGAGTAAATCCGCTGCCGGAGCCAATCAATATCCAACTCGGTGCCGATAATCACCCCGGTCTTGTCCTCGACCCCGACGATCAGTGCGCCGCCGCCTGGCGTGTTGGCGTAGCAAGCGACCTCGTCCGCGAGCTTGGTCGCCGCCTGCGGATTCTGTGCCGTACCCGGCTCGATATTTGCACCGATCCTGCGACCGGCTTCTTCCTTGAAGTCGATGGACTGCGATTCTCGCGTCTTGCTTACCCGCCCATCCGAGGCGGATCCCAAGATCGCGTCAACCCCATCTTCCAGTTCCCTTCGGCGCTCTAAAAGGTTAGCAAATCCGGACAGCATGTACCCCACCCCACCTGCATATTATTAGATTAGGTAGGCGCTATTCTAACACGATTTCCGTGATTCGCTGGATTCGTGTCAGATTAGGCCGCTACCGAACAACCACAACGTCGAGCCGGCGCGGCCCATGCACCCCCTCGACGCGCTCCAACTCAATGTCGGAGGTGGCGGACGGCCCGGAAATCATGGTGATCGGGCCGCATGAGCTACCCAACCGCTCCCACGCCTCGGGAAAAAGCTCGACGATGGTGCCGGAAAACACCAGGCAGATGTGGTGGTCGGGGATGAGCGTGAGCTTGCGACACCCCTCGTCGTCACGCCCGGTGAGAAAGATCGTGCCGGTCTCTGCGCACGAGACTGTCGACCCGGTGACCACGCAGGAGGCCTCCAAGGGGTCGCGCACCTCCTCGGCGGGCGGCAGCCACGCGCGATCCACACCGCTCGGCACGACCACGGGCCCGGAGATCAGCTCCGCCAAAACCCCGGGAAGGTCATCGACCCTGTCTGCGAAATACACGGCGGCCTTGTAGTCGGTGAGGCGGTCGACGAACATGTCTCGGGTCTCGTCTGCAGTAAGCGTCGACACGCGGCGGTATGCCCGCGCCACGGCCGGGGCCGGTGGGTTATCCGCCAACGCTGCGTGCAGTCTGGCCAAGATGTCGGATTTGACGCTCATCGGTTCTCCTTAAACCAGTGGCGGAAGGCCTTTTTCGGCGGCGCGGGGATGATGCGCTGCTCGGTCCACCCGCCGAGGAGGCCGGGCAGCCACGAAACCCGAAAACGCGCGAGAGGGAGAATTCGCTCGGCGAGCGCCATGAGTCGCCCGGAGCGCATCGCCACGGACGAGGCCTTCATCACCGCCGTCATCTGTACAGGTTGACCGGTCTTTTCCACGGCCTCGGCGCGCAGGTGGACGAGGATGTCCGGGATGTTGATCTTCACAGGGCAGACGTCGTAGCACGCGCCGCACAGCGTCGAGGCGAACGGCAGCGTCGCGTTGGCCTCGGATTCAATGCCGGTGAGCTGCGGGGACAGGATCGCCCCGATCGGCCCCGGGTAGGTCGAACCGTAGGCGTGGCCGCCGACGTGCTCGAACACCGGGCAGACGTTCAGGCACGCGGAGCAGCGGATGCAGTGCAGGGCGGAGCGCCCCTGCGGATCCGATAGCACCGCGGAGCGGCCGTTATCCAGCAGAACCAGGTGGACGTTGTCCGGCCCGTCACCCTCGTGCACCCCGGTCCACAGTGAGGTGTACGGGTTCATCCGCTCGCCTGTCGAGGAACGCGGCAGCAGCTGCAGGTACACCTCCAAATCGGCGAAGGTCGGCACGAGTTTTTCAATGCCCATCACGGTGATCAGCGTCTCCGGCATGGTTACGCACATGCGCCCGTTGCCCTCGGATTCCACCACCGCCAGGGTGCCCGTTTCCGCCACCCCGAAGTTCGCCCCGGAGATCGCCACCTTCGCGCCCAGGAACTTCTCCCTCAGGTAGGTGCGCGCGGCTTCCGCCAGCTCCGCTGGCTCGTCGGTCAGCGGCCCGTCCATGTGCCCGCGGAAGATGTCGCGGATCTCGCGGCGGTTGCGGTGGATCGCAGGCACGAGGATGTGCGAGGGTTTGTCACCCCCGAGCTGCACGATCAGCTCGGCCAGGTCCGTTTCCACCGCGCGGATCCCCGACGCCTCGAGGTGCTCGTTGAGCCCAATTTCCTGGGTGGCCATGGACTTGACCTTGAGCACTTCGCTTTCCCCGGTTTCCCGCACGAGCTTTTCCACGATCGCGTTCGCCTCGTCCGCGTCCCGCGCCCAGTGCACCACCCCGCCGCGCGCGGTGAACTCGCGCTCGAAGCGCTCCAGCAGCTCCGGCAGCCGCGCCATCACCCCTTCCTTGATCGCCGACCCGGCGTTGCGCAACTCCTCCCAGTCGGGCAGCTCCGCCACGACATCGTTTCGCTTACTACGAATCGAGTGCGTGGCGTGGCGGATGTTTTCCCGCATCTGCACGTTTTCCATCTGTTCCTTCGCCGCGTCCGGGAAGGCCGCGTCTAGGGTGAGGTTTCCGTGCCCGTAGGCGGGCATTCCTAGATTGACCACGGTTGCTCCTTGGTTGCGGCGAGGATTTCGGCGAAGTGCAGCGTGCGCTTGTCGACGCCCCGCTTCAGCATCGCCCCTTGAAGGTGAAACAGGCATGAGGCGTCTCCCCCGGTGCAGATGTCCGCACCTGAGCGCTCGATGTTGGCGATCTTCGCCTCCGCCATCGCCCCGGACACGTCCGGGTTCTTCAGCGAGAAGGTGCCGCCGAAACCGCAGCACTCGGCAGAGTCGGGAAGCTGTGTGAACTCGACGCCCTCGACGCTGCGCACGAGGTCCACCTGCCGGTCGCCCAGGCGCAGCAGCCGTTTGCCGTGGCACGAGGGGTGGTAGGTAACCGAGTGTGGGAAGTACGAACCGAGCTCGGAGGCATCAGTGACTCCGAGGACATCGACGAGGAACTGCGATAACTCGTAGGTGCGCTCGGCGGTATCGACGGCGGCCCTTTCCAGGCCTGGGTCACCGGCCCGGCGCGCAACCAGCGCCTGCTGGTGCCGCGCGGAGGCGACGCACGAAGCGGACGGCGCGACGATGTACTCGGCACTGTCGAAGGCGTTGACGTGGTTGCGCACCACAGGCAGCGCGTCGGCGAAGTAGCCACTGTTGACGTGCATCTGGCCGCAGCAAACCTGGCCAGCGGGAAACGTCACTTCGTGTCCGAGCCGCCGCAGAATTCGGGTGGTTGCAATGGCCGCGGTCGGAACCATCGCGTCCACGATGCACGTCGCGAAAAGCGCAATCTTCATGGGGACTCGCTTCCTTCGGTCACCAGAGAGTCAGTGAGGCAAACTATAACAACAATTCAGTCGCTGGACAGCGAAAAAGGGCCCCGGCGATTCATCGCCGAGGCCCTTACCAGCACCTGAGCTACTGTCGCGGGCCCAGATCCTCCGGCAAAACGTGCTCACCGGTCTTGTCCATGGTCAGCGCCAGGGAGGAAATGTAGCGCGGCGACCCGTCCGGGTGATCCGTTGCAGAGCGGATCACGTCCGGTCGTTCAACCTCCTCACCTGTGACGCAGCAGGTGAAGCGCTCATCGGAAGGGTTAAAGTGAGCGTCGAAAAGCGGGGCGTCGATGCCGTCGTGGGTGCGGCGGCGGTAGTACTTGCCCTTGGTCAACACGGCGATCAGCGGGGTGCACACCACAGCGATCAGTGCCGCGGCGAGCGCAGAGTAGGGCCTGGCCGCCTCACCGAAGGCACCGAAGAACATGGCAACGGAGACGATTGCGGACAATCCGAGTGAACCGAGGCCCACCGGGTTGAAGTTGGCGATCATGCCGCGGCGGTACTCGGGGTACTCGGGCGAGATCTTCAACAGGGACTTGTTGATCGCGATGTCCGCAGCGACCGTGAAGATCCAGGCGATAGCGAGGTTGGAGTAGAAGCCGAGCACGAAGTTGAGCATGCCGAACATGTTGAATTCCATCAACGCCAACGCGATGGCCAAGTTGAAGAACACGAAGAATGTGCGGCCCGGGTACGACTTGGTGATGCGGGTGTAGGAGTTGGTCCAAGCCAGCGATCCGGAGTACGCGTTGGTGACGTTGATCTTGATCTGAGAGACCACCACCAAAAACACCGCGAGCGTCACTGCCAGCCAATCGGGCATCATTTCCTGATAGAGGGCGAAGAACTGGCGCACGGGCTCGGAAGCCTCAGCCGCCGACGCGCCATGGTGGCTCATGACGTAGACGGCGAGGAACACACCGAGGATCTGCTTGGTCGCGCCGAAGAACACCCAACCCGGGCCGGCCATGATCACGGAGGTCCACCACGACCGAGAGTTCTCCGGAGTCTTCGGTGGCATGAAGCGGATGTAGTCGATGTTTTCCGCAATCTGCGCCACCAGGGCGAGGCAGACGCCGGCGGCGAGCATCATTGCGGCGAAGCTCGCTTCACCGGTGCCCTCACCGGTGTAGTTGAGAAACTCGGTGACAGTGCTCGGTTCCTGAACGACGAGGATGATCAGCGGGAGCACGATCATGACCAGCCACAGCGGGTTCGTCCACGTCTGGAGCTTGGACAAAAGCTTCATGCCGTAGATGACCAGCGGGAAGATGATCAACGTGGACACCAGGTAGCCGAGCCACAACGGCACCCCGAGACCCAGCCTCAAGCCCTGCGCCATGATCGCACCTTCGAGGGCGAAGAAGATGAACGTGAAGCTGGCGAAGATGATGTTGGTCACCACGGAGCCGTAGTAGCCAAAGCCGGAGCCACGTGTGATCAGGTCAAGATCCAGGTTGAACTTCGCCGCATAGACCGCGAGCGGGAAGGATGAGACGAAGATCAGTACCGCCGCGATGAGGATGCCGCCTATCGCGTTGGTCGTGCCGTGAGTGATGCCGATGCCTGCGCCGATGGAGAAGTCCGCGAGGTAGGCCATTCCGCCGAGCGCGGAGCCTGCCACGGCTGCCGGGGTCCAGCGCCGGTAGCTCCGCGGCGCGAATCGAAGTGGGAAGTCGTCGTTGAGTTTTGTTACCGGCGCCCCGGTGTCACCCACTTTAGTTGTTGTGCTCACTGCTGTTCTCGCTTTCGGTAAGGGCCCACGACAGTTTTCTAACTGTCGGTCGACAGGCTAGCAATTCACGACACCCGTTTCAATAGGGCTATAGAAACCTTTTCCTGGTCAAGCGCGTCACCCGACGTCTAGCAATCCAGGCAATTTCCCTGTTCACGGCAGTTTTTTAAGGGATAGCCCACATCGCGCGCCACGCGATCGATGTGAACAAGATCACTGCGTGACACGCGGCAGGCCCCTGTTACCGGCCCCGATTCCGCTCGTGCGCCCGGGTATTTCCCCGGCCCTCTAGACCCCGGCCGAGGCCGCGACTCCTCTTCACCGCGATTAAGAAAATAGACTAAGCGGTATGCCGGATGGTAGATTTTCTCCCGATATACTTCGCTTTTCTTAAAGGAGACCCCATGCGACTCAACCGAGTGCTCGCCACCCTGGCCGCCACCGGCATCGCCGCAACCAGCCTGGTTGCCTGCGGCACTGATTCGGCCACCACCGCCGCCCCCGGCACCACAGGGGAAAACGGTGAAACCGTGATCAAGATCGGCACCACGGACGCCGACCAGCAGGCGTGGTCCGTCTTCAGCGACTTAGCCGCGGAGCAGGGCATCACCCTCGACATCGTGCAGTTCTCGGACTACGCACCAGTCAATGAGGCGCTCGCCCAGGGTGAGCTGGACGTGAACAAATTCCAGCACATCATGTACCTCGCCGAGTACAACAAGAACTCCGGCAACGACCTGCGCATCGTCGGCTCCACCGAGATCGTGCCCCTGGCCCTGTTCTGGAAGGACCACGACTCCCTCGACGGCATCGAGGGTGAAGAGGTCGCCATTCCGAACGACCCGTCGAACCAGGGCCGCGCCATCAACGTGCTCGTCCAAGCGGACCTGGTCACGTTGAGCGAGGGTGTAGCAGACCCGCTCGCCCCGACCCCGGCTGACATCGACAAGGCCGCGTCGAAGGTTTCTGTCGTGCCTGTCGACGCCTCCCAGACCCCGGCCGCCTACAACGAGGGGCGCCCGGCGATCATCAACAACACCTGGCTCGACCGCGCTGGCATTGAGCCGGGCCTGGCCGTCTTCGAGGACGACCCGAACTCCCCCGAGGCCGAGCCGTACATCAACGTCTTCGCAGCCCGCAGCGGTGACATTGACAACGAGACGCTGAACAAGCTCGTCGAGATTTGGCACGACCCGAAGGTCACCGAGGCGGTCGCCCAGGACTCCAAGGGCACTTCGGTGCCGGTCAAGCGCGACAAGGCCGAGCTCAACGACATCTTGACCAACCTCGAATCGAACTAAGCCATAACGCACAAGAGGATTTAAGCGCATGAAGTTTTCCCGTTTTGCCGCCACTGTCGCCGCATCCGCCATCGCCGCGACCAGTCTCGTCGCCTGCTCGACGGAATCCGGCTCCTCCGTCTCCGGGACGAACGCTCCGGGCGAGGGCAACGACACGGTGACCGTGAAGATCGGCACAACCGACGCCGACCAGCAGGCTTGGACCGCGTTTGAGGAAAAGGCCGAGGAAGAGGGCATCAAGCTCGACATCGTCAGGTTCTCGGAGTACCCGCCGGTCAACCCGGCGCTCGACGAGGACCAGATCGAGATCTCGAAGTTCCAGACCATCAACTACCAGGCGCAGTACAACGCCTCGGCGGGCAAGGATCTGCGCATCATCGGCTCCGGCGAAATCAACATCCTCGGGTTGTACTGGAAGGACCACGACTCCCTCGACGGCATCGAGGGCGAAGAGGTCGCCGTTCCGAACGACCCGTCGAACCAGGGCCGTGCGATCAACGTCCTCGTCCAGGCTGACCTGGTCACCCTGAAGCCCGGCGCGCCGACGCTGACCCCGACCCCGGCCGACATCGACGAGGCCGCGTCCAAGGTCTCGGTCGTCGCCATCGACGCCTCGCAGACGCCGTCGGCGTACAACGAGGGCCGCCCGGCCGTGATCAACAACAACTGGCTCTCCCGCGCCGGCATCGACCCAGCGTCTGCGGTTGCCGCCGACGACCCGAACTCCGAGCTCGCCGAGCCCTACATCAACGTGTTCACGGTCAAGGCCGACCAGGTGGACAACGAGATCTTCGAAAAGCTCGTCGAGGTCTGGCACTCCGACGAGGTCACCGAGGCACTCAACCAGGATTCCGGCGGCACTGCCGTACAGGTCAAGCGCGACAAGCAAGAGCTCAACGACATCCTCGACCGTCTCGCGGAGGAGTACAAGTAGTGGCTTCCACCGGCACCCGGGTTGAGTTCCGGGATGTTTCCAAAGTGTTCACCACGGGTAAGCGCGAGGTGGTCGCCGTCGACGGCGTCACGCTGACCGTCGAGCCCGGCGAAATCCTCGGCGTAATTGGTTACTCGGGGGCCGGTAAGTCGACGCTCGTTCGCCTCATTAACGGCCTGGACATGCCCACGGGTGGCGAGCTGCTTCTCGACGGCACCAACATCGTCGGCATGAAGGAGCGCGAGCTGCGCAGCATTCGCCGCGGCGTGGGGATGATTTTCCAGCAGTTCAACCTGTTCAATTCGCGCACCGCCGCCGGCAACGTCGAATACCCGCTGACGCTTGCCGGCATGCCACCGGCCGAGCGCAAGCGTCGAGTAGCTGAGCTGCTCGAGTTCGTCGGCCTGTCGGATCGCGGCAAGAACTACCCCGAGCAGCTCTCGGGCGGGCAGAAGCAGCGCGTCGGCATCGCCCGGGCGCTGGCCACCAACCCGTCGCTGCTGCTTGCCGACGAAGCCACCTCCGCCCTCGACCCGGAAACCACCCGCGAGGTTTTGAGCGTGCTGCGCCGGGTCAACGAAGAGCTCGGCATCACCATCGTCGTGATCACACACGAGATGGAGGTTGTGCGCGCCATCGCTGACAAGGTCGCGGTGATGGAAAACGGCAAAGTGGTGGAGTACGGCTCGGTCTACGAAGTGTTCTCCCAGCCGCGCACGCAGGTCGCGCAGCGCTTCGTGTCCACCTCGCTGCGCAACACGCCGGACGAGATCGAGGCCCGTGAGCTGCTCGCGGAGCCCGGCCGCCTGTTCACGGTCGACCTGAGCGAAAACTCCGGCTTTTTCGGCGCCGTGGAGGCCGCGCGCGCCGCAGGCGTCAGCGTCCAGCCGGTCCACGGCGGGGTGACCACCCTGCAAAACCACTCCTTCGGAAAGATGACGGTGCGGCTTAACGGCGACGACACCGCAATCAGCCAGTTTCTGGCAACGATCCAGCGCACCACCGACATCCAGGAGATTGTCCGATGAACACTTCCATCCTCGCCCAACCAGACTGGGAACGCCTCGGGCCGACCTTTCTCGAGGCCATCGGCGACACCTTGTTCATGGTGTCCATCACCATGGTCATCGGCGGTTTCTTCGGCCTGATCCTCGGCGTGTTCCTCTACACCACGCGCCCGGGCGGGATCCTGAAAAACCGCGCGGTCTACTGGTTGATCAACGTACTCGTGAACTTTTTCCGGCCGATCCCCTTCATCATCATGATCGCGATGCTCTACCCCATCACGCTGCAGGTGGTGGGCACGACGATCGGCCGCTCGGCGGCGACGTTCGTGATGTGCGTCGCGGCCACGTTTACCGTCGCGCGCATCGTGGAACAGAACTTGGTGTCCATCGACCCGGGCATGATCGAGGCGGCGCGTTCCATGGGTGCCGGCCCATGGCGCATCATCCGCACCGTGATCCTGCCCGAGGCGCTCGGCCCACTGATTTTGGGCTACACCTTCATCTTTATCGCCGTGATCGACATGTCGGCGATGGCGGGCTACATCGGCGGCGGCGGCCTCGGCGACTTCGCCATCGTCTACGGCTACCACCAGTTCGAGCCCGCCGTGACCTTCGCGGCCGTGATCGTGATCGTGATCATGGTGCAACTCGCCCAGTTCTTGGGCAGCTGGCTGTCCAAGAAAGTCATGCGCCGCTAGAGCGCGCGATCTTTTCGACGCCCCACACAACGCCCTCCTTCGGTTCATCGCCGCAGGAGGAGATAACCCCGGATACTGCGCTGCGGCGCATGGTGACATCGAAGGTTGCGTTCGTGGAGGCGTCGATTAGCTTTATGCGCGCCTCGTCCTCGCCGACCACCTCGCCCACAACCTGTAACTGGCCGTAGGTGATGCGCGTTCCCTCCGCCGCGAGCTGTGCGGCGACGCCGACCTCCGCCGCCTGCGCCGCGGGCGAGAAAATGCCGCGGCCGCGGTTGCCGGGCACGAAGTACTGCCCGCGCATCGCGTCGGCGATCATCGCCTCGGTGGCCTCGAGGTTCATCCGCCCGAAGCTGTAGCCCCACGGCATGAGCAGCAGCGTGGCGGCGAAGCGGTGGCCCTTGATGTGGGAGGTCTCCCACACCACGTCGCTGCCCCGGTTGAAGGGGTAGAGCTTGTCCAGTTCGTTGACCAGCGGGCGGCCTTTGACCGCGCAGCAGCGGTCCCGCCTGCCGTGTGTGCACACCAGAACCAGCGGGGCCAGCCGCGCCATCGCGTGGTTGCGGCCGGGCCCCGACAGGTCGAGATCCAAGATCGCCTCGGGCCCGTCGACGTGCTTGACCTCGGTCAGCCCGATGCTGGTGTGGATGATGTACAGGTGGTGGTCGTCGATACGCCTGCCCTCGCGCGTGGGGTGGCGAATGAGCTGCAGGGAGGCGCCGAACTTCTTCAGGTGCGCCTTGATCTTGGCGGACAGCTCGACCCCGAGCGTGTCGCCGTCGAGGACGTCGTGGCTCCACGGGCCCGGCCATTCGAGCAGCACGTAAACATCGCCCTGCTTTGCTGTTCCTGGCAGAGGCTCCACTTCCACATCTGAGCAGAAGATGTCGTCGGCGCGCAGACTCATGGCCCCCACCTTACTCGGTGAATTAGGCAACAGTTTTGTAACCTTTTTATCTCAGCTGTGGCCGTGATTTCGTTCTCACGCGACGAGTGGTTACGGTGACTGATATGTCTTTGGTGGCTAGACGTTTGCGTGGAGCAGGTTGTGCGGTCGTGGCCTGCGCGACCGCGTTTGCCGTGACCGCGTGCGCCGCCGTGTCCCCCGATTCCCCAACCACAGGTACCGAGATGGAGACAATGGCGGGGAAGGTCGGAGTTGCCCAGCACGGGGCGTACGCCTCGCCTGCGGCGATGGACAAGTCCCCCAAAACGCAGCGCCCCGCAGAGCCATCCCACTTCGCGGTATCGGCGATCACGATTGACAGTCACAGCGGTTTCGACCGGCTTGTGGTCGACTTCGAGGGCACCGGCGAGCCGGGGTGGTTTGTCAACTACGTATCCGCCCCGTTGCAGGAAACCGCCGGCAAACCCATCAAGGTTGCGGGCAGTTCCTACCTCAACATCAACATAGACGGCACGATCAGCCGCCCCGAGGCGGGCCTCGACGCGATGACACCGATCGACATCTCCGCCAGCTCCTCGAACGTGGTCGATGTCGTCTATGCGGGCACGTACGAGGGCCGGACCCAGATCGTCGTCGGCTTGCGCTCTACCCTGCCCTACTCAGTCCAGCTTCTCGACGACCCCACGCGCCTCGTCGTCGACATCTCCACCTCCTAGCCGTACACGGCCTCAACCCGCCAGCGCTGCCGCGACCAGACAAGCAGCCACCCGCACGGCTCGCCGCCGTTGTCGCGCGTGCCCACCACCTGCAGTCGCGCGACTTTGTTGGCCACACCTGCCCACCACCCTTCGTCCACGGGCCACGGACCTGCCCACCCGGTAACCAGGTAGCGCTTATCACCCCACCCGAGCGCGTAGGGAGCGGACGTCAGGAGCACCTCTGCGGTGACTCCCACCGGTTTCGCGGCGGCATCGATCAGCAGCACTTTGGAGGCGGGATGGTCAATGCCCCCGCCGAGGCGCGCCGGCAGCGGCGGGGGGATCGCCCCCGGCCACGGGCCCGCCCCCGGCCCGCTGGTGTTTTCGCCGTACGGCACCAGCTCGATGCGCTCGGCCACGCCACGGCCACCGACGAAGCGGGGCTGGACCACGGCGTCGATGCCCAGCTGCGACTGCACCCGCTCCACCACGCGGCGCGCCTCATCGGTGGTCGTACCGTCCGCCCACAGCTCGCCGACGACATCGGGTTGCGCAAGCTCGAGCGGCTCAAGGATCAGCGAGGTAATCTGCCCGGCGCCGCCACCGGTGAGCCAGCCGTCGAGCTGCCAGCGCACCCGGTCTGCCGTAGCAGACTCGCTTAAGGCCTCCCTGGTGCGCCACACGCGCTCAACGCGCTCGCCGTCCCCCAGCTCTGCGGTGACTTTCAGGCGCAGGCACACCTTCCCCGCCTCCTTGAGCCGCTCGTGCAGGCTCGCCGCCAGGGCGCGGGCCGCGAACGCCGCCGCGTCAACCCGCTCGATCGGGTCCTCCGGGGTAATCGCCACCGCCAGGTCCGCCACGGGCAGCTCCGGGGCGACACGCCGGTCCGGCGCCGCGCAGGCAATGCGGTGGATGTGTGTGCCACGCGCACCAAAGCGCGTAGACATCGCCGTCGCGGGCACGTTGGCGATGTCGCCCAGCGTGGCCAATCCAAGCTGGCCGAGCGCCTTGACGGTTTCCACATCAGCCGCCAGGGCCACCTCGGCGAGCAGGACGCGCAGGGGTTGCACCGCGAGGAACTGCGCCGACGTACCCGGCGGGACAACGGCGGAGGAACGCGTGGCGACGATCGCCGTGGCCAGCTCGTCCGCCACCCCGGCGAAGGCGTCGATGCCGCGGCGCGCGGCGGCGTCGATCAGCATTTCGGCCGCGATGTCCTCGCCACCGTGGAACCTCGCGGCGGCGGCGAGATCCACCACGACCAGCCCCGGGCGCACGACCTCGACGGAGGAGGCGACATCATCGAAGCCCGCGGCCAGGGTCGCGAACATCCGCCCGTCGCGGTCGGGGTTGTCCTCGACCACCGTCAGTTCCGGGACCAGCGCCTGCGCGTGGCGCAGCAGCATCCCCCGGCGCAACCCGCGGGAGCGCGCCTGGCGCGAGCACACCTTGATGCGGTGCTGCGCCGCCACCGCAACCGGCTCGGGCAACGCATCGTCCGCTTCGAGTCGCGCGGCCTGCACGGGCCAGTCCGGAAACCAGATCGCGGCCACCCGCATCTCACCTCACCGCCCTCACGCCCGCGGGCCGCGGGGCCCGGCCCAGGGTGATCACCGTGGAGGCGGTGCGGCGCCCGGCGGCTTCGACACGCATGTCCATGCCCACAATGCGCCCGGCACCCCGGCCGATGCCGTGGAATCCGGCAACGCTGCCGGTGATGCTCAGCGCCGGCGACGGGACCCGGGCGTTGACCGTGAGCAGCGCGGCTTTACCCTTGCGCACGCGCGCCAGCAGCGGCCTCGCGCGCACCGGGCTCAAGTTCACCGGCTGGGGCGTGTGCAGCACCACCACGTCGAGGCCCTCGACCAGCACCCCGGCGACCGCCAGCGGGTCGATGCCCGGCTCGGGCACCGCGATGACCCGCTCTAAGGCGGCGACGCCGGCGTAGGAGAGCTCGGGCCAGCCCACCACGGCCGCGAACCCGCCCTCGGCGGTGACGCGGTCGATGATCTCCACCACCAGCGCGGGCGTGTCACTGACGTGGGTCACAGCCCGGCGCGGCAGGCCACCATCAGGCAAAACGCGGTGGAATTGGTCCCCGACGCCGAGCACATCCACATCCGGCAAGACGCGCTGCGGCGCGTGCGCCCCCATATCGGCCATGCGCGAGCGCAGCTCGGCGATGCGCTCGGCCCGGGTGGGCTCAGGCGCCTGCGGCTCGGCAGCTAGTCGAATAGGTGTTCCACTCACGCCACTAAGTATGCACCGGCGCCACGACACCGGCAACAACCGAGGTCGAACGTATTTTCTACATTTTGCGGGCGCTAATCCAACGCACGATCCGCCGCCCAGCGCGTCAGCTGGTGCCGGTTCGACGTCTGCGTCTTGCGCAAAATGTTCGACGCGTGCGTCTCCACCGTCTTTACTGAAATGAACAACTGCGCGCCGATCTCCTTGTAGGTGTAGCCGCGCGCGAGCAAGCGGAGAACTTCCAGCTCGCGCCTGGTAAGGGCGTCGACAAGCGGGCCCTCGACCTTGACCGGCTCTCCCTCCGGGTCCTCGACCACCCCGCCCGAAGCGAAAGCGTCGAGCACGAAACCGGCGAGCCGTGGAGAAAAGTAGGCGTCACCGCCGTGGACGCGCTCAATGGCCTCGGCGAGCTCGTCGCCCGCGATGTTTTTGGTCACGTACCCGCGGGCCCCGGCGCGGATCAGGGCGATGACGTCCTCGGCGGCGTCCGAGACGGACAGTGCCAAAAACTTTGTCGACGCGGCCACGCCCTTGATCACGGCGAGCCCACCGCCGTCAGGCATGTGGACGTCGAGAAGCACGACGTCCGGCTCATGCGCGTTAATGCCGCGGACCGCCTCCGCGACCGTGCCCGCCTCCCCTGCGATGTCGAACCTGGAGGCGAGCTCGGCGCGTACGCCGGCGCGGAAGACGGAGTGGTCATCAACCAGGAAGACTTTCATAGCCCCAATCTACCGGGCAGCGTAGCATGGGGCCCGTTCGAAACAACGCCGTTTCGATACCGCATCTCTTTGATCGAGAATAAGCATATGCCCTCTACCGATATCCTTTGGCAACCGATCACCGCCGGCGCGCTGACGCTGCGCAATAGGGTGATGCAGGCCCCGATGGGCCGCCTGCGCGCGGACACTGACGGCACGCCGACCCCGCGCATGGTGCGCTACTTCCGCGACCGCGCCTCCGTCGGGCTGATTGTCACCGACGGCACCTCCCCCTCGCAGGCAGGCCGAGTCCAATTCACCCAGCCCGGGCTTTACGACGACGCACACATCCCGGCTTGGCGCGACATCACCGACGCCGTCCACGACGCCGGCGGGACCATCGTGGTCCAGCTCATGCACGCCGGCTGGAACACCCACTCGAAGGTGACCGGTCTGCCCGTCGAGGCACCGAGTGCCGTCGCCCACGAGGGCCACAGCCACGACGCGGAGGGAAACCACCTGCCTTACGAGACACCGGAGCCGGCCACCTCCGAGCAGCTGGACAAGGCCCGGGACGAGTTCGTCGCCGCGGCCCGCCGCGCTATCGCTGCAGGCTTCGACGGCGTGGAGCTCCACGCCGCGAACGGTTACTTCCTGCACACCTTCTTGGGCAAGAACTCCAACGTCCGCGACGACGAATACGGCGGCACCCCTGCCAAGCGCGCCGCGTACCCCATCTCGGTTGCCCAAGCCGTCGCCGCGGAGATCGGCGCGGACCGGCTCGGCATCCGCATCTGCCCGGGCGTGAGCATCCAGGGCGTCGACGAGTCCGACCAGGAGCACACGCTGGCAACCTACGCCGTGCTTGTCGACGCCCTGTCCGACACCGGCCTCGCCTACATCTCGCTTGAGCAGCCCGACCTGGCCGGCCCGTGCGCGCAGCTTGTGCGCGACCGTTTTGCCGGCACCATCTTCGGCAACACGACCATCTTGGAAAAGCGCACCAGCTCGCGCGAGGAGGCCGTGGCGATGGTGGAAAACGGCTGGGCGGACGGGCCCGCGGTGGCGCGCCCGCTTCTGGCCAACCCGGACCTGATCGAGCGCTGGAAGACCGGCGCCGCGGAGAACACCCCGGATGATTCCACGTTCTACACCGGCGGCGACACCGGCTACAACGACTACCCCACGCTTTCGGGGCTAGACGCCTAAGGTCAGCTCAACCTCGGTGCCCTCGCCTGCCGACGACCGGACCACCGCGCGTCCCCCGGCGCGCTCCATGCGTCCCACGATGGAGTCGCGCACCCCGTGGCGGTGCTCCGGCACGGCGTCGACATTGAAGCCCGAGCCCCGGTCGCGCACGAACACGCTGAGCTCGCCGGCGAGGTTTTCCACGTAGACGTCGAGCGTGCCCACGCCAGCGTGCTTGGCGGAGTTGGCCATGGCCTCGCGCGCGGCGAGCACGATCGGCTCGGTCGCCTCGCTAAAGGCCACGTCCTCGCCGACGGTGACCGGGCGGATCG
The DNA here is from genome assembly GCF_000159635.1 of Corynebacterium lipophiloflavum DSM 44291. Taxonomy (GTDB): domain Bacteria; phylum Actinomycetota; class Actinomycetes; order Mycobacteriales; family Mycobacteriaceae; genus Corynebacterium; species Corynebacterium lipophiloflavum. The sequence goes on along the minus strand of NZ_GG667191.1, from coordinate 489,581 downwards.
CCACCGAGTGGAGGTCCTCGACCTCACCTGCCGCTTTGCGCAGGGCGGCAAACACCGTGGCGGTCGATTGCTTGCTGCGCGTGTCCTCAGCGTCGAAAAGCCATGTGCGCAGCTCGCGCTCCTGGCCGCGCGCGAGCCTGGCGACCTCCTCGGGGTCGCTGGCCCGCTTTTGAATCAGCGCCAGCGTCTGCAACACCGAATCGTGAAGGCGCGAGGCGATTTCCGCGCGTTGGTCCGCCACGGCCTTGGCTTGGCGCTCCTCCACAAGTGAAGACGCCAGGCGCACGATGAGCGGGACGACGAGCAGCAGCACGCCGAACATGCTGGCCACGACCGCGACCACGATGTTGGCCGTGCCCGCGGTCTCGCCCGACAGCGCGATCGCCAGCACCCCGCCCATCACCAGCACGATGCCCAACGCCAGCGCCACGACATTGCTTGCCGACGACATCCCCCGGTCGTACGCCTGCCACGCCACCACCGCACCAACGGCGACGACGCCCAAGATGAAGGAAAACGCGCCACCGGCGCCGCTGACCACCGTGATCGACACGGCCGCCCCCGCCAAACCGACCGCCGCCATCAGCACGTACGACACCCGCGGCCAATCGCCGGTCGCATTGGCGTCAGGGGGTGTCTTCGTGGCTTCTAGCGGGGTAAACACCCACAGCAGCGCGTACAGGATCAGCCCCAAACCGCTGGCGAAGCACGACAGGGCCAACGCGATGCGCACCCACTGCACCCGCACCCCAAGGTGCGTGGCCAGCCCCGCCGCCGCTCCCGCAACGACGCGGCCGGAGCGGCGCCGCTCGAAACGCGGGTACAGCCGCCCCGGGGCAGGGGTATACGCGGTGGTAGAAGTCATGACCCCGATTGTTGCACTTAAACTTCTCAGGCAAATCAGGGATAACCCTGAACCGCGAAATCAGGGCGCTTCCCGATAGCGCTTCGAGGCCCTCACGCGCGATCCTTAAGTCATGGACACCAACACCAGCATCGAGACAACGATCAAAGACATGTGGTACACCCGCCCCGTACGCATTCCCAAAAGCCAGGGCGGCAACGCCCTGGTCGCCGGTGTGTGCGAGGGCATCGGAGCCCGCTACCAAATCGACCCCATCATCGTCCGCCTCGCCTTCGTCGGCCTGACCCTGACCTTCGGCGGCGGCATCTTCGTCTACCTCCTGCTGTGGATGAACATGCCCCGCTACGGCATGACCACCTCGCCATGGCGCGCCATCAACACCCCTAAAGTCCAGCTCAGCGCGCTGGAAAAGAAGGACCGCGACACCGGCTGGGCACTGCTTGTCGGCCTGATCATCTTCCTGCCCTCCATCACGATCGGCACGGGCGGCCTCGCCACCGCGTCCGTGATCACCCTCCTTATCGCCACCGGGGCGTTTTACCTGCTGCACCGCGCGCATCCCGCACCGCCGGCGGGGCTAAGCGTCTCCACCAGCGCCACCACCGCTGGGCCGCAGGTTGACACCTCCCACCTCACAACCCCCGCCGGCTACCCGCACCCCACCGTGGGTCGCACCACCCCGCCGCAGTGGGATCCCCTCGGCGTTGCCCCCGAGCTCTGGCACCTGCCGGAACCGCCAACGGAGCCCGTCGTCACGCAAGCGCCCAAGCGTAACCGGTGGGTGGGGTGGCTCGTCGGCCTAGGCATCGCGTTGTTCACGGCGATTGTCCTGGTCAGCACAGCCGGCGGATACATCATCTACAAATCCGAGGTGCCGGTGGACACCACTATCACCGCAACCGACGACCTCGCGTCCTCCTACAGCTCGGGCATCGGCGATGCGACGCTCGACCTGTCTGGCCTGAAGCCGCTTGACGACGACCGCGAAGTCGACGTCCAGCACGGAGTGGGCACCCTCACGATCATCCCTCCTCGGGACACCCGCGTGGAGTTCGCGTGCGGGGAAGGTATCGGAACCCACAACTGCCCAGACACACTCAACGAGGACGCCGACGGCGGTGTGCTGCAGCTCAACGTCACCGTTGGTATCGGTGACATTGAGGTTCGCGCGGCGTAGGGGCTACTCCCACTCGATGGTCCCCGGCGGCTTCGACGTGATGTCCACAACCACGCGGTTGACCTCAGAGACCTCGTTGGTAATGCGAGTGGAGATGGTCTCGAGCACCTCATACGGCACGCGCACCCAATCCGCCGTCATCGCGTCTTCCGAGGCGACCGGGCGCAAAACGATCGGGTGGCCGTAGGTGCGTCCGTCGCCCTGGACACCGACGGAGCGGACGTCGGCAAGCAGCACCACCGGGCACTGCCAGATCTGGCTGTCCAGGCCCGCGCGGGTGAGCTCCTCGCGCGCGATCGCGTCGGCTTGGCGCAGAGTCTCGAGGCGCTGCTCGGTGACCTCGCCGATGATCCTGATGCCGAGGCCCGGGCCCGGGAAGGGCTGGCGGTTGACGATCACCTCGGGCAGGCCCAGCTCGCGGCCGACGGCGCGGACCTCGTCCTTGAACAGCAACCGCAGCGGTTCGACGAGCTTGAACTCGACGTCGTCCGGCAACCCGCCGACGTTGTGGTGGCTCTTGATGTTCGCGGTGCCCGTTCCCCCGCCGGATTCAACAACGTCCGGGTACAGCGTGCCCTGGACCAGGTAATCCACGGTGTGGTCCGACAGCACTGAACTCACGGCACGCTCGAAGGAGCGGATGAACTCCGCGCCAATGACCTTGCGCTTCGCCTCCGGCTCTGTCACACCGGCGAGCTTGTCCAAGAACGCCTCTCGCTCGTCGACGGTGACCAGCTTCGCGCCGGTGGCGGCAACGAAGTCCTGCTCCACCTGTTCGCGCTCGCCCTGGCGCAGCAGGCCGTGGTCGACGAAGACACAGGTCAGGCGATCGCCGATGGCGCGCTGAACGAGGGCCGCCGCCACGGCCGAATCAACGCCACCGGACAGTCCGCAGATCGCGTGCCCGTCGCCGACCTGCTGTTTGACCTGCTCGATGAGCTGCTCGGCAATGTTGGACGCGGTCCACGACTGCTCCAACCCCGCGATGTCGGTCAAAAAGCGCGTCAACACCTGCTGCCCGTGCGGTGAGTGCATGACCTCCGGATGGTACTGAACACCCGCAAATCGCTTCTCGATGTTCTCAAACGCCGCCACGGGAGCACCCGCCGTCGACGCGGACACCACGAACCCCTCCGGGGCCTGGGTAACGGAGTCACCGTGGCTCATCCACACCGGGTGCTCGGTGGGAAGACCACCGTGGAGCACGCCGTCGGTGCTCAGCATCGTCGTCCGCCCGTACTCGCGGGCGCCGGTCTTTTCTACCTTGCCGCCGAGCGCCTGGGTCATCATCTGGAAGCCGTAGCAGATGCCGAAGATGGGCAACCCCAGCTCGAAGATCTCCGGGTCCAGCTGCGGCGCACCTTCCTCGTAGACGGAAGATGGGCCACCGGAAAGCACGAGTGCCGCGGGGTTTTTCTCTCGCACCTCAGCGGCTGTCACCGTGGAGGGGACGACTTCCGAGTACACACGGGCTTCACGCACGCGGCGAGCGATGAGCTGCGCGTACTGGGCACCGAAATCGACAACAAGGACGGGGCGCTGCTGGGCTGTAGTCACAACTGCAGATACTAGCCGACCCCCCGCGCGCGGAAATACTCCGGCAGCGCTAGCGCGAGACGGTCAGCCCGACCTTCTGGAACGATTTGATGTCGGTGTACCCGCACTTGGCCATGATGCGGCGCAATCCACCGACCAGGTTGGTCGCACCGTGGGCTTCGGCGGCCGGGCCATTGAGCACCTGCTCGAGCGGGATGCGCTCGCCGAAAAGGTCGTACGGCTCGACCGAGCCGCGCGGGTAACGCGGGTGCGCGGCGGCCGATTCCCAGTAATAGCCCTGGCCCCCTGCTTCCGTCGCCTGCGCGAGTGGAAGGCCGAGCATGACGGCGTCAGCGCCGCAGGCGATCGCTGCGGCGATGTCGCCGCTGTTTTGGATCTCCCCGTCGGCGATGACGTGCACGTAGCGTCCGCCTGTCTCGTCGAGGTACTCCCGCCGTGCCGCCGCGACATCGGCGATGGCGGTGGCCATGGGCACGCCCACACCGACCGAGGGGTAGCTCGACACCGCGCCGGAGCCGACGATGATGCCCGCCGCGCCAGCGCGCATCAAGTGCGTGGCGGTTGTGTAGTCGTACACTGCGCCCGCGATGACGGGCACCTCGAGGCTACCGATGAACTCTTTCAGGTCCAGCGGCTCGCCGCCCCGCTTGACGTACTCCGCGGAGATCACCGTGCCCTGGATAAAGAGAATCTCGGCCCCGGCTTTGATCACCACCGGCGCGAGCTCGCGGGCGTTTTGCGGCGAGACTCGCACGGCAACGGTCACCCCCGCGTCGCGTACCTGGGCGATGCGCTCGGTAAGCAGGTCGTGGTCCAGTGGTGCGGCGTGCAACGCCTGCAGCGAAGCCGTGCTGTCGCGGCCCACGCGGCGAAACTCCGAGACGGAAAGATTCTGGTTCACCGCATCTCGATCCATACCCGCTTCCACCACGCGGGAGACGGCGTCCTCGAACGAAGCGTGGCGCGCCAGGATCCCCTCTGCGTTGAGCACGCCCAGCCCGCCGCGCTTGCCCATCTCGATGACGAAATCGGGGCTCGCCAGCGCATCCGTGGGGTGGGAGACAAGCGGCACGTCGAAGGTGTAGGCGTCGATGTGCCAGCTCGTGTCCACGTCCGAGGAGGACCTCGTGCGGCGCGAGGGCACCAAAGAGATGTCGCCTAGTCGGTATGCCTTGCGGGCCTCGCGCCCGATTCCGATCTCCACGTAGTCGCGCATGTGCGCTCGCTTTCTCCTGTTGTGTCAGGGTCGGTCGTCGATAAGCGGATGCTTAGCCGCGGTAGTTCGGGGCCTCGACGGTCTGCGTGATGTCGTGCGGGTGGGACTCGCGCAGGCCGGCAGTGGTGATCTGCACAAACTGTTTGGTCTGCAACTCCTCGACCGACGACGAACCGGTGTAGCCCATCGCCGCACGCAGGCCGCCGACGATCTGGTGCGTAATCGAGTCGAGCTCGCCGCGGTAAGGCACGCGCCCCTCGATGCCTTCCGGCACGAGCTTATCCTCGCTGGCCACGTCCGCCTGGAAGTAGCGGTCCTTGGAGAAGGAACGCTTCTCCCCCGACAGCCCGCGGCCCTGCATCGCACCCATCGAACCCATGCCGCGGTAGCGCTTGTACTGCTTGCCGCCGACGACAATGATGTCGCCCGGGGCCTCCTTCGTGCCCGCGAGCATCGAGCCCAGCATCACCGTGGACGCACCCGCCGCCAGCGCCTTGGCGACGTCGCCGGAATGCTGCATGCCGCCATCGGCGATCACCGGCACCCCGGCCTTGAGCGCCGGCACCGATGCCTCGAGAATCGCCGTGATCTGCGGGGCACCCACGCCCGCGACGACGCGGGTGGTGCAAATCGAGCCCGGGCCGATACCGACCTTGATGGCGTCGGCCCCGGCATCGATCATGGCCTGTGCCGCGCTGCGGGTGGCGAGGTTGCCGCCGATCACATCCACGCGGTCGCCGAAGTCCTTCTTCACACGCGCGACCATCTCGAGCACCCGATTGTTGTGCGCGTGCGCGGAGTCGACGACGAGCGCGTCGACTCCCGCCTCGACGAGGCGGCCCGCGCGGTCGTAGGAATCCTCGCCGGTGCCGATTCCGGCCGCCACCAAAAGCCGGCCCTGGCTGTCCTTGGATGCGTTGGGGTACTGCTCAGACTTCACGAAATCCTTCACGGTGATTAGGCCGGTCAGCACCCCTGCCTCGTCAACGATCGGCAGCTTTTCCACCTTGTTGGCCGACAGAAGCGCCAGCGCCTCCTCCTTGGACACGCCGTCGCGCGCCACGACGAGCGGCATCGCCGTCATGACCTCTGACACCGAGCGGTCGAAGTCGGCCTCGAAGCGCATGTCGCGGTTGGTGATGATGCCCACGAGTGTGCCCGAGTCGTCGACGACGGGCAGGCCGGAAATACGGAACCGGGCGCACAGCGCGTCGACGTCGTGCAGCGTCATCTCGGGGGAGGCGGTGACGGGATCGGAAATCATCCCGGACTCGGAGCGCTTCACGATGTCGACGTGCTCGGCCTGGTCCTGCGCGCTCAGGTTGCGGTGCAGCACGCCGATGCCACCCTGCCGTGCCATTGCAATCGCCATCCGCGACTCGGTCACGGTGTCCATCGCGGCCGACGCGATCGGAATGCCGAGCCGGATGTTGCGCGTGAACTGCGTTGCCGTCGACACCTCGGAGGGAACAATGTGGGATTCGGCCGGAAGCAGCAACACGTCGTCGAAGGTCAGGCCTCGCAGCGCCACCTTGTTCGGGTCGTCTCCGCCAGTGAGTACTCGCTCGGTTGCCATAAACCGCATCTCCCTCTATGAATTAAGCCGATAATCGTCCCGGTTGCTTACGTCATGATATATCGCGACGCCCAAAGGAACACACGCGCAGCTTAGCGACGCCGGAATTGCCCCGTGTCGGGCCAGCCAATTAGGGTTAGGCAGTGTGAACTACGACGATATGATGCCCCTCGACCCGTTCAAGGATGACCCGAACGATCCGGCATCCTTCATCGAGGACGACGAGGTCGTCGAACCACTCACCGACGACGAGCGCATCCACGTCATCCGCGACCTCGCCCAGGTCCGCGAGTTCAAGGATGTCCTGCGCCCGCGCGGTATCTTGGGCATCTATTTCCTGTGCGAGGATTGCGAGGAGATGCACTACTACGACTGGGAAATCATGGAGCAGAACATGCTCGCCACGCTCAGCGGCGAGCTGCCCCCGGTCCACGAGCCGAGCGCGCAGCCCAACGTCGAATCGTACGTTCCCTGGGACTACGCCCTGGGCTATCTCGACGGCCTCGACGCGCGTTAAGGCAGCGCTGCCTCGGCCGTCGTCGAAGACAACTCGGGCGCCGTCGGCTCACTTGCAGGCGTCGTTGCCGTGACCAGTGGCGCGGGCTCGGTGACGGTCTTCGTCACCGTTACCGTCTGGGTGACGGTCGCAGCCGGTTCGGTAGCGGGCGGAACGCTTTCGGGCGGCTGGGCCGGGGCAGGCACCTCAGGATGCACCGTCTCGGTCACCGTGACCTGGACACTGCTTCCCGGAACCGCCTGTGCTGGCGCACGCTCGGCCGGGTCCACGCGGGTCCCCAGGGCGCCGACCAGCGCGCGTGCCTGGTTGAGCAGGTTGCGCGTGCTCTCGGCGTCGCCTTTCTCGCTGGCGACCTCGAGCTCATCGAGCGTGCTCGCCAGTTCAACGACGGAGGTGCGATCACCGAAAACGGCGGTCGACGCGCCCCACAGCGGCGAACCGGGTGTCGCGTTGTACAGTGCTGCGCCGGAGCCAGCCACGATGGCGGTCGCCGCGGCTGCGCCGATCAGACCCGCCACCAGCGGGTGCGGACGCCTCCGGTGGCCAGAGCCCTGGACAGCGGGAGCCGCGGGCATCTGCCGGTACGCGTCTTCGCGCAGCTCAAGCAGCAACGCGGCGAGCGGGTCGCGGCCACCGGACGGGTCTTCGCCGTGGGAGAGCGCGGTGAGGAACGCGTCGTCGTCGACAAGCGGCTGCAGGTGCGACGTGCTATCGTGCCCATTGCCGTCAGAGTCACGCATCATGGCTCCCTCCTTCTTGGATAGCTTTTCTCAGGGTGGCCAGGGCGCGGTGCTGCGCCACTCGTACAGCGCCTGCCGTTCCGCCGACTGCCTCTGCCGTTTCCTCAGCAGACAGCCCGACGAATACGCGCAGGATGATGATGTCTCTAGCCTTGTCACTCAGTAAATCGAGAAGTTCGCGCACTCTGTTACTGCCGTCGCTGACCAACATGAACTCCTCCGGGGTCTCGCCGGAAATCTCCTCGTCCGGAACCTGTTCCGTCGGGGTGAGCTTGTCTCGCGCCAAGCTGCGGTGCGCGTCGGCCACCTTGTTGAATGCGATCCCGTAGACGAACGCCATGAATGGCTTGCCGCGATCGACGTACTTCTCAATCGAGGTCGCTACCGCGAGGCAAATTTCCTGCGCCACGTCCTCGGGTGTGGGCATGCGGCCACCGCCCAGGCGGGCGCGGGCGTAGCGCAGCACGAGGGGGTGGATGATCCGCACCACATCTTGCAGGGCGCGGCGGTCGCCTGCTGCAGCCAGCGGAACCAAATCCGCGAGCTGGCTGTCTACCTCCGTCGCGGCCACTGCACTCCCTTCCGCACCCGTTCACAGTTGGCGCACATCTTACGCTGTAGTACCCAGCTCGACCCAACTGTGATGGGAAATCGCCCCTAACGGGGACCATCGTCAAGAATTCACCGAGCTTTAACCTTCACCAAACTCCCAGCTTGCTGCCAATATTTTCGCGGGCTTTTCCGCCTTTCAAGCTCAGCGTAACCCACGCGAAACTCTTAGTTAACCATGACGTACTTAACTTCTTCCGTGGTGCACACACCGTAGCTACACAACAGCTAAACAACGGAACACGCTGTGCGAATGCCCGTTCACTCAGCGCCGCGGATAAAGGAGCCTTACGTACATGTCTCAGCCTCAGCAGCTTCCCGGACCGAACGCAGACTTTTGGGATTGGCAGCTCCACGGCGCCTGCCGCGGCGAGGCATCAGAGGTGTTCTACCATCCGGACGGTGAGCGGGGACGCGCCCGCACGCAGCGCGAGAACCGCGCCAAGGCCATCTGCTACAACTGCCCGGTCCTGTCGCAGTGCCGCGACCACGCGCTGCAGGTTGCTGAGCCCTACGGTATCTGGGGCGGCATGAGCGAGTCGGAGCGCCAGGCCATCCTGCGCGGCGGCTCTTCGCGCGGCGGGCTGAAGGTCGCCGCGGTCTCCGCGAAATA
>NZ_GG667191.1:457799-479875 GCF_000159635.1 Corynebacterium lipophiloflavum DSM 44291 | reverse complement strand
CCCCGAAATAGACCGAACTCAGGACACGAAAAAAGGGCCCCTCGCGGGGCCCTTTTCGACGTGTTCCAGCTAGTGGTGGTGATGACCGTGGTCATCGTCGGACTCAGCCGGCTTGGTCACCACGGAAGCCTCGGTGGTCAGGATCATGCGCGCCACGGACGCGGCGTTGACCACAGCGGAGTGGGTCACCTTGACCGGGTCGATGATCCCCTGCTCGATGAGGTTTCCGTACTCGAGCGTGGCGGCGTTGAAGCCTTCACCGTTGGAGCGTTCCGCGACCTTGGACACGACGACAGCGCCGTCTAGGCCCGCGTTTTCCGCAATCCAGTAGGCAGGCTTGGTCAGCGCGCGCGACACGGCGAGCACACCGGTGCGCTGCTCGCCCTCAAAGTTGTCGGCATACGCCTCGAGCTCGCGGGAGATCTGCACGAGAGCGGAACCGCCACCGGCGATGATACCCTCCTGCACGGCTGCGCGGGCCGCGTTGATCGCGTCCTCGACACGCAGTTTGCGCTCGTTGACCTCGGTCTCGGTGGCCGCGCCGACGCGGATGACGGCGACACCCCCGGACAGCTTCGCGAGGCGCTCCTCCATCTTTTCCTTGTCCCAGGTCGAGTCGGTCAGCTCGATGTCGCGGCGGATCTTGGCGCGACGCTCCTCAACCGCCTCGGCGGAGCCGGCACCGTCAACGATGATGGTGTCGTCCTTGGTCACCGTGACGCGGCGGGCGGAGCCGAGCAGGTCCAAGGTGGCGTCCTTGAGGTTCACGCCGACCTCCGGGTCGATCACGGTGGCGTCGGTGACCACCGCGAGGTCGTCCATGAAGGCCGCGCGGCGCTCACCGAAGTACGGGGACTTCACGGCGACGACCTTGAGCGACTTGCGGATGGTGTTGACCACCAGCGTCTGCAGCGGCTCGCCCTCGACGTCCTCGGCGATGATGAGCAGGGACACGGAGTCCGTGGCGATCTGCTCGAGCAGCGGCAGGAAGTCGGGCAAAGAGGAGATCTTGCCGCGGACGAGCAGCACGCGGGCGTCGTCAAGCACTGCCTGGCCGGCATCGGGGTCGGTCATGAAGTACGGCGAGAGGAAACCCTTGTCAAAGGAAATGCCCTCGGTCAGGTCGACGTAGGACTCCATCGTCTGGGACTCCTCGACGGTGACAACGCCATCCTTGCCCACCTTGTCCATTGCGCCGGCAACCATCTCGCCGACCTCCGGGTCGCGCGAGGACACGGTGGCCACGTTAGCGATCTCCGCCGAGGCGGACACTGCGGTGGCGCGGGCCTTGAGCTCCTCGACGGCCTTCTCGGCGGCAGCCTTGATGCCCTTGTTCAGCTCGATGGGGTTTGCACCCGCGGCGACGTTGCGCAGGCCCTCGGCGACGAGCGCCTGGGCGAGCAGGGTGGCGGTAGTGGTGCCGTCGCCGGCGATGTCGTTCGTCTTCACGGCGACGGACTTGACCAGCTGCGCACCGAGGTTCTCGAACGGGTCCTCGAGGTCGATCTCGCGGGCGATGGTCACGCCGTCGTTGGTCACTGCCGGGCCGCCGAAGGCCTTGGACAGCACCACGTTGCGGCCGCGCGGGCCGAGGGTGACCTTGACCGCGTCGGCGAGGATGTCGACGCCGCGCTGGATCCCCTCGCGGGCCTCTTGATCAAATGCGATAAGTTTTGCCATTGGTGGCTTTAGACCCCGTTCCTACTTCTCTACGACGGCAAGCAGGTCGCGGGCGGACAGCAGCAGGTACTCCTCGCCGTTGTACTTCAGCTCGGTGCCGCCGTACTTGGAGAACACGACGGTATCACCCTCCTTGACGTCGACGGGAACGCGGTTGCCGGAGTCGTCGAGACGGCCCGGTCCCACTGCGATGACGACGGCTTCCTGCGGCTTTTCAGCGGCAGAATCGGGGATGACCAGGCCGGAAGCGGTGGTGGTCTCCGCCTCAGCGATCTGAACCAGGACCTTGTCCTCGAGCGGCTTGATGTTGACGTTTGCCATGATCGATCAGTGACCTTTCGTGATGTTTTGAGCGTGAGTGAATTACTTCAGTCGGTTTTCATCCAGCTGCAGCCGTCGTCGCGGGTGAACAACTGTGCTCAATGCAACCTACTGGCACTCTACCCCCGAGAGTGCTAACTGACAACATGCACGAGCGGCACGGCCACGTCGAGAGTGGTGTCCGTCGCCACCGCCAGACTCGAAGCACCCTCCCCCTCGTGAATGAGCTGCGCCGCCAGCGCCGCGATCATCACACCGTTGTCGGTGCACAGTGACAGCCGCGGCACGCGCAACTCCACCCCGGCGGGCTTACAGCGCTGAGCCGCGAGCTCGCGAAGGCGTCGGTTCGCCGCCACACCGCCGCCGAGCAGCAGCACCCGCGCGCCAGTGTCCTCGCAGGCCATCATCGCTTTTGCGGTCAAGACATCGCACACCGCCTCCTGGAACGACGCGCACACATCCTCCACCGAGATCACTCTGCCCTCGCGCTCGGCCGCCTCCACGTATCGCGCCACGGACGTCTTCAGCCCTGAAAAGGAAAAGTCGTAGCGGTGCTCGCCTCGCAGGTCCTCGGCCTTGCTCAGGCCCCTCGGGAACGGGATCGAGGGCGTGCCCTTCGCCGCGAGCTTATCGACGACCGGCCCACCCGGGTACCCCAGCCCCAGAAGGCGTGCGACCTTGTCGTACGCCTCGCCGGCGGCGTCGTCAAGCGTGCTGCCCAGCTCCCGCATCGGCCTTCCCACCGCCTCGACCTCGAGCAGCTGCGTGTGCCCGCCGGAGACGAGCAACGCCACCGAGTGCGGCAAGTCGCCGGCGCCGTCGAGGTTGGCCACCGCGACGTGCCCGCCGAGGTGATTGACGCCGTAGAAGTCCACGCCCCACGCCGCCGCGTACGCCTTAGCTGCCGACGCCCCGACGAGCAGCGCCCCGGCCAGTCCCGGACCAACCGTGGCGGCGACGGCATCGGGTTTGATGATCCCGGCGTCGCCAAGCGCCGCCTCCATCACCTGCGGCAGCGCCTCGAGGTGGGCGCGCGATGCGATCTCCGGCACCACCCCACCGAACCGGGCGTGCTCGTGCATCGACGACGCCACCCGGTCGGCGAGGATCTCCATCGACCCGTCCTCGCCCAACACCACAACGCCCACCGCGGTTTCGTCGCAGGATGTCTCAATGCCCAAAACGATCATGTCCCTGGATCCTTTTCGCCTCGCGGGTGCCTCATCATGGAAAACGCGTCCGCGCCCGACGGCTGGTAGTACGCCTTGCGCGTCGCCAACACCGCGAAGCCGTAGCTTTCGTACAGCGCGATCGCGGGGCCGTTGTCCGTGCGCACCTCCAAAAACATCGGCCCGCCCATCAGGTCAGCGGTATGAACAAGCTGGTCCATGAGCAGGCGCCCGATGCCGCGGCCCTGGTAGGCGCGGTCCACGGCAATGGTGTGGACCTCGAACTCGGGGTCGTCGCGCGGGCCGAGCATGGCCAGGCCCGCGTACCCGACAAGAGTCTCGGCACCGTCTTCATCAACGAAGGCGCCGACGTAGAACGTGTACGGCTGGGCGAATTGCGCCACAAACACGTCGCGCGACCACGGGTTGTCCCCCTTGAACAACGCTTGCTCAATCTCCGTGACCCGGGTCGCGTCCGAGATGGTTAACTCCCGCAGCCTCACGTCAGCTCCCCGTGGTCGATCTCCGGTATCGCGGCCGAGCGGGCGGCGGGTTTCGGCGGCACCGCATCCGGCCGGCGCAGGTAGAGCGGGACCAGGGGCGTGGGCTCGGAGTTCAGGTCTGCGGCCCGCACCAACCCAACCGGGCTCGGCGCCACGTAGGTCAAGCTGGTGCCGTCTGCGACGTCGAGCGAGCCGCGGAGGTGCTCCGGGACGCTGATCACGGCCGCGCCGCGCGTGTCGACGCCTTCCGGGGCAGTCACGCTCGGCCCTGCGACGCGCGCGCCAGCAATGTATCTCGCCCAGTAGATTTCCTTGCGCCGCGCGTCCGTGGCCACGACAACGGGGCCGTTTGCGGGGGCGTCGATAAGCGCTGCGACCGCATCGTGGGTCACCACGCCGTGCACGGGGATCCCCAGCGCCTGGCCGAACGCGGCGGCGGTGGCCATGCCCACGCGCAGCCCCGTGAAGGGGCCGGGCCCGCAGCCGACAACGATCGCCTCGAGGTCACCGAAACCCAGCCCGGCTCGGTCCATGAGGCGCGTCGCCTCGGGGACGAGCCGCTCGTTGTGGGCCCGGGTCGCCGTCACCGACTCTGCGATCGCCCGGGGCTGATCGGCCGCGTCGACCAGGCCGACCACGAGGTCGCTCGTCGCGGTGTCCAGTGCCAGAACGATCACGGCTAAGAGTTAATGCCCATCGTCCACGTGCCCTCGTTGAGGTAGAACGGGATCGGGGTATTCAGCGGGAAGGACTCGGACTGCGCGACGGTGCACATGTCCACGGTGTCCAGGTTGACCTTGTCCAGGGTGACCTCGCCGCCGCGCTGCGCCGGTAGCAGCACCATGTAGCCGTACTTGCCGCTCAGGTCCACTTCCGCCGCGTCGAGGTCGAACGCCTGCAGCTTCGCCAGGGTCAGCTCAGCCGGATCCGTCGGGCACAACGTGGTGTAGCCGGCGAAGGAATCGTCGTACACCAGCGCGGGATTGACCAGCTCTGCCACGACCGAGTCGCCGTTGGCCGCCTCGGTGGCCTGCAGGCTCTGGGAGAGCGAGTTAGTGTGGCTCACCTGCACCCCGCCCCTGCTCATGGGGATGAAAATGATGGCGGCGAGGACGATCAACCATAGGACGACGGCGAGCCCGATCCAGCGACGGTTGGCGTTATTCAGCTTAAGCATGGCTTAAATCCTACATCGCTACTGCTCCGGGACCCTTATTTCCCAGAAGATGAGCCGGCCCTCGGAGTCGGGATCGCCGGCAACGAGCGTCTCGCGGTCAATGGTGACCAACAGGTACGCCGAGGCGATCTGCTCGACCAATCCCCCGCCCCACTCCGCCACGATAACCGCCGTGTCGAGGTCCGTCTCCAGGTCCAGGGCATCGAGTTCGCCGAGCGGGTCGCCGGACGAGCCTTCGCCGATGAGCCGGTAGGCGTCGACGTGTACCAGCGAGGGCCTGCCGGTACGCGCCTTGTGCTCGCGGGCGATGACGAATGTCGGGCTGGTCACGCGGCCTGAAACCGCCATGCCGTCCGCGATGCCTTGCGTCAGCGTCGTCTTACCCGCACCGAGTGGGCCATCGAGGATGACCACGTCGCCCGCCTCGAGAGCCGCGCCCAGCTCGCGGCCGAGCCGTTTGGTGTCCGCCGCGGTGTCGCAGCGGCGCGAGCCATGCGCCGGAAATTCGCCCCTCATGTGTAACTCCCTCCGTGAAAGCTGCGCACCGTGCGTCCCTTCGGGGAGCACACGATCTCGTAGTTGATGGTGCCGACGCGCTCGGCGAGCTCGGTCGCGCTCATCCCGCCGGCGCCGAAAATGATCGCCTCGTCGCCCACCGCGACACCCTCGGGGTTATCGCCGAGCCAGATGAGTAATTGGTCCATGCACACGCGCCCCACCTGCGGGTAGCGCCTCGCCCTGACTGCCACCTCGAGGTGCCCCTGCCAGGAGCGCCCCACCCCGTCAGCGTAACCGGCCGGCACCACCGCGACGAACCCGTCGGCAGGGGCACTCCACGTCAGCCCGTAGCTCAACGCATCGCCCGCAACCAGCGGCTTGACCGCGAGGATCCGCGCCGCCCACGTCATCGCGGGGCGCAGGCCGTGTTCGGCCCCGGCGATCGGTTCGAGCCCGTAGAGGCCGATTCCGGCACGGACCTGGTCGAAGACCAGGTCGGGTCGGCTCAGCAGCGACGGCGTGTTTGCGAGGTGGTTGCACCCGACATCGAGGCCATGGGCCCGGGCACGCTCAATCGCGCGCCGAAACGCCTGGGCTTGCTCGTCGTTGTACGGGTGTGCCGGCTCATCGGCCACGGCGAGGTGGCTCATCAACCCACGCACGTTCAGCCCGGCGCGCACCGCGAGGGAAAACGCCTTGTCCCAATCCGCCTCGACGAGTCCCGAGCGGTGCATCCCCGTGTCCACCTTGATGTGCAGGGGTGCGTTTATGTGGGCGTCGACAAGCCAGCGAAGATGCTCAATAGAGGGCACGCCGAGCTCGATGCCCGCGGGGATGTCCTGGCCCGGCACCCACAGCCACGAAACCACCGGCTTGGCGGTCAGCTCGCGCACCTCGGCGGCCTCCGCCAGGGTGGCGGTGCCGAATGCGTCAGCGCCCGCTGCGTCCATCACAGGCACCACCTGGGAGACACCGTGGTTGTAGGCGTTGGCCTTGACCACGCACATCAGGCACGCACTGCCCGCAAGCTGCGACAGGATACGCGTGTTGTGCGCGATCGCGTCCAAATCAATGCGCGCGGTGAGCAGATCCATGGACACCATTGTGCCCCACGCGGGCCGCCGCCTTTAGACGAGGTGGAGCCCGCCGAGCACCACCAGCAGCGCGGAGACAGCCCACGTCGCCGCAAGCGTTACCACGCGCGGATTGGCCCTGGCCCAGGCGAAGGCGCGGCCGGCGGCGCTTTCGGGGCGGCGGCGCACCCACGCCACCACAGCCGCGCAGGCCGTGGGCAGGCTCAGCGCCACCGTGGCGTACAGCACGAGCGAGAGGTAGCGCACCGCGGGCTCAATGCCGGCAGTCGACAGCAGCGCCAGCCCGCCGTAGAACGGCACGGACGTCGCCGACTGAATCAATCCCAGGACAAGGCCCGTCACCACAGTTTGCGGGCCGGGCGTGCGCAGCGGCACCATGACTTTCTCGTTCATCCCGGAGTGCTCCCCGCCGCGCAGTGCCAAAAGACCGGTGACGACGCCCGTCGCGACGAGGACCACGCCGAAGACTGGGCCTTCAACGAATCCTTTCACCACCGGCCCGAGGCCGTCGAAAATCACGAGCATGAGCAGCGCGAGGCTGGCCACGCCCAGCCAGTCGCCCAAGATCAGCAGAGAGGTGATTTTCGCGTACGCGTGACGCACGGGCGGCACGACGATTCCCACGGCGACGATAACCCCGATGAGCAGCAGGTTGATCGAGTCGACGAAAGCAAGGGAGAGGGCTCCGAGCATGCCTGGGGTTCGCGCCTACTCGACCGTGACCGACTTAGCCAGGTTGCGCGGCTTGTCGATGTCCTCGTTGCCGTTTTCGCGCGCGATGTCCGCCGCGAGGAACTGCAGGGGCACGGTTGCGAGCAGCGGCTGCATGATCGTCGGTGTCTGCGGGATGCGGAGCAGCCAGTTGGCGTACGGCTCGACGGCGGTGTCGCCCTCCTCCGCGATCACGATCGTCTTCGCCCCGCGCGCGCGGATCTCCTGGATGTTGGAGACGATCTTCGAGTGCAGCTGGCTCACACCGCGCGGGCTGGGCACGATGACCACGACAGGCAGGTCGTCTTCGATCAGCGCGATTGGCCCGTGCTTGAGCTCGCCCGCCGGGAAACCCTCGGCGTGGATGTAGGCCAGCTCCTTGAGCTTGAGAGCGCCCTCGAGAGCGATCGGGAATCCGACACCGCGGCCGAGGAAGAGCATGGTCTTGACGGCGCCCACGGTTTCGGAGATCCGCTTGACATCGTTGCGCACCGACAGCGCGGTCGCGATCTTGTCCGGGATGGCCTCGAGCTCCTTCCAGATCTCGGCAATCTCGTCCGGGTACTTCGTCCCCTTCGCCTGCGCCAGTGCAAGGCCGACGATGTAGTTGGCGGCCACCTGCGCGAGGAAGGCCTTCGTCGACGCGACGCCGATTTCCGGACCGGCGTGGGTGTAGAGCACCGCGTCGGACTCGCGCGGGATCTGCGAACCGTTGGTGTTGCACACCGCGAGCACCTTCGCGCCCTGCGTCTTCGCGTGCCGCACGGCCTCGAGCGTGTCGGCGGTCTCGCCGGACTGCGAAATCGCGAGCACCAGGGTGCGCTCGTCGAGCACCGGGTCGCGGTAGCGGAACTCGCTGGCCACCTCAATCTGGACCGGGATGCGTACCCAGTGCTCGATCGCGTACTTGGCCGCCAGGCCCGAGTGGTAGGCGGAACCGCAGGCCACGACAAAGACCTGATCGAAGGATTTCAGCTCCGTGGGGGTGAGGTTGTTCTCATCCAGCGTGACACGGCCGTTCGACCAGTGGCCGGCGAGGGTGTCGCGCACCGCTGCGGGCTGCTCGTAGATTTCCTTCATCATGAAGGAGTCGTATCCGCCCTTTTCTGCAGCCTCGAGGTCCCAGTCGATGGTAAACGGCGTGCCCTCGGCAGCAGTACCGTCGAAGTTGAGGATCTCGTAGTCGTCCTTGGTGATGATCACCACCGAGTCATGGCCCAGTTCGACGGCTTGCTTCGTGTGTTCGATGAAGGCGGCGACGTCGGATCCGAGGAACATTTCGCCCTCGCCGACACCGACCATCAGCGGCGTGGAGCGACGCGCGGCAATGATCTGGTCCGGGTGGTCGGCGTGGACGAACAGCAGGGTGAACGCGCCCTCGAGCCGGCTGAGAACGTGCAGCGCCGAGGCGCGGAAGTCACCCGCGGTCTCCCCCTCGTTGTACGCCTTGGCTAAAAGGTGGGCGGCGGTTTCGGAGTCGGTGTCGGAGGTCAGCTCGATACCGTCGCGCTCCAGCTCGGCGCGCAGGGTGGCGAAGTTCTCGATGATCCCGTTGTGCACGATCGCGACCTTGCCGTCGAAGGAGATGTGCGGGTGCGCGTTCTCGTCCGTCGGCCGGCCGTGGGTTGCCCACCGCGTGTGTCCGATGACCGTGTTTCCGGCGAGGGTGTTCTCGCCGACCTCGGCGATCTTGTCCTCCAAGTTGGCGAGCTTGCCGGCGCGCTTTGCGCTGGCAATGCCGTGGTCGCCGACGACGGCGACACCCGCGGAATCGTATCCGCGGTATTCCATGCGGCGCAGGGCCTCAACGGCGATGGGCAGCGATTCTTTCGTGCCGACGTATCCAACAATTCCACACATGCGCCCCACCCTAATACAACCTCTTACCCCCACCCGCATCTTGCTTCTCGACGCCCGCACCGACCCCACCCCAATCCAAATGCGCATCATCCACCCCTGCCACGGACAATATGACGTATTCTGGCTGTTGTGTCTGCGAAATTAAAGAAGCTGTCCGATCTTACGAAGCGTGGCCCGCACCGGGTCCTTGAGGGCGACCTCGGCTACACCGGCCTGCCGGGAAAGGTGTATGCCCCGGCCGAAGGCGACGGCCTGCCCGCAATTGCTTTCGGCCACGACTGGATGAAGAGCATCGACGATTACCACGCCACCCTGCGCCACCTGGCCAGCTGGGGAATTGTCGTCGCGGCCCCCGCCACCGAGTCGGGCTTCAAACCTGACCACGCCGGATTCTCCGCAGACTTGGACGCTGCGATGCAGATCCTTGCGGGCGTGCGCCTCGGCAACGGAAACATCACCGTGGCCCCAGGCAAGATTGGCGTTGCGGGACACGGCATGGGCGGCGGCGCCGCAGTGCTGTCCGCGGTGGACAACGACAAGGTCAAAGCCGTCGCCGCGATTTACCCGGCCAACACCGCGCCCTCGTCGATCCAGGCGGCGCGGAACATCTTCCTGCCGGGCATGGTCATCGGGGCCGACGATGACTCCGACTCCCTCTTCGACCCGGGCAACCCCGCGAAACTGGCGTACAACTGGGCTGGAGATGTGGTGTACCGAATCCCGGCCAAGGGGAGCCAGGCAAGCTTTAGCGAAGACGGCATGGTCAAGCGCATCCTGGGGCTGGCTCGCCCCAACGGGAAGGTCCAGGCGACGGTGCGCGGGCTGCTCGTGGGTTACTTCCTTCACCAGCTCGACGGCCAGAGCAAGTACTCCGACTTCAGCGAGGCCGACGCCACCGGCGCGAAGGTCACCTCGTTGCACGGAGACGATCTCGCGGAGCGCGCCGGCCTGACTCGCGACGACTCCAGCTTCTCTTTCTTCTAAGTTTCCGAGCCTGAGGGCGGGCGACTCTACGTCTCGTCCTTGTCGTCGCGGCGCAGCACTCCCTGCACGCGGCCGTTTCGGCGCACAGGGCGGTAGACGCCCCGCGGGGTGACCGGTGCCGGGCGCAGCTTCATTTCCCGCGCTATCGCCTGCTGTCGGCCAGCTTGCTCCATTTGGCGGTGGGCCTCGGCGATCGCCGCCTCGAAATCAACCATTCGTTTCGCGGTTCGGAGTTTGTACTGCTCCACGAATTCGACGAAATCCATCACCATTCACCTGACTTCCTCATCTTGGGTGTAGGGTCCGCGGGCGGTGTTTCAACCTGCGCGGGCGGTGTTTCAACCTGCGCGGGCGGTGTTTCAACCTGCACGGACGGTGGAGCAGGCGGGGGCGCCTGGAGACCTGCCGCCTGAAGCTTTGCAGCCGGCGCCGGTGGCTCTTCGACCTCCGCCAGTTCCGGCGGCGCTGCGGCAACGGGTTCCGCGGGAGCAACTTCGGCGACTTCCTCCGTCTCGCCGTGGGTGCAGCAGGTCTCCCCCGGGCACTCGGCGGCTGCCTCAATACTTTCCGCCAGGTGGTTGAGGCACTCCAGGGTGATGCTGATCCCAATCTGCGCGAGAATCCCGGTCAACGGTGACGCGTCAGGTTGCGGCGAAGAGAACTGCGCCGCGACGTCGCAGGTGGGCGGTTGCAATGCAACGGAGTGAGTCTGCAGCTCAGATGACGCACCGAGATCGAAGTTAAAAGAAATCGAGGTCGGGGCGAGGGTTGAGGCTTGGGTTGAGGCTTGGTGTTGTGCCTGGGGCTCGCAGCCGTCGTCAAGCGAGGCGGGTGCGGTGGGCGCGGCGGGCACGGCGGGTGCAGTGGGTGACGGGGCGGTGCTCACCGGCGGGCAATCCCACTGCTTGTGAGGTTGGGGCTGGTGCTCGAGCATGTCGTTGCACGCCTGCGTGACGGCTCCGAGGCAGGTTTCAACCTGGCCGTTTCGGTCTTCTACGATGCCTTTAATTTGCTCGAAGCCATTGAGGACGAGTGGCAGAATAAGCCCAGCCACCCGGCCGATCGGGTGGATCCTGGCGATGCTGAGCAGGGCGGAGATGACGTCGGCCACTCCCCCAATGGCTTCGTCGGCGGTGGTGTCGATCTCGCGGATGGCGTCGCAGCAGTGGGTCACGTCGTGGCACAGCTGCTCGGCGTTATCCCCCTGGACCCCTTCGGCGTCTTCGCGCCCCTTCTCATCGGTGGACACACCGATCGAGTCGAACCAGTTGGAGGTGTGCTCGGCGCCGATCTTGCTGAGCACGTCTTTGATGAAATTGGCCGCGAAACCGCCGATGCCACGGCCGCGCCAGGGCGCAGTGGCTGATGTACCCAGCTTGTTCGCGCTCGCCGCTACTACATCGAGGTTCATACCCTCGGTCTTGAGGTATTCGCGGGCGATCGCTTTGGCAACAGAGTCGATCCTGGCCACCACCGCGGGGTCCGACCCTGGGATCGTCGCCGCCTCCGCCGCTAACGATGAGAGGTTCTGCGTCACCGTCGTTGTCATCGCAGCCCCACCTCCGACGCATTGGCGGCATCGGTTTGTTCCACGGAATCCATGAGGCTGCGCAGCTGTCGCCACCCCTCAACCCGGTTGGTGAGAAACTCAACGTTGCGCTCCTGCATCCGCGTCATCGCCTCTGCCAGCGCACGCCCGTGCGCTTCGAAACCTGCGCCGACCGCGTGCGCCGGAAAGGTAGGCGCGTTGTCGCGCAGCTGCGCCGCGAGTTCCTCGTACTGGGCAATCGCGGAATCGAGCCGTTGGCGAACGGCTTCCGGATCCACGTTCAAAGCCTGCTCCATGACATCCCCCTTCAATGTCGACCGTCTCCGGCCCACAACCGCATCAGTTGCACCCTGATTAGACTCCCCCGAGCCCGATGCGGTTCCCTGCATCCCGGAAAAACTTTCGGCACTGTGAGAAGTTGTTCCGGTTACAGGGTGAAAGCTACACCGAAGATACGACCGCCGCGAGGCGGCCCGCGATCTTGCGCGCTTGCTCCTGCTCAGAGGCCTCCACCATGACGCGGAATACCTCCTCGGTGCCCGAGGGCCGCAGCAACACGCGGCCGTTGTCACCGAGTTCAGCCTCGACTTGCGCAACCGCGGCCTTGACGTCTTCGGCGTCGATGATGCAGGACTTGTCGGACACCGGGACGTTGATGAGCACCTGTGGCAGGACCTTCATCACGCCCGCAAGTTCCTCAAGGCTCTTGCCGGTTTCCGCCATGCGCGCCATCAGCAGCAGGCCAGACAGGGTGCCGTCGCCAGTCGTCGCAAAGGCGGGCACGACGATGTGGCCGGACTGCTCGCCGCCCAGCGAGTAACCACCGCGCCCCAGCTCCTCGAGTACGTAGCGGTCCCCCACCTTGGTCTGCTTCATCGAGATTCCCTCTCGCTGCATCGCGAGCTTGAGGCCGAGGTTGCTCATCACCGTCGCCACCAGCGTGTTTTCCTGCAGGATGTTCTTGTCGCGCATCGCGGTCGCGAGGATCGCCATGATCTGATCGCCGTCGACGATGTTGCCTTTGGCGTCGACGGCGAGGCAGCGGTCTGCGTCACCGTCGTGAGCCAACCCGATGTCGGCGCCGTGGCGCAACACGGCCTGCTGCACCTGCTCCATATGCGTCGAGCCGGAGCCGTCATTGATATTGAACGCGTCTGGGGTGTTGAAAATCGGGATCACCTCTGCGCCCGCGGCTGCGTACGCCTTCGGAGCAATCTCGTAGGCGGCGCCGTTAGCGCAGTCGACCACGACTTTGATGCCGCTTAAGTCGGTCGTCACCGCACGCTTGAGGTGTGCGAGGTAACGCTCCCGGGCATCGGGAGCTTCTTCGATGACCCGGCCAACGCCGGTGCCGGTCGGGCCGGTGTCGTCGAGATGCGCCATCGCTGCCTCGATTTTGTCCTCGACCTCGTCGGGAAGCTTGCGCCCGCCGGCGGAGAAGAACTTGATGCCGTTGTCCGGCATGGGGTTGTGCGACGCGGAAATCATCACCCCGATGTCGGCCCCGTAGTCGTCGGTAAGAAAGGCCAGGCCGGGGGTGGGAATCACCCCGACGCGCAACACGTTGACCCCTTTCGACGCCATGCCGGCTGACATCGCGGCCGCCAGCATTTCCCCGGAGACGCGCGGGTCGCGCCCGATGATGGCGGTTGGGCGGCGCTTGCCGCTCCCACGGTTTTCCGTCAGCACCATAGCGGCGGCTGCGCCCAGCTTCAGCGCCAGGGAAGCTGTCAAAACTTCGTTGGCCAATCCACGGACACCGTCCGTTCCAAACAAGCGTGTCATTCGTGCCATTATGCCCGAGCAATCGCGCACATTTGGACAAGACCCCTCCGTGGCCAACGCGAAACCGCCCCCGGGTTCGCAATGGCGAACGCGGGGGCGGTGCGACTGAAAGCGTGAGTGATTAACGCTTCGAGTACTGCGGTGCGCGGCGGGCCTTGTGCAGGCCTGCCTTCTTGCGCTCCACGGCACGTGCGTCACGGGTGAGCAGGCCGGCCTTCTTCAGGGTCGGGCGCTCAGCCGGGTTGTAGAC
Organism: Corynebacterium lipophiloflavum DSM 44291; assembly: GCF_000159635.1. Taxonomy (GTDB): domain Bacteria; phylum Actinomycetota; class Actinomycetes; order Mycobacteriales; family Mycobacteriaceae; genus Corynebacterium; species Corynebacterium lipophiloflavum. The sequence goes on along the minus strand of NZ_GG667191.1, from coordinate 466,294 downwards.
GTTGAGAGCACGCGCGATGGCCAGGCGCAGTGCACCGGCCTGTCCGGTGGGGCCGCCACCGGAGATGTTGGCCTTGATGTTGAACTGGCCCTCGCGATCGAGCAGCGTCAGCGGCTGCAGGATGTCCTGCTGGTGCAGCTTGTTCGGGAAGTAGTTCTCAAACTCGCGGCCGTTGACAGTGATGGTGCCGTCGCCCTCGGTCACGGTGACGCGGGCGATGGCGCGCTTACGGCGACCAACGGTCTGGATCGGGCCCTCGTGCAGGGACACCGGCTCGACGGTCTCCTCGGAATCTTCCTCGACCTCGGGAGCGACTGCGTCACCGATGGTGTAGTTGAACTCCTCGGTCGCGGCGGTCGCCAGGTTGACGTCGACCTCTGCGTCGAAGTTCTCTTCGGTGTAGTTGTTCGGCTCGGTCATTACTGGGCCACCTGCTTAAACTCGAAGGTTTCCGGCTTTTGAGCCTGGTAGGGATGCTCGGAGCCGACGAAGACGTGAAGCTTCTTGATGGACTGGCGGGAAAGGCGGTTGTGCGGCATCATGCCGCGCACTGCCTCCTCAACAACACGATCCGGGCGCTCATCCAGGGCACGACCAAGGGTCATGGACTTCAAACCGCCCGGGTAACCGGAGTGGCGGTAGCGCATTTCGCGTTCGCGCTTGTTGGAGGAGATGTGGACCTTGTCGGCGTTGATCACGATGACGTGGTCACCGGTGTCGACGTTGGGTGTGAACTGGGGCTTGTGCTTGCCGCGCAGGATATCTGCGGCGGTGGAAGCGAGCTTGCCCAGTACCACGTCGGTTGCGTCGATGACGTACCACTTACGGGTAATGTCACCGCTCTTCGGGTGGTAAGTAGACATGTACGACTCCTTAAAGTCTGTCTAGATGGCTGCCGGCCAGAAAGATTGCAATGTGCCCAGCAACGTCCCGACGGCGGCCGGTGGAGACCCGACGGGCGGTGTCGCGCCCTTGGCGGAGCGCGAGAACACACAGGTGAATAAGACTACGACACACAGTGGAGATCACCAAAAAGCGCGGGAAAGGCCATTGAATTTGGTTATAGAACATAGAGACGTATTTGTTTTTACAAATCCTGTCTTTTACCCTTGCGCTCGCTTGTTTATTCGATTAATATTGGAGGCGGTAAGGAGGGGGACATGGAAAACACTACTCAGCACCCAGACCAGGCCGAGTACTTCTTCAGGACGCAGCGCCCGGGGGATGCCGTAGCCGCACTCGGCCAGCGCAAGCGCGATGCCGACTTCGAGCTGTTCAGCGAGTGGGCGGACCCTGCGCACTGTGTTGATGATTTCGAGCTGGAAGTGACGACGCTCCAAGAGGCCGTCGGGGAAAGCAGGTCGGCGATCGAAAAAGCCATTTTTGCTTATCGACGCCTCTCCGACCTGCCCCGGCTCCGTTCAACGCAAAGCACCACCCGCGTGTTGGACATCAAAAGGCTGGCCGCCATCGACAACGTCATCGCTGAACTGGGCCCCGAGCTCTCGCAGGAAGTACTGCAGCTCATCGACGCCTACCTCACCGACGCGTTTACACCGCGCAAGGCCAACCAGCCGTTGCTGTCGCCGAAGGCGTTAACGCACCGCCTGAAGCGTTTCATCGCCAAGTTCGACGAAAGGGTCGATTACGATCCGAAGAAGCGCAAAGACCGAGCTAAGGCGGCTGGGGATTTCACTCTCTTCGAGTATTCCGCCGGCAAGCGATCCGGCCTCACGGTTGAGTGCGATAACACGACGCACGCCGTGATCAGGGAGTTTCGCCGGCAGGTCGCCCGGGAGCACAAGGTCTCCGAAGATGAGGCCGCGAAACTGATTCTCACCGGCCGGATTACGACGCAACCCAAGGTAACCATTTTCGGGTACGCGCCGCTGACACCGGAGGGAGACGTCGTCGATGGGGCTTCGGTGTACTTCCCCGGAAGCGGCTGGACGGACGCCGCAGGAACCGCGGAGTTCGACAACCTCACTGACGCCAACCCGCCGCGCATCATCGACCTCGATGACGTAGCCGAGCACGAGATCGCCGGCTACGTCCCGTCGACAAGCATGCGCGCCTACGCAATCGCTCGCGACGGCGTGTGCATTTGGCCCGGCTGCGACCGCGATGCGCACGATTGCCAGATGGATCACCGGATCCCCTACCAGGAGGATGGAGCAACAACCCCGTCGAACCTGTTCTCACTGTGCCATCGGCACCACAACGTGAAGACGGACCGTCGGGCGTTTTACGTCCCGGATCCCCTCACCGGTGACATCGTGTGGCTGTTCCCAGACGGGACCTACCAGCTGTCGCAACCCGAAGGGTTTATTGGCGAACATCTCAGCCCGCATAACCCCAGATGGAACATCGACCTGGATTCGAGGCTGCGCGAGCGCGACCGGGTGAAAACGTTTTTCGCCCGAGGCCACAAAATCCTCGACGACTTCGACCTCACGCACAACGTCCATGCCTGCATGCAGGCTCTGGTCGACCTTGAAAGTGAGTTCGGCATGACCTTCCCCTTCGAACCACTGTTGCCAGAAGACGAAGATATCGACGTAGACGTTGCACTCCTCATCGCCAACGATCCGTACCTGCGCTACGGCGATGCGATCTACTAAGCAGCGCGCTCCCACAGCACCCTGGGAAACCACCCAATGCCGTGGGAACGCGCTGCGCATCCCCCGATGAAAATGCCCCGATGTACTTTTCGCGCGTTAACCCCAGCTTTGCGCGGCGGCGTTATTGACCTGCTGCATGCGACTGTTGCCCCCGTCAACAGCCTCAGCGACGCTGTTGAGGATGGCGTTGAGGTCACTCGCCGCCGAATCCCACTCGCTTTGGTGAACCTTGTAGGCCTCGGCCGCGTCACCCGTCCAGGTGGAGACCATCGGCTGCAGGCCGCTCTTGAGCTCGTCGAGCATCCGGTTGATGTGCGCGACTGAGCCACGCAGGTCCTCGGCCGCCCCGGCGAGCTGGCCGAACTCGTACTTGATTGTCATGTTTGTTCTACCCCTTTATCTCTAGAGCGCAAGGCCGGCGCTGGTGCTGATGGCGCGCAGGTCGTCGGTGTTGGAGGCTTCGATGTTTTCGTAGTTCTTCGCGTTGTCGCGCAGGTTCTCAGCAATCGCGGCGAGCGCCTGGCCGAGGCGGCGCTGTGCGTCGTCGTACCTGAGCATGACGCCGTCGAAGCTGGTCTGGGCCTCGCCCTGCCAGTAAGAGCGGGTGCCTTCGACAACGCCCTGGATGCGCTCGATCTCCCTGTTGACTGCGTTGTTGGTGTCGTCGACGTTGTTTGCGGCCGAGCGCATGACGTCGGCTTCAGTTTGGAGCTGAGCCATAATGTCTCCCCCTTGTATGTGCGTCCGTGTATGGGCCTGAATGTGGCCTCACCCCTATTTGACTGCCCGCAAGCGCCGGAGGTTCCATCCAGCCCAAAAGTTTTTCTATCCGGCCGCATCCTCCGCCCGAAACGTTGCCGACTCCATGGCCATCCGGCACGTTGCGCTGTGCACCGTTGTCGGCTCCGCGCGGGTGTGGCACCCGACTGAGAGCTGGTGGTCCGCTTCGGCCCAGGTTTTCCACAGCGCGTGCGACCCGTCCGCATTGTCTTCACGGTAGGTCAGCGCGGTGCCGTCATCGTTGAGCAGCTCGACCGCTGGGTCTGCATCGATTTCTGCCTTGATCTGCTCTAGTAACCGCTCGGGCGGGAGTTGGTAGAGCGGGTCGACGGCCAGCTGCAATCGGAAATCGGGGTCGCGGCCAGTCGCGCGCCACATGTCGCCGTCGGCCTCGACACTGAACCCCGCGGGCACCTCTACCGCAAGGCCCTGCCGCGAAATCACCGTCGTCGGAGGTGGCGCTTGCTCGCTTGTCGACGCCTCCCCCACTGTCTCGGAAGCAGGCGCCGGTTCGGGCTGCGGCGGGGGCGGGGTGAACTCATCACCGCCGGAGCCGAGCGCCAAAACCGTCGCCCAGATCGCACCGATGCACAGCACGGCGGCGATGCCGATCACGACGATCTGCCACCCGTCGAGCGGGAAGATGCCTGACGCTTCCGCCTCGGGCCGGGAGATCTCGATTGGGCCCTCGTCGAAGAAATCCTCCGGCTCTGCATCCCGCAACGCGTGCCTGCTTCCTGATCTCGCCGGAGCGGGTTCGTGGGAGAGCTCCACATCGTAGCCGTCGAGCGCCCGGGAAATCAGGCTGAAATCCTTGGCCTCCGCCACGACGCGTACGTGCGCGTTGCCCGGCGCGGGCCCGAGGACGCTTCGGATGTACCCGGCGATCTCTGCAGGAGTGGGGTGGTCGTGGCGGCGCACGTTGGCCAGCCCGGCAAAGGTAGTCGTCTCGGAATCTACGGTGACGATGATGTCGGGAACGGTGGTTGTCATGGCCTTTTGCCTTCCGGTGTGAGAGTGGCTACCTGAACGTCGCCCGCGTTTTGCCCGGCGCGCACCAACGTCGCCCGCCCGGGCGGTTTTGCTGCGGGTTTGACCCCGAACAGGGCACCTTCGTCCTTGGTGCCGTCGAAGATGAGGACATCGGGGGTGAGGTCTTTGAGCGCGGCGAGCAGGCCGCTGTAGAGCGCCCGCGCGCTTCCCCCGAACTTGCGCGCGGCGATGACGTGCAACCCGATATCGTGCGCGTGGGGCAACAACGACAGCAGAGGGTGAAACGGTTCGTCGCCGACGATGTCGAGGTCATCGATGACCAGGTAAATATCCGGGCCTTCCCACCACGAGCGCGCCGCGAGCTGCTCGGAGGTCACCTCCGGGCCTGGCAGTCTGGCACTAAGCGTTTCCACCGCAGCGTTTACCGTCTCGCTTGCCGACGATGCGGCGGCGTAGGCGGCGACCATGTCCGAGCCGCTCAAATTAAGGTGCGTGCGTCGCGGATCAACGAGCACGATGCGGGCGCGCTCCCTCGACAGCGAGCAGATCCCCGCCAATAACGTGGCGATCAGCGTCGACTTGCCACTTGCCCGCGAGCCGATCGCCAGCAGGTGCGCGCCGTCGAGGAAGACCGGCTCAAGCTGGCTGCCCCCGACGCCGAAGGGGAGGCGCTGGTTGGTGGGGGCGTCGAGAAGCGGGCGCGCGTGCACCACCGCGGGCAGGACTTTGAGCTGGGGCACGCGCGGTTGGCCGGCGGTTTGGGCCGCGATATGCGCCAGGTCTTGGGCGTGCGTCGCAGCGACGAGCATGTGCCTGCCGTCCGGCGTGAGGCCGCGGCCGGGCACGGGAGGCACCTTGATCTGCTCTTTCCTGCTGATCAGTGAGTCCGTCGCCTCGGCGAGGTGCAGCTCAAAGCGGGTTCCGATGAGGTCGCGAACGCCTGCGCGGATCGCGTTCCACCGCTGCGTGGACACAATCAGGTGGACGCCCGCGGCGGGCCCCTCCGACGCGATGCGGGAGAGCGGATCACGCAGATCCTCCAAAGCGGAATCGGCGGCGACAATCGCGTGCCAGCCGTCGACCACCAAAAACACCTGCCGGCCCCCCGCACGTGCGGGGTCGTCGATGATGGCGCACACCTCGTCGACAATGCGACGCGCCCGCTCCGCCTGCGCGCGCGTCGCGGTGCCCGCCACGTGGGGCAGCACCTCGAGATCCTCCATGCGCCCGGCTCCGGCGTCGATGGCGTAGAAGCACAACTGCCCGGTGGAATGCGTCACCGCCAGCGCCGCGACGATTGTGCGCAGCGCCATGGACTTGCCCGACTGGGGTCCACCCGCCACCGCCACGTGACCCCCAGCAGCGGTGAAGTCCACGCTCGCGTGCTCCTGGCGCTGGTGGTAGGGGTCGTCGACAAGCCCAATGGACACGCTGAACGGCTGCGGCGACTCGCACACCGCAGACAGCTCGACCGTTTCGGGCAGCGGCGGCAGCCACACCTGATGGGCACGCAACCCGCGCAGCTCGGCGGTCTGGCGCGCTTTGGCCACGACGGCGTCGAGAAGCGTCGTCGACTCGTCCACACTCACCGCGGTCGAACCCTCGGATGCGCCGAGCTCCGGCACCTCCCAGCCGCGAAACAACCCCACGCCCGGGCGCGCCTGAACCCCGGCGGGCTCCACGCGGCGGGTCAACGGCCCGGAAACGTACGCGGCACGGAACCGAGTCAGCTCCGGCACGCCCGCCTTGAGGTAGCCGTTGCCGGGTTCGTTCGGCAACTCGTAGGCGTCGGGCACCCCGAGCACCTGGCGTGATTCACCGGCTGAAAACGTGCGCAGACCGATGCGGTACGACAGGTGGGAATCGAGACCGCGCAGCTTGCCCTCCTCCAAGCGTTGCGACGCGAGAAGGAGGTGCACACCCAGCGAGCGGCCCAGCCTGCCGACGGCGACAAACAAGTCCGCGAAGTGCGGGTGCTGGCCCAGCAGCTCGGAGAACTCGTCGACGATGATGACCAGAGCCGGCAGCGCCTCGAGTTCCGGGCGCCCGCCGCGCCTCGCCGCGGAGTAGTCGCTGACGTTGGCGAAGTTTCCCGCGCTGCGCAGCAGCTCCTGGCGCCGGTTGAGTTCGCCGGAGATCGCGTCGTACATGCGCTCGACGAGCACCGCCTCGTTGTCGAGGTTCGTGATCACAGCCGCCGTGTGCGGCAAAGCCTCGCACCCGAGGAAGGTGGCGCCTCCCTTGAAATCGACCAGCACGAAGTTGAGTTCATCGGGCGAGTGGGTAGCTACCAGGGCGGTGACCAGGCATTTTAGAAATTCCGACTTGCCGGAGCCCGTGGCGCCGATGCACAACCCGTGCGGCCCCATGCCGCCGTGGGCGGATTCCTTCAGATCGAGGTGCACGGGCACCCCGTCGGGCGTTGAACCGAACGGCACAACCAGGTTTAGCCGGGTGCCCTCCCTGCCGCGCCACATCGAGTGCGGGTTGAGATCGTCGATATCGGCAATGCCCAGCATCGACAGCAGATCCGAGGCGGCCCCGCTGGCACCGGTGTCCTCCGGCCGGCGGTAAAAGGCCAGGTGGCGGGCAAGCAGCTGCGCCTGGGCGACGCTGAACACGTCGGGCCGGCCCAGCGTCTCGGCCCCCTCAAGTGTGTGCGCGACGATTTCCTCGGCGCAGGACAGGTGCAGGGAGTCCTCATCGCCGATGTAGTCGGGATCCGCGTCGACCACGATGACGCAGTCGATCCCGGGCGCAAGCAGGGCGGAGCTGGCTTGCGAGCTGTCGGCGACGGCGACGCACAGCGCGGCTGCGTCGGGGTCTCTCGTGTGCGGCAACCACTTGATCCACGCGAAGTCCGGATCCCCGTGCAAGTTGACCACCCCCACCATCTCCGGCCCGTGGAAGAAGCACAGCTGGCTGATCACCGCACGCGCCACCTCCGCAGCGCGCGGACCTGCCAGAGTGATCGCCGGGAAGGCGGCGATCTGGACGACGATCGGCATTCCCGGTACCGTGCTCACCGCCGTCACCGTGCGACGCAGGCTCACCGCGCACACGGGATCCAAATCCTCCGGAGAACCCGGGTCGCCCACGTCAATCGGGGTGCACAACGAGGTCACACCCTCGCCGAAGCGCACCTCCAGGGCACGCGGCGAGTCGCCGGATCGCTCCCACACCCGCGACGTAGGCGTGGCGTGGATGAGATGCGCGGGCTCGGGGTGAAAGTGGGTGACGTGTTCGCGCTGCAACCTCGCGTTACGACGTGCCTGCGCCGCCAGTGCATCGAGGTGGCGCAGGTACACGCGACGGGTTTCGTCGATATCTCCCGGCTGATCCGGAGGGTTGACGATCATTAGCGTGCTCAGCACCATCATCAGCGGAAAAATCATCATCATGGGGCTGACGTCGCGGCCGGACAGCGCAAACGTGGCCACCATCGCACCGATCGCCACAACCATGACCACCGGCATCAGTATTTTCATGATCGGCTGCGGCGAATCACGCCGCGCCTCGGGCACGGGCTCGGCGACGAGGCTGCCCTGCGGCAGCGGTGGCGCCGGTTCCGCCGCTGCCGCGTGTTGCGGCACCACAACGGCAGTGTGATCTAAACCGAGCACAGCGAATTTACCCCCCGTAGTACATAGTCCCCAGCTCCCCGTAGCTGTGGACGCGGTGACCATCTTAAGCAATAATTGGCGCTGATGCGCGGCAACGGGGGTTCGCGCGGGAGTTTTTTCGGGGGTTAGTTATGGTTGCCACGTCTGCGCACCACATCGTTAGGGTCACCGTCCGCATCGATGTCGCATCGTTTCACCGCGACATCGACCTGACGCTGCCGACGTCGTCCACGTTCGCCGAGATCCTGCCTGAGCTGGCGCGGTTGGTGGACTTGCCCCCGGTATCGCGCCCGTGGGAGGTGACCACCGTGGCCGGTGCCCTGCTCGATCCGAATCGCCCGCTCTACCAGCAGCGGCTGAGCGACGGCCACGTCATCGTGTTGCGCCCTCGCGAACCGGTCCTCCCGCCCGTCGTGCGCGACGCCGCCGAGGCCCTTGCGGCCGCTGCCGCCGAAGACCGCGCGCCGCGGGGTCTCGA
>NZ_GG667191.1:382307-457257 GCF_000159635.1 Corynebacterium lipophiloflavum DSM 44291 | reverse complement strand
CGCCATCCCGCGGGTGCCCACAGCGGGAGAGAACTTCTCTATCGCAGACACCTACCAACAGGACGTGGACGAGCGCGGCCACGTGGCGCGCCGCGTCACCGCCGGGATGTCAGTCGGGGTGTGTCTGTGCTGCGTGCCCGCGCTTGCGTGGCTGGGGTGGCTCGGCGGGGGCTGGGTGAGCGTATTCGGCCTCTGCGCGGCTGGCGCGCTTGTGCTGCACTCTTTTCGCCACCATGACACCACGTCCCGCATCGCACTCGCGGTGACGGCGTATGCGGCGGTTGCCTGCGCGTGCCTGGCTGTCGACCCGGGCGCGCACCCGGCGTGGCTGGGTTTTTCCTTCTTCGTCGCGGCGCTGACGCTTTCCGCCCCGCTGTGGTCGTCGCGGGTGCCGGACCTAGAGCCCACCTCCTTGGTGTGGCTTGAGCGCGCGGAGGCGGCGGCGATTATCGCGGTGTTCCCGCTCGGGTTGTTTCTGATGGGCGCCTTCGACCTGATTCGGGGCGTGTGATGCGCCGGCCCGGGCGCACGGCGTGGATCGTCGCCGCTGTGGGGGCGTCCTCCCTTCTCGCCCCGGGGGCCGTCGCCCAGGACGTGGTTTGCGCCCGAATCGCTCGCGTTGATGGCCCCACGGCACCCTTATGGGACGCGGAGCTGCGTCGTTTTGCGACCGGCGCAGGCATTCGTGTGGCGGTGATCGATACCGGGGTGTCCGCCTCGCCCGAGCTCGACCAGCTGGTCGCGGGCGGCGACTTTGTCACCCCGGATGCACCGGACCCGCTGTTCGACTGCGACGCCCACGGCACTGTCGTCGCCGGCATCATCGCGGGTACTACCGCCGGTGTTGCTCCGGACGCGGAGGTGATCTCGATCCGCCAGACCTCGGCCCACTACCGCTCCCGCGAGCTGGACCCCACTGCCGGTGCGGGCAGCGTGCGCACGCTTGTCGACGCCCTCAACAACGCCCTCGACCTCCAGGCCGACGTGATCAACATTTCCGTGGTCTCGTGCCTCGACCCGCGCGTTTCCCCGCGGGTCGACACCTCCGGTCTCGACGCAGCGTTGGCGCGGGCGGAAGCCGAGGGTGCCGTCGTGGTGGCCGCCGCGGGCAACGTCACCTCGCAGTGCCCGCAGGGCTCGAGCGTTATCCCGTCGCACTCCCCCACCGTCCTGGCGGTCGGCGCGCGCTCAGATGCGCACCAACTGGCCGAGTATTCCGTGGCGGTGCCGGAGTCGTCGGCCCAGCTCTCCGCTCCGGGCGATGTCACTGTCGGGCTGTCACCCGACGGGCGCGGCTGGGCGGCGGGCACGCTCGATGCGCAGGGCAACGTCAGTCCGTTCGAGGGCACCAGCTTCGCGGCACCTGTCGTGGCGGGGTCGATTGCGCTGCTTCGTCAGAGGCACCCCGACCTCTCGCCCGCAGAGGTCCGCGCCCTGGTCGCCGCCTCGGCGCAGCCGCACGGCGGGGCGATCGACCCGCTGTCGGTGGTGACCCAGCTGCGCCAGGAGACTCCCACGCAGGACCACACCGTGGTGGTATCCGCCGCGCGCCAGCACACCTCCGCGGCAGCCGCGCGCTGGCGCAGCGTCGTCACCGCCCTCGCGGCCGTGCTGCTGCTCGCCGTCGTCGGCGCCGCTATTCGACGCCCCCACTAATACGTTGAGATCAGCGCCCCATCCTGGGTGAGCGTGTCTGCCTGCGGTAGCAGCGCGATGATCTCCCACGGCACCTGCTCGACGTGCTCGGCGCCGATCATGTCCAGCACGTCGGGGTCCGGGACGTCGTGACGCATGCCGTTGAGCGACACGACGTGGTAGCCGTGTCCGGAATCAACGGCCACGGCGCCGTCGTCAAGCCCGGCAAAAGCAACCGCGACCGCCCCACCAGACAGCGCGATCGAGGAGGTCAGGGGCTCGCTGAAGGTCGCCCCGACTTGCGCTTCGGTGGCGCACACCGGTTCCACGACCGGGTCCAGCCAGACCGGTTCCTCGGCGGGCAGGCGGATGTCGATCGGCGGCTCAGCGTCGGGAAGCTGCGCGAGCTCGGCGCTACCGATGATGCGCTGCGGGGCACCCGCTTCGGTGAGGATGTCGCTTTGCAGACGGCTCAGCGGCTGGACACCGCCATCGGCCGCGACGGCCCACGAATCGCTGCCGTTGACGACGATCTCCGGCAACGGGTTTGGAACCTCGAGCGGGACCTCCTCCTTCAAGGCGTTGAGAAGCTGCGACGGGGGCGACCAGCGAGGGGTGTTCGCATCGACACCGAGAGCGCGGCGGATAACACGGCCGGTTGGGGCATCGGCCGGCGGCAACAAGCGGCGCCCCCCGCCGGTGACCAGCCATTGCTGCCCGCCCACCTCGGCGAGCACGGCCGACGCCCCGGCAAGCTGATTCGCCCCAGGACCTGCGATGACGACAACCTCGCTGCCGAACGTGCACGCCGACCACGACAAATCTTCGCTGTCGCGCGGCGCGAACAACGACGGCGCCATGGCAATACCCACCGGCACCCCGCGCGGCTGCGCGAGCAAGTTCTCGTCGCCGATGCGCTGCGGCTCCTCGGGTGCCCCGACAATAAGTCGCGCAGAGGTCAGGTTCGTGACCGGGTGGATCGTGTCGTTGATCCGCACGTAAAGCTCCCCGCTGCCAGAGCGCAGGATGGGTGCGTCTCCCGGATCGGCGTTGGGCCGCAGCCACGCGAACAGGGCCGTGATCGCGGCGATCAGCAGAACCGCCACGATGCTGAAGATCATGGCGCGCTGTCGCGACGCCAACGGGTCATGGATCATGCGGATGTCGCCGAAAATCAAACCGTGCTCGACCCGGCGGCGCATGAAGCGGTGGCCGGAGACCTGCGCGCGGGTTGTCGGCAGCAGCCGGCGCGGTGAATTAGGCGGCATCTTTCCCCCGAAAACTTCTCAACGATTGTTCTCCCTTAGGTGCACCCCACACCTTCCGGTTCGAAAGCAGCCTACCGCGGCGGCACGCGACGCGCTCAGGAAACTAGGCGAGGTTCTCTTCGGCGTCGAGCTGCGCATCGCGGCGACGGACATCCTCCGCATGCCAGAAATCCATGGCCTTGCCGGCCATCAACAACCCTGCTGCGGCTCCGATGACACCGTCGCCGAGCATGCCCCAGGCGAAGGTGTTCATTCCGCCGCCGATGTTGTAGCCGATGCCTGCCAGCTGCACCAACGCCAAGGCCAACAAGGCGCTGAGGTAGCGAATGTTGAACCGGGATTCGAGCCGGGCTTCCTGACGCACGTGGTGGAATTTCAACCATCCGTCGGAGGCAAAAAGCCCGAGTATAAGGGGAAGGAGAACCAAGATGCTCAGTGCCGAATGGTTTCCCGGAATAGTCCACGCGAGGATAGCTCCCAGCGCGTATACTCCCATTCCCATCGCACTAACGAGAACCGTGCTGGATTTGTGCACCATGGAAGATTCATATTCATCGATGACGTCGCGCTCGACTGCGCCGACGACGGCGTCGCCGAATTTACGTGTGATAGACATGTGACTATCCTGCTTCCCTTTCATTACCGAAGACTTGTTCCACTGTTTTGCCGAGAGTGCGGCAGATTCTCAGTGCCAGATGGACTGACGGGGAGTAGTTTCCCTTTTCAATGTTGGCGATAGTTTGGCGCGAAACGCCGGCTGCCTCTGCCAGTTCCGCCTGACTCATGTCGAGCCAGCGCCTCCACCTCCGCACCATGTTGCTGTGCTGCTCCTCCATGCCGACTAGCGGTTCCGCGTCGCCGCCAGGGAGCCAAGGTGCGCGATACAGATGAGCTGGATAATGACGCAACCGATCGCGAACGCCATACCTAGGCCGCCGTCGATGAACTGCGAGGCTGCCGTGGCCGCGAGCATCGCTACCACTGTGACGGTAAGCAGCCACCCCGACTCGACATCCCACCTGTTGACTTGCTTGTGCTTATCTTCCATATCAATAACCCCTCTCCTTGACTGCATGTCAACTATACTTTACATACAGTCAAGAAAAGTGGCGAGGGGCAGTATCACCGGGGTCTCAACCCTGGGACGCCGACGCGCTGGGCCTCCGGATTCCGGTAAAAAACGCACGGTTAAGAGCGCCCCGAATTCCCGGTTTTTCGTGCATCCTTAACCGCCCGTTCTTAACCGGAACCCCCGTAAACGCTGTGCTCACCCAACAGCAGCGCCTCCGGACACTCCAGAACCACCAACCAGCTGCGGAATCTCCTCGGACCCGTGCTCACGCGCATCACGCGCCATGGCCCGAAGCTCGGCGGGGGTGAAGGCGTCGTTGACGGCGAAGATCACGGTGTTGCCTCGCGCGAACACTGGCGTTGCCCCCTCGGCCACCCACAGGCCCTTGAGCTGCTCATAACGCGGGAGGACGTGCCACCAGAAGTTGTCGGGGCTGGAGATGATGAACTTCACGCCGAGTTCGCGGGCCGCCTCGTCGACGGGGTTCTCCGCGTCCGGATCTCCGCGCAGCCCCTCGCCGAGTGCGTCGGTGTGATAGTGGATCCGGTCCATCATGGAGCCGCTCCCCCCGGTCGGCCACAGGTAGTGTCGCGACAGCGTAGGTACGCCGTTGTAGGCGTAAAGCCACGAGTGGCCGTCATCGGGTTCGCCGTAGGTCAGCCCTTCCCACGCGGCGGGCTGGGTGGCCAGCCAGTCGAAGGCGATGCGGTCGTTGTCTGAGACCATCCTCGTGTCCATCCGGGTCTCGGTGTATGCGCCTTTCGCACCGAGCTCGGACGTGTCGCGCGCCCACGCCACGGTCCCCGCACCCGCGATGACAGCGACAACGAGCGAGGCGCTTATCGACGCCCACCGCCAACGCGGCGAACCCTTCCGCGCAGCGAGCGGCGCCAGGGTCAGCAGGCGGATTGCTGCCGCCACGCCGATCGCGGCGCCGACAATGGTGAGCATACTCACCGGCATCACCAACCGGTGGGCGGTGTTGTAATGCAGATTGGTGATCGCGGAAAGGGCCGTGCCCACCACTGAGTCGAACGGCTCGAGAACGTGAACCGCCGCCATGGCGCTGATCGTGAAAAAGAGCACGGGCCACACCTGGCGGCGCCACGCGACGACAACTACCGCGCCGACAACGGCCAGCCACAGCAGAACCGTCGCGTCGAAGTCGGGGAAGAACTGCACCGAGTGGCGGGTGCGCATCATCAGGATGGTCTTCCACGGTGTCGGCGTCAGGTCTCCTTCGGTAACCCCCCACTCGGCAACCTCTTCGGCTTGGCTGGAGCCCTGCAGAAGTTGAGGTAGGAAAAGCAGCGCGCCGACCACGGCGGGCCCCGCGATCCAGAGCAAATCCTTAAGCCTCGTCGTCACGGGAACGAACAGCAGTCGGGTCAGCCAAAACAGGGCAACCGCGAGCGCGACGATGGTGACCGCCGACGGGTGGACGACCAAAACACCGAGGAAACCGAGCATTGCGGGCAGCGCCATCGCGGGCCGCGACGGGGTGGAGCAGAACTGCCAGATCACGATGCCGGTGAGCGTGACCGCGAACAAGTACGGCCACATTCCGACGTAGTCGGGAATCCACATCAGCGTCGGTGCCACGTAGCACGCCAGCGCCGCCAGCGCGGCAGCGATCTGCGCGGTCAGCCCGCGCGACTGCGTCACCGCGAGCACGAGACACGCCATCGTCAGCGGTAGCGCCAGGCCGGGGAGAATGGCAGCGACAACGTTGAGAGCTGGGATCGGCTCAAGCCCGGCGACCTGCGCAAACAGTGCGATGCCCGAGTGGTAACCGGTGGGGTACAAAAGCTGCGCCTGGGTTTCGATGTTTTGCAGCTCGCCCATCCGCGTGGGGGAAGCGATGCCTTCTTCCAGGATGAACCGCACCACGTTGGCATGCCATTGCACGTCCCAGCCCTGCACGATGTTTTCTGTGCCGTGTGGCACGCGGAGCAGCCAGTTCACACGGTCGCCGACAATCATCCATGCGCCGCCGACGACACCTACGGCGGGCAACACCCACGCCGGGTCCGCCACGCTGCCTCTGCGCCACCCCTCAGGGAAGGCCCTTTCCCGCCACGTCGTGGCCGTGCGCAAGCGCCGATCTGTCGCCCAGCGCCATAGCACCGCGCAGCCGAGTGTGAACATCAAACTGATGGTGAAGGTGAGCGTGTTGAAGGGCGCAGTCGTCTCGCCCCACATCCACGCGCTCATGCCCATGACGCCGAAGGTCACCGGCAGCGCGCTCGCGGCCGCCGCCGGGGCTTTGACCCCCGCGACCCAGGAAATGACGAAACCGGGCAGCGTGAACAGCATGACGGCGACCACGGAGGCGCCCGTTAGCGACATAGCAGTACCGTCCTCACCGATTTGTTCGACTGCCTGGCCATTGTATTGCGTGCTCCCGACACCGCTGCGATCGGCGCGCTCAATCCCGCTTTGCCCTGGTAAGACGGGCGCGCTCGGCGTAGTGCTCGGGCGCGGGGTAGGAAACGTCGACAAGCGTCAGCCCTTTGGCTGGGGCAAGCAGGACGTGTGGGTGGCGGGTGGTTTCACCGAGCAGCGGCTCAACCCACGTGGGGTCCTTCGACCCCTCCCCGACCTGCAGGCACGCCGCCACCAGCGATCTGACCATGTTCCAGCAGAAGGCGTCGGCCGTCACGTGCGCTTCGTACAGGTTGGGCTCTTCGCCTGTCGACGCCTCCACCCACCTCATCTCCACCACTTTACGCACCGTCGTCGCGTGCGGCTTCGCTCTGCAAAACGCGGCGAAATCGTGGAGGCCCACGAACGCGTCGGCGGCCACCTGCATGGCGCCGATGTCAACCGGGCGGCGCCACACGGCGGTATCGCGTGCACGGGTCGGCAATGCGCCGGCGGGGTGCGTGGTGACCCGGTACACGTAGCTGCGGGTCAGGGCGGAAAATCGGGCGTCGAAAAGCGGGCTGACCGCGGAGACACCGTACACGCGCACATCGGCGGGCAGAAGCTTAGCCAGGCGCCGCACTAGGCGGGCAGGGTCGCCGTCGATGGAGCGCTGGTCGAGCGATGCGGCGGGGATGTCGGCGTGCGCGACTTGGCCGGAGGCGTGAACGCCGGCGTCGGTGCGCCCGGCAACCGTGAGCTCCACCGGCGTGCGCAGCACAGTCGACAGCGCAGACTGGATGGTCTGTTGCACGGTGCGCGTGGGCGTGCCGTCAGGCTGTTCGCGCTGGCGGGCCCAGCCGTGGAAATCCGTGCCGTCGTAGGCGATGTCCAAGCGCAGACGCAGCGTTTCGTCGATCATGGTGCTTTGAGGGTAGCAAAAAGCCCCGCGCTTTCCGTTGCCGGGAAATTTAGCGCGGGGCCTGCGTGCAGCTACGACGCGGAAAGTAGTGCTACTTCTCGTCCGTTTCGGTCGCGTCGGTAGCCTCAACCTCAGCCTCAGCTTCGGTCGCCTCAGCCTCAGCCTGCTTGGAGGCGGCGGCGCGGGCGGCGCGGGAAGCCTCGTTGGACACGGTCTCCTCAAGAACGAGAGAGATGTGGGTCATCGGGGCGTTGTCGCCGGAGCGGTTCTCCAGCTTGATGGAGCGGGTGTAACCGCCGTCGCGGCCCTCGAACTTCGGCGCGAGCTCGTTGAACAGGTACGCAACGATGTCCTTGTTCGGCAGCTCAGCGGCGACAGCGCGGCGGTCAGCCAGCGTGCCCTTCTTCGCCTTGGTGATCAGCTTTTCTGCGTAGGGGCGCAGAACCTTGGCCTTGGCCTCGGTGGTCTTGATTGCCCCGTGCTCGAAGAGGGACATGGCCAGGTTGGAAACAATGTGTTTCTGGTGGCTGGCGGAACCTCCGAGACGGGCGCCCTTCTTAGGGGTCGGCATTTTCGTACTCCTCGTGTGCGGTTAGTTGAGCGCGTGCTCTTAAGTGTTACTCGGTGTCTTCCGCGGTGACGTCGACGTAGTCGCCGGTCTCGGCATCGTAGCCCTCAATCTGGGTCGGGTCGAAGTCTTCCGGCGCGTCCTTCAAGGTCAGCCCCAGCGAGGCAAGCTTGATCTTGACCTCGTTGATGGACTTCTGCCCGAAGTTACGGATGTCCAGCAGGTCACTCTCGGTGTACTCGGCGAGCTCACCGACGGAGTGGATCTCCTGGCGCTTCAGGCAGTTGTAGGAGCGGACGGAGAAGTTCAGGTCCTCAATCGGCAGGTTGTACGCGGCGATGTACTCCGTCTCCTGCGGAGACGGCCCGATCTCCAAGCCCTCGGCGGCGGTGTTCAGCTCGCGGGCGAGGCCGAACAGCTCCACCAGGGTCGAACCTGCGGACGCCAGGGCGTCGCGGGCGGTCATGGAGTTCTTGGTCTCGACGTCGATGATGAGCTTGTCAAAGTCGGTGCGCTGCTCAACACGAGTTGCCTCAACCTTGTAGGCGACGCGGGTGACCGGGGAGTAAATCTGGTCGACCGGAATGCGGCCGGCCTCTCCACCGGCGTACGGCATGGCCGGGACGTAGCCGCGGCCGCGCTCGACGACAAGCTCCATCTCAAGCCGCGCGCTGTCGTTGAGCGACGCGATGTGCAGATCCGGGTTGTGGATCGCGACATCGGCAGTCAGCTCAATATCGCCAGCGGTAACGTCGCCCGGGCCCTCCTTGGACAGGTACAGGACAACCGGCTCATCGGAGTCGGAGGACAGCACAATGTTCTTGACATTGAGGATGATCTCGGAAACGTTCTCCTTGATCCCGTTGATCGTGGTGAACTCGTGGAGCACACCGTCGATCTTGATCGAGGTCACGGCCGCGCCCGGGATGGACGACAGCAGCGTCCGGCGCAGAGAGTTTCCGAGGGTGTAACCGAAACCAGGCTCAAGCGGCTCGATGACGAACTTCGAGCGGTTGGTGTCGATGTACTCCTCGGTCAGTTGAGGGCGCTGAGAGATAAGCATGGACTTCTCCTTTGTCGGCAACCACTATTTGATGCCGGTAGGAACGGATGATGCGAAAGGGTTATACGAAGTAAGAGATTACTTCGAATAGAGCTCGACGATGAGCTGCTCCTGCAGCGGCACGTCGATCTGAGCGCGCTCGGGCAACTGGTGCACGAGAATGCGCAGGGTCTCCGGAACGACCTGCAGCCAGGCCGGAACCACGGAGTCGACCAGGTTGTCCTGGGCCTCCTCGAACCAGATCATGGCGCGGGACTTCTCGCGGACATCGATGATGTCGTACCGTGAGACGCGGTAGGACGGAACGTTCGTCCGCTTGCCGTTGACCGTGAAGTGGCCGTGGGAGACGAGCTGGCGTGCCTGGCGGCGGGTGCGTGCCAGACCAGCGCGGTAGACGACGTTGTCCAGGCGGGACTCCAGCAGGACGAGCAGGTTGTCGCCGGTCTTGCCGGGGAGGCGGTTGGCCTCCTCGTAGTAGCGACGGAACTGCTTCTCCATCACGCCGTAAATGAAGCGAGCCTTCTGCTTCTCCTGCAGCTGGAGCAGGTACTCAGATTCTTTGATGCGAGCACGGCCTGCCTGCCCCGGAGGGTAGGGGCGGCGCTCAAACGACATGTCACCGCCGACGAGGTCGACGCGGAGGCGACGGGACTTACGGGTAGCAGGGCCAGTGTAACGAGCCATGTATTCTTACCTCTTTTCCTTTCAGCCTTAAACGCGACGACGCTTCGGCGGACGGCAGCCGTTGAACGGCTGGGGCGTCACGTCGGAGATCGAGGACACCTCCAGGCCGGCAGCCTGGAGAGAACGGATAGCGGTCTCGCGGCCGGAGCCGGGACCCTTGACAAAGACATCAACCTTCTTCATGCCGTGCTCCATGGCCTTACGGGCTGCGTTTTCAGCGGCCATCTGCGCCGCGAACGGGGTGGACTTACGGGAGCCCTTGAACCCGACATGGCCGGAGGAGGCCCAGGAGATCACAGCACCGTTGGGGTCCGTGATGGACACGATGGTGTTGTTGAAGGTGGACTTGATGTAGGCGTGGCCAGCGGCCACGTTCTTCTTGACGACGCGACGGCCGGTACGGCGCGCGCCGGAACGAGTCTTCGGTGGCATGTGTTACTTCTTCTTTCCTGCGATGGTCTTCTTCGGTCCCTTGCGAGTACGCGCGTTGGTCTTCGTGCGCTGGCCGCGAACGGGCAGCCCGCGACGGTGGCGCAGACCCTGGTAGGAACCGATCTCGATCTTGCGGCGAATGTCAGCCTGAACCTCACGGCGCAGGTCACCCTCGACGGTGTAGGAGGACTCGATGGCGTCGCGAAGCGCGGCGAGCTGATCGTCGGTCAAGTTGTCGGTGCGCAGGTCAGGAGAAATGCCCGTCTTCTCGAGCAGTTCCTTGGATCGGGTTGCCCCGATGCCGTAAATGTAAGTGAGTGCGATCTCCATGCGCTTGTTGCGCGGCAGATCGACACCAGCGAGACGTGCCATGTCGGACGTGCCTTTCAGGTTGGTACGGTGGTTTTCTCCCCACCCGTCCACGCCACGCGACGCTTTACCCGGTCCTAACCGGATGATGGGTCGTGATTGCGCGCGGCTTCGGCCACCGCAGCCGAAGGTAGATCGCTCACCGCCTCATGCGGCGGTGAGTTTGAGTGAGAAGGCGGAAAAGTTTTACTTGTAGCGGTACGTGATACGGCCGCGGTCGAGGTCGTATGGCGACAGCTCCACGATCACCCGGTCCTCCGGGAGAATGCGGATGTAGTGTTGGCGCATCTTGCCACTGATGTGGGCGAGAACCTGGTGGCCGTTGTCGAGTTCGACACGGAACATCGCGTTCTTCAAGGGCTCGACAATGCGGCCCTCAACCTCAATTGCGCCTTCTTTTGCCATACACTCCACTTCCTACAGCACCGTGTTTGCATTGGTGCTAGACGTATCATTTGTTCGCTGACTGGCGCGCACAACCCGCATTTTTTTGGGGGCAGTTCACACCAAGTTGTAACTATATCGCCCCACCTGCACAAAGACAAACCCCGCATCTTTGAGGATGCGGGGCGCGCCGGCTAGTAGACGACGACCTTGTCGCCGATGTTCAACTCGCTGAAGTAACGCTGGGCGTCCCCGCGGTGCATGCGCACGCACCCGTGCGACAGATACGCGGGGTCTCCCTCATGGAACGCGATTCCGTTGTAGGTGAAGTACGTTGCGAAAGGCATCGGGGCGTTGTTGAACTCGTAGGAGATTTCGTCCTTCACCTTCCGGTTGACGTAGAACGTTCCGCGCGGCGTCTCGTAGCCCGGCTTGCCCGTCGCCACGCGGACGTCGCCGTAGTAGACCTGCCCGTTTTCCTGCAGCCAGGAGCGCTGCCCGGCGATGTCGACGCACACCTTGGCGTCCTTGGGGCACGCGCCGTAATCGAAGGCCGCAGGTTGAGCCGGCACGGCAGCCTGCTGCGTCACTGGGGCGGGAGCGGGAGCCGGCGGCAGGTGCTCGGCGATGAGCTCGGGAAACAGCGCCTCGAAGGTCTGGTCAATCTGGGCGCGCGCCTGCTCCGGCAGGGCGGGGTTAATCCCCGCAAGCGAGCCCGCCTGGGCGATCAGCCCGGCGCGGATGTTCCACGCGCTGTCGCGGCTTGACGACGCCAGCGTGCTCGACGTCTGCTGCGCAAACGCGTCGAGGGCGATGGCAGGATCCGCGCTGAGCTGCGCAGTGGCCGGCAGCTGCTGGGCATTGGCCACGGTGGGAGAGAAGATAAGGGCAGCGCAGGCGCCGACGGCGGCGACCACAGCTGTGAAGCGGCTGGCACGACGTTGAGAGTTCGACATGGTGGAAGTATAACCCCCGTTAGCAGTTTTGACGCACTTGTTTACTCACAACTGGGTGCGCGGGGTGAGAACCCGCGGTCCCTGCGCGGTAGCGGCAACGGTGTGTTCCCAGTGCGCCGCGGGTGAACCGTCGAGGGTGACAACCGTCCAGTCGTCGTCAAGCACCTCGCTGGAAACCTCTCCCCCGAGGATCAGCATCGGCTCGATCGCAAGCACTGACCCTTCCTGGATCTGGGGGCCTCGGCCGGGCTTGCCCTCGTTGGCCAAAAACGGCTCTTCGTGCATGGAGCGGCCAATGCCGTGCCCGCCGTAGCCGTCGAGAATGCCGAGCGCGACGCCAAAGCGTTGCTCCGCGGCGCGGGTTGCCGCCTTGAGAGCATGGGAGATATCCGTGAGCCGGTTTCCGGGCACCATCGCTTTGATCCCCTGGTCAAGCACCCACGCCGTAGCTCGGTTGAGCTTGTCGATGTCCTCGGCGAGCTCGCCGACACCGAACGACCACGCGGAGTCGCCCACCCAGCCGGCAAGGGTTGCGCCGCAGTCCACTGAAACCAGGTCGCCCTCTTTCAGGATGACTTTCTCGCTCGGGATGCCGTGCACTACGACGTCGTTGACGGAGACGCAAATCGACGCCGGGAAACCTTGGTAGCCGAGGAACGTCGGAACCGCGCCGTATGAGCGGATGACGTCCTCGGCAACGCGGTCAAGATCGGCGGTGGTGCGTCCCGGCGCGGCGGCCTTGCGCACCTCCTGCAGCGCAACGCCGACGACGCGGCCCGCCGCCTCCATCGCCTCGAGGTCCGAGGGCGACTTGGCGGGGATGCGTCGTCGGCGCGGGTTAAAAATCATCACGTTTGCCGCGCTGCGCCTACTTGCTCAGCTTTTCCAGTTCGCTCATTGCGCGGCCGTTGACCTCGTCGACCTCACCGACGGCGTCGATGTTGATGATCTCGTCGCCGTAGTGGTCGATGAGTGGGGCGGTCTCGTTGCGGTAGACGCCGAGGCGGGTGCGGATCGTTTCCTCGTTGTCGTCCTCGCGGCCTCGGGCGAGCATGCGCTCGACAACGACGTCCTCGTCGACCTGGAAGTTGAGAACGCCGTCGAGGGCGACGCCCTTCTTGCGCAGCAGTTCCTCGAGGATCTCAGCCTGCTCCACGGTGCGCGGGAAGCCGTCGAGAAGAAAGCCGTTGGCCGCGTCCGACTCTTCGAGGCGGGCCTCGACCATGCGCGCGGTCACCTCCGTGGGCACGAGACGGCCCGCGTCAATGTATTCCTTGGCTTCGACGCCGAGCGAGGTGCCCTCGCCGATGTTGGCGCGGAACAAATCACCAGTGGAAATGTGCGGCACGCCGAGCTTGTCCGAGAGGATGGAAGCTTGGGTACCTTTGCCGGCGCCGGGAGGGCCGAGGAGAACGAGACGCATTATCGGAGAAGTCCTTCGTAGTTGGATTGGAGAAGTTGGGATTCAATTTGCTTCACCGTGGTCAGTGCCACGGACACCATAATCAGGATAGCGGTGCCGCCGAAAGCGCTCATCCCCATGCTTCCGGTGCCGGTCACACCGGCATCGAGTGCGAGGTTGGGAAGGATCGCGATCAGGCCGAGGTAGAGCGCACCGACGAACAGCAACCGGTTCATCACAAACGCGAGGTACTGCGCGGTGGGCCGGCCTGGGCGGATGCCCGGGATGAAGCCACCGTACTTCTTCATGTTGTCCGCCTGCTCCACCGGGTCGTACTGGATGGAGACGTAGAAGTAGGAGAAGAAGATGATCATCGCGAAGTAGATCAGGATGTACTGCCACGAACCCGGGTTCTGTAGCCAGGCCATGACGTTGTTCATCCACCAGTTGTCCGGCGGCGTCGGGTTGTTCATGGTCACGATCTGCGTGATCAGGATCGGAACGTACAGCAACGAAGACGCGAAGATGACGGGGATCACACCCGCCTGGTTGACCTTCAGCGGCAGGTAGGTGGATGACCCGCCGTACTGGCGGCGGCCCACCATGCGCTTGGCGTACTGCACCGGAATCCTGCGTTGGCCCTGCTCCACGAAGATGATGCCGACCACCAGCACAATCAGCGCCGCGAGCACCAGCCCGAAGGTCACACCACCGGACTGCTCGAGAATAATGGCACCCTGGGCGGGGATCTGGGTCGCGATACCAGCGAAGATCAGCAGCGACATGCCGTTGCCGACGCCCTTTTCTGTGATGATCTCACCGAGCCACATGATCAGCACCGCACCCGATGTCATCACGATAATCATCATGATCAGCGTCCAGATGGTGCGGTCTTCCACCAGGATGGGCATGCCTTGGCCCAGCAGCTGTTCGCGATCCGCCAGCGCCACGATGCCCGCGGACTGCAACAGCGCAAGGCCGACGGTGAGGTAGCGCGTGTACTGCGTCATCTTCGTCTGGCCAGCCTGGCCCTCTTTCTTGAGCTCCTCGAAGCGAGGGATGACGACGGTGAGCAGCTGCACGATGATCGACGCCGTGATGTACGGCATGATGCCGATCGCGAAGATAGACAGCTGCAGGAGAGCACCACCCGAGAACAGGCCGATGATTGAGAACATCGTGGCCTGATCGCCCTGCGAAACCTCGTTGAGGCGCGCGCTGATCAGCGCGTAGTCGACTCCCGGTGTCGGAATCTGCGCGCCGACGCGGTAGAGAACCAACAACGCGAGGGTGATAAGGATCTTTTTGCGCAGATCAGCGTCTCTAAACGCTTGAACAATAGCGGACACAAAGCCTCCTGGCTTCCGCGGTGGGTGAGACCTCGGAAGATAGCGGACAGGTATAGCCGAGGGCTAGGAAACTCGATGCTTCCCACCCCAGGCACGTTTGACCCCAACAGCCTACCAGCCACCGGACAATCGTCGAAGTTGCGGTGCGCGTTGTCGCGCACAATACTTGAGTTACTTATCGACGCCCACACCACGTTAGGGTGTCAGGTCGTTTACCCAGAGGAGGCTTCAGTGGCGGAATTTCCCGACGTCCGCGTCGGAGACCCCGAGCGCTCGGAAGCCTTTGACCGGTTGACGCACCTGTTTACTAACGGCTATCTGGGCGTCGCCGAGTTTGATGCGCGCACCGCTGAGCTGACGCAAGCGACTTACAGGAGCGACCTCGACAAACTGTTCGCGGACATGCCTGAATCTATCGAGCGCAACTCCCCCGCCATCGCCCAGCCGGGAGATGACAGGCCAGAGCGGCGCACCCTACCGCGAGAGTTCGACGCAGACGCCGAGCTTGACAAGGTGCTGAGCCGAGGGAAGAAAGTGCAGGCCGCTGACACCATCATCTGGTCTGCCACGATGGTGCTTTTCTTCCTGGGTCTTTTCGTATTTAACTGGATGTACTTCTGGGTGGTGTTCCCGATCGCCGGCCTGGCTTCGTGGGGCGCCCGCGAATTCTTTGGGCTCGGCGACGAGGAAGAAGAAATCTTCGAGGAACTCAACGCGTCGGAAACCAAAAAGCGCGCCGAAAGGCTGCGCGTGGCCATGGAGCGTCGCAAAGAGCTCGGCCAGTGACCGCCGCGCTACGCGCGCTCCCGATCGATCGGTTTCTCGTCGCCGCTGCGGCGGCGTTGCCTGCTGTCGTAGGCCAAACCGGCGACAACACCGACCCCGACGCCGACCCCGATGCCCACACCAACGTTGTCGAAGAAAAGCATTCCCATCCAGACACCCGCTAAGAGTCCAAGGATGATTCCGTAGATGAGGCCGTTGTGCACTCCTGCGTTACCCATGTGGAAAGAATAACAAAAAGTAAGGAAGAGGCGGGCTGATCCCGTAGGTGGGAACAGCCCGCCTGTCAGTGCGGTTTTCTAAAAAACCTACGCCTCGGTGACGGTGCCTCCGGCTGCCTCGATCTTCTCGACGGCAGACTTGGAGAACTTCGTGGCGGTGACGTCGAGCTTGACGCCCAGGTCACCGTTGCCCAGAACCTTCACCGGCTCGTTCTTGCGAACAAGGCCCGCTGCGACGATGTCGGAGATGGCCACAGTGCCACCGTTCGGGAACGCCTTCTCGAGGTCTGCCACGTTGACAACCTGGAAAATGACCTTGTTCGGGTTCTTGAAGCCCTTCAGCTTCGGCAACCGCATGTGCAGCGGCATCTGGCCACCCTCGAAAGCGGCCGAAACCTGCTTGCGAGCGCCGGTGCCCTTGGTACCGCGACCTGCGGTCTTACCCTTGGATGCTTCACCGCGGCCAACGCGGGTCTTGGACTTCTTCGCGCCCTGCGCCGGGCGCAGATCATGGAGCTTGATGATGTCAGCCATGTGTAATCTACTCCCCTGCAACTTCTTCAACGGTGACCAGGTGGCGCACCTTGAGGATCTGGCCGCGGGTTGCGGCGTTGTCCTGCTTGATCACCGACTGGCCAATCTTGCGCAAGCCCAGTGCCTCCAGGTTTGCGCGGGTCGTCGGCTTCTCGCCGACCTTGCCGTGGTGCAACGTAATCTTCAGAGCCATTGTTTCTTAAGCCTCCTGTCCTGCGCGTGCGCGCAGCATGCGGGCCGGTGCAATGTCCTCGACGGGCTTGCCGCGCTTGGCGGCAATCTCCTCGGGGCGCACGAGCTCCTTGAGGCCGGCAACGGTCGCGTGAACCACGTTCAGGGCGTTGTCGGAGCCGAGAGACTTCGACAGGATGTCCTGCACGCCGGCGCACTCCAAAACGGGGCGCACGGCGCCACCGGCGATGACACCGGTACCCGGTGCGGCCGGGCGCAGCATGACGATGCCGGCGGCTGCCTCACCCTGGACCGGGTGCGGGATGGTGCCGCCGATCATCGGGACGCGGAAGAAGTTCTTGCGGGCCTCTTCAGCACCCTTCTGGATAGCGGCGGGAACTTCCTTCGCCTTGCCGTAGCCGACGCCGACCATGCCCTGGCCGTCGCCGACGACGACGAGCGCGGTGAAGGACATGTTGCGGCCGCCCTTGACGGTCTTGGCAACACGGTTGATGGTGACAACGCGCTCGATGTACTTGTCGCGATCGTCGTTCTGGTTGCGGCGGTCGTCGCGGTCGCGGCGGCCTCCGCGGCCACCGCGCTCGCCACGGTCGTTGTTGCGCTGGTTGCGGTCGTTGTTGTTCTGGTTGTCGGCGGAGCGTCCGCCGTCACGCCGTTCACGTTCGGCCATTACGCGTTCCTTCCGTTGATGGTGATGGTTTCGGTGATCATTAGAACTTCAGACCACCTTCACGAGCTGCGTCGGCAAGAGCCGCGACTCGGCCGTGGTACTTGTACCCGGCGCGGTCGAAAACCACTGCCTCGATGCCGGCTTCTTTTGCGCGCTGCGCGATGAGGGCACCGACCTTGGCGGCCTTGTCCTTCTTGTCGCCCTCGGTGCCGCGGATGTCGGCCTCCATGGTGGAAGCGGACACCAGGGTGTGTCCGGCCAGGTCGTCGATGACCTGGACGTGCATGTGGCGCGAGGAGCGGTGCACGACGAGACGCGGGGTCTCCGGGGTGCCGCGCAGGGTCTTGCGGATGCGGAAGTGGCGACGTGCGCGTGCCTCGCGGCGGCGCGAGGAGATGTCCTTGCCGACCGGGGTGCGCTTGGTGTTCTCTGCGGTGTTGCTCATGATTACTTACCCGTCTTTCCGACCTTGCGGCGAACCTGCTCGCCTGCGTAGCGGATGCCCTTGCCCTTGTAGGGGTCATCCTTGCGCAGTCGGCGGATGTTCGCGGCGATCTGGCCAACCTGCTGCTTGTCGATACCCTCGATCGAGAACTTGGTGTTGCCGTCGACAGCGAAGGTGATACCCTCCGGTGCCTGGATCAGGATCGGGTGGGAGTAGCCGAGGGCGAACTCGAGGTCCTTGCCCTTGGCCTGGACGCGGTAGCCGACGCCGAAGATCTCCATGTTGATCTTGTAGCCTTCGGTGACGCCGACAACGAGGTTGTTGACGAGCGAGCGGGACAGGCCGTGCAGCGCGCGGCTGGTGCGGTTGTCGTCCGGTCGGGAGACCACGATTTCGTTCTCTTCGACGGAAGCGGTGATCGGCTCCGGAAGCTCGAGTGCCAGGGTGCCCTTCGGGCCCTTGACCTCAACGTTGCGGCCGTCGATCTTGGTTTCGACGCCGTTCGGGATTGCGATGGGTGCTTTACCTACGCGTGACATAGTCTGTTCAACCTCCCTTTACCAGACGTAGGCGAGAACTTCTCCGCCTACGCCTTTCTCCTGGGCCTGACGGTCGGTCAGGAGGCCCTGGGACGTGGAAATGATTGCCACGCCAAGGCCGCCGAGAACCTGCGGCAGGTCGTTTGACTTTGCGTACACGCGCAGACCCGGCTTGGACACGCGGCGCAGTCCAGCGATGGAAGCCTCGCGCGTCGGGCCGTACTTGAGGTCCAGGGTCAGCGTCTTGCCGACCTTTTCTTCCTCAACCTTGTAGTCGGCGATGTAGCCCTCCTGCTTGAGGATCTCCGCGATGTTGACCTTCAACTTGGAGGAGGGCATAGACACGGTCTCGTGCTGCGCATTGTTTGCGTTGCGCACGCGAGACAGCATGTCTGCGATTGGATCAGTCATCGTCATGTGAAGTGACCGTTTTACCTTTCTCGTTGCGGTTCCCTTTAAAAACCCACCTGACCCCCACAAACTGCTTCGTGGAATGGTCGCGTTATCCGTGTGGTCTGTTGGGGGCTACTCAACGCTCCCCACGCTCAGTAACGCGGGGCGCTCGCCGCCTCCCAATACACCCGGTCCGCATGTCGGCGGGGGGCCTGCAACAAAGTTGGATGTGCAGTTAAATGAACTTGTTGAACCTTCATGGACGCCATGCGTCGGGCCCATAAGTCCAAACGAGAACCCTACCGGCCGCAGCAGCTAAGAAGCAAATTGCTACCAGGGACGTTTGTCTTCCAGTCCGCCCGCGCACAAATCCGTCGCGCAGCTAGTCTGGCGGGTGAGCCCACGTCTACCGTGCATGAGAAACGGAGCCACAACCCATGTCTTTCAACATCGCCCAAGTACGGTCCATCCTGTCAGACCTTGACGCTACTCGATCCGAGCGCGAAGAGCTGTACAAGCACTTCCACCAACACCCCGAGCTGTCCATGCAGGAAGTGGAGACGGCAAACCGCATTGCCGCGGAACTTGAGTCCCGCGGCATTTCCTATCAGCGCGTAGGCGAGACGGGGCTCGTCGCAACGATTACTAACGGCGACGGGCCGGTCGTAGCCGCGCGCGCAGATATCGACGCCCTCCCGCTCAAGGAGGACTCCGGCAAGTCGTATCAATCCACAGCACCACAGGTGGACAAGGAAAGCGGTGCGGAAGTGCCCACGTCCCACGCCTGTGGCCACGATGTCCACCTAATGAGCCTGCTCGGCGCGCTCGAGGCGTTTCACAACCATCCGGACCAATGGTCGGGCACGTTCGTAGGCGTTCTCCAACCCGCGGAGGAGACCGCCGAAGGAGCTCGCGACATGCTGGACAACGGCGTCGCAGATGTCATGCCGGCCCCCGATGTCTACCTCGGCCAGCACGTCCTAGGGTCGCTACCTGGCGGTGCGGTGGGCACCCGGCGCGGTGCAGTGTTGTCCCAAGCCTTCTCCGTGAAAGTCAAGGTCTACGGCAAGGGTTCCCACGGCGCGATGCCGGAGCTGGGCGTTGACCCGGTTGTACTCGCATCCACCATCGTGTTGCGGCTGCAGACGATTGTCTCACGCGAGGTCGTGGCCAAGGATACCGCAGTGGTTACGGTCGGCGCTCTCAATGCCGGCTCCAAGTCGAATATCATCCCGGCGTCGGCGAAGCTTCTGATTAACACGCGCGCCTACAATCAACAGGTCAGCGACCACATCAAGGAAGCGATCGAGCGGATCGTCCGCGCCGAGTGCGAGGCGGCCCGTTCGCCACAGGAGCCGGAATTTTCCTATTACGACATATACCCCTTGACGGATAACGACCCCGCCACCACGGATACCGTCCGCGCAGCGTTCGATGAATACTTCGGTGAGCTTTCGGTCGACCTCGACGCGGTGCCGGCCTCGGAGGATTTTTCGGTCATTCCGCGCGAGTTGGGGGTGCCGTACACGTTCTGGGGCCTTGGCGGTTTCGCCGATCAAGCCAACGCGCCCGGCAATCACAACCCGGCCTTCGCCCCGGACCTGCAACCGACGCTGGATCGCGGAGTCGAAGCGATCGTTGTCGCCGCCGCGGCATGGTTGACGTCCTAGGCAGATCGCGACATGGGTAGGCTCGTAATCCTCATGGGCGAAAGTCAACGCAAGGAAGGTGGCACGTGGGACGGATCAACCGCAGCTTTGCAGTGACGACGCTGTCGCTTGACGACGCCTCCGGGGCGGCACAGGTCTTCTCCGACACGCGTGCTGGAACCGCGGCCGCGGAGGAACCACTGCAACTGCGCTCGCGCGGCGTTACGCTGTTGACCACGACCCGCACCCCGGGAAACGACGTGGAACTCGTTCATGGGTGGTTGTTTACTGAGGGGCTGATCAACAACGCCTCCGATGTCGCAACGGCGCGTTACTGCGCGGGCGCCGTGGACACCGGTGGACGCAATACCTACAACCTGATGGACGTTGACATCGCAGCACCGCTCGCCCCCGTCTCACCGCTTGCGGATTCTTGCGGCGTGTCCCGGGAGCAAACCATCTCGGAGATCGTGCACAGTGCTCCTGGTCCGGTCACACCGGTTGATGTCGCCGATGAAACGTGGTTTCGCTTCGCCTACCTGGTCGTCGAAGGCAGCGCCAAGGCACCGACTCGAAACGCGGTTGTCGCTACCGCGGAGGCTGACGGTGTGCTGCGGCGAGAGGACCTAAACGTTGCCCACGCCGTCGACAAGCTCGTTGGCGCTCTGGTTCTCGACTCCGCGGTTCCTGCGTCCGGGCGCGTTCTGGTGCTCGACTCGCAGGTGACGTTTCAGATCGCGCGCAAAGCGTTGATGGCGGGGATTTCCGCCATCGTGACCACTGCGGACGCGACGTCGCTGGCAGTGGAGCTAGCCCGCCACGCAGGAATGACGCTGGTGGCCCGCGCGAGCGCGAACCGCGTCAGGGTCTACGCGGGCCTACAAACGCCCTGAGCCCTGAGTTCCCGAACTCAAGCCCGTCTCAACCCCCTGCGGGACGAGCCCGCTGGACAGTGGCAGCGAGCTCACCGCAGAGCTGAGATCAGTGGCGGAGGAACCGAGGTTGCCCTCGAAGTTCGTGCACACCGTCGGTTGCGCCGGCATGCGGCCGTGGAACGCGTCAATGACGAACGGGATACCGAACGCACCACCTGAAACCGCCTGGGCCACGTGGTTGTAGGTGGACAGCGGCGGGAGGATATCATCGCGGTAGACCACGAGCACCCCCTTCGCACACCAGGCGCGGGCAAGGACCTTGGCTTGGTCGTATGCGACGTTCTGGTCGTAGGGGCCGGAGACGATCATCACCGGAACCTTCGGCGCACCATTGCCAATGAACTGCTCGTCGACTGCCTTTCGCGCGGCGGGGTACTCGTCGGCCAGCTCGCCAAGCGAGCGGTCTCCGCTGATCCATTCGCGGGTGTAGACGCCGTCGTACTCCCTCATGATGTCGTTGGTGCACATGTTGGCCACCTTCTCCAGCGCATCGCGCCCCGCTGGAGAAACGTTCGCGTCGATGATCTCTCCGAGCTCGGGGTAGCGGACTTTCAGCCCGTTGATCGCAAAACCGATCGCGCCGGAAAGGTCTGAGCCATCGATGTTTTCCTGGACTTTAATGAGGTCCGCCGGCGGTGCCGAAGCGTAGCTGGCCACCAGGTTCACGTCGGGTGCGTAATCGGGCTGCGCCTCTGCCGCTGCCGCCGATGCACCGCCGCCCTGGGAGTGCCCGTAGACGGCCACCTTGCCGAACTGCCCGCCGCGGCTTTCAACAAGCTCCCGCGCGGCGCGCGCGGCGTCGAGCATCGCGTGCGCCTGGTCCTTGCGGTTCATATACGTGTGCAGGCCCGGGGTGCCCATCCCGATCAGATCTGTGACGACAACGCGTGCGCCCTGGCTGGCGAACATCATGTCGTAGTTGCCCTCAAGGTTGACCGTCCTGCCCGTGTAGACCGGATCTGGCTGCCCGTCAAGCGGCCAGTTGCGCGAGGGCGCGCAATGGTCGCCCTGCCCGACCGTCCCGCGCACGATCACCACGGTGGGGCGCGGGCCCTCACCGCGCCACGGCACCGTTGGTTCGAGCACGTACCCGGTCACGGGCACCAACATGCCGTCCGCATCTTCGGTGGTGTACATGATCTTGTCCACACTGGTGGGAAGGCCCGGCGAGCCGTTGCCGAGAATTCCCGAATAGGGCGCCGGCTGCGTGCGAAGAATCTCGCCGACCCGGCTCGGGGCGACGCCGGAAGTGTCGTAGAAGGGGTCCACGGCACTGGGCTGGACGCGCCCCTGCGTCACTACCGACGACCCGACCGTGGAGCCTTCCAGTGATCCTTCTGCGGCCGTTGCATGGCCCCCGCCAGCGAGAACCGCCGACACCGCTACCGCGCTCGCCGTGATTGCTGCGGCCGCAGACGGCCACACCTTCGCCGAACCCACCAAACTCATGTGACCTCCCGCACCTTAAGCCCAATTACGTACGGTAGGTCACATTAGTGGTCTACATATGTAGATGTTATGGTTTTGCTAAGTAATATTTCTGGGCGGAAGCGCCCGCCGCGACCCGACGCGGGTTTGCCCCAAATCGGACCTCTCCCCCGCCTCCACTCCCTGACCGTAGGACGCGCCGTCGAAGGTTCGCTGCGAGCGAAAGTCCTCGAAGTACAGACCGTGGTGGCGACCAAACTCCTCTTGAGCCTGCCGCGCCTTCCTGGAGTCGTCGACAAGCGCTAGCGCGTACTGGCCCGCTGTTTCCGCGACGCTGTGCTCCGCCTCGCTCAGCCGGGAAGCGATGCTGTGCGCGAAGCCAGTCATGAACGAGCGGCGCTGCACGACCGTGGAAGTAGCGTCGTACGGGCCGGCGACGATCGTCCTCGCAGCCGCGATCATCGCCGGGTTGAGCAGCGTGAAGAGCAGGTTGACGCGGTCGAGGTGGCGGCGCAGCCCGAAAATGGCCACCGAACTGATCCTCGTGCTGCGGCGCACCCGCTGGCCAAACCCGGTGCAGTGAAGTGCCCCGGCGATGCCGAGCAAGAGGGCGGCTTGCATGTCCGCGTAGGCCCCGCGGATCTCAACGGTGTGGTGCGCCACGTCATCTCCCTCATCGGGTGAGTTTAGGTCTCGTTCATCGAAGCCGTGGCTGGCCATCAGCGCAAAAGCCTTGGCGTAGAAGGACTCCCCCTCGGCCGTGCCCTGCCGATCCGCCGCCTGATTCAGCAGCTTTTGCACCTTGTCCTTGATTTTCTCGGTCGTTGCCATGATGTTGCCCATTCCCCCTGTCCGTGAGTTGTTCCTCCCCAACTGCTACCTGAGCAACCCGCACTCGTACCCGCCGGAGGTCAACGCCTGTGGATAACTGCCAATTGTGGATAAGCTTCCGACCCGCCACTAGGCTCGCGGGCATGGTGGAGGCGAGAAAACAAATGCGCGGCGAGGCGCTGCGCTCCATACTTCCCATGGTCAAGTACTCGGGTAGCAACGTCGATCAGGCCTACCGGCACCTGGTGTCGCTGCGCGCGTCGGTGATCAACGACTGCAAAGCCTGCATCACCACGCATCGTCGTGATGCGCGCGCTGACGGCTGGGACGAAAAGCGCATCTTGCGTGCAGAGGACTGGACCAACCATCGCGACCGCTTCGACGAGAAGGAAACCGCGGTGCTCGCCCTGACCGACGCGGTGACACACATTGACGGCTACGAATCCGTACCCGACGAGCTGTGGGACAGCGTCGAGAAGCACTTTGGCACCCAGGGCGCGCACGACGTGCTGGTGAGCATCCTGGCGATCAACACGTTTAACCGGCTGAGCATCACCACGCGAACCAACGCGGACGCGATTAAATCCACCATCGAATTCGACCACGACTACGACGCGACGCTCTAGGGCTCGGCGCTTGCGAATGCATACTCAGCGAAGGGACACGCACACCTAACCCCCTAGACCACAGGGCACCCGCTCAAGCGATACCCCTTTAGCTGGGCCAATCGCTGTATACAACGCCGCGCGGGACAATGACCGGCGAGTCTCCCGCCGGGTCCTCCCACACTTCGGCGCGCAGCCCGTAGGCCTGCTCCAATACCTGCGGAATCAACGCCTGCGCGGGGGTGCCCTCGGCCAGGATCCGCCCCTGCTTCATCACAACCAGGGTGTCGGAGTACATCCCCGCCAGCATCAGATCGTGCAACACCATCACCACGGCCTTGCCCCGGCGCGCTTGGCCGCGGGCGAGCTCGAGCATGGCGATGGCGTGGGCGGGGTCAAGGAACGTGGTTGGTTCGTCGAGAAGTAAAACTGGTGTGTCCTGCGCGAGCGCCATCGCTAGCCACACGCGCTGGCGCTGCCCGCCGGAGAGCTCCGCAATGTCGCGATCGACGAGCTCGGTGACTGAGGTTTCCGCGCAGGCCCGCTCGATCGCCTCCCGGTCCTCGGCGCCAAGGCCCCGCAGGCGGTCCCGGTGCGGGTGGCGGCCGCGGGCGACAAGCTCTCCGACGCGCAGACCATCAGGGGCGACGGGGTTCTGCGCGAGCATCGCAATGTGCGTCGCTGCCTGGCGAAACGACAGAGAGTGAACATCTTGACCCGCAACCGTCACCGTGCCGGCCCGGGGAATGAGAATTTTCGACATTGCCTTGAGCAGCGTCGACTTGCCGCATCCGTTCGGGCCGATCAAAGTGGTCACCTCGCCAGGGCGAGCGACCAAGCTCACACCGTGCAGCACGTCGCTGCTGCTGCCGTAACCTGCGACAATATCGCGCGCGACGACTGGTTGCCCTGCGTTCATTATTTCCTACCTCGCCTTGTCTTCATCGTGTGCTCCGAGACTGCCGCCACACCAGCAATACGAGGGCGACGCCGCCGATAGCTGATGACACCGCGCCTACGGGTGCAGCGGCGGGGATTAGCCCCGCCACCACCGCGCATACCGCGAGCAGCGCGGCACCCGCTGCGGCGGATACCACCGGCGCCGGGTTCGGCGTGCGCGCAACGATGCGCCCCAGGTGCGGGGCGAGCAGCGCGACGAAACCGATGGGCCCGACCACAGAAACCACCACCGCCGAGATCCCCGTCGCCGCTACTAACAGAGCCGCGCGCTGCGCCTTAAGGTTGACACCCAGCGCGGTGGCAGAAGTGTCGTCGTGGGCAAGCAACGGCAGATCCCGCCCACACCACAACCCGAGGGCAATGAACGGGAGCACTCCAACGCTCAGCGCGATAACGCCATCCATCCGAACAAAACCAGTCGAGCCCGCCAGCCACGTCTGCGCCTCGACGGCACGCAGCACCTCGGCTTTGAGCAGCAGGTAGCTCACTGCGGCGTGAAGCATCAGTGAGAGAGCAACCCCCGTGAGCACGATTCGGTCACCGGTGCCCACCCCGCCGAGCGCGACTAGCAGCACGACCACGCCCGCGGCACCGCAGAGCGCGAGAGCGGCGCGCCACCAGAAGTCGGGCAGTGCTTGCGAAAACTCCGGGCGGTACGTCACCGTTCCCAGCACGACGAGTAGCGCGGCCCCCGAAGTCACGCCGAGGATGTCGGGCGACGCCAGCGGGTTGCGCGCCATCGCTTGGGTCCACGCCCCTGCCATCCCGAGCGCGGCCCCGACAAGGAGCGTGGCCACGGCAACCGGCAGGCGCAGATCCCACACCACAGCAATCTCGCGGCTTGATCCACCGCCACGCAAAACGTTGAGAACCTGGGCGGGGCTCAGTTGTACGGCGCCTTGGCCCAAAAGCGCGATGTAGGCCGCGGCCGCGATCGCGGCGAACAGCACCGTGGCGCCGATGAGTCGTGAGGTTTGCCGCATCTAGATCACCGCCTTGTTCGCACCTGCGCCCCGATGCACCGCGGCGATGAGCAGCGGAGCGCCAATGAACGCGAGCACGATGGACATTTCCAGCTCCCCTGGGGTAAGCACGAGCCTGCCGAGGACATCGGCAAGCAACACGATCGTGCCCCCGAAAAGCGCGGCTGGAACCAGCAAGACCGTGAGCTGCGGGCCGACCAGCCAGCGCATGATGTGCGGGGCGGCGAACCCGACGAAGGCGACCGGTCCGGCTGCCGCGGTAGCGCTGCCGGCCAAGAGCACGATCCCAGCCGCGGCGCCAACATGCGCTCGCCGCTCCGAGCCGCCCAGGGCAAGGGAGGTTTCCCTGCCCATCGCCAACAGGTCGAGGGGACGTGCAGCAAGCAGAGCACACACCCCACCGACGGCACACCCGGCCCAGGCGACGGCCGCTTCTACGTAACCACGGCCAAAGGTGGAGCCGACCACCCAGTGGCGCATGGAGTCGAACACTTCCGTGTCGAATAATCCCAGCAGGGTTGCGGCGGAGCGCAGCGACGCGTCGACCCCGACCCCGGCGAGAATCAAGGTGAAAGGAGACAGCGACCGGCGCGCAATGAGCATGACCACGCCGGTGGCCGCGGCGGCACCCCCGAAAGCGAGGGCGAGTGAGCCGGTGAAAGTGGCGCTCACGCCCATCACCGCCCCGATCGCCATGGCGCAGGAAGCACCCGCGGTGATCCCGATAAAGCCGGGATCGGCGAGCGGATTGCGCGTCCACGCCTGGGCCAGCGCGCCTGCCAGCGCAAGCGAGGCACCGACTGCGAAGGCAAGGAGCGTGCGCGGGACGCGCAGGTCCCACACGATTCCCCGAATCTCTGCCGTGCCGGCACCGCGCAGGCCAAGAAGCACCTCGTTCGCCGGCACGGCGCGGGAGCCGACGAACAACGACGCCACGACCGCCGCAGCGACGGCGACGAGCAGCGCGGTGCACACAATGCCGGTATGACGTGTGCTTCGTCGTTCGGCGCTCATCGTGGGCGAGGTTTCTCTCGTGTCAATCTGGGCTAGGACAGCTGCTCGGTGAACTTGTCGATCGCCCACGGAATGGTCACCGGGTTGGGCATGCTCATCGCGTTGCCGACGTCGGTGGCAAGGTAGCGCACCCTGCCGTCTTTGACGATGTCCAGGTTTTGGAACGTTGGGTCGTTCTCCAGCGCGGTGAGCGCGCCGTTGTAGTCCAGGACGAATAGGTAATCCACGCCGTTTAAAGCCGCGTAGTTTTCGGGGGCGTAGTCGACGAAGAAGCTGGAGCCGTCTCCCTGAAGCTCGGTCGGGATGCTAAAGCCCAGGTTCTCGATGAACTGCCCGCGCCCGTCGCCGGCGGTGTAGAGGCCAATCTTTCCCTCGTAGGGCATCACGATTGCAGCACTTTTGCCGACGAGCTCCGGGTGGTTGTCTCGGAAGTCTGCGAAAGCCTTTTCCGTCTGCGCGATCAGTTCCTCACCCTCGGCCTGCTTACCCACGGCCGCGGCGATTGTTTCAACCTGCTTGTCCCAGGGGATCTGCCAGTTGTCGTAGCCCTCGGGCTTGAGCGTGGTCGGCGCGATTTGCTCGAGCGAGTCCTGGGCTTGGACGTCGACGGCCTGGTTGACCGCAATGATCTGGGTGGGCTCGGTGGCGGCGACCTGTTCGAGGACATCGGCGGTAAAGCCGCTGGCCGTGTTGTAGATTGTCGCCGGTCGCGCGCTGCCGAGCAGCTCCTTCGACCACGGCCCGACGCCACTTTCGTCCCCGTCGCCCTCGGCGCCCCAGGGGGCAATGGCGACGGGGGTGACATCGAGCGCGAGCAGCGTGTCGACGTCGCCAAGCCCGAGGCTTGCTATCCTCGCCTCACCTGCGCCATCGGTTGTGGCAGGCTCGCCTTCTCCTCGTGTGCAGCCTGTGAGTGCGAGTGCTGCGGCGGCCACAAGCGCGACTGCAGTGGTGGGCTTGCGCGCGAAAATTCCCATTCGATTCCTTAACTTTTTCGATTTACGACACATCAACGTGCCTAAAATGAGGGCGAGATGTATACTAAGCGCCAACGATGTACTAAAGCAAGCCTTGCCTTACTAGAGACTGATTGGTGCCATGCATAACCACGCCCTCCACACCGTCACACTGCTCGATAATCAGCAGCTCAAGCCCCGCTTGCACAGGTTGACATTCACCACAGATGCATTCGCTGACTTCCCCCTCACCGGCCCGGACGAGTACTTCGGCCTCGTCATGCCCAAACCCGGCCGCGCCTTCGAGCCGTTTGACATCGACGGCGTCAACATCCGCGCGGCGGTCGCGGCACTGCCCGAGGACACCCGCCCCGACCTGCGCTGGTACACCATCCGCAGGCTTGACAAGGACAAAAAGCTGATCGACGTCGACGTGGTCACCCACGGCGACTCCGGCCCCGGTTCGCGGTGGATCCGCCGCGCCCGTCCAGGCGCGACGGCGGGAATGTTCACCTGCCCAGCGCTGTGGACGCCGCCTACCGGATCACAGCTGCTCGTCGCCGACGCCTCCGCGCTCCCCGCGCTGCGCCACATCCTCGACTTCCAGCGCGCGAATGCCCCGGAGGCGCTAGCGCTCACCGATGTCGTTGCGGTTGTCACGGCTGACGAGGAGATCGAAGACGGGCTCCTCACCCAATGGGGCGACGCGCTTCGCAGCCTCACCGTCGTCGACGCACCCAAACACACCGAGACGGGGGCGACACTCGACACCCTGCGCGCGCTTTACCACGCACGCGCGCCGTATTCCGTGTGGGTCTCTGGCGAGGGCGCGCTCACTAAGGCTGTGCGCTCGCTCGCCATCAATACGTGGGGCGTCGCTCGCGAAGACGTTGTATGGGTGCCGTTTTGGTTTCACGGCAAGGCCCGGCCATAAGCCAAAAGGCACCCCCGCTCGCGACCCTTCTTGGAAAGGGCGCGTGCGGGGGTGCGTCGTCTCGCGGCGGCTAGTTAAGCGCGCTGCATCTTGCCGTCCTTGTCGGCGAACGGGAAGCCGAGGTGGCGCAGCAGAGCGCGGCCTTCCTCGTCGTTGGTTGCGGTGGTCACCAGAGTGATGTCCATGCCGCGGACGCGATCGACTTTGTCGATGTCGATCTCGTAGAACATGGTCTGCTCGTTCAGGCCGAAGGTGTAGTTACCAGCACCGTCGAACTGCTTGTCATTGAGGCCGCGGAAGTCGCGGATACGCGGCAAGGCCACGGATAGCAGGCGGTCCAGGAACTCCCACATGCGGTCGCCGCGCAGGGTGACCTTGGCGCCAATCGGCATTCCTTCGCGGAGCTTGAAGTTTGCGATCGACTTCTTCGCGCGACGCAGCTGCGGCTTCTGGCCGGTAATTGCGGTGAGGTCCTCGAGGGCACCGTTGATGACCTTGGAGTCGCGGGCAGCATCGCCAACGCCCATGTTGACCACAATCTTGGTCAGACCGGGGATCTGCATGACGTTGTCGTAGCCGAACTCCTCGGTCAGCTTGGCGCGGATGTCGTCCTTGTAGCGGCTCTTCAGGCGCGGGGTGTAGTTCTCAGCCATGCTTAGATGTCCTTCCCGTTCGACTTTGCCACGCGGACCTTCTTGCCGTTCTCGTCGAAACGGTAGCCCACGCGAGTCGGGGTGCCGTCGGAATCCAGGACCATCACGTTGGAGACGTGGATGGGCGCTTCCTGGGTGACGATGCCGCCGGACTCGGCGCCGCGCTCGTTGTAGGAGTTAGCGACGTGCTTCTTAATGCGGTTGACGCCCTCGACGAGGACCTTGTCGCGCTGCGGGTAAGCCTCGATGACCTTGCCCTGAGCGCCCTTGTCCTTGCCCGAGATGACCTGGACCATATCGCCCTTCTTGATCTTCATGGGTTAGATCACCTCCGGTGCGAGAGAAACGATCTTCATAAACTTCTTGTCGCGCAGCTCGCGCGCGACCGGGCCGAAGATACGGGTACCGCGGGGTTCAGTGTCGTTCTTGATCAGAACGGCAGCGTTTTCGTCGAATGAGATGTAGGAGCCGTCCGGGCGACGGGTCTCCTTCTTGGCGCGGACGATGACGGCGCGAACGACCTCACCCTCCTTGACGTTGCCACCGGGGGTGGCTTCCTTCACGGTGGCGACGATCGTGTCGCCGATGCCGGCGAAGCGTCGGACAGAGCCGCCGAGGACGCGGATGCACAGAATTTCTCGTGCACCAGTGTTATCGGCGACCTTCAGACGCGATTCTTGCTGAATCACTAGGGTCTCTCCTGACCTGGTTTCAAAGTGCGCCAGATTTCCGTCCTGCGCGCACGTGGTCAATGCTTACTTGTGCCTCTTCGCTTATCGACGAACCACGCGGCCGTGGTCGAAGGGTCTCGGGGCTCCCACTCGGAAACGCGCGGGAAACCCCGACCAGCTCAAGACAACCTGTATATTCAACCACGCCGACCTCGCAGAAAGCAAAACCCCGGACGCCGCTTCGCTTTTTTGGTGTAAACCGGTGTGCATGTCCAATCAGCAGCCCCGCGTTCTGTCCATCGCCGGCACCGATCCGACCGGCGGCGCGGGAATTCACGCAGATCTCAAGTCCATCGCCGCCGCCGGGGGTTACGGTATGGCCGTGGTCACCGCGCTCGTGGCGCAGAACACCTGCGGTGTACGCGAGGTCCATACTCCACCGCAGGATTTTCTCACAGCCCAGCTCGAGGCCGTGTTCGACGATGTCCGTGTCGACGCCGTCAAGATCGGGATGCTCGGCGACCCCGCCACCACCGCAACCGTGTCCTCCTTCCTCACGCAGCACCCGGTCCCTGTTGTCGTGGTTGACCCCGTCATGGTGGCCACCTCCGGCGATCGCCTGCTCAGCACGGATGCGGAAGGCGCACTGCGCCAGCTGATCCGCGACCACGCCACGGTGGTCACCCCCAACATCCCGGAGCTCGCGGTGCTCACCGGCGCCGCTGCGGCCACCGACTTCGACGCTGCGGTTGCCCAGGGCGCCTCGTTTGCCGCCGACACCGGCGTCAGCGTGCTGGTCAAGGGCGGCCACCTCACGAGTGGGCACGCCTCGAACGCGCTGGTCACCCCTGCCGGTGAGGTGCACGTTATCGAGGTGCCGCGGGTAGACACTCCCAACACGCACGGGACGGGCTGCTCGCTGTCGTCCGCCCTGGCCACGCGCCTAACTATCGACGCCTCCGGAAACGCCGCCGCCGAGTGGGCCTCGCACTGGCTGCACGAGGCGATTTCTCACGCCGACGCGCTGCACGTCGGGGGCGGCCACGGCCCCGTCGACCACTTCCACGCCCTGCGGCGCCGCGCCGCGAGCGGTTCCACGCGCCCCTGGGGTGAGACGGACCGGTGGCATGAGGGGGGCGTCGATACGCCGCTGCCCGCCCCGCGGATCGCGCCCGCCGGCGAGCACACGCGTCGGCTCTGGGAGATGGCGGCGCGCGTCGTTTGGCCGCAGATCCTCGGCTCGGGCTTTATCCGGGACCTTCGCGACGGCACGCTGGCGCGCGACGAGTTCGACTTCTACCTCGCCCAGGACGCACACTACCTCGGCGACTACTCCCGCGCGCTCGCGGGTTTGAGCGCCAAAGCCCCCGCGGCCGACGAGCAAGTGTGGTGGGCGCACACCGCCCAG
Organism: Corynebacterium lipophiloflavum DSM 44291; assembly: GCF_000159635.1. Classification (GTDB taxonomy): domain Bacteria; phylum Actinomycetota; class Actinomycetes; order Mycobacteriales; family Mycobacteriaceae; genus Corynebacterium; species Corynebacterium lipophiloflavum. Next base: position 425,985 of record NZ_GG667191.1, on the reverse strand, counting down.
CAAGCGATCGTCGCGGAGCAGGAACTGCACCGCTCGTGGTTTAGCGACCACGGCATCGACGTCGACACCACCCCGATCTCTCCGGTGACCCTGGGCTACGTCAGCTTCCTCAAGGCGAAGGTCGCGCTGGAGGACTACCCCGTCGGCGTGGCCGCGGTTCTGCCGTGTTTCTGGCTCTACGCCGAGGTGGGCTTGTACTTGGCGGACAGCAACTCCCCCACTCACGCCTACCGCGCCTGGCTGGACACCTATAGCGGCCAAGAATTCGTGGGCGAGGCCCGCGAGGCGATCGCGCGCGCCGAAGAGGCTCTGGCTGCGGCGACTCAGGCGCAGCATCGACAAGCGGCGGATGCCTTCATGCACGCCTGCTACTACGAGCGCGACTTCTTCGACCAGGCGGGCCGGCGCTAGCTCTCGTTGGCCGGCACCCAGCCCAGCGCCGGGGCGATGTGCTCGGCGAAGTCGGCGAGGATCTTAACGTTGAGGTCCACCCCGAGCTGGTTCGGGATGGTCAGCATCAGCGTGTCCGCGGCCTGGATCGAGGGATCCGCCTTGAGCTCCGCAATGATCTGGTCCGGCTCGGCGGCATAAGTCTTGCCGAAGGTCACCTGCCTGCCCTCCCCCAGCGATCCGATCTGCTCCGAGCTGCCCTGCATCGCGAACAGGCGGCGCGAGGTGTCGTCAACGATCGGAAAAACGCTGCGCGACACCGACACGCGCGGCGTCCACTCGTGGCCGGCCTCGGCCCACGACTCGCGGTAGCGCTGAATCTGACGGGCCTGGAGCTCGCCTAACGACGACCCGTCGGCCTCGCTGATCAGCGTCGAACTCATCAGGTTCACCCCGTCACGGGCGGCCTGCTCAGCGGACTCGAAGGACCCCGCGCCCCACCAGATGCGGCGGTCCGCGCCCGGCGAGTGCGGCAGCACCGGCAGATCGATGCCCGGGCGATACATCCGCGGGTACTGCCTGTCCAGCGGCGCCGAGACCGCCATCCCCTCGCCGCGCAGCGCGGCCATGAAGCGCTCGAAGTGATCCCTTGCTAAGTCCGCGCCGTTGTCCGCTTGGGCGGTGAAGCCGAATGACTCCCAGCCCTTGTCGGCGGGCTCGGGTGAACCGCGGGACACACCGAGGGCGACGCGCTCGTTGGAGAGCAGGTCGAGCGTGGCGATGTCCTCGGCGAGTTGCAGCGGGTTGGCGAAGCGCATATCCAACACACCCGTTCCCACCTCGATGTGCTTCGTTACCGCGGCCATTGCGGAGAGCAGCGCGATCGGTGATGAGAACTGCGGGGCGAAGTGATGCACCCGGACGTAGGCGCCGTTGACGCCGATCGCGTCCGCTTGCCGCGCGATCTCTACGGTGTCCTGCAGGGTTTGCTTCGCGCCTGGGCCCTGCTGCCCGGAAAACGCGTAGTGGCCGAAGGAAAGGAATCCAAACTTCTTCATGCCCCGTTCAACGTAGACACGTCAACATTTGTTCCTTTCCCCCGGCCACCAGGGGGGTCAATCGGCTACGCCTCGACGCCGATCTCCTTGCCGTCCTCGCGCCACGCAACAGCCACGGCTGGGCGAGGCACGGAGTTGCCACCCTCCGGCCAGTTGGAGGTCGGGTTCTCGTAGGTCGCGTCGTCCGACTCGCCCGGGTGCTGGACGTTGACCATCACGCGCTCCTCGGTCACGATCGGGCCACAGGTCTCAGCGTCCTTCGGCACCGTGAGGAAGCACTTGACCTGGCCGCGGTTCTCGCCTTCGAGGCCAACAGCGTAGAGACCGTCGTTGCTGCCCAGCGCGTTGCCGTCGGTGGAGATCCAGAGGTTTCCGTAGGTGTCGAACGCAAGGTTGTCTGGGCAGGAGATCGGGGAAACCTTGTCCTTGTCGAAGCCGCCAAAGTAGGTCGACGCCGCAACCGGGTCACCACACACCAGAAGCAGGTTCCAGGTGAAGTTCTCGCCCGCGAAGTCATCCTCGATCTCCATGACAAGACCGTTCTTGTTCTCGCGGATCGGCGCGTACTCCATCACGTCTTCCTTGCTCTTCGACGCGTTCTCGCCGGTCGCACCGCGGTAGGAGTTGTTGGTCAGGGCAACGTAGACCTTTTCGTTGACCGGGTTGACCTCAAAGTCCTCCGGGCGATCCATCTTCGTCGCACCGACCTCATCGGCCGCGAGGCGGGTGTAGACCGCAACCTCCTCGGGGGTGAAGCCGTCGACATGCGACTCGGCACCATTCTCGGTCACAGTCAGCAGCTTGACCCACGTGCCCTTACCGTCGAACTCGCCGTCGGCGGGCAGGTCGCCGTCGCCAGTGATCTCGCTCTGCGGGGAGTCGCCCTCGAGCTTGGCCACGTAGAGGGTGCCCTCGTCGAGGATGCCCATGTTGTGCTCGACGTCGCCCTCGACCATCTTCTTGGAGGAGACAAACTTGTAGATGTACTCGAAGCGGGAATCGTCGCCCGAGTAGCACACCACGGTGCCATCCTTGTCAACGTGGACGTTTCCGGCCTCGTGCTTGAAGCGGCCCATCGAGGTGTGCTTGATCGGGGTGGAGTTCGGGTCCAGCGGGTTGATCTCGACGATGTAGCCGAAACGGTTGAACTCGTTGGGCTCCTTCGCCAGGTCGAAGCGATCGTGCAGGCGCTCCCACTTGCGCTCGGAGGCCTCATCATCCACGCCGAAACGCTTCACGTCTGCGGCCGGGCGCTCGCCCGTAACGGCGGCACCGTTAGCGAAGTACTGGTCGATATTCTCCTCGCCCGACAGGAAGGTGCCCCACGGGGTCATGCCGCCCGCGCAGTTGTTCAGCGTGCCCAGAACCATCTTGCCCTCCGGGTCTGCGCTGGTCTTGACCAGGTCAGCACCAGCGAGGATACCGCGGAGCTCAAACGGGGTGTTCGCGGTGATGCGGCGGTTCAGCGGGCCGAACTCGCGCTTGAGCTCACCGGTATCTCCCACCTTGGAGACCTCGAGGATGGTGTGTCCGTGGTTCGCCAGACCAATGTTGATCTGCTCGTCGGTGGGGTTTTCAGCGTCGTAGCCGGGGAACATCTGCGGCTCGGTGGTGTACTCGTGCGAGCACACGTACACCATGCGGTTTTCATCGTCCGGGTGGTCCATCAGCCCAGCGAAGTCGTTGTTGAAGCCGAACTGCTTCTCCGCGGCGGCCGCAGTCTGGTTCTCCGGGTCGAACTCCGGGGCGTCCTGGAAGATCGGGTCACCCCACGCAATAAGAACGCTGGTGGCGTAGCCGGCCGGAACGACGACCTTGTCCTCGGTGTTCGGCGCGACAGGCTCGAACTGCATCCCCTCCGGGGCCTTGACCTCGGTGGCAGCAGCTGAGGAGCTACCCGTTGCCGCGGAAGCGGTCGTCGTACCTGCCGCGCCGTTGCCAGCTTCGGTGCCGCAGGCCGCCAGCGCGGCGCCACCGCCGACGGTGACGACACCGAGGCCGAAGGACTTGAGCACGCCGCGACGCGAGACAAGGTCACCGAAGTACGCGTTGTCTGACGTGTTGGCGCACTCGCCCCAGCATGCGTTACCGCACTTGTAGGTGCAGGTCAGCTTGGAGCGCTTGGATTGGAACAGAAGGTTAAGGCCCTTGATGGTCATGGTTGGACTCCCCGTCTTCACACGAAATGAGCATGATGTCGAAACTGGCCCATTAAACGTTAAGGCTCGACGCTTGCACACCGGAGAATCTGAGGTGAACAGTTAGTGAATCAAAAGTGCGTTCACCGCGTGCGCGGGGCGTTTAACGGGGCGTCGAAAAGCAAAAAACCCCGCACGAGGCGGGGCTTTTCGGCTAGAAGGCGCGCTGAGTTTAGCGGGCCCTCTCGATGATTTCGACCAGACGGAAGTGCTTGTCCTTGGACAGCGGACGGGTCTCCTCGATGCGGACGAGATCGCCCACACCGGCCGAGTTGTCCTCATCGTGCGCCTTGACGCGCTTGGTGGAACGCACGATCTTGCCGTAGAGCGCGTGGGACTTGCGGTCCTCGACCTCGACCACGATCGTCTTGTCCATCTTGTCGGACACGACGTAGCCGCGGCGGCGCTTCTGCAGGCCCTTTTCCTTCTTGCCGTTTGCTGCCTCGTTTGCAGCGTTGTCAGTTACAGTCACGTTTGCCTCAGTCATGGTTATGCCTCAGCTCCCGGGACGACAGACAGACCGAGCTCGCGCTCGCGCAGCACGGTGTAGATGCGTGCAATGTCGCGCTTGACGGTGGAGATGCGGCGGTTGTTGGTCAGCTGGCCAGTCGCGAGCTGGAAGCGCAGGTTGAACAGCTCTTCCTTCGCTTCGGCCAGGCGGGTGCGGAGCTCATCGTCGGTCAGCTCGCGGAACTCGGATGCGGGGGTACCAGCAGCCATTAGAACAGGTCCTCCTTTTTAATCACGCGGACCTTGCACGGCAGCTTCGCACCTGCGCGGCGCAGAGCTTCCATAGCGGTCTCCTCGTTCGGGTAGGACATCTCGAAGAGAATGCGGCCCGGCTTCACGTTAGCCACCCACTTCTCAACCGGACCCTTACCGGAACCCATACGCACGCCGAGCGGCTTCTGGGTCAACGGGCGGTCCGGGAAGATGTTGATCCAGACCTTGCCGCCGCGCTTGACGTGGCGGTTGATCGCGATACGAGCGGACTCGATCTGGCGGTTGGTGATGTAGGCCGGCTCGAGAGCCTGGAGGCCGTAATCACCGAAGTTGATGGTGTTGCCACCCTTGGACACGCCACGGCGGTGCGGGCGGTGCTGGCGGCGGTACTTCACTCGCTTTGGAATAAGCATGTGTTTAGCCCTCCTGCTTCTGCTCAGCGCGCTGGCGGCGCTGGCCACCACGGCGCGGGCGGCGGTCACGGTCGCCGCGTCCGCGACGATCGCCCGACGGTGCGTTGAGGTCAGACTCACGCACGCCGCCGACGACGTCGCCCTTGTAGATCCACACCTTGACGCCGATGACGCCAAAGGTGGTGTGTGCCTCGGCAATGCCGTAGTCGATCTCCGCGCGAAGGGTGTGCAGCGGCACACGGCCCTCGTGGTAGCGCTCGACACGAGCAATCTCGGCGCCGCCGAGACGACCGGAGGTCATGATCTTGATGCCCTTGACCTGCGGATTACGCATCGAAGACTGGATTGCCTTGCGCATCGCGCGGCGGAAAGCCACACGGTTGACCAACTGCTCGGCGACAGACTGCGCGACGAGAGCCGCGTTGGCGTCGACGTTCTTGACCTCGAGGATGTTCAGCGCAACCATCTTGCCGGTGAGCTTCTCCAGCTCGCGGCGGATGCGGTCTGCCTCGGCGCCGCGGCGGCCGATCACGATGCCCGGGCGGGCGGTGTGAATGTCGACGCGGACGCGGTCGCGGGTGCGCTCGATGACGACGTCGGCGATGCCGGCGCGATCAAGGCCCTTGGAGAGAAACTCGCGGATCTTGATGTCCTCAGCGACGTAATCAGCGTAGTTCTTGTCGGCGTACCAGTGGGTCTTCCAGTCAGCGGTGATTCCCAGGCGAAGGCCGTGTGGGTGGATTTTCTGGCCCATTACTTAGCCCCTTCCTTAGATTCAGCGGACTCGACGACCACGGTGATGTGAGAGGTGCGCTTCCGGATCTGGAAAGCGCGGCCCTGTGCGCGCGGCTGGTAGCGGCGCATGGTCGGGCCCTCGTTGGCGTAGCACTCGGCGATGACCAGGGTGCGCGGGTCCAGGCCGAAGTTGTTCTCGGCGTTGGCCGCCGCAGACGCGACAACCTTGGCGATATCCTTGGATGCGCCCTGCGGGGCGTACTTCAAGATGGCGAGAGCCTCGGAGACGGACTTTCCGCGGACCAAAGCGAGCACGCGGCGCGCCTTCATCGGGGAGACGCGGACGAACCTGGCCGTCGCGGATGCGGAGGTGATGGTGTCACTCATCGCTTATCGACGTCCCTTCGATTCCTTGATGTGACCCTTGAAGGTCTTGGTTGGTGCGAACTCACCGAGCTTGTGACCGACCATGGACTCATCGACGAACACCGGCACGTGCTTGCGACCGTCGTGGACGGCGAAGGTGTGGCCGATGAAATCGGGGAGAATGGTCGAGCGGCGAGACCAGGTCTTGATGACCTGCTTGGTGCCGGCCTCGTTCTGAGCGTCCACCTTGTTGAGGAGGTGCTCATCGACGAACGGGCCCTTCTTCAGGCTGCGTGGCATGTTTGCTTACCTCCTCTTAGCGCTTCTTGTTCGCGCGACGACGGCGCACGATCATGTTGTTGGAGTAACGGTTCGGGTTGCGGGTGCGGCCTTCCTTCTGGCCCCACGGGCTGACCGGGTGGCGTCCACCGGAGGTCTTGCCCTCGCCGCCACCGTGCGGGTGGTCGACCGGGTTCATGACGACACCGCGGACGGTCGGGCGCCAGCCCTTCCAGCGCATACGGCCGGCCTTGCCCCAGCGGATGTTGATCTGGTCGGCGTTGCCGACCTCGCCGATGGTGGCGCGGCAGCGGATGTCCACGCGGCGGATCTCGGAAGACGGCATACGCAGCACCGCGTAGTTGCCCTCCTTACCCAGCAGCTGGATGGAGGTGCCTGCGGAGCGGGCGAGCTTCGCGCCCGCGCCCGGCTTCAGCTCCACTGCGTGGATGGTGGTACCGGTCGGGATGTTGCGCAGCGGGAGGTTGTTGCCAACCTTGATGTCCGCGTTGGACCCCGACTCGATCACGGTGCCCTGGGTCAGGCCCTTGGGCGCGATGATGTAGCGCTTCTCACCGTCGGTGTAGTGGAGCAACGCGATGTTGGCGGTGCGGTTCGGGTCGTACTCGATGTGAGCGACCTTCGCCAGCACGCCGTCCTTGTCGTTGCGTCGGAAGTCGATGACGCGGTAGCGGCGCTTGTGTCCGCCGCCGCGGTGGCGGGTGGTGATGTGGCCGTGGTTGTTACGACCACCCTTCTTCGGGAGCGGGCGCAGCAGGTTCTTCTCCGGAGTGGAGCGGGTAACCTCCGAGAACTCGGAGACGGAGCTGTTGCGGCGACCCGGGGTTGTCGGCTTGTACTTGCGAATAGCCATAGTGTGTCCTTTTCTATCGAGCCACTTAGACGGCTGCGCCGCCGAAGATGTCGATGGAGTCGCTGCCCTCGCGGAGGGTGACGTAGGCGCGCTTGGTGTTCTTACGCTTGCCGAAGCCGGTGCGGGAGCGCTTGCGCTTGCCCTCTCGGTTGGCGGTGTTCACCGAAGCGACGTCGACGCCGAAGATTTTCTCCACGGCAATCTTGATCTGGGTCTTGTTGGCGGACGGGTTCACGAAAAACGTGTACGTGTTCTGCTCCATCAGCGCGTAGGTCTTCTCGGAGAGGACCGGTGCGATGACGACGTCACGCGGGTTGACGATCTTAGCCATTTACTTCTCCTCCTCAGCTGCGGCAACGGGTGCGCCGGCGGCCGCGTTCACGAAGGTGTGAAGCGCCTCGACGGAGAACACGACATCATCAGCGTTGAGCACGTCGTAGGTGTTGAGCTGGCTCGGCTCAAGGATGTGGACGCCCGGCAGGTTCCTTGCGGAAAGTCGGGAGTTGACATCCTCACGGCCGATGACGAGCAGAACGGACTTACGGTCGGTGAGACGCTCGATGAAGGCGCGTGCGGACTTCGTCGACGGGGTCTGACCCGGGACGAGCTCCTCCACAATGTGGATGCGCGAGCCGCGTGCGCGGTCGGTCAAAGCGCCCGCGAGGGCAGCCTTGATCATCTTCTTGGGGGTGCGCTGCGCGTAGGAACGCGGCTGCGGACCGTGGACGATGCCACCGCCGGTGTAGTGCGGCGCGCGGATCGAACCCTGGCGTGCGCGGCCGGTGCCCTTCTGGCGGAACGGCTTCTTACCACCGCCGCGGACCATGCCGCGGGTCTTGGTGGCGTGGGTACCCTGGCGAGCTGCCGCCTGCTGGGCGACAACCACCTGGTGCATCAGGGGGATGGACGCCTCGCGGTCGAAGAGTTCGGCCGGGAGATCGACGGAACCGTTGGTCTTGCCGTCGGCGGTATGAACGTCGAGTGTCAGGTTCGTCATGCGTGAGCACCGCCCTTCACTGCGGTCTTGACGGTAACAATGCTGCCCTTGACGCCCGGGATCGCTCCCTTGATCAGGATCAGGTTGTTGTCACCGTCGATGCGTTGGATCTTCAGGTTCTGGGTGGTAACGCGGTTAGAGCCCATGCGGCCAGCCATGCGGGTGCCCTTGAACACGCGGCCCGGGGTCGCGCAGGCGCCGATGGAACCGACGCGGCGGTGCGCGGCCTGGTTACCGTGGGAGGCGCCCTGGCCTGCGAAGCCGTGGCGCTTCATGGCACCGGCGTAGCCCTTGCCCTTGGTGGTGCCGACGACGTCGACGTAGGTGTCGCCGTCGAAGATCGTCGCGTTGAATTCCTGGCCGACCTCGTATGCGGAAGTGTCATCCATGCGGATTTCCGCAACGTGGCGGCGCGGGTTGACGCCAGCCTTCTTGAAGTGGCCGGCCTGCGGCTTCTTGGTCTTACGGGGATCGATGTCGCCGTAAGCGATCTGGATGGCGCTGTAGCCATCGGTTTCTGCGGTGCGAATCTGGGTGACCACGACCGGCCCAGCTTCGACGACGGTGACCGGGATAACCCGGTTGTCCTCGTCGAAGATCTGGGTCATGCCGAGCTTGGTGCCCAGAATGCCCTTGATCTGGTTGTCAGACATGTGTTAGTTCTCCACTACCAAAAGTCGGGATCTTGCTTACTGAATGTTCACGTCGACGCTTGCCGGCAGGTCGATGCGCATGAGCGCGTCCACCGTCTTGGGCGTCGGATCGAGAATGTCGATGAGGCGCTTATGAGTGCGCATCTCGAAGTGCTCGCGAGAATCCTTGTACTTGTGGGGAGAACGAATAACGGCGTACACGTTCTTTTCAGTGGGCAACGGCACCGGCCCAACGACGCGGGCACCCGTGCGGGTGACCGTCTCGACAATCTTCTTCGCGGATGCGTCGATTGCCTCGTGGTCGTAGGCCTTGAGCCTGATGCGGATTTTCTGTCCCGCCACGCTTACCTCTTCCTCGCTTCCCCCACATTCGGCCGCAACCGAAGCGGTGGGGTTTTAAGCTTGTAGTTTCTCTATAACGTTGTCCGGGCTGGGCCCTGGGCGCAACGCCAGTGTCGTTTCTGACTGCCATGACACGAACCGGAAGGTAAAGCAGCACAGCAAATAAATGCGTGCATCTGCTTTAGTGCTTCCGCCTGCGTCCCTTATCAACGGGCGCGGGTGTCAGACTCGGAAGGGCGCGTGACCCTTGCGTACTGCCGCTGTTTATTTGCCATGGCCCTTCTCCGGTCCCCCTGCTAGGGGCCTTCTTGGATTAGAAGGTGTCATGTTCGCCTCACCACCGCGCACGAGCGCCGTGTCAAAGCAACCCGACTATTAAAGCACAAGGGGGAAAACAAAAGCAAGACGCTTCGCGACGCCACTTCTAGCGGCTCCGGAGTAGAATTGGCGCAACCAACCCGTGAAAGGACAACCATGGCAGACAACACCACTGATCCCACAAACACCACCTCGAGCGTCGTCACGCCGGAGGCTTCAACGGTACGCAACGAAAATTTGGTCACCGACCACGGCACGACCGTCATTGACGACACAGTCGTCGGAAAAATTGCCGGCATCGCCGCACGTGAAGTGTCCGGGGTGGCCAACCTCGGCGGGGGTGCGGCGCGCATGTGGGGCGTGGTGCGCGAGTCTCTGACCGCGTCCACGAACGTCCAGCAGGGCGTCAACGTTGCCGTGCAGGACGGCCACGCCTCAATCGCAGTAGCGATCATCGCCGAGTACGGCGTGGCCATCCACGAGCTGGCGAAGGCCATCCGCGAAAACGTCACCCAGGCCGTCACCCGGATGACCGGCCTGATCGTGGACCGCGTCGACATCACGGTCCACGATGTCAACCTGCCCGATATGGAACCGATCGACCGCATCGAGCCCGCCGATACGGCCGCGACCTCACTGGTTCAGTAATTATGTCCGGCCCGATCACCCGCGAAATCGGCGAGGCTCTATGCGACGCCGCGCTCGGTGTCCCCGGCGTCGCCGGATTGAGCTCCGGGCGCTTCGGCGAAGTCGCGCTGCTGCTGCCGGGTGAGCGTATCCGTGGCATCCGCGCGGCAGAGCGCGGGGGCTTGAGCGGCAGCGAAGTCCACATCATCTTCGATGTCGGATCAGCTCGCCCCATTGCCGAGGTCGCGACAGAGGTTCGCTCTGCAGCGCTCAACTCGGTTGCCGGGTGCCTAGACTTCATTGACGTCGTGGTCGCGGACGCCCAGAAACTTTAAGGAAGAGACGCACTCATGAATATTCTCGGATCAAAGACAGCGCTTGGCATCCTCATCGGTGTGATCGTGGCGTTCTTTGTCACGTTCGGTGGGTGGGCTGGACTGCTGTGGCTCTTGCTGTTCGCCGCCGTCGGGGGCGTCATCGGCGCCCAGCTCGACGGCCGCATCGACGTCGCTGACCTCATCGCGACGGGGTCCGGCAGAGGACGCAGCTGATGGCGGAGCTTTCTTACCAGCTCAGCGAGCGCACGGTGGAGCGCATCGCCGAGGTCGCCGCGCGCAGCGTCCCGGGCTCGATTTCGCTCGACGCGAAGCTCGCCGGCCTCGCGGGACGCAGCCTGCCCCGCGCGACGGCGTACCTCAACCGTCGCGCGGGCACGGCAACTATCGACGCCGACATCGCGGCGTCCTACCCCGCCCCCATCGCCGCGGTGACCGACGTGGTCCGTGAAGCCATCCGCCGACAGGTCAGCACGCTGACCGGTCTCGAGGTCACCCGGGTCAATATCAAGGTCGCCAACGCGAAGCCGGCCGGCCCCGGAGAGCGTCTCGATGCCGCTCAGCTGGACTCTCACCCCGTCGATATCACTCCCGCACCCGTGCGCGTTCGCTCCTCCTCGACGAACGTCGCCAGCGTCTCGGCGCCTCCGAAGCGCCCGGTGGCGCCGGTCGAGGCCCCGCAGCCCGGGCCCGAGCTTTCCCCCGTCGGCTACATCCCCGCCGATGTGATCGAAACCTTCTCGGTGCCCGCGGCAACGGTTATTGTCCCCCAGCTGCCGACCCCGGAACCGCTGCGCCCGATCACTCTACAACCCGTGGTGACATCCCATGCCCGACGCTTTTAAACCCCTTCCCGGCGCACAACCGCGCGCCAACCCGACCGCCCGCTGGCTCGCCCTCCTGATCGGCGCGGCCCTGCTCGCCGTCGCAGGTGCCGCCGGCAGGGACATGTGGTACCGGTGGGCGCTCAACGACCCGTCGAACTCGTGGATCTCCGAAGCCTTTCACTGGGCCGCAACTGCGCCCGCGGATCCTCTCGCGGTCACCGTTGGCGTGATCGTCGCATTGGTTGGCGTGTGGCTGCTGGTCAAGGCACTGTCTCCCCGCGTGCGGACGCACACGCGCGTTGTCTCGCCTGCCTCGATCTGGGTGCGCCCCGTCGATATAGCGCGTAAATCAACTCACGTCGCCCGCCAACACGCGCCCGGCTCCGCCATCAGCTCGCGCGCAACCCGCAAGAGGCTCAACGTGTCGGTGGAGGACGATGGCTCAGCGGCAGCGCTCCAGCAACGCGTCGCAACGGCTCTCGAGCAGGAGTTCTCCTCGCTGAGCCTACGGCCGCACATCGCCGTCACGCTGCGTCCGCAGCTGCAGGATGCCGGACAGGAGGGTGAAAAGTGAAAGCCAGCATCGTCGCATTTGACCGTGCGCTCGTCTTCATCGTCGGGCTGCTCCTGATCGCCTGCGGGTTGATCCCCGCAGCGCTATACTTCGACATCCCCTTCGTCAGTGACACGGTCGGATCATACGACCGCAGCCAGCTTGGCTCGCTGCCGGCGCAACCGTGGTTCCCCGTCGCCCTCGCCGCGGCGTTCGTGGTCACGCTTGCCACGGGCATGTGGATCGTCATCGCGAACGTGGGTTCGCGCTCCTTTAACACGAAAAGCGTCGTCCCGGCCCAACCGGACCACGGCGAGACCGAACTCAACGTCCAGCACATCGCCCAGGCGGCCTGCGAGCACATGGCGAGCACCGGGGTCGTCGACGGCGCGATGTCGAGTGTTGCCATGGTGGGATCTCGCCCCACCGTCACGTTCACCGTCACGGCCGATCCCGCCTACAGCCTTAGCGAGTCGATCAAGTACCTCGAGGCCGCGGATCGCGACTTCACCGAGGCGTGCGGCGCGATGGACATCGACACGGTTTACAAGCTCCACTACGACCGCATTAACGACACGGCCTAAACCTCAAGGACGTGGATCGCGGCAACTTCCCCGAGATCCATCTCTCCCGCCCCGCTCGCTTGCCTGACGACGAATCGCCCGCCGACAGCGCAGGTGACGACAGCGTCGAACGTCACTGTAAAGCTTTGCACCGCCCGCAACGCCTGGTCCCAGAGGCGGATGCGCTGACCGACAACGCAGCGGCGGCCGCCCGCCAACACGACGAGCCAGCGGCAGCTGCCCACCTGCGAACGCTTCAGGCCGTCCAACCGCGGCGCTTGCGTGGCATCAAACGTGCTGGCGATGCCGACCACACCGAGCCTGTGCTCCACCCCGGCGGTGTCGGCGATGACCAGGGGCAACCCCGGCCCGGTGCGCCTCATACCGCCGAAGCCCCACACGCCGGGCATCCGCTGCGCCTGCTGGGCGCTGCGCACGATCACGGTGTCGTCGGCGAGCGTGACCAGGTGGGCGGGATCGGACGTTGTGATCCGCAGGTGGGCGCTGGTGGGGGCGTCGATAAGCGAGGGGTGCTCCGTCTCGAGCCGCGCGAGCTCTGCGACGAGCTCCTCATCTGTCGACGCCCACCCGATGCCGCGGTTGGCCAGCACCCCCATCACCGCGGGTAGGGAGAGGTCGGGTTGTCCCTCCCACGCGCGCCGCAGGGCATCGATCACGTGCGGGATGCGGGTGGGGTCTTTCACGGTGAACTACATTACCCCGGGCATGACAAAACCCCCGCCCAGGTGGGCAGGGGTTAAACGTCAGTCAGATCGTGCGGGGATTAATCCAGGATCTTGGTGACGCGGCCAGCGCCGACGGTGCGGGAGCCCTCGCGGATAGCGAAGCGCAGGCCCTCGTCCATGGCGACCGGCTGGATGAGCTCGACAGTCATGTCGACGTTGTCGCCCGGCATGACCATCTCGGTGCCCTCCGGCAGCTTCACAACACCGGTCACGTCGGTGGTGCGGAAGTAGAACTGCGGACGGTAGTTGTCGAAGAACGGGGTGTGGCGGCCGCCCTCGTCCTTGGACAGGACGTAGACGGAACCCTCGAACTTGGTGTGCGGGGTGTAAGCGCCCGGCTTGATGACAACCTGGCCGCGCTCGACGTCCTCGCGCTTGAGGCCACGCAGAAGCAGAGCGGCGTTGTCGCCGGCCTCAGCGGTGTCGAGAAGCTTGTTGAACATCTCGATGGAGGTAACGGTGGTCTTCTGGGACTTCTCGCGGATGCCGATGATCTCGACCTCGTCGTTGAGGTTGAGAACGCCACGCTCAACACGACCGGTAACCACGGTACCGCGGCCCGAAATGGTGAAGATGTCCTCGATCGGCATCAGGAAGTCGCGGTCGGTCTCGCGGACCGGATCCGGGATGGAGTCGTCGCAGGCCTGCATGAGGTCGACGACGGACTGAACCCACTTCTCGTCGCCCTCGAGAGCCTTGAGAGCGGAGATGTGGATGATCGGAGCCTCTTCGTCGTAGTCCTGCTCACCCAGGAGCTCGCGGACCTCCATCTCGACGAGCTCGATGATCTCCTCATCGTCAACCATGTCGCACTTGTTCAGTGCAACGAGGATGTAGGGCACGCCAACCTGGCGAGCGAGCAGAACGTGCTCGCGGGTCTGCGGCATCGGGCCGTCGGTAGCGGCCACAACCAGGATCGCGCCGTCCATCTGAGCAGCACCGGTGATCATGTTCTTGATGTAGTCGGCGTGGCCCGGGGCGTCAACGTGAGCGTAGTGGCGCTTCGGGGTGTTGTACTCCACGTGGGAGATGTTGATGGTGATGCCGCGCTCGCGCTCCTCAGGAGCCTTGTCGATCGCGTCGAACGCGAAAGCGGTGTTCTCGTCCGGGTAAGCATCAGCGAGCACCTTGGTGATGGCAGCCGTGGTGGTGGTCTTGCCGTGGTCGACGTGACCGATGGTGCCGATGTTTACGTGCGGCTTGGAACGCTCAAACTTAGCCTTTGCCACTGTATGTCCTCCTGGACTTCATGGTGGCTACGACCTTCGCAGCCACGTGGTTTACTTTTGCCTTGTCACTCGCCCCGAAATAGAGGCGCGCCAACAATGGCCATTTCACAATGTGCCAGTTACATGATCCTAGATTTATTAAGACCGTTTTTCAAACCGTCGCGCCCCCGTCAAAGCGGCGGAACGTGGGCTGAGGCGATCCAAACAAAACGGATCCACCTAGAGAGTAACGGCCGGCTCAAACCCGACTCATTTTGGGGTCGGGCCTCAGCACAACCGCTACTCCCCCGGTGTGGCGCTTAGGCCCCATCTTCACCCGTTGACACGTCCGATGGCGCGGGCGTGTCAGGCTCAGGGGCCGGCGCAGGGGTTCCTAGTTGCCGTTGCGCTCGTCGATGATCGCCTGCGCGACGCTCGACGGAACCTCGGCGTAGGAGTCGAACACCATGGAGAAGTTCGCTCGGCCGGCGGTGCTGGAACGCAGGTCGCCGATGTAACCAAACATCTCGGACAGCGGAACCTTCGCCTTGACAACCTTGGCGCCCGAGCGATCTTCCATGGCGTACACCTGGCCGCGGCGGGAGCTGATGTCACCGTTGACGGTACCCATGTACTCCTCCGGGGTGACAACCTCGACGGCCATCAGCGGCTCGAGCAGCACCGGCTTCGCCTTGGCGACGGCCTCCTTGAGCACCTGGGAGCCGGCCATCTTGAAGGCCATTTCCGAGGAGTCGACCTCGTGGTAGGCGCCGTCTTCGAGCGTTGCCTTGATGTTAACCAGCGGGAAGCCAGCCAGGTAGCCGTACTGCATGGCGTCCTGGATGCCGGCGTCGACCGACGGGATGTACTCCTTGGGCACGCGGCCGCCGGTGACGGCGTTCTCGAACTTGTAGGTCGGGGACTCGCCCTCCTCCAGCTCGCCAACCTCTGGGTTGTACGGCTCGATGGTGACGATGACCTTCGCGAACTGACCGGAACCACCGGTCTGCTTCTTGTGGGTGTAGTCCAGCGACTCCACCTTCTTGCGGATGGTCTCGCGGTACGCCACCTGCGGGGAACCGATGTTCGCCTCGACCTTGAACTCGCGCTTCATGCGGTCGACGAGGACGTCGAGGTGCAGCTCGCCCATGCCGCCGATGACGGTCTGGCCGGTCTCGTCGTCGAGCTTGACGGTGAAGGTGGGGTCCTCCTCGGCGAGCTTCTGAATCGCCGTGCCGAGCTTTTCCTGGTCGGCCTTTGTCTTCGGCTCGATGGCGACCTGGATAACTGGATCCGGGAAGTCCATGGACTCCAGGATGATCGGGTGGTCCGGGTTGCACAGCGTGTCACCGGTGGTGGTGTTCTTCAGGCCGATGAACGCGTAGATGTTGCCGGCGTCGGCGTGCTCGACCGGGTTCTCCTTGTTCGCGTGCATCTGGAAGAGCTTGCCCACGCGCTCCTTGGAGTTCTTGGTGGAGTTGAGCATCTGCTCGCCCGGGATGGCCTGGCCGGAGTAGACGCGCACGTAGGTGAGCTTGCCGAAGAACGGGTGAACCGCAATCTTGAACGCCAGTGCGGAGAAGGGCTCGTCCACGGAGGGCTTGCGGGTGTCTTCCGTATCGCCGTCCATGGAGGTGCCGTGCACCTCGCCAATGTCCAGCGGGTTCGGCAGGAAGTCGATCACGGCGTCGAGAATCGGCTCGATGCCCTTGTTGCGGTATGCGGAACCGCAGTACACCGGGTAGATCTCAGAGTTGACGGTCATCTTACGGATCGCCGCCTTGATCTCGTCGACGGTCAGCTCTTCGCCGCCGAAGTAGCGCTCCATGAGCTCTTCGTCAGACTCGGCGACGGCCTCGAGCAGCTTCTCGCGGTACTCCTCCGCCTTCTCCTGCAGCTCGGCCGGGATCTCCTGGATCTGCGGCGGGGTGCCGGTCTCGACCTTGCCCGGCCACAAAAGTGCCTTCATCTCGAGCAGGTCGACGACACCGTCGAAGTCGTCCTCGGCACCGATCGGAAGCTGCATGACCAGCGGCTTCGCACCGAGCCTATCGACGATCGTCTGCACCGTGTAGAAGAAGTCGGCGCCGAGCTTGTCCATCTTGTTGACGAAGCAGATACGCGGAACGTCGTACTTCGCGGCCTGACGCCACACCTGCTCCGACTGCGGCTCAACGCCTTCCTTGCCGTCGAACACTGCGACTGCGCCGTCGAGCACGCGCAGGGAGCGCTCCACCTCGACGGTGAAGTCCACGTGACCCGGGGTGTCGATGATGTTGATCTGGTTGTTGTTCCAGAAACAGGTCACAGCGGCGGACGTAATGGTGATGCCGCGCTCCTTCTCCTGCTCCATCCAGTCCGTGGTCGCGCCACCGTCGTGCGTCTCTCCGACCTTGCGGTTGATACCGGTGTAGAAGAGAATGCGCTCGGTGGTTGTGGTCTTACCAGCATCGATGTGAGCCATGATGCCGATGTTGCGGACCTTGTTGAGGTCCTTAAGCACTTCTTGTGCCACGTTTATTACTCCAACTTAAGTGTTGTCGGCGTTTCCGGATACCTGGCCGCGCCTGCCGGTAACGCCTGTGTGGATATTTACCTTTGTCAATTCTGCCATTAAAAAGGCAGTTCGTCAGCCCAGCGACGCAAATACGCGTAACCCGGGCGCCCGCCACGCGCCGCCAAGATCCCGACTATGGAGTTCTTGGGGCCAGATGCGTGGGCTACGCGCCCGGGTTGGCTGACTGGGTACACACTTCACGCGGGTGGCTACTACCAGCGGTAGTGCGCGAAGGCGCGGTTGGCTTCCGCCATCTTGTGAGTGTCCTCGCGGCGCTTGACGGATGCGCCAAGACCATTGGAGGCGTCCAGGATCTCGTTTGCGAGACGCTCTGTCATGGTGTTCTCGCGGCGCTGGCGGGTGAACGTGACCATCCAGCGAAGAGCCAGGGTGTTGGAACGGCCGGGCTTGACCTCGACGGGCACCTGGTAGGTGGCACCGCCGACGCGACGGGAGCGGACCTCGAGGTCCGGGCGGATGTTGCCGAGGGCCTTCTCGAGGGTGCCGACGGGGTCGGTGCCGGTCTTCTCGCGGCAGATCTCGAGGGCGCCGTAGACGATGCGCTCTGCGGTCGACTTCTTGCCGTCGAGCAGGATCTTGTTCACGAGCTGGGTAACGATCTCGGAGTTGTAGACCGGGTCCTTGACAACGGGACGCTTCGGTGCTTGCTGCTTACGCATTGGTGTTTACTATCCCTTCTTCGCGCCGTAGCGGGAGCGAGCCTGCTTGCGGTCCTTGACACCCTGGGTGTCGAGCGCGCCGCGGATGATCTTGTAGCGCACACCCGGCAGGTCCTTCACACGACCACCGCGCACGAGCACCATGGAGTGCTCCTGCAGGTTGTGGCCCTCGCCAGGGATGTAGGCGGACACCTCGATGCCGGAGGTCAGGCGCACACGGGCAACCTTACGCAGAGCAGAGTTCGGCTTCTTCGGGGTAGTGGTGTACACGCGGGTGCACACGCCGCGACGCTGCGGCGAACCCTTCAGGGCCGCGGTAGCGACCTTGGTTCGCTTATCGTGGCGGCCCTTGCGGACCAGCTGTTGAATAGTTGGCATTCACAATCCTTCACTTGATGTGTAGCGATGTATACGGTCTGTGGCTAGACACGCAAAAAGTGGGGCTCTTGTCGGGGCCCTGCCGTCTGCGTGAACCACTTTCCGCCGTTCGGCGGGGAGATTCACCTTTCACCGTCATTGACTAACGGGAAATCGAAGTGAACTTTACCCGCTGGTTGCCCTGTTAACCAAATTCCGCCGAGGGACGCGACTAAAGGTGTATTAGCCTTCCTTTCATGGCGAATACTTTCGAAGATTTTATTGCTGATCCGGCCCTTCGCGAGACCCCTTTCCCGGAACTGGAATGGCAAAACCGGTTCCCGGAACACATGCAAAGGGCGTTCCTTTGCTCTCTTCCGTACAGTCTCGCGGACGGTCGAATAGTCGACGGTCCAGGTCCGGTACTGAAGCGTAAAAAAGGCCATTTCTTCAATCCCCTGTACCGCCAATTCGAGCGGAACCTGAGCGAAACGTGGGGTTTCGCTGGCCCAGACGATGCAAGGGCAGCTGTTACCTCTTTGTTGAGTACAGACTCGAATCCGGAGTACGTCGCTCTTTTACCAGAGCTCAAAGTCAATGCACAGGACCAGAGTCCGGAAACGGTTCAAACTCTCGTAGAATCCGCATCCGTGCGTCTTCCCGCTGTGGACCCCGCCTCCATCACCGTTGTCCTGCAGATGTATGCGAACCTTTTGCTGAAGGAATGGGGTTGCCGAGTCAGCTTCCCTCCACGCTTACGTCTTGGGACTACTGCCGGGCCGCCTGGATCTCACGGATGGCCCACGCACTTGGTTGGTTCAACGAAGAAGAGTGCGCTCAGCACCACGCGGCCGCGCTTGAGCGCGCTCAGGCGATGTATCCAGATTGGAAATCCTACGCCTCCGGTTGGTTGCTCGGCCGTGCTGCATGGTCCGGCATGGTGGGCGAGGATGGAGAGGGGCTCGCCGCACTGTCCGCGACATTGCTTTCTCATCCGACATCCCCGTGGCTGCGGATGCCCCTCAACCCTTAAGAGCAGCACACACTTCAGGCCCCGCCAGGCGAATCGCCCGGCGGGGCCTGTAGTGCTACGGGGCAGGATGCTAGATCTGGTCGAACCCGTACTCGTCGAGCGGCACGGACGCGCCGGTGAACTCGCCGTAGCCGTCGTCACCGTAGATCGAGTCCCCGAAGGACGGGATCGCGTATGCGGCGGAGCGCGCGGCCTCGGTCGGCTTGACCTGGATGTTGCGGTAGCGCGCAATACCCGTACCAGCCGGGATGAGCTTACCGATGATCACGTTCTCCTTCAGGCCGATGAGCTTGTCGGAGCGCTTGTTGATCGCGGCGTCGGTAAGCACGCGCGTGGTCTCCTGGAAGGAGGCCGCCGACAGCCACGACTCGGTAGCGAGCGACGCCTTGGTGATGCCCATGATCTCCGAGCGCATCTCCGCCGGCTGCCCACCGTCAGCCACCGTCGCGGCATTGACCTGGCGTGCCTCGGCGAGATCCACCAGGGTGCCCGGCAGGAACTCGGTGTCGCCGGAGTCGATGACGTTACCGCGGCGCAGCATCTGGCGGATGATGATCTCGATGTGCTTGTCGTGGATGGACACACCCTGGGTGCGGTAGACGGCCTGCACCTCGTCGATGAGGTGCTTTTCAACGCCGCGCCGGCCCAGCACCTCGAGCACGTCGTGCGGGTCGGCAGCACCGCGCAGCAGGCGGTCGCCAACCTCGACGTGATCGCCCTCGCGCAGGGAGCGCTCGATCATCGCGTTCGGGTTGGACTCCATCGGGCGGCGCACCTGGGCCAGGCCCTGGCGCTTCGACAGCTTCTCGTAGACAACGACGTCCGAGCCGTCATCCGGGTGGATGGTCAGGGTCCAGAAGTTGCCTTCATCCTCGAGGGTCACCGTGCCGGCCACGGAAGCGATCGGGGCGCGGTTCTTCGGTACGCGAGCCTCGAACAGCTCCTGCACACGCGGCAGACCGCCGGTGATGTCGCCGCCGACGCCGCCCTGGTGGAAGGTGCGCATGGTCAGCTGGGTGCCGGGCTCACCGATCGACTGTGCCGCGACGATGCCGACGGCCTCGCCGATGTCGACGAGCTTGCCGGAGGCCATGGACTTGCCGTAGCACTTCGCGCAGACACCCGTCGGGGTCTGGCAGGTCAGCACCGAACGCACCTTGACTTCGGCGACACCGGCCGCCACGAGGCGGTCGATGTTCTCCTCGGTCAGGTCCGCACCAGCTTCGAGCACGACGGTGCCGTCGGCGTCCTTCGCGTCCGCGGCGACGACGCGGCCGGAGACCGAGGTCTCCACCAACTCGTCGCGGACCCATTTGTCGCCCACCTGGCGCGCGACGGGCACCTTGACACCCTGGTGGGTACCGCAGTCGTCCTCGCGGACGATGACGTCCTGGGCGACGTCGACAAGACGGCGGGTCAGGTAGCCGGAGTCGGCCGTGCGCAGAGCGGTGTCGGCCAGGCCCTTGCGCGAACCGTGGGAGTTGTTGAAGTACTCCATCACGCTCAGACCCTCGCGGAAGGAGGTCTTGATCGGTCGCGTGATGTACTCACCACGCGAGTTAACGACCATGCCTTTCATGCCCGCGAGCGTCCAGATCTGGCGCATGTTGCCGGCCGCGCCGGACTTCACGATCATCGGGATTGGGTTGTCATCCGGGTAGAGGTCCTCGACGGCCTGGCCGACCTTGTTGGTCGCGTCCTGCCACAATTCGACCAGACGGTCGTAGCGGTTCTCCTCGGTCAGGGCGCCCTTCTCCCAGAACTTGCGCTCGATCTCCTCGGCCTCGCGCTCGTACTGCTCGAGCACCTCGACCTTGTTCGGCAGAACCAGAACGTCAGACATCGAGATGGTCACGCCCGAGCGGGTTGCCCAGTAGAAACCGGCGTCTTTCATCTTGTCCAGGGTCTGCGCCACGGTGATCATCGGGTACTTCTCCACCATGGACTGAATGACGTCGCCGAGCAGCACCTTGCCGGAGCCGCCGCCCTTGCGCACCATCGCGCCTTCCTGGTACGGGAAGTTGAACGGCAGCATCTCGTTGAACAGGATGCGGCCCAGCGTGGTTTCGGCCATCCAGGACTGGCCCTTCTCCCAACCGTCGGGGAAGAGCTCGGCTTCTATCTCCTCCGTCGGGCGGAGGTGGTCGATGCGCACCTTGATCGGGGCCTGCAGGCCCAGCACCCCGCGGTCGTAGGCCATGATGGCCTCGCGGTAGGAGGTGTAGACACCGCGCTCCGGACCGTTTTCGTCGGCCGGGGCGTAAGCGCCCTCGCCGCCGATCTCGGTCCCGCCCTTGAGCATGGTCAGGAAGTACAGGCCGGTCACCATGTCCAGGCGCGGCATGGCCAGAGGCTTGCCGGAGGCCGGGGACAGGATGTTGTTCGACGAGAGCATGAGCACGCGGGCCTCAGCCTGGGCTTCGGCGGACAGCGGCAGGTGGACAGCCATCTGGTCACCGTCGAAGTCGGCGTTGAACGCCTCACACGCCAGCGGGTGCAGCTGGATGGCCTTACCCTCGACGAGCTTCGGCTCGAACGCCTGGATGCCGAGACGGTGCAGCGTCGGGGCGCGGTTGAGCAGCACGGGGTGCTCGGAGATGGCCTCTTCAAGCACGTCCCACACCTCGGGGCGCTGGCGCTCCACCATACGCTTGGCCGACTTGATGTTCTGCGCGTAGTCGTTGTCCACCAGGCGCTTCATCACGAACGGCTTGAACAGCTCGAGGGCCATCAACTTCGGCAGACCACACTCGTGCAGCTTCAGCTGCGGGCCGACGATAATCACCGAGCGGCCGGAGTAGTCAACGCGCTTGCCCAACAGGTTCTGGCGGAAGCGGCCCTGCTTGCCCTTGAGCAGGTCCGACAGGGACTTCAGCGGGCGGTTGCCCGGGCCGGTGACGGGGCGGCCGCGACGGCCGTTGTCGAACAGCGCGTCGACGGATTCCTGCAGCATGCGCTTCTCGTTGTTCACGATGATCTCGGGCGCGCCGAGGTCGATCATGCGCTTGAGGCGGTTGTTGCGGTTGATCACGCGACGGTATAGGTCGTTGAGGTCGGACGTCGCAAAGCGGCCGCCATCGAGCTGAACCATCGGGCGAAGCTCCGGCGGGATGACCGGGATCGCGTCCAGGATCATGCCGGCCGGGTCGTTGCCGGAGCGCAGGAACGCGGCAACAACCTTGAGGCGTTTGAGCGCACGGACCTTCTTCTGGCCCTTGCCCTCGGCGATGACGCTGCGCAGCTCTTCGGCCTCGGCCTCGAGGTCGAAGTTGCGGATCAGGGTCTGGATCGCCTCGGCGCCCATTCCGCCCGTGAAGTAGTCCTCGTAGCGGTCCATGAGTTCCTCGTAGAGGTTCTCGTCGATAACCATCTGCTTCGGTGCGAGCTTGACAAAGGTCTGCCACACCTCGTCGAGGCGCTCGACCTCGCGCTCCGCCGCCTGGCGGATGTGGGTCATCTCCTTGTCGGCCGCCTGCTGGACCTTCTTGCGTGACGACGCGTTCGCGCCGGCCGCCTCCAGCTCCGCGAGGTCTTCCTCGAGCTTCTGGGCGCGCTCCGCGATCTCGGAGTTCGCGTCCGCCTCAACTTCCTTCTTCTCCAGGATCATCTCAGCCTCGAGCGTCGAGAGGTCGTTGTGACGTGCCTCGTCGTCGACGGAGGTGATGATGTTGGCGGCGAAGTAGATGATTCGCTCAAGGTCTTTCGGGGCAAGATCAAGGAGGTAACCCAGGCGCGAGGGGACGCCCTTGAAGTACCAAATGTGGGTCACGGGAGCAGCGAGCTCGATGTGGCCCATGCGCTCGCGGCGCACCTTGGACTTGGTCACCTCGACGCCGCAGCGCTCGCAGATGATGCCCTTGTAGCGCACGCGCTTGTACTTGCCGCAGGCGCATTCCCAGTCGCGGGTGGGGCCGAAGATGCGCTCGCAGAAGAGTCCGTCCTTCTCCGGCTTGAGGGTGCGGTAGTTGATGGTTTCCGGCTTCTTGACCTCGCCGTGTGACCAGCGGCGGATATCGTCGGCGGTGGCCAGGCCAATGCGAAGCTCGTCGAAGAGGTTTACGTCAAACACGTAAATTCCCTTTCACCTCCCCCTCGTGGGGAGGATCGGTGTGGATAGTTTTTTGCGTTGCGTTGGTTGGCGCCTACGCCGTGTCAGCCGCTGCACCCTCGTCGCGCGAGAGGTTGATGCCCAGCGATGATCCGGCCTGGTCGAAGTCGTCGTCGTCGCCCGAGAGCTCCATCGGAGTGCCGTCGGCGGTGAGGACCTCAACGTTGAGGCACAGGGACTGAAGCTCCTTGAGCAGCACCTTGAAGGACTCGGGGATGCCCGGATCCGGGATGTTGTCGCCCTTGACGATGGCCTCGTAGACCTTCACGCGGCCGACGACGTCGTCCGACTTGATGGTGAGCAGCTCCTGCAGTGTGTAGGCCGCGCCGTATGCCTGCATGGCCCACACCTCCATCTCGCCGAAACGCTGTCCGCCGAACTGGGCCTTACCGCCCAGCGGCTGCTGCGTGATCATGGAGTACGGGCCCGTGGAACGGGCGTGGATCTTCTCGTCCACCAGGTGGTGCAGCTTGAGCATGTACATGTAGCCCACGGAAACGGGGTACTTGAACGGCTCGCCAGAGCGGCCGTCGAAAAGCACGGTCTTGCCGTTGCCATCGACCATGACATCGCCGTCGCGGTTGGGCTTGGAGTTCGCGAGCAGGCCCGTGATCTCCTCGTTGCTTGCGCCGTCGAACACCGGGGTGGCGGTCAGGGACTCCGGCGGCACGTCGTAGAGGTGCTCCGGCAGCGTCTCGAGCAGCTTGGCGTTGGCCGGGTCGTCCGGGTTGACGGTCCAGCCGGCGTGAGCCAGCCACCCGAGGTGGACCTCGAGAACCTGGCCGATGTTCATACGACGCGGCACACCGTGGGTGTTCAAGATGATGTCCACCGGGGTGCCATCGGCCATGAACGGCATGTCTTCCTGCGGCAGGATCTTGCCCACGACACCCTTGTTGCCGTGGCGGCCGGCCATCTTGTCGCCGTCCTGAATCTTGCGCTTCTGGGCAACGTAGACGCGGATCATCTCGTTGACGCCCGGGCTCAGATCGTCGTCGTCCTCGCGCGAGAAGCGGCGCACGGCGATGACCTTGCCGGTCTCACCGTGCGGCACCTTCAAGGAGGTATCGCGCACTTCGCGGGCCTTCTCGCCGAAGATTGCGCGCAGCAGGCGCTCTTCCGGGGTCAGCTCGGTCTCACCCTTCGGGGTGACCTTGCCTACGAGGATGTCGCCGTCGCGCACGTCCGCGCCGATGCGGATGATGCCACGCTCGTCGAGGTCCTTGAGCACGTCCTCAGAGACGTTCGGGATCTCACGGGTGATCTCCTCGGCACCGAGCTTGGTGTCGCGGGCGTCGATCTCGTGCTCCTCGATGTGCACCGAGGTCAAGATGTCATCTTCCACAACGCGCTGGTTGAGGATGATGGCGTCCTCGTAGTTGTGGCCCTCCCACGGCATAAACGCCACGAGCAGGTTGCGGCCCAGCGCCATCTCGCCGTTCTTCGTGCCGGGACCGTCGGCTATAACCTGGCCGGCCTCGACGCGCTGCCCCGCAGACACGATCGGGGTCTGGTTGTAGCAGGTGCCCTGGTTGGTGCGCTCGAAGGTGCGCAGCAGGTAGGTGTCGCGGATGCCCTCGTCGTCCATGACAGTGATGAAGTCGCCGGTGACGTCCTCAATCACGCCAGCCTTGCGACTGATCACGGTGTCGCCCGCGTCGTAGGCGGCACGCTGCTCCATGCCGGTAGCCACGTAGGCAGCCTCGGAGCGCAGCAGTGGCACAGCCTGCTTCTGCATGTTGGCGCCCATCAGCGCGCGGTTCGCGTCGTCGTGCTCGAGGAACGGAATCATCGCCGTTGCCACCGACACCATCTGGCGCGGGGAAATGTCGAGGTAGTCGACGCCGCTCGCGCCGACGACACCGATGTCTCCGTCCTTGAGGCGAACCTCGATGCGCTCACCGGTGAGGTTGCCCTCTTTATCCATCGGGGTGGCCGCCTGCGCGATGGCGTAACGGTCCTCCTCGTCGGCGGTGAGGTAGTCGATCTGGTCGGTCAGCTTGCCGTCTTCGACCTTCTGGTACGGGGTCTCGATGAAACCGAACGCGTTGACGCGCGCGTAGGAGGCGAGAGCGCCGATCAGGCCGATGTTCGGGCCTTCCGGGGTCTCAATCGGGCACATGCGGCCGTAGTGAGACGGGTGCACGTCGCGGACCTCGATGCCGGCGCGCTCGCGCGAGAGGCCACCCGGGCCCAGCGCGGACAGGCGGCGCTTGTGGGTCAGTCCCGACAGCGAGTTGTTCTGGTCCATGAACTGCGACAGCTGGGAGGTACCGAAGAACTCGCGGATGGCTGCGGAGACCGGGCGGACGTTGATCAGGGACGTCGGGGTAATCGACTCCGCATCCTGGGTGGTCATGCGCTCGCGCACAACGCGCTCCATGCGGGACAGGCCGACACGGACCTGGTTCTGGATGAGCTCACCGACGGTACGCAGACGGCGGTTGCCGAAGTGGTCGATGTCGTCTGTGTTGATCGGGATGATCTCCCCGGTCGGCGACGTCATCTCGGTCTCGCCCGCGTGCAGGCGCACGAGGTACTCGAGCGTGGTGGCGATGTCTTCCTCGGTCAGGGTCATCAAACCGTCGTGGTCGCCGCCGAGACCGAGCTTACGGTTGACCTTGTAGCGGCCGACACGGGCCAGGTCGTAGCGCTTCGCCTTGAAAAAGGAGTTCTCTAGCAGGGACTGGGCGAGGTCGCGGGTGGGCTGCTCGCCCGGACGCTGCTTGCGGTAGATTTCCAGAAGGGCCTCGTCGGTGTTGGCCACGCCGTCGGACTCGAGTGTGGTCATCATGATTTCCGAGAACCCGAAGCGCTCGGTGATCTGCTGGGTGGTCCAGCCAAGTGCCTTGAGCAGCACGGTAACCGGCTGGCGGCGCTTGCGGTCGATGCGCACGCCGACGGTGTCGCGCTTGTCGACGTCGAACTCAAGCCACGCACCGCGCGAGGGGATGACCTTCACGGCGTGCAGCGGCCGCTCGGTGGACTTGTCAATCGTCTCGTCGAAGTAAACGCCCGGGGAGCGCACGAGCTGGGAAACGACGACGCGCTCGGTGCCGTTGACGATGAACGTGCCCTTGTCGGTCATCAGCGGGAAGTCGCCGATGAACACCGTCTGAGACTTAATCTCCTGCGTGTCGTTGTTGATGAACTCCGCGGTAACGTACAGCGGTGCGGAGTAGTTGATGTCTTTTTCCTTGCACTCGTCGATCGAGTACTTGATCTCCTCAAAGCGCGGCTCGGACAGAGACAGGCTCATGTTGCCCGAGTAGTCCTGGATCGGGGAAATCTCCTCGAGGATGTCCTCGAGGCCGCTTTTAATATGAGCGTCGTCGCCGCGCTCGGCGCGCTGACGCTCGCGCCACTCCTGGGTCCCGACGAGCCAGGCGAAGGATTCGCTCTGCACGTCGAGCAATCCGGGCACGCTCACGGGCTCGGAAATCTTCGCAAACGAGTAACGCTCCGGAGCTCCGGGGATATTGGCCATAGACATGGTCTGGTGGGAGACTGCCAAGTTGGGTCCTTCCAGCACCTCACGCGGCACCTGCGTGATCTGCTTGCCAGCAGCAGATTACGGGGTTTTCCGCTGGATAAGTTGGTAATCGGTCAGCTGTGGAATCCTCGCCCCCGAAATGCACAAAGCCGCCTTGTCAAGTCCCTTTTTCATAGAACGACAGACAAGGCTTATCAGCGCGCACGGAGACGGCTTCCAGCGCAACGATTAACTTTATACGAACACCGCGGTGTTGTAAAGGCGCCCAGAAACGTCGCCACTCTCGTCGATACTAACTCGGCCGTCGGGTGGGAACTCTACCACTGACACTGTTGGCACTGCCCGGGTAGCCACGTCCCGGCCGCAGCGCCCCGACGAGCCCGATGAGCGTCAGGATCGCCCCGACCACGATCACCGTGGTGGTGACCGCCTGCGACTGACGCTGCGAAAACACCCCGTCCAGCTGGCTGACCATGGATGCCGTTTGCTCTTGCGGCATGCGGGCGTCGTAACGCACAACATCTTCGACGCGGGCGCCTTGCGCGTCCCCGTAGTAGGTGTCCACTTTCTCGTTGACCCCGACGACGAGGCCCGACACCTGGTCCACGATCAACTCTCGCTGCGCCGCGTAGTAGAGAAACGAACGCGTTTGGTTGCCCTCTGAATCAACTTGCGTTTTCGTGTTCCGCATGTCGGCATAGCGCAACGCGAGGTTGGTCGGTTCGATGTCCTGGGTGTAGCGGTACACCGTACGGCCCTCGATCTCGTCTTCCCCAGCGAAATTGGCAGGGGCAGTGCCGCGCAAGGTGGAGTCGAACACCTGGTAGGTGGTCCGCTCAGCATTGGCGGGAAGCTTCAGCCAGTTGCCAGTCTGCCCCACCTCCGTCTCCGGAAGGACCATCACGTTGGAGAGTTTCAGCGGTCCGGTAGGCATGCCTGTACGGCGATCCATGCTAAACGTCCACGTCCCAGCGCTAACGAGGTTGTCGAAATCATTCTCGGACTCCCCCGCGAGAAGGGTTTCACCGACACGGATGCTGGCAATCTCGCTATTCGACGGATTCTGGACCTCCATGTGGAGCTGACGCGTCACCGGCTGCGTCTCGCCCTCGTACTCCCCGGCGGGATCCACCATGGTCCACGTCGTATGCTCCAGATCCAGCGGCATCCGCCCGTCCCCGATGAGGAACCGCGGGGCCAGCAACCCTCCCACGATCAGGGCGATGCCGAGACCGGTGAGCAGGGCCGCCAGAATTCGGGAAGTGGAAAGCATGGTTGCCGATTGTAACGCAGAAGCGGGGGCGCAATAACTAGCGCAGGATGTCGCGTCCCAGCTTCAGCGTCGTCGACAGGGCCGTCGCCCAGGTCTTGCTGTCGATGCCGTTATTGACCACGTTCATGAACCGCGTCTGCGTCACGTTGCGTGATTCGGTGTACTTGGTCATTCCGCCGTCGCCGTGACGACGCCCGACACCGGACGCCTTCCACCCACCCATCGGCGCGTCGATCGCGGTCCACGCCGGGGCGTAGCCCTCGTTGATGTTGACCGTTCCCGACTCGAGGCGGGAAGCCAGCTTCTTGCCGGTGGCGGGCGCCGCCCACACCGAGGAGTTCAAACCGTACTCAGTGTCGTTCGCGCGGCGCACGGCCTCATCGTTGGAGTCGACGACCTCGATGTAGACCACGGGGCCAAACACCTCGGCGCGGTGCAGATCGGCACTGGCCGGCACGTCGGTGAGAACCGTCGGCGCGTAGAAGGCGTCGCCAAGCTCGCGCAGTCGCTTGCCACCCGCGAGGACCGTGGCGCCCTTGGCGACGGCGTCGTCGACGAAACTCTCCACCAGATCAGCGTGCTCGACGGAGATCAGGGAGCCCATGTCCGTCTCCCAGCTTGTTCCGCCGCCGACCTTGAGCTGCTTGACGCGGTCGACGAAACCGGCGATGAACTCGTCGGCCACCGCACGGTGAACATAGATGCGCTCGATGGAGATGCACAGCTGTCCGGAATTGCCGAAGCAGGCAGGCCACGCTCCCGCAACCGCGCGCGTGACATCCGCGTCATCCGCGACGATTAGCGGGTTCTTGCCACCGAGTTCCATCGAGTAGTCGATCAGGCGGGGCGCGACCTGCTCGGCCAGGGACTGGCCGGTCGCCGTCGATCCCGTAAACATCAGGTAGTCACACTCCTGGGTGATTGCCTGCCCCACCTCGGACCCGCGGCCCGTGACCACGGTAAAGACGCCCTCTGGGAGACCAGCCTCAGCGAGGAGTTCCGCGCCCAAAATTGCCGACAGCGGGGTCTGTGAATCAGGCTTGATCACCACTGCGTTGCCTGCCAGGATCGCGGGAATCGCGTCCGAGATCGTCAGCGTGAACGGGTAGTTAAACGGCGCGATCGCCCCGACGACGCCCTTCGGGGCGAACTCTTCGCGTGTCGACGTCCACAGGGGAACGCCCGCTCGCCGAGACTTGGGCTTCAACAGCTTCTCCGCCCGGTAGGCATAGTGGCGAGCCGTCATAGCCACATCGAGAACCTCCTCCAGCGCGCTGAGCCGGTTCTTGCCGTTTTCCGCCTGAATCGTGTCCATGATCCGCTCGCGGTTATCGATCACGAGGTTGTGGAACTTCAGGAA
This sequence comes from Corynebacterium lipophiloflavum DSM 44291, assembly GCF_000159635.1. GTDB lineage: Bacteria > Actinomycetota > Actinomycetes > Mycobacteriales > Mycobacteriaceae > Corynebacterium > Corynebacterium lipophiloflavum. The sequence continues at coordinate 396,919 of NZ_GG667191.1, read as the reverse complement.
AATCCGGCGGCGTGTGCGCAAGCTCGTCCTCTCCCACCGTTTCTGGGCACGTCGGGCGCGAGCGAACGCCTCAGATGTCTCCTCCTTGGTGTGGGCGACAACCTGGGTGATCACCTCGCCCGTCACCGGGTTGATGATGTCGGTCATGGAGCGCGAGGGGGCAACGGCCTGGGTCATGGCACTTCTCTTTCGTAGGAGGAAATTTTCTTTCCAACACCATATACACACGACGCTTTGGAGATCTATACTATTCGCATGGCAAAATTACTTGACCAAAAGAAATCTATCTTCATCAGCGGCGCCGCCTCCGGAATTGGCATGGAGACGGCGAAAAAGATGCTCGACCGGGGGTGGATCGTGGGCAGCTACGACATCGTCCCAACTGAATGGCACCACGATCTCGACCTCGATGAGGACCAGCTGATCACCGGGCATCTCGATGTGCGCAACTTCGAGGACTGGGAAAACGCGCTCAAAGATTTCACCTCGCACACCGGCGGCAAGCTCAACGCCTTCTTCAACAACGCCGGCGTGATTGTTGACGGCCGGATTGAGGACCAAGACCCCGACCGCATCCAGTGGCTCGTGGACATTAACTGCGTCGGCGTCAGCTACGGCGCAAAGGCTTGCCACCCCTACCTGAAGAAAACGAAGGATTCCGTCATGGTCTCCATGGGCTCCGCCTCCGCCATCTTTGGCCAGCCCGAAATCTCGACCTATTCCGCATCCAAGTTCTACGTCAAAGGCCTGACGGAGGCGTTGAGCCTCGAGTGGGCGAAAGACAAGATCCGCGTGCACGATCTTGCTCCCCTGTGGGCGAAGACGAAGGTCTCCGAAGTCAACGCCCGTTCCATCCGGACCCTCGGAGTCCACCTGGAACCCTCCGACGTGGCCGAAGTCGCCCAGAAAGTGTTCGCCGACCCGAACTTCTACGACAAGCTCCGGGTCCACCACGGCGTGAGCACCACCGACAAGGTTCTCAAGAGCCTGGCCGACTTCTCCCCCGACATCCTGCGCCGGACGATTACGAAGATTTTGACCGGGTAGTCGCCGCGGGCGTCGACAAGCAAAAAGCTCCCCGAACCGGGAAAACCCGGCGGGGAGCTTCACACTGCGTGGAGTACGGCGAGATTACTTGAGGGTAACCTTCGCGCCAGCCTCCTCGAGCTTGGCCTTTGCAGCCTCGGCGTCGTCCTTGCTTGCGCCCTCGAGAATGGCCTTCGGAGCACCCTCGACCATCTCCTTGGCGTCCTTCAGACCCAGGCCGGAGACGATCTCGCGGACAGCCTTGATCACGCCGATCTTCTTGTCGCCAGCGTCCTCGAGAACGACGTCGAACTCGTCCTTCTCCTCCTCAGCGGCAGCCTCGCCACCGGCGGGAGCGCCTGCAGCGGCAACTGCGACCGGAGCAGCAGCGGTGACGTCGAAGACCTCCTCGAACTCCTTCAGGAACTCGGAGAGCTCGATGAGGGTCATTTCCTTGAACTGCTCAATGAGCTCGTCCTTAGACAGCTTAGCCATTGTGGCTTCCTTTCTTTTGTGGGCCGACCCAGCCGGCCCGGGGATGTGCTATGTAGATGTTCGGTGCGCGTTACGCGGCTTCGCCCTGCTTGTCCTGCAGTGCAGCGACAAGGCGGGCGGTCTTGGATGCCGGAGCCTGGAACAGGCCGGCAGCCTTGGCCAAGGAACCCTGGAAAGCGCCTGCGATCTTGGCGAGGGTGGTCTCGCGGTTGTCCATCTCAGCGATGGCATCAACCTGAGCGGCAGACAGGACGTTGCCGTCCATGTAACCGCCCTTGATCACGAACGCGTCGTGAGCCTTGTTGAACTTCTTCATGACCTTGGCGGCGTCAACTGCCTCGCCCTTAATGAAGGCGACGGCGGTCGGGCCGGTCAGAAGCTCATCGAGACCCTCCATGCCATTCTCGCTTGCGGCGATCTTGACGAGGGTGTTCTTGGCGACGTGGTACTCGACATCAAAACCGAGCTCACCGCGCAGCTCCTGGAGCTGACCCACGGTAAGGCCGCGGTACTCGGTGAGAACGATGGAGCTCGCCTCCTGGAACTTGTCCTTGAGGACAGCCAGCTCTGCAGTATTCTTCGGGTTTGCCATGACACACGCCTCCTTCCAATAATTAACGTCCTACAATCCGCCCGGGACGCGCCCGCCTGCGACAGCGAAAGCGCCCCGTGCAGAAGCACGAGGCGCCACAAGGTAGGCCACGTTTCTCCTGCGTGGGCCGTTCCCTGGAGGGGAAACCTTCGACTCTCAGCGAGAGTGACCGACGGTCTTCGGTGAAACTTGAGCTCGGGGGTGTTCCCCCGTTCAAACTTCAGTTGGTGAGCCTAGCTTACCGGCTGGCCGCCCACCAAATCGCCGCCGCGGGAACGGACTTCCCTCAGCACACGCCACGCCGCGGCGAACAGCACCGCACCACCAACCAATGCCATCGCGCCAATACCGAAGGCGAGACCCGCCCAGAACCCGCCGGCCGTCACACCCTTGGACGCCATGTCGTAGGCTCCGGGCTCTGCGCCGCCGATTGAGGAAATGACCCCTGAGCCGGAGCCGGTTGACGGGGCATCCGCGATCACAGTGGAGTCCTCGCCCTCAGCGCCCTCAGCACTTTCAACGCCCCCTGTACTTTCAGTGCCGGCTGGTGCAGCAGAGGCAGCCCCGGAGTTATTTCCCGCCGGAGCAGGCGCGGCCGCCCCGCCTCCGGAACTTGCTGTGCCTTTAGAGCCGGAACCATCCGACGGATTACCTCCGCCCTGGCTGGCACTGGCCCGGCCTTGGGTATTGCTGGCTGGCGCAGGGGCCGCCTGCGCGAGTGCGACCGCTTGCGGCTGAGCAACTAACTCACCCGGAGCCGACGTCTGGCTTTGGTCGGTGGCGGTGTTATTTCCTGCTGCGCCCTGCTGCTTACTGAACTTCGCCACGACTGGCCCCACCTCCTTCCCGAGGTTCTGCAGCGCCTTGTCAATTTCGCGGAACCCCTGGGCGAGGGCCTGCGGGAGAGAAGTAGCCGATGCGCTTTCCGACGCCCCTCCCGGCACGTCAACGACATCCGTGCACTCGTCCTTGGTGGGAAGCGTGGTGTAATCGGCTTCCCTAAACGCACGCGCGTCCGCGATCGCCTGCTGCCCCACTGCGAAGCTTGCACGCAACTGTTCGGAAAACGGCGTCCCGTTCCCGGCGACACCGGTGTAGACGAATGTGGCCGTGTAGAGCCCGGGAGCGGTAAACCCGAACGCCTGGTGGTTATGCACGTTCTGACCGTAGGAAATCCCGCTGGACGGATCGCGGGAATCGAGCTCCTTGGCCAGGCCTGTGAGATCCTCGTGCCAGGTGAGGATGTGTCCCGGGCCTTCCACGTCCTTCATCGTTACCTCGACCTTCGATCCTTCCTGAAGACTGCTGTTGGACAAACCGATCGTGGAGAAGCCAAGCCACGGCAACTTCTGGTCCTGTGCCTGTGGGAGCAGCCATATCCGGTCGAACTCCCCGAGGAAAGAGTCCTTCTGTGACGCCGGCACATCTATCAGAGCTTCGTCACTGACCTCGAAGAGGAAGGTGCCGCTTTCGCGGGCGGCGGGATTCTGGGTGTCGCTGTCGTCGTGAAGCTGGGCGGTGACCACGCCATTGTTGTCTACCAGCGCGAGGTCCATGTGCCCCGCCTTGATAAAGGCGTTCGGCTTCGTGGCCAGCGCCTCGATCGCGTCGCAGCGCCCGGTGCCGGTCGTCGGCTGGGTCGGCTGCGTCGGCTGGGTCGGCTGGGTAGTTGGGGCCGGTTTTGTCGTGGGCGTGCTCGGCTCAGGTGCGGGCGGTGCGGGGTCGTCGACGCGCCGGGTTACCGGGTTCAGCTCGGTCGTCGTGCCTTCCGGGAGGCCGACATCCGGGTCGTCGCCGACCAGCCAGTACTGGGTTACCGGTACCGACTTCTCCACTCGGCCGTCCTCGTGCTCCGCGCGTCCTTGCCAGGTAACTGCGTAGATACCGGGCTTCGTGAAGGTCCAGTTGAAGTGACCGTGCGCACCCACCTTGTAGTCGACGGTGTGCAGCGCGGGGTCGGCGCTGGAGAAGAAGCGTTGTGGAGGGCGAACCGCGTTCTTGCAAAAGATCTGCATATCCCCGGGGCCCTTAAAATCGATCATGTCGAAGTGCATCGTGTCATCCACAAACGTGGTGGGGATTGCATCCGTGGACGACTCGTGCGCCGGATCGAACGCGCCCAGACCGGACCAGAGGGGGCGCCACTGCTGGGCCCAGTTCACCGTCTGCGGTGCAACCCAGATAGTGTCGCCCGGGGTGCCCAAGAACGACAGCTCCTCCGGGATCACGATGCGCGAAAGTTCGTTGCCTTTGGCGTCGGCGTCGCGGGCGAGGCGGAAGCAGACGTCATCCTGCTCGACGACCTACTGGCCGTCGACAGCCATGACCGCCAGAATCCGGCCACCGTAGCGGGTGTCGTAGAGAGCGTCGTTGTGGGACTGGTAGACCAGTTTGCGACCGGCGCACGGGTGCGTCACCCTCTCGCCGTCCACCGTCGTGTACGTCGTGTCTGCCGGCAAGTTCACGCCGTGGCCGACGTTTCCCGGCTTGTGCCCGCTCTCCGTCAGTGCCGGCGCGGTTGTCTCCTGCGCCTGGGCTACCGCCGGCGCGCTGCCCAGGAGGAATGCGGCGGCGACTGCTGCGCCGAGAATGTTGAGTTTCATGAGACGTTCTCCTTGATGGGTTGCGCGCGCCGCACGCTGAGGTTTTCGGCGACCACGCCCTGGCGCGGCACGAACAGCCAGCTGAGCGCGAAAATGGAGGTGACGGCCAGCACGATGGTCGCGCCGGTGGGTGAGTTGTAGGACCACGACAGCCACACCCCGACGACGCTGCCGACAGCGCCTATCGACGCCGAGAGCAGCATCATCGTGGAAAGGTTGTCGGTGTACAGGCGCGCCGCCGCGGCCGGGGTGACCAGTAGCGCGAGCACGAGAATGTTGCCGATCGTCTGCACGGAGATGACCACCGCAGCCGTGACACACAGGTACAAGGCCAGGTCGAGGGCGGCCACGGGCAGGTTCATGGCGCGCGCGGTTTCCCGGTCAAGGGCCACCGCGGCCAGCCACGGCTTCAGCAGCACCATGGCGGCGACGATCACCACGCCCGCGACGGCGCTGACCCAGATGGCGGACGCGCTCACACCCGTCAGTGAGCCGAAGAGGAACGAGCTTAACGACGCGGTGTAGCCGTCCACCCGCGAAATCACCACCAGGCCGAGCGCGAATGCTGCCGCGAAGACGATGCCGATGACGGTGTCCTCCTTCACACGGCGGCGCTGCGACAGCACAGCGATGGCGACCGCTACGATCACCCCCGCCACCGCCCCGCCGAGCAGGACCGAGGCCTGCAGAGCGAACGCCACGGCGATACCGGGAAACACTGCATGGGCGACGGCGTCGCCTATGAACGCCATACCGCGCAGCACCACGTAGCAGCCCACGACAGCGCACACGATTGCGGAAATGACCGCGACGAGTAGCGCGCGCGGGAGGAACGCGAGCTGGGGATTGGCGACATCGGCAAGGAATTGCATAAAGCTGATCTCAGGCATGGGCGGCCTCCGAGACATGCCTGCGCAGCGAGCGCAGCCAGGGGGATTGCGGGCCCACCCCGAACGTCGCCATCCACGGATCCGCGTCCCCCAGCTCCGCGGGCGTCCCGTCGGCGACGATGCCGCCCCGGAACAGAATCAAGCGGTCGCAGGAGTCGACGGCCTCGACGATGTTGTGGGTGGACATGACAATGGAAATGCCCTGCCCGACGAGGTCGCGGAACAGCGCGAGCAGCTGCTCCGTGGAGGGGATATCCAGGCCTGTGAAGGGTTCGTCGAGAAGCAGCACCCGGGGACGCCGCACCAGCGCGCGGGCGACAAGCACCCGCTGCCGCTGGCCGCCGGAAAGCTCGCCGATGGGGCGGAGGGCCAGATCATCGAGGTTGACGGCGGCGAGCGCCTCGTCGACGGCCGCGACGTGCTCAGCACCCGGGCCGCGCCACCACGGCCGCTGCCCGAGGGTGCCGTTGAGCACCGCGGAGCGCACGTCGACCGGGAAATCCCACGCCACGTCGTGACGCTGCGGCACGTAACCGACCATGTCGCGCACGGCGGATCCCTCGCGGCCGCTCACCGTGACAGTTCCGCCGCGGACGGCGACCAGCCCGAGGATGGCGCGTATCAAGGTGGTTTTACCCGCCCCGTTGGGCCCGATGAGACCGATGAACTCACCTTCCGAGAGCTCGAGGCTGACCCGCTCGAAAACAGGGCGTTCGTAGTAGGCGGCGCTGAGGTCGGTGACCCGGAGAAGTGGGGTACTCATGACACCCCGCCCTTTTTCGCGCGCGCGGCCCGCACGGCAGCGAACGCGATCAGCGCGAGTACGATGCCTCCCGCGGCGACCGCGATCGCGACGGTCAGAGTGGGTACGGTCGCGGATGACGGTGCGCCGGGTCCGGCGAAGGTGGCGTCGAACGCTTCGGCGGGATCTGTTCCGTCGCCGACGGCGATGCGCACCACCTGCTCGTCGGTGTGGACTTCGCCGGCGTTGTCCTTAACTACCGCCCGGACCCCGACGAGGTGCACCCCCGGATCCGTGAACACCCAGTTGGCGTGCGTGTGAGTGTTTGGTTCGACCCACATCGGCTGCGCGCCGTCGAGACGCGAGTTCCACAGCTGCTGGGGCTGGTGGAAGCCGCCGGGCTGGATGAACAGGCTGAAGTCGCCGGCGCCCTGATGCCCGCCGAGTTCGAGGCTGACTCCAGCCCCGGCGTGCTCGAGAAGGGCGGGGCCTGCGTGTTCCATCCAAGCCACGGCACCCCGGCGACCTCCGTCTGCGGGATCACCCAGACCTCTTCACCCGGCTTCGCGCCCGTGAAGTCGAAGTCACCGCCCTCCGGGATGGTCTGCTGTGCCTCGTCGCCGACCTCGAGCACGACGTCCTCAAGCTGGCGCCACACCGGGGGCACACTTCAATCGTCGCGCATGAGGAAGACGAGCGTGCCGTCCACGAACGTCGCACCCAAGTCGGCGTGGCCCGCCGAGATAACGGTCCGCTCCCCCGCCGGCGCGATGCGCTCCTCGGCGGACACCTGCTGCTGCAGGGCCGGGTCCTTGTCCGCCACCTGCGCTGACGCGGTGGCGGTGGTACCGACGGGGCCGGCGGAAAGTGCGCAGAACAGCGCCGCGGCGCACGCCGCGAGTTTCACATCCATGGAGTTGTCCTTTCGTGTGGATCCTTCGGATCTTTCGGGTCTTTCAGGCATTCGCCCACCTGCTCGGCGTTGGCGCGAATCATGTCCACGTACGTCGTCGCGGGGCCGGTGCCCGGGGGGTCGAGGGAATCGCCCCGGATCGTGCACACCCGCACTCCCAGATGCGCCGCTGTCTCCGTCAGTTCGTTGGAGCGGCCCACCAGCTCGGGTTCCAAAAACACCGCAGGCACGTCGAGGTTCTGTAGCGTGCGCGTCAGCGCCATCAGGTCGCGGGGGCTGGCCTGCACGCTCGGGTTGGGGGTGACAGATCCTGCGATGGTCATGCCGTAAGCCCTGCCGAGGTAGGAGTACCCGTGGTGGGTGGTCACCAGGTTGCGGTTGGCCGGTGGCACGCTGTCCACCGCGGCGCGCATCTGCTCATCCGCCGCATTCAATTTCGACTGGTACGCCGACGCGTTGGCTGCGTAGACGTCCGCGTGCGCGGGATCAGCCGAGCTCAGCGTGTCGCGCACGACGTTGACCACCGCCTTCATCGAGGCCACGTCGTGCCAGATGTGCGGGTCCAATTCTCCGTGGACGTGCCGGCCCAGGACGGCTTGGGGAAGAAGGTACGTCTCGTCGCCGGGATTGCCCAGGAAGCGGAACGCCCGCTCCGGGGGGATCGGCTGGAGGGTCGTGTTCGGCACCACGATGACCGCGTCGTTCAGGTCCGTGTCTGGCGGAGTATCTCCCCGCAGCACGATTTTCCCGGCCGGGGGCTCGACCACTGTGGCGATGTCGACGTGCCCGTGTTCGATGACGGTTGCACCGGGCGCCGCTTGTGCGGGGTCGACGCCAACGACGACCGTGACCGTCTCCTGCGCAACGTCGCGCACTTCCTTCGATGCGACGGAGTCGCGCACCTGGGAGCTGAACGTGAGTGTGTACACTCCCGGCGCCGAAAAAGCCCAGCTGACGTGCGTGTGGGCGTCGACAGGCAGCGTCGTGGAATCACCGGTGTCGATACCGTCGCGGGTGTTGAACAGCACCTCGGGGGTGCCGAATATTCCCAGCACGAACGCCGACGCCTCGCCCGGCCCCTCAGCTGCTGTGAGCGTGAAGTCCGCGACCGCCGTCAGAGGCAGGTCGCCCTTTGTGACTACTTTCAGGCCGAGCCAGACGGTGTCCAGGCTCGCGTCCTCCACGAGCGGGATCGGGCTGAATCCGTAGCGCTGTGCGTCCTCGGCGACCGCGACGACGGGCACTCCGGGGCGAACGGTCGCGTTGACCGTCCGGGTCAGCGACTGGGGCTCGAGGAGTAGCCCGTTGGTAAATACGGCGTCAGCGTACGCGATGTCGCGCGTGGCGTGCAGGCTCGGTTCGTACGTGTGCGGGTCAACGCCGGACGGCATGAGCCCCGTGATGTCGGCGGCCTCACCTGCGACGCTGCGCACCACGTCCGCCAGAATGGATGTCGAGGCCACGACTTGCAGTTTTTCGCTGCTTGCCGACGCCCCCGTCAACGCATTCGGAGCACCCACGGACGCAAGTCCGACACTCAACGCCACGGCGCACGCCGCGGCAGCTGCCACTCGTTTACTCACTGCCGCCCGCCTGCGGTGCCGAACAAACGGTTGCGCAGCCGGGCGTCGAGCGCAATCATGCCCGCACCGAACACGATAATGCCGAGGCCCAGGACGGCGAAGGGAAGCGTCATCACCGTCGTGCCCGTTTCGGCGAGGGTTCCGTCGCGGCCCGCGTGTCCCGCCGAGCCGGCACCGCCCGCGGCACCTATGCAGCTGCCCTGCGGGTCAAAAGTGGAGCCGAGGTCGAAGTGGCCGTCGTCGGCGTTGCCCGCCCCGCCGATGTTAAAGGTCAGCTGCGCAGAGCCCGAGAGCTTTTCGCCGCTTTTCGACGTCGCTGTCTGACGCACCGTGACCTTGTACGTACCCGGTGCGCTGAACACCCAGGAGGGGTGGACATGCGAGTTCGCGGGGATGGTGTGCGTGCCTTGGCCTTGTCCGTTGCTTGCGCGGAACCACTCCTCCCCGACGATCTGGCCGAGCGAGCCCTGGGTGAACACAATCATTTCACCTGGGCCCTCGAATCCGGTCAGCGACCATGTCACCGACGTGTTCCCGCCGAGGGACTCGTGCTGCGTGTTGGCGCCGATCCACGGCACACCCGCCTGCTGGGTGGCGCCCACCATCCACGCGGTCCCAGCCGGAACAGGCCCGACTGCCTGGGGCAGGTTCGCTTTGGCAGCGTCGCCCAGGCCGAAGACGATCGATGCGGGATCCTTCCACTGGGCCGGGACCGTGCGGTCATCCTTGATCATCGGTTGCAGGGGCTGGCTGCACGTCGATGCTGCCGATACTGTGACGCTATCGGCATTGGCTTGCGGTAATGCAGGAGCTCCTGCAGCAGCAATCCCAGCGCATGCAAGCGCGAGAAATGCCCGCGTGTAGAGTAAGCGGGCGCGTTCATGGGTCATGGAGGGTTCCCTTCTTGTCAGAAAACAAGTGGGATATTACTGATAACGGTTTTCATTTAAGAACCGAATTGCCAATTACCCTCGAATGGGATTACCTCCACCCCGGGCCTGAAAAAGGCCCCGCCGAAGCGGGGCCTTTGCGTGAGAACTCTTACGCCTTGGAGGCGTAGTTCTTCTGCACGGAGGGATCGACCGGAACGCCCGGGCCCTGGGTGGCGGAGACGGTGATCTTCTTCAGGTAGATGCCCTTGGAGGATGCCGGCTTCAGACGAATCACCTCATCGAGCAGAGCGCCGTAGTTCTCGGCGAGCTGCTCCGGCGTGAAGGAAGCCTTTCCGATCAGCGCGTGGAGGTTCGAAGCCTTGTCCACGCGGAAGGCGATCTTGCCGCCCTTGACGTCGGCGATGGCCTTGGCCACATCCGGGGTGACGGTGCCCGTCTTCGGGTTCGGCATGAGACCACGCGGGCCGAGCACGCGGGCCACGCGGCCGACCTTGGCCATCTGGTCCGGCGTCGCGATAGCAACGTCGAAGTCGAGCTGGCCGGCGTTGATCTGCTCGATCAAGGTGTCGGTACCGACGATGTCTGCGCCGGCCTCCTCGGCCTTGGTGGCGTTCTCGCCCTCGGCGAAAACGGCGACGCGCACGGTCTTGCCCGTGCCGTTAGGCAGGGAGACGGTACCGCGCACGAGCTGGTCAGCCTTGCGCGGATCCACGGACAGGCGCATTGCCACATCAATGGTGGCGTCGTACTTGTCGGAGGAGGTCTCCTTCGCCAGTGCGACTGCGTCGAGCGGGTGGTACAGGCTGTCGCGGTCGACCTTGGCGAACTGCTCGTTGTAGCGCTTGGATTTCTTGGCCATGTTGGATTCCTTTTCCTTCTAGTTAAAGGGGGGAGTTGTGGTGCGGGCCTGGCCGGCCCTGCCACGAGAGAGAAGAGTTTTTTCTACTTCTCCACGGTGATGCCCATGGAACGGGCGGTGCCTGCGATGATGGCCGCGCCGGCCTCAATGTCGCGGGCGTTCAGGTCAGCCTTCTTGGTCTCGGCGATCTCCTTGCACTGCTCCCAGGTCACGGAACCGACCTTCTGGGTGTGCGGGACGCCGGAGCCCTTCTGCAGACCCGCAGCCTTGAGCAGCAGCTTCGCTGCCGGCGGGGACTTCAGGATGAAGGTGAACGAGCGGTCTTCGTAGACGGTGATCTCCACCGGGATGATGTCGCCGCGCATCGACTCGGTGGCGGCGTTGTAGGCCTTGGTGAACTCGACGATGTTGACGCCGTGCGCACCCAGTGCCGGGCCGACCGGCGGGGCCGGGTTGGCCATGCCCGCCTGGATCTGCAGCTTGATCAGGCCTGTGACCTTCTTCTTTGCCATCGGATTACCTCAATTCCTTGGTACCGGGCCGCGCCACGATGAATAACGGGCCCTGCCGGATGCCCCCTTAGCGTTGGGAGCCACCGGGGATAACGAACAAAAACGTCGCGCATGCTAAGCACGCGCGACGTTTGACTTTACGCTGTTGGGCAGCTCAGACGCAAAACGCGGATTACATGATCCGCTCGATCTGATCCGCAGTGAGCTCGACCGGAGTTTCGCGGCCGAAGATCGACACCAGCGCCTGGATCTTGCCGGACTCCGGATCGATCTCCGAGATCGTCGCGGACACGGTAGCCAGGGCACCGGTGAGGATGGTCACAGCCTCACCGACCTCGTAATCGTGCGCCAGCTTCGGCGCGACCTCCTGCTCCGGCATCGCGATGACGGTTTCGCCCTCGGCGTTGACGGCGGACTTCTGGCTGGCGTCGCCGACCACGGTCGGCTCCTTCGGCATAAGGAACTTGGCCACGTCGCGGTGCTTGACCGGGGTGGCATTACCCTCATTGCCCACGAACGACGTCACGCCGGGGGTTTCGCGCACCACGGACCACGCAGCGTCGTTCATGTCCATGCGCACAAGCACGTAGCCGGGCAACAACTTGCGGTTAACAATCTTGCGCTTGCCGTCCTTGAGCTCGATAGCCTGCTCGATGGGCACGACGACATCGTAAATCGACTCCTCGACCTCGAGGGTCTGGATACGCATGTCGAGGTTGGTTTTCACCTTGTTCTCGTAACCCGAGTACGACTGGATGATGTACCACTGACCGGGAAGCTTTTTCAGTTCCTTGGTGTATTCACGCAGGCGGCGACGGTACTCGGAGTCGCCGGAGTCCTCCCCGTCCTCTGTCAGGAGTTCAGGTTCGCCCTCCGGGTTCACCGGGCCGCCTTCGGAGATCATCTTCGTCTCCGCAATCAGCTCGCGGTCGACCGCCTCGTCGCCGGGTCTGTCGGACTCCTCGTCGGAGTCGGACGCGGTCTCACCTGCCTCACCAGTCTCCTGGTTTTCCTTCGCCTCAGGATCGGTCTCCGGGGTCACGGGGGCACCCTCGTCGATCATCTCCTGCTCGTTGTTCTCAATCTTGCCGGTGGTGTCTTCAGCCATGGCTAGTTCTCCTCTATCACTCGTTTGTGCGCCCCAGACTACCAACGGGACGGGCCGGTTGGCAGGCGTGCGAGCCAACAAATTATCCCGCCGCCCTCGATGATTTTTCGAGGCGGCGGGACGTGTACAAGAAGGAAGTATAACTAACGCACGAGGACTTGTTCAATCCCCCAGCGTGCGACCCAGTCCACGCTCCACACAATGGCGGTGAGGACGATCAGGAAGGCGAACACGATCAGGGTGTAGTTGACCATCTGGCGCCCGGTGGGCCAGATCACCTTGCGTATCTCGGAGACAACTTCACCGGGGAAAGCGCCGACGCCGGCACCGGGGCTGTCCGTGGGCTCGGCCTTTGCCGGCGTGGTTTCCCTGCTGGGGGCTGCAGGTGCAACTCCGCGCAGCTGACGCTTACTGGTCGGCTGGGCCGGGTTCTGACCTTGCGGGTTCGTCACTACAGCTCCTATTGCTTCACACTGTGGCAGGGGCGACAGGACTCGAACCTGCAACCTACGGTTTTGGAGACCGTTGCGCTACCAATTGCGCCACGCCCCTTGGGCACTGACTTAACAGTACGCCTACCCTATCACGGAGGTTTCACCCCAGTGTCAAGGGAAGTAGCGATGGAGAGAATTGAACTCTCGACACAGCGATTATGAGTCGCTTGCTCTACCACTGAGCTACACCGCCATGTGTCCGCCGAGCTTTGAGCCCGACAAACAACAGAGCCCCCTAGCAGAATCGAACTGCTGACCTTCTCCTTACCATGGAGACGCTCTGCCGACTGAGCTAAGGGGGCGCAGCCTCTCAAGTTGTGGGCGTTTTTCATCCCGCTGCCCTTGAAGCCTTGAAAAGATTAACCCGACATAGCGCGACAGCACAAATCGGCAGGTCAGTACACATTTCCGGCCCGAAAAGGCACTCTCACCGACACGCCAAAACGACGAAACCCGCCCGACCTCCACGACGGAGGTGGGCGGGTTACGTTCACTTCGTTGTGCCAGGTAGAAGATTCGAACTTCTGTAGGCAATGCCGACGGATTTACAGTCCGCTCCCTTTGGCCGCTCGGGCAACCTGGCGCGCACTCAACGAGTGCGTGAACAACAATACAGCAACGCCCGCGGCAGTCAACAAATCGCGAGCATAACCGCCATTTTTACCCGACGCGCTCGACGGTGCTCTGCGACAGGTCGCGCAGCGCCCGGTTCGCGGCGATGTCGGGAAGTTCAGCGAGTTGCTCGTCGACGATGCTGAGGTAGTGGCGCACGGTGTCGAGCGTTTTCTGCCGCGCCTGGGTCTGCCCGATGAGTTCGATGGCGTAGGCGACGTCCTCGTCGCGCTCGAGCGGCCCCGTGAGCATGCCGCGCAGCCGCTCGCCGGCGGGGGAAGGATCCTCCAGGGCGTAGAGCACCGGGAGGGTGAACACGCCCTCGCGCAGGTCGGTGCCCGGTGTCTTGCCGGATTGCTCCGAGTCGGAGAAGATGTCGATGATGTCGTCGACGATTTGGAAAATCATGCCGATGGCCTCGCCGATCGTCTCGCAACGTGTGACTACGTCGGCGCTCGCCCCCGCGTGGAGCGATCCGAGGTGGGCGGCGGAGGCGATGAGCACGGCGGTCTTCTCGCGGATCACCGTCAGGTAGTGCTGGACCGGGTCCCCTCCGCGCGCTCCGACGGATTCGCGCATCTGCCCGGTGACGAGCTGGCCGAAGGTGTCCGCGAAGTGCCTGACGGTTTCGGTGTCGATCTCGCTCATCATCAACGAGGCGTGGGAAAAGAGGATGTCTCCGGCGAGGATGGCCACCGTGTTGTTCCAGCGCGCGTTGGCGGATTCCACGCCGCGGCGCATGTCGGCTTCGTCCATCACGTCGTCGTGGTACAGCGTGGCGAGGTGGACCAGCTCAGTGATCACCGCACCCTTGACGGCGTTGTCACTGCCTGGGTGGGGCCCAAACTCGCTGCACAGCAACGCGACGAGGGGCCGAAAGCGCTTGCCCCCGGCAAGCGCTAAGTGGGTTACCTTATCCACGATGAAATCTTCGCCGGTTGACAGGCGCTCCATCAGCAGCTTTTCGGACTTTTCAAGCCCCTCGGCCACTCGAGCCGTTAGTTCTGCGTCCCCGAGGTCCATGGAAAAGTCGTGGCGGGGTGCCGGTTGGATCCCGTGGGTCATCGGTGTCGTCCTTGGTGCTAAGAGGTCCGTGAGTTGTGCGTTTCCTACGGTAGCCCACGGCGGGGTGTATGCGCAGTAGCGGGTCGCGTGTTCTCGCCCGGCGCTTCTGCCACAATGGATCATCGTGACTATCAGAGCCAATGAGTTCGAGTGCGTTGTCGTCGGCGCCGGTCCGGCGGGGTCGGCGGCCGCGGTCGCCGCACAGCGGGCGGGGTTTCGCACGGC
>NZ_GG667191.1:377462-382086 GCF_000159635.1 Corynebacterium lipophiloflavum DSM 44291 | reverse complement strand
CGGGCGGGGTTTCGCACGGCGCTTATCGACGCCGCCGGGCGCGGCCGCGACAAGACGTGCGGCGACGGCCTCACCCCGCGCGCGGTGCACTGCCTGCGCGAGCTCGGCCTTAACGTGCCTGCCTACCGCAACCGGGGGCTCAAGCTGCACGGTTTCGGAGGCAGCGTCACGGCCGCCTGGCCGGCCGGCCAGTTCGGCACTGAAGGCTCGGCGAGCCCGCGCTCGCTTTTCGACGCCACGCTGATCGACACCGCGCGCGACAGCGGCGCCGAGGTGTTCCACAACTGCCCCGCGACCTCGGCGGAGTTGTCGGACGGGGCGATCTCCGCGATCACCACCCCGCTGGGCACACTGCGCCCGAAGTGGGTGATCGTTGCCGACGGGGTGCGCTCGACCTTCGGCAGGACGCTCGGCCGTGTCTGGCACCGCGGCGAGGTCTACGGCATCGCGGCGCGGTCGTACTGCGCCTCGCCGCGCTCGGACGAACCGTGGATGCACTCGCACGTGGAGTTGCGCGAAACCAGCGGTGAGATCCAGCCGGGGTACGGCTGGATCTTCCCGCTCGGCGACGGCACCGTCAACCTCGGTTGCGGTGCATTGTCGACCGATGCGCGCCCCGCGAAGGTGAACACGAAGAAACTTCTGGCGGTCTACGCCTCCCAGCAGAGGCGCGACTGGGGACTGGGGCCGGAGGAGTCGGTCGCCAGCGCGCTGCTGCCCATGGGCGGTGCGGTGTCGAACGTGGCGGGGCGCAACTGGGCACTTATCGGCGATGCCGCAGCCTGCGTCAACCCGCTCAACGGCGAGGGCATCGACTACGGCTTGGAAACTGCGCTGATGGCCGTGAACCTCATGACCACCGGCGCTGATCTCACGCTGGCGTGGCCGCGTGAGCTGCGGCGCGCCTACGGCGACGCCTTCACGCTGGCGCGCACGGCGGCGCGCCTTTTGACCTACCCGCAGTTCCTGCCCGTGGTGGGACCGGTTGCGCTGCGTGGGGTCGTCGGCAAGCGGCTCATGCCCGCTGCCGCGCGGCTGATGGGCAACCTGGTCACCGAGCAGGATCGAGACCTGGTTTCGTGGGCATGGCGCAAGGCCGGCGAGCTGGCGCCAACGCGCGATCCGCTGTGGAGCGTGGCCTAGCCGGGTTTGACGGCGCTGTGCAGGGCGACGATCCCGCCTGACAGGTCCTGCCAGCCGGCCCCCTCCCAGCCATTGCGGTTGATCGCGCGCGCCAGATCCGCCTGGTCGGGCCAGGCGCGGATCGATTCCGCCAGGTACTGGTAGGCGTCCGGGTTGGAGGAAAACACCCTGGCCAAAGCCGGCAGCGCCAGCGGCAGGTAGTTCTTGTACAGCACCCGAAAACCGGGCACGACGGGCGTGGAGAACTCGTTGACGGCCAGGCGTCCGCCGGGTTTGGTCACCCGCGCCATCTCGCGCAGCCCGGCCTCGAAATCGTGGACGTTGCGCAGCCCGTAGGAGATGGTCACCGCGTCGAAGGTGTTGTCCGCGAACGGCAGGTACATGGCGTCGCCGACGACCTTGGGCACCGCGCGGTGACCCCCGGCCGCCAGCATCCCCTGGGAGAAGTCGCAGGCGACGACCCACGCGCCCGACTTGCCCAGCTCGACGGTGGACACGGCGGTGCCGGCAGCGAGGTCGAGCACCCGCTCACCGGGCCTAAGCCCGAGCCGCTCGCGGGTGCGGCGGCGCCAATACCTGTCCAGGCCGAACGACAGGACCGTGTTGGTGATGTCGTAGTTTTTGCCCACGTCATCGAACATGCCCGCAACGTCGAAGGGCTTCTTATTCAGATCTGCCTTGGCCATAGCGCCCCACTTTACGCAGATGCGCTGCGGCGCCTCTTACGCGCCCGCTGTACCCAGCGCGGCAGCGCGATCGAGCGGCCGAAGAGGTTCACCGAGGTGCGGTTGTAGCCGGCGATGGCCTGCGTGTAGTAGCGCATGAGCTGCTCGCACAGCGCGTGCCAGGTCTTGTCGGCGACGGACTCGCGGGCGTTGGATTTAAGTTCGGCGTGGCGGGCGTCGTCAAGCAGGTAGCGCGTGGCGTCGACGAGGGTGGCTTCGAAGCTGTCGACGTCGAGAAGCAGGCCGTTGTACCCCTCTTTGATCAAGTCAATCGGGCCTCCCGCGCGGGGGCCGATGGTGGGCACGCCGGAAGCCTGCGCCTCCTGGATGGCCTGGCAGAACGTCTCGAACTCGCCCGTGTGGACGAACAGGTCCAGGCTGGCGTAGGCGCGGGCCAGGCTTTCTCCGTTGAGCGCGCCGGTGAACACCGCGTTGGGAAGCGTTGCCTCAAGGCATTTGCGCTCCGGGCCGTCGCCGACGATGACGAGCTGCACCCCCGGCTCGCTGACCAGCGGGGCGAGGCGGTGCACGCCCTTTTCGGAAGCGAGGCGGCCGACGAAGCCGACGATCTTCTTGCGTCCGGTCGGGTCCCACTGGCGGCGCAGTGTGTCGGAGCGCTTCAGCGGGTGGAACAAGGTGGTGTCCACGCCGCGGCCCCAGTGGTAGACGTTGCCGATGCCGTGGTCCTCGAGCTCGCGGATCGCCTCCGACGACGGGGCGAGGGTGAGCTCGCAGTTGTTGTGGATGTTGCGGGTCCAGTCCCAGGCGACGTTGGCCAGCACCGCGGCGTGGTACTGGGTGGCGAACCCGGCCACGTCCGTCTGGTACAGACCGACCGTGGGAACCCCGAGCTGGAGGGCGGCGAACATGCCGGCTCCACCGAGGACGAAGGGGCTGGCGAGGTGGATCACGTCCGGCTCGAAGTCGGCGAGCGCTGAGGTGATCGTGGTGGTGGGAACGCCGATGGGCAACGAGTCCACCAGCGGGATCATCACCGTGGGCACGCGGACAATCTCAAACCCGAGGTAGTGCGGCACTTCCTCCTGGAAATCGCGCGCGCCGGGGGCGATGACGATGGCCTCGTGGCCTTCTTCCTTGAGGTACTCGAGGACGCGGAGCACCGAGTTGGTCACTCCGTTAATGTTCGGCAAAAAGGATTCCGCGACGATTCCAACACGCATGCTGACAGCATCCCACAATATTTTGTCTGCTAAATAGATAAGAAGTGAATTCTCGGTTACAGTCGCATTTTTGCTTCTCGACGCCCACATGCGGCGCCTACCCCGTACAACGCCGCGGCCGCCACGAGCGTGGACACCACTGCCACCGACAGCGCCGGGATGATCGCCAGCGTCCAGCCGCGCCCCTCGACCTTGACGAGCCCCGGGTCCGCGGTGGAGTAGGTCACCCAGACGCGCTGGCCCTCCCCCAGGCCCGAAGGGTAGAGCAGGCCGTAGCGCGGGGAGTGGTAGCGCCCCTGCTCATCCTGGTACTCCACGGAGGTGCGCAGCATCCCCACTTCCGTGACGGTGGCCATGCCGCGGCCGGGGCTTTGCATGATGCGGGCGTCATTGAGCGCGGGGCCCGCAATCATCGCCACAACCCCCAGCATGGCGCAAGCGTAGAGGGCGATCACGAGTTGCAGCAGGCGGCGGCGCCAGTTGATCTCCCTCACGCGCGCAACCGCTCCGCCAACGCCCGGCGCATCTCGCGGGTCGTGCGCGCCTCAATCAGCGTGATGGGGGCCAGCTCGTCGTCAATCAGGGCGTCGATGAGCTCAGCCAGGCTCTCGGCGCGCACGTAGTCCACGCCGTAGGCCTGCGCGATCGCCTCGAGGTCGACGTCGTGCGGGGTGCCGAACGCCTCCTCGAAATTGTCGCGGACCTCGGGCGCGCCGACCTCGAGGGTTTCGAAGATGCCGCCGCCGTTGTCGTTGGCCACGACAATGGTCAGGTTGCTCGGGCGGCGCTGGCCCGGGCCCATCAGCAGCCCACCGACGTCGTGGAGGAAGGTCACATCCCCCATCAGCGCCACCGTGCGCGGCGCGCGGACCTCGTCCGGGTGCAGCGCCTGGGTGGCCAGGGCGACGCCCACCGCCTGGGAGACGGTGCCGTCGATGCCGGCGGCGCCGCGGGCGGAAAGGGTGCTCACGCCGTCGAAGGGCAACCCCACCAGGGAGGCGTCGCGCACCGGGTTCGACGCGCCGAGGACCAGGGTGTCGCCGACGGCGAGCGTGTCGCCCACCGCGGCGGCGACGTGCAGGCCCGTAAAGCCGTACTGCGCATCGGCCAGCGCGTCTCGCACGGTCTGCGCCCCGACCTCGCCGGCGGCCTCGCAGATTTTCAGCCACGTGTCGCTGGGCTGGCCCACGACCTTGACCCGAGACGCCCTCACCTGAGGCTGCGCGGTGAACGTCTCCGTGCGCGAGAGCCCGATGACCGTGATCTCCGGATCGGCCAACAGCGCCATCACCTCGCGGTGCAACGTCGGGTGGCCGACCACGATGACCTGCTGCGGCTTCGTGGAGGCGGAGAAGTCCCCGCCGTCGTGGCTGACCGACACCGCCGACTGCGCGAAAAACCGCGCCGCCAGCGGGTGGACCTGGTGGAAGGGAGTCGGCGCCGTCGGCTCGGCGATCGTCGGCACGTGCTCGAGCCCCGGCACCTCCCACGCCTCGTCGCCGGCGATGACGAGCGTGTCGCGGTCTAAGTCCACCTCGACCTCGCCGTGGTCGCGCCAGCGGGCCCCATCGAAGC
>NZ_GG667191.1:343465-377222 GCF_000159635.1 Corynebacterium lipophiloflavum DSM 44291 | reverse complement strand
CGCGGCGTGCCGTGCGCGGCGGGCAGCTCGGCGGGCACGAGCGGGGTGTCCAGGGCCACGTTGATGTGCACCTGGTCCGGCTCGAAGGAGATCTCCGACTCAAGCGAGGAAACCTGCTGGGTGGCGGCGTAGCGTCCGAAGATCCCCTCCTGCCAGATCGTCTGCGACGCGCCCGTGCCCAGCAACCGTGCCGGGCGGTCGGCACTGATCACGGCCAGCGGGGTGTGCGACATGTGCGCCTCCACCAGCGCCGGGTACACGTTGGCGACGGCGGTGCCGGAGGTCATGACCACTCCCACGTGACGACGCTGCACCCGCGCCATCCCGAGTGCGGTAAAGGCGGCCGCGCGCTCGTCGATACGCACGTGCACGCGAATGTCGCCGCGCGCGAGCAAGGCGTAAGCCAGCGGCGAGTTTCGCGACCCGGGGCTCAACACAACGTCTGTGACGTGGCGCGCGAGCTTATCGACGACAAAGGTGGCCAGTTCCATCGAATCCATTGCGCGACCCACTTATCCGTTGAGCAGGCTGTCGAGCAGCCCGCCGACCTCGTTGCGAATCTCCGGCGCCAGCTCAGTGGGCAGCGCGGTAGGCAATTCGGTGGGCAACTCGGTGGGGAGCTGAGTCGGGATCGCGGGAAGGCGAGTCGTGGTGGTCGTCGCGGTGGTCGTCGCCGTGGACGTTTCGGTGACCGTAACCGGCGGCTGGTTCGCTTCCTCGACGGCGCTGCGCCACAGCACCATAAATAGCACGGCCGCGGCGGTGGCCAAAGCGGCGATGATGCCCAGCGCAATCGCGGCAGTGCTGGAGCCGGAGCTGGAGCGCTCAGGCTCCGGCTCGTAGTAGATGGGCTCCTCCCACTGCGGCGGGGCCGAATACTCGGGTTGCGCCGGGAAATGCTGCTGGGGCCGGCGCGGTTGCCGGTCAAACTGGCGCGTTTCGTCCTCGAAGGGGTCCCTGGAATTCATGCACCTTAGATTAGCGCGCCGCGCTACAAACCCCGCAGCTAGAACACCGCGGCAGTTAGCGCACTGACCGCCGGAAGATACGATGGATGCACCCCGCGCCTACAGGTGGGCAAAGGTTTCCGACAGCCTGCGGATCCACCACTCGCGGCGCTCGGGCCGGGCGCGCAGTGCCTGCACGCGCTGCGGATCGGGGATAACTGGGCGGATTGCCATTTTGCCGTCAACAAGCTCGAACGGCTCGGCGACGTCCTCGACGAACAGCCTCTGCGTGGCCAGCCCCGCGGCACGCGAACTAGCCAGCTTGGCGGCAACCAGCCCCGCACCGACCCCGACGGCGGTGTCCAAGGCGCTGGCCACGGTCAGGTCGAGGCCGAGTTCAGCGCCGATGCGCAGCAGCCTGCGAACACCGCCAAGCGGAGCGACCTTGACCACCGCCACATCCGCGGCGCGCAGCTGAGCGACGAGGTAGGGGTCGTCCGCGCGCCGGATCGACTCGTCGGCGGCGATGGGGGTATCAACCCTCACGCGCACCTCGGCGAGCTCCCCAACAGTCGCGCAGGGCTGCTCGATGTACTCGAGCTCGCCCAGCACGCGTGCGGCCTCGACCGCTTCTGCGACACTCCAGCCGCGGTTCGCGTCCACCCGCAGCGTCGCGTCCGGGCGCAGGCGGCGTACTTCGTTGACGCGCGCGAGGTCGTCGTCAAGCGACTGACCCTTCTCCGCGACCTTGATCTTGAAGGTTCGTACGCCAGGGAAGCGTTCGAGGACAGCCTCGACTTCTCCCGGTGCCACGGCCGGGACTGTGCCGTTGACCTCGACGTTGCCGTCCGCGGGCGGCAGGCCCTCGAACGCCGCCTCGAGCCCGGCGCGCAGCCAGCTGGCGGACTCTTTCGGGCCGTACTCCACAAAGGGCGAGAACTCACCCCAGCCCGCGGGGCCGTCGATAAGCAGGGCCTCGCGCGTATCGACGCCCCGAAAACGCACCGCCATCGGCAAAGCGACCACGTGGCAGCGTTCGATGATGTCGTCGAGGGTGGGGATCATGTGCCCAGTCTACGGCTGAGCACCAGCGCAACCGGGCCCTTTTGGATCGAGCACGCTCCGTTGGAGGAGCAGGTCCCGCAGCCGTCGGTGGGGCAGGCCGAATTCAACCCCTCGCGGCGCAGCTGGCCCATCGCCTCGAGCCGTTCGATCACGGCGTCGACGGTCGTGCGCTCCAGCCGGGTGCGGCGCGCGATGTCGTCCCGGCCAAGCGCGCCATCGTTGATTGCGGCTATCACCGCGGACATCGGACCCATCTACAGCACCACCTTGAGCAGGTTAAACGTCAGCACGGCCAGCACCCAGGCAATGGAGAGCTGGGCAGCGAGCCCGAACATCGTCCACTTCAGGCCAATTTCCCGCCGCTGCGCGGCCAGCGTGGCCACGCACGGCGTGTACGCGAGCAGGAAGATCATGAACGCCCACACCGCGGGTACCGGGTGCCCGCCCGAGGACTCGGCGAAGTCCTCGCGGATGCGCTGCGCCAGCGCGGAGGCGCCCTGCTCCTGCGGGGCGCTCGAGGAGGGGTCGTCGAGGGAGTAGGTCTGCGCCCAGCTGGAGATCACCGCCTCCTTGGCCACGAACCCCGTCATCAGCGGCCCGGTCAGCGACCACGAGCCGAATCCGGCCGGTTCGAAGACTGGCACCAGTATCTCGGCGGCCGCTGCGTAGACGGAATCCTCGGGCGCGACCTCGCCGAACTTCTCGCCCGGCTGCGCGGGGGTGGACTGCAGAGCCCAAACGAAAACGACGGTGGCGACGATAATTTTGCCGGCGGTCTCGAGGAACCCGCGCAGGCGCGCCCACATCACCGACAGCGCGATGCGCGGCACCGGCCACTGGTACGTCGGCAGGTCGATGACCAACGGCGCCGATCCCATGGTGCGCCACAGGGTGGCGCGCATCGCCAGGCCGGTGAGCACGACGAGCGCGATGGAGATGACGTACATCACAAACACCACGGTTCCCGCATTCTCAGGAAAGAACGTGGCGGCCAGCATGACGTAGACGGTCAGGCGCGCGGAACACGAGGTAAACGGCACAAGCAGGGCCGTCATCCTGCGCTGGCGTTCGTCGCCCAGCACGCGCGTCGCCGAGATCGCGGGGACGTTGCAGCCGAAGCCGACGATCAGGGGGATGAAGGCCTTTCCCGGCAGGCCGATGGTGCGCATCAGGCGGTCGGCGACGACGGCGGCGCGGGCCATGTAGCCCGAATCCTCCAAAACCGCCAGGCACAGAAACATCAGCGCCATGAGCGGCATGAACGTCAGCACCATGCCGACGCCGCCGATGAGGCCGTCGATGATAAAGCCCCGCAGCCAGGCGACGTCGGGCAGCACAGCCTGCGCGAGCGAGGCCACCGGGCCCGCGAAGAAGGAGTCGAGCGCGTCCTGCAGCGGCGCCGCCACGGTGGTGGTGATCTGGAAAACGCACCACATGGCAAGCAAGAAAAACAGGGGCCCGCCGACGGGGTGCAGGGCGACGCGGTCCACGCGCTCACTGAGCGTCGCGCGCGGTTCGTCGCGCACGGTAGCAGCCGCGACGGCGCGGTCGACCCAGGCGAAGCGGGCGTCGGCACGCTCGAGCTCGTTGTCGCCCTCGACCTCGCGCGCGGCAGCGGGCGCGGCCTCCAACTCGCGGACGACTACCTCGGCCAACCCATGAACGTCGCGCTTGCGCGGATCCACGCCGACCACGGGCAACCCCAGCTCGGACGCCAGCTTATCGACTTCATACTCAACGCCCTGGGCCGCCGCGACGTCCGTTTTGGTCAGCACGATCACCACCCGCATCGGGTACTCCGCCACCTGGGCGGCGAGGTAGAGCCCGCGCGCGATATTGGACGCATCCACGGCGACAAGGACCAGGTCGGGGCGCTCTTCGGCGGGGCGGGAGACCAAAAGCTCGCGGGTGAGCTCCTCGTCGGGGCTGACCGGGTCAAGCGAGTAAGTGCCGGGCAGGTCGCACACCGCGTAATTGCGCCACACCCCGCGGGCGACCTCGACGGAGGTGCCGGGCCAGTTGCCCATCCTTACTTTTAAGCCGGTCAGGGCGTTGAACAGCGTCGTCTTGCCGGCATTCGGCGCCCCGACGAGCGCGATCACGGGTGCTCCTTCCGCTCCCGCGACTACGGTTGCGCCCTCGCAGCGGCACGACGGAGCCGCCGCCACATCCTTGTGTGCCATGGAAGTTACGCGGCGCTCACACCGATGGAACGCAGCGCCTGGACACCGAGGGCGTACCGCGCCGAACCGACGCGGACGACGCGGCCGCCACCGGAGGTTTTCTGCACCACGGTCACGCTCGCACCGGGGCGCATGCCGAGCTCGCGGAGGCGCTGACTGGTCGAGGCGTCTAACGTGTGCTCGTCGATGACGGCCTGAGCGCCAACGGGGACGTCGATAAGCGCAGTGAACGATTGCATGGCGGTGACGTTACTCCCCTGGAAATAAGGTAAGCAGTACCTTACCGGGAATTTGGCCACATTTTCGTTCCGTAATTCCCTCGGGGCCGTTCGTGAGGTGCGAGAGTTAGCTGCGACGCGCGGTGGGTGCGTCAGTGGGCTCCTCCTCCAGACCGGGCACAGGCGACTGCGCATTTTGGACCGCGCGATGTAGCGTGTCGGATTGGTAAAACGCCTGGTCACGAACAAGCCGCATACACAAACCGCGCGGTGTAAACCACGCGGTCGGCCCCGGGGTGTGTAACCAACCAGCGCGAGAAAACCAACGCACTACACAACGCGGAGGGAGGCAATCCCCCAACCGAGTAAGTTCTAGGCCATGAACTACTCCACAGACCAGCCTTTCGACCCCTCCCAGTGGGATCAGGTCGCAGACTTCGACTTCACCGACATCACCTACCACCGCCACAACGGGGGCGGGCGCGAAAACGGCATCGTGCGCATCGCGTTTGACCGGCCCGAGGTGCGCAACGCGTTTCGCCCCCACACCGTCGACGAGCTCTACCGCGCGCTCGACCATGCCCGGCGCGACCCGAGCGTGGGAACGGTGCTGCTCACCGGCAACGGGCCGTCGCCACTCGATGGCGGCTGGGCGTTTTGCTCGGGCGGCGACCAACGCATTCGCGGCCGCTCCGGCTACCAGTACGCGAACGATTCCGGCGAGGTCGACGCCGCCCGCGCCAAGGCCGAGGGCGGCAGGCTGCACATCCTGGAGGTGCAGCGGTTGATCCGCACCATGCCCAAGGTCGTCATCGCGGTGGTCGGTGGCTGGGCGGCCGGCGGCGGGCACTCTCTGCACGTGGTCTGCGATTTGACCATCGCCTCGCGCCAAGAGGCCCGCTTCAAGCAGACGGATGCGGACGTCGGCTCCTTCGACGCCGGCTACGGCTCGGCCTACCTGGCGAAGATGGTGGGCCAGAAATTCGCCCGCGAGATCTTCTTCCTCGGCCGCACCTACAGCGCCGAGGAGATGCAGCGGATGGGCGCGGTCAACATCGTCGCCGACCACGCAGATCTCGAAGAGGAAGCGATTGCAGCCGCGCGCGAGATCAATACCAAGTCCCCCACCGCGCAGCGCATGCTGAAGTTCGCCTTCAACCTGACCGACGACGGCCTGATGGGCCAGCAGGTGTTCGCCGGCGAGGCCACCCGCCTGGCGTACATGACCGACGAGGCCGTGGAGGGCCGCGATTCGTTTCTGCAGAAGCGGGCGCCGAACTGGGACGAGTTTCCGTACTACTACTAAGTGCGGGCAGCCCAGTGGTCCGGCTGCGACCCGGACGTCGGCGCCACGCAGTTCCCCGGGGTATCACCAATAACAATCCGCGCAGGGTTTTCCCCCGGCTAGAATCACGTGCGTGCACCGCCTCGAAATCCTCCCTGTCGACCCGCGCGAACCGTTGGCTATTCTCGACGACCTCGAGGCTGCGCTCGCCGGTCGCCGCAGCCTTCTGCCGGTGCCTATCGACGACCCGGCGCGCGCGAACCTGCTGCGCAATACCCAGGGCGTTGGCGAGCCCATCGACGAGGACATTGCGCTGGTCGTCTCCACGTCCGGCTCCACCGGCACCCCGAAGGGCGCGCAGCTCAGCGCTGCGAACCTGGTGTGCAGCGCAGACGCCACGCATCAGTTTCTCGGCGGCCAGGGCCAGTGGCTGCTGGCAATGCCGGCGAGCTACATCGCCGGCCTGCAGGTCCTGGTGCGCAGCCTCGTCGCGGGCGTCGAGCCGGAGTTTGTGGACCTTTCCCAGGGGTTTCGCGTCGCAGACTTCGCCGCCCGCGCCCGGGCGCTGGCATCCACCGGTGAGCGTTGCTACACCTCGTTGACGCCGATGCAAACTGCCAAAGCCCTGTCCACCCTCGAGGGCATCGAGGCCCTGCGCCTGTTTAGCGCGGTACTCGTCGGCGGCGCCGCAACCAACCCCACGCTGCTGCGCAGTGCCCGCGACCTGCGGATAAACGTTGTCACCACCTACGGCTCGTCCGAGACCTCCGGCGGTTGCGTCTATGACGGCCGGCCGCTGCCCGGGGCGAGGGTTCGCATCACGGACGGCCGTATTCTGCTCGGCGGACCGACGATCGCGCGCGGCTATCGCAACCTCCCCGGCCACGAGGCGTTCGCCGAGCCCGGCTGGTTCGCCACCTCGGACGCGGGCTTGCTTGTCGACGGCCTCCTCACCGTCTCCGGCCGCCTCGACAACGTCATCGACTCAGGCGGGTTAAAACTTCACCCCGAGGTGCTGGAGAACTTCATGCTCCGCATCCCCGGAGTGACCGCGGCCTGCGTCGTTGGGGTCCCGGACGACCGGCTCGGCCAGCGCATCTGCGCCGCGTACACCGGCTCCGCCGAGCTGGCCACGCTCATGGACGCGTTCGAGGAGTTACCCCGCTGGCAGGTGCCCAAGGAGGTCAAGGTGGTGCCCGGTTTGCCGCTTCTCGGTCCCGGGAAGGTCGACCGCGAAGCCGTCACCGGGCTCTTCTAAGCGCGGCCTGCGCCGCCCACACGCCGGCCATGCCGTGCACCCCGGCTCCCGGCGCCGTCGACCCGCTGGCCAAAAAGACGCCACCCGCGACGTGGTGGGGGTGGCGAAATACCATTTGGCGCACGCTCATTTCCCCACCGGCGATGTCCTCGATATACCCCGTGACGTGGGTGTCTGCGACGCAGTCCCGGAACCCGGGCGCGAAGCGCTCGATCTGGCGCGCGATGTGGCCCGTGACGTCACCGGTGTAGCCACGTGGAACGTGGGCATAGGTCCACAGGCTCGTTCCGCGCGAGGGGTCGGCGACGTACTGCTGGCACACCATGACGAACGGCCGGTTCGGCATGAGACCACGCGCCACCTGCTTTTCCGCGTGGGCGATTTCCGCTGCGGTGCCCCCGACGTGCACGGTGCCGGCCTGCCCGACGCGCGGGTCTCGCCACGGCACGGGGTTGCGCAGCAGCCAGTCGACCTTGAACACTCCGGGGCCTGGGTGCAGCGGTCGAGCCCCGAAGCGCCGCGCTTCGCGCGCCGACATGTTGAGCACCACCGCGTCGGCTTCTGGTAGCGTCTCAACCTCCGTGCCGGTGCGGATTTTCACCCCGGCGTCGCGCGCCTGCGCGGCCAGGTTTTCGGCCACGACCTGGGCCCCGCCGCGCGCCACGGGCCACCCGTTCGCGTGCGCGAGCGCACCGAACAACACCCCGAACGCCGCAGTCAGCGGGCGCGTCGGCGAGCTCATCGAGTGCACCGCGTTGCCCACGAGCAGCGCTTTCGCCTCCTCGGTGTGAAACAGGAGGTTGCCCAGCGTGGTCGCCGGCAACGCTGCGCGCACCCCGAAGCGCAGCATCGCCGCCGGATGCGGCGGAACGCGCAGCATGGTGGGCCCGAGGATGTTGGCCAGGTGCTTGTCGATCTCCCGCGCCACAGGAAGGTGCAGCGCGTTCCAGGTCTCCTGGTCGCGCCCGAGGGCGTCGATAAGCGCCGTGCTTCTCGCCAGCGGGTGAGCGACCGGCCGCGGCGCGCGCACCCAATCAGCCTCGAGGGTCTGTGCGGCAAACGGGAACGTGGCGGCGCCGAGATCGCTGATCGTGCCCGGGAAAAGGCTGGCCGAGCGGCATTTCCCTCCGATGGTGTCCTCGCGCTCGAACACTTCGACGCTCCAACCGGCGCGAGCGAGCCGGAGCGCGGCCGCGAGTCCGTTGATCCCGGCGCCGACAACGACGGCTTTAGGGCTCATGCAGGAGCTTCTCGATGTCGTCACGCGTGTACGTCGCCTCTATCTGCTTGTCGTTGCCCCCGCCGCCCAGGTTCTTGCGCACCAGCGCGGTGCGCTGCGAACCCGGAACGATGGAAAACTCCCGGGGGTGCGGAAAGACCTGGCGCACCTTGTGGCCGGAGCGCAGCGCGCAGGCATTGAGCCACACGTCGTCCGCCTTCGGGGCGCACTCGAGGAAACTGGTTCCCTGGTTGGCCACATACTCAACCATCGACGGCGGGTACGCCACCCCGGACACGCCGGTGGCGAAGTGCCGGTGCGACGGCGCGGTGGTAAAGACCCGTTTCCAGCGCCTGTACGTGTCCAACTCGTCGCCATCGAAGGCGATCTCGTGCGCCCTGTACGCGACAACCAGGTGCGGATTGGCGTCAGAGGCGTTGAGAAGTTTCTGGGCGAACCAGCGCGGGTACATCATGTCGTCATCGACCGTGATCACGCGAGTGTCGGTCCCACTGAACTGGGCAAAAGTGCCAAGATACTTCGTGTGTGGACCAAAAGCACCGTCCGAGCAACGTACCTGAAGTCCCCGATCAACCAAACCCCGCAGCCCATCCGGCCAGTCCGACTCGAAGTCGGCGCGATCCAGCCAGAGAAACACTGGAAGCAGCTGCGTGCCCATCAGGAGCGACGCAATCGAAGCCACAGAAGTAGACATGCGATTGCCGTGAGTAGTCATGGATATGACGGTGGAGCCCTCTTGAGGGAACGACAACGACGTAGCCTGAGCCGCGAGCTCTAGCCTCGGCGCACGCACAAAAGCGCCCAGCGAAATTAACGCTTGGCGGGCTGCGTAGTCGATCCACATGACGGCCAACCTTAGTCGCAATCGGTGCCTGCGGCGCTGTCGGCGGGCATGATGGAAGCCATGACCACTGACTCCTATTCCGCGACCGCGCGGGACTTTTACGACGCCGCACGGCCCCATACCTGGGCAAATGCGTTTGCCCCCGTGATCGCTGGAACCGGCGCCGCCGCCTTTTTCGGCAGCGCGCACCTCGGTCGTGCCGCGTTGGCGCTGATCGTGTCGTGGGCACTGATTGTCGGCGTCAATTACGCCAACGACTACTCCGACGGCATCCGCGGAACTGACGACGAGCGCACCGGGCCGACCCGACTGACCGCTTCCGGCCTGGCCGCCCCTGAACACGTGAAGGCCGCCGCATTCATTGCGTTCTTTGTCGCAGCCGTTGCCGGGATCATCCTCGCGCTCATGTCTGCGTGGTGGCTGATTGTCCTCGGCGCAGTTTGCATCGCCGCGGCGTGGTTTTACACAGGCGGCAGCAATCCCTACGGCTACCAGGGTCTGGGCGAGATCGCGGTGTTCATCTTCTTCGGCCTCGTTGCCGTCATGGGTACCGAGTTCAGCCAAGCCGGGCGAGTGAGCGTGGTGGGTTTCCTCTGCGCGGTGGCGGTGGGTTCCATCTCCGCGGCCGTCAACCTCGCGAACAACATCCGCGATATCCCCACGGACACCGTGGCCAGGAAAAACACGCTTGCAGTGAGGCTTGGCGACGCTAAGTCGCGCCGTCTTTTCGCCGCGTTGACCATGCTCCCCTTCGCCCTGACGATTGTCCTCGCTTTCATGTACCTGCCCACGCTCGCAGCCCTGCTCGCCCTGCCTCTCGCGCTGGAGTCGGTGTTGAAGGTGGTGCGTGGCGCGCAGGGGCCTGCCCTGATTCCTGTTCTCGGTCTCAACGGCAAGGCAATGCTTGTTTGGTCCGTGGCCACGGCCATTGCGCTCTTTGTCGGAGGCAGCATGTGGAACGGGGGCATCTACTATCCTCTCGCCTAGTCGTTGAAGTCACTGCCCCTGGGGTGACCGATCCTGTTTTCCGCGGCTTCCAGCACCACGGGCCCGGTAAAGGGAGTGGACTTTTCCGGCAGCCCTCCCCCGTGGGACACGAATCTGCGCCCACCGCGGAAACGGAACTCTATTGTTCGCCCGTTTGTGGTGATATGGGCCAGGCCGTTGGTCACCCGCGAGTGGCACGCGGAACACAGCGGGATCAAATTTTCCAGGTTCGTTTCTCCCCCATTTGCCCATTCTTTGATGTGGTGCACTTGGAGGAACCTCGTGTGATTGCACCCCGGCATCGCGCACTCGTACCCCCACACCGCCAGCAGGGCGCGGAACTGGGCGTTGTTGACGAAACGCGACTGCCGGCCGAGATGGAGCGTCAGACCGTTCTTGTCCAGCATCTGCAAACGCACAAGCGCATTATCGACGTAGGATTCCAGCACCTTCGACGGTGCCGCGACGTTGCCGGGAAGCCATGCGCGGCCGTTCGTGGTCATCATGATGTTCACGTGCGCGCCAGGTGTGCGAAGCTCACTCACGGGATTCGACCTGACCATGTGGACCATCGCGAGCAGGGCCGCGTACATGTCGTCCATTGTTGGTGGACCGACGCGCGAAAAAGCGCCCGTGAAGTGCTCCGAGATGTTGCGCGGGCGTTCGGGCGGGCACTCGGTAGCTGGGTGCGCTTCCGGCTGTCGCCGGTGGCGTTCGAGTTCGGCGTCGATGGCTTCCTCGTCGTCTTCATCGTCAAGGGTGTCGAGGCCGTAGTGGGCGAGTTGCGCAATTTTCAACGCGGCCATGTACGCCGCCCCATCGGCCGCGTTGAGCCTGGCAGAGACGACCACGTCACCGTTGTCGTCGATGCGCACGTCGTGATGATATTTGGGCCCTTCGGCCTGATCTTCCTGCTTTTCGACGCCCGCAAGCGCACGCTTTAACTCAGCAAAGCAAAGCTTCTCGGCCAACTTCACCAGGTCTGCCTCCGTTTCGGGTGTGAGGTAGCGGAGGAGATACCTGACCGTCGAATAGCTCAAGACGCCAGCACGAAAAGATGCGGTGAGCAGCGGAAACTCCATGAGTTTTCGCGCAACGCTGACATACTCGAAGGCCGTAGACACCCCGATGCGGATTTCGCGCGTGAGCCATCCAGCCGTGCTGGTCTCACCGAAAGACTCACACAAGCCGAGCTCGTCGAACTCGCCCAGCGCAACAAGCATTTCCGCGCGCGACGTGATCGCCCACGACTGGTTACTCTTGATCCGCTGAACGATCTCAACTCGCCGCGAAGTGGTGTGCTTACCGCCCTGATACGTAACCGACATTTTCTTACCCCCGTAACAGTGTTCGATTTATGCGGTTAGCGTAACAGCGGTACATGACACGGGGCGGAAGTTTATGGCACTAGTGTTCTATTATTACTCTGCCGTGGCGGAGTCCCACCCCAACTCTGCCGTGGCAGAGTCACCCAGCCCCAACTCTGCCGTGGCAGAGTCACCCAGCCCCGTCTGCAAGCAACCCCAAGAAATCACCTAGCTGACAAGCGTCCGTACCTCGGCACGTTAGAAGTAGGGTCATGGGGAGTTCAACGCCAACCACCTCAGTTCCGGTCCTGGCCGCAATCCAAGAGGCGGCGGATGCAGGGGTCAAAGACCTGACCGTCTAGGGATAAGCTGTTAAGGGTGCTCGACGTTCTCACCGGCTTTTCCATCATCTTCACCGTCATCGGTGTCGGTTTCGTGCTGGCTCAGCGCGGGGTCATTGGCCAGGGTGAGGCGCGGCTGCAGTTCAACCGGGTCGCGTTCTGGGCCACGACGCCTTCGCTGATTTTCTCCTCGGTAGCCACGTCGGACACGTCGGCTTTTCTCTCGCCGGTGAATTTCGTGGTCTTCGGCGCAACATTGGCCACGATGGCGATCTTTTGGGTGATTTCCGCGGCCTTGTTCAAGCAGGATGTGCCGACGACGATGGCGGGGGCGGCGTCGTCAAGCTATTTCAACTCGGTGAACATGGGCCTGCCCATCGCGATTTACGTCATCGGAGACGCTACCTACGTCGTGCCCGCACTTGTGATGCAAATGGCGGTGCTTTCGCCCTTTGTCATCGCGGGTCTTAACGCGGGGGGTGGGCGCCACGTGCGCGATTCCATCGTCGCGGGGCTGACAGCGCCGATGGTACTCGCCGCGGTCGCGGGATTTGTGGTCTCCGCCTCCGGATGGACCATCCCCGAGCCGATCATGGCACCGATCAAGATCCTCGGCGGCGCTTCGATCCCGCTCATCCTGATGAGCTTCGGCGCCTCCCTCAAGGGCACCCGAGTTCTGACCCACGGGCCTGATCGCTTGCCGACGCTCACCGCAACCGCCCTGAAGCTCGCGGCCATGCCGATTGTGGCTTGGGCGATCGGCACGGCCGCAGGCCTTGAAGGCAACCACCTTTATGCGGCGGTTATCCTCGCGGCGCTGCCGACCGCGCAAAATGTGTACAACTACACCGCCAATTACCGTGTCGGCGAGATCGTTGCGCGCGACACCGTCTTTCTCACCACATTTTTATCCATGCCGGCGATGCTCGTCATCGCCGCAGTGCTTTAGCGCTCCGCCAGTTCGTCCCTGATCCACCGCTTGCGGGCGTCGCGCTGGGCGCGCCACGTTGCCAACGCCTCAACGGCTGCGATGCGCTGGCGCGAAAAGAGAAACATCGACAGAGGGAACGCGACAATGAGCGCAAGCAGCGCCGACATAATCAGCGGCACCGGAGCGCCAATGGCGACAGCGAGCAGCTGGATCACGATGGTGAGACCGACGAACAGCAGCAAGCGCAACCCACCGTAGACCGCGGCGGCCTTGTTTGCGCGGGCGCGGGCACTCGGGTCGACCTCGGGGGCATCTACTTCACTCACACTGCGTTACCCTACCCAACGCCTCCACCCAGTATGTTGTAGGTATGGGAAGAATCATGCTCGTGCTGCTAGTCATCCTCGCGGTGTGGATGCTGTGGCGCGCCTTCGGCCCGGGCAGCACCGCCCGCAACAACACCGAGGCCCCACCGGCCATCAAGGGGCCGGACGACGACGAAGAGTTCCTGTGGAACATCGAAAAGGAGCGCTTCAAAGAGCGTCGCGCACGCGAAGAGGCGGAGCGGCGCAAACGCGAGGAAGAACAGCGCCGCAAACGCCTCGAAGGCGACGACTAGGCGGGCTGGAAGGACATCTCCAGCCCGAGCGCGGCAGCGACGGCTGCGACTTTTTCCCAACGCACCCCGGCGCCGCCGTGCTCAATGGTGTGAAGCGTAGAGCGGGACACACCCGCGGCGTCGGCAACCTCCTGCTGGAGGCGCCCCGCATCACGACGCGCGCACGCGATCTGCTCCCCGAGCGAGATCAGGACGGGATCTTCGCTCGCCGGCTTGCCGGCCTTATTCCGCGGACCTGCCATGACAATTCTCCCTTTCTGCCTCGCTGCGCAGCACGCGCGGCAGCTTCTCCGCCCATTCGAGGGAGTGGCGCACTCCATCGGCGAGCGAATACTGCGTTTCCCAACCCAGCACGCGCGCGGCCTTGTCGGTGCGCGCCGCGCTGCCGACAACGTCGCCGTCGCGTCGCGGCGCGGGACGGATGTCCAGCGGGCTGCCGGTCACCTCGCCCACGGCCTCGGCCAGCTCGAACACCGTGGTGCCGGTGCCCGTGCCCAGGTTGATCACCTCGTAGTCAGCCAGCGTGCTTTTCAGCGCGGCCACGTGGGCTCGAGCGAGGTCCCAGACGTGGACGTAATCGCGCAGACCCGAGCCGTCGCGGGTTGGCCAATCCACCCCAGTGACGTGGAACGGTTGCCCTGACTGCTGTGCGGTGATCATCTTGCCCAGCGCGTGCGAGGGCGCGGGGTTCTGCAACCCGGTGCGCATCTGTGGGTCGGCGCCAATGGGGTTGAAGTAGCGCAGGGCTACGGCGCGGATTGCGCCGGCCGCGGCGGCGTCGGCAAGCACGCGCTCAAGCATCCACTTCGACGCCGCGTACGGGCTCGTCGGGTTGACGGTGCTGGTTTCGCTGACCATGAAATCGTCGCCGGGTTCGTACATGGCGGCCGTGGAGCTGAGCAGGAACTTCTCGATACCGCGGGCGGAGAGGGCGTCGATAAGCGAGATGGCCCTGGCGACGTTGTTGTCGTAGTAATACAGAGGCTTTTCGACGCTCTCAGGAACCACGATCTTGGCCGCGCAGTGAATTACCGCCTCGATGTCCGGGTGCTTGTCGACAATGCGGTCGAGCAGCGCGCGGTCGGCGATGTCGCCTTCGTAGTGCGCGAAACGCTGCGCGTAGGTGCGCAACCCGGTCGAGTAATCGTCGAGGATGACGGGGGTGATGCCGCTATCGGCGCAGCACGACGCCACCGTCGACCCAATGTAACCGGCTCCACCGGTGACGAGGACCTTCATTTAGTTCAACCCCGCGTACGAATGCAGGCCGGCGATGACGGTGTTGACGTAGGTCATGTTGAAGATCGTCATCGCCAGGGCAAACACGTTGATCCAGGCGGCGCGGACGTTCTTCCACCCGGCGGTGGCGCGAGCGTGCAGGTAGGCGGCGTAAAGGATCCAGGTGATCATGGACACCGTCTCCTTCGCGTCCCAGCCCCAGAAGCGGCCCCACGCCACCTCGGCCCAGATCGCGCCGAACACGATGCCGATACCGAACAGCGGCAGGGTGATAATTGCCGTCTTGTACGTGATCTGGTCCAGCGTCTTCGCGCTCGGCAGGGGCTTGGCAATCGCGCCGAAGAAGCCACGCTCCTCGCCGCGCGGCTGCCACATACGCAGCAGGTACAGCAGGGCGAAAAGCCCGGAGACGATGCCGATCGACGCCCCGATGGACACCGAGGACACGTGCACCGGCAGCCAGTAGGACTGCAGCGCCGGCACGACGGGCGCGGCCTGCATGTGGAACACCGTGGAGTTGAGGAACATCGCGATGATCATCGGCGAGAGCACCCACGGCCAAAGCGTGTGCCAGTTCCTGCGCTGGATCACGACCGCCGCGGCGACCATCACCACCGCCGACATGAACAAGATGTACTCGTACAGGTTACCCAGCGGGAAACGGCGCGCGGCGAAACCGCGGGTGATAAACGACGCCACATGCAGCACAATGCCGAACCAGACGAGCGCCTGCGTCATGTTCGCCCACTTGCGGGCCCCGGAGACGCGGCGGTCATACTCGGCCTGGTCGAAGTCGGAAGAGTCCTCCACCACCACATCGGGACCGCCAGCGCCGACGGCGACCTTCTGGGCGGTTCTCGAGCGTTCACGGCGCATGTCGACCACACCGAACATGCGCCCGTAATAGACGCACGCCATGATGAGTGCGACCAGGTAAATGACAAAGGCGGTGCGGAACGTCAGGTCCGACAGGTCCGCCATGGTGGAGTCGACGAGCATAGGGCAAACTTACCCCAGCGCTGCGACATTAACCAAGGTCTCCTAGGTCACGTTCATCTTCCTCATCCTCGGCTGTGCCGCGGCCGAGGATCCGATCAGCGAGCTCGTCGAACTCCGCGCCCCAGCCGGCGCGGTCGGTGCGCGCCAGCCCAGCAAGTTCGACGCGGGTGGAGCCCGCCTCGGGCGCAAGCCGCACCCAGACGCGTCGGCGCTTGATCGTGACAGAACCGATCAACGAGCCGAGCATGACGATCGTCGTCGCCAACGCCCACATTTGGGTGGGGTCGCGCGAGATCTGGTAATTGGCGTACTCGGCGGCGCCGTCGAAACGCACAGTGATCCCGCCGTCGATGGTGACCTCTTCGCCCGGGGTGAGGTTGACCCGGTCGACCTTCTGCAGGCGGCCGTCGGCAATGAGCGCCTGGTCCAGCACGAAGATGTTTTGCGGGCGGCCGGTGTCTAATCCCGCGTCACCGACGTAGATGTCCACCGCCATCGCGGGGTCCGTCATCGCCGGGAAAGCTGACTGCAGCTGGTCGCCGTTCGGGCCGATCCACTGCGCGGTCGGGGCGAACACACCCTCGACGGCGAGCTGGTTCTGGCGGCGCTCGCCGAGGTCGGGGTACATTCCGGCCGGCGGGTCGAAGCGCATCACACCCGACGACAGGAAGTTCTGCACGTCGGTCGGGCGGAACTGGATCATCTGGGTGCGCGACTCCCCGTCCGGCCACGTGACGGTGACCTGCGGGGCGAAGCCGTGGCCCTGGAGGTACACGCGATCGCCATTGATGCGCAGGGGGTGGTTGACCCGCAGCGTGAAGTCCTGCCACTCCTGCTTGTCCGCAGTGACGTCGGCGGTGTAGGAAATGTCCGAGGCGAACCCGTTGGCCTGGCCGTTGTTGAGGTAGTCGGCGGTGAAGTTGTGCGACTCGAAGCAAAATGGCGTCAGCCCGGTGCCGTCGAAAAGCGGGCCCGCGCGGAAGACGTCGAAGTTGGCGGGCGAGGTGTTGCAGAACTCGCGCGACTGCTCCACCGGCACCGCGGACTCGGCAGCCGAGTTGGTGACCACGATGACCTGGCCCTCGTAAAACACCATGCGGCCTGCGGTAAAGGCGATGATCATGCCGACGAGCCCGATGTGGAACAGCAGGTTCATCAGCTCGCGCGTGTACCCCTTCTCCGCCGAAATGGACAACACACCGGCTCGGTCCTGCTCCGGCGTGTACGTCGCGGTGTGCCAGCGCGACAGGATTCGGGCGATGTCGCTTTCGACGTCGGCAAGCGGCTTATCGACGCTCCCTTGAGCGTGCAGGGGCATCCGGTGCAGGAACTTGGGGGCCCGCGCGGGGGTAGCCCGGTAGGCGCGCCAGTGCTCCATCGTGCGCGGGATGATGCAGCCCACCAGCGAGATCATCAAAAGCGTCACAATCGCGATGAACCACGTGGAACCAAAGACGTTGAACAACTGCAGCCGGTCGTAGATCGGCCCCATCGTGGGGTTGGCCTCGATGAAGTCGTTGACCAGGGAGGCGCTGACGGTGCGCTGCGGGAGCAACGCGCCCGGAATCGCGGCCAGCGCGAGCATGAACAGCAGCACCAGCGCGGTGCGCATGCTGGTCAGCCAGTGCCACGTCGCGCGCAGCCAGGTAGTAACTGTCCTCATTAGATGATGGTCGCTCCGTATCCGACAACGAGTTGGCGCGACCACGCGATGAAGTGGTTCCACGCGCCGGTGACAAGCATGAGCCCGACGAGAATCATGAGCACCCCGCCGAGGATCTGGATGGTGCGCGAGTGGCGGCGCAGAAAGTCCACGCCCGCAACCGCCCAGGCGGAGCCGAAGGCCATGAGCAGGAACGGCAAGCCCAGGCCTAGGCAGTACGCGATGACGAGGAACACCCCGCGCGCCGCCGTCAACCCCTCGGTGCCCACCGACACCGAGATAATCGCGGCCAGCGTCGGCCCCAGGCACGGCGTCCACCCCAGCGCGAACACCCCGCCGAGCAGCGGCGCGCCCACGATCGTCGTCCACTTCTTCGGCGCCATGCGGGTGTCGCGCTGCAGCAGCGGCACGGCGCCGATGAACACCAGGCCCATCACGATGGTGACCACCCCGCCGGCGCGCATCAGGGTGTCCGCGTTCAGCGCGATCAGGCTGATCGCCCCGAACACCGAGACCGTGGCCAGCAGGAACACCACCGTGAACCCGAGGATGAACAGGCCCGCCGCGCCGGCGACCGCCCACCTCTTCGACACCACCCTCGGTCCCTGCTCCCCGTACTCCATCTCGCCGCCGACAACGCCCGTGAGATACGACAGGTAGCCCGGCACGAGGGGGATCACGCACGGGGACGCGAACGAGACCAGCCCGGCGAGCGCGGCCGCCAGGATCCCGACGACGAGCGGTCCCGTCATCACGATGTCGGAGAACACCTCGCCCATC
This sequence comes from Corynebacterium lipophiloflavum DSM 44291, assembly GCF_000159635.1. Classification (GTDB taxonomy): domain Bacteria; phylum Actinomycetota; class Actinomycetes; order Mycobacteriales; family Mycobacteriaceae; genus Corynebacterium; species Corynebacterium lipophiloflavum. The sequence continues at coordinate 359,316 of NZ_GG667191.1, read as the reverse complement.
TACTCTCCCTTGAGCTCGTCGGTCACGGCCAGGATGTCGCCGGCGCTGACCTCGCGGAGGAACACGGCCGCGGGGCGGTGCTGCCTGTCCAAGACCACGGTCGTCGGGATCACGGAGCTGGGGACGCCGCCGAGGTTGACGGCCGTTTTAAAAGGCGGGTCGTAGATCGACGGGTAGGTCACCCCGTTGTCGATGACGAAGTCGCGGGCGATGTCGGGGTTGTAGTCGCGCACGTTGATACCCAGCACGGTGCCGTCGCCTCCCAGGGCCTCGTGGACCTCCTGCAGGTCGTCGACCTCGGCGCGGCACGGCGCGCACCACTGCCCCCATGCGTTGAGCACGACGATCTGGCCGTCGTAGTCCGTGAGGTTGATCTGCTCCCCCGGCTGCATGAGGGATTCCCCGCCGAAGTCCGGCAGGGGTGCGCGGTCTGCCTCGTCGTAGAAGATCTCCACCTGGCCGCCGGGCGAGTGGAACGAGAACGTCGCGCCGTCGTCGGGGGCGGAGCAGCCTGCGATCAGCAGTACCGCGGCACACGGCGCGGCGAGTCGCTTCAGCATCTAGACATCCTTCGCTGGTCGGTTGTACGACCAGTCAACAACATCCGGGCCGTCAAACACAAGCGAGGTCACGCTCGCCAGGTCGCACTCGCGCCTGATGTGCGGCAACGGTTTGCCCTGCACATGGCGCTGCACGGTGACAATCGGCAGCTGGTGGCTGACCACCACCGCCTCGTGGCCCTCCGCTGTCGCCCGCGCGTGCTCCACCCCCCGGAGCATGCGCGCCAGGATATCCTCGTACGGCTCGCCCCAGCTGGGACGCAGCGGGTTGGTCAAGTGCCTCCAGCGCGGCGGGTACCACAGCTGGGAGCGCGGCCCCTTGGTGCGCAGCCCCTCGAACGTGTTGGAGGACTCGATGACATCCTCGATCGTGTCCACCTCGCAGCCCGTGACCTGCGCGATCGGCGCGGCCGTCTCCCGGGCGCGCTCGAGCGGGCTCGACGCCAGGTAGGTGACGTCGCGGCCCTCGAAGAAACGCGCGGTCACCGCCGCCATCGAGCGGCCGCGGGCGCTTAAGTGGAAGCCCGGCATGCGCCCGTACAGAAGCCTCATCGGGTTGTACACCTCGCCGTGGCGCACGAGGTGGACGACGGTGCGCGGACCGCTCATGAGGCGGCCCCGGCGGTGTCCTGCGCCGCGGCCTTCGCGGCCACGGCGAGGGCGCGCTCGATGCGCCCGAAGTCGTCGGCCGTGAGCGCCGTGGACACGAACCACGTCTCAAACGCGCTCGGCGGAGCGTAGACCCCGTTGTCCAGCAGGGCATGGAAAAACGCCGGGTAGCGGAAGGTGTCCGCGGCCTTCATCTCGTCGAAGTTCGATCCCGCCCCTTCGGCGAAGCGGATTGAGAGCATTGTCGATGCCCGCTGCACGTGGTGCGCCACGCCCTCGCGGTCAAGCGCGGTGTGAATCAGCTCCTCGAGCGTGTCCGCGTTGCGCAGCAGCACCGGGTAAATGTCCTCGCTGGCGAGGCGCAGCGACGCCATCCCGGCCGCCATCGCCACCGGGTTTCCGCTGAGCGTGCCGGCCTGGTAGACGGGGCCGAGCGGGGCGAGCTTCTCCATGATGTCCCGGCGCCCGCCGAACGCCGCCGCCGGCAGGCCGCCGGAGATGACCTTGCCGAAGGTGGTCAGGTCCCCCGCCACGCCGTCCACGCCGTACCAGCCTGAGTAGGAGGTGCGGAAGCCCGTCATCACCTCGTCGATGATAAGCAGCGCGCCGTTGTCGTGGGCGATCTCTTTGAGCGCCGCGTTGAAGCCCTCGCGCGGGGCGACCGTGCCCATGTTGCCGGCGGCCGCCTCGGTGATCACAGCGGCGATCTCGCCGGGGTTGCCGGCGAACGCCTGCCGCACCGCCTCTAGGTCGTTGTAGGGCACCACGATGGTGTCGGCGGCTTGCGCGCCGGTCACGCCAGGAGAGTCGGGCAGGGAGAACGTGGCCAAGCCTGAGCCCGCGGAGGCGAGAAGTGCGTCGACGTGGCCGTGGTAGCAGCCGTCGAACTTCACAATCTTCGGCCGGCCCGTGAAGCCGCGCGCGAGACGCACCGCCGACATGGTCGCCTCCGTGCCGGAGTTGACCATGCGGACCTCGTCCACGGAGGTGCGCTCCACAATCATCTCCGCGATCTCCACCTCGGCCTGGGTCGGGGCGCCGAACGAGAGGCCGTCGGCAAGCGCCTCCTTTACGGCCTCGACAATCTCCGGCCGCGCGTTGCCGTGGAGCATGGGGCCCCAGGAGTCGACGAGGTCCACGTAGGCGTTGCCGTCGACGTCGATAAGCTGGCTGCCGCGGGCTTTCGCGATGAAGCGGGCCTGGCCCCCCACCGAGCCGAAGGCGCGCACGGGCGAGTTCACACCGCCCGGGGTGACGTGCTGTGCGCGCTGGATCAGCTCGGCCGAGCGCGCGGTGTTGGCGGACGTGGGTGTCGGAATGTGCGCAGTCATGCGCTCCAGTCTAGGGCACCTGCTTTTTACTCTGGTTCCTGAAGGCGGTGAACATGATGACCGCGACGAGCGCGATCGCGATCCAGTTGGCCACCCGGGCGTACTGCTCGAGCAAGAACACGACCGGCTCGCCGATCTCCCAGCCGAGCGCGAAGTAGATGAACGACCACACCGTCTTGGCCACGAAGTTGAGCACCATGAACTTCCACAGCGGCATCCCCGTCATGCCCGCCAGCACGAACACCACGAACGCGAGCGGCAGCGGAATGGGCAGGTACGCCAGGAAGATCCCCAGCCAGCCGAGCTTAACCGCCCAGCGCTCCACGCGCGCGATGTTGCGGGCCGCGCGCTTCGACTGGCCCGCCTGCACCTCCAGGATGCCGCGGCCCCAGAGCTTGCCGGCCCACCAGTAGATCCAGTCGAACTTTATGGCCACCACGGAGCCGATGAGCAGGTAGAGCAGCCAGTTGTCGGCCTGGCCGACAGACGCCAGGGCGCCTGTCGACGCCGCGCCGATGCGCGACCCCGTCAGCGCCAGCATCACCGGCGGGTCGAGGCCGAGCAGCCAGGCGCGCAGCGGGATCATGGCCAGCCCGAAGACCCCGACGAAGGCGAACCAGCCGAGGCACCAGTAGTCCGCGCGTGTGGGCTTGGAGTTCCACGGCAGGCCGTCCTCCTCCCACCACTCCTTCTCGGGCTGCTGCGCCTCCTGCTGCTCCGTCACGAGACCGCCTTCGTGGCGGCGGCGCGGGCGTGGGCGATCACGCTGGGCACTCCGACACCGCCCGCCCACGCGCCGGTGGCCACGATGCCCGGAGTCGCCTCGAGCTGCTCATCAACGGCGGCCACGGTGGCGAGGTGGGCGGGGTCGAACCGGGGCAGCCCGCCGAGCCAGCGCTGCACGTAGATCTCCTCCAGGCCGGCGGCGCGGCCGTCGAAGCCGGTGATGGTGGCGAGGTCGTCGAGGGCGGCGTCGACAAGCTCGTCCTCGGTGGCGCGCAACGCGATGTCGTCGCCGAAGCGCCCGAAGCTCGCGCGCACGAGCGCCCCGCCGCGCTCGGCCAGGTGCGGCCACTTCCGCGAGGAGAAGGTGAACGCCTTGGCGGTGAGCCCCTCCTCGTCCGCGGCGACGAGCACGCCGGAGTTCTCGGGCAGTCCGTCACTTGAGGCAAAGCGCATCCCCACCACCACGGAGTTGGCGAGCTTGACGGTGGACAGACGGGCGGACGCCTCGGGCGCCACGCCCTTGAGCAGCAGGGCGGCGGTCGGAGCCGGCGTGGCGACGATCACGCGGTCGTACACCACGTCCTCCCCGCCTGCGAGCCGGAAACCCCCGCCGTCGCGGACGATGCCGGAAATGAACGCGTCGACGTAGATGTCGGCGCCGCTTTTCTCCGCGAGCGCCTCGTAGAGCTCCTGGTAGCCCTCGCGGAATGTGGTGAACACCGGTCCCTGGCCGCTGGGCAGCTCGGCGCGAGAGTCCTCCAGGTTCTTCACCGCCACCGACAGGTGCACGGGCGCCCCGCCGGCGGCAAGCCGATCGAGCTCAGCGGCGAGCTGCGGCACGGTCGCGCGCACACCGAGGTCGTCGGCGCTGCAGGAGTACACGCCGCCGAGCAGGGCGGAGACGACCCGGTCCGCCACCTCGTCGCCGTAGCGCTCCCGCACGAGCTCGCCCACGCTGCGGTCGCCGTCGACGTCCCAATCAAAACCCGGCGCGTCCGCCTCGGCGTCGATACGCGCCGCGGTCTCTGCGGAAACCAGGTGCGCGACCGCTCGCCCCGACGACGGGACGCCCATCACGCCGCCGCGCGGCAGCGGCTTCGCGCTTCCGCCGGTGTAGACGAGCGAACCGAGGCCCGAGGGCTCAACCAGCGAGCCGGTCAGCCCGAGCTCCGCGACGAAGTCGACTATGTCGGCGCGGCGCGCCAAGAACGCCTCCGCCCCCATATCGGTCGGCCCGGCCTCGAAGGCGACGGTGTGGAGCTTGCCGCCGATGCGGTCCGTGGCCTCGTAGACGTCGACGTCGTGCTCGCGCAGTTCGTACGCCGCGGTCAATCCAGCCAGTCCCGCCCCAATAATCGCGATACGCACGCTATCTCTCCTCGTGGATCATCGCCACAGCCTCAGTAACTGCGTCCGCATCGGTGGTCGGCAGCACACCGTGGCCGAGGTTGAAGATGTGGCCGGTAGCGTCACCCGCCGCGATTGCGCGGGCCGCCTCTTCCTTGATGCGGCGCACCTCGCCGCGCACCACCCCGGGCCCGGCGAAAAGGATCGCGGGATCCAGGTTGCCCTGCAGCACCCGTGGTGTGGCGAAACGCCGCGCGGCCACGTCCAGCGGCACGCGCCAATCGACACCCATGACCTCGCTGCCCGCCTCGCTCATCGCGCCGAGCAGCTCGCCGGTGGCCACGCCGAAGTGAATGCGCGGGATCTCGCCCTCGACGGAGCGCAGAATCTCCACGGAGTAGGGCAGGACGTGCTCGCGGTAGTCGCGCTCGGTGAGGAATCCTGCCCAGGAATCGAACAGTTGCATCGCGTCGATGCCCGCGGTGACCTGCGTACGCAAGAACGCCACGATCGTGGGCACCAGCTTCTCCATCAGCGCGTGCCACGTCTCAGGCTCGCCGTGCATCATCGCCTTGGTCTTCTCGTGGTTCTTCGACGGCCCGCCCTCAACGAGGTAGCTGGCCAGTGTAAACGGCGCGCCGACGAACCCGATCAGCGCCTGGGCGTCGGTGAGCTCGTCGAGGATGATGCGGATGCCGCGCGCGACCTCCTCGACGTCGCCTTCGAGCATGGGCAGCTTATCGACGTCCCCCCGAGAACGCACCGCCTGCGCCATCACGGGGCCGCGACCGGGAACGATCTCGACGTTCACGCCGGCGGCTTTGAGCGGCACGACGATGTCGGAGAACAAGATCGCGGCGTCGACGTCATGGCGGCGCACCGGCTGCAGGGTGATCTCCGCCAACAACTCCGGCATGAAGCAGGCGTCCAGCATCCCGATCCCGTCGCGCACCTGCCGGTACTCGGGCAGCGAGCGGCCCGCCTGGCGCATGAACCACACCGGGGTACGCGTCGGGGTGCGCCCATAGGCTGCGTCGATGATCGGGGCGTGTGTCAGCTCACGTCTAGTCATATGGGTGGAGTCTACAGCGGGAAGCGGCGCGCCCGAGCCGAGCGTGCCTCAATGATGAGCGTGCAGCCCAGCATCACCAGTGTCGCGCCCATCGGGGGGAGCACACCGGCGACCGCGAGCGCGATGGCGGCGATGTTGTAGACCCAGGCGAACAGCATGTTCGAGTCAATGATGCGGCACACGCGGCGCGCCAGGGAAATGAGTTGAGGCACCGCCATGACGTCGTCACGCAAGAGCACGACCTCGGCGTTTTCGGCGACCTTGCTCAGGCGGCTGTCGATGGCCTTGTCGCTGGCGTAGAGGATGCCCACGTCGGCAACGCGTAGCACGCCCATGACCGTGTGGTCGCCCACCATCGCCACCGTCGCGCCCTGGGTGTGCAGAGCGCGCACCGCGCCCGGCTTGTCGGCGGCGCGCACGCCCGCGAGCACGTTGGACACCCCGAGGAAGTCGGCGAAGCGGCGCGCCACCGGGTAGGTGTCGCGGGTGAGCATCACCGTTTCCACGCCCATGTCCTCGAGCCGTTCGACGGCGTCGATGGCGTCGGGCTTCGCCGGGTCGTAGAAGGTGATCACGCCGCGGTCCTTGCCCTTGTAGCGCACCACGATGGGGGTGCCGCCGCTGGTCGCGGCGACGGCCAAGCGGCCGCGCAGGCGCGATAGATCCGTCGGGCGCCACAGCGACGCCTCGATGACTTCTGTGCGCTCCTCGCCGCCTTCTTCCTCGAACGTGAGCGTGAGCCGTCCAGCGAATTCGCCGTCGGCGCTATCGACCTCGTTGCTCAGCTCAATCCACGTCGGCAAAGACGCGTCCTTCGAGCGGGTGTCGCGAGATTCGCGGGCGGACTTGACCAACGCCTTTGCCATCGGGTTGTCCGACTCGACCGCCAGCACCGAGGCGACGCGCAGGACGATGTCGGGGTCCTCGCCGCGCTCCGCGGTGACGGACTCCACCTGCATTTCCCGTGTCGCCAGGGTTCCCACCCGGTTAAACACCGTGGTGTCCGTCGTCTCCAGCACCCTGAAGGTGTGGCCGTCGCGCATGAGGATGCCGTTGCGGGCAGCGGATTCGATGCCGAGGCGCAGCGCGAGGGCCGGCGAGATCGCCAGCGCCACCGGGGCGACCACGGCGAGGATGGCCAGCGCGGTCGAGAAGGCCTTGCTGAAGTCGCCGGAGATCAGCAACCAAATCAGAAAGTCCGCCCCGGCGATGAAATAGGCCGCGGGGATGAGCAGGCTGGCCGAGCGCGTGGAAAGCAACGTGGCCACGTTCTCGCGCTTCGAGGCGTCCTCGACCCACTTGTGCACGACGGCCCACCGCGTGGCGTGGCCGGTGCGTGCCACGCGGACCTTCACCGTGCCGGACTTGATCAGCTCACCCGAGTAGATGCGGGAGCCGACCTTGGCTTCGAGCGGTTCACGGGTGTTGATCAGCGGCGAGCGCAACAAGCACGAGCCGCCGACGACGTCGCCGTCGATGGGGATGACATCGCCGGGGCCCAGGACCACGTCGTCGCCCTTGTTGAGCTCGGAGGCCGGCAGCATCTCCTTGACCGCCTTGCCGGAGGTGCGACCGCGGCGGATGACCGTGAACTCGCGGTTCGGGTCGGGCCGGCGCCTCTCCATGTCCTCGAGCAGGTAGGAACGCACTCGAATCGAATTGTAGCGGCCCACCAGCAAAAGGGCCGTCACCCCGCAGGCGACATCGAGGAAGAGTTCGATGCCGTCTCCGCGGCGGGTGGGTAACCATTCACCGCTCGATTGCCAGCCAATCTCGCCCGCGCTCGTGAACAACAGCGCGCACAGCGCCCACAGGAACGAGGCGATCACGGCGATCGAGCTCGCCCCGTCGAGCGCGGACATGCCGCGGCGCACACCTCCCGCCATCGCGCGGTGGAAAGGCCACGCGCACCACAACGCAACTGGTGTGGCGAGCGCCAGGCAGACCCACTGCCACCCGGCGAACTGCGCCTGGGGGACGTAGCTCATCACCAGCACGGGGATGGTGAGCACGACGGCCACCCACATGCGCAGCGGGGTGACCAAGTCGCGGGCGGTAAACAGCAGGTCAGTCTGGGACCGTGGCGCGCGCTCAAAGCCACCGCGCATGAACCCCGCCGCCCGCTTCTCGCTGAGGGAAAGTTCCTCGAAGCGGCGCAGGCGGCGCATCTTGCCCGTCATACCGCGGGTGCCGCGGCGCGGCAGGGGGTGATCCGCCGCCCGGCGGCCGACGGCGCGGCGGCGCAGCGTCGAATCCGTCATCCGCGCCTGCACGCCGAACTCCGCGATGACCGCCGTGACGCGGGCCGGGTCCATGCCCTCCGGGGCAGTCACCCAGGCCATCGCCGTGGGGTAGACCAGCCGCGCCGAAACGCCGTCGATACGCTCGAGCGCCTCTTCGATGTCGCGCAGCTGCGGGGCATCCTCCAGGCCGGTGAGCTCGAAGGCGTAGGAGGTACGCGGCGTGTTCCACGCCTCGTCCCCTACCTCGTGCGGGGTGTCCGGATCGAAACCCGCCACGATCGCGGCCTGGCGCGCCTCCGCGATCGAGCGTTCAAGCTCCTCCCTCACGGCCGCTCCAGGAACTGGTTGGCGGCGGGGCGGAACATGAAAAACACCGCGAAGGTCAGCGCCACCACGATGGCGAACGACGCCCACGAGGTGACCCGGATGACAAACGCGGCGAGGTTGACAAAGATCGCCGCCGCAATGAACCCGCAGGCCCACCCGCGCGCGCCTTTGAGCCCCTTGGGAAACAGCGCCGCCGCGACGACCATGCCCAAAGCGAGGACGATATTGCCAAGCGCCGTGAAGCGCGTGTTGCGCACAAACGCCTCGCGGAACTGCTCATCGCCACCTTCCGGGAATCCCGCCGTAAGAAGAACCATTCCCGTGACCAGCATCAGCACCGCAGACGCAATGATGAGCCAGTAGGAGGTGCGCAGCGCTGGCGGCCAGTTTTCGCCCGTGTACGATTTCGCGGGAGGCCGGTTGGGGTCGTTGGTACCTCCCACCATCGTGGGGAACATGCCTGCCACTGCCCTACCCGTCCTTCTTGGTGTCGTTGGACAACGCTTCGTGGATTTCCTTCCGAGAAGCGTAGATGAGCGCGCACGCAGCCGCCACACCAACGATGATTTGGGCGATGCCGAGCGCCGCCGTGAAGCCGAGCGGCAGCTGCGTCGCCCCGGCCACCGCCGCCGGGGCGATGACGACCAGCAGTGTGCGAATGACGAAGAAGATCGAGAACACCGTCAAAAGTCGGCGCGCCGCATCCGCCCATTTGTGTCCGCGCGCCACCGCGCGCAGGGCGAACGCCAGCAAAGAGATGATGAGCAGCTGAAACAACGTCATGACGGCGATGGAGGTGTAGGTGCTCACCGTCAGCATCGCGTCCGAGACCTCCTGATCGCGGTTGCGGGCGGCCTCCGCGGCCGCCTGGCGCAGAATCGAGGGATCGAGGATCAGGCCTATGGAGTTGGTCAATTGGTGCGCGAGCTCACCGAGCAGCATCACCGACCAGCTACCCACCAGGTAGCGCATCGTGTCCGCTCCGCGCGGCTTCTTCCCCGTGCCACTGACATGGCTCGGGCTGTCCGGGTTCTGCGGCTTCAGCGGCGGGATCGAGGTCATCGCAACATTCTCGCGGCGTCGACGGCGAAATAGGTCAGGATTTGGTCGGCGCCGGCGCGCTTGATCGACGTCAAGGACTCCAGCATCGTCGCCTCGAGATCGACCCAACCATTGCGGCCGGCGGCCTGGATCATCGCGTACTCGCCGGAGACCTGGTAGGCCGCCACCGGCACGGGGGAGAACTCGGCGATCCGGGACACAACGTCGAGGTAGGCCATCGCCGGTTTGACCATGACGAAGTCGGCGCCCTCATCGATGTCGAGCTGCGCCTCCAGCAGGGACTCGCGCACGTTTGCGGGATCCTGCTGGTAGGTGCGGCGATCGCCGCGTAACGACGACCCCACGGCCTCACGAAACGGCCCGAAGAAGGCCGAGGCGTACTTCGCGGAGTACGCCATGATCGCGACATCGGTGAAACCCTCGGCGTCGAGGGCGCTGCGGATTGCGGCAACCTGGCCGTCCATCATCCCCGAGGGGCTGACCACGTGCGTCCCGGCGCGCGCCTGGGCCACGGCCATGCGCGCGTAGCAATCGAGCGTGGCGTCGTTGAGCACGACCTGCTTGTCTGCGTCGAGGACCCCGCAGTGGCCGTGGTCGGTGAACTCGTCGAGACAGGTGTCGGCCATGATGACGAGGTCGTCGCCGAACTCCTCGCGCAGCGCGCGGATCCCACGGTTGAGCACACCGTCTTCGGCCCAGCCGACCGAGCCGACGGCGTCTTTATCGGAATCGAGCGGCACGCCGAACAGGTCGATGCAGCGCACCCCCGCGTCGAGCGCCTCGTGGGCCGCGGCCTTAAGGGAATCCAGCGTGTGCTGGAACTGGCCCGGCATCGACGAAATCTCGCGCTTGGAGTCCAGACCGTCGGCGTAGAACATCGGGTAAATCAGATCGCTCGCGCGCACCCGCGTCTCGGCGACAAGCTCCCGCATAGCGGCGGTAGTACGCAGGCGGCGCGGGCGGCGGATGATCTCGTTAGCAAAAGACACGGCACCCAGTCTAAGCCCTTGGGCGGACACTACTCGCCGTCCGCCTTGCGACGCACGCGGCGCTTCTTGCGGGGAGGCGGCAACTGGCCGGTGGCGCGCAGGCCAGCGACGTGTTCGGCGAGGGCGTCGACAAGCGAAGGCACGTCGGCGACCTCGGGCACGACGTCGACACGCAGGCCCTGCTCGCGCGCCTCGGCGGCCGCCATTGGGCCGATCGCGGCGATGATCGTGCGTTGGTGCGGCTTGCCGGCGATGCCGACGAGGTTTTTCACCGTCGAGGCCGAGGTGAAGCACACCGCGTCGAAGCCTCCCGACTTGATCATGTCACGCACCTCGAGCGGCGGCGGCGCCGCGCGCACGGTCCGGTAGGCGACCACATCGTCGACTTCCCAGCCGAGGTCGACCAGGCCGTCGACGAGCACGTCCGTGCCGAGGTCAGCGCGCGGCAAGAGCACCCGCGAAACGGGGTCGATGTCCTCGACGTACTCGGGGAAAATCTCCACCAGGCCGTGGGCGTTCTGCTTCGTGCGGTGCGGGATGAGCTCCGGCAGCATGCCACGGGCGCGCAGCGCATCGCCGGTCTTCTGCCCCACGGCGGCGAGGTGAACGCCGGCGAACGATCGGGCATCGAGGCCGAGCTCCTCGAACTTGTCCCACACCGCGTCCACCGCGTTGGTCGAGGTGAACACGATCCACTGGTACCGGCCCTCGACGATGCCCTTGATCGCGCGGTCCATCTGCGCCGGGTTGCGCGGCGGCTCCATGGAAATCGTCGGCACCGACTGCGGGATCGCACCGTAAGAGGACAGCCGGGCGTTCATCGGGCCGGCCTGCTCCTTGGCGCGCGGGACCAGCACCCGCCAGCCGTACAGGGGGCGGTTTTCCCACCACGAGTACTTGGAGCGGTCATCGACCGCCGTGCCGATGGTGACAACGAGGTTGCCCTCGAGGTCGGCGTCGATCTTGCCGATCGTCTCCAGCGTGGCGTCGAAGGTGCGCTGCAGCCGCGTCGTGCCGTTGGTGGTCACCGTCAGCGACGTCGAGGGGGAAAAACCGCGCTCCAGCAGCTCGGCGGACATAACCGGCAGCTGCTCCGCCACCGCTTGCAGCACCAGAGGCTGCGGGGCGTTGGCCAGGCTATCCCAGTCGACGGGATCGTTGGACAGGTCCGCCTCGGTGTAGGTCGAGCCGAGCGCGATACCGGCGAAGGAAGGCACGGTCGACGGCAACGACATCCCGGGCACGACCTGGAACTCCAACCCGGCCGCCGCCACCGCCGAGATCTCTTCCTTCACAGCGTCGCGGGTCAGCGGGTTGCCGCTCACCAGGCGGATGACGTCACCGTCGCCTGCCTCGCCGCGCTCAATCGCGGCGACCGCGCGCTCCAGCCCGTCCTTCAAGATATCGACGATTTCCGCGCCTGGAGAGCCCACCTCGCGAATCTCCGCGGCGGTGGGGTCGTCCGGGCGCGGCGGTTTACGGCGCGCCCCGGCTTCGCGGGCCTCGGCGCACATCTGCTCATAACGCTCGTTCGCTTCCTTGAGCTTGGCCTGCGGCACGGGCAGCTTGGAGGCGATGACATCGCGCACCCCCTGAAGGACATCGGGGTCAACGACGGCGATAGAGTTAGACTCCATCACCTCGCGGGCGCGGATCGTCAGCAGATCTGGGTTGCCCGGGCCTGCGCCAACGAAGATGATCTTCCCCGGCTGGGGCGTGGTGGAGGGCAGAGTCATAAAAAGGTTCTTTTCTTTAAAAAAGGCGTAAGCGCAACCCCGGCAGCCGGGGCCGACTAAACGGACCCCGCATGCTCCGGGATTTTTCGACGTATGGTAGTTACACCTTAAAGTGAATCCGCCGGGAATCAAAAACCCGGCCCTTTGCCCTCCCCGTTGCGCTAAGCCATGAGCTCGGCCGCGCCGGCGTCGAGAAGCCGTGAGGCGAGCTCGCGCCCGAGCCCGCGCGCCGCCTCACGGTCGAGGGTGTCCGCGACCGTGACCGAGCCGCTTTCCACCAGCTGGTGCGACCCATCGAGGGCGAACACCCCGGCGCGCAGCGAAAGCTCGCCTCCGTCGTAGAAGGCATGGGCGGCGACGGGCGCGGTGCACCCAGCCTCGAGGGTAGCCAGGACGTGGCGCTCCGCGGACACCTGCAGCGCGGTGGCGGCGTCCATCAGCGGGTCGAGCACCGCGCGGGTTTCGGCGTCGTCGCTGCGGCACTCCACCGCCAAGGCACCCTGGGCCGGGGCGGGCAAGAACTCGCTGGCGTCGAAAAGTTGCGTGGCGCGATCGCCGTACCCGGCGCGCAACAAACCGGCGTACGCCAGCACGATAGCGTCGAGCTCGCCGCTGGTAACCCTCCCCATCCGGGATTCGATGTTGCCGCGCAGCGGGCGAATATCAAGGTCGGGGCGCAATGCCTTGAGCTGCGAGATGCGCCGCGGTGCGGAGGTGCCCACGCGCGCGCCCTGCGGGAGATCGGCAAGCTGCATGCCGTCGCGGGCGATCAGCGCTTCGCGGTTGTCCTCGCGGGCAGGCACCACAATGTGGGCGCGGGGCTCGTCGGCCGTGGGGAGGTCCTTGAACGAGTGCACGGCGATCTCCACCTCGCCGCGAAACAGCGCGTCGCGCAAGGCGGAGGTGAACACGCCGACTCCGATGCGCTCCACCGGGGCCTGCGACAGGTCACCGGGCGTGGTCACAATGGTCAGCTCGGCGTCGTGGCCGGCGGCGATGATGTCGTCGCGGACGTGTCCTGCCTGCGTCGTGGCCAAGTGCGAGCCGCGGGTTCCGATGTGCAGCATAATGTGTCCTCTTCTCCCTATTTTCGACGTTCTTCCGTGATCTCGCTGAGCTTGGGCAGCCGCTGCGCGTCAATCGCTACCGAGCTGCGGCCCAACCCGAAAAGCTCCTCGATGGCCGTTTCCACGCTCACCGTCTCCGAGGCCGCCGCCAGCTCCTTGATCTTCACCGTGGGCGTGTGCAAGATCTTGTCGACGACCCTACGAACCGTGCGGGAGACCTGCTCAAAGTCCTCCTCGCTTAAATCCGGCACCCGAGCGCGCAGCCGGGCAAGTTCCCCGTCCGTCACCTCGTTGGCCGCCTTGCGCAGCTCGGCCACGGCGGGTCCGACTTCGCGCACGCGCTGGCGGGAGTTGAAGTTGCTGACCTCCTCCGCGACGATCGCCTCAGCGGCAGCGCGCGAGCGGGAGTCCTTGTCGTCGGCCTGGCGCATGCGCTGGTGCAGGTACTCGATGTTGACCAGGCGCACGCCGTCGTGTTCGGTGACGGCGTCATCGATGTCGCGCGGCAGCGAAAGGTCGGCGAGCATGACGGGCCCGGAAATGTCTTCGGCCGTGATGGTGAACTCGTCGCTGGCGGTGGCGGAGACCGCGATGTCGACCCGGGCCATCGCCCCGGCGCGGGAGTTGAAGTCCACGACCTCGGCCGGCACGCCCGCCTCGCGGGAGTGCTCGGCGAGGCGCTCGGCGCGCGAGCGGGTGCGGTTGGCGATGATGAGGTTGTTGATCCCGCGCTTGCCCAGGTGCGTCGCAGCCAGCGACGCCATGGCCCCGGCGCCGAGCACGAGCGCGGTCTTGCCGGTGAAATCCTCCACACCCATGATTGCCATCGCCTCATCCAACGCGAGAGTGACCATCGACGCGCCGGCGTCGTCGATGTCCGTTTCCGAGTGCACGCGCTTGCCGGTGTAGAGGGCGGATTGGGCCAGCGAGTGCAGGCCGGGCCCGACCGTGCCGCGCTGAGCGGCGTCCTGGTAGCTGGAGCGGACCTGGCCGATGATCTGCTGCTCCCCCACCACCATCGAGTCCAGGCCTGAAGTCACCGTCATCATGTGCTCGGCCGCGGCGTCAGCGTAGCGGACGTAAAGGTAGGAGCGCAGCTCCGCCTGTTCCACCCCGGACTTCTCGGCGAGCACGCTGAGCACGTCCTCGACACCGGAGTGGAAGGAGTTTGTCACCGCATACACTTCGAGGCGGTTGCACGTGGACACAATCATCGCCTCGGAAAGAGAGGGTTGGTCGACCAAAGCCGTTGCCGTCTCCGTCTGCACGGTGTCGTCCATGCTGAGGCGCTCGAGTAACGCGACGGGTGCCGAACGATGCGACATCCCTACGACGAGAACACTCACACAAACTCCTCCGGACAATTCTTTCTCGAGATCAAACTAAAGGATAACCCAGCTAGCTCGCGAGCTCGGCGGCGAGGTCTGCGTCGTCGACTTCCCAGCAGGCGAATTCCTCGCCGTCGATCACGACGACGGGCACGCGGTCGCCGTATTCAGCCGCGAGCTCGGCGTCAGCGTCAACGTCGACTAGCGTCAGCGCGGCTCCCGCCGCCTCGACGATCGGTGCGATTTGCCGCGCCACGCGGTCGCAGGAACCGCATGTGGCGCGGACCATCAGCTCGACGTTTTTCACAGGGCTCCTCACGGGCATCATCACGGTACGGTTGTTTACGCTACTCCGTCCCCGATGAAAGGCTGTACACCACTATGAGCGCGGACTCCGCACACCGCCCAGGCAGGGAATTCCTCGCGCAGTGGTCGGCGTCCCACGGCAACGTCCGCCGCTTCTTGGAAGACCTCGCCGTACCTCCGCTAGACGACGCCTCACAGCGCGCCGCCGGTGAAGCGGCAGCGGCGGCCGCCATCAAGGAGACGTTCGACCTCAGCATCGACGAGTTCACCCTCGGGGTCGATACCGTCGGCGGCGCATTTGCCACCGCCGGCGCGGCGAGGGTAACCCAGCCTGACCCCGACGTACCGCAGGATGCCGAAGCCGCGGCGTTTTTCGACATCGACAACACCCTGATCCAGGGGTCCTCCCTCGTCCTGCTCGGCCGGGGGCTGGCGAAGAAACGCCTGATCACGTTGCGCGAGCTTTTGCCCGGCCTGACCAAGCAACTGCGCTACCGCATCTTCGGCTCCGAGAAACCCTCCGACATTGCCAGCGGCCGCGCCCACGCACTGGGCTTGGCCCGCGGCAAGAAGGTCAGCGATTTGCTCGAGCTTGCCGACGACATCGTCGACCGCCAGATTCTCGGCCGGGCTTTCGACCCGACGCTTCAGTTGGCCCAGATGCACCTCGCCGCCGGCCAACAGGTGTGGCTCGTCTCGGCGACCCCGGTGCAAATCGGCCAGGCACTGGCCTCCCGCCTCGGGTTCACGGGCGCGCTCGGCACCGTCGCCGAAGCACAGGACGGGGTGTTTACCGGCAGGCTGGTCGGCGACATCCTGCACGGACCCGGAAAGCGTCACGCGGTCGCCGCTCTCGCCGCGTTGCAGCAGCTGGACTTGGCGCAGTGCACCGCGTACTCCGACAGCATCAACGACATCCCCATGCTGTCGATGGTGGGCACGCCCGTGGCGATCAACCCGGATCGCGCCCTACGCAAACACGCGCAAGAGAGGGGCTGGGAGATCCGCGACTACCGCTCCGTGCGCAAGGCGGCACTTCCCGCCACGGCGGCGGCGGTCGCTCTGGCTGCGGCGGGATGGGCCCTGCGGCGCGCGAAATAAGAAGGCCCACGGCCCGTTGATCAGGGCTGTGAGCCTTGTGTCGCGGG
>NZ_GG667191.1:329430-341864 GCF_000159635.1 Corynebacterium lipophiloflavum DSM 44291 | reverse complement strand
TTGTGTCGCAGTTGCAGGCGTTTTACTTGCCGAGCTTGCGTCGCTGAACGCGCGTGCGGCGCAGCATCTTGCGGTGCTTCTTCTTGGACATGCGCTTGCGGCGCTTCTTGATAACTGAACCCATGTGGTTTCCTCGTTTCCTAGTTGTATGTACATACCTGCCGGCGGGCGAAGGTCGCAGCGAGCGGGCTAGAACACACGCGGGGCCCTTAAACGAGGTGCACTCTCGGGGGCCCACACAAACCCACGCGCACGCTGGCACGAATGCTTACCAGCATACAGCCGGGCACTGAAGCCACCAAAAAGGCTCCGGCACCCACACCGCGTGGTTGCGCGGGGGAAGCCGGAGCGGGGGTTGGTAGGGCCGTTAACCGACGTTGTACACCGAGGAGTCGAGATACTCGGTGACTGCGCGCTCGTTGACACGGAACGAACGTCCCACCCGCACAGCGGGCAGTTCGCCTGCGTGTACCAGGCGGTACACCGTCATCTTGGAGACACGCATGATCTCGGCAACCTCAGCAACAGTGAGGAACTTGCCCTTTTCTTCATTAGCCATAATATAACTTACCCTTCAGCACGGTCGCGCTGTAGGCTTCCCCTCCCACAGGACGATCACGCACGTGCTTTAACTAGACTAGCGTGAATCGAGGGCAAGGTGCGACTCAAGCGCCCAGAATGTTCCCAAGTTTTCATAGTTAAGCCAAAGACACGCTTGTGATTGCTGGGACGTAGCGGCTATCGGCCCAGTTCAGCCGAGCGCTTCGCCGCGGCCTCCGTGGCACGGTAGAGCGCGCCGCGGACCCCGGATTCCTCCAGTTCGCGAATCGCCGCGGCCGTCGTGCCCGCCGGGGAGGAGACGTCATAACGCAACTGCGCCGGAGTCTTCTCACCCAGCAGCATCTCCCCGGCGCCCGAGGCGGTGGCCACGGCGAGCTCCCGGGCGACATCGCGCGACAGCCCCAGCGACACCCCGGCATCGATCAACGCCTCGGTGAAGTAGTAGAAGTAAGCGGGCCCGGAGCCAGAGACGGCCGTGGCGGCGTCGATAAGCTTCTCGGGCACCTCAACGACGTGCCCCGTCACGGCCAGCGCTCCGAGCACCTGGGCGCGCTTCTCCTCATCGACGTAGCGGCCACTTGCCGCGACGTGCACACCCTTGCCCACCAGCATGGGCGTGTTCGGCATGACGCGCACCAGCGGGGTGCCGGCCGCGGAGACGGCGCTTTCCATCGCGGCGAGCGTGATGCCCGCGGCCATCGAGACGACCGCGGTGGATTCATCGTGGCGCGCGATCGTGTCGCTGATCTCCTCGAGTACCTCGAGGATCTGCGGGGGCTTGACGCACAGGAAGCAGATGCCGGCATCCGTGACTGCCTCGGAGTTGTCGCTGCCCGTGATAATTCCGTAGCGCTCAGACAGCTGCGCCGAGCGCTCCGGGGAGCGGTTCGTGGCGAAGATCGACGTCGGCTCAACCCCGGCGTCGACGAGCCCGGCGATCAGCGCCTCCCCGATGTTGCCGCCGCCGATGACGGCAATCTTGCCCAGCTGATCAACCTGGGCGTGGGCGGAAGTGTCTTGTGCGTTCTTTGCTGTATCCACGACACCCACAGTGCCACAACCCCGGGCATCCCCGCAGACGCGGCTAGAGGCCGCTGAGCAACCCCGGGCCGAGCGTGACGACGAGCGCAGCCACACCCGCCAGCGACATCGTCAGCCCGTCCTTACCGGTGCGCAACGCGCGCACACCGACAACCACGGCCACGGTGACCGCCAGCGCCAGGATCACGGCGACCGCCAGCGGCAGGTTCGCCCACACCCACTGGAAGGCGATGAAACCCAGCACGCCCGCGAGCAGGCCCAGGAAGACAAACAGCACGAGCAAGATCGGGTTGACCGCCGCCTCCGCAGCGACCTCGGCGCCGGACTCAACCTCGTCCTGACCAGTGTAAACGGGCTCGTCGTACGCGGGAGCTGGCGCGGGCTCCGGTGCGTCCGCAACCACGGGGATTTCCCCGGTCGCCTCGACCGGATCCTGCGCGGGGCGCTGGAACTTCGACCACGTGGTCACCGAATCGCGCAGCGGCTGCGGCTCGGCCTCGACCTTCTTGATCACCGTGGTCTCGGATGCGTCTGCCGGCTCCGGCTCGACCGGGTCGATGGGCACACTCGAGTGCTTCGCCTCCACCGGGCGGGCTTCCACCTTGCGCAGGGAGCCGGTGAGCTCGGCGACGGACACGCCGCCTTCATCAAGGCTGCGGCGGCGCCGGCGGCGCGGCTGGTCGGCGCCCGGGTTCTCTTTCTGGGCTCGCGAGAGAAGCTCCGCGACAGTGAGCTGCGAGTCATCCGACATTAGCTCTCTCCTTCATAGTTCGGTCCCTGGTCGATCCAGCGCAGGATCACGCCCTCACGCAACGCCCACGGGCAGATTTCTAACTTATCAATATTTAAGGCTCTCATCGCGGCTTCCGCGACCAACGCACCCGCAACGATCTGGTGGGAGCGGTCCGCGTTGATGCCTTCGAGCTCGGCACGGTCCGCAGCCGTCATGCGGGAGATGAACGCGATGAGCTGGCGCAGGCCAGGCGCGGTGAGCGTGCGCTTCACAAAAGGCCCAGCTGACGACGGCGCGGCACCCGTCAGGCGCGCAAGCGTGCGCAGCGTCTTTGACGTGCCCACAGCCAAACCGCTGCCCCCGAGCGCCCGGAACTGCTCGGCGGGTGCGGCGAGCTCCGCGTCGATGAAGTCGCGCAGCAGGTTGATCTTCTTGCGCTCCGGCGGGTCGGTGTCGAACCACTGGTGGGTCAGCCTGCCGGCGCCCAGGTCCAGAGAGACAGCCAGGTCGGGCGTTTCCTCGGTGCCGGTGGACATCTCGAGCGAGCCGCCGCCGATGTCAATATTGGTGATCCGGCCCGCGGACCAGCCGTGCCAGCGGCGCGCGGCGAGAAACGTCAGGCGTGCCTCCTCCTCGCCCGTGAGAATTTGCAGCGCCACGCCCGTCTTCTTCTCCACGCGGCGCAGCACGTCGTCGGAGTTGGTGGCGGAACGGATCGCGGAGGTGGCGAAGGCGAGAAACTCCTCGCACTTCAAGTTCATCGACAGGTCTTTCGCTTCCTGCACCGCGCTGACGAGCTTGTCGACGCCCCTGTCCTCGATCGCCCCGTCCTTATCCAGGAGCTCGACGAGCCGCAGAGGCTGCTTCCAATCACTCATCGGAGTCGGGCGCCCGCCACTGTGGGCATCCACCGCCACGAGATGGACGGTATTGCTGCCTACATCTAATACACCTAGTCGCACACACCTAGCGTAATGGGTCTACGGTACTCAAGTGTGAATCAACCAACCCGAAGCCCCGTTTATCTCGGTTTTCCCGCCACCTCCCCCGCCGGAAAGTCAATCCTCGCGGGGCGCGAGGTTGCCCCGGATTTCCCCCGCGAGTGGTTCGAGTTTTCTCACCCGGAAGACCCGAATCACTACATCGTGGTCGATCTCACGTGGCTGGAATCGACGTGGAGCTGCCGGTTTGGCACGCCGGAGTGCCACGGCATCGATGAGGGATTCCCCGTGGTGGGTTGCTGCATCCACGGCGCCTACCTCTCGGACGAGTCCGACCGCGACGACCTCTACAACGCCGTGGCCGAGATGCCCGCCAAGTACTGGCAGCTGCGCCCCGGCGAGGTCGACTCCTTCATCGAGGCCGCTGACCCGGTGGTGCTTGAACCGTGGCTCGAATGGGACGACGATCAGGACAGCGACGACAGCGAGGATGGGCCGAGCCTGAAAACGGCCCGGGTGGACGGGGCCTGCATCTTCGCCAACCGCGCCGATGCGGTGACAGGGCCGGGGTGCGCACTGCACCAATGGGCCCTGGCGGAGGGCCGCAGCATCATCGGCTCCAAACCCGAGGTCTGCTGGCAGGTGCCGCTGTCGCGCGAGGACGAGTGGGTCGAGCGCTCCGACGGCGAGCAGGTTTTGCGCACCACCATCGGCGAGTACGACCGGCGTCAGTGGGGCGGCGGGGGCGAGGACTTCGACTGGTGGTGCACAAGCGCTACGAACTGCCACACCCCGGGTGGCACCCCCGTGTGGCGCTCGATGAAGGACGAGCTCACGGCGCTGATCGGGCCCGCGGCGTACGCGGTCGTCGAGAAGCATTGCACTGCGCGCGCCGCCTTGCCTGACGACGCCAAAGCGACGCACCCCGCCAGCTAGGCCTCGAACTTGTAGCCCAGACCCCGCACCGTCACCAGCTGGGTGGGGCGCGACGGCGCGACCTCGATCTTGGTGCGCAGACGCTTGACATGCACGTCGAGGGTCTTGGTGTCGCCCACGTAATCGGCGCCCCAGATGCGCTCTATGAGCTGGCCGCGGGTGAGTACCCGGCCAGGGTTGCGCATCAGGTATTCGAGCAGGTCGAACTCCTTCAGCGGCATGGAGACCGGCTCGCCGTCGACGAAAACCGTGTGGCGCGAAACGTCCATCTTCACGCGGCCGCCCTCGAGGATTCGCTCGTCGGCCTCGACCTCCTCGTCCACGACCTCGGGGCCGCGGCGCAGTACGGCGCGGATGCGCGCGATGAGCTCGCGACTGGAGTAGGGCTTGGTCACGTAGTCGTCGGCGCCGAGCTCCAGGCCGACAACCTTGTCAATCTCGGAGTCGCGAGCCGTGACCATGATGATTGGCACAGCGGAGACGGCGCGTATCTTCTTGCACACGTCGGTTCCGCTCATCCCGGGCAACATCAAGTCAAGCAGGACCAAATCGACTGAATCGCTGTCGAACTCCCTCAGCGCGCTCTGCCCGTCGGGGGCGACGATCGCCTGAAAGCCCTCCTTGCGCAGCAGGTAGGCCAACGGGTCGGCCAAAGATTCTTCGTCTTCAACGATGAGAATCGTCGTCATTGCTTCTCCCTTTCCTTACGGCGCATTGCAACCCGGTTGACCGCCTGCCTCAAACCTGCCTGTGGTTCAGCAGGCTGCGCGCCGGGCTGCTCCGACTCCCGATCGGCCAGAGTGACCTGAGCCTCGGGGGTGTATATCGGCAGCTCGATGGTGAACGTGGACCCCGTTTCGGGCCTCGACCATAACTTGATGTTACCGCCATGGTTGGCCACGACGTGCTTGACAATGGCCAATCCCAAACCCGTGCCGCCCGTCGCGCGCGAGCGCGCCTTATCCACGCGGTAAAACCTCTCGAAAACACGCTTCTGATCCTCGGGTTCGATCCCGATGCCACGGTCGGTGACACGGATCAGAATCACCGAATCCCGCACGACCTTCTGGGTGATGGTCACCGGTTGGTTGTTCGGAGAGTAGTTGATCGCGTTGGACACCAGGTTCGACACTGCGGCGGTCAGCAGCGCCCGGTCCCCCATCACCTTGATGCCGGTGCGGGGAGAGCGCGTCAGCTCGATTTCGCGGTTGTCGGCGGTGACTTGATTGCGCTGGATGGCGTCGTCAATGACATCGTCGACACGCACGGGCGCCATGTCGGGCAGCGCCTCGGCTCCCTGCAGCTTGGACAGGCTGATCAGGTCGGTGATCATGTCCCCCATGCGGTGGGACTCTTTGAGCAGCTTCTCGCCGAAGTAGGTCACCATCTCGGGGTCGCCCGGGTCCTGCAGCAACGCCTGGGCCAGCAGAGACACCCCGCCCACCGGCGTCTTGAGCTCGTGGGAGACGTTGGCCACGAAATCGCGCCGCGCGGACTCCATGCGCACGTTCTCGGACTCGTCGGTGCCGTAGACGATGACGAAAGACGTGTCTGTGAGTGTCAGCGGCTTGACGACGGCCCGAACGCTGCGCACCAGGCTCCCCGTGGCGCGTTTGGGCAATTCCAGGTCGATGGTCCGCGTTTCCAGGTCCTCGAACACCTCGGCCGCCGTCTCCATCACCGTCGGGTTGACCGTCCGGCCGTGGACGATGGACATCTCGTGCGCACGGGGGTTTGACAAGATCACCCGGCCCGTCCGGTTGACCACCAAAAACCCGGTCGTGGAACCTTGGATGGCCAAGTGCAGGACCTGGCTCATGGTGCTGACGTTGTTGTCTTCATCCTCGGGCGTGGATGCGGCTTTCGCGCGCCGGTCAAACCAGTACGCGATCAGCAGCGCCGTGGTGGCGGCAATTGCTCCGAGGACGAACGCTAGGACGGGTGACAAGTCGCAATTACTTCTGGTTGCCCTGGCTGGCCACAGCCGCTGCACCCGCGGCGGCTGCCTCCGGGTCGAGGTAGGTGCCACCCGGGTTGAGCACCGCGCCGCGGGAACCGATTTCATAGACCAGCGGCATGCCCGTCGGAATGTTCAGGCCCGCGATATCCTCGTCGGAGATGTTGTCAAGGTACTTGACCAGCGCGCGCAGGGAGTTGCCGTGCGCAGCGACCATCACGTTCTTGCCCTGCAGAACCTCCGGCAGGATAACGTCCTCGTAGAACGGCAAGAAGCGCTCCACGACATCCTTGAGGCATTCGGTGCGCGGCACCTGCGGCAAAAACGCGTAACGCGGGTCGTCGGCCTGGGAGAACTCGTTGTCGTCGGCCAGCTCCGGCGGCGGGGTGTCGTAGGAGCGCCGCCACGTCATAAACTGCTCCTCACCGAACTCCTCGCGGATCTCGGCCTTGTTCAGGCCCTGCAACTTGCCATAGTGGCGCTCGTTGAGGCGCCAGTTGCGCTCGACGGGAATCCAGTGGCGGTCGGCGGCGTTGAGTGCGATGTTCGCGGTGCGGATCGCGCGGCGCAGCAGCGACGTGAACACGATGTCGGGAAGAATGCCCTTGTCCACGAGCAGCTGGCCCGCGTTGGCGGCCTCCTGCTCGCCCTTCTCGGTCAGGTCGACGTCGACCCAGCCGGTGAATTGGTTGGACTTGTTCCACGTGCTTTGTCCGTGGCGAAGCAGAATCAGCTTTCCGTTGCTCATGCGTCTAGCATGCCACGAAAACCGGCTCCCTGCTGCTCAATTAACCACCGAACGGCTCCCGCGGCGCACCACCCGGGACGAACTCGGCGAGAGTGTCCGCGTAGACCCGGCTCAGGCTCCGCGCCGAGGCCGCCCAGCTGAAGCGGCGCGCGTGCTGCACCGCTGCGGTGCCCATTCCGATGCGCCGGGCGTCGTCGTCAAGCAGCTGCTCGAGCGCGTCCGCCCACGCCTCGGTGCCGTGCCCGTCCACTAACACCCCGGTTTCCCCCTCGGCTACGGCCAGCGGGAGCCCGCCGACTCGGGCCGCGACCACGGGGGTTCCCGTCGACTGCGCTTCGACGGCGACCAAGCCAAAGGACTCGTTGTAGCTGGGAACCGCGACGATGTCGGCCGCCTGGTAAATTGCCACCAGCTCCTCGGGCGGTCGCGGGCCGAGGAAGCGGACCCGGCGCGCGATCTTCTCCTCGCGGGCGAGCGCGCGGTAGCGCTCCACGCTCGAATCGCTTCCCGACGCCCCACCACAGATCAGGACGTGCACGTCGCGCTCCGGATTGCGCCGCAGAAGCTCCCCGGCCGCGCGGATCAGCACCTGGGGGCCCTTGAAATCCTGCAGCCTGCCGACGAACGCGACAACCTTGGCGTGCAGCGGGATGCCCAGCTGGCGCCGCGCCAGCTCCGTGTTGCGGTTCGACCCGGGGGTAAAAAGCTCCGTGTCGGCGCCGGGGGTGACCACGGCGATCTTCGCCGGGTCGACGTCGTAGTGCCGCGCCAACTCCGCGATCTCGTCCGGGGTGTTGACCACCACGGTGTTCGCGTTGTCCACCAACTGCTGCTCGCAGATGCGGCGCGCCTCGCCCTCCGGCTCCGCTTCCGGGGAGCGGTGCGCGTTTTTAACCGCCGCCCAGGTGTGCCCTGTGTGGACCAGCGGGACTCGCGCCAGGTCGGCTAAGAGCCACCCCACCTGGCCGGAAAGCCAGTAGTGCGAATGAATCAGGTCATAAGACAGGTTGTGCGTGCGGGAGAACTGCAGGATCCCGCCGGCGAACGCGGCAAGCTGCGTCGGCAAGTCCTCCTTGGCCAGGCCCTCGTAAGGCCCGGCGACGATGTTGATCACGCGCAGGCCTTCGCTGACTTCGACGATTTCGCCGTGGCTGGGCCGGGTCGCCCGCGTGAAGATATCCACCTCGACGCTGCCGCGCACGAGCTCGCGCGCGATGTTGAGGACGTAGACGTTCATGCCGCCGGCGTCCCCGGTGCCCGGCTGCTCGAGCGGGGAGGTGTGCATGGAAATCATCGCGACGCGCATGGCACCGATTCTAGAGACGCTAGTTGCCAGTTGGGCCCAGTCGGGTTAATAGGCGGCGTGACGGTGCCAGGAACCAAAGTCGGCGGCGACTTCCGCGGCGAGCAGCCGGTAGGCCCGCACCGTTCGCGGGTGGAGGCGGTCGAGCTCGACAACCGCTCCCTCGGCGAGGTGGCGGTCGTAGGGGATGACGTGGACTGCGCGTGCGCGCATGTCGAAGTGCTCGGTGAGCTTGGCGATGTCAATGGTGGGCTTGCCCGGCGCATTGGTCGAGACGACGACCACAGCGTTCGCGGCCAGCTGGTCGTGGCCGTGCAGGCTCAGCCAGTCCAACGTGGCCGCCGCCGATTGCGCGCCATCGAGTGCCGGGGAGGTCACCAGGATCAGCGAGTTGGCCAGATCGAGCACGCCCGACATGGCGGAATGCATCAGCCCGGTTCCGCAGTCGGTGAGGATGACGTTGTAGTGATGCTGCAGGATGTCCACGGCGCGGCGGTAGTCCGCTTCGCTAAACGCCTCGCTGACCGCCGGGTCGCGCTCGGAGCCGATCACCTCGAGGCGCGAGTTCGCCTGGTGCGTAAAGGCTCGCACCTGCGCGTAGCGCGATGTGTCGCGCGCGGCGAGCAGGTCGCGGATCGTCGCCGGGGTCGGCACTGCGGCGCGCTGAGCCAAGGTGCCCAGATCCGGGTTGGCGTCGATGGCTATCACCCGGTCGCCACGCAGCTGGGCGAACACTCCCCCGAGTACCACGGTGGTGGTTGTCTTGCCCACCCCGCCTTTCAGCGACATCACGGCGATGCGGTAATCGCCGCGCAACGGGGCGCGGATGGCGTCGATAAGCTGCTGCTCCTGCAACTCCTTGCGGGAGCCGCCCGGGTTGATCCGCCCGCCGGAAGCCGTGTGGAGCATCCGCCGCCAACCGCGCCGCGGCGGCGCGGCGACCGGGTTGAGAAGCGTCGATTGGTCCAGCCCCGGCGGCGGCAGCAGCTCTTGATTGGTCCAGTGCTCGCCAAGGCGCGCGGCGTCGTGCATGGCAGTTCCCCCTGTGGTTGTGTGCACCCCTTTGCACAATTTATTACCTCATTTCACGCGGCTCGCAAGGCGAGACCCCACCTGGAAAAGGACTGACGTTACCTTTCGCCCCATTTGTGATACGGGCCACGATATTTTCTTTATACTAATAAAGAACCCATCATTGTCAACGAAAACCCGAAGGAGTCTCTTATGGGCGCATTCGAAGAAAAGGCGTGGTTGAACCACTACGCCCCCTGGACACCGCACGAGGTTGAGCTAGGCGATGACACCCTGGTCGACATCTACGAAGGCAACTTGGCGAAGCACTCCAACCGTACGGCGACCTGGTTCTTCGAAAAGACCATGACGTACGCGGACCTCAACGAAAAAGTCCTGAAGGCCGCGGCGGGCTTGCAGGAGCTGGGCGTCAAAAAGGGTGACCGCGTCGCGCTCGTCATGCCCAACTGCCCACAGCACATCATCGCCTTTTCCGCCGTAATACGCCTCGGCGCGATCGTTGTCGAGCACAACCCGCTCTACACCGCCTCGGAGCTCCTCCCCCAGTTCCAAGACCATGGCGCCAAGGTCGCCATCGTCTGGGACAAGGCGGCTCCGATGATCTCGAAGCTGCGCAAGGACTCCCCGCTGTCCACCATCGTCTCGGTCAACATGATCGACGAGATGGCGCTGAAGTACCGCCTCGCCCTGTCACTGCCCCTGCCGAAGACCAGGCAGCTGCGCGATCAGCTCACGGGCGACGCTCCGGCAACGATGCCGTGGTCGTCCCTGCTGCTGGACAAGCCCTTCGAGGCCCCGGAAGAGATCACGCAGGATGACACCATCCTGATCCTCTACACCTCGGGCACCACCGGCCCGCCGAAGGGCGCCCAGATCACCCACGGCAACCTCAACTCCATGCTCAAGACCGGTCTGGCCTGGGTCAAGGACCTGGGCAAGGAGCAGGAGAAGATTATGGCGATCCTGCCGCTGTTCCACGTCTACGGCCTGGCCCTCACCATGGGCCTCGCCATCGGCACCGGCGCCGAGCTGATCTTGGTCCCGGCTCCGGAACCGCCGCTGATCGCCATGGCGATGAAGAAGAACCCCCCGACGTTCTTCCCGGGCGTACCCACCCTCTACGAGAAGATCGCCGAGGCGGCGATCGCCAACGACAAGACGTACCCGACGATCCGCAACTCGTTCTCCGGGGCGTCCACCCTGCCGGAGTCGACGATTGAGAAGTGGGAGAACATCACGGGCGGCCGCCTCGTCGAGGGGTACGGTCTGACCGAGACCTCCCCGATCCTGACCGCCAACCCGATGGACGGCAACCACCGCCCGGGCTACATCGGCCTGCCGTTCCCGAACACCGAGATCCGCATCGCCAACCCGGACAACCTGGACGAGACCATGCCGGACGGCGAGCCGGGCGAGCTTCTGGCCCGCGGCCCGCAGGTGTTCAAGGGCTACCTGAACAAGCCGGAGGCAACCGAGAAGGCGTTCCACGACGGCTGGTTCCGCACCGGCGACATGGGTGTGATGGAGTCCGACGGCTTCGTCCGCCTGGTCTCGCGCATCAAGGAAATGATTATCACCGGCGGCTTCAACGTCTACCCGGACGAGGTGGAAAAGGTGATGAAGGAGCACCCGGACATCGATGACATCGCCGTCGTCGGCCGCCCGCGCACGGACGGTTCGGAGGACGTGGTGGCATGCGTGACTCTGCGCGAGGGCGCGGTCATCGAGTCGGATGCGCTGCACGAGTACGCCCGCGAGCGTCTCACCGCGTACAAGGTGCCGCGCACCTTCTACCACTTCGAGGAGCTCGCCCGCGATATGACGGGCAAGATCCGCCGCCGCGAGGTGCAGGAGACCCTCATTGAGATGCTCGAAGAGGGCGACGACACCAAGGTCGGGGAGGAAAAGAGCTAGCTCGCTTAACGACGTCAAAAGAGCCGGTGTGAAGCGTCCTGGGTTTAGTTCGTACCTCAGCTAAGGAAGGATTGAACTATGCCTAGAAAGTATTCCGTCGAGTTCAAGGAGAAGGCGGTCCATCAGATCATCGAAATGGTCCGCCTGGAGTCTTGCTCACTGCAACGCGCCTACACGGAGGTCGGTGAGCTGCTTGGTGTATCCCACCACACGTTGCGGGCTTGGTACCGTGACAGCGCTTCAGTACGCGATAATTCTGACGCTTCAGGCGGCGAAACAATGGAAGAAGAACTCAGGCGTCTGCGTCGAGAAAACCGCGAACTGAAACGAGCAAACGGGATTCTTAAGACAGCTTCGGCTTTTTTCGCGGCGGAACTCGACCGACCCACGACCAAATGATCTCCTACAGCGACGCGTACAAAGATCAATTTGGGGTCGAGGCCATCTGCAGAGTTCTAAAACAGGCAGATCGTGGATTCATCACCTCTCGTGGCTACCGCAAGGCGACCACTCGTGTTCCCAGTGCAAGGGCCTTAAGCGATAGCCTGCTCATCCCAGAGATACAGCGTGTGCATGCGGAGAATTTCTCGGTCTACGGCATCCGCAAAGTGTGGCACGTGATGAACCGTGAAGGCTTTCATATTGGTCGCGACAAGACCGCACGTCTGATGAAACTCGCAGGCGTTTCTGGCCGCAGACGTGGGCGAACCCCAGTAGCAACGATCAGCCTGAAGACACCGGATCATCGCCCGGACCTTGTGCGCCGAAACTTCCGTGCGCAGGCACCAGGCAGGCTTTGGGTTGCCGACATTACCTACGTTCGCACCCTGTCAGGATTCGCTTATACCGCGTTTGTCGTGGATGTATTCAGCCGAAAAATTGTTGGTGTCGCTACACGCTCGACAATGCGCACCAACACGCTGCCGATGGAGGCTTTGGAGTATGCGTTAACGACTGCAGGGCGAATCCATGGAAACCAGCTAATTCACCACAGCGATCGGGGCAGCCAGTATGTGTCACTGAAGTATTCCACTGCGCTAGCTGAGTCAGGAATCCGCCCGAGTGTGGGATCAGTCGGCGATTCTTACGACAATGCACTAGCCGAAACAGTCGACGGTCTCTACAAGACTGAACTGATTCATGCCCAGGGCCCGTGGACGTCGGTCGGAGAAGTCGAACTGGCCACCTTGCGGTGGGTGCATTGGTGGAACACTAAGCGACTTCACGAAGCATTGGACTACGCCACCCCACAGGAAGTAGAAACCGAG
>NZ_GG667191.1:282932-329380 GCF_000159635.1 Corynebacterium lipophiloflavum DSM 44291 | reverse complement strand
CACTATCTCACCGAGCCCATCAACACAGGGCCGTAAAAGAAGCGGAACTAAACCCAGGACGCTTCAGTGCACAGCACCGGCTCTTTTGTACGTGGCCGACAAAGATATGTCGCGGATTTCCTACACACGCCCCACACTGAGCTTGTAAGATGTACCAGAGACCTTAGGTAGAATGAACTAATCAACGGCAACGACATACAAGGAGCGCGCTCGCTATGGGAGCTTTTGAAAACAAGGCCTGGCTGCAGCACTACGCGGAGTGGACCGACCGCCAGCTGTCTTACGGAGATGACACTCTCGTCTCCCGTTTCAACGACGCGGTAGCAAAGCACCGCAACAAGAAGTTCACGTGGTTTATGGGCAAGGAGCTCACCTACGGCGAGGTCGAAGACCAGGTCCGCCGCGTCGCCACCGGACTCAGCGGCCTCGGCGTCAAACAGGGCGACCGCGTGGCCATCGCTCTGCCGAACTGCCCGCAGCACGTCGTTTCCATTCTCGCGGTCCACAGCCTCGGGGCAACGGTTGTCCAGCACAATCCGCTCTACACCGCCTACGAGCTCAAGGATCAGTTCGACGACCACGGTGCGAAGGTCGTCATCGCGTGGGACAAGGCCGCGCCGGTGTACAAGGAGCTGGCGCGCACGACCCAGCTTGAAAAGGTCATCACCGTCAACATGATCGACGCCATGCCGTGGCACCTGCGCACGGTGCTCAGCCTTCCTTTGGGCTCGATCAAGAAGAAGCGCGAGGAGCTGACCGGCCCGGCCGAGGGCACCATCCCGTTCGCGCAGCTTCTGAGCAACGAGCCGAAGCGCGCGGACGTGTGCGTCACCCAGGATGACATCGCGTTCATCCTCTACACCTCCGGCACCACGGGGGCGCCAAAGGGCGCGCCGCTAACGCACGGCAACATCAACGCCAACGTCGTCGCGGGCCTGGAGTGGTTCGGCAACTTCGGCGAGCAGGACGAGCGCATCTTCGCCGTGCTCCCGCTGTTCCACGTCTACGGCCTGACGCTCAACTTCGCCATCGGTTTTGCGGTGGGCGCACAGTCCATTCTCGTGCCCGCGCCGAAGCCGGAGCTGATGTTCTCCGCGATCGAGAAGACGAAGCCGACCATGCTGCCGGGCGTGCCGACGCTCTACGAACGCATCTCCGACTGGGCCATCGACAACAACAAGGACATCACGTCCATCCGCTACTCCTTCTCGGGCGCGGCGACGCTGCCCACCGCCACGCTGGAGAAGTGGGAGAAGGTCACCGGCGGCCGTTTGGTGGAGGGCTACGGCCTGACGGAGACCGCGCCGATCCTCACAGCCAACCCGCTCGACGGCAACCGTCGGCCCGGCTACATCGGCGTGCCCTTCCCCGACACCGAAATCCGCATCGCCAACCCGGATAACCCCGACGAGACCATGCCGGACGGCGAGCCGGGCGAGCTTTTGGCCCGCGGCCCGCAGGTCTTCTCCGGCTACCTGAACAAGCCGGAAGCCAACGAAAAGGCCTTCCACAACGGCTTCTTCCGTACCGGGGACATGGGCGTGATGGAGGAAGACGGGTTTATCCGCCTGGTTGCCCGCATCAAGGAGATGATCATCACCGGCGGCTTCAACGTCTACCCCGACGAGGTGGAGCAGGTGCTCAAGCACCACCCGGACATCGACGACATCGCGATCGTCGGCCGCCCGCGCCCCGACGGCTCCGAGGATGTCGTCGCCTGCGTCACCCTGCACGAGGGTGCGCCACTGGACCCGGATAGTCTCCAGTCGTACGCGCGCGAGCGCCTCACCCCGTACAAGGTGCCGCGCACCTTCTACCACTTCGAGGACCTAAACCGCGATCAGACGGGCAAGATCCGCCGCAAGCAGGTGCAGAAGACCCTGCTGCAAATGCTGGAGGAGGGCACCGCGAAGCACTAAGCTACGGGGCGGTGACCGTCGTCCCTATACTTGGGGGCATGGCTTCTCACGCAGACAAACCCTGGCTCGATTCCTACACGGAGTGGACCGCCCCCAACCTGGATTACGGCACAGCCACGGTCACTCAGTTCTACACCGACAACATCGCGGCGAACGGGTCGAAGACCGCGACCCGTTTCTTCGGTCGCGCGATGACGTACGCGGAGCTTGATAGTGAGGTCCGCCGCTCCGCCGCCGGGCTTGCATCTTTCGGGGTGAAGGCGGGCGACCGCGTGGCAATTATGCTGCCGAACTGTCCGCAGCACGTGGTGGCCTTCTACGCCGCGCAGCTGCTCGGCGCGGTCGTTGTCGAGCACAACCCGCTCTACACCGCCGACGAGCTGCGCCCGCAGTTCGCCGACCACGGCGCCCGGGTAGCCATCGTGTGGGACAAGGTCGCCGGCACCGTCAACGAGCTGCGTGACGACACAGACGTGACCACCGTGATCAGCGTCGACATGACGCGCGCGATGCCCCTGCCGCTGCGCCTTGCCCTGCGCCTGCCGCTCAAGCGTCTCCGCGAGACGCGCGCCGAGCTGACCGCGCCCGCGACCTCCACCGTGCCGTGGGAGACGCTGGTTGGCTCCGCGCTGGCAAACAACGCCGAGCAACTCACCCCCGCCGAGGTGTCCCCCGACACCCCGGCGCTGATTCTCTACACCTCGGGAACGACGGGGCGCCCCAAGGGGGCAGTGCTCACCCACGCCAACCTGTGCGCCAACGTGATCCAGGGCATCGCGTGGGTCAAGGACTTCCAGGACCGCGACCAACGGATGGTGGCCACTTTGCCGTTCTTCCACTCGTTCGGCCTGACGTTCTCCCTGACCCTGCCGATGAAAATCGGCGGCGAGGTGATACTGCTGCCGGCGCCGAAGATCGACCTCATCATGTCGGCGATCAAGAAGCACAAGCCCACCTTCATTCCGGGCGTGCCAACCTTGTTCGAGCGCATCGTTGCGCAGGCGAAGGAGGAGGGCGTGGACATGTCCTGCCTCAACATCGGCTTCTCCGGTGCCGCCTCCCTGCCGGTCGCGGTCATCGACGAGTGGGAGGCGCTCACGGGCGGCCGTCTCGTGGAGGGTTACGGCCTGACCGAAACCTCGCCGATCCTCATCGGCAACCCCGAAAGCGCCGAGCGCCGACCCGGCTACATCGGCGTGCCGTTCCCGGACACCGACATCCGCATCGCCAACCCGGACAACCTCGACGAGGACATGCCCTACGGCGAGGCCGGCGAGATCCTCGCCCGCGGCCCGCAGGTGTTCGGCGGCTACATCGACAACCCCGAGGCCAACGAGCAGGCCTTCCACAACGGATTCTTCCGCACCGGCGACATGGGGGTGATGGAATCGGACGGCTTTATCAAGCTCGTCTCGCGTATCAAGGAGCTCATCATCACCGGCGGGTTCAACGTCTACCCCGCCGAGGTCGAGGAGGTCATCCGCGCGCACGAAGACGTCGAGGATGTCGCCGTCGTCGGCCGGCCCCGCCCGGACGGCTCCGAGGATGTCGTTGCCTGCGTCACCCTCACCGACGGTGCCAAGTTGGACTCCGAGGGCTTGCGCGCTTACGCGAAGAAGCACCTCACCGCCTACAAGGTGCCGCGCACGTTCTACCACTTCGAGGAGCTCGCCCGCGACCCGATGGGCAAGATCCGCCGCCGCGAGGTCCAGGCGGACTTGCTAGCCCAGCTCGGGGGCTAAGTCGCTATTCGACGCCCCGCCTAACGCTCCTTCGCCCCAGCGAAGAACGGGTCGTTCGTGCTGTCGCGATGCGGCTGGTACTCAATGCGCGTGACCACCTCGGTTTCAACTTCCTGCCCGAAGATGCGCCGGATCAAGGCGGCGCTCATGTCCATGCCCGCAGTGACACCCGATGATGTCCAGCGGGAGCCATCTTCTACCCACCTGGCCTCGCGCTCCCAGACAACCTGATCCCCGAACGAAGCTGCCCATTCAAAGGCGAGCTTGTTGCTCGTCGCCCGATAGCCTTCAAGCAGCCCAGCGGCGGCTAGGAGCGCCGACCCGGTACACACCGATGACACGACCTGACAACGTTGTCCGACCTCGTATAGCCAGGACAGAAAAGCCTTGTCGAGCACCAACTTCCTTGTCCCGATGCCTCCCGGCACCATAAGAATGTCGGGATCTTCGACGTCTACGTGACCGAGCTCCGCAATCACGTCGATGCCTTGAGCGCTGCGTACGGCACCGGGCTTGTCTGCCACGAGCTCGATTCGCATTGCGGGGACATGAGCGAAAAGTTCGAGGGGGCCGAAAACGTCGAGCAGCTCGAATCCCTCAAAGAGGACAACCGTGAGGCGTCGCTGCGTCGCCGAGCTTTTCATGGGAGATCTCACATCTCCACCCCCACCCACACGGGCTCCGGCTCGAGGACAACGCCAAATCGCTTGTCGACGCCCGCCCTGACGTCCCGGGCCAGCGCCACGATGTCTTCCGCAGTGGCATCACCGCGGTTGGTCAGTGCCAGGGTGTGTTTCGAGCTCAGCCGCGCCGGCGCGCCGTTGCCCGGGTAGCCGCGCGGGAACCCGGCGCGCTCGATCAGCCATGCCGCGGAGAGTTTGACTCGGCCGTCGGGCTGGGTGAAGCGGGGCATGGTGTCCCCGCCGGTGTCGTTGGCGATGGCGTCGGCAAGCGGCGCGGGCACAATCGGGTTGGTGAAAAATGACCCCGCGGACCAGGTGTCGTGGTCTTCGGCGTCGAGCACCATGCCTTTGGCCCGTCGGGTGGCGATGATGTTTTCTCGCGCCTGCGCCAAGGGCAAACGCTGCCCGCCGAGGTGTCTAAGCGGCGCGGACAGCTCCGCTTCTTTGAGGCGGAGCTCGATTTCGAGGACGACCGCCCGGGCCGTGAACTTGAGGTTGGAGTAGCGATACGCCAGATCCAGCGACTCGGCCGGCACCCACTCATCCGCGCCCGTCTCGCGGTTGTACAGGCGCACGCGCGTTAACACGTCGGAGATTTCCGCACCGTAGGCGCCCACGTTTTGCACGGGGGTGGCGCCGGCGGAGCCGGGGATGCCGCTGAGCGCCTCAATGCCACCCAGGCCGTGCTCCACGGCAAAAGCCACCACGTCATCCCAGACAGTGCCGGCGCCCACGCGAAGCGTGGAGGCGTCGACAAGCGAGAGCGATTCGTTCGCCGCGATGACAGCCGTCAAGTCGAGCGGGCCGTCCGCAACGACAAGATTTGAGCCCCCGCCGACGACGAGCAGCGTGTCGCCCGCCGAGTCGAGGCGCGCGACCGTCTCGGCGAGCTCGTCTGCGCTCGTGCAACGGACGAGATCGCGGGGGCTGCCGCCGATGCGCAAGGTAGTAAGCGAGGCAAAAGATGAATCAGACACCCCTTTAACGGTAGTCTGTGACCCATGACCGCACACAGCGAAGTAACCGTTACCATTAACCACCCCGCCGCCAAGGTGCACCAGGCGCTGAGCACCAAGGAATACTGGGAGTTCATCGCGGCCAACCTCTCCCCGGAGCCGGGCAGCCTCAACGAGTTCAACGGCGTTTCCGTTGTCCTCTTCGAGGTCCTGCCGCAGACGATCCTGCCCGAGGCCGCCCAGGCGATGATTTCCCAAGACCTCAAGCTCAAGCGCACCGTGAACATCGGCGCCCTCGAGGGCGAAACCGCGAAGCTCGACTACGCCGGTGACGTCAAGGGCACCCCGGTCGATTTCTCCGGCGACATCGTGCTCACCGGCGCCGGCGAGCAGACCACCCTCGTCTACGCCAACGAGGCCAAGGTCTCGATCCCGTTCATGGGCGCCGCCCTCGAGCCGAAGGTCGGCGAGGCGCTCGAGGAGATCTTCTCCAACGAGGCCAAGCTCACCGAGCAGTGGATCAGCGAGAACCTCTAAGCTCTCCCCCCCCCCGCCTTTTAACCGTTTATGGCCGGTCACGCCCACAACCTGCGCGCGCAGTCTGGGCGCGACCGGCCATTTGGCGTGATCACGCGCGGCACCACGGGAGTCAACCGGCTGCGCCGCTCGGATCGCTGGACCCGCTTCAATCCACAGGTGGGAGAGCTGTTGAGGTCCGTGCCCGCCCCGCTCGCGCTGGATGTGGGCTACGGCGCCTCGCACACCACAACCGTGGAATGGGCCGGATGGCTGCGCCAGATCAACCCGCACGTTGAGGTCGTGGGCTTGGAGATCCACCCCGATAGGGTCCTCACGCCGCGCGACGGTGTGCGCTTTGAGCTCGGCGGGTTCGAGCTCGCCGGCTACACCCCGCACCTGGTGCGCGCATTCAACGTGCTGCGCCAGTACGATGTCGCGGACGTGCCTGGCGTGTGGGAGGCGGTGACCTCCCGCCTCGCCCCGGGCGGGCTGTTCATCGAGGGCACCTGTGACGAGCTGGGCCGGCGCGCAGCGTGGGTGCTTCTCGACGCCACCGGCCCCCGCTCCCTGACCCTGGCCTGGGACCCGCATGACGTGACCCGCCCCTCCGATGTCGCGGAGAGATTTCCCAAGATCCTCATCCACCGCAACGTCCCCGGCGAGAAGATCCACGAGCTGCTTTCGGCCGCCGACGCGGCGTGGGACCATGCCGCCGGCTGGGCCCCGCACGGTCCCCGGGTCCGGTGGGACCGCGCCCGCGACGAACTCATCGGTCACGGGTGGCCGCTGCACCCCATTCGGCGCAGGCTCCGGGACAATGTGCTAACGATCGATTGGGAGCACGTCGCAGTGGACGTATGATGGCCGCATGACACGCACCAAAGGCTCGCTCGCCTGGAAAATCTTCGTCGGAGTACTTGCGGTAATCCTCATCCTGATCTTGGTCGCGGAATTTGGGCTGCGCGCCTATGTGTCAAACCGGATTGAGTCCGAGTTTGCCGCCGCCGCCCCCGTTCCGACGACGGCTGACCCCCAGGTCGCGTTCGGGTCGCAGCCGCTCACGCTCGGCCTGTTGGCCGGCACTGTTCCCCACATGGCCCTCTCGGTTCCCTCAACGTTGGTGCTGGACGGGGATTCTTTTACGGGCCAGCCCGCCGCGACGATCAACGTGGACAAGGTCCGCCGCTCCGACGGGGGCTTCGTCGCCGACACCCTCGATGTGACCACCGAGCTGCCGGACGCGTTTATCCAAGCCATTTTGCAGCAGCAGGTATCCACGGCCCTCTCGCAGGTCGACGGCCTGCCCGCCGCGATCGTCGAGGATGTGGTCAACATCTCCGGGGTGACGTCGAACCCCGAAACCGGAACTGTGACCATCCAGTTCAACAACGGGCTCGCCGGGATCGACCTGCGCCCGCAACGGGACGGCGACAGCCTCACCTTCACCGCCGACTCCACCAGCTTGTTCGGCATCGATTTGCCGGGCGGGGTTGCGCAGCGCCTCTCCGAGGCCTTGCGCGTGGGCATGCAGGACGCCGTGTTTGGCCCCATGCGGGTGCGCGACGTCACTGTCATCGACGGTGGCCTGCTGGTCTCGCTCAACGGCCACGATGTCAACCTGAACCAGATCAGCGAGGCTCTGTAAACACCACCGCGGCGCCGGCCTCGAGCGCGCCGACGACCGCCTCGACGCTGTCTTCGACCCCGATCGCGGCCACGTCCAGCGCCGTGGGGGGAAGATCCTTGTCAATTGGGCACACGAGCTTGTCAGCGCCCACCAGCTCCCCAGCGCGAATCACCGAAGCACGGGCATCGTAAAGAAGCCCGAGCCGGGCGGGGGCCTCGACGGCTTGGCTCACGGCGAGGACGTCGGCCAGAACCCCGTTATCGCCCTCGGCGTCCGCGTCGACAGCGAGCCACACCTCGGCCGCGCCCATCTCAACGGCCAGGCGCGCCTCCGCCGCCTTGATCACGCTGTGGTGGCGCCCGTCGGGCCAACCCACCACCGCGATGACGGGCACGCCGGTGCGTTTCGCCGCCTGCACCCGCGTCGGCTCGACCACCACGCCCGCCTGGTGCCCCGGGGAGACAGCGAAAGGCCAGCCACCGAGGGCGGTGCTACCCGTCCGCGTGGCCAGCCATTCAAGGTCGTCCACTAGTTCACCAGCCGTGGTTACCGCGGATGATGTTGTTCAGGTGCGGGCGGACGTCGAAAAAGTACACTCCGATCGCGACCGCACCGAACCACGAGATGAAGGGGAAGCGCAGCAGACACACGAGCGCGGCGCCGCCGACGATGGCGACCCACGCCCATTTGCTCTGGCGCCCACCTGCCTCGAACGCGTCCTCGCGGGTCGTGGCCGCCAGCAAGGCACCGACGATGCCGGCGGCGCCAACGAGCATGAACAGCAGATTTCGGACTAACGCCGGTAAGGCGAGGATGAAGCCCACCGAACCGAAAGTGCTGAGTTCCATCATGCGCGGGGCACTCCCTCTGGGTTTAGGCTAAACGGCGCTATCACCGTTGTTGCCGTCTTGATCACGGATTACTTCCCCGTCAATGATATCCTCCGGCTCCTCGTGGCCCGAATCCGGGCGGGAGACCTGTTCGGAAACCTTCGCAATGAGCGTGTCCAGGCGCTCGTGCAGATCCTTGACAACGCCTTCCGCATCCACGTCGGATTCCTCGGCGCGGTTGCGCACATTCGCTACCGCCTGGTTGAAAGTCTCCTTCACCTCGCTCAGGGCGCTGCCGAAGGCAGCTTTCGCCTCGTCTGCCTGGTCGGACTGCACCGCAGCGCTGCCGGCACGGGACACCGAGCCCGCGACGTCGCGGAAAATGGCCTCGGCATCGGCGGCGAACGTCGTCGCGGCCGCGCGGAAGTCGCTGTCGCTGTCTGCGGAGTTGAATGCGCCGCGCGCGTTGTCGACGGCGCCGCGCAACTGCTGCAGCAACCCCTCTTGCGAGGTGGTGTCGGCGGCGGCATGCGCCCCCGTCGGCTCCACTGCGCTGCGGTCCTCGCGCAGCTTCGCAGCGAATTCACTGACGACGCCGCCTACTGCGGAGCCGGCGGCCAGCCATGCCTCGCCCGCGCTGCGCAGGCTGTCCATGATCGAGTTGTTGTTGTTGGAAGTCATCGTGGTCTCACTTTCGTGGGGAACGCTAGGCAAAGAGCAGTTGAGACACAGTGTAAATGGCCAAGCCCGCCAGCGCACCGACAACTGTTCCGTTTAGGCGGATGAACTGCAGGTCCTTGCCCACCATGAGCTCGATTTTGTCGCTGGCCTCCTTCCCGTCCCACCGCGCGATGGTCTCGGAGATGATGTTGACGATCTCGCCCGCGCCGTTTTCCGCGAGGTACTTCGTCACGGCGGCGAGCCGGGTTTGCGCACTGTGCGCCACCTGCGGATCCGTCTGCAGCTTGCCGCCCCATTCGATGCACAGCGACACCAGCTTGCGCCGCAGGGGGGATTCGGCGTTGGAGGAAGCGTCGATAAGCGCCTGCGAAACCTGCGCCCACAGCCCGCCCGCCGCGGAGCTCACGGCGTTCGAGCCCATCACGTCGGCCTTGATCGATTCGACGCGCAAGATCATGTCCGGGTCGAACTGCAGGTCCTGGGCGAACTGGTTGATGTGTCGGCGGACGGCGCGACGCGCGTCGTGCTGCGGGGCAGTGTCGACCTCCCGCATGAACTCCACCAGCTCGCGGTACACCCGCTCCCCCACCATGTCCTTGGCAAACTTCGGCGCCCACTTCGGCATGCGCTCGTCGATCATGGTGACCACAACCTCCTCCATGCCCTCGACCCTGCGGCGGCCCCAGGAGATGACGTCGTCGACGATCGGCTCGACCTTGCCGTCGTTGACCAGCCCCTCCAGCGCCCTGCCCAGCGGCGGGCCCCACGTCGGTTCTGCGAAGCGGTTGATCACGTGGGTGTTGATGACCCGCTCGGCCTCGGCGGGGTCGATGGACTGCACCAAGCGGACGGTGAACCCGCCGACATGCTCGGAGACCCGCTCAGCATTGTCCGGCTGCACCAACCAGGCACCGACCCGCTGGGGAACCTCCGCTTGAACCACCTTGTCCGTGATCGTTTGCGCGTTGAGGAAGTTCTCGCTGACGAAATCGCCCAGCGCTCCGGCGACCTGGTCCTTCTTTCGCGGGATGATCGCCGTGTGCGGGATGGGCAGACCCAGTGGGTGGCGAAACAACGCGGTGACGGCGAACCAGTCCGCCAAACCGCCCACCATCCCGGCCTCCGCCGCGGCGCGCACGTACCCGACCCAACCCGGGGCCGTGCCCTGGGACTGCCACCACGAACACGACAGGAAAATCACCGCCATCACGCCGAGCAAGCTGGTGACGAAAATCTTGTGGTTGCGCAGGACGCGACGGCGCTGCGACTCATTGTCCGGGGTGGGCAAGGCGATCGCGCCCTGCCGGTCTAGCGCGTGTTGTGCCATGCACTTGATTAAAGCACCTGGCCGGTGACATGAAAGAACTCCCCGCCAGCGGAGGCGGGGAGTTTATCAACGGTGTTAGTTAACGCGGCCCGTGCGGGTGCGGTAGTCCTTGTAACCGCGACGGGCCACGAACATGAGCACGACCGCGGAGATCATCGTCGCGGCGAACTCAATGAGGCCCAGAATCAGCAGGCGGGAGCCGATGTTCGACTCCGACCCCATGCCCCAGACCATCGCGGCGCCACCCCACACGGCGAGACCCACACCGAACAGAGCGGCGAGGATCAGGCCCATGGCAATCCACAGGGCGTGGGTGTTCAGCGAGGAGTGCGGGGCGCCCAGGGAGACCGGGTCGTATCCCTCGATGTAGGCATCCTCGATGCGCTGCTGGTAATCCGGGAAGCTCTCGCTGCGGATATCTGCGACCGACTCAGTGGTGTTTGCCATGGGGTGTGTCCTTTTCTCTAGTTCTCAAGCTGCCGCTTCGAGTATCTAGCGCTTCTGTTGCCCAGTATAGGGCACTCTTAGTCGTCCTTGCCGCGGAAAGCTGCGCGCGCACGCTCGGCGTTGATCGAACCAACAGCGTCCAGCGGAATCCCCGCGGGGCAGACGTCCGCGCATTCCCCGTAGAGCGAGCAGTGGCCGAAATTGGTCTCGAGCTCGTCGACCATCTGGCGGGCACGCTTGCCGCGCTCCTGCTTACCCAGGGGAAGCAGCTTGAGGTGCTTGAGCTTGGCGCCGGTGAACAGGTGCGCAGCACCGTTCGGGCAGGCCGCAACGCAGGCGCCGCAACCGATGCAGGCCGCGTAATCGAGCGCGAGCTCGGCGGTCTCGTGGTTGACGTGCAAGGTGTCGGCGTCCGGAGCGGTACCGGCCTGGACGGAGATATAACCGCCCTGCTGCATAACGCGGTCCAGCGCGGAGCGATCGACCGCGAGGTCCTTGATCACCGGGAACGCGCCCGAGCGGAACGGCTCGATGCGCAGGGTGTCGCCGTCTTTATAGTTGAACAGGCGCTGCAGGCAGGCGGTGGTGTTCTGCCCGGCGCCGTGCGGGCGCCCGTTGACGGTGACGCCGCAGGTGCCGCAAATGCCCTCGCGGCAATCGGAGGCGAAGGTGAACGGCTCCTTGCCGGCCTCGACGTAGTTGTTGTTCACGTGGTCGAGAAGCTCGAGGATGGACATCTGCTCCACCGCGTCGTCGACCTGGACGGTTTCGAAGTTTCCGTCAGTATCGGGTCCGGCCTGACGCCAGATCTCAAGTGTCAGTTTCATTACTTGTAGTTCCTTGCCATCAGAGGGATCGAATCGAAGTAGAGCGGTTCAGCGTGGCGAATGAAGCCATCCTTGCCGGCGGGCTCCCACGCGGAGACGAAGCACCAGTTGTCGTCGTCGCGCTGCGCCTCGCCGTCCTCGGTGAGGTGGTCGTCGCGGTAGTGGGCGCCGCAGGACTCGTCGCGGTCGAGCGCGTCAACACACATCAGCTCGCCGAGGTTGATGTAATCCGCCAGGCGGATCGCGGCCTCGAGCGTCTGGTTCATGTCGTTCGGCGTGCCGGGGATCGAGATGTTGGTCCAGAAGTCCTCGCGCAGGCGGCGGATCTTCTCGATGCCGGCCTTGAGGCCCTCCACCGAGCGGGACACGCCGCAGTGCTCGTAGAGGATGTCGCCGAGCTGCTCGTGGAAGTGCTCCGGGCCGTGCGGCTCGGGGCCGTTGACGCTCATCAGGCGCTCAATCATGTCTTGAGTGCGGGTGACCGCCGCGTGGACCTCGGGCGCGTCAATGTCGAGAACTTCCTCGCCGAGGTGGTTGGCCAGGTAGTTCGGGACCGTGAACGGCAACGTGAACCAGCCGTCGACGGACGCGGAGAGCAGCGAGTTCGCGCCCAGGCGGTTGGCACCGTGGTAGGTCCACGACGCCTCGCCGGCGGCGAACAGGCCGTCGAGGGAGGTCATCTCGTTGAAGTCGGTCCACAGCCCGCCCATGGTGAAGTGCACCGTCGGGGCAATGCGCATCGGCTCCTGGTACGGATCCGCACCCGTGGAGTCCTCGTACATCTCGAAGAGGTTGGAGTAGCGCTCGCGGATGGTGTCCACGCCGAGGCGGTCAATCGCGTCGGTGAAGTCCAGGTACGCGGAGTTGCGCAGCGGGCCAACGCCGTAGCCGGCGTTGAGCTGCTGCGAAATGGCGCGCGACGCGACGTCACGCGGCACCAGGTTGCCGAACGCCGGGTAACGGCGCTCGAGGAAGTAGTCGCGCTCCTCTTCCGGAATGTCCTTCGGGTCGCGCTCGTCGCCCTTTTCCTTCGGCGTCCAGATGCGGCCGTCGTTACGCAGCGACTCCGACATCAGGGTCGTCTTCGCCTGCCACTTCGCATTCACCGGCAGGCCGGTCGGGTGGAACTGGACGAAGCAGGGCGACGCGAGGTAGGCGCCGCGCTCGTAGGCGCGCATCATGGCCGAGGCGTTGGAGTTCTTCGCCAGCGTCGTTTTGTGGTAGACGTTGCCGTATCCGCCGGTCGCGAGGATGACGGCGTGGCCGGTGAACGGGGTGATCTCGCCCGTGATCAGGTTGCGTGTGACGATGCCGCGGCAGGTTCCCTTGCCCTGGCCGTCCGCGCCCTCAGTCACGATGAGGTCCATCAGGTCGTGGTGGGTGAAGATCTCCACGTTGCCGAGGTGGATCTGGCGCTGCAGTGCGGACGCGGTGGACAGCTGCAGCTGCTGGCCCGTTTGGCCGCGGGTGTAGTAGGTGCGCGAGACCTGCACGCCGCCGAAGGAGCGGGTGGCCAGGGTTCCGCCGTACTCGCGGGCGAACGGTGCGCCGATGGCGTTCATGTGGTCGATCACTCGCGCAGACTCGATGGCGAGGCGCCAGCAGTCGGACTCGCGGCAGCGGTAGTCGCCGCCCTTGACGGTGTCCTTGGTGTGGCGGTACGCGCCGTCGTTATCCACCTTCTTGCCGCGGGCGGAATTGACGCCGCCCTGCGCCGCGATGGAGTGGGCGCGGCGCGGAGCGTCGTGGTAGGTAAACGCCTTGACCTTGTAGCCGAGCTCGCCGAGCGCGGCTGCGGCGGCGCCGCCGGACAGGCCGGTGCCGACGACGAGGATGGTGAACTTGCGGCGGTTGAGCGGGGAGACCAGGTTCATGTGGTCTTTCTGCCACTGCCACATGTCCTTCATGCGGACCTTGGCGCTGTCCGGCTCGTTGTTGGCCAGGATCAGGCCCGGCGTCACGCCCGGCACGCTGGACTCGGGCTGGCGGAACTGGCTTGCCTGGTTCGTCGCGGTTGCGTCGCCTTGGCCGGCGTCGAGGGTTTCAGCCGGGGCGGCCTGCTTGCCTGCCTGCGGGTTGTGAGCGGTTGTCATAATGTAATTCTCCTTGTCAGCCGTCTACCTTGAGAAGCCGGGAATCCAGCCGAATGAGATCGCCAGCGGCATGATGATGTTTCCGATCACCACGAGCGCCGGGAGGATGTAGGCGAGGACCACCATGACGGCGTGTCCGCGCTTGCCCAGCCAGCCCAGGTCGGAGACCGCGAGGTACACGCCGTGGGTGAGGTGGAGAAGCAGGGCGAGGTTTGCAATGACGTAGATTGCAACGACCCACCAGCGGCCCGGCGCGAAGGTGGCCAGAAGGTTGTTGCGCACCGCGCCGTGGACGAACTCGTCGGAAGCAACGACTTGGCCGAGGGTGAGGTCGAGGATGTGGAAGATGACGAACAGCAGCAGGATGACGCCGGTGATCAGCATCGAGCGGGTGGCGGTGGACTGCCAGCCGCCCATCAGGTTCGTGCGCTTGAACTTGCCCCGAGACTTCGAGGAACGGCCGCGGAGGGCGAACGCGCCCCACACGTGCAACACGAGTGCAGCGAGCAGGACGATGCGGATCAGCCAGAGCAGGGCGCTGTAGGGCAGGATGGGCTCGCCCATGGTGCGCAGGAAGTGGCCGTATTCATCAATCGGGGCGACGCCGTTCGAATGCAGCGGCATGAAGATCTTGAGGTTTCCGACCATGTGGCCGAGAACGTACAGGCCGAAGAGCAGGCCGGTTACGGCCATGATCATCTTCAGTGCCCAGGTTGGGACGGATGGCCGCTCGCGCAGCGGCGCTTCGGTAATTTTTCCGTGGCGAATTGCGTCACGGTCTGCGTTTTGTACAGTCATGGCACCTCCAGTGTCGCTATTACTCTACGAAATGCGCCCGACCTTTACCTACTTAATGGTGGTGGGGGTGACGCTACCCACAGGTGCGGCGGGTTTTACCGGCGAAAACTGTGTGCATTGCGGGGGGTTTCGTAAGGGTTTCGTACCCCTGCGTGCAGCATTTTCTACCCTTGCGATCGACTCATCCGCCACACCAGACACACCTTTAACACCGACACTGTGACCTTGAACACATCCGTGCCCGCGCATGCGCTGACCCACTGGACAGTCACCCCGAAGGGTGTCAAACTTTTGTTTGTAAAGATTTTTCGCAAGGCCTTCGCACGAATCTTTGCACAGTGATTAGATACTGATTATGTCCAAGACTTACGTCGGCTCACGGCTGCGCCAGTTGCGCCGGGAGAGAAACCTCAGCCAGGCCTCCCTGGCTGCGACTCTCGAGCTCTCCGCAAGTTACGTCAACCAGATCGAACACGACGTGCGCCCCTTGACCGTGCCCGTACTCAAGCGCATTACCGAGGCCTTCGGCGTCGACGCCACCTTCTTCTCGCGTGACGACGACTCCCGGCTCCTCGCCGAGCTCAAGGACGTCGTGGCGGACCAGGAGTTGGGCGCGGCCAACGTTGAACTCCAGGAGCTTTCCGAGCTCGTCTACCGCCACCCCTCCATCGCCCGGTCCGTCGTCGAGATGCACCGCCGCTACTCCAACGCCCGCGACAAGCTCACGCTGGCTCTGGATTCGCGGGTGTCCAGCCCGGAAACGCTGACGATGCCCCACGACGAGGTGCGTGACTTCTTCTACTCGCGCCAGAACTACCTCGACGACATTGACCACCGTGCCGAGGAGCTGGCGGGGCGCATTGGGGTGCAGCGCTTCGGCATCCATGCCACCGAGCGCGAGTTGACCCGCTACATCACGCAAGCGCACGGTGTTGACGTGCGCACCATCCCGTCGGAGTCCGGGGTACTGCACCAGCTCGACCTCGATGCGGGCGCGCTCTCGCTCTCCCCGATCCTGTCCTCGGGCCAGCGCGCCTTCCGCCTCGCCTCCGCCCTCAGCTTCCTTGAGGCCAATTCGCTTATCGACGCCCACGTCGACGCCGAGCCGTTCACCTCGGAGACCTCCAAGAACCTGGCCAGGCGCGGCATTGCCGCCTACTTCGCCGCGGCGACCCTTCTGCCGTATACCCTCGTGCACTTCGAGTCGGAGAAGAACGGCTACGACGTGGACTACCTCTGCCACGTCTTCGGCGTCGGCTACGAAACCGTGGCCAGCCGCCTGTCGACGCTGCAGCGCGCGAACATGCGCGGCGTGCCGTTTACCTTCGTGCGCGTCGACCGCGCCGGCAACATCTCCAAGCGCCAATCCGCGACCGGCTACCACTTCTCCACCTCCGGCGGGACGTGCCCGCTATGGGGGATCTACGAATCCTTTACCCGCCCCGGCGAAACGGTGCGCCAGCACGCGACGATGCCGGACGGGCGCACCTACCTGTGGGTGGCACGCACCGTGCGCCACCACCGCTTCCACTTCCGCGAGACGGAAAAGCTCTTCGCCATCGGCCTTGGCTGCGAGACCCGCCACGCCGAGCGCACCATCTACGCCGAGGGCATGGCGCTTGACGACGTCTCCCAGGCGACGCCGATCGGAGCGGGGTGCCGCGTGTGCCCACGCGAGGCCTGCGCGCAGCGTGCCTTCCCCTCCATCCAGCACGGAATTGAAGTTGACCCGCACACGACCTCGATCGCCCCGTACTGATAAATCCGTACAATGGGGCTTATGAGTACTTCAACTAATTCCGCAACCCGAGTCATCGACGCCCCCGCAGCCGACATCTACGACCTGCTGACCAACCCGCAGCGCCACGCTGAAACGGACAAC
This sequence comes from Corynebacterium lipophiloflavum DSM 44291, assembly GCF_000159635.1. GTDB lineage: Bacteria > Actinomycetota > Actinomycetes > Mycobacteriales > Mycobacteriaceae > Corynebacterium > Corynebacterium lipophiloflavum. Next base: position 313,049 of record NZ_GG667191.1, on the reverse strand, counting down.
TCCGGAATGGTCGTCTCCGCCGATCAGGCCGAGCGCTTCCAGTCCGTGGGCGACACCTTCACCATGAACATGACCAAGGAGGACGGCGATTACCAGACCCGCAACAAGGTCTTCGCCCTCCAAGAGAACAAGGTCGTGGGGTGGCAGAACCTGGAAAACACCACCGCCGGTGTCGAGGTGGGCGCCAAGTGGCTCTACGAGCTCGAGCCCGAGGGCCCGTACGCAACGCGGGTGAAGATCACCTACGACCGCTCCGAGATCGAGAGCAGCGAGGTTAAGTCGATGTCTGAGTCGTTCGACGACGACTTCCTGGAGACCAGCTTGGACGCGCTGGCCGCAGCCGTGTCCGGTAGCTAACTACGACGTCTCAAGACACAAAGGGGCCCGCCGATTTACTCGGCGGGCCCCTTTGGCGTCGTCAAGGGGCGCTTAGAGGTTAATCATGTGCCCCTCGACGCCGTGGGCGACCTCCTTGAGGGCCTCCGAGAGCGTTGGGTGAATGTGGATGTTGCGTGCGATTTCGCCTGCGGTCAGATCGAAGCGCTGGGCCAGGGTAATCTCCGGCAGGAGCTCGGAGGCGTTCGCGCCGACGAGGTGGCAGCCGAGGATCTCGCCGTGCTCGCCGTCCGTGATCAGCTTGGCAAAGCCGGCGGACTCGGCCAGGCCGATCGCCTTGCCGTTGGCGGAGAACGGGAACATTGCGACCTTGATGTCGCGATCCGGCCAGTTCTTACGGGCCTGCTCCTCGGTGTAGCCCATGGAGGCAACCTGCGGGTTGCAGAAGGTCGCGCGCGGGGTCATCATGTAGTCCTCGATTTCGAGGGTTTCCGCCTCCGCAATGGTCTCGGCGGCGATGATGCCCTGGGACTCCGCGACGTGGGCAAGCTGCAGCTTCGCGGTGACGTCACCGATGGCGTAAATGCCTTTGACGTTGGTGCGCAGGCGGTCATCGACGGCGATCGCGCCGCGCTCGGTCAGCTCCACGCCCGTGTTCTCCAGCCCGAAGCCCTCGACGCGCGGGGCAAAACCGACGGAGATCATGACGCGGTCAACGGTGAGCGTCTCGGTCTTGTCCGAGCCGTTCTTTGCGATGTCCACCTCGACCGAATCGCCGTTGTCGCGCACCGCGGTCGTGGCGTGGCCGGTGAGCAGATTCACGCCCATCTTCTTGTAGGCGCGGGCGATCTCCTTGGACACGTCCTTGTCCTCGTTGGGCAGGACGCGGTCCATGTACTCGACGACGGTGACCTCAACGCCATAGTTGGACAGGACGTAGGCGAACTCCATGCCGATCGCGCCGGCGCCGACGATGACCATCTTCTGCGGGGCCTCGGGGTTGAGGATCTGCTCCTCGTAGGAGACGACATTGTCGGACAGCTCGATGCCCGGCAACGTGCGCACCACGGAACCCGTGGCGATGATGCAGTTGTCGAACGTGACGGTCTTACCAGCGTCGTCGCCCTCGGTGATCTCGATGGTGGAGGCGTCCTTAAAGGTGCCGAGGCCGTGGATCTCGGTGATCTCGTTTTTCTTCATCAGGTAATGCACGCCGCCGACGATCCTCTCGGAGACCTTGCGGGAGCGTTCGTGTGCGTCCGCGTAATCGAACTCCACGTCACCCTTGATGCCGAAGGTCTTGGCCTCACGGGTAAAGATGTGAGCCACTTCGGCATTCTTAATCAAAGACTTAGAGGGGATGCAGCCCACGTTCAGGCAGACACCACCCCAGTACTTCTTCTCTACGACAGCAACTTTTTTGCCCAGTTGGGCAGCTCGGATGGCGGCGACATAGCCACCGGGGCCAGCGCCGAGGACAACAACGTCAAAATGTTCGTTACTCACGCCCAACAGAATACGTGGACTTTTGAGTCAGCGTCTGTCGGGCGCAAGTTGGGGGTAGGGCTTAGAACCAGCCCAGTTGCAGCGAAAGGTTCGATGATGCCGAGGATCCTGCGTGGATGAGCTGGCCGAGGACCTCGTTGATCTGGAGCTGAATGATTTCGAGCAGGTTCATGGTGTTCCTTCGGTAGGTGTTGGGGGTTTTTGGTCTTCGACATCGACGTCGGAGCTGCGGCGGTCATTGTTACACGGTGTAGCGACGGTGTCTGGGTAGCGCCACCGGAGCCACGCGAAAGCTTAGCGCTAACTCTAAGCCAATTTGGTAACAATTTTGACCAAAATAGCAATTTGTTGCTCACTGGGGTCGAATTGTTGTGAAACGTCGGTTAAGTTTACAGCGATGCCTACGGTGTAGGCCCGCACCAGCGTGCTCGTTATTGCAAGCTTCTTGTCAAGGAAAGTCGAAGGAAACACATGAACCTCAAGCGCTCCGTTCTCGCTGCCACCGCAGCGTTGTCGCTCGCCCTTGGTGCAGCACCGCTGACCCCCGCCGCCAACGCCGCAGATGTGACCCCCGAGCATGTGGCCGACGGTGCAGCGGTCGGCGAGGTCAAGCCGTGGGATGTCAACGCGGAGCCGCCGCTGGTGGTTTCCACCAAAAAGCCCCAGGACTGGATCAAACAGGTCGACAACAAAAGTGTCCTGGCCTACAAGGTCTTTTCACCGTCGATGGAGCGCGACATTCCGGTCGCCGTCATCCCGGCAACCGATGCCAATGGTGAGCGCGTGAACAACGCTCCGACGATCTACCTGCTCAACGGCGCTGGCGGCGCGGAGCAGAACGCCGACTGGCTGAAGATGTACGACACCAGGGACTTCTTCACGGGCAAGCGTGTCAACGTGGTCATCCCGCAGGCCGGCGCGTTTACCTACTACACCGACTGGCTCGACGAGAACGTCAAGTCGCCCTACATCAACGGCCCCCAGAAGTGGGAGACGTTCCTGACCAAGGAGCTCCCCGGCCCGATCGAGAAAACGCTCAACGCCGACAACCGCCGCGCCATTGTCGGATTCTCCATGTCCGGTACCTCCGCGCTCGTCCTCCCAGCGCACAACCCCGGTTTCTACGACGCCGCCGCCTCCTTCTCCGGCTGCGCCGCAACCTCCTCCCCGCACGCCTACAACTTCGCCCGCGTGACCATCAACCGCGCCTCCGGTACCGGCGATTTCAAGACGGTGACCCCGGAGCAGATGTGGGGCCCGATGGGCGGCGAGTACAACCGCTACAACGACGCGCTGCTCAACGCCGATAAGCTGCGTGGCACCGCGCTCTACATCTCCACGGCGACCGGCCTGGCCGGCCGCTCGGATCAGGTCAGCTACCTCATCGGCCAGGGCGCACCTGCACCCGCCGCGAGCGTGGGCGCGACCACTCTGCAGGTCGAAGGCGGCGTGATCGAAGCTGCCATCAACAAGTGCTCGCACGATTTGCGCGCCAAGCTCGAGAGCGAGGGCATCCCGGCGACGTACGAGTTCCGCAACGTCGGCACCCACTCGTGGCCGTACTGGCGCGAAGACATCGAGAAGTCCTGGTACAGCACCATCGCACCGGCTTTCGACATGTAAGACTTTCTCAGCCGGTAGTCGACGCCCCACCCCAGCCCACGGGATGACCTCGTGGCCAGGGGTGGGGCGTCGTCGTTGGCCCACAGGCGGGGGTACACTATTGCGACGATGACAAACCACAGGCTGCGCTCAACTCCCGTTCCCGGCACCGTCGATGCCTACACGGGCGTGGAGTTCAACCTGGGGTTCCACGTCCACCACTACGACCTCGATCTGACCTACAAGGTCGGCCCGAACCGCCTCGAAGGCACTGCGACGCTGACGCTGACCAACTGGCGCGAACTCGACCACATGACTCTCGACCTGCAGCCGTCGATGGTGGCACGGCGGGTGACCTCCCGCAGTCTCACGGGCGGGGATATCCGCGTGCGGCGCTTCAAGCAGTCGCACGGCAAGTTGCGCATCAGCTTTGCCGAGGCGATCGCCGTGGACGAGGAGTTCGAACTGGTTATCAGCTACGGGGGCAACCCGCGCCCGCGCCGCACCCCCTGGGGCCTGCTGGGCTGGGAAGAACTTACCGAGGGCTCGCTGGTTGCCAGCCAGCCCAACGGCGCGCCCACCTGGTTCCCCTGCGACGACACCCCGGACGAGAAAGCAACCTACTCCTTCAACGTCCGCGCGGATCGCGATTACACGGTGATCACCAACCCCACCGCCAGGCCCATGCCCACCTACCTGGCAACCGTGCAGGTTGGCAGGTACTCCCGGGTCGATCTCGGGCGCAATGTGATCGCGTGGCTACCGTACAACGTCGGCCCGGGTGATTTTGCAAAGCAGCAGGCGATGCTGGAATTTTTTGAGGAGACTTTCGGGCCTTACCCGTTTGAACGCTACGAGGTGGTGGTTACCGAGGACGACTTGGAGATTCCCCTCGAGGCGGCCGCGATGTCGATTTTCGGGGTCAACCACCTGCGCGGTGAGGAGCGACTGATCGCCCACGAGCTGGCGCACCAGTGGTTCGGCAACTCGCTGGGTGTTGCCCAGTGGAGCGACATCTGGCTCAACGAGGGTTTCGCCTGCTACTGCGAGTGGCTGTGGGCGGATCACCAAGGCACCCCGGTTGATGTCAGCGTGCGCCAGCACTACCGCAGGCTCACGCGGCAGAGTTTCACTCTTGCCGACCCCGGCCCCCGCGACATGTTCGACGACCGCGTGTACAAGCGCGGCGCGATCACGCTGCATGCTTTACGACGCCTCGTCGGCGACGCCGCCTTTTTCAGCGCCGTGCGCAGCTACGTGGCCAAGAACGCCCACAGCGTCGTCGAGCCCTTCGACCTGGTCAACGCGCTGAAGGCCCACGCCCCCGGCGCGGATGTCGAGGGGGTTATCGACGCCTGGATTAACCGGCCCGAGCTTCCGGAGTGCCCGTGAGAAGCCTCTCCTTCGCCACTCTTTTCGCCGCAATCAGCGGCTTCGCGGTGCTCTGGGTTGCCCAGCGCGTCCTGCCCGCGGAGACGGACTACCGCTACTTCGCCGCTTTCTGGTCGCTGTTCTTCGCCGCCACCGGGCTTATCGACGGCCTGACGCACGAGACCACCCGCGCCGTCGCCGGCGCCCGGGAATCTGGTGCGCACGGTTCCGCTAACCCGTGGCGGGTCGGGGCGCTGGTTGCCGCGCTGATCGCCGTCGCGACGGCCGTCGGCGGCGTGCTGTTCATGCACCAAGTCGTGCCCGTGGCACCCGCCCCCGCCACCATCCTTATTGCCTTCGGCCTGGTCAGCTACGTGTTCCAGGCGGCGCTATCCGGGATCTTGAGTGGGGCTGGGCTGTGGAACCAGTACGCCGCGATGGTCGCGCTCGACTCCGGCGTGCGCCTCGTCCTCGCCGTCGTGGCGTGGGCGATGGGGTGGTCGCTGTGGGCGTTCGCGATCATCACGGTAATCGGCGCAGCGAGCTGGTTGGTCATCCTCGGCTCCTCCCAGGCCGCGCGAAACAGCATCCGTGTGGCCCTGGACGTGGATCGCGCGGTGTTTTCCCGCCGGGTGTCCTCCGCGATGGTCGCCTCGGGGGCTTCGGCGGCGCTGATCACGGGCTTCCCCGTCGCCGTCAATGCCGCCTTCCCCTTCGGCGGGGGCACTGCAGTCGCCGCGATCATCAACGCGGTGCTGCTTACCCGCGCCCCCGTGCTCGTGCCGCTGCAGCGCTTCCAGTCCGCGTTGGTGGTGCGGTTCGTGGAGCAGCGCGAGCGCATCCACGCCGCCCTTGTCGCCCCGATCGGCGCCGTGCTGGGCTTGGGCGCTGTTGGCTTCGCCGCCGCCTGGTTGCTCGGGCCGGCGATCCTTCGTTTCGCCTTCGAGCCGGAATTTTTCGTCCCGGGGTTAACCCTGGGCGCGCTCACCTTCGCCTCGGCGTTCATGGGCGCGCTGATGATCACCGGCGTGGCCGTGCTCTCCACCGAGCGCCACGGCGTGTACGTGGCCGGCTGGGTGGTCGCGACCGTCGTCGCGTTCGCGCTGCTTTTCGCCCTGCCCTACGGGGTGGTCACCTCGGTGTGCGCGGCCCTGTACGCAGGCCCACTTGCCGGAGCCGCGGTGCATGCAATAGGTCTACGTCGGTAGGGTTTTGACCCATGGAACGCGTTCTGGTCACCGGCGGCGCCGGGTTCATCGGCACCAACTTCGTCCGTTTGCTGCGTGAGCGACGCCCCGGGGTGCACATCACCGTCCTCGATGCGCTCACCTACGCCGGCAACCGCGCCAACTTGGACGGACTCGACGTGAAATTCGTCCACGGCTCGGTGACCGACGCCCAGCTTGTCGGCGGCTTAGTGGCGGACAGCGACACCGTGGTCCACTTCGCCGCCGAGTCCCACAACGACAACTCGCTGGCAGACCCCTCCCCCTTCGTCCACACCAACGTGGTGGGCACGTTCACGCTGCTGGAGGCCGTGCGACGCTTCGGGGTGCGCTTCCACCACATTTCCACCGATGAGGTTTTCGGCGACCTGCCGCTTGGCGGGGACGAGAAGTTCACCGAAACCACCGCCTACAACCCGTCGAGCCCGTACTCGGCAACCAAGGCCGGCTCCGATCACCTCGTGCGCGCCTGGGTGCGCTCCTTCGGTATCAAGGCGACGATCTCGAACTGCTCGAACAACTACGGGCCGTACCAGCACATAGAGAAGTTCATCCCGCGGCAGATCACGAACATTCTCGACGGCCGCCCCGCCAAGCTCTACGGCAGCGGCGCGCAGGTGCGCGACTGGATCCACGTCGACGACCACAACGACGCCGTGCTCGCCATCTTGGAGCGGGGAAAGATCGGAGAGACGTACAACATCGGCGTCGGCGGCACACACGTGACCAACAAGCAGGTCGTTGAGATGATCTGCGAGATCATGGGCGGCACGTACGAGCACGTCGCCGATCGCCCCGGCCACGACCAGCGCTACACCATGGATGCCACCAAGCTCACCCGCGAGCTCGGGTGGCAGCCCCACCACGCCCCGGAGCTGCGCACCGGGTTAGAACGCACCATCGCGTGGTACGCCGAGCATGAAAACTGGTGGCGGGACGTAAAAGGGGACGTCGAGAAGCGATATGCGCACAACGGACAATAGAATCATCCTTGGCTCGATCGTCGCGCTCGCTGGCATTGCGATCACAGTCCTGACCGTCTGGAAGCCGTGGCAGCAGTGCGCCAGCACCTCGTGCTTCGCAGTGCCCGCCGAGGTGGCGGCACGGATCGCGGGCTACGTAATTGCGCTGGCGGGTAGCGTCATCGCCGTGGCGGGGGTCCGCGCCACGGCACGTTCCCGGCACGTCCGCACAGTCGCCAGCGCGATCACGATTCTTCTCACGCTGGTAACCCTGGTCATGATCGTCGGCAATACCATCGCACTGGCCCACGAACCGACTCGGGAGATTAGCTGCCTCGACCGCCTCGATGCAGCCGCTGCGTGGTCCTGCGGTGAGTACTTTGGGCAGCGGTCCGGTAGCCCCGTCCGCTACTCGTCCTACACTTGACTCCCATGAACCCCACCCCCATCGACGGCCTGGAAATCCACCCGCTCGACGTCCACGCGGACAACCGCGGCTGGTTCAAGGAAAACTGGTCCGGCCAGCGGCTGCGCCCGGTGCAGAACAACATCTCCTTCAACGCCCGGGTTGGTGCGACCCGCGGCATGCACGCCGAGCCCTGGGACAAATGGGTCTCCGTGGCCACCGGGCGCGTCTTTGCTGCGTGGGTGGACCTGCGCGAGGGCTCGGAAACCTTCGCGACGAAGTTCGGCGTCGAGATCGGCCCGGACACCGCGGTGTTCGTCCCGCGCGGGGTGGCCAACGGCTTCCAGGCCCTCGAGGACGCAACCACCTACACCTACCTGGTCAACGCCCGCTACAACCCGAATGGCGCGTACGCCTACTGCTCCTACCGCGAGATCGACTGGCCGCTCGAGCCCACCGAGTTATCTGAGGCGGACCAAAAGCACCCGCCGCTTGCCGACGCCCCCACCGTGCCGCCGCGCAAAATCCTTGTCACCGGCGCGAACGGGCAGCTCGGCCGGGCCTTGCGCAAGGTCTACTCGGAGCGCGAGGCGGAATTCTGCACCCGGGCCGAGTTCGACATCACTCATCCGCCGGCGCGCGATTGGAACGAGTACCGCGCGATCATCAACTGCGCCGCCTACAACGACGTCAACGGGGCGGAAACAGAAAGGGGCACAGCGTGGGCGGTCAACGCGGACGCTGTGGCGGAGCTTGCCCGCATCGCCTCCGAGCACGACCTGACCCTGGTGCACGTCTCCAGCGACTACGTCTTCGATGGGTTGAATACAGAGCACACCGAGGACGAGCTGCCATCGCCGCTCAGCGCCTATGGGGCGTCGAAAAGCGCGGGTGAAACCGCCGCCCGGGCCACGCCGCGCCACTACGTCATCCGCACCTCCTGGGTGTTCGGTGAGGGCGCGAACTTCATGGACACCATGGCCCGGCTCGCGGACAAGGGTGTGAGCCCCAGCGTGGTGGCCGACCAGCGCGGCAGGCCCACGCATGCCGACGATCTGGCGCACGGCATCGCGCATCTGCTGTCGACAAAGGCCGAGTATGGCGTGTACAACATCACCTCCGACGGCGATGCGGTGGGCCGCGACGAGATCGCGATGAGCGTATTCATCGGGGTGGGCGCGGACCCCTCCGACGTCACCCCCGTGACTACTGCCCAGTACGCCGAGCTCAACGGCCCCGAAGCACCCCGCCCGAAGGAATCCACCTTAAGCCTGGACAAGATCAAGGGAACCGGGTTCTCACCGCGGAACTGGCGCGCGGCGTTGGCGATCTATCTGGCGGCGCGCTGATGCCCCCCGAACCGCCAAATGCTGACCAGTACATGCTTGTCAGTCGATTAACGAAAGGCCCAGAGGTACGGATGTCCCGACTGGCAAGCATGTACTGGTCAGCATCTGGGGCGAGAGCTTTCCTATTGTTTTATGGTGGAAAGTATGAAGCCTATGCCCATCACCTCATCCACCCGCCCGGGTCCCGGCCGCGGCACAGACATCGCCCTGCTCGCGCGGTTGGCCAACCGCATCGGCGCGCAAGTACAAGGGACGAAGACATTGAACCTATTCGGCGCGGTCGGCCGGGCGAGGCGCAACTTTTTACCGTGGCTGCTCTATTCCGGCTCCTTGATGCCCTTCGGTATCCTGCCGCGCAGGCAATCCGAGCTGGTCATCTTGCGCGTCGCTACGCTGCGCGATTCCCGCTACGAACTCGAGCACCACACCACGATGGGCAAGCGCTTCGGCCTCAGCGACGCCGACATCGAAGCTGTCAAGCGGCCCGAGCACGGCTTCACCGGTCGCACGGGGGTGATCCTGGATGCTACCAATGACCTCATCGAGCACCGCCAGATCACCGACGAGGTGTGGGAGCGCCTGCGCGACCACCTCAGCGACAAAGAGATCACAGCCCTGCTGTTACTCGTGACCAACTACGACGGCCTGGCAACCGTCATGGACGTCCTCCAGGTACCCCTGGACGAGAAGCGCTAGAGCATCGCGTCCTTCGCCACCCACCGAAACGCGCGGTTGATCCCCCGCATGGCTCCTGCGTAGAGCCAGGGTGCGTTGACCTGCGCCCAGCGCGCCAGTGCCACATCTGCGCCGGTGGTTATCAGCGGCTTATTCTTCTCCACGCCGCGAAGGATGATCTCGGCGCACTTCTCCGGCGAGATGGCGTGGCCCTGGAAAAGCTCGCGCGCCTTGCGTACCCGGGGGTTGTCCATGTCCACCCCGTCGACGTCAATGGTGCGCACCAGCCCGGTGTCCACCGCGCCCGGCGCGACGGCGTGCACTCTAATGCCGTAGGGGGCGAGGTCCAAGCGCAGCACCTCGCACATCGCCAGCACGCCTCCCTTGGATGCCGAGTACGCCGCGTGCCAGGGCAGCGCGAGGATGCCCGCGGAGCTGGAGACGCAGACCAATCGGCGGGGGCCGATTTCCTGTTGCTCCTGCCTGGGCAGCGGGCCGGCCTTCATCATCGCCGGGGTGAAGGCGCGTGCCACGTGGATGGTGCCCATGAGGTTGACGTCGATAAGAGTGCGCCACTTCTCAAGCGGCATCGTGTCCACCCTGCCCCAGATGGAGATGCCTCCGACGTGGTGGACGGTGTGGGCAGGTCCGTGCTGCTGAGCAAGTCCACTCGCCCAGGAATCGACGGCATCTGCGTCGGCGACGTCGACCACGGAGGCGTCGATAAGCTCGGCTCCCCGCGCCTCGCAATCGCGCGCGGTGGCCTCGAGCCCGGCGGAATTGATATCGCTGATGGCAAGCCGCCAGCCGAGATCGGCCAGCTGGAGGGCGAGGGCGCGTCCGATGCCGGAGGCGGCACCGGTGACGACGGCGTAGTGGCGGGTACCGAACATGGGCGCTCCTTTGCTGTGTAGTTTCACCCACCATAGGAAAACTCGGTGTCTAATGTGGAGATTCATGAAAGGCATCATCCTCGCGGGCGGCTCGGGCACGCGTCTCTACCCCATTACCAAGGGCATCTCGAAGCAGCTCATGCCGATCTACGACAAGCCGATGATCTACTACCCCTTAAGCACCCTGATCAGCGCCGGCATCCGCGAGGTCCTCGTGATTACCACCCAAGAGGACGCAGATGCTTTTCGACGCCTGCTTGGCGACGGCTCCGACTGGGGCATCATGATTGACTACGCCGTGCAACCGAAGCCCGAGGGGCTGGCCCAGGCGTTCATCATCGGCGAGGAATTCATCGGCGACGATTCCGTGGCCCTTGTGCTCGGCGACAACATCTTCGACGGCGCGGGCCTCGACGGCATCCTCGGCGGGATCCGCGAGATTTCGGGCGGCGCAATCTTCGCCTACGAGGTCTCCGACCCGCAGCGCTACGGCGTCGTCAGCTTCGACGAGCGCGGGATGGCGACCTCGATCGAGGAGAAACCGTCCTCCCCGAAGTCGCCTTTTGCCGTAGTGGGGCTTTATTTCTATGACAACAGTGTGGTTGACATCGCGAAATCGATCACCCCGAGCGCTCGTGGTGAGCTCGAGATCACCTCGATCAACGAGGAGTACCTGCACCGCGGGGCGCTTAAGGTCCACCGCTTGGAGCGCGGCGACGTGTGGCTCGATACCGGGACGATCGATTCGATGACCGAGGCCAGCGCTTACGTGGAGGTGATCCAGAAGCGCACGGGCACGGTCATCGGCTCGCCCGAAGTCGCGGCGTACCGCGAGGGGCTGATCTCGGCGGACGCGCTTGCCGAGCTGGGGCGCGCGATGTTGAAGTCCGGCTACGGCCGCTACCTCATCGACGCCGCTCGCGATTAGGTACTATTTTCTAAATTTGTCACATAACCTCCATTCATGCCCTTGAGTATCGAATATATGTTCACTACACTGGCATTTATAAACGGGGGAAATTCAGCGACGAACGATATGCGACGCGACGGCGCCCGGCTCATCATCGAGGGCGAGTTCATGGTGTTCAGCAGCTACAGCCTGGACACCGTCCACAGCATAGACAGCGACTACGACATTGAAATCGCGGAACTGATGGCAATCACAGGGCGAGGGAAACATTTCGTCGAGTCCGGGGTCGCCGGCTACAGTCGCCTGCGCGACCTGCCTCGCCTGCGCGCGCTGCAGAACGAGCGCCAGCTTCTCGACGTCCCCCGGCTCGCCGCGATCGACCGCACCTTGAGCGTGCTCGCCCCCGACACAACCGCGCGCACGCTCGCGCTTTTCGACGACCTCCTGGTCGACATGTTCACCTCCACCCGCCTCGGCACCGCCCTGCCCAGCGTGTGGAGCGTCACCCGCAGACTGCGCCGCCTCGTCGCCGAGGTGGATCCCTCGGTCGATTTCAACCCTGTCAAGCGCCGGCAGCGCGAGAAGCCCCTGGCACCCACCGCACGCTTCTTCCCCGGTGCCGACGGCACGACAGCGCTCAACCTCACCGCCGACGCCGCGACCATGGCCAGCGTCGACGCGTTCGTCGGCGCCACGGCCCGAGAACACAAGCTCGGCCTCGCCGACGCCATGATCAAACTGCTCACCGGCCACCTCGCGCCCGAAACGCACGCGACCACGCGCGTCTACGCCGTCGGTGAGGAAACCTTTTCCCCGCGGCTCGGCTGGCTCGGGGACTCCTACCTCAACCTGTTCGGCGAAGGCAACGTCAAGATCACCCAGCTTGACGACGCCTCCAGCGCCCACACCGATAGTTACACACCGACCAAGAAGATGGCGGCCTTTGTCAGGGCGCGCGACGGCGCATGCGTCTTCCCCGGCTGCCACGTCCCCGCTGAGCGCTGCCAGCTCGACCACCGCATCCCCTACGGCCAGGGAGGCGAAACAACCCCAGACAATCTCCACTGCTTGTGCCAACGGCATCATAATTTCAAGACAGATAAGCGGGGGTTTTACATCCCAGACCCCGCCACGGGTGAAACAATCTGGCTTTTCGCAGACGGCACCTGGATTACCAGCGAGGCCAAGGGAATCCTGCGGGACAACCTCACCCCGACCAACCCCAGGTGGGCAACAACCCGCGAACGCGTGCGCGCCCGTCGCGCCCACATCGCCCGGTTCAACGCGGCGTGCCACGCCGCCTGCGACGAATACGACTCCGGGGCCGACGATGGCGCAACGGTGGCGAAAATCAAGCACTTTGAGGAGGAATTTGACCTCACCTTCGACTACCCACCGCAACCAGAAGACCTCTCGTGGATCCCGCCCGAACCGGACGACACTGAACCTCCCTATCCCGACCCGCTCGCGTAGGATACGGCCACGTGGCCACGATTTCTGCGCTTTTGTCCGCCTACAGAAACACCCCCGCCGGGGAACTCCGCCAGGCCTTGGACTCCCTCGCCCGGCAGACCCGTCCCGCCGATGAGGTCGTCGTCGTCTTTGACGGGCCAGTCTCCGACGATGTGGAGCGCTTGGCAGAGGGGACTGAGAATGTGCGCGTCGTCACGCTTGCTCACAACGTGGGACTGGGCCCCGCGCTGCAGGCGGGACTGGAGACAATCACCTCCGACTACGTCGCGCGGCTCGATACCGACGACATTGCGCACCCGGAGCGGATAGAAAAACAAGTGGCATTTATGGAGGCTCACCCAGATATCGCGGCGCTCGGCACTGCGGTACGCGAGTTTTCAGGCGCGACCGATCTCGATGCCGGCCCGGTGCGCGCGATGCCGGAAACCCACGAAAAAATCGCGAAATACGCCCTGATCAACTCGCCGCTCAATCACCCCTCGGTGATGCTGCGCACCGCCGCGATCAAGGAGGTCGGCGGTTACCAGGGCGTCCACTTCATGGAGGACTACGACCTCTGGGCCAGGCTCATCGCCGCCGGCAAGAGACTCCACAACATGCCCGAGCCGCTGACGTACTTCCGGGTGAGCCCGGAGCAGTTCGCGCGGCGCACGGGCCGCGAGATGTTCGCCGCCGAGCGCGAGATGCAGGCCCGGTTAGTTTCTTACGGGCTCGTCGGCCCGTGGCGCGCTAGGTTCAACCTCGCCGCCCGAACGACCTACCGGTTGCTCCCGATGACGCTGTTGACACGCGTATATACCCGCCTTTTCACCGCAGCTAGTAACGTTTAGGCCACCATGAGCGAAATCCAGGACTACTCCGACACCTGGCTGGTGATCCCCTGCTACAACGAGGGCCCAGTCATCCAGGAGGTCATCGAGCATGCCCGCGAGACTTTTCCTCACATCGTCGCGGTGAACGACGGCTCCAAGGACAACTCGCCCGCCGCGATCCACGCCGCGGGCGCGCACCTGGTGAACCACCCCGTCAACCTCGGGCAGGGCGCTGCGATCCAGACCGGCATCGAGTACGCCCGCGCACAGCCCGGTGCGCAGTACTTCGTCACCTTCGATGCCGACGGGCAGCACCAAGTCAAAGACGTGGTGAAGATGCTCGAGCGCCTGCGCACCGAGCCAGTGGACATCGTCGTGGGCACCCGCTTCGCCGGCCAGGAAACCACCCAGGTGCCGCTGATCAAGCGCGTGGTACTCAAGACCGTTGTCTTGCTCTCTCCCCGCACGCGACGCCTCGGGCTCTCGGACGCCCACAACGGGCTCCGCGCCTTCAATAAGAAGGTCGCAGACGAGATGAACATTCGGATGAACGGCATGTCGCACGCCTCCGAGATCGTCGCGCTTATCGACGCCAACGGCTGGCGCGTCACCGAGGAACCCGTAGACATCCTCTACACGGAATACTCGATGAGCAAGGGGCAATCTCTTATCAACGGCGTGAACATTCTCGCCGACGGCATCGTGGCAAGGAGGCTCCCGTGATCCAGGTCCTGCTGCTCGCGGCCGCGCTCGCGGTCGCGTTCTACTTCTTTACCAACCGCAAGAAGGCCAACGCCAAGGCATGGGTGAAAATCGGTTTCGCCGCGCTCATGGTGGCCGCCATCTGGGCAATCCTGCGACCCGATGACGTCACCGTGCTGGCTAACTGGCTCGGCGTGGACCGGGGCACCGACCTCATGCTCTACGTGCTCATCATGGCGTTTTTCTTCACCACGATCTCGGCCTGGACGCGATTCCGCGAACAGGAGCTGCGCTACGCCCGCCTCGCCCGGGCCATCGCGCTGCAAAACGCCGTGGTTCCCAGCACTGAGAACCACGGCGCTGTAACGAAAGAAGGCTAGTAGCCCCGCTTGATCCACTCCTCGAGGTGGGGGGCTTCCTCGCCGATCGTGGTGTGGTCGCCGTGGCCGGTGCGCACGATCGTCTCAGGGGGAAGATCCAAGACGCGCTTCTGCAGCGAATCAATGATCGTGTCGAAGGACGAGTAGGAACGCCCCGTCGCACCAGGGCCGCCCTGGAAAAGCGTGTCACCGGAAAACAGTACGCCGGCCTCCTCCGCGTAGAGCACGACCGAGCCCGGCGAGTGCCCCGGGGTCGACATCGCTTTAAGCTCCGTTCCGGCAATCGAGAAGATGTCGCCATCGCCCAAGTTCACGAACGCTTCGTTCGGGTTCTGCTCGTACCAGAGCATGTCGTCGCCCGGGTGCAGGTATACGGGGGCGTCGACAAGCTTGCTCAAAAGCGGGGCGGCGTCGACGTGATCGTTGTGGCCGTGTGTTGCGATGATGCCCTTGACCTTCCGGTCGCCGACGGCCTTGGCAATGGTCTCGGCATCGTGCGCGGCATCGATGATGTAGACCTCGCGGTCATCGCCGACGATCCATACATTGTTGTCCACGTCCCACTCTCCACCGTCGAGGCGGAAAACACCGGACGTGAGTACGTGTTCAATTCGCAGAGACATGTTAGAACTCCACCACGCTTCGCAGAACGTCGCCACGCTTCATCTTCGCGAACGCGTCCTCAATGTCGCCGATGCCGATGCGCTCGGAAACGAACTCGCCGAGCGGGAAGCGGCCCTGCATGTGCAGGTCCACGTAGGTCGGGAAGTCGCGCTCGGGCAGGCAGTCGCCGTACCAGGCCGGCTTGATCGAGCCTCCGTGGCCGTAGAGGTCGATAGCGGGCACGTCGACGTGGTCGGTCTGGTTGGGCACACCCACCATGACCATGCGCCCGGCAAGGTCACGGGAGTAGAACGCCTGGCG
The DNA here is from genome assembly GCF_000159635.1 of Corynebacterium lipophiloflavum DSM 44291. Taxonomy (GTDB): domain Bacteria; phylum Actinomycetota; class Actinomycetes; order Mycobacteriales; family Mycobacteriaceae; genus Corynebacterium; species Corynebacterium lipophiloflavum. Next base: position 297,522 of record NZ_GG667191.1, on the reverse strand, counting down.
CCAGGTCGGCTGGATCCCGACGGCGTCGATGGTGACGTCCGGGCCGAAGCCGTCGGTAAGTTCGCGCACGGCGTCGATCACCTCGTCCTCGCTCTTGCCCTTGGAGCACACCGCGTGGGTCGCGCCGAAGCGCTCGATGGCCGCATCGCATTTGCGCTGGTCAAGGTCGACGGCAATAATTGTCGACGCCCCGGCCAGCTTGGCTCCGGCCACGGCCGCCAGGCCGACGCCGCCAAGGCCGAACACGGCGACCGACTCGCCGAGCTGGATGTCGCCGGTGTTTACCGCCGCGCCCAGGCCGGCCATGATGCCGCAGCCGAGCAGGCCGGCGGCCGCCGGATCCTCCTCGGGGTTGACCTTCGTGCACTGCTTCTCGTGCACCAGGGTCTTCTCGGCGAACGAGCCGATTCCGAGGGCGGGGGTCAGCTCGGTGCCGTCGTCAAGCGTTATGCGTGCTGACGCATTGTGGGTGTTGAAGCAGTTCTTCACGTCGCCCTTGCGGCAGGCGCGGCACTCGCCGCATACCGCGCGCCAGTTCAGCACCACGAAATCGCCCACTTCGACGTGGGTGACGTTCTCGCCGATCGTTTCAACGATGCCGGCCGACTCGTGACCGAGCAGGAAGGGGAAGGCATCCTCGATGTCCCCGTCGCGGTAGGCGAGGTCGGTGTGGCAGACTCCGGTGGTCTGCACCTTGACGATAACGTCGTTCGGCCCCGGCTCCGGAAGGGTAATGTCGACCACCTCGACGGGGCTACCTTTTTCGTGTGCAATGACTCCTTGTACTTTTTCGCTCGTACCCCCAATGGTAACGAGGCGACTAGGAGTTAGCGATGACGCGGGCCACGTGATCGTGGCCCCGCTGGTTCACGTGGATCGGCAAATTGCCGGGACCTGCGTAGAAATCGACCAACCCGGCCCACATCCGCTGATCGTCCGGGGCGCACATGTTGTTGTTCCACGTCGAGGGCTTCACATCCAGGAACTCGGTGCCCGTCGCCCGGGCAGCATCGACCGACATCCACTGCGCCTGATCCTCCCAGCGCTGGATCTGCGCGAACGACGTCCAGTCCGACACGTTCGGCGCGATGTGGAACAGGCACACCTTGTCGCCGGAGGTGATCTTCGGGTAACCCACGAACTGGATCCGCGCATTCGGCGCGGCGGCACGGATGCGGCTGACCTGCGGAATCATGTAGTTGACAAAGTCGCGGCGCACGTCAGCATCCGGACGGCCCTCGTTGTTGTAGGTGTCGTTGAAACCGGTCGTGATGATCACCCGGGCCGTGCCCGGGTTCAGCGCACCGTCGGACAATGCACGGTCGACCTGGGTATACAGCTGCGGGCCGGGCGAGACCGTCACCGTACCCGTGCAGGAGTAATCGGACGCCGCCAGCCCGAGCTGCGCCGCCGCCTGCCGCCCCCAGCTCGTCGGGCTCTGCGGGCACCACGTGCCGACACCCGACGACCCGCGCGGGTCGAGCCCGAGCTTGCCGGCCAACCACTGCGGAGCGTTCGGGTCCGAGATGACCGAGTCCCCGAAAATCACCATGTTGCGCTGCTGCGCGTTCGCGGGAGCGTGCGCCATGGACAAGGCAGCGAGCGCGGTGGCGCACACGGCCACTACACGGAGGCGGATGGTACGGGCGAGCATGCAGGACTCCTCTACAACTACAACGTCACAGGCATTTCTATTGCATCCTAGAGTATCGCCGCCAACCGTGTCAGCGTTACAGCGTTAACCCCCACCCTGGCGAAAGTCCAGACCGCGCACGGTATCAACGATAAGGTGGTGAACACGCACTGGCACCACCGACGGAAAAGAGAAGCCAATGCCCACCCTGAACCCAATGCAGCGCGTGACCTTTACCACCACGTCGCTGGTGCGCCTCCTCCGGGCCGGCATCGGCGCGGGCGCGTTGTCGCCGGAAGGCAGCCCCGCCGCGCTTTTCAAGGTTCTCCCCCTCTACAGCCGCTACCGCTTCACCACGGCGCGCGAGATCGAGCAGTCATCCGCTGCGTGCCCAGAGCGCAACGCGCTTATCGACGACGACGGGGTCCTGAGCTACCGCCAGCTACGCGATCAGACCCGCGCTGTGGCCACGTGGCTCCTCGCTCGCAAGCGCGACCGGGGGGTGGAAGAGCTCCGTGTTGCGGTGATGGCCCGCAACGGCCGCGGCGTGGTCATACCCATGGGTGCGAAAGGCCTCACCGGAGGGCACCTGTTCCTGCTCAACGTCGGTTCCTCCCCGGAGCAGCTCGCCGGCATCTTCGCGGAGAACCGCATCAACGTGCTGTTTATCGACGACGAATTCGCCGACCGGATCCCTGCGAACATGGACGACATCGAGGTCATCTGGGCACACACCACGACGGCACACGGGAGCGAACCCACCCTCGCCCGCATCGCGGAAGGGGTGGAGCAGGCCGACAACGCACCGCAACTGCCGCTTTTCCCCTCCCACGGCAACATCGTCCTGATGTCCTCGGGCACCACCGGGGTGCCGAAGGGCATCCTCCGCCCGGAGCCCATCCTGCCGTTCGTGATCGGCGGGTACCTCTCCACCGTGCCGTGGCGATCCGGGATGACGGTGCAACTGACCGCTTCCATGTTCCACACCTGGGGCTGGTCGGCGGTCAATGTCTCGCTCGCGCTGCGCAACACCATCATCACCCAGCGCGTCTTCGACCCAGAGAAAGTGTTCCGCCAGATCCAGGACTTCCGCTGTGACGGGCTGGTGTCCTCGCCGATCTTTTTCAAGCAGATGCTCGCCATCCCCGGCAACAAGAAGTTCGACACCTCGAACCTGAAGTTCATCGCCTCGTCCGGAAATGCGCTGACACCGCTTCTGGTGGAGCGCATGACCGAGCGCTTCGGGCCCATCCTGGCCAACTACTACGGCTCCACCGAGCTGGCCCTGGCGGCCTGTGCCAACGCGGAGATGGTCGCGGCGGATCCGACCATCGCCGGCCGCATTCCTCCGGGCACGATCTTGCGGATTTACGACGACAATGGGCGCGAAACCAAGCCCGGCGAGGTAGGGCGGATCTTCCTCACTAACGAAACTGCGTTGAAGGGCTATTCCAACCCCCAGACCCCCATCGTGGAGATCGACGGCCTCATCGAGATGGGCGACCTGGGTTACTTCGACACCGACGGGCACCTCCACGTGCTCAGCCGCAACGACGACATGATCATTGTCGGCGGGGAAAACGTCCACCCGCAGTCCGTCACCGAGGTTCTCGAGCGCATGCCCGGCATCGATGAGATCCATTCCGGAGGTGTTGACGACGAGGACACCTTCAAGCGCGTCGCCGTGTGGGTTGTCCCCACTGACGACGAGGCAGGAGATGCCCTGACCTCCGACGCAATCCGTGAATGGGTCCGTCTCAACCTCGCCGATCACTCCGTGCCGCGAGACATTAACTTCGTGACCGAGCTGCCGCGCAATGCCACAGGCAAGGTGGTGTCGCGCCTGCTGCCGGCATCGACACGCGATGACGAGCGGTAGAGTGCACGCCATGCACTTCTCCGCAAAAACACTGCGCAGGTTCATGAATTTCTGGCCGCCGTTTCTCGGCGCCGGAATCCGGGTTCGCGAATTCGCCGACGACGGCTCGCGTGTGGTGGTGGACCACACGCTGACCAAGTTCAACCGCAACGCCGTGGGCACCGCCTTCGGCGGCACAATCATGGCGATGACCGACCCGTTTTTCATGCTCGCCTCGATGGCACGGCTGGGCAAGGAGTACACCGTGTGGGATGTCGCGGGCGAGGTGAGATTCCTGAAACCGGGAAAGGGAACCATCACGGCGGTGATGGAGATCTCCGACGAAACCTACGATCTGATCAAGGAAAAGACGGCCGACGGATCAAAGTACCTGCACTGGTTCGATACCGAGGTCACCAGCGAGGCGGGCGAGGTCGTCGCGCATGTGCGTAGGCAGGTGTACTACCGCCGAAAAAGAAAATGAGCCACCTGCGAGAATCGAACTCGCGACCTTCTCATTACGAGTGAGATGCTCTACCGACTGAGCTAAGGTGGCCGGGCGATTGCACGGAGCAATCGCACCGGTACAACAGCTTAACCCAGGTCGCCCCTCCCCGAAAACCCGCAGGTCACTTCACGTTGCAGGCCTGGCGAATGCGGCCGATCATGCCGTTGAACGCAATCACCGGAGTCACGTTCTGGTCTAGGCTCTGCCGGCACCGCGCGATGGCGTCCTGGCAGGCGACGAGGCCCTCCACACTCACCCGTTCCGCGATTTCACGGGACAGCCCCTCGAAGTCGGGGTGGGTCAGCCCGACCCGCGCGCCGCTGGCCAGGACGAGCGCGTCGCGGTAGATGCCGGCCAGGTCCACCAGTGCGAGATCGAGGACGTCGCGGGTGCGCCGCGTGCCGCGCGCCTTCTGCTGCGTCTCCAGCTGCTTGACGCTTGAGGCGACCCCCCGCAGCGCTTTCGCCGCGCCTTTGCCTTTCGCGCCCATGCCGAGGGCGCGTTCTAAAGCGGCGCGTTCCTCGCTGTCGGCCTCCGCGTGCGCGGCGACGGCCTCCTTATCGGCGGCGGCGACCAGTGCGCCCACGGCCTTGAACGCGGCATCGCCGTGGAAGACCAGCTCCGCCAGGTTGATCACCTGCGCGCGGTGGGTCTGCGCGCCGGACTCGCGCACGAGCCGGCGAGCCCGGCCGATGTGGCGCAGCGAGGCCGCGGCAGCCAGGCGCGCGACCTCCTCGCTCGCCCCCTCCTCCTGGGTCAGCAACCGCACGATTTCACTTTCCGACGGCGCCGGGACGTAAAGGTGGCGGCAGCGCGAGCGCAGCATGGTGGAAAAGTCCTCGGGGTCGGTCGATGGCGCCGACAAGATGATCACGGTCGACGCGGGGGGTTCCTCGACGGTTTTGAGGAATGCGTCGGCTGCGGCCGTCGAGAAGCGATCTGCCTCGTCGATGATGATGACGCGCCACGCGCCGACCGTCGGCAAGCGCGATGCCTGGTTGACGATCCCGCGCACCGTTTCCACGGAAATCACTAGCTCCTTGGGCACAATGTGCACGACATCGGTGTGGGCGCCGGCGAATACGGCGCGGCAGTTGTCGCAGCGGCCGCAGCCGACCACATCGGGGTCCGTGCACACCAGCGCGGCGGCGAAGGCGACAGCCGTGGTGGAGCGGCCCGCGCCGGGAGGACCCGTGAACAGCCAGGCGTGCGACATGGCGTAGCTCTCCCCCGCGCCGCGCGCCGCCTCGGCCGCGCGCAGGATCGTCTCGCGCACCCGGGGAATGTCCGCGAGGCGCTCGCTCACGCTTGCCCTAGTCACGCCTGCAACAATACTACCTGCCCCGCACCAATCGCGATCCCACTAAAGTAGGTCGACGTGGACAGAATTTGGCGCGGCTTCAAGTGGCTCTGGGGCACATCGTGGCCCCTGTATGCCCTGACCGTGCTGGGCACCAACGTGCTCGGCGGAATCGCGATCATGACGTTCATCCGCTACTTCATCCCGATGGCCGAGGTCGAGCAGCTTTCCATGACCGGTGGCGGGCTCGGCGTCCTCGGCATCGCCTACGCCGCGTTCGCTGTCCTCGTCGGCGTGGTGGTCACGTTCTTCCTGTTCAGGCCCGTCTTGGAGTGGCAGCGCGCGCCGGAGGGCCACGACCCCAACATGGTCCGCAACCTGGTTTTGCGCATCCCGATGCTGCAGACGGTGATTGTGGTCGGGGTGTGGCTGATCGGCATCGCGATCGCCACCATCGCCACATCGCGTATCGACGCCCGCCTGACCATCGTGGTTCTCATCTCCACGCTCATGGCCTGCCTCGTGGTCGCCCTGTTGACCTACGTCCAGGCCGCGCGCCTGGTGCGCCCCATTGCGGCCTCCGCGCTGGCGCGGCGCTTCGAGGACTCGACGCTCGAGCCGCCTATCAAGACGCGCCTGTACATGACGTGGTTCACCACCACCGCGATCCCGCTGATCGGAATCCTCCTGTTGGTGTGGGCGCAGCGCAGCGGGTTTTTCACCAACACCCCCGGTGAACTCATGCCGGCGGTGTCCGCACTCTCGCTTACCGCGCTCGCCACCGGCAGCATCGGCACCATCTTCGCCATCATGGGCGTGGTCGACCCGATCAAGGAGCTCCAGGAGGCGATCAACCGGGTCCGCCGCGGCGAATCGGACACCCAGGTTGACATCTACGACGGCTCCGAGATCGGCGTCCTGCAAGCCGGCTTCAACGAAATGATGCGCGGGCTCAACGAGCGCCAGCGGGTGCGCGACATCTTCGGCCGCTACGTCGGCAGCGAGGTCGCGCAACGCGCGCTCGAGGAAAAACCCGAGCTCGGAGGCGAGGACCGCAAGGCCGCGGTTGTGTTCGTAGATGTCATCGGCTCCACCACCTTCGCGGTCAACCACTCACCCGAGGAGGTCGTCGCCGCGCTCAACGAGTTCTTCGCCATCGTCGTCGAGGTCGTGCACCGCAACAAGGGAGTGATCAACAAGTTCCAGGGCGACGCGGCGCTCGCGGTCTACGGCGCGCCCACAGCGCTTCACGACGCCACCTCCCACGCCTTGCAAACCGCGCGCGAACTGCGCCAAGAACTGCGCGGGCTGAAGCTCCAGGCCGGCATCGGTGTCGCCTCGGGCCATGTCGTCGCCGGCCACATCGGCGGCTCCGACCGGTTTGAGTACACCGTCATCGGCGACGCCGTAAACGCCGCGGCGCGCCTGACGGACCTGGCCAAAAACTCCCCGGGTCGGGTGCTCACCAACGCCGCGACCCTGCGCGCCGCCAACGAGGTTGAGCAGCAGCGCTGGACGCTGATGAAGTCGATCGAGCTGCGCGGGCGCAACAAGATGACGCAGCTTGCCCGCCCCGTGCGCTCCACACTGGCGGACAGGTACTAGCTAGCTCCTCCGCTTCGCCTTGACCACGCGCTTGGTGGTTTTCGCGGGCTTCTTCACTGCCTTCTTCACTGCCTTCTTAACCGCCTTCTTGGCTGCCTTCTTGGCAGTTGTCTTGGTCGCCGCCCCCTCGTCCGCCTCGCGGGCTCGACGCGCTGACAGCAACTCGTTGGCGCGCTCGTCCGTCATGGTTTCCGGGGTGTCGCCGCGCTGCAGCGAGGCGTTGGTTTCACCGTCGGTGACGTACGGGCCGAAGCGGCCGTCCTTGATGCTCATCGGCTTGCCGGAAACGTCGTTATCGCCCAGCATCTTCAGCGGGGGCTTCGCCGCGGCGCGGCCCCGGCGCTTCGGCTCGGCGTAGATCCGCCGCGCCTCATCCAGCGTGATCCTGAAGATCTGCTCTTCGTTCGACAACGAGCGCGAGTCGCTGCCCTTCTTCAGGTACGGGCCGTAGCGGCCGTTCTGGGCGGTGATCATCTCCCCATCCGCCGGGTCCACGCCCACCTCTCGCGGCAGACTGAGAAGCTGCAACGCTTCGTCAAGGGTGACCTCGGCAGGCTCCATCGTCGAAAACAAAGACGCGGTGGCGGGTTTGAGCTGCTCGTCGATGAGCGCGGCCACACGCTTTTCCTTCTGCGCGGCAGCGGTCTTGGTCTCCCAGTTCTTCGCCCGCTTTCCCTCCGCGGCGCGCTGGGCATCCTCATCCGCGCGCTCCTTCGCCACGACCTTCTCGGCGTTGGCTTCGGCGGTGGCGCGTTCGTCGTCACGCACGAGCTCGGTGACGTACGGGCCGTAACGGCCCTCCTTGGCCACCACCGTGCGGCCGTTGGCGGGGTTGACCCCGAGCTCGCGGCCCGACTGCGGAATCGCGAACAGCTTCTCCGCCATCTCCAGGGTGATCTCATCCGGGGTGGCGGACTCGGGAAGGTTCGCCCGCTGGTACTCGGGCTCACCGTCTGCGGTCGTGCCCACCTCTCGCTCGATGTACGGGCCGTAGCGGCCGACGCGGACGTTGATCGCGCGCCCGGCGGAGTCGTCGAAAAGCTTCAGCGAGTTGACTTGGCGCGCGTCGATGGACTCGAGGTTGTCCTCGATGATGTGCTTGAGCCCGCCGCGGCGGGCGATGGCGTCAGCCATGTTGTCGTCGGCTGAGGCATCACCGAAGTAGAAACCGCTCAGCCACCGCGTGCGGTTCTCGTTGCCGTGAGCGATCTCGTCGAGCTCGTCCTCCATGGAGGAGGTGAAGTCGTAGTCCACGAGCGCGTCGAAGTTGTTCTCCATCAGCCCGATGACCGAAAACGCCACCCACGTGGGCACCAAAGCGTTGCCACGGGCGACCACGTAGCCGCGGTCCTGGATGGTCTTGATAATCGAGGCGTACGTCGACGGTCGCCCAATGCCGAGGTCTTCCATCTTTTTAACGAGGCTGGCTTCGTTGTAGCGCGCCGGCGGGTTGGTGGAGTGGCCATCGGCGGTGATCTTCACCGTGGTCAGGACGTCGCCCTTGCTCAGCTGAGGCAGGTGCGTTTCGTTGTCCTGGGTGTCGGAGTAGGCGCGCAACCAGCCCGGTAACGTGATCGTGCGGCCGGTAGCGGCGAACGCGACCTTCTCCCCCGAAGCAGCCTCGCCCGCCACCGTGACCTTCATCGAGGTCCCGCGGGCGTCCTCCATTTGGGAGGCGACGGTGCGTTGCCAGATCAGCTCGTAGAGCTTGAACTCCTCGGCGTCGAGCGAGTTGGCCAGCTGGCCGGGCGTGGAAAAGCGCTCGCCTGCGGGGCGAATCGCCTCGTGCGCCTCCTGGGAGTTTTTCGCCTTGCGCGCATAGGTGCGCGGCTGCGCCGTGACGTAGTTCGCCCCGTAAAGCTCCGTCGCGGCCGTGCGCGCCGCTTGAAGCCCCTGCGCCGACAGCGCCGTGGAATCCGTACGCATGTAGGTGATGTGGCCGTTTTCGTACAAGCGCTGCGCAATGCGCATCGTGCGCGCGGACGTGAAATGCAGCTTCCGCCCCGCCTCCTGCTGCAGCGTCGAGGTCATGAACGGCGCATACGGCCGACGCGAATACGGCTTTTCCTCTACGTCCGCAACGCTCATGTCCCGGTGTTCGAGTCCCTCGGCCAGCGCCTCGGCGGCGGCCTGATCGACCACGTACACGTCGTCGGACTTGACGTGGCCCCGGTCGTCGAAGTCGCGGCCCTGGGCGACGCGACGCTCATCAACGCTCACCAGCTTCGCGTCGAACTCGCTGGAGCCTTTCAGCGTGGCGGTCAGATCCCAGTACTCGGCGGAGATGAACGCCATGCGCTCGCGCTCGCGCTCGACGATGACGCGGGTGGCCACCGACTGCACGCGCCCCGCCGACAGGCGCGGCATGACCTTCTTCCACAGCACCGGGCTGACCTCGTAGCCGTAGAGGCGGTCCAGGATCCGGCGGGTCTCTTGGGCGTCGACCAAGTTGTGGTCGAGCTCGCGGGTATTTTCGGCCGCATCGCGAATCGCCGACTCGGTGATCTCGTTGAACACCATGCGCTCGACGGGGACCTTCGGCTTAAGCGTTTCCAGCAGGTGCCAGGCAATCGCTTCGCCCTCGCGGTCCGGGTCTGTAGCCAGCAGGAGCTTGTCGGAATCCTTCAGCTTCCCCTTGAGATCCGCGACCTTCTTCTTCTTGTCGGGGCTGACGACGTAAATCGCCTCGAACCCGTCCTCCGGGTTGACCCCCAGCTTCGCCCAGGGCTCGTTCTTGTACTTCGCCGGGATGTCGGCGGCGCGGCCGGGGAGATCACGGATGTGGCCCACGGAGGCCTCGACGATGTAGTCGCTGCCCAGGTACTTCTGGATCTTCTTGGCCTTCGTCGCCGACTCGACGATGACGAGGGTCTTGCCGTTCTCCGCCACGCTGGGTGACACCTCACTTCGCACTTTCTCGACCTGCACCTTATTAATTACGTCTCTTGCGAGTTGGCGGGCAGGCCGCGCCGAGTGCAGGAGTAAAACTCTTTTAGTTGTATCAGAGAATTTGGGACTTCGGTGCAACCTCCCAGGCACACGTCAACTCCGAACACTAGAATCGCTGGGAGGTTTAACCGAGCCCGCAGCGTGTACCCGCCCGAAAGGAGAACCACGGTGATCGATTCCTTCATCAGCTTCCTCGAGGAACTGATGCAGATGCCTGTCTTTTATCCGCTGGTCACGCTCCTTATCATCGGGGACGCTCTCGCGCCCATCATTCCCTCGGAAACGGTGCTCAACCTGGCGGGCGCGTTCGCGGCCTCGGTGGGCGTGCCCAACCCCGTGGGGGTGATCATCGCGGCGGTGATCGGCGCGATCATCGGCGACAACATCTGTTTCCTGCTCGGCAGCCGGCTTATCAAGGTGGTCAACCGCCTCGACCCGGAATCGAAGGCCGGCGCCGCGATCACGTGGGTGCGCAGAAACATGAAGCGCCGCGCAGGAGCCACGATCATCGTCGCGCGCTTCATTCCCTGGGCGCGCTGGGTGGCAACCATTGTGCTCGGCTCGGTGGGCTACAACTGGTTCGCCTTCTTCTTCTACGACACAATCGGCGTGATCATCTGGGCGTTCCTCAGCGTCGGCGTCGGTTACCTCGGCGGTTCCCTGTTCGCCGACTGGCCGCTGCTGGCCTTGATCGTAGGCGTTACACTCGGCTCCCTAGTTGGCTTCGGAATTCAGAAGCTCCAGGTACGGCTGTTCGAGTGGCTTGACGTGCGCCGCGGCGTGTCCAAGCTCTGACATGCAAAAACCCCCTCACGCGGAGGGGGTTAGAGGCGCCTAGCGTTTAGAGCGGGCGGACAGCCTGGGCCTGCGGGCCCTTGGCGCCGTCGCCGATCTCGAACTCGACCTGCTGGTTCTCCTCGAGGGTACGGAAGCCGTTGCCCTGGATCTCGGAGTAGTGAACGAAGACGTCGGCAGAGCCGTCGTCGGGAGCGATGAAGCCGAAGCCCTTTTCAGCGTTGAACCATTTGACAGTTCCGGTAGCCATTGATGTGCCTTTCAAAAATTGTGGTTGAAACTCGGTCGAGGAACCACCAGGCCAAAAATGGACCTGGTGCCCGCGTACAAACACTCGCGAGCACCTAGCTAGGCGCGCACAGAATCTGCGACCAACAACCATTATGCCATGAATTGTTCGCCCCGTCGAATGTTGTGGCGTACTCTTTTGTCCCGATGTCTCTTTCCTTCGGCGCCGAAATCCTCGCCCAGCTCCGCGAGCGTTTTCCGTCCGCCACCATCACCCACGTCGAGCAGGTCCCCGCCTCCTTAGCGCGCACTGCGCCGTGGCCGCGCTGGGTTGCGCCCGAGCTTAAGAGCTCGCTTATCGACGCCTCCATAACGCACCTCTATTCCCATCAACGCGAGGCCGCGGACCTGGCGTTTGCGGGCCGCGATGTCGTCGTCGCCACGGGGACATCGTCAGGCAAATCGCTATGCTACCAGCTCCCCGTCCTGACCACGCTGGCCGCCGACCCGCAGGCCTGCGCGATGTACCTCACACCGACGAAGGCGCTCGGCTCCGACCAGCTGCAGTCCGCCTCCAGGCTGGTGCGCGAGGTGCCGGGCCTGGGCGGCGTCAACCCCGCCCCCTATGACGGGGACACTCCCGTCGAGGCGCGCTCCGGGATCCGCGAGCAGACCCGCTTCGTGTTCACCAACCCCGACATGCTGCACGCGGGCATCCTGTCGAACCACGTCAGGTGGGCGCGCCTGCTGCGTCACCTGCGTTTTATCGTCGTCGACGAGTGCCACACCTACCGCGGGGTGTTCGGCGCGCACGTCTCGCTCGTGCTGCGCCGGCTGCTGCGGATGTGCCGTGCCTACGGTAGCTCCCCGACGCTGATCTTCGCCTCGGCCACGACCGCCGATCCCGCTGGCCAGGCGGGGCGTTTGTGCGGTCGCGAGGTCACGGCCGTGACGGACGACGGCGCACCCACCGGCGACAAGACGCTGATCTTGTGGGAGCCGGGGTTTATCGAGGACAACGTGCGCCGCGCCGCCACCACCGAGGCCGCGGGCGTGATGGCCACCCTGGTTGAGCAGGGCGCGCGGACGCTTACCTTCGTGCGCTCCCGGCGCGCCGCGGAGCTCGTCGCCATGCGCACGGCCGAAGACCTGGTGGTCGCGGGCCGTGCAGACTTCGCCGAGCGCATCGCGTCGTATCGCGCGGGCTACCTTGCCGAGGACCGCCGCGCGCTCGAACGGGCGCTGGACAACGGGGACTTGCTCGGCGTGGCCACCACGAACGCGCTCGAGCTGGGTATCGACGTCGGCGGGCTCGACGCCGTGGTCATGGCCGGTTTTCCCGGCACTGTCGCTTCCTTCCGGCAGCAGGCGGGCCGCGCGGGGCGCCGCGGGCAGTCGGCGGCGGTGGTGATGATCGCCCGCGACGAGCCGATGGACACCTACCTGGTCAACCACCCGGCCGCGCTGCTGGGAAGGCCCGTGGAAAACAGCGTGTTCAACCCCGCTAACCCCTTCATCCTGCGCGACCACGTTTACTGCGCCGCCGTGGAAAAGCCGCTGACCGAGGCCGACGTTGAGGAGTTCAACGCCGCCGGTGTCGTCAACGAGCTCGTCGCGGCCGGCTTGTTGCGCCGTAGAAATTCCGGGTGGTTCGCGGTGCCGCGGCTCGAGGGTGAGCTCAGCCCGGAGACCGCGCACGCCGCGGTGAGCCTGCGAGGTGGCGCTGGGGAGCAGGTGATGATCGTCGATACTTCCGACGGCCGCCTGCTGGGCACCATTGACGCATCGCGCGCAATGAGCCAGGTCCACGACGGGGCGGTGTACATCCACCAGGGCGAGTACTACGTCATCGACACCCTCGACCTGCACGATTACGTCGCGCTGGCCTCCCCGGCCATGCCGGACTACTCCACCCACGCGCGCTCAACCACGGAGATCAGCATCCTGGCACAGGCCAGCGAGCCGCGCCAGCTCTCGCCGGGGTTGTGGCTGGCCAGCGTTGACGTCGAGGTGGTTGACCGCGTCACCGGCTACGTGGTGCGCCTGTCGGATGGCACGGTCTCCGAACACATCCCGCTCGATTTGCCCGAGCAGCGCCTGATCACCCGCGCGGTCGCCTACACCATCGACCCGCTGGTGTTGGACAAGCTCGGCATCACCCCCGCTGAGATCCCCGGGGCGCTGCACGCCGCGGAACACGCGGCGATCGGTCTGTTGCCACTGCTGGCGACCTGCGACCGGTGGGACATCGGCGGCGTGTCCACCGCCTTGCACCAGGACACCCTTTTGCCGACGGTGTTCGTCTACGACGGACACCCCGGCGGGGCCGGGTTTGCCGACGAGGGCTTCGCCCGCTTCCACGAGTGGATCACCGCCACCTACGAGGCGGTGCGCGCCTGTGGCTGCGACACCGGCTGCCCCTCCTGCGTGCAGTCGCCGAAGTGCGGCAACGGCAACCAGCCGCTGGACAAGGCCGCGGCGATCAAGCTGCTCGGCGCGCTGGTGACCATGTCGGCGCTATAGCGGCCCGGCGCGGGCCGTCGCCGTGGCCATGGACACGCTGACGTTGACAGTCACGTCGCCGTCGATAAGCTCGCACGTGCGCAGGCGCGCGGAGTTGTGCGCTGCCGTCTCCGCCGCCACCCGGCAGGCGTCGACCCCGCTGTAGTGGGCGGTCGCGCCCGCCGTGGCGGCGAGGTCAGCGGCGAGCTGGGCGCGGTGGCTGTCCGCAACACGCGCGCCGACACCCACGACGAGGACCATAAGACTGGTCACGGCGGTGATGATCCCGGCGGAGGTGACCGTGGCGTAGCCCTCGTCGCCAGCGAGGTGCCGGGCCTTCACCGGAACTCCACTGGGAACGTCGCCGTGGCCGACATCGGAGTAAGCGGGGCGTCGACCACCGCGGTAACGTGCACCAATCCCGCCGATTCGTGCACCTCGACGGTGCCGCGCCCCGGGGTGAAATCGACCCCGATGGCGTGGGAGCGCGCCGCCGCGCCCGCAATGTCGACGGCGGAGATGTAGGCGGCCAGGGTGGCAATGCCTGCGACAATCGCGGCCGCTAGCGTCACCAGCACCGCGAGCGAGAGTGCGGCTTCGACGGTGACGGAGCCGCGGTCGTCGGAAAGCATGGGCGCAGTCCTAGCCCGGGGTGTTGCTGAGTGCGTCGGTGATGACGCGCTCGATGGCCGAGGTCACACCGTTGCCGTTGACCACCATGTATAGAACACCGGCGAGGGCTGCGGCCGCGAGGCTGCCAAAGGCGTACTCGATGGTGCTCATGCCCTTGTCGTTGGACAGTTTCGTGTGGATGTGGGTGAAAAGTGATGCTGCAAGACGGTTCATGGTTGTGCTCCTTGAGTGAGGTGGGTCCCCAGACTGATTGCCGTGGGGATGAGTCCGAGGACGAAGAAGGCGGGTAGGAAAAATGCGGTAAGCGGGATGCTGATGAGCACGCCCGCGCGTTCGGCTCTGGCTGTCGCGTCATCGGCGGCCGCGTCGCGCAGGCGCGAAGCGATGCGCTCGCAGCCAGCGGCGACGGCGGTACCGGAGGAGTGCGACAGCCCGACGAGACTGGCCAGTTCGGCGCCACCAGGCACGCGGTGGAAGTCGGCCCACGCCTTGTCCGGTTCGACGCCGAGCGCGGACAGAGCCGCGACGGTGCGCCACTGCTGCGCGAGCGGCTCCGGGCTGTCGGGGCCGTAGGAGTCG
>NZ_GG667191.1:250769-282125 GCF_000159635.1 Corynebacterium lipophiloflavum DSM 44291 | reverse complement strand
CGAGGTCGTCGAGCGTGGCCGTGGTGGAGCGCAGCACGCGCAGCGAAATGCACGTGCCGACGTGCGCGGTGGGGTGCAGGACCGCGTGGAAGCGCAGGAGGGTGCCGTTGTCGCGGGTGAGGTGGCCGTCGCAGAACGGGTGGGCGTCGTCAAGCCTGCGCCCGCAACCAGCGGCGAGGCGGGAGGCGAGGCGGCGCACGTCCGCGTCCGCGGCAAAGCGCACCGGGGTGGCCTCGAGCCCGCTGCCGCGATCGACGTAGACGCCGTGCGGGCCGTTGACGCAGATGTCGGTCACCGTCGGATCTGCCAGGAGCTGCTCCAGCGGCCCGGCGCCGGTGGTGTCGTCGCGTAGCCTGCGCATGATGGTGAGGACGTCGACGTCGCTGAGCACGACCGATTCCTCTCGGATCAGGGCCGACAGGCGCGCCGGGTCGACGTCTGCCTCGGCGGCGAGCCGGCGCTTGACGCGGGTGATGATCTCCTCCGTCGCCCGCGCGCTCATACCCCGACCTCCGCGATCACCTTCGCGGCGGCGCGCGCGAGCTGGCGGGGCAAGCGCAGCGGCAGGCCCGCGGTTTCGACCTTGCGGGTCAGGCCGGTGATCTCGGGCACCTCCGCGACGACGTCGAGCTTGGTCACCCGCTCGATCTCACTGATGGACAGCCCCGTCCACGAGCGCCGCCGCGCCACGATCGCGCACCCGATGCTGTTCGCGGCTAGCTCGGCGCAGATCCGCGCGGCAGCGGCGGCGGCGCGCACCTCCCCCGGGGTGATAACAAGGGCGAGATCGCAGCGCTGCGGCACAAGTCCCACGGGGCAGTCCACGACCGTGAGCCCTGCTGAGCCCAGCGCGGCCACCGTGCGCTCGAGCATCGCCGCGTCAAGGACGAAGGGGTCAGCGATCGTGGTGCGCGAGCACGTCAGCACCGCGATCCCGTCAGGGGTGCACGGCAGGGCGCGGCGCACATCAGCGCGCTCGACGCTGCCCTCCCCGAACGAGATCTCGCCCCACCGCGCACCGCCGCGCTCCTCGATACCCACCAGCAGGTCAAAACCTCCCGAGTAGCGGTGGGCGTCGATGATCGTGGGCTCGCGGTCGCGCGCCGCCGCGCGGCTTATCGACGCGCACAGCGTTGACGCCCCCACCCCACCGGCCGCGCCGACCACGGCGATGACCTTGCCCCCGGCACGGAGCGGACGAGGGGTCCGCTCGAGCGTCCCGAGGCAGCGCAGCAGCTCAGCAGCCTGGGCCGGGAGCACGAAGGCGGCCTCGGCCGCGGGGTAGGCGGCGTGCGCCGCGGCGACGGCGGCGAGGTCGGGCCCGACCAGGAAGATCCCCGCCCGGTGCTGGGCACGCGTGAGCTCGGTGAGGTACTTGGGGGCGTCGACTAGCACGGCGAACACGGCGTCGATGTGGCGCTCGAACACGGCCGGGGAGGCGGTTGCGTCGACAATCGCCCTGCCCGAGGCGGCGGCGAGGTGGACGGCTTCCGAGTGCACGGCGATGTCGTCAATCGCGATGAGGATCGGTGTCGGTTGCGGCATGGCTTCGACTGTCGCGCACGCGCCTGACCTGCACAAGACCACCCACACAACCTGTGGATAACCCCCGGGGATGGGTGACGCTTCACACACTTTGTTGTGGATAACCCGCCCAGCTCCGGGCATAAGAGACGGCCCGCGCCTCGGGGGGGTGTGCGCGGGCCGTCAGTAACCCGGTCTCGGGGGGGGTGGACCGGGGCAGGCCACACTGTATATCGGGGCCTTGCAGCAATGATTATGACACACACCCCAAACAAGTTGCAAGCACCTCGCCACAAATTTTCGTAAATCTTTTCGAAGTGGTCGTTTACCTCGACGCTCGCGGGGCACGGCTACAATGTGGGGCATGACTGGCGAAGACTGCCGCGACGGGTTGAGCGGAGAAAGCGCGGACGCCACCGCGCCGCGCACCGCCGCCTTCTTCGACCTGGACAAGACCATCATCGCAACCTCCTCCGCCTTCGCGTTCGGCAAAGAGTTCCTCAACAACGGGCTCATCTCCCGGCAGGAGGCCGTGGAGATCTACATGTCCAAAGCCTCCTACATGCTCAGCGGGCACTCCAGCGAGCAAATGGATTCCACCCGCGACTACCTCTCGCAGCTCGTCGCCGGCTGGTCCGTCGACGACATCAACCGCATCACCACCGAGACGATGCGCAGCGTGGTCACGCCCGCGATCTACGCCGAGGCGCGCGAGCTGATCGAGTACCACAAGCGCCACGGTCGCGACATCATCATCATTTCCGCCTCGGCCGACATCCTCGTCGACCCCATCGCGCGCGAGCTCGGGGTGGACATGATCGTCGCCACCGAAATTGAAATCGTCGACGGCAAACTCACGGGCAACATCACCCGCTTCCTCAAAGGCGACGCCAAAGCCGAGGCAGTGGCGGAATTCGCCGACACCCACGGCTACGACCTCGAGCTCTGCTACGCCTACTCCGACTCCGCCACCGACATCCCGATGCTCGAGATGGTTGGCCACGCCGTGGCGGTCAACCCGGATCGCACCCTGCGCAAGCACGCCCAGGACAACGAGTGGGAAATCCGCATCTTCAAACACCCCGTCCCGCTGATTCAGATGCCCAACGCCCGCGAATTCGGCATCGGCGCAGGCGTGCTCGCCGGCGTGACCGCCCTCGCCGCCGCGGGCGTGTGGGTCGCCCAGCGCATCAAGAAGGACAGCAACAACACATAATCCTCTAGGATTGGGTATGTTCTAATGAAAAAGTTGGCTAGCGCCACCGAGGAAGGTATTCAACGTGAGCAATAAGGGTCTCTACACTAACGGTTCGACAGCCATCTCCGCGAAGGTGGACTCTATCCCGCTGCGCGACACCGACGTCACGCAGCCGGGCCAGGACTCCATCGGCGGCCTGGTCTCCAACGCCACCGAGCAGGTCTCCCGCCTGGTGCGCAACGAGATCGAGCTCGCCAAGACCGAGGTCATCGGCGAAGTCAAGAAGGGCGCCATCGGTGGCGGCCTGTTCGCCGTCGCCGGCGTCATCGCGCTTTACTCCACCTTCTTTTTCTTCTTCTTCCTCGCCGCGCTTCTGCAGCTGTGGATGCCGTGGTGGGCCGCCTTCCTCATCGTCTTTTTGATCATGCTCGCCGTCGCCGGCATCCTCGCTTTCATCGGTCTGCGCAAGGTCAAGAAGATCAAGGCCCCCGAGCGCACCATCGACAGCGTCAACGAGCTCAAGAACCTCGTCCCCGGCCAGGCGAAGAAGAACCTCGCCGAGGACGACAGCGCTCTCTACACCGGCGGCCCCGCGCCGACCGGCCGCCCCGTGCCGTCGCGCGGCGGCTCCACCGTGGCGAACGTCGACTAGCTCGAGCGTCAACACGCGGTGCCCAGTTCCAGGCGGCGACTGCCCCCGTCGGTAGTCGAGCTTGAAGGCGATTTCGCCCACCGCATGCTCCACACCCGCGGCATCCGCCTCCACGCGGTCACCGCGGGCGATCCCGACCACCCGCTGATCGTGCTACTCCACGGCACGTTCGGAGGGTGGTTCGATTTTTCTGAGGTCATCGCTGCGCTTGCGCAGCGGGGTTTTCACGTCGCCGCGCTCGACATGCGCGGCTACGGCATGTCGGACAAACCCCCACCTCGGCCCGGCAACAACATGCTGCTCGCGGTGGGTGACGTCAAGGGGGCGATAGCCACACTCGGCCATAAAAACGCCGTGCTCGTGGGCGTCGACACGGGAGGCGCGGTGGCCTGGGTGAGCGCCGCTGCGCACCCCGACAGTGTCGTGGGGCTCGTGTCCATCTCGGCGTCGCACCCAGCGGACCTGCGCGCGGCGATGGCATCACGGCCGTGGGATTTCATGCCCATGCTCGGCCGCAGCGCGCTCGCCCATCTGCCCGCGCGGCTGCTGGAGCGCTTCGGCCGCGCCCGCCGGCGTGCCTACCGCACCAACCTGGCCATCAACACCACGGCCGCCTTCCAGCGCACAGATGCTTTCGCCGAGGTGCTCGCGTTACGACGCACCGCCGCCGCGATCGACAACGCCTTCATCCACAGCGTGCACAACTCCCGCCTGCTGACCAGCGCGGCACCGCGCCGGGCGAAAGTCAACGCCCCCACGCTTTTGATTCACCCCGGACAAAGCCTGTGGGAGCGCCTCGCCGCGCGCCAACGCAAGCGGGTCGACGGCGACTACCGCACGCTCACCCTCCCGGGTGCGAAGAACCTGCCCCACATTGAAAACCCGGGGGCCTTCATCGACGCGGTCGCCGAGTTCGCCCGCGGGCTAGCCGATGACGCAGCTCTGCGTATCAACCGGCGTGGTGTGTGATTGCAGCGGGCCCACCGCGCTGAGCACCTGGTCGAGGGTGAGCGCGTAGCCGGTGTCGCTGGAGTCGACGGACGCGCCGAAGATCACCCCCGCCACCTCGCCTTCGGGTGTCAGCAGTGGGCCGCCCGAGTTGCCCTGCCTGACGTTGCCGCGCAGGGTGTACGCCTCGCGCTCGACGCGGCCGGTGGAGTAGATGTCCGGGCCGGAGATGTTGATCCGGCTGCGCACGCGAGCAGGTGCGGCCTCAAACGGCCCAGAACGCGGATAACCCATCACCACGGCGTCGTCGCCGCGGACCAGCCCCTGCCTCGCCAGCGGGATCGGGTCGAGGCCCAACCTCTCGCTGCGCAGCACGGCAATGTCCACGTCCGGGCGGTAATAGACAACCTCGGCGGGCTTGACCCCAAGCACGGTGTCCAGGCTGACGGTTTCCGTACCCGCCACAACGTGGGCGTTGGTGACAACGTAGTCCTCGGCGGCGGCGAAACCGGAGCCCATGAGCTTGCGCCCGCAAGACCCCGCATCGCCCATGACGTGCACCACGCTCGGGCTGACCCGGTCGACCACCGCTGGGTCGATTGCCGCCGCGTCGGGGGCATCGACCTGCTGGCCGCCAGGGGTGGCAAACGGCGAGACCAGCGGCGGCAGGCCCGAATCGTTGAGCAGCGCCGCGAGTCTGCCGGGAAGCGACTCCAGCCCGGCGGGCGCTGCCGAGTCGATCACACCGAGAACAGTGGAGTTGCGGATGCCGTCACCGACTGCGCCCGGGACGGACGTGGCCAGCGGAATCGAGAGGAACCAGGTGACCAGCCCCACCGCCACCGCTTGGAACACGGACCCCACCACCGAGTCCAGCACGTGGGTGGAGCGAAACCGGGCACGCTCGCGTATCCCGGATCCGACAACGAGCCCCACGAGGTTGCCCATGCCGACAAACAGCACCACCACGGCCAACAGAATCACGATCTTTAACGCCCGGGTTTCAGCGAGATTTACCAGAAGTGGCGCGATGGCCAGGCCGACGATCAACCCGGCGATGACACCCACCATCGACAACACCGCCCTGAGCGCACCCTGGCGCCAGCCGCTGACGAACGCGGCGATGATCACGGCAACAAGGATTGCATCGACGATGACAGCGGCGTTCAACGCGTCGGTTCTCCCTCAAGTCACTCTCGGTTCAGGCGCGGGCCCACTTGGCCCGGGCTCAATTAGGGTTGATGTTACTCCGGATCGCGTCACAAGTGGCGCTCGCCGTTGCGCGAGCGCTTGAGCGCCCGGCGCAACGGCACGATGCTGGGGTCGTAGGGCTTGGCCCACCCGGCGGCGTCGAAGAGGACGTCGAGAAGCACTCCCGTAAAGCCCCAGACAAGGTAGTCGTTGACCCAGAACGCCGGCCCGGTAAAGCCGAAAAAGCCGACGTCGAGCCGGTTTTCCGGGGCTAGTAGATCCGCGACCGGGGCGAAGAAGACGTCGTCTGTTTCCGCCGGAGATGCCACATGCGGGCGTCCCGGGTCGGCTGAGTAGCCCAGCACCGGGCGAACCGCGCGGCGGCGCCCTCCGGCGGTTGTGAGCGAGGGCATCACGGCCAGCGGGGTGACGCGGTGGCGCTGAAGGCCCGTTTCCTCCCACGCCTCACGCAGCGCCGCGTCCACGGGCCCGAGATCGGTGTCGTCGATACGCCCGCCGGGAAACGCCATCTGCCCGGAGTGGCTGCGCATCGTCGGGGTGCGGTGGGTGATCAGGATCTCCGCCTCGGCCGCATTATCGCCGGTGAGGAGCATGAGCACGGCGGCGTCGTCACGCTCGGGGTGCGACGCTAAGCGCCCGGAAAGCAGCTGTTTCGCCCGCGCGGAGTTCTCAGGGGTGCCTATCCCGGCGATCATGCTGGTCAGCCAGCCCGGTGAGAGCTCGGGTTGTAACGCGACATCCGCCACTCACAGCACCCCCGCCACGGCGGCGTCGAGCTCAGCGGTGCTGTGGAACACCTTGGGAAACACCGCGACCTGCTCGTCGCCCCGAAACACCACGGTCAGCGGGATTACCCCGGGCAGCCCCAAGGTGCCCGCGAAAGTGTTGTCGCTGTCCTGGTAGCTGGGCAACCCGACGCCGAGCTCGTTGAGCATCCCCGCGCCGTTTGCGGCCACGGCGTCCGCGTGCACACCAACGACGTTGAACTGCGGGTTCTCCGCCGCGAACTGCTCGATCACCGGCAGTTCCCCGCGACACGGGTCGCACCACCACGCCCAGACGTTGACCACGGTGACCTCGGTGACCTCGGTGACCTCGCTGGCGGGGTCGGAATACCCGCCGCCGAGGCAGTCGAGGGCCACCCCGCCGACCTGCGACCCGGGGCAGTCGGGACGCGCGGGAACCACCGCTTCGCTGCTTGTCGACGCCTCACCCAACGCTCCTGCCCCGCCTGATACGCCCGGGGCCGGGCGCAACAGAACCAGTGCCCCGGCGAGTACGACGATGGTGGCCACCACCGCGGCGGCCACCCCCAATACCGCTGTCCTATTCACCCGGCACTCCCCCTTCGCTACTTCCCGCACATCCCAGGATGTGCTCGCGCTCGGGGCCGGTCACCTTCGCCGCGGCCCGGGCCGGGTCAGTTGGCCCCTCCCCGAAGCTGGGGCAGTCGAACGCCAGCGGGCACGCGCCGCAGGCTGGGGTGCGGGCGTGGCAAACGCGCCTGCCGTGGAAGATGATCCGGTGCGAAAACATCGTCCACTCCTTTTTCTCAATGATGGCGCCAATTACGTGCTCGATTGCCACCGGGTCCTTCTCCTCGGTGAGTTTGAGCCGGTGCACGAGCCGCTGGAAGTGCGTGTCCACGGTCAGTCCCGGCATGCCGAAGGCGTTGCCGCGCACCACGTGCGCTGTCTTTCGGCCCACCCCCGGCAGGGTCACCAGGTCCTCGAGCGAGGTTGGGACCCCGCCACCGAAGTTGGTCACCAGCGCGCGGCCCAGCCCGATGAGGTTCGCCGCCTTCGCGCGGTAAAAGCCGGTGGGGCGGATGATTTCCTCCACCTGATCCTGCTGCGCCGAGGCGTACGCGGACGCCGTCGGAAAGCGGGCGAAGAGCTCAGGGGTGACCTGGTTGACGCGCACGTCGGTGGTTTGGGCGCTGAGCACGGTGGCAACAAGTAGCTCCAGCGGGTTGGTGTAGTCGAGCTCCGCGTGCGCGTCGGGAAACACCGCTGCAAGCGTGCGGTTGATGCGACGCGCGCGGCGGGTTCGCCCGATGGCAGTCTCCGCGCCCTTCGACGCCGGGTGGGAACCGGGCCGGCGCCGCCGCTGGGGAGTGAGCGACGCCGCAGGGAGAGATGAGCCGGTGGGTCCAGTCATAGGCGCAACTATAGCGACCGCCCCGATCGCACCGGTAGAATCTCACCCATGACGGTCGTCCTCGTAGCTTTGGTTCCGGTGATTTTCGGCTTCTTTGCCGTCGGCATGGAAAAGATTGAGTCCAGCATGTTTCCGTAAATGACCACAGTTTCGCCCTTTTGTGACGAACCTCCCACAGCAGTGATACCCTAACGGGTGGAGTAGTGCCGTTCACCAGAGGAGGCAAAGATGCAAGGCGACCACGACATTCTCGCGCGCGCGGGGATTTTTCAGGGCGTCGAGACGAATGCCGTGACGGCTCTGATCGGGGAGATGGAAAGCGTCCACTTCCCGCGTGGCACCACGATCTTCGACGAGGGCGAACCGGGGGATCGGCTCTACATCATTATTGAGGGCAAGGTAAAGCTCGCGCGCCACGCCTCCGACGGCCGCGAGAACCTCCTGTCCGTGATGGGCCCGTCCGACATGTTCGGCGAGCTGTCCATCTTCGACCCGGGCCCGCGCACCTCCTCCGCCGTGTGCGTCACCGAGGTCTCCGCGGCCACGATGAATTCCGAGTCGTTGAAGAAGTGGATCAGCGACTACCCGGACATCTCGCAGCAGCTGCTGCGGGTGCTCGCGCGCAGGCTGCGCCGCACCAACGCCTCTTTGGCGGACCTGATTTTCACCGACGTCCCGGGCCGCGTCGCCAAGACCCTGCTGCAGCTGGCTAACCGCTTCGGCACCCAGGAGGGTGGCGCGCTGCGGGTCAACCACGACCTGACCCAAGAAGAGATCGCGCAGCTCGTCGGCGCGTCGCGCGAGACCGTGAACAAGGCGCTGGCCACCTTCGCGCACCGCGGGTGGATCCGCTTGGAGGGCAAGAGCGTGCTCATCGTCGACACCGAGCACCTCGCCCGGCGCGCGCGCTGACCTTCCTCGCTAACTCCCGTTAGCTCTGGTTGCGGATGTAGCGCAGCGCGACGCGCGTCGTCTGCTCGGCCGCGCCGCGCAGCACCGGGTCAACGTCGTCGTAGATCGCGTCGACGAACGTGCTGATGTCCGCATCCACACCGTGCTCTTTGATTACCTCGCGGATCTGCTCCAGGCGCTGGGTGCGGCGCTGCAGGTACTTGCGCGCGAACTCCGCAACGTCATCGCCTTCCGGGCCGTGGCCGGGCAACAGGCGCACGCCCTCGCCCTGCTCCTCCAGCAGGGTCAGGGATTCGAGGTAGTCGCCGAGATCGCCGTCCGTTTCGGAGATCATCGTGGTGTGGCGCCCCGCGATCGTGTCACCGGTAATGATGCCCTCGAGCTCGGATTCGCCGGCCGCACCGGAGTAGACGAGAAAGCTCACCGAATCCCGCGTGTGGCCGGGCGTGGCCACCACCTTGAGTTGGGGGGAAATGCCGTCGACGGAAATGACCTCTCCGTCGACGAGCGGCTCAGCACCCGCACAGTGCTGCGGGTCAATGGCGCGGATCGGTGCACCAGTGAGCTGGCGGAAGCGCTGCGCGCCGTCCGCGTGGTCGTGGTGGCGGTGGGTGAGCAGAATCAACGCCACCTTTTCGCCCTTCGCACTCAGCACGTTGAGGTGGCCCTCATCCTCCGGGCCCGGATCGACGACAATGCTGAACTCGTCCTCGGGGGCCCTGACAACCCAGGAGTTCGTGCCCTCCAGCGCCGCGTAGCTCGGGTTGGGGCAGAGCACGACGGAAGCCGAAGGGGTGACCGGCCGCAGTTGGCTGTAAGCGGGATGCTGCATAGCTTAAAGCCTACAGCGATTAGGTGGCTACGTCCGCTACCTCGACGATGATCTCGATCTCAACGGGTGAGTCCAACGGCAGCACAGCGACGCCGACCGCGGAGCGGGCGTGCGCGCCGGCATCCCCGAAGACCTCGCCGATCAGCTCGCTGACACCGTTGATCACCTTCGGCTGGCCGGTGAAGCCCGGCGCTGAGGCGACGAAACCGACGACCTTGATCACGCGGGTGACATTGTCGAGCCCCACTAGCGCGTCGATTGCGGCGAGCGCGTTAAGGCAGGCGCGGCGCGCCAGCTCGTAGCCCTGGTCCTCGGAGACCTCGGCGCCGACTTTGCCGGTTGCGGGCAGAGAGCCGTCGACAAGCGGGAGCTGCCCCGACGTCCACACCTGGTTTCCCACGCGGGTGGCGGGTACGTAGGCGGCGAGAGGTGCGACGACCTCGGGCAGTTCCAGCCCGAGCGCGGAAAGCCGATGGGTGATGGTTCCGGCCACGGCCTAAACCTCGCGTTTCATGTAGGCGACGAGGTTCTCCGGCGTCGGGCCGGGGGTGACGGTGACAAGTTCCCAGCCGTCCTCGCCCCAGGTGTCCAGGATTTGCTTGGTGGCGTGGGTCAGAAGCGGCACGGTGGCGTATTCCCAAGAAGTCATGGGGCGATTCTACCGTGTGCGCCCCGGGTTAGAGTCCCGCAACCTCTCGGCCGGAGGCGAGGTGCTCCGCCCAGTCGGTGACGTGCGGATTTTGGCGCAGCACGGCGCGGCGCTGGCGCTCGGTGAGCCCACCCCACACCCCGAACTCGATGCGGTTGTCCAGCGCGTCGGCGCGGCACTCCATCTGGACAGGGCAGCGGCGGCAGATTGCGGCGGCTTTGCGCTGTTCAGCGCCACGAACGAACAACGCATCCGGGTCGCCGGAGCGGCACGTCGCCAGGGTGACCCATTCGCCACGGTCGAACACGAGCTGGCCGCCTGAGTCGTAATTCCTCGTCGTCCCGACCGAAGTGCTGCGGCGCGGCGCGGGTGCCGATTCGAGGGCTTCGCGGCCCAGCGTTGTCGTCATGGCGTCTCCTTGGGGTAAGAATGCTTTTCTTATCCGAATTAACTTGTGTTTGTAAGTGTATTCACACGTTCGCCGAATTGTCGAATGGGTCACACGGATTGGGGGGATTGGGAGTTCCCCCGCACGCCACAGTGGTTTAGGGTAAGGGGGTGTCAGCTCTCTCTTCGCTCGGAAAACTGCTCCTCGCCATACTCGCGTCGGGCCTCGTCATCGCGGCCGCCCTCGCCCCCATCGCGGGGCTCGGCGGTGTTGCCGTGGCGCGCACCTCCCAGACGATGCAGACGAACCTCTCCGACCTCACCGACGGCCACGTCCCAGGCGTGACCACAATCACCGACGTCAACGGCCAGCCCATAGCCTGGCTGTTCAACCAGCGCCGCTACGAAGTGCCCAGCGAGGAAATTTCCCAGTACGCCAAGGACGCCCTGGTCTCCACCGAGGACCGCCGCTTCTACCAGCACGACGGCGTGGACATGCAAGGCTTCGCCCGCGCGATGGTGACCAACCTGCTCGCCGGCGGGGTGGAACAGGGAGCGTCCACCATCAACCAGCAGTACGTAAAGAACTACCTGTGGCTCGTCGACGCCGAATCCACCGAAGAGGCCATCGCCGCAACCGAGCAGTCCATCCCCCGCAAACTGCGCGAAATGCGCATGGCCTCCGAGCTGGATCAGACGTTGGACAAGGACACGATCCTCACCCGCTACCTCAACCTCGTCTCCTTCGGCAACCACTCTTTCGGCATCGAAGCGGCCGCGCGCACCTACTTCGACGTGCCCGCCCGCGACCTTCAGCCGAAGCAGGCCGCGCTTCTGATCGGCCTTCTCCAGTCCGTCGAGTACCTCAACCCGTACACAAACCCCGAAGGCGCGATCGAGCGCCGCAACACTGTGCTCAACAACATGGCGGCCTACGGGTCCATCACGCAGGAGGAGGCCGACGCCTGGTCCGCCGAGCCGCTGGACACCCTTGAGCAGCCAAATCTGCTTCCCGACGGCTGCCTCGCCGCGGGCGACAACGGGTTTTTGTGCGACTACGCCTTGACCTACCTGGCCAGCAAGGGCCTGCCGCAGGAGGAGCTGGAAAAGGGCGCGTACACGATTACCACCACACTCG
This sequence comes from Corynebacterium lipophiloflavum DSM 44291, assembly GCF_000159635.1. Classification (GTDB taxonomy): domain Bacteria; phylum Actinomycetota; class Actinomycetes; order Mycobacteriales; family Mycobacteriaceae; genus Corynebacterium; species Corynebacterium lipophiloflavum. Next base: position 270,513 of record NZ_GG667191.1, on the reverse strand, counting down.
ACCCGACGGTTCAAGCAAGCGCGGTCAACGCGATTCGCAGCAGCGTCGACCCGTCCACCCCCGGCGTCGCCGGTGTCCTCAACGTCGTGCGCCCGGGCGAGGAGTCGCGCGACATCGCCGCGATGGCGTCGTCACGCTTCTACGGGCTCGACCTGGAAGAGAATCAAACGATCATGCCGCAGCCGTCTTCCCTGGTGGGCAACGGCGCCGGCTCAGTGTTTAAGATCTTCGCCGCCGGCGCCGCCCTTGAGCAGGGAATGGGCCTGGACACCATGCTGGACACCCCCGAGCGCTCCGTCGTTTACGGCATGGGCGCGGGCGGCGCCGACAACTGCCCACCCGGCGCCTACTGCGTGGGAAACGCCGGCAGGTACGCGTCCGAGCTCTCGCTTCGCGACGCCCTGGCGCAGTCGCCCAACACCACCTTCATCGAGCTCGTCCAGAGGGTGGGAGTGGAGCCTACGGTGGACATGGCCGTCCGGCTCGGGCTGCGCTCGTATGCCGCCGACGGCACCTACGATGGCGAGCGCTCGATTGAGCAGGCCGCGATCGAGGACAACATGGGCTCTTTCGTGCTCGGCCCGCTCGCGGTCAACGCTCTCGAACTCTCTAACGTTGGCGCAACCCTCGCCTCTAACGGCCGCTGGTGCGAGCCGAACCCGATCGCGCGCGTGACCGACAAGTTCGGCCAGGAGATCTACATCGACCGCCCCGCCTGCGAGCAGGCCGTGGACAAGGAAATCGCCGGTGCCTTGGCGCAGGGCATGGCGGAAGACACAAAAACCGGAACCGCGAGGCGCGCTGCCTCCGCAGCCGGCTGGGACGCCCCGGTCGCCGCCAAGACGGGTACGACGGAATCGCACCAGTCGTCGGCGTTCTTCGGGTTCAACCGGGCGCTGGCGGGCGTTCCCTACATCTACAACGACGGGACACAGACCACCCCGCTGTGCACCAGCCCTGTGCGCCAGTGCTCCGAGGGCACCTTGTTTGGCGGCAACGAGGCCGCCGACGCCTGGTTCCGCATGGCAAACGGGGTGCCGGGGGCGCGAAACGCTGGCCTTCCCGAGTCGAGCGCGGTCTACGAGCGCGGCACGCGCCAGGCGGCGCTTGATTCGGTCGTGGGGATGGACACGGAGACTGCGCGCTCCAGGCTCGAGGAGCAGGGCCTGCGCGTGGTTCTGCAGACCGTCTTCGGCGACGGCGCGCCGCGCGGCACTGTTGTCTCCGCGGAGCCGATGGACCCGAACCTCGCCCCGGGGTCGCTGGTCAAGCTCAACATCTCCGACGGTTCCCCGCCGCGTCAGACGGAGTCGCGGACCGCGCCGGCCCCGTCGCGTGCGCCGTCGCGGCCCTCGCCGGAGCTCGAGGAGCTGCAGCGCCAGATTGACGACGCCCGCAGCCAACTCAACGAGATCTTCGGCTAGGGGCCTTTAGCTGCCCAGACGGTCTTTGACTGCGGCGGAGAGGCGCTTTCCGTCGGCGCGGCCGGCGGCCTTGGCCGTCGCCGCCTTCATCACCGCACCCATCTGGGCCATGGAGTCCGCACCGGTCTCGGCGATTGCCTCGTCGACCAGGGCGTTAAGCTCGGCGTCGTCAAGCTGCTTCGGCTGGTAGCCCTCGAGCACCTCGACCTCGGCAAGCTCGGCGTCGGCGAGGTCCGCGCGGTCGTTGGTGCGGTAAATCTCCGCGGATTCGCGACGCTTCTTGATCTCGCGAGCGATGATCGCGATGATCTCGTCGTCACCAACCTCGTGCTTGGTGCCCTCGGTCTCCGCGGCCTGGATCGCGGCCAGCAGCATGCGGATCGTGCCCGTGCGCTCCTTCTCCTTGGCCTTCATGGCCTCTTTCAGGTCGGCGCGAATTTTGTCTTTCAGCTCACTCATGAATTCGAGGTTACGCGACCTGTAACCTCGGGTGGGATGAAGCTTCGACATATTCTTCCGGCCACCTTCGCAACAGCTACAGCAGCTGGCTTGGCGACGCTCGCGTTCGGCGTCTCCGAGCTGACCAAGTTCCAGCTCAAAACCTACGAGCTGCCCCTGCTCCCGCCAGGCACGCTGCGCGGCGCGGACGCCTTTAAAATTCTGCACATCTCCGATCTGCACATGATCCCGGGGCAAGATACCAAAATCGCGTGGGTCCGCGCCCTCGATGCGCTGCAGCCGGACCTCGTGATCAACACAGGCGACAACCTCTCGGACCTGCGCGGGGTGCCTTACGTCCTGGATGCCCTCGAGCCACTGCTCAACCGCCCCGGCGCGTTCGTCTTCGGCACCAACGACTACTGGGCCCCGCGGCCGGTCAACCCGCTGAAGTACCTCCTAAACTCCAAGCGCCAGCCCTCATACGTGGACCTGCCCTGGGAGGGCATGCGCGCGGCGTTCATCGAACGCGGCTGGCGCGAGGCCACGCACCAGCGCCTGGAGTTCAAGGCCTCCGGAGTCAAGCTCGCGCTCGCCGGCGTCGACGACCCGCACCACGACCTCGACCGCTACGAAGAAATCGCCGGGGCGCCGAACGCGGACGCCGATCTGTCGATCGGCTTGCTGCACGCCCCCTACCGGCGCGTGCTGTCCGCGTTTGAGGCCGACGGCTACGACGTGGCTCTGGCGGGGCATACTCACGGAGGACAGATCTGCCTTCCCGGCGAGCGAGCGATTGTTGCCAATTCGGACATCGACCGGCAGCGAGCCTCCGGCCTACACCGCTACGGGTCAATGTGGATGGAAGTCACAGGCGGGCTCGGCACCTCAAAGTACGCCCCGGTGCGCATCTTCTGCCGCCCCTCCGCCGCGCTGATCCGCATTACCGAGAGCCGGGCCTAACGCCCCCGAGCAGGCGTTTTGGCTCTAACTTGGTCCACGAGTAAAGTATCCCCAGTACTTGACGTACACCGGGATATGGCGCAGCTTGGTAGCGCGCTTCGTTCGGGACGAAGAGGTCGCAGGTTCAAATCCTGTTATCCCGACCAACCGCATCCGCACTGACAAAGGCACCTTTGAGCCATCAGTGCGGATCTTTTTTAGGTGTGGCTGGCTTGCTGCGCGGCAAGGACCACCATGTCGATCGCGACGGCGATGCCGAGGATCGCGGCGCGTGTCCGCTCGTCGGTGTGGCACTCAAAGCTCAAGGTGTACCTGTGCGGGCGCCAGAATTCTTGAAATATCCCGTCCCACTGCCGCTGCAAGGTGGCGGCGGGTTGGGCGCCGAGCGCCAACCGCGCAGTGAGCGGCGAATTGGAGAATTCAATGCTGCACGGTGCGCCGTTGATTGTTGCGTCCATTTTGGGGCGGAAGAACCCGTGCCACTGCCGCTGCAAGGCGGCGACGGTGAGGATGATCGACAGCGCCACGGAGCCGCGCGCCAGGTAGGTTGCCAGGTTGGACGTCGCTCCCCCGGGCGCGGCAGCGACCAGCACGACCCCGAGCACCATCAGCGGGGTGAGGCCGAATACCCACGCGATACCCAGCGCCAACAGCGGCGGCAGTGTGAGCTGGCCGATGAGCCCGACTATCGACGCTCGCAGGCGTCGTGCGTGGGCGGTAGAATCGGCGATGGTGAGGCTCAGCCCGATGCCGATCATGATGACGAAAAAGGGCGATCGGCAGTCCAATTTCGATAAACGGGCTCTGATCCACAGTGCTATCTCCTTAGATACACGAAACTATTTTATAACGTGTATCACGATCGGTGGTAGCGTGGCCGGATTTTACGCCCTGGTTCGGCTCACGCCGATCAGGCCCAGCACCGCGAGTGCCGCGCTCAGTCCGATACCGACCCACAGGGCGGTGGTGGACCCCCCGTTGCCGGCCGCTGAGAGCGCTGCCGTGAGCCAGTGCATCGGCATCGCGCTCGACACCGCGGCCGCGATGGCGGAGACCGCGCCAGCCGCGGCAGACTTCCACACCCAGCCAACAATGCCGATCTGCGCCACGGCGAGGACGGCAGCGCTGCCCAACCCCGCCCCGGCCCCGAAGGCCGACATCAGCATCCAGCTCAAACCGGCCGCGGCAAGCGTGGACACGGCAAGCGCAAGCGCCGCGGTAGCAACCGCGAGCGGGGACAGGGACACGCCCAAGACCAGGACCAAAACGAGCCCGATGAGCGTGAGAAAACCGGTGCCCGCGGCGATGGCCCACCACTTCCGGCCCGGCAGGAAAGCTACCGCGACGGCGAGCGCCAGCCCACCGATGGTGACCAGCGCGGCGATCAGCATCGCCGCCAACGGCGCCAGCGCCGAGGTCGGCGCACCCTGGTCCGCCTGGCCTTCCGATGCCGCAGCGGGCGCCGGGGCCGGAATCGCCCGGCGCACGCTGTCGATCGAGTCCGACGTCTTTGCCGCCATCTCGTCGAGCTTTTCGGAGCCGTCGCGAAGCTGCTTGATGCCCTCCCGCGCCGGAGCGGCACCGTTGTTGAGCTCGCTTAACCCGCTCGCCAACTCCGCGGCACCGTTGGTCGCCGAGTACACACCGTCGTGGTAGGCGTAACCGGGCACTGAGAGCTGGTTAGCCACTTCGCGCGAGCCGTTTTTCAGCTCGGTGAGCTGCGACACCGCGTCCGCCGGCAGCTGCGCGGTCTGCGCCTGCTCGCGCAACCCCTGGAGCGCCTCTCGGGCCTGGACGACGTCGGGGTCCTTGGAGTCCTTCATCCGCTCCAGCGTTGAGTCGATCGTGGACAGCACCTGACCGCGGACCGCCTCGAACCCGACAACCTGGTCGACCACGCCACCGACGCTATCGGCCACCCGCGTCGCACCGGCGGCAAGCTGACCCGTGCCGGCCTGCAACTCCACCATCCCGTTGGAGAGCTCCGTGGCTCCCGTGCTTGCGGCGGCGATGCCGTCGACAAGCGCAGTCGAACCCTCGTCGAGCGTCACTACGCCCTCTTTGAACTGGCCGGTGCCGCTGGTGAGCAGGCTGGCATTCGCGGCGGCCTCACCGGCGGCGCGGCGGGCGTCGACAAGCCCATCGGGGCCAGGGGTAACCTGCGGCGCGCCCGTCGACTCATCACCCGACGACCACGTGCTTACCGGAGACATCGGCAAAAGGGCCCCCGCAATCAGGACAATCAGGGCCACGAAAAGACGCCATTTCATGCAAGGCAATATAACGCCGCGAACAGCGAAAACGAATCAGGCGCACCGTTGGCGGCCGCTAGGACTCCTCCACCGGGGCACCCCGGCCGTTCATACGCGCTTCGAACTGCTCCGGGGTGAGCACTCCAAGTTCATCGGCCACAGGATTCGTCATCTGGGTTCCCCGCAGCGCCGCGGACCTCGCAATGAACATCGACCCCAGCGCGGAGGTTCCCAGCAGCAGCAAAATCGCTACCAGGGCGACGAAAAAACCCGCCAGCGAAGGGTCTTTGAACCACACGCCGAGAACGACGAAGGATATCCCGAACCCAGCCGCCGTGCCCACTGCGGAGACTCGCGCATAGAAGTCGTAGAACGTGATTAAACCGATCGCGCAAATGGCGAAGTTCAATGCCCCGAAAATGATCAACACATCGCCGATGATGCCCATGATGTCCATCACCGATCACCCCGGAGCAGCACGCGAGCGTACGACACCGTGGACAAGAACGCCACGAGTGCCGCAACCAGCACGATATCTAGGGTGTAGCCGGAGTTGTTGCGGAAACCGATCAGGGCAATCATGCCGATGAGCAGAAACACCATCAAGTCCGCCGCCGTCGCGCGATCCGCCCGCGACGGGCCGACGAGCATCCGGTACCCGGCCGGCATGGCGCACAACCCGAAAATCACGATGGCAATGTCGACCGCTATCACAGCGTGGCCTCCTTGTTCAGCTTGGGCCGAAGCATCAGGCCCTTGAGCATGCGCTCCTCCATCTCGCGAAGGTCGGAGCGCAGCTCGTCAATGTCGGTGTAATACAACGCGTGGACGTACATGACACGCACTCCCTTGCTCGTAGTATCACCGGCCCCCACCACAAGCGTGCCGGGTGTGATCGTGATCAGCGCGGCCAGAAGCGTGTAGAAGCCCTCCGTGAAACTCAGGCACTCGAGCCGCACGATCGAGGGCGTCGCGTCGTTGCCGACAGTGACCACATCCTTGATCACCGCGACATTTGCCACGGTGAACTCCTTCGCGTACCACGCCCAGAACCCGAGGATCCTAAACGGCCACGTTAGAAAATCTTTCATCCGTTCATCACCGCATTCACGTAACTGGAAGTGTCCAACAGATTCTGCGCCGCAACGCCCGACCACCCCATGAGCACCTGCGCTCCCAGTCCGATAGCCAGCGAAAGAGCCGCGAGGACGACAGCCGGGGCACCCAGCCAGAACCCAACCCGAGCGCGGCCATCTCCCGCCGACGCCACCTCGGCGTTTTCTGCCCTGCCCCAGAACATGCCGTCCCAGATCTTGAGCATTGACAGCAGTGTGATCAGGGACACCACAACCATAACCGCCAGGGCGTAGAACTCGCCCTTCTCGTACGCCGCGAGCAGCAGCGAAAACTTCGCCACGAAGCCGGAGAAGGGCGGGATGCCCGCGAGGGACAATGCCGCAGCGAAAAACGCAACGCCCATCCACGGTTCCCGTCTGGCCATCCCCGCCAGCGCGCCGATCTTCCCTGTCCCGTAGGTCACTTCGATCGCGCCGGTGGACATGAACAAGGATGCCTTCACAAGCATGTGGTGCACCAAGTAGAAGATGCCTGCCGTCAGCCCGAGCTCCGTGAAGATGGCCAGGCCCAGCAGAATGTAACCAAGCTGGGAAACCATGTGGAAGGTCAGGATGGAGCGAGCGTCTTTCTCCCCCACTGCGCCGAGCACGCCGATCAGCATGGTCAGGGAAAAGAGGGCGACAAGGATCCAGAGGAAGCGCTCATCGCCGTCGAAAAGCACGGCGTAGATGCGGTACAGGATGTACACCGCAACCTTGGTGTGCAAACCCGAGAACAGCGCGGTCACCGCCGGCGAAGTGTACGGGTAGGAGCGCGCCAGCCAGGAGTGGACCGGAACAACCGAAGCCTTGGTCAGCATCGAAAGCATGACCACGCTCGTCGCGATCGCCACCGCCGGATCTTGCGCCGCCGCGCCTTTCAGCTGCGCGAGGTTGACCGACCCCGCGGTCCCGTAAATTAGCGCCACGCCGGTGAGGAACATGGTTGACGCCAGCAGATTGGCGGTGATGAACAAGCGCACGCCGCCGACCATGATGTTGCCGCCGCGGCGGTAAATTGTGTAGGCGTACAGCCCGTAGGAGGGCAGGAGCATCACTTCGAGGAAGACAAAGAAGTTGAAGATGTCCGCGGTCAGGATCCCGCCGTTGACACCCGTCATGAGCACCAGCACGAGCGGGGCGAAGTAGCGCTCCCGGGCATATCCGCTGGCGACCGCGAACCAGGCGCACGCCAGCGCGAGGATGCCCGTCGTCGTCAACATGAGCGCCGAGAGCATGTCGGCGGCAAAAGGGATCGCGATGCCGAACGGCCAACTTCCGGTGCCCTTGGCGTAGGTGGTGCCGTCGGAAGTGCCGGCGATCAATCCCGCCGAGGCCGCCAGGCTCACCGCGAGCGTGGCAAACATAACGACGTACTGCAGCCACTGCACTCGTGCGGCGAGAACAAGCACGCCGGCGGAAATGAGGGGAACGGCAACGAAGAGTGTGAGGTAGGTGCTGACGAAGTCGTAGGTGAATGTCATCGCGTCTTCTCCCCTACCTCGGGCGTTGCGCGGGCGTCGGGCGCGAGCTCGTGATAGAGCTCGTCGACATCGTCCGCATCCGGGCGCCGGGGCGATTCGCGGGAAACGTCGTCATCCGCCCGAGTTGCGTCGCCCGGTTTGCCCACGACGGATGAGATGAGCATGACGATGGTGATGGAAAAGGAGATGACGATGGCGGTGAGCACGAATGCCTGGGGCAGTGGATCGGCGACCGTTGATGTGTCGTCGTGCGCCCCGAAGGGTTCACCCCGCCACGACACGCCCCCCGCAGACATGATCACCAGATTAGCGGCGTGGCTGAGCATGACGAAACCGATGGTTATGCGGAACATGTCGGGCCGCATCATGAGGTAGACGGCCCCCGCCATGAGTATGCCCACTGACAGTGCCAGGATCATGCGTTTGTCCTTTCGTCCTCTGCGACGGGGTAAGCGCCGGCGGGTATTGGCTGGTGCTCTCCGTCGATGATGAGCCCGACGTCGCCTTGGCCGGCCTCGGGAACCCCGTCCTCGGGTTCACCTGGGTCGTCAGCGGGGATTCCGGCGAGGTTGATTGCCGCGAGGATGACCCCGAGGACTGCGAGGTAAACGCCGAGGTCGAAGATCAGCGCGGTAGTCAGGTGGATGCCGAAAACGTAGGCGTGCAGCGGGGTGAGATAGGAGCCTTCGAAGTAGCCCAGTAGACCGGTGGCTGCGCCGATGGTGATGCCCGCTCCGATGAGGGTCATGTACGGCCACCGGACCTTGGCTGCCTTGTCGCTGGGGGCCATGAGGTAGAGCAGTGCGAACCCGCCCGCACCCACGAGAGCGGCGACAAAGCCACCGCCGGATGCGTTGTGCCCGCGGAAGAACAGCACGACGGAGATGATCGCGATCAGCGGCAAGATCACGCGCGCGGCCGAACGCAAAAAGACCACGTTGTTTTCCGGGCTTGATACCGCAGACAGCTTGTTCAGGCGCGCCTTGCCTCGCGGCTGCAGCGGCCGCGAGCGCAGCATCACGGCCACTGTGATGCCCGCAACTCCGAGCACGGTGAGCTCACCGAGTGTGTCGAAGGCGCGGAATTCAACCAGGATGACATTGACAATGTTGTCGCCGCCGGTGGCGATGGGCCCCTCGCGCAGGAACCACTGCGCGGCCTCGGATTTCTCGCGCCGGCCCGTCAGCGCCAGGACACCGAGGGTGGAGACGACTCCCACGGCGATGGCGAGAACGCCGGAGGACAGGATGTTAGAGCGCTTTTCGCGGGGGAATCGGTCGGGCAGCCGGTTGAGGATCATCACGATCACCACGGCGGTGAGGATTTCAACCGTGAGCTGCGTCGTGGCTACATCGGCGGCACCGAGCTGGTAGAACCACAGCGTCACTCCGAAACCGACAGTTCCCACGACAATTGCCACGGTAACGCGCGAGCGCGCCTTCAGCGCCGAGGCGGTGCCGATGGTCACGATGAACAGCAGCATCCAGTCCGCCGGGTCGTAGCGGTCGCCCACGACCTCCGGAACATCGCCTAGCGTGAACACCCCCACGAGCCCGATCGCGACGAGCCCCAACAGCGGGGCTGCGAGGTGGCGGCGCTGGGACGTGGTTCCGGTGGCCGCGGTGAAACGCTCGCCGAGCGCGATGGTCCCGCTGCGGAAGGATTCGACCACTTCGACTCCGGTGATCGGCGCCCGGAAAACGTCGAGGAAGGCGCTGACGGCCCAGCGTCGCCACGCGAGGACGGCACCACACGCGATGACCAGGGCCGAGAGCGCGAGCGGCAGGTTTAACCCGTGCCAGAGCGCGAGGTGCGGGTCCTCAAATTCGCCGGTGGTCGCGAGCACGGCGTCGGCAACCGGGCCATTGAGCATGTGCGGGTAGATGCCAATCGCTACCGTCGCAGCCGCCAGGATCGCGGGCACCGCAAAAAAGCTTGGCGACGCCTCCCCCACCGTCTTGGACGTGCCGGATAGTTGGTTGCGCCGGTCGCCCAACACACCGAGCACGTAACGGTAGGAGTAGGCGAAGGTGAAGATAGAGGTAACCACGATCCCACCGGTAACCAGGGTCACCAGCGCCTCCTTGTGGGGCGCGGAGAGCCCTGCGGCGAGGAGCATTTCCTTGGACACGAAACCGGCCAACGGAGGCAGACCCGCCATCGAAGCGGCGGAGATGACCACGATAGCCTGCGTCACCGGCATGCGCACGCGCAGATTACGTAGCTCGTGGAAGTTGCGTGTTCCTGTTTCGTGCTCGACGATGCCGATCGACATGAACAGCGCCGCCTTGAACACGGCGTGGGCGATGGTGTGCACGATGGCCGCGGTAAGGGCTTCCTGCGTACCGATCCCCACGACCGCAACCAGGAGGCCGAGCTGGGACATGGTCGAGTACGCCAGCAGTGCTTTGAGGTCCGATTGCTTCACCGCCGTCATCGCGCCGAACAGCGAGGTGATAAGGCCTGCCGTGACCAAGGCGATGTGCCACGCGTCAACCGCCGCGAACATCGGCGAGTAGCGCAGGATCAAGTAGATCCCGGCCTTGACCATGGCCGCGGCGTGCAGGTAGGCAGAGACTGGGGCGATGGCGACCATCGAGTCGGGCAGCCAGGCCTGGAAGGGAAACTGGGCTGATTTGGTAAACGCGGCACCGGCCACCAGCAGGGCGACGAGCGTGGTCAGACCGGGCCGCTGCGTCCACGTCTCATCTGCGAGCACGACGGAGAGTTGGGTGCTGCCAGTCGTGATGCACATGATCACCGTCGCGGTGAGCAGGAGAAGACCGCCGCCGACTGTGACCAGCAGCGTGCGGATCGCGGGCGCGTAGCCCTTTTCTCCCCCGTTGGCGATGAGGAAGAAGGAACAGAGCGTGGTCATCTCCCACGCGATGTAGAACACCACGAGGTTGTCGGTGAGCACGAGTGTGCTCATCGCCGCGGCGAAGCCGCACATGAGAAGGTAGAAAGATGGCTTGCTTTGATGCAGGTACCGGGTTGAGTAGGCGAGCACGCCTGCGCCGATAAGCAGCACCAGCATGAGAAAGACTATCGAGAGTCCGTCGATGCGCAGCGCGAAATCCACGTTCAGCGACGGAATCCAGGCGACCGTTTCGGCGTGGGCATCGCCTGCGCTCGGTGAGACGTAGGCCAAAGCTCCGATAACGGCCGCGCCCAGAAGGGGCAAGGCGAGCATCCAACCCGCGTTCCTGCCGAGGACGCGCCCCACAAAGGGCGCCAAGACGACGGTTGCGCCGAGTACTGCGAGGAGGAGAAGTAACATAGGGGCCTCGTTTGACGCCGAGGTAGATAGCATCCGCAGCTTATGGCTAAGCCACGTCTACACCACCGCGCCTATCGGTAGATGTATAGGAATAGACAGACTTTACACTACCCGCGCCGTGGCCGGGTCCGGAAAGGTGCGGACCCCACGATGTCGTGTACCCGTTCGTCCCAGGCGCAGCCAGCCACGCTGAGGTGGCATTTCGCTGGCATGTGGGAAAGATCACCGTGCCATCGTAGCAGCTGCAACGCGAAAAGCCCGCCCACCTTCTTACGAGTTGTGAGGGTGGCGGGCGTTTAGCTAGACCGGTTTAGAAGACGGAGGACTGCTCTTCCTTCTCCTACTTATCGGCATCCTGGCGCTTGCGCGCAACCTCGGAGCGAAGCTTCTGCTCGAGGTCTGCATCGACGTTGCCCCAGTAAGCGAAGGTGCGCTCCTCGATGTCCTTGTTCTGGATCGGAAGCATCTTGTTGGAGACGTTGTGCACGAAACGCTCGCGCGCTGCGTCGTCGAACACCTCGGTGTAGAGGGTACGTGCCTGGCCGAAGTCGTCGTCCTCGGCGTGCTTGACGTACGCCGCGCGGGTCAGGTCGGTGCCGTGCGGGTCCGGGTTGACGTAGAGGTCGCTGGCCTGCCCGTAGGTGGTGTGGTTCGAGGAGGAGTCCTCGTTGTTGTCCAGGTAGCCTGCACCCTTCTCCGTGTTGTTCGGAGTGTAGTTGTGCTCACCCTCGTTGTTGAAGAAGTACGCCATCGGGCCGCGCTCCGCGTAGGTGTTGACCTCGTTGATCGGGCGGTTGACCGGCAGGTCCTTGTAGTTCGGGCCGATGCGGTAGCGGTGCTGGTCAGCGTACGCCCACGCGCGTGCCTGAAGCATGCGGTCCGGGGACAGGCCGACGCCCGGCACCAGGTTGCCCGGATCGAGCGCGATCTGCTCGATCTGTGCGTGGAAGTTCTTCGGGTTGCGGTTGAGCACGAAGTAGCCCACGTCGACCAGCGGGTAGTCCTTCTGGGACCAGATCTTGGTCAGGTCGAACGGGTTGAAGCGGTAGTTCTCCGCCTCCTCGAACGGCATGATCTGAACCTTGACGTCCCAGATCGGGTAGTCGCCGCGCTCAATTGCGTCGAAGAGGTCCTGGCGGTGGTGGTCGGCGTTCTTGCCGGCCATCTCCGTGGCTTCCTCGTCGGTGAAGGTCTCCCAACCCTGGCGGGTCTTGAAGTGGTACTTGATCCACACGGCCTTGCCCTCTTCGTTGACCCACTGGAAGGTGTGGGAGCCGAAGCCGTCCTGGTGGCGGGAGGTCTTCGGGGTGCCGCGGTCACCCATCAGGTAGGTCACCTGGTGAGCGGACTCCGGGGTGCGGGACCAGAAATCCCACTGCATCTCGTCGTCGCGCAGGCCGGTGTGGGGCTGGCGCTTCTGGGAGTGGATGAAGTCGGCGAACTTCATGCCGTCACGGAGGAAGAACGTCGGGGTGTTGTTGCCCACGATGTCGTAGTTGCCGTCCTCGGTGTAGAAACGCAGCGCGAAGCCGTGGACGTCGCGCCAGGTGTCCGGGGAGCCGGCTTCACCGGCAACGGTGGAGAAGCGAGCAGCCATCGGAGTGACCGTGCCCGGCTGGAACAGCTTCGCCTTAGTGTACTGGGAAACGTCCTCGGTGATGTGGAGCTCACCGAAAGCTCCGTGGCCCTTGGCGTGGGGGATGCGCTCCGGAACGTTCTCGCGGTTGAAGTGCGCGAGCTTCTCAATCAGGTGAATGTCGTTGAGGACATTCGGGCCCTGCGGGCCGGCCGTGATCGAGATGTTTTCGGACGCGACCGGCTGGCCGCTCGGGCGGGTGGTCTTGCCTTTACCGGCGGGGCGCTCGCCGCGTGCGACGATGTCCTCTGCCTTTGATTGCTCTGCCATTGTTATTGGCCTCCTAGCGTTTGGGTGAAGCTATTAAAAGCGGACTCTCTATATCCACAACCATGGTACGTGGGCTCCCCTGCCTCGGCAACGAAGACCAGGATTCTGTGCGGTTTCGCCTAATCATGGGCCCGATTCTGCTGCTGGTATGGTTTTCTGCTGTGAGCAGCCGGGACTCTGTCGACCCTGTCGATACCGTCACTGAGCTGGCCCTGCGGGCCGGCCGGGGGGATAAAAGCGCGCTGACTCAGTTCATCGAGGCCACGCAGGGCGACGTGTGGCGCTTTCTGGCCCACCTCGCGGGCCGCGAGCAGGCCGACGACCTGACCCAGGAAACGTACCTGCGCGTGCTGGGAGCGCTGCCCAGGTTCGCCGCGCGCTCGTCGGCACGCACGTGGCTGCTCACGCTCGCGCGACGGGTGTGGATCGATTCGATTCGCCACGACTTGGCGCGCCCGCGGAAGTCAATCACGCAGTACGACGATGTCGCGGCGCAAAAACCCAGCCCGGACAACCCCAACACCTGGTCCGAGGTCATCGACGCGCGCACGCTTCTCGACGCCCTGCCCGCCGAGCGCCGGGAAGCTATCGTGCTCACCCAGGTCTTGGGCTACACCTACGAGGAGGCGGCCCGGATCGCGGGCGTGCGCATCGGCACGATCCGCTCACGCGTCGCACGCGCTCGGCGCGATTTGATCGAGGGCGCCTAGGAGGCGAAGAACGTGGCAACCTTGCCCAGCAGTCCGCTGACCCAGCTCGAGGAGCCGGTGGAGCTTGAAGGCGTGGGCTGCGGGAGCACGTCTTCGCGCTCAACGACGACCCGAACCTCTTCGGTCGTCCCGTCGGCGCGGACGGCCTCGGCGACGGCGAATTCGCCGTCGGCGGCGGTCGACGGTGCCGTTATGCGCAGCCCGTCAGAGTTGGTGAGAACGCTCCAGCCCGCCGGCAGGGTCGATTCCTCGCCCTCCTCGATGATGTAGGCGTCGATCGATTCCGCCTCTGGCTCCAGCGGCAGCGTCTGGCCAGGAGCGATGGTGATCTCGTAGCCGGCATCGGTTTCGACGACCTGGGCCACGGCGACTTCAGTCGTCTGAACGGGCTCCCCAGCCCCGGCGGCACCAGGGCACGACAGAGTGACGACCGCGACAACTGCCACGGCGCCGAGACGCAAACGATTCTGTAGAGCCATGCTGCCTATTGTCGCGTCATCATTCTATTAATCAAGCGATACCAGAATTTCTTTACCGGAATGCAACTATCCGGTAGCGGAAACCAGCAGCTCCGCGATCTGAATGGTGTTCAAGGCAGCGCCTTTGCGGAGGTTGTCGCCGGCAACAACGAAGACCAGCCCACGGTTGCCCTCGACCGCCTGATCCTGCCGGATGCGCCCGACGAGTGACTCATCAATACCCGCTGCGGCCAGAGGCGTGGGGACGTCGACAAGCTTCACGCCCGACGCTGCGGCCAGCACCTCGCGCGCCTGATCCGGGGTGATCGGGTTGGCGAACTCGGCATGGACAACCATGGTGTGGCCGGTGAACACGGGCACACGCACGCAGGTGCCGGAGACCAAAAGATCCGGCAAGCCGAGGATCTTGCGTGACTCGTTACGCAACTTCTGCTCCTCGTCCGTCTCCTCGGTGCCGTCGTCGACCAGATTGCCAGCCAGTGGCAGCACATTGTATGCGATTGGTGCGACGTAGGGCCCCAGATCTTCGGGCTGCATGAGCGATCCGTCGCGGGTCAGTTCGGGGGCTCGTTCGCCGATTTGCTCAACCTGATGCGCCAGCGTATCGACGCCCGCCAGTCCCGAGCCCGACACCGCCTGGTACGACGCGACGCGCAGACTGCGCAGCCCGGCGGCGTCGTGCAGGGCCTTCGCCACGGGCATCGCGGCCATCGTCGTGCAGTTCGGGTTGGCGATAATGCCCTTCTTCACCTGCGCCGCCGCGTCCGGGTTGACCTCGGAGACGATCAACGGCACCTCGTCGTCCTTGCGCCACGCGGACGAGTTGTCCACCACGGTTGCCCCGGCAGCCGCGAAGACGGGCGCGTACTGCTTGGAGGTCGAGCCACCTGCGGAAAACAGGGCAACGTCGACGTCGGCGACGGACTCGGGCGTAATCTGCGTGAGGTCCTCGACCTCAATGTCTGCGCCGCCGAAATCCAGACGCTTGCCAGCGGAGCGCGGGGAAGCGAAAAACCGCACTTTGTCGGCGGGAAACTTGCGCTCGATCAAGATCTCGCGCATCACGCGGCCCACCTGGCCGGTGGCACCTACTACTGCGATGGTGGTCATGGGTTTAACAACCCCTTCCTGCTTGGCTGTGAGGTCTGAGCGAAATCTGAGCGACGTCTTAGCGGCCCGTGCCGGCATAGACCACGGCGGGCTCGTCGCCGCCAAGCGCGAACTTGGTGTGCAGCGCACGCGCGGCCTCGGGCAGGTCCTCCTGGCGCACCACGGCGGTGATGCGGATTTCGGAGGTGGTGATCATTTCAATGTTGATGCCCGCGTCGCGTAGCGCCTCGGTGAAGTCGGCGGTAACGCCCGGGTGGGACTTCATGCCGGCGCCGACGAGGGAGACCTTGCCGATGTTGTCGTTGTAGCTCACCTCGTCCCACCCTTCTGCATCTGCCAGTGCGCGCAGCAGCTCGACGCCGCGCTGGCCGTCGGCAAGCGGGAGCGTGAACGTGATGTCGGTCTTGTTGTCCACGGCGGAGGAGATGTTCTGCAGCACCATGTCGATGTTGATCTCGGCGTCCGCGAGCGCGCGGAACACCTTGGCCGCCTCGCCGGGGGTGTCCGGGATGCCGAGGATAGTGATCTTCGCCTCGGAGTTGTCGGTGGCCACACCGGACAGAACTGCTTCTTCCACGGGGATATCCTCCATTGCTCCGGCAACCAGCGTGCCGGTGTCGTTGCTGTATGACGAGCGTACCCGCAGGGGCACGTTGAAGGCGCGGGCGTACTCGACGCTGCGCAGAACCAAAATCTTCGAACCACTCGCCGCGAGCTCGAGCATCTCCTCGAAGCAGAGTCGGTCCAGCTTGCGAGCATCGGGCACGATGCGCGGGTCAGCTGTGTAGACGCCGTCGACGTCCGAGTAAATCTCGCACTCATCGGCGCCCATCGCCGCGGCCAAGGCCACAGCGGTGGTGTCGGAACCGCCACGCCCGAGCGTGGTGATGTCGCGGGTGTCGCGGTTGACCCCCTGGAACCCGGCGACGATCGCGATCTTGCCTTGCTGCACCGCCTCTTGGACGCGGCCCGGGGTGACCTCGATGATGCGGGCGTTGCCGTGGCGCTCGGTGGTGAGCACGCCCGCCTGCGAGCCGGTGAACGATTGCACGTCCACGCCGTGGGCCGCCACCGCCATGGCGACGAGCGAGTTGGAGATGCGCTCGCCGGCGGTCAGCAGCATGTCCATTTCACGCAGCGGCGGCGTGGGGTTGACCTGGCTGGCCAGATCCAGCAACTCGTCGGTGGCGTCCCCCATCGCGGAGCAGACAACCACAACGTCATTGCCAGCGTTGCGGGTGGCCACGACGCGTTCGGCGACCGCACGGATGCGCTCGGCACTTTCGAGGGAGGACCCCCCGTACTTCTGCACAATCAGAGCCATGCCTTCTTCAGTCACCTTCCGGTTCGCGGTTGTATAAAATGCGCACACCGATAATACCCATCGTGTCTGTTGCCCTCTACTGTGGATGCCCGTGCATAACAACGCCCTCGCCGTCTCCTTCGCGCTTCTGTCCGCGGTGACGATTGCGGTGGGCACCGTCTGGCGCCACCACATCTTGCGGGCGGGCCTCCATCACACGGAGGCAAACAGTTCTCCTTTGGGCGCGATGCGCCGCCCGCAGTGGTGGCTGTCGATACTGCTCGCCTTTGTGGCCTACGGCCTGCAGGCCGTCGCGCTGGCGTTCGGGTCCCTGCTGGTGGTGCAGCCGATTTTGGTGCTGTCGCTGATGTTCACGCTCGTTCTCGCCGCGCGCGTCGAGCGCCGGCCGATGGAGCCAGCGGAGACGTTGTGGGCCTTCGTACTCACCGCCTGCGTCGGTGTCGTTGTCGTCCTCGGCCGCCCGCTGCCGGGCGAGCGCCTGGCCCCCGCCTGGGAGTGGGCGGCGGCCATCGGCGCTGGTGTCGTCGCGTGCGTCACCATCTTCGCCCTTGCTTATCGACGCTCCCCTGCAGCCCAGGCCCTTCTCTACGGCATCGTCTGCGGCGCCGTCTTCGGCTACCTCGCCGTGTTTTCCAAGGTGGCGGTGGACGCCTTCGCCGCCGGCGGGTTGCCCGCAATGCTGGCCACGTGGCAGTTTTGGGCGATGGTCGCCACCTCGCTGATCGGCACGGTCGTGCAGCAATACGCTTTCGGCGCCGGGGTGCTCTCGCGCTCGCTGCCCGCCATGAAGATTGTCGAACCCCTCATCGCGCTTTTCCTCGGCTTGTCCATCCTGGGCGAAAACCTGCAGGTGGATTCAGCTTTGGGGTGGGCTGTGATGGGGGCGTCGATAGGCGGCATGCTCGTGGCCACCGGTATGCTGGCGCGCAAACCGGTGACGTAGTGACGTAACAGTGGGCAGGGTGTAAGATGTGGCCCATGTCATCGGCGAAGGCTCTTCTCCTTCTATGCCGCGGCGGGAATCAGGCCACCACGATCTAGCACGGCCGGCACCCCGCCGCGGAGATTGTCGTTGCCGGCCGTGGAACGAACCCACACCGAATACGAGGATTTGACCCACCATGAGCCCCCTGAACCCCCAATTTAGCGCCCCGAACGACATCCGCACCCCCTCCGGGCCCCGCTGGGAGGGACAGCCCGCCTGGAACAAGCAGCGCGGCTCCCACATGCCGGTGAAGCGCTACCTGCCGTTTGCCCAAGAGGTGGAGGACATCATCCTGCCGGACCGCACGTGGCCCGACAAGAAGATCACGTCAGCGCCGCAGTGGTGCGCCGTGGACCTGCGCGACGGCAACCAGGCGCTGATCGACCCGATGAGCCCTGAGCGCAAGCGCCGCATGTTCAACCTGCTCGTGCAGATGGGCTACAAGGAGATCGAGGTCGGCTTCCCCTCGGCGTCGCAGACGGACTTCGACTTCGTGCGAGAGATCATCGAGAACGACATGATCCCCGAGGATGTCACCATCCAGGTTCTGGTCCAGGCGCGCGAGCACCTGATCCGCCGCACCTTCGAGGCCTGCGCGGGAGCCAAGAACGTCATCGTGCACTTCTACAACTCCACCTCCAAACTGCAGCGCGAGGTGGTGTTCCGCAAAGACCGCCCGGAGATCAAGAAGCTGGCCACCGACGCTGCCGAGCTGATCAAGACCATTGCCGCCGACTACCCCGACACGCACTGGCGCTGGGAGTACTCGCCGGAGTCCTACACCGGCACCGAACTGGACTTCGCGCTGGAGGTCTGCGACGCCGTAGTCGACATCATGGGCGCCACCCCGGATAACCCGATGATCATCAACCTGCCGTCCACGGTGGAGATGATCACCCCGAATGTCTACGCCGACTCCATCGAGTGGATGCACCGCAACTTTGCCAAGCGCGACTCCATCATCCTGTCCCTGCACCCGCACAACGACCGCGGCGAGGGCGTCGCGGCTGCCGAGCTGGGCTACCTCGCCGGTGCGGACCGCATCGAGGGCTGCCTGTTCGGCAACGGCGAGCGCACCGGCAACGTCGACCTGGTCACCCTGGGCCTGAACATGCTCACCCAGGGTGTTGACCCGCAGATCGACTTCTCCGACATCAACCGCATCCGCGAGATCGTGGAGTACTGCAACCAGCTGCGTGTTCCCGAGCGCCACCCCTATGGGGGCGACCTCGTGTTCACGGCGTTCTCCGGCTCCCACCAGGACGCCGTGAACAAGGGCCTCGACGCACTGGCGCAGAAGGTGCGCCCCGGGGCGTCGTCCACCGACGTGCGCTGGGAGGAGCTGCGCGAGACCGTGTGGGAGGTGCCGTACCTGCCGATCGACCCCAAGGACGTCGGCCGCACCTACGAGGCCGTGATCCGCGTCAACTCCCAGTCCGGCAAGGGCGGGGTGGCCTATATCATGAAGACGGACCACGGCATCAACATGCCCAAGCCGATGCAGCCGGAGTTCTCCGCCATCGTCCAGAACATCACTGACACCGAAGGTGGCGAAGTCAACTCCAAGAACATGTGGGACATCTTCGCCGCAACCTACCTGGACCTGGATTCGCCGCTGGACTTGGTCAGCTACGAGGTCACCGGCGCGGTTAACGAGGACGAGGACTCTTCCATCGAGGTCGACGTGGACTACGGCGGCGAACGCCACTCACTGCGCGGATCCGGCAACGGCCCCGTCGCCGCGTTCGCGCAAGCCCTGGAATCCATCGGCATTGACTTCGAGGTCCAGGACTACACCCAGCGCTCGCGCTCGGCCGGTGACGACGCCGACGCCGCCTGCTACATCCGCGCAGAGGTCAACGGCGCGACCGTGTGGGGTGTGGGTATCGCGGGCTCGACCACTCGGGCGTCACTGAAGGCGATTGTCTCGGCGGTCAACCGCGGCCTGACCGCCGCGCCGACCGGCGGGGTGTAAACCCGTGCCGGATAATTTCCCGTACGTGGCGGTCAGTGTTGTCACCACGGGCATTCACCCCTCGACCGGCCGGCTGCTCACGATCGACGCCGTCACCTTCGATGACGACGGCGCGATCGGCGAGGAGTTTCACTCGGTCTTTAGCACCGGCTCCGATCCGGGCCCGCGCCACAACCATGGGCTTGAGCCGGGTGACTTCGCTCAAGCGCCGCGCTTTTCTCGGCACTTGAAGACGCTGGACCGGCTTATCGACGATCGCACGCTCGTGCTTCATGACGCCCCCCTGGCGTGGGGGTTCA
>NZ_GG667191.1:238107-250378 GCF_000159635.1 Corynebacterium lipophiloflavum DSM 44291 | reverse complement strand
CCGCGTCCGGGCGCGATTGTGGACACGCTGGCGAGTGCGCGTCGTCAAGGCGAAATCCCGCTCGATATCCGCCCCGCCGCTGTAGCGCGGCTGATCGGGGTGAGTGCCGAGGACCCTGTGGCCTCGGTTGAGCGGGCGCTGCGCACGGAGGAAGACACCTCGCGCGAGCAGACGCTGCTGCTCAAGGATTTGTTCTTCGCGCTGCGCGAGCGTGGGGGGCTGGCGCAGGTGGCGCCGGACGACCTCGTCTCCGATCGCTTCGGGCTGCAGCGCTCGATCGTGCGTGTCGACGCCGAAAACGACGCGGCAGTTTCCGACAACCCCGGGCCGTACACCGTCTCCGGCGGATTGAAGAAGGGCATGGAGATCGTCGTCACCGATGACGTCGCGGTGGACCCGGACGAGATCATCTCCGCAGCCCTCGACCACGGCTTAAGCTACGTGGAAAAACTCTCTCGCCAAACCTCGCTCGTGGTCTCGGACGCCAAGGCCACGGGCACGCCGCTGCTCGGCAAAGCGATGCACGCCGACCGCAAGGGCATCCCGGTGTTATCCGCCGAGCAGTTCCAGCGCGCCGTGGCGCGCCTGGATTAGACGCCGTTAGGCGTAGGGTGGAGCGCATGAAAAGAGGCCCACTTTCCCGGCTGCGCTCGCGTGCCGCGGTCACCGCAGCCAGGCTAGCCACCACTGCCTCGCGGGCGACCGGCCGCGGGGCCGGCGGCATGATCGGCGGGCTCGTCGCCGGCGCGATCGACCCCTCCATCATGCAATCGCTTTCCGGCGAACGCCCGGCGGTCCTGGTCACGGGCACCAACGGCAAGTCCACCACCACGCGGATGCTCGCCGGGGCACTCGCGGTAAGTCACACGGTGGCGACCAACGACGGCGGCGACAACATGGACGCCGGCATCATCTCTGCCCTACTCGCCGGCAGGAACGCGTCCCATGTCGTACTGGAGGTCGACGAGTTGCACGTGCCGAAGGTCGCGGATCGCCTTGCTCCGCAGGCGCTCGTCTTGCTCAACCTCTCGCGCGACCAGCTCGACCGGGTCGGCGAGATCAACAAAATCGAGCGTGCGCTTCGCGGGGCCGTGAACGCCCACCCGGACATGACGGTGATCGCCAACTGCGACGACGTCCTGATGACGTCCGTGGCCTACGATCACCCCAACGTGGTGTGGGTTGCTGCCGGGGCCGGCTGGCTGGGCGATTCGGTGACCAACCCGCGCTCCGGCGGCCACGTCGTGCAGGCCGACGGCGATTGGTACGGGGTAGAAAAGCTCGCCGACGGCCGCGAGTTCCGCCGCCCGGAGCCCGCCTATTGGCTAGAGGGCGCCACGCTGCACACCCCCCACGGCAGCACCGAACTGAAGCTGAGCATCCCCGGCCGGGCGAACCTGGGCAACGCCGCCCAGGCGATCGCTGCCGCCGTCGAGGCGTTCGGCGTGCCCTTTGACAAGGCCGTACGCGCCACAGAGGCCGTCGACAACGTGGCGGGCCGCTACTCCAGCGTCCACCTGGGCGAACGGGAGGTGCACCTGTTGCTGGCGAAGAACCCCGCCGGGTGGCAGGAGGCCTTAAGCATGGTCGACCGCAGCGCAGACGGTCTGGTGATCGCCACCAACGGCCAGGTCGCCGACGGAGAGGACCTCTCCTGGCTGTGGGACGTCAAGTTCGAGGACTTCGAGGGGCTCAAGGTGGTCGCCGCCGGCGAGCGCGGCACGGATCTTGCGGTGCGTTTGTTGTACGCAGGCATAGAGCATTCGCTGATCCACGACCCCATTGATGCGATCCGCGCCTGCCCCCCGGGGCGAGTAGAGGTCCTGGCCAACTACACCGCGTTTCGCGATCTGAAAAAGGACCTGGCTAAGCAGGAGGATTACCGTGGCTAGAGCGTCGAAAAGCGTGCGCATCGGATTGGTCTTGCCGGACGTGCTGGGCACCTACGGCGACGACGGCAACGCGCTGGTGCTGCGCCAGCGCGCGCGGATGCGCGGGATGAGCGCCGAGGTCGAGCGGATCGGGCTTGACGACGCCATCCCCGACGACTGCGACATCTACACCATCGGCGGCGGCGAGGACTCCGCCCAGGTCATCGCCGCCGCACGGCTTGCCGCCTCGCCGGGGCTGCAGTCCGCCGCGGCAGATGGCCGCCCCATCTTCGCGGTCTGCGCGGGCATGCAGGTGCTCGGCCGCACCTTTACCGCCCACGGCGATACCGTCGATGGCCTCGGGCTTATCGACGTCACCACCTCCCCCATGCGCACCCGTGCGATCGGGGAGGTCTCCTCAACCCCCACCCGTGCCGGAATCACCGCTGGTTTAACGGAGACACTGACGGGGTTCGAAAACCACATGGGCGGCACGACCCTTGGGCCCGAGGCCGAAGCCCTGGGTACCGCCAAGCGCGGCGTGGGCAATGCCGAGGAGACCAACGTCGAGGGCGTTGTGCAGGGAAGCGTGATCGCCACCTACATGCACGGGCCCGCGCTGGCACGCAATCCGCAGCTGGCGGACCTTTTGCTGGCCTACGCACTCGGGATCCCGATGGGCGATTTGGAGCCGTTGGAGCTCGCCGAGATCGACCGGCTGCGCCTCGAGCGCCTGCGCTAGCTTTTCCTACAGAGTCAGCCGGCCGGTCAGGGCACGCGACAGCGTCAGCTCGTCGACGAATTCCAAGTCGCCGCCGAGAGGCATGCCCGAGGCCAGCCGGGAGACCACCAGGTCTGGGAAGTCCTTGAGCAGGCGCGCCAGGTAGGAGGCGGTGGCTTCGCCCTCAGTGTCCGGGTCGGTGGCGATGATGACCTCGTGCACGTTAGGCGCCTCGGCGTCGTCGACGTCGGGTAGCACCGCGCCGATGCGCTGTAAAAGCGAGGCGATGGACAGGTCTTTCGGCCCGACGTTGGCCAAAGGGTCGAGCGCGCCGCCGAGCACGTGGTAGCGTCCGCGGAACTCGCCGGTGCGCTCGATGACCTGGATATCCTTGGCGTCCTCGACCACGCACACCAGGCCCGCGTCCCGGGACGAGTCGGCGCAGATCCGGCAGACCTCCTCGCGCGAGACGTTTGAGCAGATGCGGCAGAACGCCACCCCGTCGCGCACAGCGTTGAGCGCGCCGACCAGGCGGTCGACATCATCGGGGTCCTGCTTGAGCAGGTAGAACGCGATGCGCTGCGCGCTTTTCGGGCCGACACCCGGCAGGCGGGACAGTTCGTCGATAAGGTCCTGCAACGGGCCTTCAAACATCAGCGCACCTTTCTCAAACGCTTGAAAAAGCGCCCGGCAGTCATGCCAGGCGCCTTAATGTAAAAACCGTGTTCGCTTCAGCTTAGATAAGGGCGCCGAACGGGATCTCCCCCGGGCCCTGCTGGGCGCCACCCGGGTTGGCCAGCGGGCCGATCTTATCCTCGGCGAGGCGGCCGGCCTTGGTGTGCGCGTCGCGGTAGGCGGCGAGGATGAGGTCCTGCAGCGTTTCGACGTCCTCCGGGTCGACGGCCTCGGGCTTGATGGAGAGGTCGGTGATCTCCGCGCCGCCGGTCATGGTGACGGTGACCAGCCCGCCGCCTGCGCTGCCTTCAACGGTGGTGCTGAGTAGTTCCTGCTGCGCGCGCTGCAGGTGAGCCTGCATCTCGGCGGCCTGGCGGATGAGTTCCTGCATGTCGTTGGGCATGTTGGGCTGGGTCACGGTGAGTTGCACCCTTTCGCAATGTAGGTTCGTTGGAAATTTGACCGCCAGTGTACGTTTCGTGCGCTTAAGGCGCTACAGCGAGGCCGAGTGACAACGGGGGATCGTCACCTCATTCCCCGCATCACATGAACGTGCACCGACGACAACAGCGAGGCAATGACGCCGCATGGCTTGCGCGAAGCCCCCACGTCCCGCCCTGGCTCATTTCGCCCCGGCGCTCAACATGGTGCGCGCACAACCGACCCTGCCCGCGCAGGTATCGGATCTGCGCCCCTTCCCCCAATGAAATCACCCATCCACTATTTTCTCAGGTGGGCAACTTTTCAAAGAGTGCTGACATTGCGGGGATCCCGAGCCCCATCGTCCGGCGGGATCTCCCGGGATTCACTTCCTGCCACTCACATGCGGTCACCACACGCGAACCGCAACTTTGACAGCTCGATTCGCGAAGCGTCTCCTGTGCAGGCGCTCTTTGAAAAGTAACCCAGTGCAGGTGGTGAGGTTGCGGGTGGCATCTCATGCCGACATGGCGAGAACGTGTGCCCGGTTGGGTAGGCCCCGGATAGTGCAGCCCAGGTCGGCGAGAGTGTTTGTGGTGTACCTGCCCTACAGCGGTCGGGCCCCGAGCTCAGCAGCGAGAAGATCCATGGCCACGGCTGTCGCGTCTCGACGGTCCCTGGTCCCTTCCTCGCGCGCCTGGTCAGCCATGTCACGCTCCTCATCCTCGCGGCTGTATGGCTGCTCGGGGGTGTGCTCATCCTCCGGCGGGGCATCTTCGGGCTCCTCGGGTTCAGGGGGCAAGGGCACCTCGCTGCGCTGGGCGTTGCCGGCAACTGCGCCATTGGCGCGGTGGGCGCGCTTTGCCGCCTCCGCCGCGGCACGCCAATCGTTGTGCTGCTCCTGCACGGGCGCCGGTGGGGTCGACGGAGTGGTGGCAGCTGCCGGGGCAGGCTCCTCTGGCTCCGGCTCGCGCGGACCTTTGCCGGCGTTCGGGTTCCACACGCGCTGGGCCGGCGCGGTGGGCGCGCTGAAGCCGGCCTTCCCCGGATCGGTGCCCACCACGCAGCGCACCTCCACAGTGCTGCCCAGCTGCTCGGAAAACACTGCCGCGATGTCGGAGTTGTTCGACGCGGCATTGATCCGCTCCGCCAAGGCGCCGGTGTTGTGCCCCACCACCAGCGTGTTTCCGTCCATCCCGAGCGGGGTGGCCTCAGTGAGCATGATCTCTGCGACCTTGTTGCGCCCGCCCACGGCTTGCCGCATCCGCGTCCAGTCGGCACGAACCTTCTCAAAGATGCCCTCCGCCTGCTGTTCAGAGGGTTGATCGGAGGTCTGCGAATCAGGTCGCCTCGCCGGCTTCTCGGCCGGTTTTTCTTCCGAGCGCGGCTGTGGTTCGGGCTTGGGCTGTGGCGGGCGTTGCGGGCCCGGTGTCGACGAGGTCTTGGGCGCGCGTCTCTCCCCTGCCGCAGCCGCTGCGGCCGCCGCAGCGCTGGCACCGGAAGCGCCACCCTTGGTCACGGGTGCCGGCGAACCCGGTGCCAGCTGGGCCGGCTGCGAGGGCAGGTCCGGACCCGGCAACTGCGCGGGCGCGGAAACCGTGGGGGTGGTGATCAGGTGCGCCATCATCACTTCGAGCAGCAGGCGCGGGCTGGTCGCGCCACGCAGCGACACCATCCGCTCATTGACCTCGGAGGCGAGGGTAGCCAGCTCGTTTCCGGAGAAGCGCTGCGCCTGCCCGCGCAGCACCTCCTCCCGCTCCGTCGGCGCGTTGACTAGGCCCTGGCCAAAGGCGTCGGGCACGGTGCGGATGATCATCAGGTCGCGCAGGCGATCGAGCAAGTCGGAAGCGAAGCGGCGCGGCTCGTGGCCGGCCTCGATGACGTCGTCGATCGTGGCGAACATCGCGGCCGCGTCGCGGGATGCCAGGGCGTCAACGGTGGCGTCGATAAGCGAAAGCTCCGTGACCCCCAGCAGCGGGATCGCGAGCTCGTACGTCAGGCCCTCGGGCCCGGAGCCGGCGAGCAGCTGGTCCAAAATGGACAGGGTGTCGCGCGGCGAGCCCCCGCCGGCCTGGATGACCAGCGGATACACGGCGTCTTCGACCGCCACACCTTCCTCGCGTACCACGTTTTCCAGCAGCTGGCGCATTGCCTGCGGAGTGAGCAGACGGAACGGGTAGTTGTGGGTGCGCGAGCGGATCGTGCCCAGCATTTTCTCCGGCT
Organism: Corynebacterium lipophiloflavum DSM 44291; assembly: GCF_000159635.1. Classification (GTDB taxonomy): domain Bacteria; phylum Actinomycetota; class Actinomycetes; order Mycobacteriales; family Mycobacteriaceae; genus Corynebacterium; species Corynebacterium lipophiloflavum. Next base: position 244,468 of record NZ_GG667191.1, on the reverse strand, counting down.
CGGTGGTGGCGAAGACGAAGATGAGGTGCTCCGGCGGCTCTTCGACCACCTTGAGCAGGGCGTTGTTGCCCTGCGTGGAGATCATGTGCGCCTCGTCGATGATGAAGACACGGTAGCGGAACTCGGCTGGGGCGAACAGTGCGCGCTCACGCAGCTCGCGCATGTCATCGACGCTGCCGTTCGACGCGGCGTCAAGTTCCATCACATCCAGGTTGCCCGGCCCGCCCGGCGCAAGCGAGACGCACGAAGGGCACTTGCCGCACGGCGTCGACGTCGGGCCCTCGACGCAGTTAAGCGAGCGCGCGAGGATGCGTGCCGACGACGTCTTGCCGCAGCCCCTCGGCCCGGAAAACAGGTACGCATGGTTGATCCGCCCGTTGTCCAGCGCCGTTGACAGCGGCCTGGTCACCTGCTCCTGGCCGATCACCTCGCCGAATGACGCGGGACGGTATTTCCGGTACAAAGCCACGGCAGTCAGCTTAGCCGAGTGGGGTGACAGCTATCAGGGCGACGGCGGGTAGACCACCGGCGGCGGGAGCTGCCCATTGCCGAAGTTGCTCACGATGGCCAGGTCCGCCACGCCGTGGCCGAGAGCCCTGGGCTGGCACGGCAACGTCCCGATCTCGCCGTCGCGAAGCCACTGCACAATCGCCTCGATAACGGTGGGGTTGTACGGGAGGAAGAAATGCCCGGAAAGATCTGCCGGGCAAACGTCTTGCAACACGATGTTCGTCGCCCCGGGCAATCGCTGGTCAATGGCAACCAGCACACCGTCAAATCGGCTTCCGAAGGTGGCGTAGCGCACGCCCTCGATGATTGGCGTCTGCGCCAGCGAGCGCATGACCTCGCTGCCGCCCACGTGGTCGACCAAGGCCGGGGCGATGACGGATTGCTGCGCCGAACTCGTGTGCAGCTGCTGGTCAATCCCGGGCAGGTTCACACCATTGGTGGGCGAGCCGAGCCCGAACCAGGATGCGGCCCTGCCGTGAGACATCTCGTTGACCCAGTACCGTGACACGGTTGCGCCCTGGGAATACCCCACCATGTGCACGCGCGTCGCACCCGAGGTGGCTATCGCGCTGCTCACCAACCTGTCGATCTGCGCGGCGGAGTCGACGAGCGGGGCCCACCCGTATGAGTTTTCGCCGTAGCCGTAGTCGATTCTGTAAACGCACCACCCGGACCTGGCGAGCGTTTCGCCAATGAGCGCGTGGTCCGCGTAGAAGGTCGCGTCGGTGCCGTGCACGAGCACGACGATCTCGTCGGCTGTGCACCGCGGGTCGTTGGTCCCCTCCGGTGCCATCATGGTGCTGCCCTGGCGCTGGACCGCACCCGCGTGGCCGTCGAACTGCGGCAGAGCGACCTGCGATGACGCCGCCTGCACCGGTGCGGAGCCGAACAGCAACGCAAGCACCACACAAACGGCGGTGCTGACCCGCGCGCGAAAACTCATCTGCCCACTTCCTTCTTAATCCACCTCGCGGCCCCAGTCCCCAACGCTCGCGCCGCGGCGGCGCAGGCGCGTCTGAAGAGCCGGGTAACCGCGCTCGCGCAGAATCGCGAGCTCCTCGTCGCTGAGCAGGATCAACTCGAGCAGCAGCGTCATAACACCCGGCTCATTGTAAAGCGGGGTGCCCCGGGAGAAAATCTCGGGTTCCCGCAGGTATCCGTGCCGCAGCGCGTGCTGCGGTTGCAGGTCGTCCAACAGCACACCGGGCTGCGCGGGGACGCCGAGCGTTTCCAGCATTCGGGTCGCGGCCACCACGGCACCAGCTACCGCGTGCGGCTGCGCGTCGGCACGGCAGATCAGCTCGCAGCGCACGGACGTGGCCTGGTCATCCTGCATCACAAGACCGGTGTCCACGGTGGAAAACCCGGCGGTCACAGCCGTGGGGAGGCCGTCGATGATGCCCAGGGCGACAGGGCGGGCGTCGGCAAGCGACAAGCTCATGCCCGGCAGAAACGTCGCAATCCAGGCGGCTGCCTCGTCGCCCGTCACGCGCCCAGCTTCTCGACGGCCGCGAGCAGCACGCAGGTGGCCACGCCGTCCATCGCCTCCCGGACCTCCTCGAGCGGAGGCAGAGAGGGCGCGAGGCGGATGTTGCGGTTACGTGGATCCTTGCCGTGCGGGAAGGAGGCACCTGCCTTGGTCAAGGTGATGCCTGCCTGCTTCGCCAGTTCCCACACCCGATCGGCGGTGCCGTCGATGACGTCGAGGGAGATGAAGTAGCCGCCTTCAGGCTTCGTCCACCTCGCTACGTCGTACTCGCCGAGGCGCTCGTCGAGAATCTCCAGCACCGCCGCAAACTTCGGCGCCAGGGAGCCGGCGTGCTTGCGCATCAGTGCGCGCACGCCCTCGGCGTCGCCGAAGTAGCGCGCGTGCGCGAGCTGGTTGACCTTGTTCGGGCCGATCCCGCGGGTCCCTGCGATCTGGGAGTACCAGTTCAGGTTCTCCTTCGACGACGCGAAGAAGGACACCCCGGCGCCCGCGAAGGTGATCTTGGATGTTGAGCTCATGTACCAGAACCGGTTGGGGTTTCCCTTTTCCGCGGCAATGGAAATAACGTCCGGGTTGTCCGGGAACTCATCCGTCAACGAGTGCACGGCGTAGGCGTTGTCCCACACGATGCGGAAGTCCGGGGCGGCTGTTTCCATCGCTGCGAGACGCTCGACCGCCTCGCGGGAGTAGGAGATGCCGGTGGGGTTTCCGAAGATGGGCACCGACCACATTCCCTTGACCTGCGGATCCTGCACCAACTGCTCGATGGCGTCAATGTCCGGGCCGTTTTCCAGCATGGGCACCTGGACCATCTCGAAGCCGAACTGCTCCGTGATGGTGAAGTGGCGGTCGTATCCGGGCACCGGGCAGACCCACTTGACGTTGTCCTCGTCCTTCCACGGGCGCTGCGAGTCGTTGTTGCCGAAAGCGTAGGAAAAGGAGATGAGGTCGAACATGATGTTGAGCGAGGATGAATCACCCGCGATGAGGTTCGCGTGGTCGATGCCGAGGACTTCGGCCCAGAGCTCGCGGATGTCCGCGATACCAGCGAGGTTGCCGTAGTTGCGCACGTCCGCGCCGGTGTTGTCCACGTAGTCCCCGGCACCCGGAAGCTCGAGCAGCGCGTTGGAGAAGTCGAGCTGCTCGCTCGAGGGCTTGCCGCGGGTCAGGTCCAGCTTCAGGTCTTTGGCCTTCAGGTCCTCGTAGCGTGCTCGGACGTCGGCGGCGAGCTGGTCAAGTTCGTTCTTCTCAAGATCCAGGAGAGACATCGGGTGCGTCACTTTCGTCGGCGGACAATCTGTGCCCATGGTACGTGGTCGGCGCGTGTCTCCAGGGCCTCGCGCACTGCGTGTTCGACCGGAACGGTTATTCCGGGGCTGCGAAGGCCTCATTCAGCGCTTCCGGTCGAACAGGTACTTCTGGGCCGGCAGGGCGAGTTCGACCGGAACGGGCTGCAGGTGTGTTCAGGAGGGGTTCACGGCGCTTCCGGTCGAACAGGGATTGCGCTTGGCCCCACGGCACAATAAAGGGACCCCACGCACCTGCCAGAGCTCGCTGACCCTTGCTGCGTTCCCGCCCTGGGGGAGTTCACAAGATAAGCACCGCGTGGGATCCTGCACCTCACTCTAGCCGGTCGCCCAAGCAACCTCAAAAGTCCTCCCCGCCTGTGAAGTGACCTGGCGTTTTGGCCCACAATTCGGAATCGGCTAAAGTTATGCCCCGACGCCTCAGGCGTTTCTTTTGGAGGATTCGACTAGCGGCCTATGTCACACGCCTGGAACGCGTGCGGGTAGCAATACCCTCGTGGGTTCAAATCCCACATCCTCCGCCAATGTCAACCCCCGGCGCTTGCCGGGGGTTTCTTGTTGCCAGGCGGCACCCTAGAGGCCCAGGGCGAGGAAGGGAAACGTGCAGATCTTGTCTTCGGTGGTGTAACTCATCCCAGTCGCGGTGATAACGGCTGCGAAGGATGGGGGCGTGCCGGCATCGATTTGGTCGAGTGCCTTTCGCAGGCGGCGGACCCCCTCATCGACCTGGCCGTAGCCAAGCTTGACTTCGACGGCACCCCAGCGGGCGTCATCAAGCACGATGACAGCATCAATCTCATACCCGTTAGAGTCGCGGTAGTGGTACACGCGACCCCCGAGGGCTTCCGCCATGACCGAAAGGTCGTGAACCACGGCCGACTCGAACAAAAAGCCAAGCGTTTCAGGATCGCGGCGCAGGCTCTCCGCCGTCGCTCCTAGAGCGGCTGCAGCCAGGGATGCGTCGGCGAGGTGGTATTTCCTACTGGTCCTCAGTCGCGCCTTTGAGCGCAACCGGGGAGCCCACGCAGGGACCGATTCGATGACAAATATCCTTTCTAAGGTATCGACGAGCATCGCGACCGACTCAACACTTATCGAGGGCGCCACCGACTTGAGGTCCTTGCGAATGGTGGCCTGGGTTACCTCTGAGGCGGTCACACGCGCGAGGGATGCCAGGAGCTGGTCGAGGACAATCGGATCGTGCCGGAAGTCGTGGAGACGGTAGACGTCCGTGCGCGCCGTCTCAGAAAGATAAGCACGAAGTGGACCTCGCGATTGTTCGGGCGAAAGCGAAATGTGAGCGGGAAAACCGGAGGTTAAGAGTGCCTCGAGGTTGTCATCAAGGCTGAACTGGGTTGGATCGGTTGGAACATCTGCCCCGCTAAAGAGCTCATTGAGCGCGACGCGCGGCTGCGATTTCCCCTTCTCCGCCCACGTGAGGGTGCGCTGCCGAATGCGGAGAAAACGAGCGGCACCGCTGTGCCGCGTAATGTCATCGCTCGGAATGGCAGAGCCTGTGAGGATGTAGTTGCCGAAGCCCTCCGCTCGGTCCACCTGTCGGCGCACCTGATTCCATACTTCGGGCCTCAGCTGCCATTCATCAATCAAGCGCGGCCTTTCCCCTATCAACGGGTAGTCGGCGTCAATATCGGCAAGCGTGACCGTCGCAGGATCGTCCATAAACACAGCCGAGGCCGCATGCGCGACACCAGTCATTGTCTTCCCACAACCGCGCGGCCCTTCAAGCACGACGGCTCCGTGTGCGGCGAGTGCTTCCTCCACCTGCTTATCAACGAACCGCGGACGGTACTCCCGCCCGAGAACTACTCTCGTATCCACGCCCACCAGCCTATTCGGATTTTTGCAGACTTTCTAGGTCGAGGTATGCAGACTTTCTAGATCGATTCTTGCAGATTTGGCATCGGGCGCCGAAAGGCTATTAGCCTCAGCTAAACTCCGAGAACTTAAACCCGAGCTGCGCCGCGTTTTCCTTAATCACCCGGATCGTGGAATCGGGAAAGCCTGCCGGCAGGTCTGCGTGAATCTCAACCGTCACGCTCACGCTGGCGCCTGAAGCGTTGTGCATGGCCAGATTCCAACACTGCTCTTCGCACACCAGTCGACCAGACCCCCGCAGGAGGTCTACTTTTGTACTGACTTTCACATTTTCACTACCCGCGCATTTTATTCGCCCTTACGATCGTCAACCATGATGATTTCGCGCCCCCGCCCCGCACTCGCGACAACCGTTGCCGCATCCGCCCTGCTCGCGAGCAGCACAGTCGCCGCCGCCACACCGAGCTCGGCTCCTCTCGGTTCAGCTTTGTCGAGCTCGACAAGCGGAAGCGTCATCAATGATCCCTCGTGCGTGCCCTCGGCGGAACACCCCTACCCCGTCGTGATCCTCCATGGCACCTCAGCCAATATGTGGGAATTCGACAAGTTCGCGCATCGCCTCAGCGAAGAAGGCTACTGCGCTTATGGCACTAACTACGGCAAAGAACTGCTCACCGCCCAGGCGATCGTCCCCTCGCTCTACGGCACGGCAGACCTCGAGTCAAGCTCCGAGGAGGTCGCGGCGTCCATTGACAGCGTGCTCGCACGAACCGGCGCAGAAAAGGTCGACATCGTTGCACACTCCCAAGGCGCATTGCACGCGAAGAACTATATCTCCCGGTATGGCAACGCGGACAAGGTCGACCGCGTGGTGACAATGGGTGCGAGCCTGCACGGCACCACCCTCAATGGGTTCGGCGAGATACTCGCTACACTCACCCACGCCTTGCCCCGTCTGTCCGCCTTCTTCGCCAGCACCGCGGCGATTCAGCAGCTCATTGGCTCCGCAACGATGAACGCGGCGAATTCCTACCCGGACACAGCCCCTGGAATCACCTACACCTCGATGTACTCGACAAGCGACACCACAGTCACTCCAAACTCGGCCTCCCAATTCGCAGCCGTACCAGGTGCGAACGTGGTCAACATCAACGCCGAAACCGTGTGCTCGCCGACGGTGGCTATCACCCATCAGGAGATGCCGTCGAACCCCCGGATG
>NZ_GG667191.1:218749-238057 GCF_000159635.1 Corynebacterium lipophiloflavum DSM 44291 | reverse complement strand
ATGGCTCTGGCAATGTGGGGGCTTACCCGCGACAGCGCAAATACATCGCCTACCGTGGCGGACTGCGCCTGGAGCTAATGCGCCCAGACCCAGGGGTTTCGGGATAGCGCAGGGGGGTCGAACACCTCGCGCAGCTGCGCGAGGCTTCGCGCGCTGCCGCACCCCAACGAGCCAGCGATTGCGCGAACGACTTCATCCGGAGATCCCATCTCCCGCAGCGTCACGGCCCCGTCGCGCTTGGCCAGCCGCGCACCGGCGGAGTTCACCACGAGCGGCACGTGGACATATTCTGCCTCGGGGTACCCCAGCAGGTGCGCCAGGTAGGCCTGGGCCGGAGCGGAGTCTAGAAGGTCGTCGCCGCGCACGACCTGGTCGACGCCCTGCGCGCCATCGTCGACAACGACCGCGAGGTTGTAAGCCCAGTCGCCCGCCTGCGCCTGGTTGACGTTGCCTCCACGTTTGAGCACGACGTCATCGACCACACCCTTTACCTCGCCGCGGTAGAAATCCCGCACCGTCCACTCGACCACCCCGGCGCGCAGGCGCAGGGCCGGCAGTCGTCCCTGCTTCGCCAGCTGTAAGCGTCGATAAGCGCGCTGCTCATCCGACAGGTCCCGGCAGGTCCCCGGGTACATCCCGGGCTGGGCGTGGGGCGCACCGGCCGCCTCACGGATGTCTCGGCGCGTGCAATAGCATTCGTACACAGGCAACTTGTTCAAAGCAGCCTCGTACAACTCCGAGCGCTGCGACTGGTAGATAACCGGCGGGTCGAAATCCAGGCCGATCGCCTGCAGATCCTCGATTTGGCGGCGGGCGGACTCCGGGGAAGACCGCTCCGAGTCAATATCCTCGACACGCAAATAAAAGGCGCGGCCGCTTTGCCGCGCGAACAACCACGCCAGCACCGCGGTGCGCAGGTTGCCGAAATGCAAATCCCCGCTCGGGGAGGGTGCATAGCGTCCGGCCGTCATGGCCTTAAGATATTACGCGTGAATCATCCCACTACCCGCTCCCCGTACCCCATTCTTGTCGCCGTGTTTTGCGCGGTGTTCATCATCTCGAACATCACCGCGCAAAAGGGCGTGCAGCTCGGGCCTCTGATCACCGATGGAGCCTTCTTCCTCTTTCCGATCTCCTACATCATCGGCGACGTCATCGCAGAAGTCTACGGCTTCAAGGCGGCGCGTCGCACCGTCTTCATCGGGTTTGGTGTCACCCTGCTAGCGGTGGCATCATTCAGCATCGCCATCGCCCTTCCTCCCGCGCCCTTCTACGAGGCGCAGGAGACCTTCGCCTCGATTTTGGGCACGCTGCCCCGGATCCTCATCGCCGGGCTGGCGGGCTACGTTGTCGGCCAGCTGCTCAACGCGTGGGTGCTGCAGAAGATGAAAGACCGCTACGGCCCGAGCCACCTGTGGGCGCGCCTGATCGGTTCCACCATCGTCGGTCAGTTCTTTGACACGCTGATTTTCTGCGCCATCGCCGCCGGCGTTATCGGCATTGAGACACCGGGGCAGTTTATCAACTACGTCGTCGTCGGCTTCGCGTGGAAGACGCTCATGGAGGCTGTGCTCGTGCCCGTCACTTACCAGGTCATTGCGTGGGTGAAGCGGCTGGAGCGTAATACCGTCCCAGAAACTCGGCCTTGAACTCCGGGTAGGTCCCGTCCTGGATGGCGGCGCGGATGTTATCCACGAGCCGGATCATGAACTCCAGGTTGTGCATCGTGCACAGCGTGCCGGCGAGGAACTCCTTCGCCTTGAGCAGGTGGTGGATGTACGCACGCGAGTAGTTCTCGGAGACGTAGCCGCCGAACTCCTCGTCAATGCCCGTGAAGTCGCGCTTGAAGCGCGCGCCGGTGAGGTTGAGCCGCCCGTCCAAGGTGTACACCCCGCCCCGCCTGCCCAGGCGGGTGGGGGCCACACAGTCGAAGGTGTCCGCGCCCGCCTCCACGGCGGCGAAAATGTCGTCCGGCTCCGAGATGCCGAGCAAGTGGCGCGGCTTGTCCGCCGGCAGCTCGTCGGTGACCCAGCCGACGATCGTGCCCAGGTGTTCCTTCTCCAGCGCGCCGCCGATGCCGAAGCCGCCAAAGCCGCGCTTGCCCTCGCCGCGGGCCTGCCGGTCCAGTTCCAGAAGGCCGCGCGTGGCCTGGCGGCGCAGGTCCTCGTACTGCGCGCCTTGAATCACGCCCCACAGGGACTGCTTCGGCTTGTCCGCGCGCACGCGGGTCAGCCGGTCGTGCTCGTCCAGGCAGCGCCGCGCCCAGCGGTGCGTGCGCTCGACGGACTGCTCCTGGTAGACGCGCGTATCCGCCAGGGTGGTCAGCTCGTCGAAGGCGAAGATGATGTCCGCGCCCAGCTGGTGCTGGATCTGCATGGACACTTCCGGTGTGAAGCGGTGCAGGGAGCCGTCGATGAAGCTCTTGAAGTCCACGCCGTCCTCGTCCACCTTGGCAAGGCGCTCCTTCTCACCCGCGCGGATGTCATTGCGGTTGTGGTGGAGGGTGTCCATCGCCAGTACCTTCTTGTACCCCACGCCCAGGCTCATCACCTGGAAGCCGCCCGAGTCGGTGTACGTCGGGCCGTGCCAGTTCTCGAACGCGGCCACTCCCCCGGCTTCGTCGACGATGTCGGGGCCGGGCTGCAGGTAGAGGTGGTAGGCGTTGGACAAGATCGCCTGGGCGCCGACCCGGCGAATCTGCTCCGGGGTCAGCGTCTTCACCGTCGCCTTGGTGGCCACCGGGATGAACGCAGGCGTGGCGATGTCGCCGTGGGGTGTATGGATCACACCAGTGCGGGCTGTGCCCACCTCAGTGCCCACCTCAGTGCCTACCTCAAAGCTCAAATCATCCACGCTCGAACTCCTTCTCCAGCTCCGTGCCCTCGACGTCGACCTCGGGCAGGATGCGGTCCAGCCACCGCGGCATCCACCAGGTTGCGCGGCCGAGGATGAACATGGTGGCGGGGACGAGCGTCATGCGGATGAAGAAGGCGTCGAAGAACACCGCCGCCGCCAGCGCGAACCCGAAAATCTGGATGAATGGCAGAGGTTGGTCCACGAAAGCAACGAACACGGCGATCATGATCACGGCCGCAGCGGTGACCACGCGTGCGCCCTGCGCAAAACCCTCCACCGTGGCGCTCTCGACCGCGCGCAGTTCCGCACCGGGGCCCTTGTCACGCTCCTTGAGGTAGCGCTCACGAATGCGGGTGACCAAGAACACCTGGTAGTCCATCGCCAGCCCGAAGGTGACGCCAATGAGGAAGATCGGCATGAACGAAATAATCGGGGCGGCAGTGTTGACCAAATCCAAGAATCCCATCTGGAATACCGCGATGGTCACACCGAACGCGGCGCCCACCGACAACAAGAACCCCAGGCCCGCGACCAGTGGAACCATGATGGAGCGGAAGACCAGGATGAGCAGGATAATGGCCAACCCCACCACGATGCCGAGGTAGAGCGGCATCGTGGTGGCCAACTCCTCCGTGATGTCCATCTGCACCGCGGTCAGCCCCGTCAACCCGATAGTCACCCCAGTAGCGTCTTCGACTCGGTTGTTGGTCTCGCGCAGGCCGTGGGCGACGTCAAGAGTGAACTCCTGCTCCGGACCGGCTGTCGGGGTCGCCGCGATCTGCGCCGCGGTGAGATCATCGTTCACCGCGACGAGCTGGGCGTGGCGGATGCCGTTGACGCTCTTCGCCTCGCTGACGGTGTACAAGAAGGACGCCAGCGCCGCCTTCTCCGCGTCCCCGCCCACCTCATCCGGCATCGAATCCATGAAGGGTTGAAGAATGGCGGCGTCCGGATTGACGTTGTGCGCATCCACAACGACAAGGAACTGCCCGTTGACTCCCGGCCCGAAACCCTCCGCGATCAATTCAGCCGACTTGCGCTGCGTGGTGTCGAGATTTGAAGTGGTATCAGAAGGCAGGGCCATCTGCAGGCTGAGCACCGGGATTGACAGCGCACCCAAGCCGAGGACGACGACTGCCATGACCAACGCCGGGAACCGCTGGACCAGTGACACCCAGCTGCGGCCCATGGAGCGCTCAGTCAAGTCCTTTGCCGGGCGCTTCCCCGGACCGGGGTTGCCCGCCACACCTGGGAGCTTGACGCCGAAGGACCGGTCCCCCCACGCGCCGAGAAGCGCCGGGATAAGGGTGAGGGCGATGAGAACGGAAATGGCGACGGTGACCGCAGCGGCCAAACCCATCCACGTGAGAAATTCAATCTGCGCCAGCGCCAGCGCGATCAGCGCAGTAAAGACGGTCAACCCGGCAAACACCACGGAAGATCCCGCGGTGCCGGTGGCCAAACCCGCGGCGTCTGCGGCCGGCAGGTGTTTTCGCTCCTGCCGGTAGCGCGACAGGATGAATAGCGCGTAATCGATCCCCACCGCCAGGCCGATCATGACGGCGAGCACCGGGGTGATTTCATTGAGTTCGGCAAATCGGGTGGCCACGAGGATGAGAAGCGCGCCAATGCCAACGCCGATCACGGCCGTAACCACGGGCATCGATGCCGCCACCAAAGATCCAAAAGTGAGCAGCAGGACGATGAACGCCACGCCCAATCCGATCAACTCGCTGGTCGTCTTGATCTCAATCGGTTCGCCGAAACCTGGCCCGCCGGCCTCCACCTGCAAGCCGGCGTCGCGGCCAATGTCCATGGCCGCGTTGACCACATCGCGTTCCTCCTGCGTCACCGTCATCGCGGATTCGGCACCGAAATTGAAGGTGGTGAACCCGATTCTTGCGTCGTCGGACAACGTGCGCACGTTGTAGGCGTCGGCCTTCGCGGCCTCGGCGGGCAACCCCATCTCGGTCATCTGCCCCACGATGGTGCGCGTCAGTTCCTCGTTGACCTCAACCGGGTTTCCGAACCGCTCCGTTGCGGTGATGCCCTCGAGGTTGTCGGCGATGTAGCCCACTGTGGCATCGATCGCCTCCATGTTCTCCGGCGAGTCCAGCCGCTCGCCCTCGGGTGCGGCGAAGACCAGGTTCACCGTTGGGGCGTTCGCGATATCACCAGTGCCGGGAAAGTTCGCGTCCAGCGTGTTCAGAGCCTCAATCGCCGGGGTACCGGAAATCGCGAACTCTGAAGTGAAGGGTTTCGACAGGGTGAACGCGGCCCCGGCGGTGCCGGCCAAGATGAGCAGCCAAGCGATGATGACCTGCCACTTGTGCAGGTACGACCAGCGCCCCACTTGAAAGAGAAACTTCGCCACTATCAGCGTCCTTACGCATTGAGATCTCGGTTTCGCCCATCATATAGGCATGACAACAAAGAGCCCCCGACCCGCAGGTCGGAGGCTTCTTTTAACGATGTGGCGGTAGCGGCGGGATTTGAACCCGCGGTGGTTTTACCCACACTCGCTTTCGAGGCGAGCACCTTCGGCCGCTCGGACACGCTACCGAGGAACAGATTAACGGGTGCGTGTCCGCGACACCAAATTACTTATTCTCGCGCGCATCCTGGATCTTGGCGGCGGCGTCGTTGAACTTGTCCTTGATCGCGTTGCCCGCCTCGGAAGCCTTCTCGCGGATGTCGCCGCCGAGCTGATCTGCCTTGCCCTCGTTCTCCAAGGACTTGTTATCGGTGACCTCGCCGAGGCCTTCCTTGATGTTTCCCTTGAGCTGGTCGCCCTTGCCTTCAAGTGCCATGGTTGACTCCTTTAAATTATTCGGTCGGTGAACTTTGTAGTGCCCAAACTACCACCGCCTGCCTCGGGCGGGGATAACAATTGCGTCTCGGGAGACCGCAAATCCGCAAAGAATTCGGTGAGAAGCGCCGCGCACTCCGCTTCCCGCACCCCGGCGCGCACCTCGACAATATGGAGGTGGCGCGGGTCGCGCAGGGCGTCGAAAAGCGAGCCCACCGCCCCGGTCTTCGGCTCGAACGCGCCGAAGACGAGGCTTCTGACCCGGGCGCCGAGAATCGCTCCCGCGCACATGGTGCACGGCTCGAGCGTGACCACCAGCTCGCAGCCGTCGAGACGCCAGGCGCCCAGTGTGCGGGCAGCGGCCCGCAGCGCCTCCACCTCGGCGTGGGCGGTGGGATCGCCGCTCGCTTCTCGACGGTTCACCCCATGCCCCACTTCACGGCCCAGCGCGTCGTAGATAACGGCGCCTACCGGGACATCACCGGGCGGAGTCGTGCGCGCGACCTCGAGTGCACGCGCCATGCGCCGATCAGCCAAGGGCATCATCAAGCTCGTCCGCGAATCCGAGGTGCGCCGCGATGCTCTCGATCACGGCGTGCGGGTCGTCGTCCGGGTCGACGAGAACGCTCAGAGACTCTTCGCCGAGGCCGAGGTCGGCCAAGATCGCGAAATCCCCATCCGCGTAACCGTCGACGTCGTCAAGCTCAGCGGGGTCGATGTCGGGGATCTCGATGCCCGCCTCCTCGGCGATCTCCGCCGCGAAGTCGTCGTCGACGGCCATCGTGGCGTCGGAAAGCAAAAGCCTGATGCGCGAGGGGCCCGGGCGCACGATGACGAAAAAGTCCTCCTCCACGTTGAGCAACGCGAACGCGGCGCCCTCTGCGCGCAGGGCACGCACCGCGCCGACGGAGGTGGCCAGGCGACGGAAGGAATCGTCGAATTCTCGGACCAGCCAACCTCCGTTGTGCTGCGCGATGGTGACCGCGTACCCCTCCGCGAAACCGTCCTTACTTCTGCCTTGGCTCATGGGTAGTCAGCGTAGTCGGAGGGGGGCGAATTGTGTAAGACTTGTCAGCGTGACCATCCCACATAACCAGCTGCCACCCGTCTGCATCCTTGGCCTCGGACTTATCGGGGGCTCCCTCATGCGCGACCTCGCCGGTCACGGCGAGCAGGTCTTCGGATACACGCGTTCACGCTCGGCGACACGCGCCGCGCAAAAGGACGGCTTCGACGTCTCCTCCGATCTGGCGCAGACCCTGACGCGGGCTGCAGAAAGCGATGCCCTGCTCGTCGTCGCCGTCCCGATGGACGCCGTGTCCGGCGTGTTCGACGCCATTGCCGAACACGCCGGACACTGCGGAATCACTGACGTTGTCAGCGTGAAGAAGCCCGTTTACGACCTCGTGCGCGCTCACGGGTTCCAGGCGCGCTACGTCGGAGGCCATCCGATGGCGGGCACCGAGAACTCCGGGTGGGGCGCCTCCCACGAGGGACTGTTCCACCGCGCCGCGTGGGCCGTCACCTACGACTTCGCCTACGAGCTCGACGCTGCCGGCGAGGCTGTGCCCGAGTCGTGGTCGAGGCTGTTCACAAACGTGTGCGCCCTCGCGGCGCTGACCGGTGCGGAGGCGGTGCCGGTCTCTGTCGCGCGGCACGACGAGGCCGTCGCGCGTGTCTCGCACCTGCCCCACGTGATTGCGGAGGCACTGGCCATAGTCGGGGACCACGGCGGAACGCTCGCCCAGTCACTCGCCGCCGGCTCCTTCAAGGGAGCCACACGTGTTGCCGGAACCGATCCGTCGCTGGTGCGCAACATGTGCGAAACCAACGCGGATGCGCTCGTTCCGGTTCTTGACGAGTACATCGCCTTGCTCTCCTCGGCCCGCGACGGGCTCTCCGGAGAAAACCCCTCCATGCAGGAACTCGCCGAGGCCGGCAACCGTTCCTACGTGCGCATCGGGGCGCGTTCGGGCGCCCGACGCGAGTCCGTCTCGCCGGTGAAGATCTCCTCGCGGCCCGTCATGCGCGTCCACCCCGGAGGACCGGGCTGGGTGGCCCAGCTCAAGCAGATTGAGGCGTTGGGCGGGCGCGTCGAGGTGTTTTAAAAAAACCAAAGACCCCCGGGGGGGTTCCCGAGGGTCTGACAGTGGTGCGCCCGGAGGGATTCGAACCCCCAACCTTCTGATCCGTAGTCAGGTTGGTTAGTTCCTCTGCCAGGCGTGACGGTGTTCGCGTTCGCTTGATGTTCGCAACTTCGCCAGCGGCATTGTCAGTACTCCTTAACCCGCGCTCTAACCTGCGCAATTGCCCGATTTGCTCGGTGGGTGACCGGTTGCCACTGTTGGACAACGCATCGGGCCACGTACTTCTACTCCCATCCCCTAACTCGATGTTAAGGAGCATCCGAAGTTGACCTACAACAACACTAAAATCAAGATTTTTCCCGGAGGCTGGGTCGCCGACCTTGGCCCTCAGTCGAATCCAACTCACCGAGTGATCGTACGGGCCAGTGGATTCGCCCAAACCGAGGCGCGACTGCTTCAGTATCCACGCTTGGGCGAAATCGTGGGTAAGAACGAGTTTTCGGTAGGTACCCCGTCCTGGATCGTGTTCGCATGGGCCGAGGGTTGTATCTCCCAATAAGAAAAACCCCCACCGAGCCACTCGTGAACTGCTCCCCACTAGTCGGTAACTGATTTCTCAGTCCAACTAATGGGGAGCAGTTCATTCAAGGGTAGGGGGCATTTGCGTCGCAGATGCGACGCAAATGCTTCGTGGTGTTCTACTCCCGCTGTGGCGGGTCCCCAGGGCGGCGTTTCTTGTCGATCACCCACTGCGTGAAGCGGGGCGGGGCCGGCGGCGGCGGCAGCTCGTGGCCGTTCTCGATAGCCCATTCCTGGATGTTCCGGGAGTGACGGGCCTGCAGCAAGATGTACTCGTCGCGGAGTGCGACCTCTTCCTCCGCGGCCCGGAGTCGGTCCTCCATGCGCTGCATACGGTCCCGGATGGGTGCGAGCTCCTCCTCAACGCGGCGCTTCACCGCGGCGTCGATGGCCTTGTCCAGGTCCTCGGCGCGCTCGACTTCTCGCAGCTGGCGGGTTTGCCACCAACGCGACGCCGAGCCGAGGGCACCGGGGATGCGGCCGGCCGCTTTGGAGAATGTGAGCAGCATGGGGGCCACAATGATGATGATGGTGATCCACACTGGTGCGCCGACGGCGACGAGTTGATCTACGGCTGTGTCCACATGCGGCCCCCTCCCCGTGCCCTCCGGATGTCGTCTTGTGCTGCGAGCTGCGCGGTGCTCACCGCGATGATCGCATGCAGCCCGGCGAGGCCGAGCAGGACGGTGGCGTTGCGCAGCCCATCGAGGCTGATGGTCACCGCCCCGATGAGCAGTGCGGCGCACACTCCCACGATGACGGTGCTCATGAGCTCGTGCGGGTGATACCTTGCTCCGATGATGACGATGATGGTCGCGCATGCGGGGATGATGAGCAGCCAGGTGGGTTGCCCACCTGATTGCTCGGAGCGCTCGAGCACGTCAAAGACGATGCCGACTCCCACAGCGGCGTAGAGCCCGGCCAGGGCGGTGTGTCCTGCGACGATCCCCGCGGACCAGCGCCACGCCATCGCGCAGAATGCGACCGCGGCGGCTGTGGTGAAAAGCAGCCCCCAGAGCCACATCGGTGCCGCGGTTTCCACTGCACCCAATCGGCGGGCAGCGTCCTCGGATTCGCCGGTGCCGTAGTCGAGGCCGCGGATGACGGCGATGGCGAGCAGCACCACCTGGGCTGCGAGGGCATTCCCGGGGATCAGTGCCCCGGGTGTCCAGCGCGCATACTCCCCCATGAGATCACTCCCCCCTTTTTACTGTTCGACGCGGTGCGAACCGCTGTCGGTGGGCAGCGGGTCGTTAGGGTTAGCGGTGGGTACACCAGCGAGTTCCGCCGCCTGCGCGCCCTGCACAGCACCGTCCGTGGCCGTGGTGCCACCGTTGACGAGGGAAGGGGTTCCGACCTTGCCAGCCCCGATGGAGGCGACGGAGGTGAGGACAGACATCACCGTGGCGGTGGCGGCGACGCCGAGGACTTCCTGCCAGCCGACCTGCCAAATGGGGACAGCGGCGTTCACGCCGATGATGGCGACGAGGGTCTGGGCGAAGGTTTTGACGGCGCGCTCCAAGGTGGAGGCCCAAAAAGAGGTGGTGAACATTACTTATCGTCCTTTCTTGATAGTTTCGAGTTCCGTTTCGATGTGGTCGAGGCGGGTGAGGGTGAGGGCCAGCATTTCCGGCAGCGTGGCGAAGTCACCCGGCTTCGAGCTGGCGTTTTCGACCAGTTTGGAGATTGACCAGCCCCCGTACTGCCCCGCGTCGCGGCCACCCGTGATTTGCTGGCGGATGTCCTTGACGTCGGAGATGATGGGGCCGATGAACCCCTTGATGAAGTCAGTGAAAAACTGGGGGGTGAGCATAGGCTCTTCCTTTCGTTGAGGGTTGAGATGTTCGCGGACGTAGCCGAGGTAGATGTCCCACGGGAACCCGATTCCGGGGTCTACGTGGTCGGTCTCGCCCCACGCCTGGGCAGTGTCGATGTGTCCGAAGAAACCCTTCTTCCCCGCACGCAGGTCAGCGGCGGAGAGTTTGACAACCGGAATGTTGTACTTCCTCACCCACTGTGCGTCGCGCTTCGCAGCCTCGCGCAGCATGTTGTCGTAGCGCAGCCAGTCAGCGCGGGTCTCTGTGCCTCGCATGACGAAGCTGCGGTGGAGGTGGAGCCGGTTGGACGTGGGACCAGCAGCCCACACGCGCCAGTCGTCCGTATTTTCGATCAGGTGCTTCACCGATGTGTCGGTCAGCTCATGATAGGAGCCGCTTTGGCTCCGGATTTGGTAGTTAGCGACGTTCTCCGCTGGGGTACCTGGCGTGTTGACGGTGACATGGATGCAGATTCCGGTGATGTTCCCGATTCCTCGGGAATTGCCGAATGTGAATCTTCGGCTCCAGTCCAGCACGTTTGCCATTCGTTTCTCCTTATCTGTGGCCGGGGGTGGTGATTCTCCCGGCCACTTCGCCCCCGCGAGGATTGTCATTGGGTCGAGGCGGTCAGGCCCGGGTGGAACCCACGAAAAGCGGTGCCACTCCAAATGCAAGTGGGGCGCTACCCCACCGTTCGTGCGACTATCCGGATTGATCCGGCCAATACGCTGGCCCTCAGCAACCTTTTGCCCTGCACGAACCTCGGGAATGATGTGTCCGTAGACCGTTTCCCCACCACCGTTTTCCGCAGGGTGGTCGATAGTTACCCACTGGCCGAAACCAGACGCAGGGCCGGATCGTGTGACAGTGCCACTCTTCACCGCGTAGACAGCGCGGTTACCGGAACCACCATCAACACCGAAATCAGTGCCCCAGTGTGTAGTGCCCCATCTGGCGCCAAAGCCGGACGTGACATAAAAGCCACGTTCCACCGGCATAGTGACCATGTGCCCTCCTTTCGTGTGGCATGAATAAACCCCCTGGCCGAAAGGCAGGGGGTGTGTGGTGGGTTTTAGAATGTGTTGGTTTCTGCGCAGAAAACAAACGCCCGACTTTTCTCGGCAGATGACAGTGTGCCTGCGGTGTAGCTGAATGTTACGGGTCCGGGAAACACCCCGAATCCCTCAAAATCCCCTGGCCTTGTAGGGTCATTGCCCGACGCTAATACGGTTCCCGAAACCTCGACTTTAGCGCCGGAATCACCCCAAGTTCTCGCGTAGACGACGTATGTTTTACCGGACTGTCCTACGGTTTTTGTTTGCGAGCCTCTGCCTGCAAAGGTTGTGGCGAAAGTCTCCCCCCCCCCCGCCGCGAGGGTTCCGATGATTGTTGATGTGATTGCCATGATGCTCCTTAGGGTTTGATTGATACGGCGGTATACTTGGTAAGGGTGGACTTTTGACACGCCACATTCACCGTCCCTGTTGACGTGACAACGACAACCCCGGAAAATTCAGCTCGCGACAGTAAATCGTCCGACGAAGATTCCACATCCACATAGGCAATTTGAAGTCCCCCAATGGAGATACTCATACTGGTTGGCTTGTATCCAGCCAACTTCGCCGATACGGCGAGTAGCCACTTCCCGGCGGGTAGAGGAATGCTCGCGGATGTGCCGGACAGGGTGCCCTCGCGCAGTTCCCCACCTTTACCGATCGTGTTAACAATTGTGCTTGTGATAGCCACTTTTTAAACCCCCGTAATCTTGTGGATATTGCCGGTCGTCACGTCCAGGTAGAACCGGCCAACCGCAGCTCCGGGGAGTGACTCGGGTGGCGCGCCCTCCCCGCACAGCAGCCACGGAATCGCATCCACATAACCTTTAGTTGCCGCTTCCGCGGGATCGGTCGGCGAAGCGACGTTGATAGTGCCAGTTGCGGTGCGGCGTACGACCGAACCGTTTGTGAGCGTCGAGCTGACATCCGATGTGTTGACCTTCGAGTCCAGGGATGTCTTGATACCGCTGATTTCCCGCACTTTCAGTTCGTGGGAGTCCAGCACCTGCTGGACTGTGCTACCACTCGCGTCCCACACGTCACGCGCATTGTGCTCATGGAATGCTGGTGCTGCACCCACGTCCTGGGCGGTGTGTATGTGGTCCAGCGGAGCTTTCCCGGCGATAGCTGCGGTGAGTGCGGCTTCCGCCGACGCGCCGCGCTCCAGTTCCGTTGCGATCTCCAGCAGCGTGTCGTAGGCTTCCGGCGCACCCGCCAAAATCTCATTGACCTTATCCGATACCGCCTTGACCGAGGACTCCTCAGCGGCCTGGCCGGCCCGATCAGCCTCCTTCTTGGCGCGGTCCGCCTCAACCGTGGCTGCTGCGGCGGAGGCCGCGGCGGCCGCCGCAGAATCGCTAGCAGCGACCTCCGCCGCCTGGGCGCCCGCTTGCGAGCCAGCGGCGGTCATCGCCGAGTCAGCCGCATTACTCTCCGACGCGGCAGCATTCCCCGCCGCTGTGACCGTCTCACCGCGCGCAGTCAGCGTCTCGTCTCGAGCGGCAATCACCGTCTGCCGGTACTCCGCAATAATTTGCTCGGCCTGGGTTGCCGTCGAGGCTGACGATGCAGCGACGCTACCCGACTCGTTTGCGGACGATGCTGCCGACGTCGCAGTCTCAGCTGACTCACGCGCCGCCTGGGCCGACGCGGCCGCGTCCGACACGGCCTTGGTAACGCCATTGAGGGAACCAAATGTGTCCGCGATGTCCTCCGCGCGCTCGGTGGCATCCTCCGCACGCTCCGTCAGCCTCGCCACAGTCGACACTACGGCAGGTGCATAGTCGAACTCGTTGAGCAGGAGGTCGCGGAGGGATACTGGCCCAGCCTCCGGCACGGTCACTTGTCTGGCCTGCGTATCGGAGAAACCGTCGCACTGCAGTTGAACCATGAGGGCGCCTGGGTCCACGTTCTTCGTGACCGGGCCGGAGCTGACGTTAATTTCCACCGCGCGAGTCGATTTCACACGGCCGTCCACCGTCGTCGCTGCGAACGGCGGCCAGATCCGCACGGCGTCCCCGGGATGTACCTCCCCGACGAGATCGACCACGTCAAAGATCACTTCAGTCATTTTTTAAGCACCTTCTTCCGCATCATCCGCAAGGCCAGACGGCTCGGACCCGTCGTTTCCCGCTGTACTGGAGTTCACCTGCTGTGCCGTCAGGCGCGAGTACGCCGGGCCGTACCCGATGACCGACCCGCGGTAGTTCTGCGAGTAAACCCACACCTCGATCGTGTAATACGGGTCTGGCACCATAACCGAGGAGACGATCGTCGAGTGTCCGGAGGAGCGTCCGACAATCTTTCCGATCTGGCGTGAGTGCACCGACCCGGACGGGGTGAGGACTCGTACCTCCCACGTGATCCACCGCTCGAGTAGGCCTGACGCTGTGGTGGAGACGATTTGCGACCGAATGTCCCAGAGCCCTGCCGACAGTAGTTTCAGGCCGCCGCCGGGCAGCACTTCCACACCGCGGATGGCACCGATGCCGGCTGTGAAGTTCACCTTGAACCACGTGTTCGCAGGCCTGTTCGGCGATGATGGGTTGTAGCACGACCCGTAATTCAGCAGCTTATCGATCAGGTCCTGGCGGTCCCTGAGTGCGATCTGCCCATCCCGGAACTCCTGCGCTGCCACGCCGATCTTGGCGAACGGGTCGCCCTGCTTGAACGCGCCTCCGATCGCCGCTGCAATACCATCAACCGTGTCCGTGAACCCGCGCCCGATTGAGTTTCCGAGATCACCGCCGCCAGATCGCAACGTGTCCAGCCATGAAACCGGCCCTGACGGGTTCGCCGGGGTCGTGCCGTCAACAACAACTCCCATGTCCTACCCCTCCCCCGCTTTGGCGTCCGGCTGACTGCGGGAAGCGGCGAGGTCCGCGTCTTCGGCCGCGCTCACAGCGGCCTGCACCTCTGCAAGATATGCGGCACGCTCGGCGGCATCCATCGCGGTGACATCTACAACGGGCGCGGTTGCTTGCACCGGGGCGCGGTCCTCGTCGGCCTTGATCCAACGTCCCGGCTCCCACGGCGCACCACTGCCACCCAGCGCGTCGTACTTCACCAAGGGGTCATGTGCGGTTCCCGGCGCGGTGCAGCCGAGGTTGTCGAAGACGTGTTGCGCGAGGGCTTCGGCGGCGTCGAGGTCCATGGCGGGTGAGGTGGGGACGTTGAAAAATACCCATGCGAGCCGGTGTCGGTCTGGGTCGGTGTTGTAGGGGTAGGTGTCGGTCATGGGGGCCTCCTATTGGGTTACATCACGACGGTGGCGAGTCGGTTTGCTTTGTTGCTGATCGCTTTGATGGAGCGTGCGTAGGCCTTGGTCCAGGACTCGATGGCGCGGGGGTCGCCGAGTGATACGGTTTCGCGCCAACCGGTTGCCTGAGTCCAGGTGAGGGTTACGGCTGAGACGTAGGTGGAGAACACGACGCCGCGGTGGACGACGCCTTGTTGGTCGCCGACGCGGTAGTCGCGGCCCCACCGGTAGGGGGAGACTTCGCCGACTTCGAAGCCGACGTTGATCATGCCGGCGCCTTGCTGCAACATCGAGAATCCTTGTTGCAGGGCAGAGAGTGTCCATCCGTCGCCGGCGCCGACCTGCTCGCGGTAGGCGAAGCGGCCATGTGCGGCACGTCGTACGGCGTGTTCGAACTGGGCCCAGGCGAAAAGCTTGTCCTTCATGGACTCACCGATGACTTCTCCGAGGAATAAACCTGCAGCGACGATGAGGGGCGCGAACGGCGGGAAGATGGCGGCGAGGCCAGCTGCCAGGCCTTGGAAGATTGCTTTCGATCCTGCGCCGAGTAGCTTGTTGATGACTTCGGGGGAGCGGCCTCCGACGATGACGCGGGAGTCCTCGGACTTGACGACGGTGAAGTCCGAGATGATTCCGGCCATGTGCTCGGGTCGCCACACGACCCACGGCAGGCGGCCGGCTGCGGTTGCGGGTGTTGTGCCGAGTCCGATGGCGGGTGCGTTGTTTTCTTGGGAGAACGAGCGGACCAGGCCCCGGAAAAAGTCCAGGGCAGTGCCAGTGGTCGAGGTATCGAACTGGCGGGTTTTGACGTCGACGATGAGGGTGGGGCGGCGCAGCGTGGTATGGGTGGAGAATGGTTGGTCGTCTCCCTCTAGCCACAGGTCGACGGTGAGCATGAGCCCGGCCGCCGCGAGCGTTTCGGCGAAGAGCTCCGACGCCATGTCGAAGCGTGCGTCGAGAACGGCGTGCTGTGTGGATGTGGACGCGTGCGTCGGGTTGACGATCGCGGCCCACAGGTCGGGGTTTAGATTGGACCAGTTCGACGCGGCCCACAGGTCCCAGCCCGTGATCGCGCGGGGCTGGAAGTCTTTCATCAAGTTCACCATCAGGTATTCCTTGATGACACGAAGCGAATCGCCGGCACGGAAGTCGTGGTACCGCAGCTGAGCCCACAGCGGGTTGTTCGGGTCTGCACGGCACGCGATCTTCTCGACGTAGCGGTACAAAGATTTCGCTTCCACGGTGACCACGCCCGGGGTCTGGGTCTCGGCCCTATCGGTGATCCGCGCGACGCGGAACACGAGGCGCTCGACTGCCCCTCGCGGTCCCTCGGCCATGATCCACTGTGCATCGTCGACAAGTGCGTTCCACGTCATGCCCGGCGCGGCCGGGTCGAGGTTCGCGAGGGGGAGGAGGAGCGCGACGGCGGGGTGGTCGCCGCGCATTTCGATCTTGCAGACAGTTGTGGCGTTGACTTCTTCGGAGAGGGTGACGGATTGCATGCCGGCCAGGCTGCAGAGCGGCTCCATGTCTTTGTCGAGGAGCCAGAATCCCCACCCGTCTCCGTGGTTGTGGGTGGCGTCGCGGGTGGTTTTCCAATTGGTCATGGTGTCACCTCCAGACGTTGGTCGTGTACTCAGTGAGGATCAGGTCGACGCCGATTGGCAGTGTCCAAGTCGTGGCCGCGCGCGGGCGGATCAATCCGGGCACAGCGAGACCGCGCATTGCGGCCCACGTCGTCACGTCCACCTTGCCGGTGTCGTCCGTGACGACGTAACCGGTTCCGGGGTCCGTCGACAAGTGGCGCCACCCCGGCGCGGTGGGGAGGGTGACGTTCTGCCTGGTGGGGAGGGTGACGGTGCGGCCGGGTTTGCCGTCCCACCGGATGGTGGGGTGGGTGTTGAGACTGCCGCGGTTGGGGACCTTAACGGTTTGTGTGGTTGACGGGTCGCCCCATGTCGTTTCGCGGGCGAGTGCTCCGTCGAGGATGGTCAACGGAAGTTCGATTGTGATGTCTCGGAGACCGATGGTGTGGGGTGATGGAGTTGGTGGGTCCACTTCCGTGGTGAGGAGGACACGGTTGCTGCCCCATTGAACTCCGCGCCCGTCGACGACATCGAGGGCGCATTCTTCGGTGGTGGACACTGCGGACAGGATGCCGTCGTAGACCTCGCCGAGGGTTTGCGCCTGTTGCTTGTCGGCGAAGATGCGCAGCTTAAGTGCGCCCTCCATCTCCGGGAGCACGTATCCTCCGACGTCCGCACCGCGACCCGTGGAGCGAGCGAGGGCGGACCGGGTCACTTTCGATGTCAGCCCCGACACAGCCTCGAGCATGACCCCTCGTGCAACCGGTCCAGTGGTGGCGATGTGCCACTCCACACCATCGACCCCGGTTATTTTCACCTGGATAAGCGACACGTTGCCACCACCTTTCTATTGTTGGTCACACCATCAGTGAGACGCCGGCGGTCACGTCGGCGACCTGGTTCTCCTCTACTTTCTTCACCCGCACTTCGACGTCATCCACACGGCCATTGAGCTTTTCGAGCTCTTCGGCCGGGTAGACCTTGCCACCCTCGAGCACGATGACGTTCTTCGCACCCGGCGCGGTAGTACCGGAGGCGGGAGTGTTGTCGACCTGCGGGGCCGTGGTGGCCACGCTCGGCGGCGGGGAGGACACCAACGGAGTTGCCGGCTCCGCGTCCGCGAGTGTCGGGGCTGCTGCCAATTTCGTGCCAGTGCGTCGGCCTTCATCGTCCAACAGCGCCACTGGCTGCAGCGCGCTGGCAGAGAGAGTACCGAACCTGAATTGGGAGCCAGTACCAGCAACAGCGTCATTTGCGAGCGGCACCGCCGCGTTTACCAGGTCGACGAACGAGCCACGCAACGGCTTCCCGATCAGGCCTCCGAGGCCCACGAGCCCAAGAGCGTCGTCGGCCAAAGCGACCCCGGCCTGCTGGCCGAAGTGTTGCGCCCACTCTGCCGGGGTTGCCATGCGGTCGTGTTCCTCGGTGGCTGACGCCCACTCGCGGAATCCGCGATCGGCGCGACCGATGGCGGCGACAACGTCGACCGTCGCCTTCGCCATTTCCTCACCGATGTAGGACGCGAGCTCACCGTAGCCCCAGTCACCGCCAATGAACGCCGAGCGCAGTTCTCTGGCCACGACAGCAGCGGATTCCCCGTGAGGGGTTCCTCCCATCCAGTCGATAAACGCCTGCGTCATGTCCGGATTAAGCACCATCTCCGGTTCGAGCGCTGTCTTGTGCAGGATTCCCTTCCCCGCCGGTGCTAGTCCGCCTTTGTGGTAGCCGCCCGCACGGTTGTACGCGGCCGGGAGAGAACCGTATTGACGGACCGCGTAGTTCATCGAGGCGCGGATGTTGGACTCCGGATCCCAGATGTCGTTGTATCCCGGGTCCTTGTTCGCCGCGAACGTCGGGTCGATCACCTGCATCAAACCCTTGGAAGGCACACCGTTCTTCGCGTTGATGTCCCAATTGTTGATCGCGCGCGGGTTTCCGCCCGATTCCTGGTTCATGCGGCGAAGCACGGTGTCCGTCAGAGACGTCGGGAATCCCTTCGCCTGGAGGATGGATTCCACCAGGCCGCGCCACTGTTCGACCCCACTGCCGACCGGGCCTTGGTAAGCGCCCGACGCGTCAGCCTTACCGCGGATGAAGTTCGATACCGCCCCTGTCATCTTGTCGAATGCCGCGCGCGGCAGCTTGCCGACGACACCGGGGAGCTCGGGGATTGCTTTCCCGATCGGCCCGAAGATCCCGTCGAGCGCGTCTGCCACCTTGTCGCGTAGCCAGTTGACTACGCCGCCACCACCGCCACCGCCAGATGGCACTGGTGTGATCGGGTCGCCTGGCTCGGGCAATGGGCCAGCAGCGGCGATGTGCACGTGGTTGCGGTGCGCGTTCATGGTGCCCGCACCGTACAGGCCGAAGCCGTCGCCCACATTTTGGCCATTCTTGACGTTGTTCCCGAACGGGGAGTGGATTAGTTCGAGAAGCGCAGGCCCATAGTTCTTGAAGAAGAACTCTGCGGCGGAGCGCATCTGCGGTGTCGAATCCGTGCCGTTCGAGAAGTCAACCGCTTTGCCCTTGCCGTGCCAACCCGGGTCACCCGGCCGCAGAGTCGAAGTGATGGACATTCCCGGATAGAAGCGGTTGACCAACCCCGTAATAGAACCGATCACACCACCGCCGGCGAAGCCGCCAAGGTAGCGCATGACACCCTTCGTGCCGCCCATCTTCGCGGCGGCGTTCATCCCGTCGATCTTGTCCGGGCCGAGCGCGTCGGTGACCTCCGGCACGAGGACAGATTCACCACCGCGCAGTGAGATCCCGAACTTCCCATCTTGAGACATCATGTGCACGTTGTCGTGCTTGGTGCGCGCGCCCGGGACACGCGAGGTGCCCTCGGCGAAGCTGCCCAACCACTCGGGCTCGTACTTGTCGATCTTCTCCAGGCCTACCCAGCCCGCGACTTTGTTCCACGCCTCCACAATGCCCTCGTTGAACACGGTCTGAATGACAAACTTAACGGGCACCGCCGTCTTGGCCTTGACCCCTTCCCACGCCTCGCCGATTGCGTCAGGCGCGACGCGGAACGCATCTTTGACGACGTCGAGGCCGCGCTGCAGGCCGCCAAAAACCGTGTCGACAATGAAAGCGCGGCCCGCGTCGAGGACGCGGGACATGTCATTCCACCTGTCTCCGATCCACTGAAAGACCGGTTGCAGGACATTGGTGTACATCCAGTTCGCGGCATTCTGCAGCGCCGTCCACGCAACCAGAATGCCATTCTCCCAGTACCACTGGACACCCGTGGCCAA
>NZ_GG667191.1:205101-218351 GCF_000159635.1 Corynebacterium lipophiloflavum DSM 44291 | reverse complement strand
CAGCTGCCAACCCGTCTGAATCCAGCCGAACACGGGCTGCAGCACACCAACCCACATCCAGTTTGCGGCCGCGACCATCAAGTCCCAGGCCGGGCGGATGACGGTCTCCCATCCCCACTGAATCCCAGAAGACAACAGGTTCCAGGCAATCAACATTGGTGTGAGGACGGCGGTGGCGATGACCGCGAACATAAACTTCCCTGCCGTGACGAGGCCATTGAATACTGGCAGGATGATCGCGTTGTAGGCCCAGGACAGTGCCCCCGTGAACGCATCCCAGCCAACTTGAATACCAGCCCACACCGATTGGAATGCCGGCAGTAGCGTTCCCGCGGTGAACGCTGCCATGGGTACGAACACTGCGTCGCGAATCCACGTCCACCCAGCGGTGAACTTGCCGACGACCCAGTCCCACCCTGCCGACAGTGCGTCCGTGAACTGCTGCCACATCACGCGGCCGGTCTCCGTCTGAGTGAAAAAGTACGTCACCCCCGCCGCGAGCGCTGCCACAGCCATCACCGCGCGCATGATCGGGTTCAATGCCACAACGCCGTTGAAAGCTGCCTGCACTGCCGTCGCGACCTTTACAGCGTTTTGCCACAGCAGAATCGCACCGGTCCACAAACCCCACACGCCTGCTGCCGCACCCACAGCCGCGACGAGCGGGCCGAGCCACGCCTCGTTGCGCTGTACCCAATCACCGAAATTTTGGAACGCGGGGACAATCTTGTTCTCCGTCACGTCCCAGAGGAGCATGAACCCGTCGGACGCTAGGGCTGTGACCGTCCCCTTGAGTTTGTCCATGCGGCCACCAAGCGAATTGGCGATCGTATCCGCTGCCGCCTGAGACGCGCCCTCGAACCCCGCCATGGCGTCACCTGAATCGGACAGTCCCTTGAGGAACCCCGGAATTTTCGCCTTGTCGAGGTCCTCAATGGGTGTACCAAACAGGCTAACCGCGAGCTGGGCCTGTTCTGCCGGATCCTTGACGCCCAGGAGCGAATCGACAACCTGGTCAAACGCGCCCTTTGCGGTCTCACCACCGGCGAGAAGACGATTCTGGATATCTTCACCTGCCAGCCCGAGCGCATCAAGCGCTTCGACCGCACCGGTGTCACCCAGATCGGTCGCTCGAATGCCGAACTCCTTGAGCGCGTCACCGACCTTATCCAGGCCGATTTTGCCCAGCTCCGCCGAATTCACCAGAAGCCCAAACGCTTCCTGCCCGCTAAACCCGAGAGACGAGAAGAACGTGCCGTACTCATTCATCACCTCAGGCAATTCGTCCCGCATTGCGGCCGGCACGCGCTGGAACGCCGCCATCATCAAATCGGAGGCAGTCTCCACATCCGGTGCCAGACCGTTCGTGATCAACGACCCCGCGAGCTGGGTAGCCTCCGACATCTCGACACCGAACGTCTTCGTGAATGCTAGGAAGTTATCGGATAGCTGCGCTGCGGATTGTTCTCCTTCGGAACCGAGATAACGGAATTGGGATGAGAGCGCTCCCACTGCACCAGCTGCTTCGTCGGCGTTCGACGCGAGGCCAGAGCCGAGAACATCGCCCACCTCTTGCCCGAGTGCTGCGGCACTTTCTCCTGTGAGTCCGAGCTGCAGATTCATTTCCGAGATCGCACCGGAAGCGTCCAACCCGACCGCTGCGGCCGCGCCAATACCCGCGACACCTGCAGCAGCCACGGCCGCGTTTTTCGCCACATCCGCGATACCAGACACGAAACCGTGGGCGGACCCCTCCGCGGCGTCCATATCCTTACCGAACCCGCGGACCTTATCTCCCGCTTCACCCACCTCTTGCCCGGCGCGCTGCACTGAGTCTGCGAGGTCGCGTTGCACCCCTCCGAGGAGCATGGTTTTGGAGCGGACGTCGTCTTGCGCGTTGGCGAGGTCGGCGGCCGCTTTTTTGACCTGGCCTTGCGCTTTGACTACGTCTAGTGCGGCCTTGTCGGAGTCTTTTTGGGCGCGTGCGAGTTCTTTTTCAGCCGCTGCTGCTTCCTTGGATTCAGCGCCGTACTTTTCCCGGATTGTGGTGAGCGCGGCGGTGGATTCTTCCAAGCGCTCTAGGGCCATCGCTGCGTCCTGCTCGGCGTCTTCCAGAACCGCTTCAGCGGCGCGCGCTTTGCCGGTGGCGTCGATGTGTTTAACTCGGGCGGCGGCGAGCTGGTCCTCTGCACGGACGAGTTGCCGGGAGGTTGCCTCGCCACCTTCGCGAACAGTGTTTAGGTCGGATTCGCGGGCGGAGACGCGAGCTGCGGCGTCAGCCGCTTTTTGCTTCGCGACCTCGAGGGCTGTTTCGGCTTTTGCCAAGTCCCCCATTGTGTAGTTTCCGGCAACGCGGAGCTGATTGAGCTTTTCTTCCGCGACGGCTGCGTCGGACGATGCCTGCACTTCTGCGTTGCGGGCAGTGGCCAGCGCGCGTGATGCTGCATCAACCTTGTTTGCCTGCGCAGCGAGACCGTCCGCGACGGCCTGTCCGGAGCGCTCTCCCGATTCCCTGAATCCCTGTTCGAGATTCTTGCCGCCCGCGCCTGCCGCTTTCGCCGCTTCCTTGGCGACGGTGGATACGAATCCTCGCATCGAGGCGTTGACCGGGATCCAGACTTGGCTTTCAGCCATGGCGGGTTCCTCCTTTTACTCGAGGGACAGCAGGTAGTCGAGAACTTCCTCCGGGTCGTTGTCGCCAATGGAGCCGAAGGTTTGGGTGTTGGAGGACTTGCCGCGTTCCCACGGGTACGGCGGCATCTCGTCGGACGGCATCTTTGCCTTCCTGTCCCCGTTTCCCCGCGCGGTGATCACCTGCAGTTCCCACAGCGCCCACAGTGCCCGCCACAGAAGCGAGTCGGTCATGGTGTACGGCCGACCGCCTGTTTCGTTCCATCTCGCGGGAGAGTCTTGCGGGAGGTACTCGCACATGACGCGGAGCTTGCGGAGGGTGACCTCTCCGCGGAAGAATTCCGCGAGGGGGTCACGCCCCGGGTACGCTTGAAGCAACGCGGCTTCTAGCGCTTCCGCGCCGCCGTACGCCGCTGCGAGCGATTCGATCGAGTAGGGTTTCCCGCCGCATCCTCAGCGCGGGACTTCTTGAGGTGCTCGTTGAGGACGACGGACCACAGGTTCGCGGAGCCGCCGACTGTAAGGAACCTGTCGTATTCGTCGTCACCCATGTACCAGGCAGCTACGTCCGGTCCATACTCCGGGAGGCTGTCGAGCTCGCCGACTTCCTCGTCGGTCAGGAACGTCGGATCCTTGAACGTGAAGGACTGGTCCTTGAAGGTGAACGAGACCCGGCCCTCTTTGACGCCGGTTGCTTCTTCCTTTTGTGCGAGGAGGGCGTCGAGGTCGTAAACGTCGGATTTCTTGTTGGTAGTCATGGCAGACCCTTTCTTGCGAAGTTTGAACGGCAGGCCCATTTACAGCGAGAAGTGAGGGGGTGCGGGCGGGCCTGCCAAGGTGAACCCACACCCCCACCCGTACGAGTGCTACTCGGCGGCGGAGTCGATGACGCGCAATGTCAGCGGCTTCGTTGCACTCAGGTTGTCCGAGTCCTTCACGCCGAGGGTGATGGAGTAGGTACCGTCCGACGTCGGGGTGCCGGAAATGGTGCTGCCCGAGAGGGTGACCCCCGGAGGCAGAGCGCCGTCCTCGACGTCCCACGTGTACGGTGCGGAGCCGCCCAGGGCAGCGAGTTCGATCGGGCCGTAGACCTCACCGACCGCACCATCCAGAAGCGCCGCAGTCTGAACGCGCAGCGGGGCGACACCGTCAGCGGTGGCGGACACGGCGCCCGAAGCGCCGGAACCATCCCACCCAGCAGAGAACAGCCAGCGCGCAGTCTTGCGCTCCAGTCCGGGCTGGGCGGCGTACTCCGCACCCGCCGGGTAGGAGGTCAGGGTGATCTGCAGGCCGATGGCCTCACCGCGCTGGATGGTCATGCCGGAGCGCTCGGAAACCTTGGCGTTTAGGAGGATCAGCTTCATAGCTTTATCGCCGTCGACAACGTCGATGATGCACTGCTGGTTCTCGAACTCCGGAGCGTCGCCCTCATCGAAGTACCAGGAACCGTCAGCGTTGACGACGATGTCGCCACCGGGGACGCCGAAGTACAGTTCGGCGTTCTCGCGGGTGAACTGCCACAGGGTGAGCTGGACCGACTTGACCGCGCGGGTCATGTCAGTACGGATCGGGTTCACCTCCTGCCACGGAATGAACTCGTTCGTCTCGTCGTCGAAGTTGATCGCGATGCCGTCAGGAGACAGGTAACCGCGGTTGATGTGGATCGTGGGGTCGTACTTGCCGGAGAAGTCGGTCGGCACATTCGTGCCGAGCGCTGCCGTCCGAAGAGCGCCGGTCACACCGACGCGGAGAGCGGCAGCACGGAAACCGGAAAGAGTGTCCTGGTTGGGCATGGTCAAGCCTTTCTGTGGAAATTGATGAACCCCGCCGATGTGGCCGACGGGGTGGAAAAACGTACTAGGGACCGGTCACGGCCAGATCGACGACCGTGCCGATGACCTTCACACGGTGGTTAATTTCTTCGCGGGTGGACAGCCGAGGGCAATCAACGTCTTTAACGCCTGTCCCCTCGATGAACGGGAGCTGGTGAAGCGCGCGGCGCACCTTCACCCCCACCTCCGTCGCCTTTGCCCGGGAGGAGTCCACTACCTCCACGTCTAGGGTGACGTAGTCGACCAGCGCGGTGATCGTCTCCCCACCCCAGGCTGCAACCTCGGAGCCTGGCAGGAGGTCGACCACAACGGCTGGAAGGTTCGCCTCCAGGTCGTCGGCCTTCGGTAGTGAATCGGCCACCCACACGTCCGGGCCAAGAACTCCCTGCACGACGCGGATAGCCTTCCTGAGGATGTCGAGCTCGCCTACTTCGTTCATCTCCGAAACGCCCTTCCTGCCCGGCGCGCTATCCGAGCTGCTTGCCGTTTGTCCGACGGGTCTTTGACCGTGCCCCGGATGTTGAGTGACGCGCGGCCGCTGGGGGTGTGGTACTCGACGATTTCCACGGTGGCGTCGATCTCGGCGCGGGCAAGGTCACGACGCGTGCGGGAAGCTATTTTCGTTGCACGTTCGTGCACTTTTGCCTTGACCTGCGGTAGTTCCATGGCTTGGCGGAAAAGGTCGTCACCGTCAATTTCTGCGGGCACCTCGGATCACCTCCAGGTCGCATTCGGTGTGAGCGAGGAACTCCGTGCGCCAGTGCAGCGGGCGCGCGGCAACATCGAGTTCGATTCCACCCCAGGTGTCCACGCGAACACGGTCGGTGGGGCGGAGCTCCTCGATAAGGTTTGGCGGTTCGGAGAACACCCTCCACTTGTCACTGACTTGATGCGACGCGGCGGATTCTGTTTCCTCCGATCCGACTGGCTGAACTGATACGGGGAAGGTGACCGGAATTTCGACCGGGTTTGTCCAGTCCTCCTCCTTGCCGCCGTACTCACCGTCGACGATGCGGGCCCGCAGGATCGTAATTCGCTCGGTGAATATCACGGCATCGGCCCCAGTTTGTAGCGGTCGAGTAGTCGCCACTCTGAGGATTGAGGTGTCATTGCACCGGGTGCGCCGACGGAGATGCCGCCGACGGCCATGTTGGTTCCCGGTTGTTTAGACCGGGAAGCCATGTGCATGGCAACGGCGGTGAGTGGGGTTGATTCGAACCCATGGCGAATAGTTGCGGTGACGCGGCGGAAGCCGCGGCGGGGACGCTGTTTGAAGCGGATCATGCCGGATTCGGACCACTCGATGCTGTCGAGTGGGACGGGGGTGCCGTCTACCTCGACGGAGGTAACGTCGAGGAGTCGCAGAGTCGGCAGGAATATGACAGAGTCGCCGGCGGTGTCGACGGTGACTGTGTCGCTCCTGATGGGCCAGACGTGCCAACCCGCCAGGTCCCGGAGCGTTTCAACCGCGAGGTTGATGTCGTCCTGGGAGACGGGTACAGCAACGTCCGGGTTGGGGGTCAGCCCATGATCAGGGTCGACGTCCATGGTGACCCTCCTTTCCCTCTACTCCGAGGCGGTGGTGCGCTTGCGTGGACGGCGCGCCCGGTCGGGGGATTCCTTGGTCTCCGGCACGCCGGCCTGGACGCGGGTCGCGCCTGGGTAGCGGTCCTTCGCGGTTTTCTCAGTCAAGCGCAGTGTGAGCGGCCCATTGTCAGTGCTGACACGGTAGGGGTAGAGCTGCTCCATGGCTTAGGCACCTGCCGGGGTGCCGAGGGTGCCGGTAACGAACGCGGCTGGGAGCGGGACCATCAGGCCGACGCGCTCCTCGGCGCGTAGCGTGATGAGGTTGTGCTCGAAGTCGACGTCGTTCTGGTTCGCGGAATCGACACGAACGCCACCCTTGCGCAAGACGGTTGCGCCCTGGCGGAAGTTGCCGAGAACGTAGGTGCCGGCCTTAACCGCTGCGTTCGTGGTGGCGGTCTTGAGCCCCCACACCGGCGGGTTGATGAGCATGTTGCCGTTGCCGTACTGGCCGGTGAACGGGCCACCTGCGAGGAACTGACCGTTAGCGTCCTGGGCAAGGCGCATACGTCCGTAGTCGAGCTCGTTGAGGATGACCGCGTCGGCGGAGAGGTTGGTTGCGCGGCCCGGGAGGCGGGACGCCTCGAAAATTCCCTTGAGCTGCTCGATGGGGTCAGTGGAGTCGATGTTGAACTCCTGAATTCCCTCGCGGTTGAGCAGGCCACGGACGTTGGAGCCTGCGCCGTCGCCCTGGACGAGCTGGTACTCCTCCGCCACGGACAGGTCGTAGACGAGCTGGTTGTTGATCCAGTCCACGATGAAGCCGTAGTCTGCGGCCATTTCGTCGGAGATCTTCGTCAGCGCCGCGATCTTGGACAGTGATTCGGTGACGACGTCAAAGGTGTCGTAGCGGATGTACGGCTTCTGAGCACCCTCGGCGACAGTCGCGAAAGCTCCCTCGGCAATGCGCTTCGCTTTCTCGACCAGGTACTTGATGACCGGCTGGGTGACGTTGGCGGATCCCATCAGATCGGCGACAACGAGTTGCTCGCGGCGCTGGTTGACGATGGAGCGCTCAAAGGTCGTGCCCCACCCGGCGATACCGGAACCGTCGAGGGGGCGGACCATGGGTTCGGAGGCAGCCTTCATTTCGAATTCTGGGACGGAGAAGTCCAGGCGCTCACCGTCCTTCTGACGTTTCACCATTTCGAGGCCGTGCTTGGCAAAGTGCTCACCGAGGCTGCGCGGTTCGGCGCCCTTCTTGCCCGGGGTATCGCCGAAGGAGGCGCCCGCGAGGAGCTTCTCAGCATTGCCCTGAACCTCGGAGGCCTTGAGCTTTGCATCGATCTCGTCGACGGACTTGATGGCAGTCTCGAGGTCTCCGCGGAGATTGTCGTC
This sequence comes from Corynebacterium lipophiloflavum DSM 44291, assembly GCF_000159635.1. GTDB lineage: Bacteria > Actinomycetota > Actinomycetes > Mycobacteriales > Mycobacteriaceae > Corynebacterium > Corynebacterium lipophiloflavum. The sequence continues at coordinate 210,966 of NZ_GG667191.1, read as the reverse complement.
GGTCGGTGCTGCCTTGTACTTGTCGAGAGCGGCACGGACGGCATCCATTGCCGCCGCGCGCTTCTCCATGAGGGTCTTATGCATAATGCTTCCTTTCAAGAAACTGGAGGTGTGCTTCGTAGGCGGCGAGTTCGCCGTCCTTCTCGTGGGTGATCTCCTGGAGGACCGTGCCGCCGGTACCCGGCACGAAGTCACGTCCGGGGTCCAGGAGCTCGGCGATGGAGCCCGCATGCATGGCGACGGACTCAGCGACCGCTGGGTTGGCCTGCTTCGCAGCGGTCACCAGCGCTTCAGTCGCCTGCTTGACGGTGAGGATTTCGGCCTGCGGGTTCGCTCCGACGGGGACGACGGAGACCTCGTAGAGCTTGACCCGCGTGATTTCGTATACCTCGTGGCCGTCTACTTCGGCGAAACCGCCGTCGAGGACGTTGAAAGCGAACGACATCTCGTTGAGCCGTTTCGCCTTCATCAGCCGGTAGACCTGTGCGGCCTTTGGGTTGTCGAGGTCGAGGCGGGCGGTGACTCGCAGGCCGTGGTCGTCCTCGCGGATTTCTTCGACTGCTCCGATGTTGGAGAACGGGTCCGCGAAGTCATGCCCGTAAAGAACAGGCACGACACGGCCGCGTTCTTGGAAGTCTGCGATGGTTTCGGCGAACGCTCCCGGGCGGATCAAGTCACCGTAAGTGTCTTCGTTGTTGAACACGCTCGCGTAACCCTCGAAAGTCCCGTCGGCGGCGGTGTCGTTCGGGGCGGCCTTGAGTCCAACGGTGATTGTCTTGGTCTTGGTCTTGGTCACCTTTTCTCCTTTCTCCCCCGGGATCTCCGGCGGGTTGAGGTACCACTGCTTGATGCGTTCGATGGTTGCGTCGGGCCTGCCCTCCCGCATGGCGCGGGCGATGCACTCGTTCTCCCCTGGGTCGAGGACGTGGAATGTGGCGCCGAGTGCGGCGAGCGCGGTGATTATCGTGTCGGGCGGGCGAGAGTTAACGAGCCAGAATTCCTCGACAGGCGCTTCCGCATCGAGGAGCCAACCGGTGAGCCCGCGCCGCATAGCCAACACGGCGTCCATGACCGGGCCCGGCGCGGTTTCAACCACGGGTTGTGCCGCGACGGTGGACGCTATCTTTTCGAGGTCGAAGCGGGCTACCCCGGGGGCAGCGTTTGCGTCGACGAACGTTGACTTGCCGGAGCAGGGCGGTCCCATTACGACGTGGATCATTCACCGTCACCTCCAGGCGCGGGGTCAATGTCTGGCGGCGTGTCTTGGTTTTCTTCGTCGATGGCCGTCGGTGCGGTGGTGACGTTGAGCGGGCGGATGAGATCGTCGCCGCCTTCTAGGGCGGGGAGGTTTCGCATGGCGCGGACCTCGTTGATGGTCATCCATGGGCCGCCGGCGGCGCTGGTTTGCATGTCCGCTTGCTCTTCGAAGTTGCCCCGGAGTTTCTCTTCGAGGTTGAACTCGACGTAGTAGCGCGATTCATCGATGCCGAGCATGGGCAGGACGAAGGAGTTCAGTGTCCCCTCGATCTGCTTGATGAGCGGGCCGAGTGAGTCGACGTAGAGGCTTTGCCGGAAGGCCTGGACGTTGGAGTAGTTGGCGTTGTCGAGCAGGCCGACCATTGTCGGGTTGACGTGGTAGACCTGCGCGACGGTGGAGAGGGACAGCTTGGTCATCTCTGGCAGCTGCTCGTCCTTGGCATTGAGGTGCTGCGGTTCGAACTTCATGCCGTCCTCGAGCACCATCGTGCCGCCGGCGTTCGAGCCGCCCGAGCTGTATTGCTGTGCGAGTGACGTCTTGAACCGGCGGCGGCCTTCTGGCGACCATTTGCCGACGTCCTTTTCCGGTGGGCGGGTGATGACGCCGCCGAGTCGCGGGCCGTTGCGCCAGAGCTCGGCGCGGTAAGACGCGGCCTGCAGCTGCTCGCGCAGCGTTTCCTTGAGGGAATCGACCGGGGACACACCGATCTCCTCGAACTCGGGGTTGTAGCCGTGGACGTGGATGAGGCGGTCTCCGATGTACTCGCGGATGTGGCCGCGGTTGTCGCGGATACGGATCGCCTTCAGCGTCCACGGGTCCTCGTAGTTGCGGCCGATGATCCAGGAGATGGGAATGCGCACAATCTCCGGTGTTTCGTCCGGGGTGTCGAGGACGGCCCACATGAACTCGTCGAACAGCAGATAATCGAGAATCGACGCGCGCAGCATGTCCTGCATGAGCTGGTGCCGGTTCGGGCGCTGCATCAACAGTGGCAACAACCCCGGGCGATCAGCGTCGAGCGGGTCGCCCGGTTGCCACTCCGCGGCATCGCCGATGCGGACCCGTTCGCGGCCACCGTCCGGCATACGCTCGAAAGTGTGCAGTGATACCGCCGCGATCTGCTCGGCGATGTACGTCACGACCGTTCGTAGGTGCGGTTGAGAGCTGTAGAGCTCCGCAGGGCCGAGCTTGTCGACGTCGCGTGCCAAGGTGGCGAATATCGGGGCGGCGAACATGTACTCGTTGTCCGCATTGCCCAGAATCGCGGCCGCTTCATCGAACCGCCCGAACAATCTACTGAAGATACCCACGGGCACCACCTCCTCACACGAACATCAGTCCGCCGTCCTCGTACTCGTCGTTGTCACCTGGTTCATCTGGTTCGGGCACGTCCTCGCCGGGCGCGTCGAAGTTTTCGTCGTCGTAGGCTGACGTCACCGTCGCTTCCGTGCGTGTGGCCATCCACCACGCGATGTTTGCGGCCACAGTCGGTGCCGCATCTGTCGCTGACTTCTCCCGGTCCCAAATGAAGATGTCACCGCGGCGCTTCTCTACGGCCCCTTCGATAGAGACCGTCAACACCGGCTGATCGCGGTGTCGGATCCCGCGGTTCTTAATCTCCGTGACAAAGCCAAGCACCGACGACGACATGTCCGTTCCCTGCCACTCGGCAACCTCGATGCCCGCCTCCTGCAACTTCGGCAAGAGTGCCGCCGAGGCAGACCCGCGCACCTGCATTCCCACAACACCGGAGAACCACGGCCTGTTCTTGCGCGCGGCGAGCCACGCAGGTACCCACCGGTACCCGGCGCGGCTCGCGATGATCTCGATGTGCCACAGGCCGTCCTCGCGCTGGGAGGCGATGGCCACGTGCGCCCACCGTCCGTCGAGCGCGACGTCGATGCCGACGAACACCTCCGCGCCCGGCGCACGGGCGGAGGTGGTGTCCGTAAGCGACTCCCAAAGTTTCAGGGAAATCTTTCCCGGGGTGAGGACGTCCTGCCACTGGCATAGGCACTCGGCTCGGAAGCCGGGCTCATTGTCTCCTGCGATGGCGTCTTTCGCCTCGGCCATGATGGAGTCGGCGGTGAGGTTCGAATAGCCCATCGACGGGTTCGCCTGTGCGTGCGCGGCCGGGTCGAGAACATCGGCGTCCGGGTGTGCCGAGTAGGAGAAGAACGCGGTCTGTGTGGCTGCCGTAGTTCCATCGTCGATCTGCTTGAGCGCAGACTCCCGCAGGGAGCGGAACACCACCGAACGCAGGTCGCCCGCGTTGGAGAAACCCCACACCTGCGAGCGCGGCCGATTTCGGGACGTCGGGACTATAGCGTTCCATGCGTCCCAGTCGAGGTGCTCACGCAGCTCGTCCAAGAGAGCTAGATCGACCGATTTCGAGCGGCCGCCCTTGCGGGAGGTCACGGCGAGCGACCAGATCGGCATCTTGCCCGCGAGGTCGAGGACCTCCGGGCGGGGCGCGATTGCGAGCTCCATCGCGGCCTTGCCATTCGCTCGGGAACGGTACGCCCCGTTGTATTCATCGTCCTCCTCTTCGGCGCGAGGATTGTCCGGCAGGAAGTAGCGCAGGACCGGGTTCCACGCCGCGAGAGCAAACGCCTCGTCGAGCGTGTCCTCCGCGTCGCCGAGCGACTGTGCGGCGGACAGTACGCGCGACGCCCCGAATTGGAAGATCCGCCACAGGCCCAAAATGACCATGAGCAGCGTCTTTCCGTTCTGCCGCGCGACCTCGACGATGACTCTCTTGAAGCGGAACTCTCCGTTGGGCAGGAGTTCCAGGCCGTGGATCAGGACCCACTTTTGCCACGGGTAGAGCTCCACACCGAGCAGCTCAGCGAACTCGATCACCTCGAACCCCTTGGAGGTTTCCGGCGTCAGCTCACGCAGTGGCGGAATGTAGAAGCGCGGCTCGGTGCAGCCCTTACGCTCCATGCCCCTTCGCTTCGGTGGCGGTCTCCCGGCTCATACGGCGCATGATGTCGATAACGTCCGGGTTTCCACCTGCCTTTGAGGTCGTCGTGTTCTCCGGGGCCTGAGTCGGCGCCATCCCGAGCAGCTTCATCACGCCCAGCAGGTGCGGGCCCAGATACAGCGCTTTCGTCGCCGTCTCGGTGTCCGTTGACCGGGACTCGTCGATGTTCTCGGCATAGGCACGCCCCAGCGCAACGACGCCGCCGTACTCAGCCGGCACGGGCGCTGGCAACGCCTCCATCGAGTCGATGAACGCCCGCTCCAGCTCGCCCACAGGGCGTTCAGGACTGCTATCCACGGTCAACCTCCTTTACAAAGACTCCGACGCTCACGCGCCGACGGCCCTAGGGGGGATACGCTGCGGGGAGAGAGGCCACCTCACCCGCCCAGAGATGGCCCGGCGCGAACGCTGGTGATCTAGACGCCCCTACCCCCAGGCCCGGTCACCACTGCTCTGAACAGGAGCCGAGGTCCGGGGCCGGGGCGCCGTCCTTGCGCGAACGGTTGCACGAGGCGTGGGACGGGCGCCAGTTCGACGGGTCGTCCTCCAGCTCCGGGTGAGTAGAGCGCGGCAGCACATGGTCAGGTTCGAAGGCGTTCACTGACTGCGGTGGCGCGTTGTAATCGATGGGCTGGCGGCACAGCCAGCACACTGACTGCATTGCCTCGTGCTCCGCCCGGAACTCCTTGCGCCTGGCCTTGGTTGCCCGGTCATCCCACGCCAATGGGCGCACCTCCCCACGCATGACGAAAGCCACCGGAATCATTCGATTCGGTGGCCCAGCTCTTTCGTACGTCAGTTTATCAACTCACCTGTGCCACATTGTGATTACGCTGGTCACGGCATGCGTTTAGTACGTCCTCCAGTCGAACGAGCACACGACCATCGGGTGTCACATCCGAATCGATAACCCCACTGTCGACCCACCGGTACACCGTCCGCCTCGAGACCTGCACGCCGAAGTGGTGCGCCCACGACACGATCTCCCGCACACCACCGACCTCAAGCGGGGAAGGCGCGTCCTTCTCCTCCGGCGGCATCACCACATCCGAGACGAACCTCGCCTGCGCAATGATCTCCTCCGCGCACATCACACCCCACGGCATCTCCGCTATCAGCGCCACGCGTGAGAACAGCCATGCCGCGTCCTCCACCCCGCCACATCCAGGAACCGGGGCCTGGCCCGGATCAGCGCGGACCAGCGCCATTACCCATCGCCGAAGCAGCCACTCCGTCTCAACCTTCACGTCCAGCACCGACACCACCAATGGCACCTTCGACGTTCGACGCGCAGGCGGCTTGCCTGCGTTCTCCCCCGAACACGCCTGCCTCGGCACAAGAAGATCATCCAGCCCAGGAAGATCACCCTCCAACCTATGCAAGGACCTCGACAACATCGACAACAATTGATCATCCATCACGCTTGCTCTTTCCTCCACGCTTACCTCTACGACGACGACCATTACCGAGACCTGTCCTGTCCAACCCTGCTCTACCCGTCCCGTCCCTACCCGACCCGACGGTCCTAGAAACGTCACCCTGGCGACCTGGGTCGCGTCCTAGGACAGTTACCGTTTCGTTACCTTTCGCTCTGCGGGTGTTGTCCGGCGCTGCGCGGTGA
>NZ_GG667191.1:162334-204247 GCF_000159635.1 Corynebacterium lipophiloflavum DSM 44291 | reverse complement strand
GGTCACGTCAATCGGCAAAGACGGCTGGGTGGGTTCAATGTGGATGCCATGGTGCTGGCACCACACGTCGTTGTTGACGAAATTGACGGTGTGTTCTCCGTATACCAGCTCCTGTTGTGTCGGTGGGTTCAGTAATGTCAGCTCTTTTCCGGCGCCGCGCTCGCTATTACAGGACTTGCACGAGATGACCAGCGTGTCCACGGTGCTGTCCTGGTGGGAGTTGAGCGAATCGTAGGTGGCGGCCCGGTAGCCAGACCTGTTGGACCAGCTGACGCCTCTCCCGCACCAGCGGCAACGATCTCCGTCGCGGACACGGACCTGGGCGAGCAGTCCGGGAGTGCGCTTGTCCTTCGACCGGCGGCGGTCCAGCTCAACTTCCTCACGGCGGCGGGCGTGAACGAACTCTTCATCATCCACGCGAAGGCGAATAACCCGACGGCCATCGACAGTGTCCTCGGCGGCAATGTCCGCAGCCTTGAGAGTGTCGAGGACCGCACGCTCGCGGCCTGGCGCGACTTGGGCGAGGAGGCCGAGCTCGACAATCGAGTCGGTGAGGTGTGCGGCCGAGACTGCGGCGAGTTGGACGAGGACTCCGAATGCTTCGTTTTTGCGGTGGTGCTCGAGGTTGGAGGCTGCGAGGAGTTTCGACATGAGCGGGTGGGTGGTGGCGTTGTCGCCGATCCGAAGCCAAGCCATGTGTTCATCTCCTCTTTAATGTGTGTCGGGGTTTGTCGTTGTATCATCCGACCTCCCTTCGGTGGCGTGGGTCCGGTTCTCGCGCTGGGCGGTGAGGGTCCAGGCCCGTCGGGTTGTTCTGCTGGTGCGAACGGGGCGGTGCGGCCGGGCGCTTTCCTGACAAGATGGCGAGGACGGGGTAGCAGTCCTCGCACAGGCCCTCGCCGATGTGTCTACGGGCTTTCGGCGGCGGCTTGGTTTTCGCGCCGACACCGCCTTGCGGGATAAGTGGTGCAGCGCACCCGCGGCAGGTTGTCTGGTGGAACTGCGCTTCGTTGCGCAGCATGTGCGAGCGCACATCCGAGTACCGGCCGGCCATAACACCGTCGACATGAAGGCCCGCGCGCTCTAGGTCGCTGAGTGCGCGTTCACACGCGGTGAGCAGCGGACAGCGACGGCAGAGGAGCTTCGCCTCGGTGTGGCGGTCATGGACCTGCTGCGTGGGTTCCTTTGGGCGTCGCCCGTCCCACATGCTCGGCGTTGCGCCCCACCGCTTGTGCCAGCACAACGCCGCACGTTCTTCACCCGGTTCAAGTCCCCATAGGTCGGTTGTTTCATTGATCACGCGATACCGCCTGTCGGGTTGGAGACCACGACCCGGAGCTGGTGCTTCTGCGATGTCGTAAGCGTCCCGACGGCTGTCTCCGCTTCCTCGACGACCGCATCGGCGAACGTGAGCTCCTCCAGTTCCTCGGATTCGGCGCCCGTGGCACCGATAGGGACGGAGGCAATTGACCGGAACCGATCGCACAGGACGATGTGGCGGTGGAGGTGTGATGCCTCATCGGGGGCGATGCCGACGATCGTGGGAGTAGTGCCCATAATCTTCGCGACACGGGTGAGATCGCGGAGCTGGTCAGGCGACAGGTGCACCGGCATTTCCGCGCACACATCGCTCATGGTGGTATCGATCGTATGGAATAGGCACGGAATGTCCAGTTGCGACCGCGCGCACCCGTAGAGGTACACCGACAACCCGAGACCGGTCTCGTCGAACCACCGGATTTCAGCCTCCGACAGGTGAATGCCAATCTGTGGGGCCTGCTCTTCTTCGTCCGCTGGCCGCTTCGCGAAGTTCTTGAACACCTGGAGAACATCACGAACTTGCTTGATGGTGAGTTCGAACGCGAGGTCGCGCTCGTCGTCAACAATGTTGCTCCACTCCACGCCTGCCGTGGTCGCGGTGACGTGGTTAAGGACGCGGGCGGAAACCTCGACGCATTCCTCGTCCGGGTTGATGTCTACCCGGACGCCTGGGTAGGCGTGCTGGTCGGTGAAGATCACCGCACAACGCAGTGCGTCTAGGAAGTCCGCGGCGTGCACCACCACGACCGAGGTGTTGTCCTGTCCGGTCACGACGTTCTCCTTCTCTCTTTGATTGCGTCCATCAGGTCGAGCTGACCGGGCGCGGGTTCGTAGCCTTTTCTGTGGGGTTGTTCGACCCATCGCCAGATTTCGACACGGCGCTTGTCTGGGAGGGTGTCCCACCAGTCGTCGGCGTCGCGGGTATCTAGGTCGGGCATGGCGGTTCAGCAGCTGCGGCGCGGAGGTTGAGTTCGCTGAGGATCTTGTGCGGGGCGGACACGATGGCGGCCAGTGTGGGTGCCTTTTCTTTGAGATGGTCGGAATGGCCGAGGTGGTGGAGTGTGGCTGCCAGGATCTCTACTTGTTTGCACGGGCAGACTGTGGACTCGATACGGATGTCGGCCATTTCTCCTTCGATTCCCCACTCTGCGAGCCCAGGCATCTTTTCGTCCGGCGAGCGCGCGGTTAGCGTGAGCATTGGATGTTTGAGGTTCACCAGGTTCTCCTTGCGGGTGGGTGCGGTGGCTGTGTTCGGTCTGGGAGGTTGAGGCGGTTGATCATTTCTCGGACGCGATCCGGGTCAGCTATCTTCCGGGGGCGGTCGATTGCGGGGCAGGACGCGGCGTGTGCGAGGAAGATCAGCTCACCGCGGTTCTTGGCGTGTTCGCGCTGGCTCGTTGTTAGCGGGGTAGCGATGGTTTCCATTTCGCCGGTGCCGTAGTTGCGCTGGCGGTTGATGGTGTACGTGCCGTGCGGGTCGGATGAGTCGTCTAGGGCGACGTTTTTCCTTGCCGGGGTGATTGCCCAGCGGATCGGGGCACCGCACTCTTTGCAACGGGCGCGCGTAGCTTTCTTTGCCATGATCTAAGCACCTCCTAGCGTTTTGTCCGCTCTAGATTGGCGCGCGTATTTGTCGGCTTCGGTGTATGCGGCGCGCCAGGTTCGGAACTCACGGTGGTGCGGAAAACCGACAGGCAGGTACCCCATACCTGCGCGTTTGTAGACTTTCCAGGACCCGCCTCGCTTGCGGACCTCGATTTCATTCCTCATCAGGCTCATGCGTATTCCTCCTTTGTGCCGCGTGTTTCGAGAGCTAGGCCACTACGGGTGCCAGGGAGCTCCGCGGGGGTGGAGGGATCTGACGGGGGAAGTCCGTCCTTAGTAAAGGCGCGCGGCAGTTCCGGATGGATGAAGATGTTCTCGGGTTTGGTGTAGATCGGGTCAAGGGCGAGCGGGTAGCGGACCTTGCCTCCTAGGGCAGCGCCCTCGTAGATCGCTAGCTCGTCCGGGTTGTCGGTGATGTGGCACCAGCGGCCGACGAACTCGGCACGGTCCTCGGGTGCGTAGTCGGAGAGGCGGTTACGCAGTGGCTCGGTCATCGCTGGCCTCCTTCCGGTCCGGGCTGCACAGGCCGAGCGCGCGCTCCAAGGCCATGAACGACTTATCCGGGTCTTCCTCGAATTGCTTGAGAGCCGTGGTCAGGTGCCGCTTGATAGACGCCAGATTCACAGTTGCCGCTGGAGTGGTCGGCGCCTTCTTCTGCCCGGCGCGGGTTGCTTTCTTCAGGGAGACGCGGGCGTCGGTGAGTTCGTCTTCGAGTTGTGCGGTTTTTTCGCGGGCGAGTTTGAGTTCGGCCTCGAGCCTGGCGGTCTTCATTTGGGAGTTTTGGAGCTCGATGTTGAGGGGGTTGGCCGGGGCCAATTGGCGCAACTGGTCGTTCGCTTTTTCGAGATCGGCGCGGAGGTCGTGGATTTGGCGGACCGCGTCGGTATGCTCGTCGGTCTTGTCCTCCAGTTTTTTCTTGAGGTCGGTGACGATTCGGGATTGGTCGGTGACGTCCTTGTGGAGTGCCGTGAGTTTTTCGGAGGCGAAGGCGTGGGCGGTTTCCAGGGTTCTGTGTGCCTCCTGGAGCTGCCCGAGTTCGTACACCGCGCGGCGTTTGGCTGCCGCCTCTTCTGCGGCGGTCCGTTTCAGGTGCGCGATGTCTTCGTCGTTGCCGACGGTGGTTGTGGCGGCGCTCTCGAGGGCGGCGTTGCGTTCGATGAGGTTGTCGACGAGTTGTTTAAGGAGACCCTCGATAAGGGTGTGGGTCGGCATGTCGGCGGCAGGGACGTTGGTCGTGATGGTCATAGTGTTTCCTCCGGGGGAAGGGCGAGGATCGTAGCGACGGTGAGGAGCGCGGCGGCGGTCGCGTCCTGGCCCATGAGCTGTGTGGTGAAGTGCTTGTAGATCTTGGAGACGTCATTGAGAGGCTCGGCGTAATCACCGAACTGCTCGGCATACCGCTTTTCGCGGCGGCGCTGCGCGAGGTCGCTGGGCGTTACTTCCATTGGTTGCCTCCAATCCGCTCTAACCACTCCTGCTCGAGGCGGTTGAGGGGCGCATGTCCGGACGACTCAATGCGCGGGTATGGGTAAGTCGAGGCGGTAACCGCTGAGTACGGGACGGATTTTCTGTTCAGGCGTCCCACCGTCTTGTAGACCTTGCCGTCGACTGTGCGGAAATGGGTGATGCTGTGTTCTGACAACTGGCCCTGCAGTTTTTCGAGGTCCGGCTCCGGCCTGAGGCAAACGGCGAATGCGGGGACGTATGAGGTCGTGTCACTCACGGTCACATCACCGCCTGGCAAAACAAACCGAGTGTCACGAACGCGATGAAGCTCGTGCCGACGCCGATGAGGAAACCGGTGACGATCTTCTCCATCGCGTTCATCTCCTCTTCCTCATGGGTCATGCGGTAGAGCTCGGCATTAAATTCGGCCATAGTTGGACTCCTCGTTGTTGATTGCGGCTTTCTCGACCTGGCCGATTAGCTCCTGCAGTGCATCGCGCCACGGCAGCGGCAGTTTCTCGTTGTAAAAGCGCTCCAGTTCGAGAAGCTCGGCTAGGAAAAGTTGCTCAGTGTTCACGTCGACCAGCTCGGAGGCACCGGTGACGAAATTGGCAGGCCAATAGCCCTCTGGGCCTCTACTCATGCTGCGCCTCCCCACATCGCCCACGAGAGCACATAGATTCCCCACACTGCGGCCCCCAAGACGGTGGCACCGACGACGTCTCCCCAACTCCAGACATCATCACTGTCTGTATCTAGTGCTGCCACCGCGCGTGTCTTCGCGAGGGATGGGGAAATGTTTTCGATACGTGGCCTGTGGCGCGGTGTCGACGAGGGCGCGGGCATTACGCCCACCGCCTCAGCGACCGCGGTCAAATCGTTGTCCATCTTCAATCCTTTATCTGTGCAGTTGTTGAAGTCTTTAAAGGGGCGCAGGGTGGCAGTGCCACACCTCACGGCGAGGGGACCACCGCTGAAATAGAGGTGCGGATACGCCCTTGCCGGCCACATGAGCTACCGGCTTAACGCCCCTAGTGCCCGCCCCCGGATTCGAACCGGAGCGCCGCCTACAGCGCGAGGGGGACAGGATTGTCGTGCCAGACCAACTGGCATGAGCGGGCAGGGCGCGCGCCCGTCAGGCGGCGAACTCGCGGAGGACACGCTCGATCTCCGAACGGGGCACCCAGAACGGCGAGTTCCGGGCCGCCGGCGGTAGCTTGCGAGCTTTTATCTGCTTAGCGTGAATCATTCGAATGAGTCTCTTTCGGGTGATGCCCAGCTCCTGGGCGGCGTCGCCGACTTTCACTAGCCGCGGTTGAGAGGTGGTAGTGTTCACTGTGATTCCTTTCGAGTCGTGCCCGCCTGCTGCTACCAGGCGGGGTTTCATTTCTGTTGGCGCTTGCAGGCGCGGTCTCTGAGCCATTCCTGCAGCGCCCCGTCTTCCTGGCGGTCCACCTCGATCAGCGCGGCCCGGCGCTCCAGCCATGGTTCGACGTCGGTGAAGTTGGCGGGGTAATTCGCCAGGAGATCGCACACGTGGGACTCAATCTCGGAGCGCAGGTGCTCCCGGTTCTCGCGAGAGAAATTCAGGGCACACGGGTCCCAGAAAGGCTCACTAAGGCTGGATGGCGCGGTCACGACGCCACCTCCCCGGTGCCCAGCGCGGTGGTGTTCTGCCGGTTATCGTGTTGGGCATGAGCAACGTCGTTTTGCATTACGCTGGTGAGCGTTTCGTTCTCGAGGCTGGGTTGACTGCTGCTGATGTCCACGCCAGGGTCTTGGACCGCATGAATCATGCGGCGCACTACGCGAGCCGCCTCGACCGACGCCCCTTCGGAGAGTCGCAAGGCGTCCTGCAGGACGGCCCCGGGGGTCCCGTCCTCATGCAGTTCGATCCGTTCGAGGTTTTGCCGCTCGCGAACGGCGGCGAAGTATGGGTCGCTTGCTACGACGGCGTTAATCTCGCGCTGGAAACCGACGAGCGCGACGAGGAAATCGTCCAGGACTACAGCGACGTGCGCTAACCAATCCTCTGGGTGCCCGGTGCGGTCGAACAGGGTGAAATCGTTTACCGCGTCAGCGAGACGGGCATGCGCGTTGATCATTTCGTTGCGGGCGGACTGTGCGGGTGTCCGCGGCGCCATCATGTGGTGGCGCTGGGCGGGTGACAGTTCCATCACCATCGCGCGACGGCCACTAGGGCGTTGCTCCTCCATGACTACGCCACCTCCCCGGTGCCCGTCGCGGTTTCGTTGTTCGTGACCCCGTCGAGGAGGTCTGCGGCCTTGCGGTGTGCCTGCGCCTTCGCCGCGAAGGCGATAACGGCAGCGGGATCTGGGACCGCGTAGCGCAGCACCTCGAGCTGCGTCTCGGTGATGCCGAGGAATGCGGCGAGGTCTTTGTCGCTGCGGGCGCCGGTCTCGCGGGCGAGCTCGTCGAGAACGCCGGGGCGAATCTGTAGTGGGTTCTTCATTGTTCCTCCAAGTGCGTTTTGCATTTCTAAATGCAGTATGCACTTAGCGGGTCAATATGTCAACACTTAATGCACTGATCTTTTATTTCCGCAGGCCTTGACAGGTGCAAAATGCAACTGCAGAATGTAGTTATGGATTTCAACGACTGGTTAAGTTCGCTGCCCGGTTCCCCGACTCCAACGATTGCCGCCAATAAGGCGGGTCTCACCAACACGACCCTCATCCGTCACGCCACCAAGGGACAGACCACCGCTGACAACGTGATTGCAATTGCTCGTGCATACGGCGTTCGTCCAGTTGATGCGCTTATTGCCACCGGTCATCTAGAGCCCGAGGAGGCCGCGAGTGAGCGAATGGCAATCCGCATGGCGCTGCGCAGCGCATCGATCGCCGAGAAATGGGACTCCATCGCCGAGGACATCGACGGTATGCACGTGGTTGTCGGCCACTTCCCCCGCGCCCATGAGCTCGATATCGCCAAGTTCGATGACACTAGTACCCCCGATGTCTCCCCCATCGACGATGATGACGACGCAATCATTGAACGAATCAACGCGGGGCAGGAACAGATCGCGGCACAGAAGGCGACCGACCCGCTGGAAGAGAACTACACCTAGGAAAGCAACATGGCAGACGGAATCGAGCTCAACCACGACTCGCTAGGCGAGTTCATCATCTACCGCACCGAAGACGACACCACCGAAGTGCATCTGCGGCTCATCGACAAAAGCGTGTGGATGACACAAACCGAAATCGCCGAACTGTTCGGCGTCACCATCGCCACTGTCAGCATTCACCTCAAGAACATCTACGCGGACACCGAGCTGACCAGCGAACGAACTATTAGAAAGTTTCAAAGAGTTCGGTCCGAAGGCGACCGCGACATCAAGCGAGAAGTCAACCACTACAACCTCGACGCAATCATGGCCGTCGGTTACCGCGTCCGCGGCCCCCGAGGAATCCAATTCCGACGCTGGGCCACCGACGTCCTCACCGACTACCTCGTCAAAGGCTTCGTGCTCAATGACGAAAAGCTCAAGGATCCGCGCGGTAAGGACTACTTCGACGAACTGCTAGCCCGCATCCGCGATATTCGGTCCTCCGAGGCGCGGCTATACCTCGAACTCCGCGACGTCGTTGCCCTGGCTGACGACTACGACAAGCGATCTCCCGCCACGCACAAAATCTTCGCATCCATCCAGGACCGATTGCACTACGCCATCACTGGACTCACCGCCTCCGAGATCATCGCCACCCGTTGCGACCCCGCCGCCGACAACCTCGGCTTAACCACCTTCAAGGGAAAGGTAGTGAGAAAGGCCGACGTCACTACCGCGAAAAACTACCTCACCAAACAAGAACTAGAGCACCTAAACCTGCTGGTCTCCCAGTTCCTCGACTACGCGAAATTACGTGCCGAGCGACGCCAAGTCATCCACATGACGGACTGGATCGAACAAACGAACCGATTCATCGAATTCAACGAGTACGAGCCACTCACTGACCGCGGACGAATCACCCGCAAGGAAGCCAACCGGCTCGCTGGGGCACGCTATGCCCTCTATGACGGGCGCCGCCAAGAGCAACGTAACGAGGAATTCGACCGCGAACTCATCCCCCAACTCCAAGAGATTGAACGTCGGATACTTGCGGACCGAGCCCGGCTGGCTCCCCGCACCAAGGACGAGAATCCCGGAGCGCCAAAGTGAGCATGATCGAACAACGCCTCGACGCGCTAGTGGAATCTATGGGAGTCCGCATCGTTGAAACAGGCAAGCTCTCACCCGATCTCAACGCCTGCTTCCATGCGGCCTCGAACACTGTCTTTGTGAGGTGGGGCCTCGACCCCGTCACCCGCCGCTGCGCCATCGCCCACGAGCTCGGCCACGTCCATTCCGGTGACACCTGTTCAACCGAACGGGCGGAACGCCTCGCCGACGAATGGGCCGCGCAGCAGCTCCTTGACATAGATGATGTCGAAACCATCGCCCACGACGTCGACCACTCACCCGCAGCCATGGCAGCCGAACTCGGCGTCACCCCGCATCTCCTGGACGTGTGGATGCGCCTCTACGAAACAGGCAGGGTCAAAGTCACCTGGAACTGCTTCGAAAACCCGGATGACATCGAGGCATTGCTCGCCCAGAACCGCTGCAGCTAAATCCCCGCGCCGATAGCATCAGTACGATATGCGAGGCTCACGCCCGCGCCCAGAACCACGGAAAGCAGACCGCAATGAACCGAACAGCCATCTTCTTGGGGGCGAGCGCCCTCGTTCTCGGAGCCACAAGCTGTGCCACCGAACCGACCGAGCCAGTCATCGTCAGCGTCACCACCACGACCACCCACACCACAACAACTACACCCGCCTCCACGAGCGAACAGACTGAGACCACCGAGCCGACAACAACAGCATCGGCACCAGCTAAAGCCTCATCCAAACAGCGCGAGCCCGCAGCCGCCCAAAACAGCGCGTTCACCTCCCCCGGCGAGGGCTACCAATGCCCCGGTACCGACGCCTTCGTCACAGACCCCGCCTACTGCACCTCGACGTACCTCGGCGGCGACCCGTCATACGACGAAAACTGCCCGAACTACCTCTGCGGCTACGGTGTCGACGCGAACGGCAACCCGAACCCCACCTCCGGCGAGATACAGACCATGGACGGTTGCGAACAGGGATACATCACCGACCCGAGCCTGTGCAGCGCAGTCGCACAACGAGCCGAGCAATACGGCTGGTAACCACAAGGTGCGCCCCGCGGGAGCCTGGGGCAGGCTGCGACCGCGGGGCGACTTTTCCTAAGCGTCCGACCGCCCATTGGGGGGTTGGCGACCGAACAAGAATGGAGCATACCGTGACCGTGCGCGATCTGTGGTTCAAGACCAATCGCAAGACAGGCCAGCGCGCCCGCTCGAGCCGTTATGGCGTCGGCAAACGCTGGCAAGTCAACTACACAGACCTCGAAGGAAAACGCACTTCGGAGGTTTTCG
The DNA here is from genome assembly GCF_000159635.1 of Corynebacterium lipophiloflavum DSM 44291. GTDB lineage: Bacteria > Actinomycetota > Actinomycetes > Mycobacteriales > Mycobacteriaceae > Corynebacterium > Corynebacterium lipophiloflavum. Next base: position 194,408 of record NZ_GG667191.1, on the reverse strand, counting down.
ATACCCGCGAGGAAGCCGAGCTTTTCGACGCCTCCGTCAAGGTCAAGAAATCAGACGGGACGCTAATCTCGGCCGACAAGAAGGACGTCCGCCTCGAGGACATCTGGCAAGCCTGGTGCGATGCCCTGGGCGACGTGTCCGACTCCTACCGGGGCGACTGTGAATCCATCTGGCGCGTCCACATCCACCCGACGTGGGGACGGCGCCGCATCGCCGAGATTCAAGACCACCAAGTCACCGCGTGGGTGGCCGGACTCACCACCACCAAAGGCGTGAAGCCCGGCGCGGCGCCGCGCGAGCTGGGTTCGTCGCAACGGCGCAAGATCGCCAACATGATGAAGTCGCTCCTGCAGCGCGCCGTCATCCTCAAGATCATCCCGGCCAATCCCCTGGAGCACACCCAAGCGCCGCGGCAGAAGAAAGCCGAGCGCCGCTACCTCACCATCGAGGAAGTCGACGCGCTGCTCGCGGCCGCGCAAACCGACGCCGTCAAGCTGATGGTCGAGGTGCTACTCAAGACCGGTCTGCGCCCCGGCGAGGCCAAGGGGCTAAAAGTGCGTGATCTCGATCGCGCGCGCCGACGCCTAACTATCCGCCGCGATGTTGACGATCTCGGCCGCGTCGATGAAACCAAGACCCGGCAGCACCGCGACGTGCCCATCAGCCAGCTGACCCTGCTGCTCCTGGAGCGCGCCGCCGACGGCCGCGACAGCGACGCCTGGCTCCTGCCCGACGAGCGCGGCCACGTTTGGACCACCGCGCGCTGGCGACCCATCTGGGAGAACCTGCTCGTGGACGCTGGCGTCGACCGGACGTTGAAGACCTACGAGTTGCGGCACACGGCGGTGTCGATGGCCATCGCGGCCGGCGCGGATGTGTACGTGGTGCAGCGGATGGTGGGCCACACCTCTGCGGCGACGACGCTGAACTACTACGGGCACTTGTGGGATCAGGGCCTCGACCAGGCCGCCGAAGCCATCGAGCGGCACCTCGAAGCCGAGCGCGCTCGTGTCGACGCGGAGCAAGCCCGGCGCGCGGAGCGGGAGAAGGCCGCCGGGGTGAGGCATCTGCGGGTGGTGGAGTAAATGGACCTGTCGCGAGCTGAGAAGGTACAAAAAGCCTCTGATGAGCACCGTGCTCGCTTGTGCGTGATCAAATCCAAACAGGGCGAACGGAAACCACATCGGAATGCCGCCAAGAAGAGGCAGGAAGCCGCACGATTTCAGCGCAAGCTGAGCCATATCGTTGGCTACAAAGTCATCGACACTGCCGCTGTTGAGCGGGAGGCGAATGTGGTCGTCGGGAAACAGCGGTTGGTGTCAGGTCAACGACGGAAGGTCTCCGAAGGGAGCGCTAGAAAACTCTCGCGCAGGCTCGGGTTGTCCCGAGGACGGGAGCTAACCGGAGGGGATTGGACGTATCGAGGTGGATTACCGGGTTCCAAGCGGTAGCGCGGTCCCCGTAGCGCGCGGAGCGGGAAAAGCCGTCGGGGTGAGGCATCTGCGATGAGTGGAGTGAGTCCCCTACTCAGGAGGCCAAGTCAGCAGGACTCAAGTTCAGTAGTCGTCGCCGACTCCACTGCCACCCTCGAACGTGAGGTGAGGGATCCGCTCGTGAAAGTGAACTGCATCAACTGGCGCAGATGCCATTCCAATTGGTCGCGCTCGGCGGCCTTAACGTGGGCCCCCTTCTCAATGTCATCTATCCGGGGGATTTGCTTAAGGTCCAGCAGCTCCACGCCGACAACACATCCAAACTTGTCCAAGTCCACGATGAGCGTGTCAGAAAGCTCGCGCGACACTTCGACCCTTTCGCTGGTCAGCCTGATGTAAGCCATCTGCTCTGATCGGTTGTACGAAACTTCTACGCTCATCGCTATGCTTCCCCTTCGTCCCTGCAAAATGCGGTGATGATTTCTATTGGATCCGTCCCATCAACTGTTACTACGCACGTTATTCTACTTAGCTTTCGTTCGTATACCCGGCGACCTGGCTTGTTTCCTGGTCGTGTCAGATCGGGCGCCGCCAACACGGCGTGAACTTCCGATTCGCAAATGCCTCTTTCCGCCATTCGCCTCCGCGCGTGACGACCGATCCGAATGCTAGCTTTCATCGCCTGGCAGAGCTTCAAACGCAAGAACTCGAACCGGCTTATCGTCGAGGGCCAATTCGCACTTGTAAAGCCCCGGCGCCTCCATAAAGATCGGTCCCCTCAGAACAAAAACGGACGCCACTTTTCCGTCGTACTTAACGGCGTTGTCTTCGTCTTCTAGGACTCGTTCTGCGAATACAAGGTCGTCTTCTTCCCCATCCTTGAAGAAGCGGATCGAGAGCTTGGGCGCTGTATCTTCCTCAGCCCTGCGCACTCGACCAGCAACCGAGAGCTCCATCATCGCCGGGTATGACTGACCTTGCACCTCAGTAAAACTGGCACCTACGGATGTCAATGTTCCACTCTCGGTTTTCGCGTATTCCGCGAGGAATGCGTAGTCCAGTTCAGCTGCCATGCCGACTAGTTAACCATACGGCGAAACTAGCTGTACCCGTGTTCGTACTTTGTTCGTTCCTCGTTCGTACCCACACATATTCACCTGGGGTTACCCTGTCCTACTTTTCGGACAACTGAAAGCGGAAAGAAACCCCAGGCTTTCCGGCTTTTCACCGTTTGACCTGGGGCTTTGAGTTGTGCGCCCGGAGGGATTCGAACCCCCAACCTTCTGATCCGTAGTCAGATGCTCTATCCGTTGAGCTACGGGCGCTGGCAACGAAGACAAACATTACACCGCACGCGCAGAGGCGCCAAAACGCCTGCTCACGGCTAAATTCCGAGCACGGACTTCGCGATGAGGAAGTACACCACCAACCCCGTCGCGTCGCAGAAGGTGGAGATGAAGGGGTTGGAAAACACCGCCGGGTCCGCCCCCACCGCCTTGGCGATGATCGGCATCATCCCGCCAACCGTGGCGGAGATGGTGCAGATGATTAACAGCGTCGCGCCAATCACCGTTCCGATCCCCAGCCCGAAAAATGCTGTGGCCAGAAGGAAGCCCAGTGAGCCGAGGACGGTGCCGAGCAGCATGCCCACCCGCAGCTCCCGCCACAAGACGCTGAGGATGTCGCTCTTGCGGACGTCGTTAAGGGCAAGCGCCCTCGTCACCGTCGTTGCCGCCTGGTTGCCGGTGTTTCCACCGGTGCCGGTGAGCAGCGGGATGAACAGGGAAAGCACGACGACCTGCTCCAGCGTCGCCTGGAAGATGTCGAGCACCTGGACGGTGAGGATCGCCGACAGCGCGAGCACCAGCAGCCAGACGATTCGGCTGCGCACCAGGCGCAGCACAGGCGTGGACAGGTAGGGCGTGCGAAGCGCCTCGGAGGCCCCCATGCGGGCGGAGTCTTCGCTGTTGGCACCTTCGGCGACGTCGTGAGCTTCGTCGTAGGTGAAGATGCCGATCAGCCGGTTGTCGTCGTCGACCACGGGCACGGCGAGCCTGCCGGAGGAAAGCAGCCATCGCGCGGAGTCCTCCAGGTCGTCGCCGGCGTGGAACACGCTGGCGTCTTCCATCATCTCCGCGACGCGATCGTCATCGGCGGCCCGAAACAGCGAGCGCAGGCGCAGCACCCCACAGACTGAGCGGTCGGCGTCGACGACGGGGATGGTGTAGATCGTCTCCAGCTCGTCAACGTGATCGTGCAGCAGCCCCACGACCTCGCGCACCGTCATTTCGGGGGTGACGTTCGGCACCTTCGGCGACATGCGCCGGCCCACAGTGCCCTTGCGGTAGCCGAGCACGACGCTGGTGACGCGCTGGTCGTCCTCGTCGAGTTGGCGCACGAGCCGCTCCGCGATCTCCACCGGCAGGTGATCGAGCAGCGCCACGCGGTCCTCTGCGCCGATTGCGCCGAAGTAGTTGACCACTTTGTCGTCGCCGAGCGCGCGGATGAGGTCGGCCTGGTGCGCCGCGGTGAGGGTGTCGAAAAGCGCGGCCGATCGCTCCGGCGGCAGCAACCGCAAAATCTTCGCACCGCGCGAGGCGCTGGTGCGCCCGAGCAGGCTTGTCAGTTCCCGCAGGCTCAGGGTGGCGAGCTCGCTCTGCACCTCTTCGAGCTCTTCGAGGCTTGCTTCTCGACGCCCACTCAAACGCCGCTCCAGAGCCTTCACTTTGAAAACCTCTCGAGGTCGCCGGGGCTGCCAGCGGCGACGATGTAGTCAGTTGAAGCGAGGCTGACGCCGTCTTCGAGGGGAATCCAGCGGCCGTCGCTGACGCGCACCGATATGAGCTGGACGTTGTGCGTGCGCCAGACGTCGCCAAGCACGAGTGGGCGACCCACCAACGCGGCGGGCGGGGCCAACCGGGTAATGCCATAGTCGGGCGCAATCTCGGCGAAGTCGCGGAACCGGCCACCGAGCAGGTGGGCGACACGGCGGCCGGTGTCGCGCTCGGGGCGAATCACGTGGTGCACGCCGATCTGGCGCAGGATGCGCTCGTGGGCCTCGGACGTTGCCTTCGCCCAGATGTCCTTGGTGCCCATCTCCATAAGGTTCGAGGCGGTGAGGATGGATGCCTCGAGGTGGCTGCCGATAGCCAACACGACGCGGTCGACGTCATCGACGCCCAGCTGGCGCAGCGCCTCGGGGTCGGTTGTGTCGGCGCACACCGCCTCAGTCAGATACGGGGCTTGTTCGCGAACCAACTTTTCGCTGGTGTCAATGCCGAGAACCTCCACGCCGTGAACCATCAATTCGTGCGCGAGAGACGCGCCGAAGCGACCCAACCCAATGACTACGACCGGAGGAATGTCAATCGTGGGTTTCGATCCGCCGAACGCCTTGAACATGTTAGCCAATGAAGGGCCTTTCCTCTGGGTACCGGAAGCGGCGGCTGACAGCCGTGGCAGCCAGCGCCGCAATCAGTGTTGTCGGGCCGACGCGGCCCAGGTACATGATGAGACACAGGATAACCTGCGACGGTGCCGACAGCTCGGCGGTGATACCTGTCGACAGACCCACCGTGGCAAAGGCGGACATCACCTCAAACGACACCTCGTCGCCGCTGAACTGCGGATCGAAGATGCGCAGCGCGCCAATGCCGGCGGTGACCACCGCGACCCCGGCGAAGGCCAGCGCCAGCGACTGGCGCGTCACCGAGCGCGGCAGGGTGCGGTGACCGATCGAGGTGTCCTCGCGCCCGAGGAATTCGGCGGCCATCGCCGCAATGAGCACGCACGCGGTGGTCACCTTGACGCCGCCGGCGGTGCCGGCAGAACCGCCACCGATGAACATGAGAATGTCGGTACCCATCAGGGTGATCGGGTGTGCTTCGCCGTAGTCAAAGGTGTTGAACCCCGCCGTGCGCGACGTCGCCGAGGCGAAAAAGGCGTTGAGCACCCTCTGCCAGACGGGCATGTCGCCGAACACCCCGTTCCACTCGGCAAACGCCATGAAGATCGCGCCGGTAAAAAGGAGGAACGCGGTGGCTGTCAGTGTCATGCGTGCCGTAATGGAAATCCGGTGAACGCGGACTTGTGAACGCCGCGTCAGGCGCACCAACTCCGCCCACACGGGGAAACCCAGCCCGCCGCCGATCAGCGCCGCCGCCAGCGGCATGAGCACCCACGCGTCGGCGGCGAACGGGATGAGGTTATCGGTGTTCGTACTAAACCCCGCGTTGTTAAACGCCGACACGGAGTGGAAGACGCCCTCCCACACCGCGCGGCGAAACGTGTGGTCGTAGGAAACCATGAAGCGCAGCGTCAGAATTACCGCAACGAGCAGCTCGACGACCAGTGTGAACGCCACGGTGAAGATCAACGTGCGACGGATCCCGCCCTGGGTGACAGGACGGCCCTCGGCAGCACCCGTCTGGCGCGCGCGAAAGCTCACGCGGCCGGTAAGTATCAGGCCAGACAGCGAGGCGAGCGACATGATACCCAAGCCACCGAGCTGTATCAGCGCGAGGATGATCCCTTGACCCAGTGGTGTCCAGTAGGTACCGGTGTCCACCACAGTCAGCCCTGTCAGGGAGACTGCAGAAGTCGCGGTGAACAGAGACGGCAGAAACGGCGCCCACTGCGGACCCGCGGTGGAGAAGGGCATCATCAGCAGGAGGGTCCCGGTCAAGATGAGTGCGAGGAAGACCACGGCGGTGAGCCGCGCAGGCTCGAAGAGGCCGACAGGGCGGGATTTATCCACGAGCGGATAGTTTAGACCCGGCGCGGGGGGAAACGAGAAGAAACCCCACCTGAGGCTTCCTCAGATGGGGGTAACTTTTTGGCGGAGACGACAGGATTTGAACCTGCGGCCCTCGTCAAGAGGGCAACTCCTTAGCAGGGAGCCCCATTCGGCCACTCTGGCACGTCTCCAGACCTTTTCGCATACTACCGAACCATCGCTCTAACGACCAAATAGACTAAGCCCCATGATTCGCCCCGACATCGAAGCCATCCCGCCATACCTTCCCGGCACGCGCAACGACAGCGCACTGAAGCTGTCGTCCAACGAGTCGAGCGAAGAGCCGCTGCCGGCTGCGGCACAGGCGATGGTGAGTGCTGCGCGCGGAGCCAACCGCTACCCCGACATGTTCGCCGTCGAACTGCGGGAGACGCTGGCTGAGCACCTGGGCGTAAGCCGCGAGGAGATTGCGGTGGGTAACGGCTCCTCGGCGCTGCTGCAGCAGCTCGTGCAGGCGACGTGCACGACCGACAACAACGTCATCTACGCGTGGCGCAGCTTCGAGGCCTACCCCATCTTCCTGCAAGTCGTCGGCGCCCAGCCTCGCCCCGTACCCGTGACCCGCGACGGCAAGCACGACCTTGATCGCATGGCTTCGCTCATCGACGCCTCCACGTCCCTGGTGTTCCTCTGCACCCCGAACAACCCCTCCGGGCAGGTCATCACCAACGCGGAATTCGACGAGTTCATGGCGAAAGTGCCCGCCCACGTGACCGTTGCGCTCGACGAGGCGTACTTCGAGTACAACCGCGACGAGGATGCCGTGGAGGGCACCGACGCGATTGCCCGCTACCCCAACGTGGTGGCGCTGCGCACGTTTTCCAAGGCCTACGGCCTGGCCGGGGTTCGCGTCGGTTACGCCTTCGGCCCGCGCGAGATCATCGCCGCGCTCAACGCGGTGGCGATTCCCTTCCAAGTCAGCGCGGTCGCCCAGGCCGGAGCGATCGCCTCGCTCGAGGCAACCGACGCGATGCGGGCCCGCACCGACGAGACGGTGGCGGTGCGCGACGAGGTGGCCGACCACGTTCAGGCGGCGCGCACCCAGGCCAACTTCGTCTGGCTGCCAGGCGTCGAGGCGCAGCGCATCAGCGCCGCGCTCGCCGCCCACGGTGTCTTAACCCGCGCCTTCCCCGAGGGCCTGCGCGTCACCGTGACCAACCGCGAGGAGGCCGAGCAGTTCATGCGCGCCTGGGACGCGGTGCAGGGCTAATCTTGAGAGCATGACTCAACTGCCCCGCACTGACATCGACCCCAACGGCCTGCTCGAGTACTCGGTGGTGTTCACCGACCGCTCCTTGAACCACATGTCGCAGAAGTTCATTACCTCGACGCAGGAGCTGCTCGGCATTCTCACCGACACCTACAACGCCGATACCGCCGCGCTTGTCCCCGGGGGCGGCACCGCGGCGATGGAGGCTGTGGCACGCCAGCTCGCGACCGGCAAGAAGGTCCTGATCATCCGCCAGGGCAACTTCACGTTTAGGTGGACACAGATCATTGAGAAAGGCGCCATCACCGACCAGGTCAAGGTCCTCAACGCGGTTGCCACCGATGACTCCGACACCCCCTCGTACGCGCCGCCGGCTTTGGATAGCGTGCGCGAGGCCATCGCCGAGTTCGGCCCCGACCTCGTGGTCACCGCCCACACCGAAACCGCCTCCGGCACCTCACTCGGCGCGGACTACATCGCCGAGCTCGGCGCGGCGGCGCGCGAGGCCGACGCCCTGTTCGTCCTCGACTGCATCGCCGCTGGCGCCGACTTCACCGACATGGTCGCCTCGCAGGTTGACGTTCTCATTTCCGCGCCGCAGAAGTCCTGGTCCGGCTCGCCGGCGACCGGCTACGTCATGCTCAACTCGCGCGCCCGAGAGGCCGTCGTCACGAGCGAATCCACCTCCTTCACGCTCGACCTGGCGAAGTGGCTCGAGATCTTCGAGGGCTACCGCGACGGCAAGGCCGCCTACCACGCCACGCTGCCGACCGACACGATCGTGCACAACCTCGAGGTGATGAAGGAGTCCCTGGCAGTCGGGCTCGACGTTCTGGCCGCGCGCCAGGTCGAACTCGGCCGCGCCGTACGCGAGGCCGCACGCGAGCGCGGCTACGTCTCGGTCGCCGCCGAGGGCTACGAATCCAACGGCGTCGTCGTGCTCTACGCCGACGCCCCCGGGCTGCAGTCCGGCGCAGCGCTGAAGCCCTTTGGGGTGCAGATCGCCGCGGGTGTGCCGCTGAAGATCGGCGAGGGCGAGAACTTCTCCACGTTCCGCATCGGTCTGTTCGGCCTGGACAAGTGGGATGATCCGCAGGCCGCGGCGCAGAAGCTTATCGACGCCCTCGATGCGGCGCGCAGTTAAGCAGACGGGTCAGCGGCGTTGACAGTGCGATGATGATCCGCTACATTTCAGACATCAGCCCTAGCCGTTGACCCTCCAATATAGGGAGAGCGCCGACGACTAGGGCTATTTTCCGGTGGAGGATTAATGCCCAGGAAACCACAGAACAGCCATGATTCCGCTCCCTTGCGCCAAATAACGACTGCCGTCCTAGTTGACGGCGGCTTTTACCGTAAGCGAGCGTCTGAGCTGTTCGGGCGCAAAACCGCAGAAGCGCGGGCAGCTGAATTGGTGCAATATTGCCACCGCCACATTAGAAAATCCCGCGCGGGCCTCTACCGAATCTTTTATTACGACTGTCCTCCGTCGCAGCGCGTGGTTTACCATCCACTGCTCCAAACCCAGGTGAACCTGGCCAAGAGTGAATTATTTAGCTGGTCCAACGACTTTTTTAGGGCCTTGTCCAGCAAACGGAAAGTGGCAATCCGCCGAGGAGAGACCCTGGAGACGCAGGGTGGCTACACACTTCGGGATGGCCCGCTAAAGAAACTGTGCAGAGGCGCAATCAGTGTCGAGGACCTCCAAGAACATGATTTCGTTCTGGAGATCTCTCAAAAGGGTGTGGATATGCGAATCGGCCTAGACATAGCGTCGCTCGCTGAGCGAGGTCTGGTCAACCAGATAGTGATGATATCTGGCGACAGCGACTTCGTTCCTGCCGCTAAACATGCCCGCCGATCTGGAATCGATTTCATCCTCGATCCGATGTGGGCGCCAATTACAGACAGCCTCGCTGAACACATCGACGGTATCCGCCAATGCGTCTCTCCCCCGCCCAGGAACATGACTGATCCCCTTCACATCGACTACCGGGGAGACAGCCCTGAGCAGGACGATGACGAACTCTAGCCTGGGAGAAATTTTGGCGGAGACGGCGGGATTTGAACCCGCGGAGGTTTGACCCTCGCCGGTTTTCAAGACCGGTGCATTCGGCCGCTCTGCCACGTCTCCAGTGCCGCGATTGTAACCTACGGGCCGGGTAGTTCCGTTAATCTGGGGTGGCATGAAAGCCATCCAGCTCACTGACCCCGACAACCCCCGCTCCCTCGAACTAGTGGACGTCGCCGATCCCACCCCGGGCGACGGCGAGGTCATGGTCAAGGTTGCCGCCGCCGGCGTGAACCGCGGCGACCTGATGCAGGCCAAGGGTATGTACCCGCCGCCGAAGGGCGAATCCGAGATCATCGGCTTGGAGTGCGCGGGGGTGCGCACCGACACCGGGGAGGAGGTCGGCTGCCTGCTCGCCGGCGGCGGTTACGCCGAGTACGTCGCGGTTCCGGAGGGCCAGCTCACGCCGATCCCGAAGGGGTTCGGCCTAGTTGACACGGCCGGTGTTGTGGAGGTCGCCGCCACCGTTTGGTCGAACCTGGGCATGCTTGCCGACGCCTCCCGCGGCGACCGGGTCCTCATCCACGGCGGCGCCGGCGGGATCGGCTCGTTTGCCATCCAGCTGTGCAAGGCGCTCGGCTGCGAGGTGGCCGTAACCGCGGGTAGCGCCGAGAAGCTCGAATACTGCCGCGACCTCGGCGCGGACATCACCATCAACTACCACGACCAGGACTTTTCCGAGGATCTTAAGGGCAGCTGCGACGTCATCCTCGACATCATGGGCGGGTCCTACTTGGAGCCCAACGTCGCGAGCCTGGCTATCGACGGCCGCCTGATCGTCATCGCGTTGCAGGGCGGGCCGAAGGGCACCCTCAACTTGGGCCGCATGCTCACCCGCCGCCAGTCCGTTCACGCCACCACGTTGCGCGCCCGCCCGCGCCCGATGAAGGCGGAGATCGTCGGCAGCATGGTGGAAAACGTCTGGCCCCTGCTCGAAAGTGGCGCCATCAAGGCGAACGTGTCCAAAACTTTCCCGCTTGCCGACGCCGCCTCCGCCCACGACTACCTCGACTCCGGCGATCACACCGGCAAGGTTGTCTTAACGCTCGACTAAACCGTCTACGCCAGCGACGCCACGGTGCGGATCAGGTGCTCGATGTCGGCTGTGGTGTTGAACGGGCTGAGCGACACGGTGACCGCGCCGCCGAGCTCGCCGACACCCATCTCCTCGGTCAACGGCCCCTGCGGCATGAGAGACGCGACGATCCCGTGGGCGAAGAGGCGCTGCTGCACCGTCAGCGCGGGCACGCCCTTGACACCGAAGGACAAGCGCGGGATGCGGTCCACCTCCGCGTCCGACTCGGCGGCTGCCTCGCCCGAAACACCCACGATGTGCACCGCGGGCAGGGTGCCCAGGAAGGTGTGCAGCTCGTCGCGCAGCCGCTCCAGGTATCCGGAGGTCTCCGACATGGAGGCCACGAGGCGCGTGCGGCGGGTGGAGCGGCCCGTGGGGGCGTCGACAAGCGAGGCGTAGTGGTCGATAGTCGGCGCGGCGGCACCGGCCAACCCCGGGGACACCCCCAGATCCAGGCGCGCGGCGCCGTTGGCCGCCGGGTCGCCCACGGCGGCCAGGCGGCCGAACATGCTCTCGTCTCGGAACACCAGCGCGGCGATTTCCGGACCACCCATTTCTTTCAGGTCCACTGCCACAATGTCTGCGCCCCAGTCGTCGAAGGTGATGGGGCGGTACGGGGCGTAGGCAGAGGCGTCGACAAGCACCCAGGCGCGCGAAGCGGCGCGCACCGTCTCCGCGATCTCCGCGACCGGCGCAACCGTTCCCAAGTAGGGGTGCGCCGCGGGCACCGACACCAGCCGCGTGGCGCCGTCGACAAGATCCATGTACTGCCAGCCCGGCAGCGACCCGGTGGCCAGGTCAGCCGCAGCCCACCGCACATCCGCTTCAGTGCGCCCAAGCGCCGCGGTCAACTCGACGCGATCGACGTTGTTGAGCACCACGGAGGAATTGCGGCGCAGAAGCGGGCGCATCGACGCCACCAAAGAGGCGTAAAGGTACACAAGGCCCGGGCCGAGGACGACGCGCTCGGGGGTGGCACCGACGAGGTCGGCGACGGCCACGGAGGCGTCGCTAAGCAAGGTGGCCGCCTCGGGCGAGCCTGAGGTCGGCTTGGAGTGCGTTCCGGCGGCGGGCTCGGGCCGCGAAACCGACGTGGCCACGCGAAATGAGCGCGCAACCGCCGACGACACCCGCTCCGGAACCTGCGGGCAATCATGCGCGTTGAGGTAAATCCAGCCGTCGGACAGTGAGGTGTAGAGGCCGCGGACTCCGGCAATGTCGTAGGCCACGCACACACCTCCTCGACCCTGATCGATGCCTATTAACCAAACCAATTATGCACACTATGACCTTGCAACGCACACTCGCAGCTAGGGTGTTTGATGTGCAGGAGAACCAAAAGTTGCGGGACCGCTTGCGAAGCGACGTCTCACGCATGACCACCAACGCTTCAGTCGAACCGCCCGCGTCGAAGTCCACGACGCTGTCCATGGCGTTTCGCGATCTCGTCCGCGGTTGGCGCCAAAACGAACTGTGGCTCCAGCTCGGCTGGCAGGACATCAAGCAGCGCTACCGGCGCAGCACCCTGGGCCCGCTGTGGATCACCATCGCCACCGGCGTGATGGCGCTCGCGCTGGGGCTGTTGTACTCCATGCTGTTCCAGATCTCGGTGAGGGAGTTCCTCCCCCACGTCACCGTCGGGTTTATCATCTGGGGGTTCATCGCCGGATGCATCAAAGACGGCTCGGACATCTTCATTGAAAACGAGGGCCTGATCAAGCAGCTGCCCTCGGCGCTCTCGGTGCACGTCTACCGCCTGGTGTGGCGGCAGCTGCTGTTCCTGGCCCACAACATGGTGATCTGGGTGCTGCTGGTGGTTGTGTTCCGCATCCCGCTGTCGTGGAATACCCTGCTGGCCATCCCCGCGCTGGCCCTGCTGGTGATCAACGGTGTGTGGGTAACCATGCTGTTCGGCATCATCGCCACACGCTTCCGCGACGTCGCCCCGCTTCTGGAGTCCATGGTGCAGCTACTCTTCTACGTCACCCCCATCGTGTGGACAACCCAGACACTCAAGGACCAGGGCGGCGAGGTCGCGCAGCGCGCCCGCATTGCCGAGCTCAACCCGCTCTACCACTACCTCGAGATCGTGCGCGCCCCGCTCATCGGCAAGGAGACCGACCTGTACCACTGGGGCATCGTCGGCGCCTGCACCGTTGTCGGACTCCTGCTTGCGCTCCTCGTCATGCGGCAGTGGCGCTTCCGCGTCCCCTACTGGGTATAAGGAGAAAACACGTGGTTTCCATTGACACCTACGACGCCTGCGTCGACTTTCCCATCTTCGACGCCAAATCACGCTCCCTGAAAAAGGCCGTGGTCTCCTCCGCCGGCGGCGCGATCGGCAAAAACGCCTCCAACACCGTCGTTGTCGAAGCGCTCAAAGACATCAACCTCCACCTGCGCGAAGGCGACCGCGTGGGCCTCGTCGGCCACAACGGCGCGGGCAAATCCACCCTGTTGCGGCTGCTTTCCGGCATCTACGAACCAACCCGCGGCGTCGCCGACGTGCGCGGGCGTATCGCCCCCGTCTTCGACCTCGGAGTGGGCATGGACCCCGAAATCTCCGGGTACGAGAACATCATCATCAGGGGGCTGTTCTTGGGGCAGACACGCAAGCAAATGAAGGCGAAGATCGACGAGATCGCCGAATTTTCCGAGCTCGGCGACTATTTGAACATGCCGCTGCGCACCTACTCCACCGGCATGCGGGTGCGCCTCGCGCTCGGTGTGGTGACCTCCATCGACCCCGAAATTCTGCTTCTCGACGAAGGCATCGGCGCCGTCGACGCCGCCTTCATGGCCAAGGCCCGGGTCAGGCTCGCCGAGATGGTCGAGCGCTCCGGGATTTTGGTGTTCGCCTCCCACTCCAACGACTTCCTGGCGCAGCTGTGCACCACCGCTTTGTGGGTGGACAAGGGCGAAATTCGGCAGGCCGGCCTGGTGTCCGACGTTGTCGCGGCCTACGAGGGGCCTGAGGCCGGGGGGTATGTTGCCGAACTGGTGGAGAGGTTCCATCGTGAGCCTATGTAGTGCCAAATGGTGCACGCCCGAGGCACCTTTTGGCACTTTCCCCAGGTCGCGCACCTACCCCATGCACCTTTTGGCACTAGCCGCCGCCCGCACGGCATCTCAATGTCAAATGGTGCACGCCCCATGTAATTTTTGGCACCTTCCCCAGGTCGCGCACCTACCCCATGCAACTTTTGGCACTAGCCACAACCTAACCCGCGTACCCCTTCGCGCGAAGCAAGGCGCTCAACCGCTCTGGTAGTTGAGGCAGCGTCCCCGAGGAGAATCGCAGCGGCGTCCACCCGAGTGCGGTGGCATCGAGGTTGATTAGCGAGTCCTTTTGCCGCTGGTCGTACTCCCAGTGGTGTGAACCGTCGTACATGAGGCCGATCTTCGGCTCTGCGAGCGCGAGGTCGAAGACGGTGACTAGGCGCGAGTTGCTGTAGAGGGGCATTTGCTGCTGCATCGTTATGCCAAAGCGATCGGCAACTTTCGAGGTGGCCAGCCGCATTTCCGTCTCTTTCGGCGAATCAGCAAAGGGACTCGACAAAGCAAGGATTTTCTCCAGCCACCGCCTGTTGACGCGGTAGCGCGCGGCCGCGCGGATCTCGTCGGGGGTGACCGAGAGGTGGCGCATGACGGCGTCGACGAGCTGGATGCTCTCGAGCTCAGCACCGCCGATAGCTTTGAGCGCACCGGCGGTTGCGACGGCGGGGTTGGCGACGCGAAAGGGGTAGCCGTTGATGGTCACGGTCCACGCCTCGTCGATGCGGCATCCACGCCGAGTGATTGTTGCGGTCAGCGCTCGGCCCGTAGAACTCGCCGCCCTGGGTAGCACGAGCGTGGTGTCTCGGCCCTCCACGAGGTGCGGCAGCCCGTAAATGGCGAGCGCGCTGTGGCCCACGACGATGCAGTTCGGGTGTTCTACGGCCAGCGCTAGCGCGCGTGCGGCGGCAGGTGCGCCGTACTCGATCGAACGCGGGTGGTTGCGGGCGTCGGCAAGCACTGCCCACGTCGGGCGCAGCGCGCTGGCGGGCAGGAAGTGGCGCGCCGAGATCTGCTCGCAGCCCGAGCCCGGCGTGCTCGTGATGGGCCAGGGGGTGCCGGTGGTCATACCGTCGAAAAGCCTCATACTTGATTAGAGTCCGACGGGCCCGGCGCGGGTTCCCTCGTGCACAATAGAATCTATGACTTCGACCCTGAACGCTGATGGAACGACTGCGGCAGTGATCGTTACGCACAAGCGCGTGGATGTGCTGGGCCATTCGCTGCGCCAGGTCGCCGCTCAGACCCATCCGGTGGATTGGATCATTGTGGTCGACAACGGGGCCGAGCCTGCGGTGCGCGAGCTGCTACAGCAGGTCAGCCCCGATAAGGGCATCTACCTGCCTTCACAAACGAACTTGGGCGGGGCGGGAGGATTCGCCTACGGCTTCCTGCACGCGCTCGCGCTCGGTGCCGACGCCATTTGGTGCGCCGACGACGACGGCCGACCCGCCGACAAAAGCACCCTTGAAGAGCTCTACCGCGTAGCAGTAGAACATCAGTTAGAAGAAGTCAGCCCCATCGTGGCCAACCTCGAAGACCCCACCAAGCTGGCCTTCCCGTTAAGACAGGGCCTGAGCTGGAAGCGACACACAAGCGAGCTGGAGGGCGAATTCCTGCCCCAGTACGCCTCCCTGTTCAACGGCGCGCTGATCAGTGCGAAAGCAATGGAGCGCATCGGCGTGCCGGACTACCGGCTGTTCATCCGCGGCGATGAGGTGGAGTACCACCGTCGTCTAGCCCAATCGGGACTGAAGTACGGCACGGCGCTCACGGCTTTCTACCTGCACCCGGACGGGTCAGGCGAATTCCACCCGATCATGGGCGGGCGCGCCCATGCGCAGTGGCCGGACAATGAGACGAAACGGTATTTCACCTACCGCAACCGCGGATACATCATCAACCAGCGCGGAATGAGGACCATGAAGCTGCAGGAAGTGGTGCGTTTCGGCTGGTTTTTCCTGATTCAGAAAAAGAGCCCGAAACAATTCCGGCAGTGGCTTAGGCTACTGCGGATGGGGGCACGGGAGGATTTCCGTCGTCCGTAAACCGGCGCGGCTCGGCGGAGGAGATGATCTTGGTTTCCTCCTTGAAAATCACCCGGCGCTGGAGCACGAAGTTGGTCACCGTCGCTACGCCCTGGGCAATGACAAACGAGGTCGCGTCCTTCCACGGGTTGACAAAACCGAGCGCGATCAGCGGGCGCTCAGTGATGTTGTAGAGCAGCACCTGCACCGCGAACGTGGAGGCGTAGAGAAGCAGAACAGCCCCCGCCTTCTTCACCGTCACCGCGGCCTGGAAGGCGAAGCGCGAGTTGAGCACGTACGCGATCAGCGTGCCAAAACACCAGCCCACCACCTTGGACAAGTCGCGCGACAGCGGCGAGAGCTCGGTCAGCCCGTAGGTAATGCCGAAGTCGATCACGGCGCAACCGACGCCAATGATGAGAAACGGCACGAGCTGCCTTCTCACTGAAGTCAGGTAACTGGCCGGGGCTTCTTCCATAGACACGGGCAACAATCCTACCCACGAAGCAGCGCGCGGAAGGTATCCAGCCGTTCCACCGGCGCCACTTCGGACGCCCCATAGGCCCCGATCGCGGCGAGACGCACGAGCGATCCGGCGCATTTGTGGCGCACCTTCCGCGCGGGCAGCTTGGGGTGGCCGAGCGAGGCATATGTGCTGGTGATGATGCTATCGGTCGTCTCGGCGTCGGCGAAGCAGGCCAGCGCCAGGATCACGGACCAAAACGCGTCGCGCCCCGCCGCGGTTCGCTCGCGCGGCAGCTCGCTTATCGACGCCCTCACCGACGCCGGCAGGTCCGTCTCGCGCCCCAAGTCAAGAGCTTTGAGCAGGAGCACGAAGTCGTACATCGAGGTCCGGGCGACGACATCGCTCACCTCGGCGCGGGTGAGCTTGAGCACGTCGGCGGCGATGTCCTCACCGATGAGGTCGCGGTTGATCTCGGTGATGCTCAGCTCGGCGGCCCCGAAGGCACCGGAGCCGGCGATGCACACGGCAGGCGGGGTGGCGTCGTCGCGCGGGTAGGCCTCGACGAGCTCGAGGTCGAAGCGCCACAGCCCCCAGTGGTAGTAGATGGTGGTGCGGGCGCCGGTGAAGGCGTCGATAAGCGTGGTGGCGGGGTCGAGGACTGTATCCGGCCGCGGCTCGGCTGGCTCGGTGGTAAAACCCGCGGGTTGCGCGCCGAGGCCGAAGGCGGTGCAGACGGCGCGGGAGACGTCGTGAAGCGGGCTCGCCTCGTCGATGCCGAGGTAGCGGTATGCCTCCTCGTCGCCGACGTTCACGGAGACGCGCAGCATGAACGTCGAGCGGCTGCCCGAGCGCGGACGCAGCAGAGTGAGGTCGAACACGGGCGCTCTGTACTCGCTGTGCTCGCTGCCTCTCATGTCGCCCCAGCTTAGCGCTGGCGTAGACTTGGCCACCATGAGGAAGCACTACAAGGGCGATGATCCGCACGCAATCCACGAGGCCGCGCAGCGGGTCGAGGTGCCCCTGTCCGACTTCATGGTCCGCCTCTTCGCCGAAGAGTTGCCCTTTTTGGACAGCGCCTCGCGCACCCGCGTCTACGACATCCTGCGCGAGCACAAGGCGGCAGGCCGCGGTGTGATCTCATCCCAGGAGGAGCTTCCCGCAGAGATTCGTGAACTCATGGACCTCTAGCGGGCGACTAGGCTGGAGCGCATGCAACTACACACAGACGTTGAATCGCTCTACGGGTGGGGGCGCACCGCACCGTCGACCGCCCATGTGCTGTCCACCCCGGACGTCGAGGTGATCAAGCGCGCTGTCGCGCAGGTCGCCGACGACAAGGCCGCTGCGAGCCGCGGCATCATCGCACGCGGCATGGGCCGCTCCTACGGCGACCCCGCCCAAAACGGCGGCGGCCTCGTGATTGACATGCAGCCGCTCAACCGCATCCACTCGATCGACCCGTCGACCGCAATCGTCGACGTCGACGCGGGGGTGACCCTCGACCAGCTCATGAAGGCCGCCCTGCCCTACGGCCTCTGGGTCCCGGTGCTGCCCGGCACCCGCCAGGTCACCATCGGTGGCGCTATCGGGCCGGACATCCACGGCAAGAACCACCACTCCGCGGGTTCCTTCGGCAACCACGTGGTCTCCATGGAGCTGCTCGTCGCCGACGGGCGCGTGCTGCACCTTGAGCCGCACGGCAGCACCGACGACCCGGACGGCACCCTGTTCTGGGCCACCGTCGGCGGCATGGGCCTGACCGGCATCATCCTGCGCGCCCGGATCCTGATGACGCGTACGGAGACGGCCTACTTCATCGCCGACACCGACCGCACCGACACCCTCGACGAAACGATCGCGGCGCACTCCGATGGCTCCGAGGTCAACTACACCTATTCTTCCGCCTGGTTCGACGCGATCTCCGCGCCGCCGAAGACGGGCCGCTCCACCATTTCCCGCGGTTCGTTGGCCACACTGGCGCAGCTCGAGGAGTACGCCCCGAAGCTGGCGAAGGACCCGCTGAAGTTCAACGCCCCGCAGCTGATGACGGTGCCTGACATCTTCCCCTCGTGGACGATGAACAAGCTGTCCCTGATGGCGATTGGCGAGGCATACTACCGGATGGGCGCGCCGGCGAAGAACCAGGTGAAGAACCTGACACAGTTCTACCAGCCGCTCGATCTCATCGGCGAGTGGAACCGCGGCTACGGCTCGAAGGGCTTCCTGCAGTACCAGTTCGTGGTGCCCACCGACGCCGTCGAGCCGTTCAAGGACATCATCTACCAGATCCAGTCCTCCGGCCACTACACCGCGCTCAACGTGTTCAAGCTGTTCGGAGAGGGCAACCGCGCCCCGCTGTCCTACCCGATGAAGGGTTGGAACGTGTGCGTCGACTTCCCCATCCGTTCCGGCTTGGGCGAGTTCCTCGACCGCCTGGATGAGCAGGTCATGGAGTTCGGCGGCCGCCTGTACCTGGCCAAGGAGTCGCGCACTTCGGCCGAGAAGTTCCACGCGATGTACCCGGGCATGGCCGGCTGGCTTGAGACCCGCCGCAACATCGACCCGAACGGCGTCTTCGCGTCCGACATGTCGCGCCGCCTCGAGCTCAACTAAAGGAGTCACTTTCATGCTCAACGCAGTAGGACAAGCACAGCACATTCTTCTTCTCGGCGGCACCTCGGAGATCGGGCTAGCGATCGTGGGCGAGCTCGCCTCCCGCGGCGGCAGCCCCACCGTCACTCTCGCCGCGCGCCAGGATTCGCCGCGTATCGACGCCGCCGTGGCCGAGGTCACCGCCGCCGGCGCCGGCCAAGTGCGCCTGGTCGACTTCGACGCGCTTGATGTCTCCTCGCACCCGGACGTCATCGACGCGGCCTTCCAGGACGGAGACGTGGATGTGGCCGTCGTCGCCTTCGGCACCCTCGGCGACCAGGAGCAGCTGTGGCAGGACCACGCCGCAGCCGTGGAGTCCGCCCGGATCAATTACACCGCGGCCCTGTCCGTCGGCGTGCTGCTCGGCCAGCACCTCAAGGCTCAGGGCCATGGCACGATCATCGCGCTGAGCTCGGTGGCGGGACAGAAGGTGCGCCGCTCGAACTTCGTCTACGGCGCCTCCAAAGCCGGAATGGACAACTTCTACCTCCAGCTCGGCGAGGCACTACGCGACTCCGGAGTGCGCGTCACTGTCGTGCGCCCGGGCCAAGTGCGCACCAAGATGACCGAGGGCTTAGGCGAGGCCCCGCTAACCGTGAACAAGGAGGACGTCGCCCAAGCGGCGGTGTCCGCCGCGCTCAACGGGCAGCGTAGCGTCTTCGTGCACAAGGCCTTCGGTCCGATCTCGTTCGTGCTGCAGCACATCCCCGCGCCGATCATGCGCCGGTTGAACTTCTAGACCCCTATGAGACACTGTTACGCATGACAGTAACTCGAGTCGCCGCTGCTTCGGTCGGCGGGGCGGTACTCGCTTTTATCTCCTGGTTCGTGCTGCAGACATCGTCGCTGCCGGCGTTTAACACCTCCATGGTGACCCGCGCGCTAGCGACCGCCTTTTCCATGATCGTCATCGCCGTCACGGTGGCGTTGCTATGGCTGCACAGCCGTGGCCGGCTCACGGTGCTCGCGGAGATTGCCGCCCCGCTGGCCCCGGTGGGCATTGTGGTGGCGACGTTGGGCATTCCGCTCAGCGCGACCAAGCTCTACCTCGACGGCGTCCAGGTTGACCAGGGATTTCGCACACAGTTCTTGTCGCGGATGACCGAGACCATGTCCAACCAGGACATGAACTACTTCGGGCTGCCCACCTTCTACCCCATCGGGTGGTTTTGGCTGGGTGGACGAATGGCGAACATACTGGGCATGGATGGCTGGGCGGTATACCAGCCGTGGGCGCTGGTATCGCTCGCCGCGGCCGCGGCAGCGCTGACCCCTGTGTGGCGCGCGCTCACCGGTTCGCTTCCCGTCGCCACCGCTATAGCGCTCGCCACTACGGCGATCGTGCTGACGGAAACAGCGGATGAGCCCTACGCGGCGATCGTCGCCATGTTTGTGCCGGCCGCCGCGGTGGCCGCGGGCAAAGCGCTCAACGGTTCGTGGAAGACCACCGCGGTACTCGCGGTGTACCTGGGTGTCTCGGCGACCTTTTACACGCTGTTCACCGCGATTACCGCGTTGTCCGTCGTGGTGCTGGCGGTGGTGTACTTCGTGGTAAACAAGCGCTCGTGGGAGCCGATCAAGCACCTGGTGGTGATGGGCGTTGGCTCGATCCTCATCGCGCTGATCGCGTGGGGCCCGTACTTGTACGCCCTCGTTTTCGGCGACTACCAGGCCCGTTCCACGGCGAACCACTTTTTGCCCGTCTGGGGCACTGCGTTCCCACTGCCGTTTTTCACTTTCTCCCTCATCGGGCTGCTCAGCCTGCTGGGCCTTTTCTACCTGTGCATCAAGATCCGCACCTTCTTCGCCACCGGCCTCACAGTGACCATCGCCGTGTGCTACGCGTGGGCGCTGGCCTCGATGGTGACGCCCCTGGTGGGAACGACGCTGCTGGGGTTCCGCCTCGAGGTGCTTATTGTGCTGTTGTTCGCTACCGCCGGCATTCTCGCGTTGCACTTGCTTGAGATGCCGTCGCCGGGCGCGGCAGCAGCCGCGACCATCCTGGCCGCAGCGGCGGGGCTGGTCTACGTCCAACAGATCCCGGAGCAGAACCAGGCCCACATCGACCAAGCGTACGCCGACACCGACGGCAACGGCGAGCGCGCCGACCGCTTCCCGCCGGATGCGGGCCGCTACTACGCCGACGTCAGGGCGTATATTTCCGAGCACGGCTACGAGCCGGAAGACGCGGTGGTGCAAACCGACGAGATTAACTTCATGGCCATGAACCCCTACTACGGGTTCAACGCTTTCACCAGCCACTACGCCAACCCACTCGGCGAGTACGACCTGCGCGTCGACGAACTGACACGCTGGGCGGAGGGCTCCTACGACGACCTCGAAGACCCGGACGCCATGCTCGAGGCCCTCGATTCCGCCCGGTGGCGCGCCCCCGACGTGTTCGTCTTCCGCGGCAACCTCGACGACCCGGAAGAACCACTCAAGACCCACGTCGGGCACGACATTTTCCCCAACGAACCGAACATGGTTTACGAGCGACTGTACTTCAACCCGGCGTCATTTGATTCCCCCGCGTGGGACTCGGAACAGATCGGCCCCTTTGTGGTGGTGGTCCGCAACCGATGACTAGCACAGTAAGGTCCAACGACGTGAAAACCTCTGCCCCCGTTTACTCCCGCATTGCCATCGTGTCCGGCCTGCTCGCGTTCGTGAGCTTCCTGCTCACGCCGTTCCTGCCGGTCAACCAGGTGCAGTCGCAGTTGAACTGGCCGCAGAACGCCTCGTTGTCCTCGGTCAACGCCCCGCTGATTTCGCTGGCGCCGGATCAGCTAGAGGTGACCGTCCCGGTCGCCGAGTCCATCGATGCCCTGCGCGAGGGCGAGTCACTGATCGTGGGCACGCTGCCGACCTCCTCGACGAAGGCGACGGACAGGGGCCTGTTTGTCACCTCGCCGGAGGGCGGGATTGTGGTCACCTCGGTCAACGAGGTGATCTTAGAGCTCACGCCGGAGCAGGTCGCAGACCTGCCGGCGGGCGCGCAACTCGTGGTGCGCGCAACACCCGACGGCACGGCCGCGGAGATCCCCGGCACAAAGTTCGCGGAAGACACCGAGGACGACCTGCGCCCCCAGGTCACCGGGCTCTACACCGAGCTCGAGGGCGATACGCAAGCGCTTGTCGACGCCGGCCTGGGCGCCCAGGTAGACATCAACTCGCGCTTCACCTCCACGCCGTCGGTAGCAAAGCTCGCGGCGATGCTGATCGGCCTGGCCTCGACCGCGGTCGCGCTGTGGGCGCTGTGGCGCCTCGACGGCCTCGACGGCAAGCGCTTCCCCTTCTTTAGCCGCGAGTGGCGCACGTTCAAGCCGCTCGACGCCTTGGTGCTG
Organism: Corynebacterium lipophiloflavum DSM 44291; assembly: GCF_000159635.1. Lineage (GTDB taxonomy): Bacteria > Actinomycetota > Actinomycetes > Mycobacteriales > Mycobacteriaceae > Corynebacterium > Corynebacterium lipophiloflavum. The sequence goes on along the minus strand of NZ_GG667191.1, from coordinate 172,278 downwards.
GCCATCCTTGGTTTCTGGCACGTCTTCGGCGCGAACACCTCCGACGACGGTTACCTGCTCACGATGGCGCGGGTGGCCAACGAGTCGGACTACATGGCCAACTACTACCGCTGGTACGGCGTGCCGGAATCACCGTTCGGCTCGCCTTTCTACGACATCTTGTCGTGGCTTTCCCTGGTCTCGACCGCGTCGATGTGGATGCGCCTGCCGACGCTGATCGCCGGAGTGCTGACGTGGTGGATCCTCTCGCGCGAGATCCTGCCTCGCCTGGGCCAGTCCCGGCGCGTGAGCTTCTGGACAGCGGCGTTTGTCTTCCTCGCGTTCTGGCTGCCCTACAACAACGGCACCCGCCCCGAGCCGATCATCGCCCTTGGACTGATCGCCACGTGGGCATCGTTCGAGCGCGCGATTGCCACGAATCGCCTGTTCCCCGCGGCGATCGGCACGATTTTCGCCGCGTTTACGCTGGCCTGCGGCCCGACGGGCCTCTCGGCGGTGGGCGTGTTCCTGGTCTCGCTGCCGTCGATGCTGCGCATCATGCACAGCCGCCTCGCAGCCGCTCCGCGCCTGGCGTACATTGCCCCGTTCCTGGGCGCGGGCTTCGCCGTGATGGTGCCGGTGTTTCACGACCAGACCCTGGCCACGGTGCTCGAGGCTACTTCGGTGCGCTCGGCCGTGGGTCCGGCGCTGGAGTGGTACTCGGAGTGGGTGCGCTACGCCACTTTGTTCGAGCAGACTGTCGACGGCTCCATGACGCGCCGCTTCCCCACCTTTATCTTCCTGTTCAGCATCGGGCTGATCCTGTGGGCGCTGTTCCGCTTCAACAAGATCCCCGGCGCGGCACCCGGCCCGACCCAGCGGCTTCTGCTCATCACCGGCTTGTCGACGTTCTTCCTCATGTTTACCCCGACGAAGTGGACCCACCACTTCGGAATCTACGCGGGGCTCGGCGCCGCCGCCGCCGCGCTCGGGGCGGTCGTGCTGTCGCAGATTGCGCTGCACTCGGCACGCAACCGCACTCTGGCGCTCGCCGCGGTCGCGTTCCTCATGTCGCTCACGCTCGCCGGCTGGAACGCCTGGTGGTACGTGTCCTCCTTCGGCGTGCCGTGGTGGGACAAGACGGTGCAGCTCAAGGGCATCGAGGCGAACACGATCATGCTGTTGATCACCCTGGCGCTGTTCGTGATCGGCATTTTCCAGTCCTTCTCCCGCAACCAGCAGCGTGTCGACGGCGGACGCTTCGCCGGGGTGATGTCCGCACCGATCGCTATTTTCGCGGTGCTGATGGTGGCGTTTTCATGCCTGACCTTTATCAAGGCCTTCGTGGACCAGGCCCCCGCGTACTCGGTAGGGATGGGCAACGTGCGCACGTTCGGCGGCAACCACTGCGCCCTTGGCGCGGACGTGTTGCTGGAGACCGATACGAACGATTCCTTCCTCACCCCGCTGGGCGTGCCGCTTGCTGAATCGCTCGATTCCGACGACAACCGCGGCTTTTACCCCGACGGCGTGCCGTCATCTATCGTGCCCGAGAACTCGATCGCGGCGAATACGGACGCGCGCACCGACGCCAATGACAACGCCACGGCGGCTTCCATCGACACGCAGACCGGAACCCAGAACACGCAAAACGACCAGGCGGACAGGGAGCAGTCAACCAGCCGAACAAACACGCAGGGCAACCGCGCGGACGAGCTGCGCGGGGTGAACGATTCGACCGTGCGCCTGCCCTTCAACTTGGACTACAACCAGGTTCCCGTGATGGGTTCCTACGCCGAAGATGCCACTGGCTCGGCGTATCTCGAATCCGCCTGGTTCGAGCTGCCGGAGGCGACCGATAGCGCACCGCTTCTGGTCACCTCGGTGGCGGGGCGTATCGCGCACAAGGACATCAACGGGGTCGAGCAGGAGGGCACCGACCTGGTTCTCGAGTACGGAAAGAGCCGCGCTGATGGGGGCGTCGAGAAGCTCGGCGATGTGGTCATGCTCGACCAGGGCCCGAAGCTCGCGTGGCGCAACCTGCGCTACCCCATTGAGGATCTGCCGGAGGACGCCGACGTGGTCCGTCTCGTCGGCGAGGACGACTCGCTGGCCGAGCGCGACTGGATGGCGGTCACCCCGCTGCGCGTGCCGACTCTCGCTCCGCTCGGTGACGTGTTCGACGCCGATACCCCGGGCCTGTTGGACTGGTCGGTGGCCCTGCAGTACCCCTGCCAGCGCACGTTCAACCACTACGCGGGCGTGACCGAGATCCCCGAGTTCCGCGTCATGCCGGACGCGCCGGGCAAGCAGCAGCTCTCCGGGTTCATGGACTTCCTCGGCGGCGGTGCCCTGGCCACCGCGGAGGCGGTGAACTACTCCTACGAGATCCCCGGCTACCTGGCCAACGATTGGGCCCGCGACTGGGGTTCCATTGCCAAGTACGAGCTGCGGACGAATTCGCAGGGTGCGGCGCCGGAAGAAGCCGATATCGACTACAGCGTGCACTCGCGGTGGGGCTGGTGGAGCCCGGGAGAGATGAAGATCCGTGATACCGAGGAGGAGAAGGAATAGAGTGGTGGTATGAACGACCTCTTTGAGCTAGTCAACGGCCAGTGGGTGAAAGACCACGAGATCCCTGCGGACCGTGGCATCGACGGCGCCTTCTACGCCCTGCGCGACAAGGCTGAAGAAGACGTGTGTGCGTTGCTGAGCGACGGCGCCGGCCGCGGCGGCGACATCTTTCAGTCCTTCATGGACACCGCCGCGGTCAACGCGGCCGGCATCGAACCGCTGAACCGGGATCTCGAGCGCCTCGAGGTCGCGGACATCGCGGAACTGGCGCGCAATTTCGGCGCGCTTGAGCGCGAGGGCACCGGCGGCCCGATCTCGTTCTGGGTGGAGAAGGACTCGCGCAGCGAAGAGTCAGTGGCTTACCTGGTGCAAAGCGGTCTCGGGCTTCCGGATGAGGCGTACTACCGCGAGCCCCAGCACGCGGAGCTGCTCACGCAGTACCGCAAGCACGTGGCCACCATGCTCGAGTTTCTCGGCCCCGCCCACCTGCTCGGGTTGCCGGCTGCGGTGGCGGCGGAGCGGATCGTCAACATGGAGATCCAGATCGCGGCGAGCCACTGGGATGTGGTGCGCTCGCGCGACGCAATCGCCACCTACAACCCGGTCGATTTCGCGGACTTGCCGCCGCTGATCCAGGAGATTCTGCGCGGCGCGCGTGTCGACGGCGGCACCATCATCAACATGATGCCCTCCTACACCGAGGCGTTGGCCGGAATGCTGCGCCCGGAGACGCTGGCGGATTGGCAGTTGTGGGGCGCGTGGACTATTCTGCGCTCCCGCGCTGGTGTGCTCACGGAAGAGATCGGGGAGACGAACTTCGCTTTCTACGGCACGAAGCTCTCCGGCGCGCCGGAGCAACGCGACCGCTGGAAGCGCGGGGTCAGCCTCGCAGAGTCGCTCGTGGGTGAGGAGATCGGTCAAAAGTACGTCGCCAAGCATTTCCCGCCCGAGTCGAAGGAGATGATGCTGGAGCTGGTTAACTACCTGATTCAGGCGTACCGCGATCGGATTAGCCAGCTCGAGTGGATGGGTGAGGAGACGCGCACGCGCGCGCTGGAGAAGCTCGCGCAGTTTTCCTCCAAGATCGGCTACCCGGACAAGTGGCGCAGCTTTGAGGAGCTCGAGTTTGACCCCTCGGGCGCTGCCCTCGTGGACAACGTGCGCACGGGCGCGGCTTTCGAGCACGATTTCCACGTGGCCAAGCTGGGCAAGCCCGCCAACCGCGACCAGTGGGTGACCACTCCGCAAACGGTCAACGCGTTCTACAACCCGGTTGTCAACGACATCACCTTCCCTGCGGCGATTCTGCAACCCCCGTTCTTCGACCCGAAGGCCGACGCGGCGGAGAACTTCGGCGCGATTGGTGCGGTGATCGGCCACGAGATCGGCCACGGCTTCGACGACCAGGGTTCGCGCTACGACGGCCTGGGCAACCTCAACTCCTGGTGGACCGACGCCGACCGCGAGCGCTTCGAGGAGCTCACGTCGAAGCTGGTCAAACAGTTCGACGGGCTCGTGCCGTCCGTTCTGCAGGGCCGCGAGGGCGTCTCGGGGGTCAAGGGCGACTTCACCCTCGGTGAGAACATCGGCGACCTCGGCGGTCTCGGCATCGCGGTGGTGGCCTACAAGATGTACCTTGCCGAGCACGGGCTTGACGACGGCCCCGCGCTCGCCTTCGACGACCTCGACGGTGAGTACACCGGCTTCCAGCGCCTTTTCTTGGCGTGGGCGCGCGTGTGGCGCTCGAAGGTGCGCCCGGAGATGGCCGCCCAGCTGCTCGCCATCGACCCGCACTCGCCCAACGAGTTCCGCTGCAACGTCATTGCCGGCAACATCGCCGAGTTCTACGAGGCCTTCGACGTGCCGCAGGATTCTGCGGTGTGGGTGGCGCCGAATGATCGGGTGCAGATTTGGTGACATCGAAGCTAGAGCAGGGCTCGCTTGACGACGACTACCCCATCAACGACCAGTCCAACCCCGACTTCAACGTCGGCGGTGTCAAGCGCACCCTTCCAGATGAGCTGCAGCTCGAGCAGATCGTCTCCTACATGGACGCGACGTACCCGCGCCCCTCGGATGCGGGAGAGCTGGACCGCTACCTCGCGCTTCTTCCCGACCGGTTGACCCACGCCGCGATGCTGATGCTGGGCTCCGCCGTCGACCATGCGATGCCGGGCGTCGCCTTTGCCGGCGAGGTGGGCCTCGAGAGCACCGAATTCGGGCCGCTGCTGCGCCCGAGTCACTCGTCGGGCGTGTGGGTTGTCGCGTGCACCGCGCTCGGGCCGCGCGCCCGCGAGTTTGCGTGGCAGCCGGAGGTCGCTGGCGCGGCGGAGCTGTCCGGGGCGGTAATCGTGGACGTCGATAGCCGCGAGCTCGTCGAGCCGGCCATCGAGTTCGCACGGAGCCAGGGCGCGGCCGAGGTGGTGGCGTGGCTGCACCTCGACGTGTTCGCCACCAGCGCGGATCGCACGATTGTCAGCTTCCCGCGAGATTCGTCGCACGCACCCGAGGGCGCACTGGTGCAGGTGCCCAGGGGAACCGGGCCGGGCCGCGAGTACTTTTCCACCGGCGAGATCTCCACACCTGCCGAGGCGCGGCGCAGGATCACCGACGTCGCCGAATTCCTTACGTCAGGTCCAGCTTCGTAATTTCCACCGGTGCCGGCTCGCCGGGAGTCCAGCTCTCCCGTGTGAGCTGGAACTGCGACTCCGGCTCCGGCTCTTCGCGCTCGATTATTCCTGCGTGGACGTCCTCGGTGTTGTCGCTGGCGTCGCCCCAGGTCAAGGCGGCGACCACCCAGACGTCACCGTCGGTTTCACCGAAGCCGACGCTGCCGGTTTGCGATACCCTGTCGTCGGACCACCCCGACTTAATCCCCTCCACGTCATCCAGATTGGCCACGCCGAAGAGCTGCTCGAAACCGTCGCGGGCTGTCTCCGGTTTGTCGGTCATGCCGTAGAGAAGCGGCTTGGCGCGCGGGTCCCAGAGGATGTCGGTGACGAACTTTGCCACGTCGTAGGCCGAGGTCACCGTCCGGCCCCACGACCCGTAGCGGGCGGTTTCGGTCAGATCAAAGTCCTCCGCGATCTCATCGATCGCCTCTGGGTACTTCCGGTCCAGACGCTGGGCGTAGCCGTCGTGGGAGACAGCAATCATGTCCTGGACCAGCTCCTTGTCCTCCTCCGTGCCGTTGTAGAGCACCCAATACCCCAGGTAGAGCTTCGACAGCGACAGTGCCGGGCGCTCCTCGAGCGCGTTGTCGGAGCCCGACCAACTCCCGTCCGGGCGCACCACCGCCAGGGCGGTGCGGTCGCTGGAGTAGCTCGGGTCGACCTGATAGGCGTGGGCCGGCGCCGCGGCGAGGCACATCACGACCAGCGCCGCCACAAGCTTTTTCACGTGCATTTTTCCTTGACTAGAGGTCCAGAACGGAGTCGGCCTCGCCCACCTCGTCGTCGGCAACCGGCGGATCGATCTCGCACAGGGTCACGGTGGCGCCGGTGGAATCGGCGATCACCGTCAGCGGGCCAAACGGGGACATGTGCGGCGCGATAAGTACCTCGCCGCCGAGCTCGGCAACGCCGCGGCTGGCGCGGGCAACGTTGTCCACCCCGAGGTAGACACCCCAAAAGCCCTGCTCGATGTCGTCGACGCGCATGCCGAGCACGGCGGCGCCCTCTACCGTGGCCGTGTAGTAGCCCTCGGAGCGGTTGACCTGCCAATCAAACAGGTCCGCGTAGAAGTCGATGAGGCTTTCCTCCGCGCCGATGTACTCGTACCAGACCGGGGTGCCGGGCTCGCCGGCGGCGACGAACTGGTCCTCGCCGGCCGGGTGGATCACGCCGAACACCGCGCCCGCGGGGTCCGCGCACAGCGCCATCCGGCCCAAGGAAACCTCAGCGGTGGCGAGCACGGTCCCGCCGCGTTGCTGCACCGCGCGAGTGATCCCGTCGACGTCTCGGGTGAGGATGTACACCACCCAGCCGTTTTCGTCCTGGGGCACGAAACCCGCGATGGGCAGGCCCTGCATGCGTGCTACGGCGTAGGAGTCGTGCGAGACCTCCCAGTCGAGCAGCTTTGAGTAAAAGTAGCTGGATTTGCGCAGATCAGAGGTGAGCAGGTCCTGCCAGTACGGCATTCCCTCGAGCGCTTGGAAAGCGGGCATCTACAGGTTCCTCCACTTCTCCGGGTCGAAATCGTCGTTGGCGGTGCGCTCGTCGAAGTAGTCGTCGCCACCGCCGCCGGCGATGACTGTGGCGGTGGTGCCGGCGACGGAGACCACGTCGGCGTCGCCAAGCGAATGCCCCCGTGACGTGACGACCTCACCGTTGACCGCGACCTCGCCGGAGGCGATGAGCTCCTTGGCCTGCCCGCCCGATTCCGCGAGGTTGGCTAGCTTGAGGAATTGCCCGAGCTTGATCGAGTCCGAACTGATGTCGACGTCCATGAGCATGTAGCTTAGCTGCTCAATCCGACAAATCCCTCCCACAGCATCCATACGCCCAGCGCGACGAAGATGATGCCGCTGACGATGTCGATGATGTGGCCGTACTTTTCAATGGGCCGCACCAGCCATCGCACAGCGAGCGCGAAGAACACGAACCACGCAAGCCCGATGAGGATCAGCGTGAGCGCGATGGCGACCATCGCCCCAGCCCCCATGCCGGGGCGCACGAACTGGGCGAAGACCGCACCGAAGAACAGCACGGCCTTGGGGTTGGACAGATTGGTGAGTATCCCCGTGCGCAGCGCCCCGGAGGTGTTGACCTCCCGGTGCGGTAGCGTCGCGCCCCCGAGGCCCATCCACACGAGGTAGGCGCCGCCGACGATCTGCAACACGGCCAGGATATCGGGCACCGCCTGCAGCAGCGCGCTCAGGCCGACCAATGAAGCGATGATCCAGATTGCGTTGCCGATCATGATGCCGATGGCGCACGCCACGCCCGCAGCGCGTGACTTCGAGCCCAGCCGGATGATCTGGAACAGGTCGGGCCCCGGGCTGGCGATCGCCGCCAGCCATACTCCAACCAGTGCGAGCACTAGCGCTCTGCCTGGTCCAGCGGCATGATGCTGAGCGTGTCGATGTTGACGTGCGCCGGCATACTGGCGACCCAGCGCACCGTCTCCGCGATGTCCTCGGCCGTGAGGTTGAGCTTGCCCTCGTAGACGGCGGCGGCGCGCTCTTCATCCTCGAGCCGGTTGAGCGCGAAGTCCGTCTCCACCCGGCCGGGGTCTATTTCGGTGACACGGATCAGGTTGTCCGCCTCCTCGCGGCGCAGGGCACGGGTGAGGCCGCGCAGCCCGAACTTGGCGGCGTTGTAGCCGGAGCCTCCCTTGTAGGCGTCGGTGCCGGCAACCGAGCCGATGTTGATGATCAGTCCGCTGGCCTCGAGCAGCGCCGGGTAGAGCGCCTTGATCACCCGCACGGTGCCGTAGACGTTGGTTTCGTACATCCAGCGCCAGCGCTCTTCGTCGGCGTCGCGCAGGTAGTCGACCCCCTTCGCGCCGCCCGCGTTGTTGACCAGCAGGTCAACGCGCTCCAGCTTCGCCGCCAGCTTGTCGACGCTGCCCTGATCAGTCACGTCCAACTCAACCGCCACGCCCCCGATCTCCTCGGCGATGCGTTGGCAGCGCTCATAGCGCCGCGCCGCGACGTAGACCTTCCACCCGTCCGCCGCCAGCGCGCGTGCGCTCGCCTCGCCGATTCCCGCCGATCCGCCCGTGACTACCGCAATGCGTTCCATACTCTCTAACCTTATCTGTGCACCTGGCGCATCGTGATGTTGATCCTGCCCTCCTTCAGGCCCGTTTCGTTCGGACCGGTGCCTGCTCGCGCCCCGGCAACGCCGTGGCGGGCCCGGCGCGCGGGTCCGCCGAAGACCAGGGCGTCGCCCGACATGAGCAGCACCTCGTGGCCCTCGATCCGAAACAGGGTGTCGTCGCCGATGGACAGGCTCACCACCGGGTTTTCGGCCTCTTCCTCGGCATCGACGTGCTCCCCCATGCCGGCGCCCGGCGGGTAGAAGTTCACCAGAGCCGTCTCCACGCGGATCGTCTCCCCCACCGCCTCATCGACCTCGCGGGCGGCGGCGAGAACTTGATCGGCGATGTCCTGGAAGTTGTCCGGGACCGGCGGCACGGCGTAGCCATCCACCTGTCGGACCAACCGGTAGGGGTTCGTCGCCCAGAACCACCCCAAGGAGAGCAGGTGCGCCTTCATCTGGCCCTTTCCAACCATCGGGCGGCGCATCGCCACCGGGGTTCCGGCGACGCTGCGCGCGATCTCGCGCGTCTGCACAACCAACTCCGCCTGCTGCTCGAGCTCCAGGAAGTTCGGCAGGTGCACCACCCCCGGCATGAGACGCTTAGGGGGCCGGGGCAGGGCGGAGGCGTCGATAAGCATGCCCTCAACCTACCGCTACTGGTAGCGTGAGCCGCATGACCAGAGATTTCAACGTGGCCGTCGTCGCCGCTGTCGTGGTCGCCGTGGTGGTTGCGGCGTACATCCTCTCCGAGGGCACGTGGGCTGCCCCGCTGGTGGTGCTTGCGGCATCGATGCTCGCAATCTTCACCCGGCGCTGAGCATGTACCCCACCGGTAGCTGGTACCTGCCCGACGACTCAGAGGCGAGCGCCCAGCACCAGGCCATGCGGGAGCTTCTCCGCGAGTTTAATGCGCAGGCCAACACTTCCCCCGCCAACGACCTGCTGCGCCGCATCTTTCCCAATAGCGAGCATGCCCCCGAGGTGTGGGCACCGCTGCACCTCGAGTTCGGGGTAAACACGAGGTTCGGGAAGGACTGCTTTCTCAACTTCAACTGCGTCATCCTCGACATCGCGCCGGTGACCATCGGGGCTGGAACGCTTTTCGGACCCGGGTGTCAACTGATCACCGTGGGCCACCCCGTGGACGACCACGCCAAGCGCGCCGCAGGATGGGAGATCGCCCACCCGATCACGATCGGCGATAACTGCTGGTTCGGCGCCGGTGCGATGGTGATGCCGAGGGTGACTATCGGCGACAATTGCGTGATCGCGGCGGGGGCCGTGGTCACTGCCGATGTGCCCGCGAACTCCCTCGTGGCGGGCGTACCGGCCGTGGTGAAGCGTTCGCTATGAACTTAAACCCCCTCACATGCAAGAGAAAGTTCGCTCGAGTAGGCGGCGTCAGGGGGGCATTAATGCTTGTCGACGTCCACGCGCAGCGCACCACAGCCTGGTTCGCCGCCGGGTCAAGTCCTAGGCAGTGGGTAGCTGATGGTGTACCTAAGTCGGAGGTGGCCCCACCGACTCGGGATCGGGTGGACTACCTTGTACAAGTACCTTGCTAGTGGGGTCGGGTAGATTCCCTATTCTTTTACAGTCTGTGGCTCCCGAAAAATTTCCTCTCTC
>NZ_GG667191.1:157154-161324 GCF_000159635.1 Corynebacterium lipophiloflavum DSM 44291 | reverse complement strand
ACCGGTAGAGGTAGCACCACGTGCCGCCGACCCGGATATAGGTCTCGTCCACCCGCCAGGACCGGGCCTGCCAGTCGGGTACCTGCCGGTACCACCGAGTGTGCTTATCCAGCTCAGGGGCGTATTTCTGGACCCAGCGGTAGATCGTGGTGTGATCGACTGGCACGCCCCGCTCGGTCATCATTTCCTCCAGATCGCGGTAGCTCACCCCGTAGCGGCAGTACCACCGCACCGCCCACAGAATGATGTCACGGGGGAAATGCCGACCGGAGAAGATACCCATGGCTGTGATTATTTCACGCCGATCTTTCTACTGCCCCAACTTTGCAACAGCACCTCTCTGGCGCACTCTGCGGAACTGTAAATGGACAGCACCATCTTTAATATCGAGTGATATCGAGTAGGTGGCACAAAAAGTACGTCTAGAGTATCTTTTGTGCCATGAAGGGTGCGGAAGCTGCAGAGACAGTGGGGGACCTGGCGTCTCAACAGTGGGGACTGGTCACCACAGCCCAGGCCGCGGCGCACGGTGTTGATCTGCCCTCATTGCGCCGTTTGGCCATGCGGGAGGTCATCACCCGCATCCGGCACGGAGTGTACGCAACCACAGGCACCCCGCTCTCGGCTGAGCTCGAGGTCAAGGCACACTGGCTGGCTGTGCACCCGGATCTCATGGCCGCCGAGCGCACCAGTGACCCACAGCTCGTCGTAGAAGCGGTGGTCTCGCACACGACGGCCGCCGAGTTGTGGGGGGTCGGGGATTTTTGGCCGGACGGAGTACACTTCACGACGGCAGTAAGACGGCGCAGCCGACAGGCGGACGTTTACTTTCACCGAGCCGACCTTAGAGATTCTGACTGGGTGCTTCACCCGACTTCGGGCATGCCAGTGACCACTGTCGCGCGCACGGTTGCCGATCTCGCTGACGAGGGACACGAAGCCGACCATCTCCTCGGCCTGGCCGCAGACGCCGCTCGTGCGTCCTTAACGATGGAGCGGGACCTGGTGGAGGCTCTTGCCGGTAAAGAAGAGGTCTTCGGACTGACCGCAGGGGATAGAGCAGGATTGGCACGTCTTGTGGGGGAGTACTTCCCCACGGTGGAGTTGGATCCACGAATATACGAAGAAATCGATAAGGCAATGCGCCCAATCCGGGAACAGATCGACACACTAATGCGGTCACTGTCACCACAGATCACCATGAGTGAAAACCTGGAGAGAACGGTGGACGGGGGTTCCCTGGTACCTGATCTTTTCGAGGATCTGAGGAAGAAGGTAATGACCGGGACAGACGAGAAATTCCTAGCGTTGCCGGCCACTGCAGAAATAGCGCGCCTCACGGAAGCGGCCTTCGGGAAAATGGTAGTCCCGGAATACCCCACCCTGGCATCCTTACCTCTGAAGCGACAGAACGAAGAAAGCGCCGGCCCCAATGACCAAGAAACCCCTGAAAACCACCAAGACCCACGGCCAGATCATCGCCGTGTTGAAAAAGGAAGCGAAACACCTGGGAAAGAACCCGAATGACGTCTATAACCAATTCTTCCGGGAGACTTTCCTGCGTGAATTAATGCGGCAGACCAGCGGGTGGGTGCTCAAAGGGGGCTCAAACATCTACTGCCGTATCCCCGGGGCGCGGCACACTCGTGATCTCGACCTGTACCGGCAGGTTGACCCCACCTCCGCCACTGGCGCCGCCGACGCGCTGATAGCTGCCATGGATGGGTGCCAGGTGGGACCGTACACGTTTCGCCTCCGCCGCCCCGACAAGCAAGGCAAAACCGGCGCCATTGACAGTGAACGCGTCGACGTCACCATCACTTACGGCGTCAACAGCCGGCTCATTCATTTCGGTGTGGACGTCAGCGGGGACCTTGAGGTGACGGGAGCGGTGGAAGCGCTCACGGTAGAGGCAAGCTATGAGGTGGACACGGAGCTTCTCCCTGCTAGCTTCCGCGTCTATTCGTACCCAGTGGCCAGCCAACTCGCCGACAAGGTGTGCGCGATGTATGAACGCCACGGCACCACCCCGCCAGGGCGCGCTTCGACGCGTTACCACGATCTTTACGACATTGCCCTGATCGCCTCAGAGCTGACCGTGGCAGCGGTGAATCTCCGCGACGCCTTAGATACCCAGTGCAGAGTGCGTTCCATTATCCTGCCGAAGCGCCTCCTTCCGCCCGACGAGAAGTGGGAAGCCCAGTACACGACCAAGGCGAAGACATTCACCGGAGCACGGGACAACCTCCGGAACTTTGGCGAGGCGTTGCGTATAGCTAGCCTGCTCCTGGACCCCATCTTGGGAGATGACCCCGATGTAGCGTTGGGGGAATGGGACCCCGCTACCCTCACCTGGCGATAAGCGGTTCTTGCATGTGTCGGTAGATCCCCCGCGACACGTCACCGATTCTGTCAGTCCTGAAGGGATGACGTGACTCGGCGATCAGTTACTCGGAAGAACATTTAGAAGAGACGTTGCGAAGCCTTCTCCGAGCCCAGACATGGTTGCAGTGACCAGCGCCTGAATGGATTGACGCGCCCAGTCGATTCCCCGTTTGGGGAGCTTTTCCTGGATCTTGGTCGCCTCCTCAATCAGATCTTTTTTTTCTTCCTCGGAGACACCCGGCACCTCCGCTGATTGAACAGTTGTGCGGAACTCTTCCAAAGCTCGAACTATGTCATCGGTTGTCACATTCATTGACATGTCGGCGGTCATGGAGCCAACCTGACTCCCGACCGCTTGGTTTCCGATGGTTTGGTTCCCGTAATTGTCTGCGGAAATGCTCATGGTGGGTGCTCCCCCTGGCTGGTTGAACTGGTCAATACTTTTCTGGCTGCGATACAGCTGGTGACCCGCACTAGTGAGCCTTGCTCTGATCATTCCGCCTCCCCAGGTTTCCGTGCCCGCAATGTAGCCGCTGTCCTTCAGTTCATCAGTGGCCTGCCCGATTTCTTGCTCGGTTAAAGATCCGCTAAAATCTTCAGCCCACTCCGTTTCTAGAAGGCCGGAGGGTGCAGAAGTTGGATGAATGGTGAGCCATTCCAGAATTCTGCGCTGCGCCAGCGATGCCCGGTAGGAATGCTTTGCCTTGGACGCTTCGATCCGCCCTTCGTTCGTCAACATAAAGCTAAAACTTCCGTCAAGTGTCCTGTTTTCTTTTATCAGAGAGGCGCCGACAAGCTCCTCATACACGGACAGAGAATCGTCTGGAGAAATCACGTCCGTCGGCACCGCCGAGATCTGTTGGTCGGACTGGTCCGCTAGCCACCGAAGAACCCTCTCGGCGGGAAAAGTAATAGACATTTCTGGCTCCTACTCGCCATCCAATGGAAATGGTGAACCGACTGTCACCACAACCGTCAGCATAGGCGGTTCTCGTGGCGGTCAACGGGCAGTTTCGTGTCACTATGCACGTTCGGTTGACTACACCCTGTAGGACATAATGCCCCGTGTTGAGGCTTCGGTATCTTCATGAATGGCGCAAAAAGAACAGATAGCGTATTTTTTGTGCCATGAAGGGTGTGGAAGCGGTGGAGGTGGTGGGGGATCTGGCTTCGCAGCAGTGGGGCCTGGTCACCACCGCTCAGGCCGCGGCCTGCGGGGTTGGGGCCCGACCCCCGGAAAGTAGACACGGGGGATGTGATCAGGAAGCAGATCTCAGCGTAACAGGACATTGCTCTTCAAACACTGCTGGAGCGAGATACCCGCACCAGGAATGCCGACGCGTGGTGTTGTAGCGGGTACACCAGCGGAAAACATCTCGCCGGCACTGCAACTGATTGGCAAACGTCTTCGCGTCCTGGAGGACCTCACGCTTCAACGCGGCGTTGAAGGACTCCGCCAGGGCGTTATCAGCGCTGCTGCCGATCGCGCCCATCGACTGCCGGATCCCCAGCGTTCTGCACGTCTCCTGGAACGCATGGGAAGTGTAGACGGCAGGTTCAACCGGTGTTGCAACCACCGGTTGAACCTGCCCAGTATGTGTCACTGAAGTATTCCACTGCGCTAGCTGAGTCAGGAATCCGCCCGAGTGTGGGAAGAGGGTGTCCGATTCTTTGTGTGCGGGGGCTTGGTTTACAAGTAGTCCGCGAATCGGTCGGGGTATGCCACGGCTAGTTGGTTGATGGCTTGTTTCCACCCGGTGGCTTTCGCTCCTTCAATATAGCCGC
>NZ_GG667191.1:152397-156197 GCF_000159635.1 Corynebacterium lipophiloflavum DSM 44291 | reverse complement strand
TACTATCTCACCGAGCCCATCAACACAGGGCCGTAAAAGAAGCGGAACTAAACCCAGGACGCTTCAAGTAGGGCTCCGGTCCCCGTCTTGTCCCTCTAAGTGCGGGTCAGTACCTGCGGGTTAGTCGAGTAACGTGCACCATCCGCGTCGCTCCCACCAGACTGACCCGCAGGTGCTGACCCGCATTTACTAACCCGCATCTGCGGAACGGGCGGTGGTGACCACGAAACCCGACGCCCGCTCGCCCGCTACCGCAACATCACCCTCACACGCCGGCACCCACGCGGCCTCACCGGCACCGAGCGTGACGTCGCCAACTCTCAGCGTGCCCGACGCATTCAGTACTATGGCGGGGCCCTTCACGTGGCTCGGGCCGGCGGTGTCGGTGATTTGCTCCACGCGGAAATCATTAACAGGCACCTGGTATTGACTGCCCTCCGAGCGCAAGGTGGGTCTATCCAGCGCCTCGAACCGCAGCACGGAAAACAGCTCGTCGGTATCGATGTGCTTCTCGGTCAGCCCACCGCGCAACACGTTGTCAGAGTTGGCCATCACCTCCACACCCAGTCCATGCAGGTAGGCGTGGAGATTTCCCGCACCGAGGAAGATCGCCTCGCCTGGGTTGAGGCTGACGTGGTTGAGCAGCATCGCGGCGATGAGCCCGCTGTCACCGGGGTACTCGCGCGCGATACGGCAAGGTTTCGGGCGGCCTCGCCGATAAAGTCCTCCCGCTCAGCGAGCTCGCCGGCACGCTTTTCGACGCTTGAAGTAGCGTCACACTTCATAGCCAGCGTCAGCGCGTGGGCGAGGCGCTCCGATTCCTCGACATCGTCGCGGGCAAGGGCGTCTTCGAGCGGGGCAAGCTCGGGAAGGTCAAACGCGTCGAGCAGCTCAATCGTTTCCGCAACGGGGCGAAACCCCGCCATTGCACGAAAGGGGGTCAGGGCAATGAGGAGCTCGGGCTTGTGGTTGGCGTCCTTGTAGTTGCGATGCGGCGCATCGAGGGGGATGCCCGCTGCATTGTCGCGCTCGAACCCGGCGCCGGCCTGCTCTAGGGAGGGGTGGGCCTGCAGGGACAGCGGCTTGGCGGCGGCGAGCAGCTTGACCAGGAAGGGCAGGGTGCCGTCGTAACCTAGCTGTGCCTGCGGGTCGCGGGCGATAACGCTATCGAGCGGCCCCTGAGACGTTTCCGACGGTGCACTCGGGTGCGCACCGAACCACAGCTCGGCTTCGGGGTCGCCGGAGGGGTCGCGGCCCTGCAGATCCGCGATGTAACTGTCGTGCCCCCAGGCATAGTTCTGCATGGTGCCGGTCAGCTTAAGGGCCACGTCAACCGCCTTAATAGGGTGGATGGTGTTGGTTTTCTCCCGTGCCACGATACTCCTATAAGCCCCGCGCCATGCAGCACAGCGCCCAGCTCAGCCTCCTAGAACCGCTACCATGATCACGATGATCACCGGCGCCAGCACCGCTGCCAAGATTAGCCACGCGGTTGGGCGGGCGAAGTTCATGGTCGTGGACATGCCGTTCTCGACGAGGACGCGCTCGTCGTCCGGGTTGTGATAAAACATGCCCCAATACAGGTGGCGGTCGATCTCGCTTTCGCCGACATGCGCCACTATTCTGCGCTGCGCAGCGCGGATCTCGTAGACGAACCAGACGAGCAGCAGCGCGATCGCCGCAAGGATGAACGGTGTGGAAACCCTTAGACCCAGCAGACTGGCAGTGACACCGCCGACCACTATCACCGTGACGCCGAACATAAACTTGGCCACGAGAGGCACCATTTCATTCGCAGAGGCCTTGTCCCGGTCGCTACCGGATCTAGCCAGACCGTGCGTGCCGTAGACGATCAACGGGGTGAGCACGCCCAGCGGGATGGCACCGATGGCGACCAAACTGAACGCGGCACCTGGCGTTTTCTCGTCGAAGCTGTCTGCCTCACCGCGCGGGCCCCAGTGAATCGGCATCGGGTCGGGGATGCGATCCCAGCCGGCTACAAGCAGCACCACGCTCAGAGCGATGACCGCGTAGAGCGCAACGAGCCACCCCAAGGGCACGGGCTTGAGCTCGACGTTGAAAGACACGAAGCAATCCTAAGTGGATAGGGCTGGAGCAGTCCAGGAATCCACGACCGCCTGAGCTTGCTCGGCGCTAAGGTCGCCGGTGAGGACGCGTTGAACTAGGCCGTCAGCAAGCGCGATGAGCGACCGGGCGCGAGCCTCAGCATCCTCGAGCCCCGCCTGGGCCATGAGCCGTGTTACCTCGGCTTCCTGGCCGCGCTTGGCTTCGGTGATGATGGCACCGATGCGGGGTTGCACCAATGCGTAGGCCACGAACGCGCTCCATATCGCGGCTCCGCAGCACGCGCTGCTGTCACGCGGAATGACGTGGCTAATCGCGTACTCCAACTGTTCTCGGGCCGTTGCACTCCGTGCCTGATATGCCTGCTCCGCACCGCTAACAAGCGCCCGGCATGTCTCTTCGAGCAGCTCCTCTTTGGTTCGGAAGTGGTGCTGAACCCGCCCGAGCGACACCCCGGCTTCAGTGGCGACGTTGCGCATGGAAACCCCGGAGATGCCCTTCTCCGCAACGAGGTGCAGCACTGCGTGGATGATGTCTGCCCGGCTGTCGGAGGTCATATTGTAAGCCTAGCAATACGCCTGTATCATTGTTTACGATACAAACGTATTGGAGTATGCCGTGACCCTTAGATCCGCCCTTGTAACCGTCGCCCTCATTCTTGTAGCCCTAGGGGCGCACCGTGTGTTCTTAGCGTGGACTGCACCACCCGATGTCGGGCACTGGCGCGCGAGCGCGGGCCGCGAGGCTTATACCGAGGCGTACGATGCCGCGCTGGCCACAGGCCCGAAGCCAGATCGCACGATCTACGTACCCACCCGATTCGGCACCGCTCACGTTGTGGTCTGGGAGGCGGAGCACGCCACCTCCAGCACTCCCGTCCTGCTCACACCGGGACGCGCATCCGGCGCACCGATGTGGGGTGAGCTGCTTCCCTACATCGGCAACGGTCACACCGTTTACGCCGTCGACGCGATTGGCGACGCCGGGCTGTCCACCCAAAGCACCCCCATTATCTCCTCCGCCGATCAGGCTCAATGGCTGGCGGAGACCCTCGAAGGACTCGGTATCGGCTCCGCGCACGTTGTCGGGCACTCCTTTGGCGGGGCAACGAGCGCGGCCCTGGCACTCGAGCGACCCGACCTCGTCTCCTCCGTCGCGTTGATCGAACCCGCGTTCACCCTCGCCTACCCGCCACCGGCCACATTCTTCTGGGGCACGGTGATCATGCTTCCTGTGCCCCAGTCACTCAAAGACCGAGCGCTCGCCGAGATCGGGGGCACGACGGTGGAAGAAGTACGGCAGGACGATCCAATCTCCACCATGATCGACCTCGGATCGCGGCACTTCAGCGCCGCCCTCCCCACCCCTCGGCCGCTTGACGACGCCGACTTAGTGCACCTGAATATGCCCGTCTACGTAGCAATCGCAGACAAAGACTCGCTCGCCGGCGGTGAGGCCGCCGCGGAAAAGGCGCGACAAGCAATTCCTCACGCCACCGTCCGCGTCTGGCCGAACACTACCCATTCGCTGCCCTTCCAGGTCCCTCAGGAGCTCGGGGCCGAACTGGGGTCGTTCTGGGCGGCGGAGTAGTGCCAGTCACCGGGTAGTTAGCTGTTTGGCATCGCGCCGGGGCGCCACATTCCCAACTCAGGCTGCTGTCCGGGGGTTGGCACCGGGTTGGCACCTAGCGGGACAAAGCCCATCCGCTGGTAGAG
>NZ_GG667191.1:149745-152006 GCF_000159635.1 Corynebacterium lipophiloflavum DSM 44291 | reverse complement strand
CGCGGTGCCCACCCCCTTGCCCTGCGCCTCGGGGGCTGCACCGATGACGAAGAGGTACCAGTGCGGAAACTTGGGGTGGTAGCTGCCGACGCGCACTGCGGTGAGAATCTCCTTTGCCAATCTGCGGCCCATAAGCCGCACAACCTGCGGCGCTGCCGCAGCCTTCGCCTTGAATCCGAGCGTTGAGCCCGGCCGATCCCATAGCGCTGCGCCGAGGATCTGCCCGCTATCACCCACTGCCACGTCGACCTCGCCGGAGTCGAAGTAGTGATGGCGGATCAGCGTCACCGACAGCGTTGTCAGCTCCGCCTCCGACTCCTCGCGGCCGCGCTCACCGAGGATGCGACGAAAGGACGGATCGAGTGCAAACGCACTGCCCAGCAGGGCGGCGACAGCAGGAATCTCGGACTTGTTCGCGGATCGGACGCTAGTGCTCATGGGCGCCACTGTAGCGGGCGAGCGCGTCAATCAAGACATCCAGAGCTTCCCGGGTTTTCTCCCGTGCAAGCTCGTCACCATCGTGCTCGGCCACCCACAATGCGGCCTCATTCATGGCTCCGGAGAGCTGGACTGTCACTGCATCGAGCAGCGCTTCGGGCACCCCGACCTGCTCGAGGCCCTCGCGAAGGTGGCGCATGGAGTGAGCCGCGTCGTGGTCGCGCCAGGTTCGCCAGCCGACGACCGCGGGGGCGTCGATAAGCAGAATCTTTAACCTCGGCTGGCGGGTGATGGCGTCGACGAACGCGTGCGATCCGGCTCGGAGCTGATCCAGAGCGGAATCGCCAGCGTCGTGCGCTCGCCTCTCCACCTCCTGCGCCACCTCGGCTTGAAGCGCCTCCATGACAGCGACGAAAAGACCCTTCTTGCTCACGAAATGGTGGTACACGGCACCGCGGGTGACGGACGCTGCGCGCGCGACATCATCGAGTGCGGTGCCCGCGAACCCGTTCCGGTCGAACATCTCAATCGCGTGGTCGAGCACTCGGCGCCGGGTTAGAGCTGCGACTTCGGCTGAGGATCGTGCCAAAACTCCTCCTTACATACACCGTGTATGTATACTTCTGATCGTTACATACACACCGTACGTTAAGGAGACTTCCGTGACCATCACCAGCACCTACCCCGTTCTCATGTCCAAGGACGTTGCAGCCGCGGCTGCTTTCTACACCAACACCTTCGGGTTCGACACCACCTTCAGCACCGACTGGTACGTCAGCTTGAAATACGACGCATTCGAGTTGGCCATCGTGGACAAGGACCATCCCACCGTTCCCGAGGGATCCAACGCGCTTCCGGCGGGAATGCTGCTCAACATCGAAGTCGACAACGTGGATGACATCTACGCCAAGGTCGTTTCAGGCTCCGGCCTCTACGTTGTTCTTGATATCCGCGACGAGGACTTTGGTCAGCGCCACTTCATTCTCACGGGGCCGGATGGAGTCCTTATCGACGTCATTCAGCCGATTGAGCCCAGCCCAGAATTCGCAGCCGCCTACGGGCACGCCCCCGAGTAGCGCGTAGGCGCGTAAGATGCTTTCTTAATGAATAGCATCGAGCTGGTAGTCACGGTGGACGAGGCGGGCAACACCATCGGTTCCGCCCCGAAAGAAACCGTGCATACGGACCACACCCCCCTTCACCTCGCATTCTCCTGCTACCTGCTCAACTCGGAGGGGATGCTGCTGATGACCCGGCGCGCCCTGACGAAGCGGACCTGGCCGGGAGTATGGACCAACAGCTTCTGCGGCCACCCCGGCCCAGGCGAGGCGTGCGAGGACGCCATCGTGCGGCGCAGCGAACAGGAATTGGGATGCACGGGCCCGAACCCCGGAAAGTGGACACGGGGATTTAATCATGATGCGATAGTAAGTGTAGCTAACCCGGCGGCTTCGAAGGCGTTCGGCGAGCGGTGGCCACACCATGAATGCAATCGTTTGGTGTTGTACCGGATGCACCACCGAAACACATCCCGGCGGCAGGCCAACTGACTAGCGAAAACAGACTCATCCTGCAGGACTTCCCGCTTCAACGAGGCGTTGAACGACTCCGCCAACGAGTTGTCCGCACTCGTCCCGATCGCGCCCATCGACTGGGTGACACCGAAGCGCACGCATAGTCTCCGGTACTGATCAGAGGTATAAACACTGCCGTGATCCGAGTGGAAGATCGCCCCGTCTAGGCTCCCGCGAACCTTCCGGGCCATCGTCAGGGCTTCTTCAACCAACTCGGTGCGCATGTGATCAGCGATCGCAAACCCCGTC
>NZ_GG667191.1:147903-149258 GCF_000159635.1 Corynebacterium lipophiloflavum DSM 44291 | reverse complement strand
GGGACCTGACCCCCTGGTGGTGGACACGCTGAAACCAGCATGTCGCTGGGGAAGTGAGGTACCTTTCCACCATGCCACGCAAGACCTACACCGAGCGGTTCAAGCGTGACGCAGTCTCGTTGTACGAGTCGACTCCCGGAGCCACGATCAACGCGATCGCTTCCGATCTCGGGGTCAACCGCAACTCGCTGCGCAGCTGGCTCGATGCCTTCGGCACCGGCACCAAAACCAATGCCAACGGTGAGAAAGTCGCCAGCCCCATCGCCGCGTCGGACTCCGCCACCGCTGCCTCAGGACTGTCGGACGCCGAGCGCATCCGCGTACTGGAACGCGAAAACGCCAAACTCCGCGAGGAACGAGAAATCCTTCGTAAGGCGGCCAAGTATTTCGCTTAAAGAGACGAACTGGTGAACCGCTTCCGGTTCGTTGACGACCATCGAGACTTCTATGAGGTCAAGCGGTTATGCCAGGTCCTGAAAATCAATCGGTCCTCTTACTACGCCTGGAAATCTGCTGCTCCTGCCCGCCGGCAACGCCTCGTCGATGACGCGGTGCTGGGAGCGCAGATCAAGACCACCTTCAACGCCGAGAACGGCTGCTACGGCGCGAAACGAGTGACTGCGGCGATCAACTCCGATCCCGTCAACGACCGGGGCAAGGGCGGCCGTCTCAATCACAAGCGCACCGCCCGGCTGATGCGGCAGATGGGCCTTTTTGGTTTCACCAGGAAACGCCGGGTGAAAACGACGACGTCGAGTAAACGGGCCCCGAGGTTTCCGGACCTGCTGCAACGCCGGTTCACTGCGGACAGGCCGAACGCGGTCTACGTCGGCGACATCACGTACCTGCCGATCGCGGACGGGTCGAATATGTACCTGGCCACGGTTATCGACTGCTAATCGCGGCAGTTGACGGGGTTTGCGATCGCTGATCACATGCGCACCGAGTTGGTTGAAGAAGCCCTGACGATGGCCCGGAAGGTTCGCGGGAGCCTAGACGGGGCGATCTTCCACTCGGATCACGGCAGTGTTTATACCTGTGAGCAGTACCGGAGGTTATGCGTGCGCTTCGGTGTCACCCAGTCGATGGGCGCGATCGGGACGAGTGGGGACAACTCGTTGGCGGAGCCGTTCAATGCCTCGTTGAAGCGGGAAGTCCTGCAGGATGAGTCTGTTTTCGCTAGTCAGTTGGCCTGCCGCCGGGATGTGTTTCGGTGGTGCACGCGGTACAACACCAAACGATTGCATTCATGGTGCGGTTACCGCTCACCGAACGCCTTCGAAGCCGCCGGGTTAGCTACACTTACCATCGCATCATGATTAAATCCCCGTGTCCACTTTCCGGGGTTCGGGCCC
>NZ_GG667191.1:143496-146718 GCF_000159635.1 Corynebacterium lipophiloflavum DSM 44291 | reverse complement strand
AGGTGGAGGCGCAAAGGGCGTCTGAAAGCTGTTGCTTGGGCGAGGTGGTCGGTCACCGCGGCGGCGTCATTTGGTTGGTTACCGTAGAACGCCATCGTCAGGTGCCACGTGTCCGGGTCCGTCCACCTCAGCTCGGCGGAAAAGTCCCGAATCGGGCGAAGCGCCCGGACGAGATGTTCGCGGACCTCGTCCGGAGGCAGCACGGCGGCGAATAGACGTCTCATGACGACGCCTATTCTAACCGCTCATCAGGCAAACGAGAGGAACATCTTCTCAAGTGCCTGCGGGTCCGGCGTGTCAAGATCGGTCGGATCCATGCAGCGCCTCATCATGGTGACGAGCACCTGGTAGCTCGCCCGGCTGACCGCCTTGTCCGCGGCGGAGAGCTGGGTGACAATGTCCTCGCACTCGCGGCCTTCCTCCATCATGCGGATCACAGCGTCAAGCTGGCCGCGGGCTCGCTTGAGCCTGCTTAACGACGGCTTGATCTCCGCCTCGGTCAATTTCATTCTAAGCCTCCTGCGCGAGTTTCCAGGTGAGGTACCCGCCACCCACGTTAGCGACCTCGATGCCGCGGTTCGCGAGCAGGGAAGCGGCAGTGTGGCCGCGCTGGCCAACCTGGCAGAACACGAGCGCCTTCTCGTCGGCGAGCTCGTCGAGGTGATCGCGCAGGGAGTCGAGCTCGATGTTAATGGCACCAGTGATGGTGCCGTTGGCGTGCTCACCGGGGGTGCGGACGTCGATAAGCGTCCAGCCCTCGTCCACGTAGCGCGCGATCTCGTTGAAGGCCACGGTGCGCTCGCCGTGTTTGATGTTGTCGTTGATGAAGCCGGCCATGTTGACCGGGTCCTTCGCGGAACCGAACTGCGGCGCGTAGGCGAGCTCGAGGTCCGCCAGGTCGGAGGCGGTCAGACGGGCGCGCATCGCGGTGGCGATGACGTCGATGCGCTTGTCGGCGCCGTCCTCACCAATTGCCTGGGCGCCGAGGATGGCATCCGTGTCCGCGTCGACGACGAGCTTGAGGTGGATCTGGCTCGCCCCCGGGTAGTAGCCGGCGTGGTTGGAGGGGTGCAGGTAGACGGTGCGCACGTTGCGGCCAGCGGCGCGGGCGCGCTTCTCGTTCCAGCCGACGGATGCTGCGGCCAGACCGAACAGGCCGACAACGGCCGTGCCGAGCACGGGGCGGGCGGCGGTGTCGCGATCGGTGATCACGTCGGCGACTAGGCGTCCGTGGCGGTTTGCGGTCTGCGCGAGCGGGACCAGGGTCGGCTCATCGTTGACAGCGTCGCGCTTCTGGGTGGCGTCACCGACGGCGAAGATGCGCGGATCGGAGGTGCGCATGGCGTCGTCGACGACGATTCCGCCGCGCTCGCCGACCTCGAGACCGGCGTCGGAGGCGAGCGTGCTGGCGGGTTTCACGCCAATCGCGGTGATGACGACATCGGCATCGATGGTGGTTCCGTCATTTAACGTCACACTCTGCTCGGTGATCTCGGACGCCGCCGAATCGGTCAGGACGGTCACGCCGTTGTCTTCGAGGTGCTTTTTCACGATCGCGGCCATCTCGGGATCCAACGGGCCCATGATCTGGGGGCTGGCCTCGATGATGGTGGTGGCGATTCCGCGGTGCGCGAGGTTCTCGGCGACCTCGAGGCCGATGAAACCGCCGCCGATGATGGCTGCACTCTGCGCCCCGTCCACGGCAGCCTTGATGGCGTCGAGGTCCTCGACGGTGCGCAGGCTGAGTGCTCGCTCGATACCGGGCAGCGGCGGGCGCACGGGGGTGGCACCCGGGGACAGGACGAGGAAATCGTAAGAGATGGTGTCGCCCGCCTCGGTGGTCACGGTCTGAGCGTCGCGGTCGATCTTGGTCGCGCGGGTGTTGACGCGGACGTCGAGGTTGAAGCGGGAGTTGAGCGATTCGGGGGTCTGAAGAAGCAGCGACTGGCGCTGCTCGATAGTTCCGGAGAGGTGGTACGGCAGTCCGCAGTTGGCGAAGGAGACGTACCCGGAGGCTTCGAGGACGATGATCTCCATGTCTTCGTCGCGGCGGCGCAGGCGTGTCGCGGTGGACATGCCGCCGGCGACGCCGCCGATGATCACTGTGGTTGTCATGGGGGTCGGCTCCTATCCGAAGAGGCGGGAGAAGATTCCGCCCTAGCTCTGCTGGTCGCGGGGGCAGGTGCACCATTGTCCGGCGGGGACGTTGGCCTTAACGCTGTCGATGTGCTGGCCGCAGCCGGCCCAGGTGGTCTTGTGGCACTTGTTGCATGGCGTTGGGTAACACATGAACAGCAATATACCCCGGGGGGTATATCTTGTCTAGTCTGGGTTCATGTTCAACCTGCCCGAGATCGGAAAAGGACTGCCCATTGCAGGTGTGATCGACCAGCTGCCCGCCACCGGGCCGCTTGTCGTGGAGGCCCCTCCGGGTACGGGAAAGACCACGCTCATCCCGCCGGCCCTCTCCAATGTCGCGAGAAAGACGCTGGTCACCGCGCCTAGGAGGGCGGCGGTGCGGGCGGCGGCGCGTCGATTAGCGCAGCTCGACGGAAGTGAACTCGGCGACCGCGTCGGGTTTTCCGTCCGCGGCGAGCACCACCCCGGCAAGCGGGTTGAATTTGTCACCCCCGGTGTCCTGCTCAACCGGTTGCTCAAGGACCCCGGCCTCGAAGGCGTCGGCGCCGTCGCCATCGACGAGGTCCACGAACGCCAGCTGGACACCGATCTCGTGCTCGCTATGTGCATGGAGGTGGCCGTGCTGCGCGACGACTTCTATCTCGCCGCGATGTCCGCCACCCTGGACGCCGAAAGGTTTGCCTCTCATCTGGGCGCGCGGATTGTAAGCACCGAGGCGGTCACGCACCCGCTGCGCATCGAATACGCCCCGCACCCCGAGCGCGCCCAGGGCAGCCGCGACTTCTACCGCCATGTGGCATCGCTGTGCGATTCTCCCGAGCGCACCCTCGTCTTCGTGCCCGGGGTCCGCGAGGTGGAGCTCGTTTGCTCGCACCTCAACGACTGCGCCCCGCTGCACGGCCGGCTCAGTTCCGCCGAGCAGGACCGGGCGCTTTACGGCGATGCCCGCGTGGTCGTGGCAACCTCGATCGCGGAATCTTCCATCACGGTCCCGGGCGTGCGCCGCGTCGTCGACTCCGGCCTGTCACGGGTGCCGCGTCGCGACGCCGCGCGCGGCATGACGGGGCTGGTCACGGTCTCGGC
>NZ_GG667191.1:128699-143155 GCF_000159635.1 Corynebacterium lipophiloflavum DSM 44291 | reverse complement strand
GCCCCGGAGATCACCACCAGCGACCTCACCTCGGCCGCGCTGGCGATGGCGGCGTGGGGCTCACCCGACCTGCCGCTTCTCGATCCACCCCCGGCCCAGGCGATGCAGGATGCGAAGGCCACCCTCACAGAGCTCGGTGCGCTGGATGGTTCGGGCATCACCGAGTTCGGGCGGAAGCTCGCGTCGCTGCCGCTGGATCCCCGGCTCGGTGCGGCGCTTTTGCGCCACGGAAGCGGAGCGGCGGAGACCGTCGCGGGGCTCGCGGAGGGGATGGGCGGCGACCTATCGCGGGCGCGTGCCCCGCGCAACCAGGTGCGGCGCCTCGAGCGGCTTGTCCACACGTCGGCCCCGGTCGACCCCGGTGAGGTCGTCGCCACGGCCTACCCGGGGTGGGTGGCCAAGCGCCTCGATCAAGGCTACCTGCTGGCCAGCGGCACACGCGCGACTCTGGACGCCCAGATGGGACAACCTGAATGGATCGCCGCCGCCGAGGTCCAGCTCACGCAAAAAGGAGCGATGATCCGCTCCGCGGCGCCCATCGACGAACCCACCCACCGCGTCACGGAGGAAACCCGTGCGAGCCTGGAGGGTAGCAAGGTGCGCGGCCGCAAGGTCAGGGCGATCGGCGCTATTGAACTTTCCTCAACACCGGTAAAGCTCTCCCCGGACGAGGCCGCCGAGGCACTGGCCGACCTCGACTTTGACGCGTTTACCCTGGACGAGGGCGCGCAACAGCTCAAGGACCGCCTCGACTTTTTGAATCAGCGGATCGGCGAGCCGTGGCCGAATGTCGAGGAGGGGGACTACTCGCCGGAGATCGCGGAGCTGGCCAAGGGGGCGTCGATAAGCAGGCTCGACATGCGCTCGGCCTTGATGCGGCAGCTCCCCTGGCCCGAGGCGGCGCGGCTGGACGAGCTCGCCCCGGAGCGCCTCGAGGTACCGAGCGGCTCACGCCCGCGGGTGGATTATGCGACAGGACGGCCAATCGTACGGGTAAAGCTGCAGGAATGCTTCGGGCTGGCGCAGTCGCCGACGTGTAGCGGCGTGAAGGTGCTGTTCCACTTGCTTTCTCCGGCCGGGCGCGAGCTGGCCGTGACGGATGACCTGACAAGTTTTTGGAGCGGGCCCTACCAGCAGGTGCGCAAGGAGATGCGCGGGCGCTACCCCAAGCACCCCTGGCCGGAGGACCCGTGGACGGCGACGGCGACGGCGCGGACGAAGAGGAGGGTGTGACAGACCAGACGCTTCCTGGCACCCTTACCCAACCCGCGGATTGCACACCGGTGACTCACTGTCCGGCTTCGCGCACGTCACGCCGCCGAAATCAATCCACTGCCCTTCCTTCAGTCCGTGTTGAGCAGGCGGGCAACACCATAGAGTCGACAAGGGAGTCACCCGACGCACCTGAATCCTAAGCTTGTCTCTTTACGCAGACACGAAACTATGAGCCAGTAAAATTGTGCGTTTTCGCTTCTGCGAAAACATCGACTGATATGATCGCCGTATGGTGTGGCCGTCTGTCGAGTACGAGGAACTGCCGTGGCATTCATCGTCGCGGGGGATGTCTCGCCGCACTGCGCGCAACGCTCCGTTGACGTACAAAAGCGCAGTAGTGCCCCGCATCGCAGATGCGCAGGTCAATCTCGATGCGGAGACCACAACGCTGCTAGAAACAGCGACTCTCGCGGTCAAGGAATTCGACCTCAGTCACGCTCACCGCATCGTCCCGTTCACCCCCCTTTTGCTGCGCAGCGAGTCGTTTGCATCCAGCCAGATCGAACAGCTCACCTCATCGGCTCGGCGGATCCTGGAAGCAGAGCTCACCGAACTCGCCGGCACCAACGCGCGGTTGATTGTGGCGAACACACGGCAAATGCAGGAGGCAGCGTCGATCGAAGGGGCGTCGACAAGCACGCTCCTTTATATGCATGACGTCTTGCTGCGGGATTCTGCCCCGGAGATCGCCGGCGTCCTACGCCAACAACCGGTGTGGATCGGGGGCCACGACTTCTACCCTCGCGACGCACTGTTCGTGCCCCCGCACCACAGTCACCTTCCCGCACTCATGGAGGATCTCGAGGCATTCGTGGCAAGGCGAGACCTCCCGATCCTCGTTCACGCCGCTCTTGCACACGCGCAGTTCGAGACTATCCACCCATTTGCCGACGGCAACGGCCGGACAGGGCGCGCCCTCGTTCATGTGCTGCTACGCCAGCGCGGTCTCACCAGGGAAACATCACTGCCCCTCTCTGCGGGCCTCCTGACCGATATCGACTCCTATTTCAAGGCGCTCGACTCCTACAGGGAAGGCCGGCCACAGGAGATCATTGATGTCTTCATCCACTCGGCCATCAGCGCTGTGGAGCGCGGTACATGGCTTGCAGCCGAGCTCAATGCCTTGAAGGGTGAGTGGGAGGGGGAAGTGAGCGCACGTGGTGATGCGCTCGTGTGGCAGCTCATACCTTTGTTGCTGCGACGCCCGGTGGTAACGTCCAGGATTGTTGCCGAGGAGTTGAACACAACGCAGGTCAGCGCGCGCAAGGCACTGGATGCGCTGGAGGGCACGGGAATCCTGGCAACGGCGATGCTGGATAAACGGACGCGAGCATGGCGGGCTGTCGAGGTCCTCGACCTGCTCGACGAGTTCGCTTCCCGCGGTGGGCGCCGTCAGGCACCGTGAGGCTGCGCAGGAACACCACCGCATCCATTTTCTTTAATTGAGTTCCCCCACTATTGTCGACGGACATGACGACGGACTCGAAGACCCACACTGTCACGCAGTGGACCCTGGTCTCGCTGATCATCGGCTCCACCATCGGGTCCGGGATCTTCGCCCTGCCCCAAAACATCGCCTCGGTGGCCGGCCCCGGCGCGATGCTCGTCGGGTGGGCAATCGCCGGCGTGGGCATGCTTTCCATCGCCTTTGTCTTCCAGATCCTCGCCCTGCGCAAGCCGAACCTGGATTCCGGGGTGTATTCCTACGTCCGCGCGGGCCTGGGCGACTTCATCGGCTTCACCTCGGGCTGGGGGTACTGGTTGGGCTCGGTGATTGCGCAGGTGGGCTACGCCAACCTGTTCTTCTCCACCATCGGCCATTACGTGCCGGTGCTGAGGAACAACTTGGTGCTCGCGGTGGCGACATCCGCGCTGACGTGGGTGATCTTCGCCGCTCTCACCCGCGGCGTGAAGCAGGCCGCGCTGATGAACGTGGTGACCACGGTGGCCAAACTAGTGCCCATCGTATCCTTCATCGTCCTGGTCGCCTTCCTCGGTTTCAGCTGGGACACCTTCACCCTCGACTTCTGGGGTGAGCGCTCGGGGGCGTCGTTTAGCGAGCAGCTCCAGGGCATCATGCTGTTTACGGTGTGGGTATTCATCGGCATCGAGGGAGCGAGCGTGTACTCCAAGCAGGCGCGCACGCGTGGCGACGTCGGCCGCGCCACCGTCATCGGCTTCCTCTCCGTGCTCGGTCTCCTCGTCGCCGTGTCCACTCTGTCCTACGGCGTGCTCAGCCGCGAGGAGCTCGCCGCCCTGCCGGAGAATTCCATGGGCGCGGTCCTCGAGGCGGCCATCGGCCCGGCCGGAGGCGCGCTGATTTCAATCGGTCTGTGCCTGTCCGTGCTGGGGGCCTACGTGTCGTGGCAGATGCTGTGCGCGGAGCCGATCGTGATGATGGCCAACGACGGTCTGCTGCCCACCCGCCTCGGCCGCACCAACTCGGCCGGCGCACCGGTGACCGCCCAGCTCATCTCCACCGCGGTGATCCAGGCCTTCGTGATTATCTTCTACGTCAGCGAGGCCTCGTACACCTCCATGGTGCAGCTCGCGACCATCATGTACCTGCTGCCGTACATCTTCTCGGCGCTCTACCTCGTCCTGCTCGCCGTGCGCGGCAAGGGCCTGACCCACCCGCACGCGGGCACGCGTTTCGACGACTCCGGGCCCGCCGTCGCGGCCTCCTCCAACCGTGTGCACCTCGCCGTCGGCGTCCTCGGCGTCATCTACTCGCTGTGGCTGATCTACGCCGCCGACCCCGTTTACGTGCTTTTCGGCGCGCTCGCCGTCGTTCCTGGGCTTGTCCCTTACGTGCTGACGCGGCTGAGCAGGCGAGAGAAGCTGTTCAACGGTTTCGAGTGGGCCGTCGTGGTGATCGTCGTCGCCGGCGCAATCGTCGCCGTCACCGGCTTACTCAATGGCACCCTTGCTTTTGGCTGACGCGACAATCGGCCACAGCATCTCCGCCATCGCGCGGGCGTGGGCCTTTTTGTCGCGTAGGTCGAACGCCGTGCGCATGACCACGCTGCCCACCACCATGGTGGCGATGACGCCGCCGTTGACGTCGGGCGAGAAGCTACCCACCTCAACGCCCTTGCGGTAGTAGCGCGCGAAACCGTCGAGCAGTTCGGAGACGACGCGCTCGCGCCACTCGCCGATAAATTCGTCGGAGCTCGACACCGTGGCGCCGATCAGTCGGATGCCGATCTTGTTCTCCAGGTGGTCCTGAACGCTGGCCAGGTACTGCTCGAACCCCTTCTGCGTGGTGGGGTACTCCGTAGGGATTTCCAGCGTGACCCGGCGTAGGGCGTCGATAAGCATGTCGATGCGATCGTTGTAGCGCCTGTAGATGGTGGTCTTGGCCACTCCGGAATCTGCCACAACGGCGTCAATGGTCACCGCCGGGAACCCCTTTTCGCGCGCGAGTTTGAGCACGGAGCGGACAATCTTCTCCTCGGTCGCTGCCCGGCGCTTTGGCCGCTGACCTCGAACCGGCGTCTCAGTGTTGGTCATTGGCTAATAATGACACATCTATAGGAGCGAAAACTTAGATATAGGAAAATTCACTGCGTGAGTATCATCGCTCGAGTGCACACATGGCTCAGATGGCTGATCGTCGCTCCCGCCTCGGTCGCGCTCGGCTTCGTGCTCTCGCGCCTCGGGGTCCCGGTGGCCTGGATCCTCGGCGCGATCCTCGCCTCCGGCGCAATGGCGCTGGCCAGCGGGCGTGATCTGCCCGTCGACCCACGCATCCTCTCGGCCGCCCGCGGCATCATCGGGGTCATCGCGGCGCTGTCGCTGGCCAACGTGCCCCCGCGTGAGCTGCTCGGCTACCTCGCTCCGGGCGTGATGGTCGCGGTGGTGACGGTGGGCCTCGCGTTTGCCGGAGGCCTATTTTTGGCCAAGCACGGTGTGTCGCGCGAGACGGGGATCCTCTCCCTGCTTGCGGGCGGGGCGTCGATGATGCCCGCGATCGCCGAGGATGTCGGCGGGGACCCGCGCTATGTGGCGCTGTCGCAGTACCTGCGTCTTTTGGCCGTCTCGGTGACCCTGCCGCTGGTGGCCGCGTTTCTCACCGCGCCCGGCGGGACGGGCCACGCCCCCGAAGCCAGCGCCTGGTGGGTCTGGCTGCTGATTCCCGCGCTCGTCGCGGTGGGCCAGCCGCTGGGCACACTGCTCCACATGCCGAACTCGAAGGTGTTCGGTCCGCTGACGCTCACCGCCGTCGTCGCCTCGCTTATCGACGCCCCCCTGACCCCGCCGCCGGCGATCACGATCGTCGCCTTCCTCGCGATCGGGTGGCTGTGCGGCGGCGGCCTCAACGTTGCCGCCCTGAGGTTGTTCGCGCGGTTGCTGCCGGTCACCGTGACCTACATCGTGGCGCTGATGGGCGCGTGCGCCGCCGTGGGCTGGGTGGTCTCGGCGTGGCTGGATATCACCTACTACGAGGGCTACCTCGCCACCAGCCCCGGCGCGATCGAGACAGTGCTGGCGCTCTCAGCGGAAGGCGGCGCGGGGCCGGCAGTGATCGCGATCCAGCTCATCCGGCTGTGCGGGGTGCTGCTGTTCGCCGCCTACCTGCCGAAGCTGCTCAAGCGCCTACAGGATTTCCTGGGCCAAGAGGTCCATCGGCATTGAACCGAGGCGCAGGGCGCGGTCGTGGAATTCGCGCAGCGTGGTGCCTTGGGCAAGCGCCGCGTCGCGAAGCTTCAGCCAGGCGCGGTAGCCCACGGCGTAGGCGGCGGCCTGCCCCGGCCACCCCATGTAGCGGTCCAGCTCGAAGCTGAGGCGGGTCTCAGTCATGGCGGTGTTGTCGCGCAGGAACGCCTTGGCGTACTGGGCATCCCACACGCCGGTCTTGTCCGGCGTCTTCTTGTGCAGATGGACACCGATGTCAACGATAACGCGGGCGAGCTGCAGTCGCCTCGAGTCGAGGTGGCCAAGACGTTTGGCCGGGTCCTCGAAAAAGCCGTAGGAATCCATCAGGTGCTCGGCGTACAGCGCCCAGCCCTCGGAGTGCGCAGCGTTTGCGTTGACGCTGCGGCGCCACAAGTTCAGGTTGCCGCGCTCGCTTAGCGCCGTCGCGGACTGCACGTGGTGGCCGGGCGCGCCCTGGTGGAAGATGTGGGTCAGCTCGTGCCAGGTGTGCAGCGCCTGACTGCCCTCGGGCATGGAGCACCACAGGGTGCCGGGGCGGACCATGTCGTCGCTCGGCGGGATGTAGTGCAGCCCGCCACTGCCCGTGTGATCGATCGCGCAATCCAACCGCTCCACGCCATGGGGAATGGTGAAGCAGTTGTCGCGCAGTACATCGTAGGCCTCGCGGGTGGTCTCGACCATCCAGTCGAGCAACTCATCGGAGGAGCGCAGGGTGTAGCGCTTGTCCTCGTTGAGCTTGCGGTACGCCGCGTGGATCGTGGTGGGCGCATCGAACATGGCGCGGGTCAGCTTCGACTGCTCCTCGACCAGCTCACGCAGACTCTCAATCGCCCACTCATAGGTTTCGTCCAGGTCGACCTTGCGGCCGAGAAAGAACTGGGAGAGGAACTCGTAGCGCTCGCGGCCCACACCGTCGTCGTGCGGCGCCATCGGCGAGAGCTCCGTCGACAGCCAGTCTGCCATGTCCTGGAAGGCGTTCTTGGCGTCGTTGACCACCGTCGATTCCGGTGCGACGCCGAGACGCTCGAGCCTCGAGCCTTCATCGCCGAGCGCTTCACACTGGCTGATGACGGCGTCGATCTGGCGGTGGGTGGCTACATCACCCTGGCTGGCCGCCTCAGCCAGCGACTCGCGGTAGCCGGCCAGCGCGGCGGCCACCTTGGACAGGCGGGACTCGACGTTGGCGATGTCGTCGGCGCTCTGCTTCGGCATCAGGCGCAAGCTGTCCCGGATGCGCTGAACAGGCGAGTCGATGTTGTTGAGCATCCGCAGGTCTTCGCCGCGGTGGTGCAAGTCCAGCTCCTGGGTCATGCGGTCGCGCAAGATCGCCGCGGTGAGCGTGTCCACGTGGTCGAAATCGTCGTCGTCGTCGCATTCGTCAGTGCAGTCGTTGATCGCGTCGACGTCCGCGAGTAGGTCGCGGATCCGGTTGGCCACCCTTTCCCAGTGTGCGGGACTGAAATCCTGGAGGTCGTGGTCGTGGCCCTCAATCCCGATTCTCGAACCCAGGGTTGGGGAGAGCGCGACGAGGTCGTAGACGAAATCCTCACAGGTCGCGTCGAGCAGAGAGGGGGCCCTCCCAGTTTGAGCAGACGTCATGAGGGCAAAGTCTAACGCAGAATTCTTCTATCCGTGAAGGCCAGCGCCTCACCGCCACGCTTTGTCTAGCCCGAATGGACAAAGCGGTCTAGACGGTTGCTATTATATTCACATGACCTCGTTTCCCTTCTCCCGCCCGTCGAGCCCGGCGGCGAAGTGCCTGCACCTGATCAGGCTGGGAGAGCTGACGTCGAGAAGCGAGCTGGTCGCAAAAACCGGGCTGAGCCAGCCCACGATCACCCGCGCCGTCGCCGCCCTGGTTAAAGCGGGATACGTCACGGAACGCACCGACCTTACCCGCGCCGCAGGACGCGGCCGTCCCACCGTCCCGCTGGAGCTGTCGGAACCGCGCGCCCTGCACGCCGGGATCGCCGTGGGCACGCTGTCGACCTACATCGCACTATTCGACTTGAAGGGCCGCACGGTGCGCAGCGTCGACATCGATGTCGAGGTCGCCGGGGAGAGCCAGGACGACTTTATCCAGCGCATCATGGCCATCCTCAACCGCCTGACCACCGGCGTGAGCCGCCCGCTCGCCACCGTGGGCGTGACCACCTCCGGCAGCGTCACCGGCGACGGCGAGGTCTACGCACCGAACCTCGGGTGGCGCGACGTTAAGATCGGGGCGCAGCTGCGCGAGCAGTTCTCCGTGCCCGTCGTGGTCACCTCCGCCGCCGCCGCGATCGTCGGCTCGGAGATCCAGTCCACGCCCTCGCTTGCCGACGAGGCCGTCATGGCACTGTTCGCCGACGACTCCATCGGCTGCGCCGTCTCCACCGAGGAAGGCGTGCTCCCCGTCATCGTCACCCGCGACGACCTGACCACGCAGGGGCTCATCGACACCATCGGGGAGCCGAGCATCCGCACGCTTCGCGACGCCGTGACGGACTCAACCCACAAGCACACCACGCGGGGCGCGCTCGACGACCGCGCCCACGAGCTCGGTGAACTCGCCGCGCAGCTCAGCTCGCAGCACGCGCCGTCGACCATCGTCGTCGCCGGCAGCGCGTTTATCGACGACCCACTGGCCCCCGCACCGTTCGCCCGCAGCGTGCGGGCCGCAGGCGTCGACGCTGACCTGCGGATGATCCCGACCCACCGCGAGGTGGTGCGCGACATTGCCCGCGCCGTGGCGCTAGATTTCGTGCTTCGCGAGCCCCTCGCGGTGGCGGCGCCCTAGCTCCACGTAGGACGCGGCGTGGCGCACCCGCTCAGCCCGCGTGGTCTCCTCGAGCTCCTTGCGCACCTTCGCCGGCACCCCGGCCGCGACGCTGAAGCGGGCAATCTCCTGGCACTGAAGCACCACCGCTCCCCCGGCGATGATGCTGCCCTCACCGACACGGGAGCGCGACAGCACGGTCGCGCTCATCCCGATCAGGCAGGCCGACTCGATGTAGCAGGAATGGACCATCGCGAGGTGGCCGACCGTGACGTCCTCCTCAAGCACCGTCTCGCCGCCCGTGTCGACGTGGAGGACGCAACCGTCCTGGATGTTGGAGCGCGCCCCGATCCTGATCGGGCCCACGTCCCCGCGGATCACCGCCCCCGGCCACACGCTGACATCCTCGGCGATGGTGACGTCGCCGATGATCGTCGCCTCCGGCGCGATGTAGGCGCTCGGGTGGATCGAGGGAACCTTTGACTCGAAGCTGTAGATCATGCCAGTGCCTTTCTCACGTCCGCCGGGTCGGTGAAAAGGACCGCCCGCATTCCAAGGTGCGCCGCCGCCTCAACCCACTGCTCACGGTGGTCGAAGTACACGGTGGAGGCCAGTTTCGCGCCCATCGCATCCACTGCCACCCGGTAGACGGCCGCGTCCGGTTTCGCCACCCCGATGTCGCAGGAGAAGGTCACCGCGTCAAGCTCGCCGAGCCACGGGTGGGTACTGCGCAGGTGAGACGCGACAACCGGCGGGGCGTTGTCGACGACCCCGCACGTCCAGCCGGCGTCGACAAGCTCGAGCAGGCACTCCACCACGGCGCGGCGCGGCTCCAACAGAGTGTCCACATCCGCCGCGACCGCCTCGTGGACATCGATGTCATCAATCCCGGCGCGGATGGCCACCTGCTGCCACCAGCGGATATCGGAGACGTCGCCGACGTTGTAGGAGGGCCTCAAATCCTCGTACACCGTCCAGAACCGCTCCGGGTCCAACGCGCCCGCGGCATGTTCGACCCGCGCACGCGCGGTCGTCGTCCTGGGCTCCAACGCAACGCCGGAAAGCCCGAAAAGTAGAGCGTCCATGCCTCTCAAGCGTAGTCGAGGCCGTCTAGAACAAGCCCGAGCGCGTCGCCGACATTTGCGCGCCACACCACGTCAACCTTCGGGTCGGCGCGGCCCGGCCCGGCGTTGATCACGGCTACCTCCTTGCCCTGGGCGAGCGCGTCGAGAACGAGCCGGTAGCCGCTCATCACGGCCAGGGAGGTGCCCATCGCGATGACACCGGTGGAGTTCTGCAGCATCTCGGCCGCCCGCGCCCGGCGCGTCCGCGGCACGTTCTCGCCGAAGTAGACCACGTCCGGTTTGACGCGCGTGGAGCCGCACGAGCTGCACGGCACCATGCGGAAGCGCTCGACATCGGTGGAGCGCAGTTCGATGTCGCCGTCGGGGTTGAGCATCGAACCCGTGACGACGACCGATTCCACGTACCCGGGGTTCGCGGCGGTCAGGCGGGTGTCGAAAAGCTCGCGCTGCTCGCGCGACCGGCAATCGAGGCAGACAACGCAATCCATGTCGCCGTGCAGGGCGATAACGCCCTCGCTGCCCGCCTCGCGGTGGAGCCCGTCGACGTTTTGGGTGACGATGCCGCTGAGCAGCCCGGCACGCTCCAGCTCCACCAGCGCGAAGTGGGCGCGGTTGGGCTTGGCGGCGCGCATGAAGCGGATCCCGACGAAGGCGCGGGCCCAGTAGCGGCGCACCGCAGTCGGCGAGTGCGCGAACTCCTGGTACGTCATCGGGCGCCCCTTGGTCAGCCTTCCGCCCGGCGAGCGGTAATCGGGGATGCCGGACTCGGTGGAGATGCCGGCGCCCGTGAGCACGAGCACCCGCGGGTGGCGCAGCATGCTCACCACCCGGTCAAGCGCCGCAGCGGGGTCGGTCGGGGTGACCGTTTCATAAACGACGCGCTCAATGGAACGAATCGCGCTGCGGTGCGCCATCTGCACCGCAGGGTCAGAAAACTCCATCAGCGAAACGGCACTTCCCCTATTGTGCGGCGCAGCTTGCGCGTGCGCAGGCGCTCCGGGCTCTTCGCCAGCTTCTCCATCGCCTTGACCGCGCACATCACGTGGGCCTCCTTCGAGTTGGAATAGAAGGCCTGCGCGGCGGCCGGCAGCTTGGGCACGGCGTGCAGCGGCAGGTCCGAGACCGCGAGCAAGGTGCCGTACGGCACGCGGTAGCGGTACCCGTTGGCGGCGATGGTGCACGACTCCATGTCCACGGCGGCCGCCGTCGAGCCACGCAGCCAGTTCCACAGCTCCTGCGGGGACTTCCACTCCCAGTTGCGGTCCCCCGTCGACAGCACGGTTCCGGTGCGCATCAGCGAAGGGTCCTCGCCGTAAATCGTCTCGACGGTTTTTTCCAGGGTGCGCTGGATCTCGGGCACGGCGGGAATGGGCTGGTCGCGGCGGATGTGGGCGTCGAGAACGTTGTCGTGGCGCTCGTAGGCGTTGCCCAGGATCAGGTCCCCGATGCGCATCCGCCCGTCCATGCCCGCGCAGTGGCCGATCATGATCCACGCCTCCGGGCGCAACACCGCGAGGCAATCGGTGATTGTCTTCGCGTTCGACGGGCCGACCCCGATGTTGATCATCGTGATGCCGTCGCCGTTATCGGTGACCAGGTCGTAGCGCGGCATCTGACGCGGGGAGCCGAGGTCCACATCCCCGGGGTTTTCCCCCGGCTCGACCTCGCCCGCGGGCAGGACCAGGCGGGTGTAGCGGGAGTCGGGCTGTTCCATCGCGCGCAGCCCGAAAGCGACGAACTCGCGGGTGTGCATCGCGTAATTGGTAAACAGAATGTAGCGCTGCACCGTATCAACCGGGATGCCCGTGTAGTGCTCGATACGCGCGCAGGCGATGTCGAAGCGCTGCGGCCCGAAGTGGAACAGGGGTTTCTCCGCGCCGTGGAAGGAGTCCCACTCGCCGTCGATGATGCCATCGTGGACGTCGTCAAGCGTCGGGCGCGGGACGGAATCGGCGAACGAGGCGCGCACCTCGCTGAGCCCCTTGATTCCGCGAATGTACTCCGGCGGGATGCGGGTGTCGGAGTAGCCGACGCGGATTTCGCACGGGTAGTTCGAGCACAGCGCGCGCAGCTGGTTGGTCAGGTACGCGGCCATGAGGTCCGGGCGCGACACCGCTGCGCTGTACGTTCCCGCCTCGTCGACGTATCCGAACGGTTCTCGGCGATCCACCGGCACCCACTGCGTGACCTCAACGGCGATCTTCGGGTATCGCACGGCGTCGTAGCCCGAGTAGTCGCCCGATGCGATGACCTCGCGCGCGAGGTCGCACGACGCTTCATAGAGCTTGATCAGCTTCTCGACGCTCTCCTCAACGCTTTCGACCCTCTCCATGGGCGCCAGCGTACTCAAAACCCGCGCCGTGGACCCTTCCCAGTATTCTTGGTGCTCATGGGTCTAGCGGATGTTGTGTGGTCAGCTGAAAGGCGCCTGGTGCGTTCCCAGGTGCGTCGTCACGCGCGCGCGGGATGGCAGCCGCGAGCCACGGGGTTCACCGGCTACGGCAGCCCCGAGCGCGCACGCGTGGTGGGCAGGGTTCTGATGGTGGATCCCGCGGGCAGCCACGCCGAAAACAACGACAATGCCGACCCAACGGCGCAGCGCGGCTGGCGACAGTTCATCACCACCCCGGTGCCGGACGCCGCCGTCACGGTCGAGCTTGGCAGCCAGCGCATCGACGCCCGCACCAACGACGAGGGCTACTTCGAGGTTCTCATCCTCGACCACGGTCTCGGACCGGGCTGGCACGACGCCACGGTCAGCGTCGCCCTGGGCGAAAGCCGCGAGGTCGCGCCGGTGCACATCATCTCCGACGAGGTCACCCGCGCCATCATTTCGGACGTGGACGACACCATCATGGTCACGATGCTGCCGCGCGCGGTGCTCGCGGCATGGAACTCATGGGTGAAAAAGACCAACACCCGCCAGCCTGTGGCCGGCATGGCGCACTTCTTTGAGGCGATGCGCGGCTCGTCCGATCCCGTTTTTTACCTCTCCACGGGCGCGTG
Source organism: Corynebacterium lipophiloflavum DSM 44291 (assembly GCF_000159635.1). Classification (GTDB taxonomy): domain Bacteria; phylum Actinomycetota; class Actinomycetes; order Mycobacteriales; family Mycobacteriaceae; genus Corynebacterium; species Corynebacterium lipophiloflavum. The sequence continues at coordinate 130,372 of NZ_GG667191.1, read as the reverse complement.
GAATACCTACGACACCTTGGTGGACTTCATCGAGCGCCACGGCCTGCCGCGCGGCCCGCTCCTGCTGACGGATTGGGGCCCCACCCAGACCGGCCTGTTCCGCTCGGGCCCGGAACACAAGCGCGTTCAGCTGCGCAACCTGATCATCGACTTCCCCAACATCACCTGGACGCTCGTCGGCGACGACGGCCAACACGACCCGATGATCTACTCCGATGTCGTCTTCGAGCACCCCGACAAGGTGGAGCTGGTGGCCATTCGCGAGCTCTCCCCCACCGAGCACATCCTCGCCCACGGCAGCACCACCACCATCCAGCAGCCAGGCAACTACCAAGGCACTCCCTCAATTTCCGGCACCGATGGATACGCTCTCGTATCTGAATGGGACAAACTTCGCCGCACGGTTTAATATTTTCGCCGTGATTACGCGTGCGGCGTCCCTGGCGAGTCCGCTCATTGCCCTGTTCTTCGCCTCTGGCTGCGCAGCGGCACCCGTGCCGGAACCTGCGCCGGCACCCACCCCCGCCTACTCCACTGCCGCCTCCCCTGAGGTGTTCGATGTCACCGGTACCTTGCAGGCGCTGCGCGACAACCTCGACGCCATTGAGGAGGAAACCGGCACGGAGCTGGGCATTTCGCTTTACGACGGCCACGTCAACGGCTACACCGGCACCATCGCCACCCTGCCGTCGTGGTCCACGGTCAAAGTGCCGATCGCGTTGGCGGCCCAACAGCACTGCGACGTAAGTGATGCGGCACTGGAGACGCTCATTGAGGCCTCCATCGAATGGTCTGACAACGACTCCGCGAGCACGCTGCTGCAGTGCGTGGGCACGCAGCACGTCGAGGAAGAGGTCGCCGAGGCCGGCGCCACCATCGATGTCAACAGCGCCTTCGGCCGCTCCGACTGGCCCTTGGCCTCGGCGGCGCGCTACGGCTGGTACCTGTCCACTCGTGACGAAGACAACGAGGTGATCATCGCCATGCACAACGTGGTCGATGAGCAGCAGTGGGGCCTGGGCGCGCTCGACGACGCGGCGTTCAAGGGCGGCTGGAGCGGTGACCGGCTGGACGGGTCGTGGCACTCGCGCCAGTTTGGCTTCGTGCCTATGGATGGCGCCGCGCTCGGCGTTGCCATCGCGGCGCGCTCGCCGGAAGGTTCCTACGCGGATACCATCGAGGCATTGGACCAGCTCACAGCCGTTTTGGCTGAGCAGCTGGGGGTAGCGGTTCGCCCCCGGTAGCGACCCCAGGCGCAAAGTGTGACAAGCTTGAGCGCAGTCGCAATTTGTTGCATAGTGCTGAACCAAGATTCACGTGCTCGCAGAGATTTAACGTCGTTTCCGACTCGCAGTGGCAGTGAATCATGTTGCCGCTCGTAGCATCACCAGAAGAAACTTGAAGGTAAAAAATATGGCACAGGGTACTGTGAAATGGTTCAACGGCGACAAGGGCTTCGGCTTCATCGCTCCCAACGACGGCTCCACGGACGTGTTCGTCCACTTCTCCGAGATCCAGGGCAGCGGCTACCGCAACCTTGAGGAGAACCAGCAGGTCGAGTACGTGGTCGGCGAGGGCGCCAAGGGCCCTCAGGCCCAGCAGGTCGTAGCCCTCTAAGAGCTACCGAACCACCGCCGCACTTTTTTAAGGTGCGGCGGTTTTTGCGTTGTCGA
>NZ_GG667191.1:114958-127257 GCF_000159635.1 Corynebacterium lipophiloflavum DSM 44291 | reverse complement strand
CCCGTTGTCGAGGCCCCCTCACGCTCTAGCGCTGCAGCCACTCCGAACGGAACAATCCGTGGCGCGAACACATCGCCTCCCAGCCGACAGGGTTGAGTTTGACCACCATACGACGCTCGCAGAGCGGGCAGATTCGTGGCACGTCCCATTCGCGGCCGGCGGGGTGCGAGAACTTCGCCTCGCCCGACAAGATGGCGTCGGCAAGCTCGGTGCTCTCGGGGATCCTCACAGCGCCTTGATGGTGTCGTAGACAGCCGGGATGCCCAGGCTCGTCACCCGGTCCACTGCTTCTCGGTCCGCCTCAATCGGCCGGCCAGCGGTGGTGAGGTAGTTGCCGCCAATGATTGCGTTGGCGCCTCCGAGCAGGCCTTTTTCGGTGCCGTCATCGCCAAGCGCGAGCTCCGTGCCGCCGGCGAAGCGCAGTTGCGCGGTGGGCATGGCGAGGCGAAATGCCGCCACGGCGCGCAGCGCCTCGCCCTGGGGCACCAGCGGGCGGTCGGCAAACGGGGTGCCCGGGCGCGGGTCGAGGAAGTTCATCGGCACCTCGTGGGGTTCTACCTCGGCGAGCTGGGCGGCGAACTCGGCGCGCTGCTGAAGCGTTTCGCCAAGCCCGATGATGCCGCCGCAGCAGACCTCCATGCCCTCGGCGCGCACATACTCGAGCGTGTTCTTGCGCTCGTCCCAGGTGTGGGTGGTGACCACGTTGGGGAAGAACGAGCGGGCGGTTTCAAAGTTGTGGTTGTAGCGGCTCACCCCCATCTCGCGCAGCTGGCGGGCCTGATCGCGGCTCAGGATGCCCAGTGAGGCGGAAATGGAGATGTCGACCTCGGCGTTGATGGCTTCAATCGCGTCCTTGACCTGGTCCAGCAAGCGCTCGGTCGGACCCTTCACCGCGGCGACGATGCAGAACTCGGCAGCCCCCATCTTCGCGGATTGGCGCGCGCCCTCGACGAGCTCCTCGATGTTCAGCGTGACCGCGCGCACGGGCGATTCAAACAGGCCGGACTGGGAGCAGAAGTGGCAGTCCTCGGGGCAGCCGCCGGTTTTCAGCGAGATGATGCCCTCGAGGCTCACCTCCACCCCGCAGTGCTTGATGCGGACCTCGTGGGCGAGCTCGAGGAGCTCGGTGAGATGGTCGTCTCCGATGTTGAGGACCTCGAGGATTTCGGCTTCGGTGAGGCCTTCGCCACGCTCGAGCACTTTTGCCCGCGCGGTGTCGAGGATGCTGGTTGCGCTCATGGTTGAACTCATGGTTGAACTCCGTTCAATTAGGTTGGCAACACTATATCCCAATCTGCTTAAACGGTGTTCAAGAATTGGCTACGCAGTTTCGTAATCGAGCGCACTGAGCGTCTCGCGGACCAGCGAAAGTTCCTTGCGGACCTCCTCCAGGCTCATGCGGTCGCGCACCGCCGCGGTGAGGCGCTCGACAACGCCGCTGGCCGCAAACTCCGCCGTGCAACGGATGTGTTCCGGAGACTTCATGCGGCCGGCCTGTTCCAGCAGCTGCGCAATCTCGATTTCGATGATCGGGCACAGGTACTGCATGCACAGGGAGTGAACCTGCCAGTGAATCGGGCCGTCGCAGAGGTTTCGCAAAGATGCGCCGTAGGAGCGCACGGTCTGGTGTAGGCCCTCAACGATCGCGTCCAGCAGCTTCGTCTCACCCGATGCGGCGGTGGTCCACTCGAGGGCCGGCTCGATCATCTTCTCCGCCGCCGCGAACAAAAGTGCGTCGCGGTCGGAAAAGTGCTCATAGAACACCTGTCGGCTCAGGTTGCCGGTTTTGACAATCTGGGACACCGACAGCGCCTCCGCGCGGTGGGTCTTTAACAGCTCGATCGTTGTCTGAATCAGCGTCGCGCGGGTGCGCACTGCTCGCGGATCGGTGCTCGTTTCGCGTCTCGCCACGTTCCTACCTTCCAGTTGCTCGTAACCAACGATAATAAATGCATCATTACGCATATAAAGAATCCGCCACCCAACGAAACTACACTCGTTGCAATGAATCAGGACACCGCCCTTGTTGAGACAACTGTCACTTTGCTCAAAGAGCTTATCCGGAACGCGTGCGTCAACGACCTCACGGCCGATTCCGGCAACGAAGTCCGCAACGCGGACACGCTGGAACGTTTTTTCGAAGGCACTGACGTTCGCGTGCAACGCTTCGAGCCTCACCCGTCCCGCGTCTCCATCGCGTTCACCGTCGAGGGAACTGACCCAAGCGCCGAACCGCTGACGCTACTCGGCCACACCGACGTCGTGCCCGTCGACCCGGCCAAGTGGACGCGCGATCCCTTCGGCGCCGAGGAGATCGACGGGCGAATCTACGGCCGCGGGGCCACCGACATGCTCTACGTCACCGCGGCGATGGCCGCCGTCACCCGTGACATCGCAACGTCGGAGCGGCGCCCGAAAGGCACGCTCACCTTCGTTGGCTGCGCCGACGAGGAAGCCCGCGGCGGGCTCGGCGCCGGGTGGATTGCCACGCACGAGCCGGATGCCTTCAGCTGGCGCAACTGCCTCTCCGAAGAAGGGGGAAGCCACCTGCCCGTGGCCGACGGCAGCGACGCCGTGGTCGTGGTCGTCGGCGAGAAGGGCGCCGCGCAGCGCAGGTTGACCGTCCACGGCGATGCCGGCCACGGTTCCACTCCCTACGGTCGCGAACTCACCGTTGGTCTCATCGCCGAGGTTGCGCGCCGCATCGCCGCGATGGAACCGGGCGTTGCACGCGATGAGCTGTGGGAGGGCTACGTGCGCGCCTTCCGCTTCGACGACGCCACACAAGAGGCGCTGATCAGCGGGGAATCCTTCGACGCGCTGGGAGACCTCGCCCGCTACTCGCACGCGATGAGCCACCTGACGGTCTCTCCGACGGTGTTGCGCGCCGGCCACGCCATCAACGTTTTGCCCTCGCAGGCGTACCTCGAGCTCGATATCCGGCCGCTGCCGGGGCAGACCCAGGAGGATGTCGACGCGGCCTTGCGCGATGCGCTCGGCGAGCTGGCTGAGCACGTCACCATTGAGCACCTCATTACCGAAGACGCCACCGTCTCACCCGCCTCCGGGCCGCTTTACGACGCCATCGTGGACACGATCGGCGAGTTCTTCGGCGACGCGCCAGTTGTTCCCACCATCGCCGCCGGGGGCTCGGACCTGCGCTTCGGGCGTCGCCGAGGCGGCGTGGGCTACGGTTTTGCCCTCCACCGCCGCGGCCGCACGCTTGGCGACGTCCTGGATCTGCTCCACTCTCACGACGAATACGTCGAGATCGCCGACGTGGAGCTCACGGTCAGGGCATACCGCTCGCTAGTGGGGCGCTTTATCGGCGCCTAAGAGCCGGAGAACTCGTAAAGCGTCTCGCCGCCGGCGTGCACGCGCACTCCGACCGGCGACGTCAGCCAGGCGTCGACATACAGCTCGTGTTCGTCGTCGAAGCAGCGCAGCGAGATGGTCTCGTTGCTCAGGTCGACGACATCCACGCTGGCGCGCGTCAGCCAGGGGTGGCGGCGGCGCACCCCGATGAGCGCCTGGTGCTCGGCAAAGATCCAGCCCCCCAGTGCGGAGAGCTCCTCCGGGGTGGGCGGCAGCTCGGGACGCACCGCGTCGTCGGCCTCGAAGCCTTCCGTGCGCAGGCCCACGAAGCCCTGCTCATCCCCGTAGTAGATCGAGGGCATTCCCGGCAGCGTGAGCAGCAGAGCCGTCGCAATGATCGCCTTGTCCTGGCCGATTTTCGAGGCGATGCGGTCGACGTCGTGGTTGCCCACGAACGTGTTGGGCAGCACGCGCTGCGCAATCTCCCGGTGGCGGCCCAGTGCGTGGTCGAGCTCGAAGAAATTCGCGTCGTGAAGCGAGGACCAGATCGCCTTCCACAGCTCGTACTGCGTGACCGAGTCCATCGTGCCGGCCGTCGCGATACCGGCGTAGTCGCCGTGAATAACCTCGCCGAGAAACATCGCGTCCGGGAACTGTTCGCGCACCCGGGCCAGGACATCCGCCCAGAAATCGGAGGGCACCGAGTAGGCGACGTCGAGGCGCCATCCGGCGATGCCGCGGCGCAGCCAGTGGCACATGATGTCAGTGACCATCTCGCGCACCTGCGGCTCGTCGTGGTGCAGGGTGGCCAGTTCACCGTGGCCCTCCCAGTCGGTGTCTCCGGCGAGGCCCTGCTGCACCGCCGGGTGCGTGCGCGCAACGTGGTTGAACACCCCGTCGAGCATGACGTTGATGCCGCGGGCCGTGCACTCCTGGATGAGCCAGTCGAAGTCCTCGCCGGTGCCCAGGCGCGCGTCGATTGCGTAATGGTCGAGTGTGTCGTAGCCGTGCCCGACAGACTCGAAGACGGGCCCGAGGAGCAGACCGTTGCAGCCGAGCTCGATGAGGTAGTCGAGCCAGGGGCCGAGCTTGCGCAGGCGGTGATCCGCATCCGCCTCGACGCGGTTGCGGATCGGCGCGCCGGTTGCCCCCAGCGGGTACACGTGCCACCAAATGGTGTTCCCAGTGGTCATTAGCACTCCCTAGCTGTCGCGAATCAACGGTTCGAGCCGGTCATAAAGGCGTTTCTCCCAGGCGCGCGCGACCTGGTCGTAGTTCGCCTCGCGCTCGTGCATGCCGCGGTGGGTGAAGGTGAGCTTGGTCGCGCCCTCACCGGCTTCTTCGAGGTCAAAGATGAGATCCGTGTCAGCCCAATGCTTGTCCTCACGGTCACTTCCAGAGGGCTCCACGTGCCACACCAGGCGGTCGCCGGCGCGCGCCTCGGCGACGCTGAATTCCGCGTACTGCTCATCGTTGTCGAAGCGGAACTCCCCGCCTTGTTCGCCGGCGGAGCCGTCAGTGGTTTCGATCGTCTCCTCCCACCACTGATCCGGCTGCGTGATCGCCTGATAGACCTTGTCGCGAGGCACCTCAATGGTTAAGGAGGTGGAGAAATCCTTCACCGCTTCGAGGTGCGTGCCGTCGGAGAATTCGTAGTCCGGCATGGCTGAATCCGGGTCGTAGATGCGCACGTCGTATCCGGTGTCGCGGATTGAGCGCACGCCCTCCTTGATCAGCATGCGGCCCGCCCTGTTGAAGGAGGTCACGTGCGAGACGTCGAGCACGATCGCCGAACCTCCCAGGCGGTAGTCCTCCAGGTCGTGGAGGATCTTTTCCGCGGCCGCGAAGTTAATCATGCCCTGAAGCTGCACCACGGTGGTGTCCTCGCGCCGGAGCACGGCCTTAATCCCGGGCGCGGAATAGTAGTCCGAGCCCATCAGGTTCAAACCGAGGGTTGAGGAAAGCTCCTTGAAAATTTTCACGCCGCGCACCGAGTTTCCCTGCTCGTTGAGCCTCGGGCTTAACGACGCTATGCCCAACTGCCCGGGCATCGTTCCGATGAGCCCTCCCGCAACGCCCGACTTCGCCGGGATTCCGACGTCGACCATCCAGCGGCCGGACCCGTCGTACATCCCGGCGGAAGTCATCACGGCCTGGGTGACCTGGCAGGCCGTGGAGGAAAGCACGCGCTCGCCCGTGATCGGTTGCACTCCGCCGTTCGCCAGGGTCGCGGCCATCGCGGCGAGATCTTTGACCGTAACCATGATCGAGCACTGCTGCGTGTACGAGTTCACGGCATCGTGGGGCACGTCGTTGACGATGTCGAATTCGCGGAGCAAGTGAGCGATGGCCAGGTTGCGGTCGGCTTTCTCCAGTTCGTGTTCGACCAGCGTCTCGTCGATACGCAGGTCGCGGCCCGCGAGTTGGGAGAAAAACGAGCGGATCTTCTCCACCCGGTCCTCGACAGAGGACTCCGCGCCGTTGATGAGCTGGTTGACCGCAATGGCGCCGGCGTTGATCATCGGGTTGGACGGACGGTTGTGTTCGTCGAGGGAGATCGCGTTGTACGCATCACCCGATGGTTCTACTCCCACCACCTGATGGACCTCATCGGGTCCGATCTCTTCCAGCGCGAGCGCGTAGACAAACGGCTTGGAGATGGACTGGATGGAAAACTCGCAGTCGTCGTCGCCTACCGAGTAGAGGTGGCCGGATACTGTGCACAGCGCAAGTCCGAGCTTGTCCGGATCGGCCTTGCTCAAGTCTTCGATGTAGTCGGCGACCTCGCCACCGTCGTCGTCGTGAACTAGATCGAGGATTCTGTTGAGGTACTCGGGTACGGGTGTCGGCATGGGGCCATGGTACACGCCGGCTGGGGATGCGAAGAGGGGCGGAAGACGCAGAAATACCCCTGAATTAGGGTGGGTTCTGAATCGAGCTAGCGGTCTGATACTACCTTTACAGGCGCCTTTTCTGGGAAATTTATGGAAATGAACCTGAACGCGGGTACCCCCACTCGCGAACCGGGTACAGCACCTATCCAGTAATTCTGTCAGTTTCGCGATTTCTGTAACGCCTTCCGTGAGAACACTGCTAATAATCTTCACTCACTAATCTTATATACCTATTTCTTGGCAAGCCTCACCTTTCTTAAAGTGGGAAGCGTCCAAACAAGCAACACGACATAGAAAGAGAGATCATCATGATCGAGATCTTCCAGGACCTCATCTGGTTCCTCAACACCACCCTCAAGCAGCTCGTCGTCCTTCCGATTGACCTGGCTTCCAACCTCTCCTCCATCGTCCTCTAAGACCGGCCGAGAGCTAAAAACCGCAACCAAATGGTTGCGGTTTTTTCATGACTCTATGGCCCTCATCTGCGTTCTTACACTTTCGTTCCCCGCGCGGATCACCACGCGGGTCGAAGAGGGTACGCAAGTGCATAGTGTGACTGCGAAGTCTCGTTATATCGTTGCAAGCGTTCAACCGACACCCTCCCGAAAGGAAAACCCGCTATGTCCCTCATCGCAGATCTCATCGTTGGCCTCATCGAGTCCGGCCTCAAGCAGCTCTCCTCCTCCATCGACTTCCAGGCTCTGCTGGAGACCGCTTCGTCCAAGGGCAGCTCCGCCATCGACGGCCTCTCCTCCAAGATCGAGGCTGGCAGCTCCGCTGAGGAAACTGCAACCACCACCGCTGCTGCAGCTGAGTAAGCTCAGTTAGCTAAAGCGCCAACCGCGCCACACCGCCCCACGCACACTCGGGGCCGTGGCGCGGTTTTTGCGCGCCGCGACATACCCGCTACGTCACCACAAACCCCGCTGCGCCGGCCCCTTCGACCGGCACAGCCTTGTCAGCTGCGCTGACCCACGCGGCCTCCCCGGGGCCGAGCGCAAGGCCCCCTACAGCAAGCTGACCTGCGGTATTAATGACGATGGCCGGGCCGGTGACGAACTCGCCGCCGGATATCGGGGCGACGCTGAAATCATCGACCGGAACGTTGAAAAAGCCGTCGACAAGCTGCGTCGTGGGGTTGTCCAGGGGGACGAACTTGAGAACCGAAAACAGCTCGTCGGTGTCAATGTGCTTACCCGTCATCCCACCGCGCAAAACGTTATCCGAGTTGGCCATCACCTCGACCCCCATCCCGCTCAGGTATGCGTGCAGGTTGCCGGCGGCGAGGAAAAGCGCCTCGCCGGGCTCGAGGGAAACGTGGTTGAGCAGCAGCGCCGCGACAACACCATTGTCGCCGGGGTATTCCCGCGCGATGAATGCCAGGTTGGACGCCACGGCGGCGAACTCCGAGTCCCCCGCCGCGAGCTCGGTCGCGCGCTGCGCCACCGCCTCGGCGGCGTCAACGGTCATCGCCAGCTTCAACGCGCGGGAGAGGCGCTCGGCAGTGTCGAGGGAGGCGTCGGCAAGCACCCGTTCCAGCTCAGCAAGCCGCGGCACCCCGAAGGCGCGCAGTAGCCTCAGCGTCCGCTCGATCGGCTGGAACCCCGCAACCGCCCGAAACGGTGTCAGCGCAATGAGCAGCTCCGGTTTGTGGTTGTCGTCCTTGTAATTGCGGTGCGCCGCACCGAGCGGGATGCCAGCGGCGTTCTCGCGCGCAAAACCCGCGCGCGCCTGCTCACGCGACGGGTGCGCCTGCAAGGACAGCGGCTTTTTCGCCGCGAGGAGCTTCACCAAAAACGGCAGCCGCTCACCCGACTCGCGCTCAATGACCTCATCGAGCGGGCCCTCGCTCGTCAGCGCAGGGGCGCTCGGGTGCGCGCCGAACCACAGCTCCGCCTCGGGCTCACCGGAAGGCGTGCGCCCCTGCAGGCCCGCGATGAGTTCCTCGTGGCCCCACTCGTAATTGTGCATCGTTCCGGTGAGCTTCAGGGCCACGAGGATCCTCCGTTAGTGGGACGCGTATCAGCGCGCTAAACAAAAAGTGCTCCTCCACCCTACACCGATTACCCAGTGGCGAGCGGAGGTGACGCATGGTTCTACCAGGGACAACACACCCTCCACCAAGAAAGGCGGGCCGAGATTCAGCGGTCTTCCTTGACGAGGAACTCCGGGATCTTCGCGGTGGGCACGACCACGATGTCATGGAGCCGGAAATCGAGGTTGTCAAGCAGCGTTTCAATTTCGCGCAGCTTGCCGACGCCCACCTCACGGCCCGGTCGCGGCACCACGAACACCTCCACATGCAGCACGTGACCCAAATCGCGGAACCGCGCCGCCGCGTCGTGCACCCAGTCCACGCCCTTGACCGCATCAACGGCCGTGTCCAGGATGGGGTGAACATTGCCGTCGAGGTCGGTCGGGCGCGCGTCGGTGAGGTCGCGGATCGCGGTGCGCAGGTTGCTGATGCCGTCGGCAACAATAGAGAAGGACACCACCATGGCCGCCACGGCATCCGTCCACCAGATGCCGAACCCGACGCCGAGCACGCCGACGATGGTGGCCACGCCGGTCATCCAATCCGCTTTGTTCATGTCCGCGTCGGCGTAAAGCACCTTGTCCTGCAGGGGCCCGGCCAGCCTCAACTTCATCCGGCCGAGAATCACCGGGCCGATGACAGACAACCCCATGACCACGACCATGAGCCAGCCCAGCCAGATACTGTGGCCGAACAGCACCACGGTGCCAATCGGCGGTTTCTCCTGGTTGATCAAGCCGCTCACGGAAGAAATCAGCAGGAAACTGCCCATCGCCAACAACGCCGAGCCCGCCACGACATGTCCGACGCCAATCGCCCGGTGGTGGCCGTAGGGGTGCTTCGCGTCCGGGTTTCTCCGGATGATTCGGGTGGCCACCAAAAACGCGATCGGCGGCAGCAAGGAGAGTAGGTCTTCGTACCACGCCGCCTTCATTGCTTGGGACTGGCCGGACACGATCCCGACCAGGGCGATCGTGACCGCGAGAACGCCGATGGTGACCCATTCCAGGCGCACCGCCTTGCGCAGCAGCTCACCCTGTTTGTCCGGCAGGGCGTCGATGCCGGAGCCGGTGCTCGCTTCATCCACGCCGGGCATCAGATTTCTCCCTCCGCGCGTGCCAGGTAGCGCTCGAGCTCCACCATCAGCTTGTTCTCCCCCATCGGCACGCCCATGACCATTTTCCCGTCGCTGCCGCTTTCACTGGTCACTGTGGAGTACGGGCGGGTCAGGGCCATGTGGCTGACCCAGGGTGAGGACGCGGTGAGACCGCCGATCATGACGTCGATATCACCGTCTTCGATCCAGCCCGCCAGCACGCTTTCCGACGCCACCTTGTACTCCACGTCCGCATTTATCGAATCCGCGAACCCCCGGATGAGCTCCGTCTCCGATCCCGAGACCTCGCCCGTCGCGTCATTTACGCTGGTCCACGGCTCGTGCTCGGACACACCGACGACCAGCGTGCCGTTGTGTGCCCGGTCGTAGGTGCCCACTGTGTCCAGGGGCAGAGCGGAGCAACCGGTGGCAACCGCCCCAGCGAAGGAAGCCGCCACTGCCACCCGCACCAAACGACGCACCACGCACCGCCTTTACCACCGTAGGAATTTTACAAACGGATCTTACTTGGTTTTGGGGAATCCGCTGCGCTACGTGGTTACAAGATTTTGCCCGCCGCGACAGTCACGATGGCTATGACGGCGACGGGCAGCAGAATCGCCCCGAGTAACGCCCACGCACCTGGCCGCGCGAAATTGAGCGTCGTTGACATGAGGTGTTCGGCTACAACCCGCTCGTCCGCAGGATTGGCGTAGAACATCCCCCACCGCAGATTACGGCTGAAGTCGTCGTGCCCGAACAGTTCAACGACGCGGCTTCGCGCCGCGCGCATTGCCACGACGAACCACCCGACCACACCGATGATTAGTGCGACCAGCAGCGTAACTGCCCACGGACCCTTCATCAGTCCGAGAAGCGACAGGGTCACTGCCCCCACCACCAAAGCTGTGAGCGCGGTCATGAGCTTCGCCACCAGCGGCAACACCTCGTTGGCCGTCGCGCGCGCCCGGTTAACGTCCTCAGCAGGCTTTTTTCGGCAGCTCCCTGTGCGCGATCTTCGCCTGCTGGTGGGCGGCGTACACGATGACCGAGGTAAGCACACCCAGTGGCACGATTGAAATGGCGAGCATGCCGAACACCGCGCCTGCAGACTTGTCCGTCCATGAATCCGCCTGCCCGCTTGGGCCCCAGTGAACAGGCAGCGGATCTGGAATGCGGTCGTAGTTCAGCCCCAGCACGAGCACGCACAAAGCGATGACCTCGTACTGCGCCACGAGCCACCCGAGCGGCGCGGGTACGAGCTCATAAATCCCGTCGTCATCAGACATACACCTATTGTGTGCGCATTGACCTGTGCTTTGTCACAGTGCGGCGGCTGCAATCGTCTAACAGGTATGAACTCCATCAATCTCAATCGCACCCACAAGACATTTTCCGCATCCGCGGTCGCACTGGAAGCCACCGCCCGGCGCGTGGACAAGGACACCCGCCTGACCGTGCAGCTGCGGGCGAGTTTTATCAACAACTGCCGCTACTGCATTGAACTCCACTCCTGTGAGGCCGGAAAGCGCGGGTGGGATGACAACCGCATTGCGCTGCTGCGCGACACCCGCCCGGGTGATTGGAGCGCAACGGATTTGAGCGACGACACCGTTCTCGTGCTCGAGTTCACGGACATGGGTACGCGGCTCAGCGAGATCGAACCGCACCAGCGGGAGGTGCTGATCCAGCGCGTCGTGGACCGGTTTGGCGTCAATGGAGCTTCTGACCTCATTACCGCGATCACCGCAATCAACATGTGGAACCGAATCTCCGTATTATCCGGGAAATGAACTCGGAGACGAGCGAAGAGGTGTGGCTGAGGGAGCGTCCGCGGCTCTTCGGCGTGGCGTATCACATCACGGGCAGTGTCGCTGATGCGGAAGACGCTGTTTCCGAGGCGTGGCTGCGTTTCGACGCCAGTCAGGATGTTCAGCACCCGCAGTCGTGGTTGGCCACCGTAACCGCACGCCTCGCGCTGGACATTGTCCGTTCTCCGGAACGGTCCAGAGTTGATTACGTCGGGCCGTGGCTGCCGGAGGTCGCTCACCCCGGACTCGGGCCAGAGGACAGCGCTTTGGCGAAACTCGAGCTTGATCGGGCGTTCGTCCGCATCCTCCAAGAGCTCTCCCCAGTGGACCGGGTTCTTTTCGTGCTCGCCGAGGCCTACGGTGTCAAAGCCGCCGAACTCGCGTCAGTGGCGGGCCTGACACCTGCAGCGGCACGCCAACGCCTCTCGCGCGCCCGGCGGCAGCTCGCGCAGACAGCTGAACTGCCCCGCAGCGCAGATGCCGCGACCCTCAGCATGCTCGTCTCAAGCCTTAACGACGGCGATCTCACGGCCCTGACGGACCTGCTGTCGGAGGGCGCGGTCCTGTGGACGGACTCCGGCGGGCTGACCAAAGCGGCCCGCCGGCCGATCTTCGGCTCAGACAAGGTTTCCCGTTTCATAGCGGGGATCGTCGGAAAGTACGGCCTCGGCAGGCTGGAAGTGTGCCACGCGCTGGGCGGGCCGGTGCTCCTGGTCCACTCAGCCGACCAGGTCCGAGCCATCACCGTGGAGATGTCCGGGGGCGAGATCACTGGGCTGCAAATCCAGCAGAATCAGCACAAGATCCGTATACGGCAGGCGACGTCGCTGCGCCCTGGCCCGCTTCCCGCGGCTGCTGACGAGCATCGGCAGAGGAAGGCCCGGGGCAAGCAACCCCCAACGTGAAAACCGGCCACCACAACGGCGGCCGGTTCATTCTGTCAGCGGTTCGCGATAGCTGGTCACGTCGTTTATTTCCCACCGGATTCCACCGACGTAGTGTCCAGAGTCCACCGCATTTCCGCAGCCGCCTGAACCGGCCTAAGACCTGCACCTATACTCCCCCTGATCTCGAGCAGACGCCGATAAACCTCTACGCATCTTCGTCTGTCGGGCCCACGATCTTCTCGTCCGATCGTCATACAGTGA
>NZ_GG667191.1:111905-113958 GCF_000159635.1 Corynebacterium lipophiloflavum DSM 44291 | reverse complement strand
TACCACCGAGTGTGCTTATCCAACTCAGGGGCGTATTTCTGCACCCAGCGGTGAGAATCGTGGTGTGATCGACTGGCACACCCCGCTCGGTCATCATCTCTTCGAGGTCGCGGTAGCTCACGCCGTAGCGGCAGTACCACCGCACCGCCCACAGGATGATGTCACGGGGGAAGTGACGACCGGAGAAGATGCCCATGGCCGTGATTATTTCACGTCAATCTTCCTACTGCCCCAACTTTGCAACAGCACCCATTGGATTGGGGTTCCACAAAGCTATGTGAAAGGGCGCGCTCGCCCGTACGTCCAGGCAGCGCACCTTCTGTCCGCCGTGCACTATGTGCGATCGGAGTTAGCGGTCGCTGATAAACCTTTGGCCATAGAGCTCAAGGCAGGGTTTCGAAAGGTCGACGATCCCGTCTCAAAAAGATTCGCTATTTAGCGCTTGACCTCAAGGGTCATCGCCGCAAAAACGCGCTAACGGCTTCAGTCAAAACGCCTATCCACATCGATTCGGGTACGTTCAACGCTTGCTCTGTCAACAGATGTCAGCATTGGGAGCCTTTTCCTCTTCATTCGGAAACCGAGTCGCTTCACATAGGAGTCGGTCTCGGTGCCCAAATTTTGCTTTGCAGTGTCGAGAGATACCTCGTAGTAGGCGTTCAACTCCTTCCCCTGCTTCCTAATCGCCTCCACGTTGCGCTTAAGTTCTTCATGTTTGTCTGGAGGATGAACACCCAGCACCACAGGAATGTAATCGTAAAGAATAATGCCCAATTTCACGAGGAAATTTAGCAGCGTCGCTCTCACGGCACGCTCCGTGACCGTTAGCTCAACTCTCGGGAACAGTCTGAGTGCAAGCTCGGCACTCGCAACAAACTCGCCTAGAGACCTCTCCAAGGCTTCCAAGTCACGTGGCTCCTCAAGCTTCACCGCCGAAAGGGCCAACGTCGCTTTCTGAAAAACCATCAGCATCTCTGCAACCACGATGCGTTGCTCCGCACGCAGCTGGGCCTGGATGCTTATTCGGTTATTGCGGTTATCGGAGAGGATGGTCAATGCCGCGCCGATAAGTCCGCCTCCGACAAAGGTCCCGATAGTGGTCAGTGTTGGCATACCTGAATCCTAGACGCACGGATTGGCCCGCTTGTACATATGAATCGGATAGAGTGCTGCTACTTGTTCCCCTCAAACTGCGCTTACGCCTCCCGCATATCTGTCTCTCGGTCCAACTGCCTAAACGGATAGAGGGTGTCAGGAAGTTTGTGTGTGAGGCTCTGATTGAGAGGGAGTTTCACCGATAATGACTACGGTGTCACCGAAGAAAAACCATGACCCGGCGAGGGTCAACGAGATCAGCGAGAAGCTGATGGAAAATCCTGAGCTGGCTAGCCTGATCAGCGAGCTGTCGACCACTGCTGATGATGCCAGCGAGCTGGTCAAAGGCCTGCTGCAGGCATCAATCAACGCTGGTCTGCAGGCGGAGATGGATGCGCATTTGGGCTATAGCCATTCCGACCGTAAAACCAAAGCCCAGGTTGAACCCACACACGGCGGCAATCACCGCAATGGGTCGTACACCAAGACCGTCAATTCTGGCTACGGCGCGGTGGAAGTGACCGTGCCCAGGGATCGTGCCGGCACGTTTACTCCGAAGATGGTGCCCAAGGGCGCACGTCGGCTCACAGAACTCGACGACATGATCGTCTCGCTATACGCCGGCGGGATGACAGTGCGCGATATACAGCACCACCTTGCGACCACGCTCGGGGTGGATATGAGCCCGGATACCATCAGCACCATTACCGATGCGGTGTTAGACGAGGTCATGATCTGGCAAAACCGCCAGCTCGACGAGTTCTACCCAGTGATCTTCCTCGACGCGCTACGCGTGAAAATCCGTGACGGCCACCGCGTGGTCAACAAAGCCTGCTACATGGCGGTTGGTGTCGACATGGACGGCATCAAACACATCCTGGGATTGTGGATCGCAGACAACGAAGGTGCCGCATTCTGGGCATCGGTGTGCGCGGATCTGGCCAACCGCGGTGTCCAG
>NZ_GG667191.1:105831-111530 GCF_000159635.1 Corynebacterium lipophiloflavum DSM 44291 | reverse complement strand
CGTGCACCTGATTCGGGCTGCGAACCGGTGGGTGTCTTACCAGGACCGCAAATCTGTCTCCCGGGCGCTGCGTGAGGTCTACACCGCGCCGAATGAGGACACCGCCCGTGCCAGCCTGGACGCGTTCGAGGCCAGTGAACTGGGCCAGAAATACCCGCAGTCGGTCAAAGTCTGGCGCGACGCTTGGGAGCGGTTCATACCGTTTCTGCAGTTCCCGCCTGCGGCACGCCGGGTGCTCTACACCACCAATTCAATCGAGTCGCTCAATGCTGAACTGCGTAAAGCTACCCGTAACCGCGGCCAGTTCCCGAACGATACCGCGGCGCTGAAGACGCTGTGGTTGATGATCTGCAACATCGAAGACAAGCGTGCCGCCCAGCGGGCGAAGAAAGCCAAGCGCGCCATCGAATGCAACGGCTATGTTGAAGGAGCGAAAGCCACCGGATGGAAACAAGCCATCAACCAACTAGCCGTGGCTTACCCCGACCGATTCGCGGACTACTTGTAAACCAAGCCCCCGCACACAAACAATCGGACACTCTCTGGCAGATATAGGGGCGGCCATCGTCAGTAACCTTTCGACTCAACTACCACATCTCACCGAAAGGCACATGACGATGACCGCTGCTCCCCATTCTATTGACCCTGCAACAGCACCGTTCTGAGGGCCTTTGAGCGCCCAAGCGAACACCCAATGCCGTCTTGGGTCGTGGAGGGCAACAAGGGGCACGGGCACGTCGGGTGGTGGCTCAACGCCCCGGTCTGCCGGACGGACGCTGGTCGAGTCGATGCGCTGCGTTATCTCGCCCGAGTGACTGAGGGGCTGCGCCGGTCCCTCGACGGAGACCCGGCGTACACCGGACTGTTGACCCGGAACCCTCTGCACGAAGATGCTGACGTTATCTGGGGTACAGATCGCGCGTACGGACTGCGCGAGCTGGGAACGATCCACACGCCCCGTCAGCTTCCACGCAAGCCGGAACGATCCAGCGGTCTAGGTCGCAACTGCGCGATGTTTGATGCTGCGCGTCGGGAGGTCTATGGCCTACATGATCCCGCTATACCGATGGACGATTGGCACCGGATCGTCGTTCAGCACTGCCACCAAGTGCACCGTTCCTTTGACGATGCCCTCGGGGGGCCATTGCCGTTCTCCGAGGTGCAGTCCACGGCGTCATCCATCGCACGTTGGACTCGCAGGAACTTCATTAGCAAGTCCGAGTACCAAGCAAAACGGGGTAGAATAGGCGGTATCAAGTCGGGCGAGAAGCGCCGACAGGCGCGCGAGGCCCGGATAACGGAGGTATTCGGATGAGTGCTCTGGACCCCCGGCCACGCTTCGACAAGAGTGGCCGGCCACTTACCGCCGCCGAGGCAGCGGAGCTGCTGGGCATGTCCGCGCGAAACGTCCGGCGCCTACGAGCAGAACCGCGCAGTGCGGTGATCGAGCGAGCGGCCGCTCGCAGGGAGCGCGCGGCCGCCCTCCGAGCCGAGGGCAAGTCCTACCGAGAGATAGCCGACGAAATGGGCGTGAGCACGGGCACCGTCGGTCACCTCTTGCATGAGCACCGCAAACAGTCTGAAGCGCCGAGGAAGTGCTCAAGCTCGCCGCTTCAGACTGTTTATGGTGACGACGCCCTCGCCGCACAAGTGCTGGAGCTTCTGCCCACCAGAGGCGTCCACGCCCTGGGGATCGCTTCGGTGACACGGAGCGGTTCTCGAATCGCGACCGTCGGCGCCCCGCTGGCCGCGACATTTGAAATTGGATCAATCACTAAGGGCATCACGGGGATGCTCTATCTCGATGCCATCGAACGCGAAGAGGTTCTTCCGACAACGACGCTCGGTGAACTGTTCGAGCTGCAGGGCTTCGGCGCGGCAGGCATCACGTTAGAAGAGTTGTCCCAGCACAGGTCAGGCCTGCCAGCACAACCGATGGGGATGACAGATATAGCTCGCATCATCATCAGGACGATCCAGGCAAGGAATCCCTTCGACGGGAGGACCCTCGTCCACCTTGTTGAAGATCTGCGCCGTGTGCCGATCGGAGCGAAGGAGCCTGCTTACTCAAATCTGGGGTTTGCGGCCCTCGGCCACGCGCTCGCTGCCGCTGCCGGAATGGACTATGCCGAACTGCTGCGGGAGCGCATTGCGAGACCCCTCGAGCTGGGACGCTTCTACATACCAGCAGAGGGCCAAGCGGCACTGGATGAGCAGGCCGTACAGGGCAAAGACAAAAACGGGCGGCCGCAGCAGGCATGGACCGATCTGCAATATGCGCCTGCCGGTGGTATTCGAACTGACGTGAAGAGCATGGCGAAAGTTGCGCGGGCGCTGTTGACCGGTCTCGCACCGGGCGCCGCCGCTCTTAACCCAGTCGCTGCCTTCTCGACTGACGGGGCAGACCGCGTGGGCGCGGGATGGATGACCTCTCGAATCGAGGGACAAACCATCACCTGGCATAACGGACGTACCGGAGGATTCTCGAGCTGGATCGGCTTTGATCGCGAGCAAGATCACGCGCTCTTCCTCGTCGGAGCCACAACCCTCGCCCTCGACGAGATCGGCGAGACATTGTTGCTGAGCAGCTGACGTGTTCGCACATACACGGTACTGCCGGGGCCTCGGTAGTGCAGTGCCTGAGAGACCTCGAAAGCTCGGAGCTCTCCGAATCGCCGAGAGTTCCGCCATGCGAAGGTGAGAGAACCCGCCAAATGAAGTTGAGAGTCACAATGTGTGTCTGCCCTCCGCAGAGTGTCCAGAAAGAGTCTGGACCCCAGTAGAAACGTGTCCAAGAACAACCAAGTGAACCCTAGATGGACGACGTTCGGCGGGGGCCGTACCTGTCCGCAAGCGTGTACCCCAAAAGCCTCATGTCTCGATTATGCCTCACAAACCCCTACCGAGCACCACCCTGCGACAACTTAGGGCGAGACGCTTTAGTGAGACGGGGAGGAGGCCAATTGCCCCATGAAACGGTCTCACATTCCAGTTCCTGCCGGGTGTCTCATAAAACTTTAGGTTTTCAGGACGCTCCGCGACCGCTAGTGGGCCATATAAGCGAGTCGGGTGTGGTCATCGACAGCGGCATGGACGTGGTCGAACCCGATCGGGTCTTCCGGTCGCGGATCGGTCGTGGACTCGCCAACCGCCGCTGTCGGGGATGCGGCTGAGTTTCTTCACATCGATATGGATGAGCTTGCCTGGCCACCAGCAACGCTCTCGCATGCGTGGTCAAGCGGGCGTTACCGTTGGGCATAGAGGCCTCCTGGCAGTGAAGAACTAGACAGCTCCACTAAGCCAGGAGGCCTAGCTATTTCACAAGACCGAAAGTGCCACCAACGTCACGGTCGAGTACAACTAGTGGGTGTCACTGTGGCTTTCCGAAGTCCACCACACTGACGTTCCCGTCATTGCGGGGGCGGTACAGAGGGCTCCTGACGGATTGCCCGAAGCCCTCTGCACGAATTGACTTCCGGCCTGATGCCGCTGTACCAACCTGTCCTGATAGGCGGGCGCCTCGTTTGCTTCGGTAGTGGGGGCTGCAGCTCAGGCGCAGCAGGAGAGCTTGGAGACGTCGGTGGTGAAGGCCTTGGCGGCGATCCTGATGCCCTCGGCCATCGTCAGGTAGGGGCTCCAGGCGGCGGCGACCTGCGCGGTGGTCATGCCCGCTTCGAGGATGTAGACGCCGGCGGCGGCGATTTCCCCGGCGTCCTTGGCCACCGCGGAGAGGCCCAGGATCCGTCCGGTGTCGCGGTCCGCGACAACCTTGATGAAGCCGCGGGTGTCGCGGTTGACCACGGCTCGCGGCACGTACTCCAGGGGGAGGACCCGGCACTCGCAGCTGATCCCGGCGGCGACAGCTTCCTTTTCCGTCATCCCGACCGCCCCGATGGCGGGACTGGTGAAGGCGACCCGGGGCAGGTGCCGGTAGTCGACCTCGGCCAGGGCATCGGTGAACGCATTGTCCACGGCCAGGGCGCCGTGGGCCGCTGCGACGTAAACGAACTCCCGATGGCCGGTCGCGTCCCCGGCGGCCCAAACCCGCGGGTTGGACGTGGCCAGGCGGGAATCGACCACGATCTCGCCGGATGCGCCGGTCTTCACCCCGACGGCGTCAAGGTCCAGTCCCTCGGTCACCGGGCGGCGGCCCAGTGCCACGAGGATGTGGGAAGCGCGGAACACCTCCTCGCCCCCGGCCACGTTTGCCGTCACCGAGACCCCGTCCGGGCCGGAGGCCACGGAGTCGGCCATGGCCCGCCGGACCACCCGGATCCCCTCGTCGGCGAACATCCCCGCCAATGCCTTGGATGCCTCCGGTTCCTCCTGCGAGGCCAACCGGGAACGGACCAGCATGGTCACCCGGGAGCCAAGCCGGGAGAAAAGCTGTGCCATCTCCAGGGCAACATAGCCTCCGCCCAGGATCAGCATTGATTCGGGCACCTCGTCCAGTTCCATCGCCGTCGTCGAGGTCAGGTACCCGGCCTCGGCCAGTCCGGGAACGGGGGGCACGTAGGGTGCGGAGCCAGTGGCCACGAGGTAGTGCCCGGCCTCGATCGTTCTCACTGCACCATCCGGGGAGATCACCCGGAGCAGCGGTGCGTCCTGGGTTCCGGTGAACGACGCGTCCCCCGAGATCATCGTCCACCCGTAGTCCGCGGCCAGATCGACGTACTTCTCCGTGCGCATGCTTTCAACCAGCGCGGCCTTGCCCTGAATCAGGGCCGGCATGTCCACCGGGCCCGCCGAGGCCGCCACCCCAGGGAAGCGGGCCGAATCCAACGCCACGTGGCGGGCCTCCGCGGCAGCCAGGAGCGCCTTCGACGGGACGCAGCCCGTGTTCACGCATGTCCCGCCCACGGTGCCGCGCTCCACCATCACGACGCGCTTGCCCAGCCCGGTGGCCCGGATCGCGGCCGCAAACGCTCCGCCGCCGGAACCAATAATCGCCAGATCGAACTTTTCGTTTGTCATTCCAGATGTCTCTTCCCTGTGGTTCAAAAGTTCCTATGGAACCATTGTGAACCTTCCAGTACAATGGAACGTCAAGTGTAGTGGCCATTGGAAGGGGAATCGGCGAACATGAGGATCGGACAGCTTGCGGAAGCAACCGGAACCACGACCAAGACCCTGCGGTTCTACGAGGAGTCGGGGCTGCTCCCTCCGGCCGAGCGATTGGCCTCCGGCTATCGGGACTACGCCGAGAATGCCGTGGGTCGGGTCGGGTTCATCCACCGGGGCCAGGCCGCCGGGCTGACCCTCGCCCAGATCCGCCAGATCCTCGACATCCGCGACGGCGGCCAGGCGCCCTGCGAGCACGTGCGCGACCTGCTTGACGTGCGCCTCGCTGAGATCGAGCAGCAGATCGCGCAGCTCTCCGTGCTGCGCGACACTATCGCGGACCTTAGACAGGACGCCGCACACCCGGACCCTGAAACGTGCAGCACCGATCAAGTGTGTAGGTACTTGTAATCCAATTGGGCACACCTCCTGGACCGCCAAAAGGCTCTCGCAAAAAGATACCGCCAGATCTACAAAATTGAGGAAGAGCTCATCAGCAAAATCGACAAATTGACTGACGTAGTAGGGTGCTGTTGCAAAGTTCGGGCGACAGGAAGACCGGTGCTGTTGCAAAGTTCGGGCGACAGGAAGACCTACGTGAAATAATCACAGCCATGGGCATCTTCTCCGGTCGTCAC
>NZ_GG667191.1:98830-105212 GCF_000159635.1 Corynebacterium lipophiloflavum DSM 44291 | reverse complement strand
GCAGCACCAGTAAACCTTCCCCCTGCATCGTCCTCCTCAAATCAGATTCGTGGTCGGTGACAAGGTATACCGAATCCGACCTACTGAACGCCCATGTTCTAATGTCATGGGATATGAGTGCATCGCTGCGGGGAATCCCTTCTCACATTGAAGATTGGGGCTTCGCCGTTCTGGCTACTTTTCTGGCCTTTATTTATGGCGCGATCGCCACTAACGGATCTCAGCAAGAAATAGTCCAGGCCATATTAGCCATCTTGTTCATCCCCGCGTTGCTCTTTTGGCGCACGCGACCGACCGCGTCATCGGTCGCCATGCTCTTGCTCATGGCCTTGTGGACCGCAAACTGGTTTTCCGCACTTCCCTTGAACCTGGGGTTCACTCCCTTCGTGCTGGTCATGCCGATTATCGTGTATACAACAGCACGATTCTTGGAGCGACGAATAATCTCCTTCCTCTTTTATGCCGCGGCGCTGGTGTACTGCTTTGTGTCCCCGATCATGTGGTACCAGACTGAATCAGGAATGCTCTATCACAGCAGCGACCAAGGTCTCTCCTGGTTACTGATTCAGTGGCTTGGCCTGACCGCCATCCGGCAGATCGCGATCAACCGCCGCAGAGAAGAAGATCGCCATGCTGAACAGCAGCGCAATCGAGAGCATGCCGCCCTGGAGGAACAATCTGCCATTCGAGAGCGGGAACGAGTCCAAATTGCCAGAGAGATCCATGATGTTCTTGCCCATAGTCTTACTTTGATAAATGTTCAGGCCTCTGCAGGGATAATGGTGGCCCGTCAACGCCCTTCGAAAGACCATGCCGGGCACGAAGAGATACTGGAAAGCATCCAAGACACCAGTTCTTCTGCCTTGGCAGAGGTGAGAGGGATCGTCAAAGCACTGCGTTCTGAGACAGATTCCATCTCCTTAGATGAGATAACGAACCTCGCCAGTGCCGTCGAGCAGATTGACAAGTACCGGAAAACCGGAATGGAGATCACTGCCTCGCTCCCCTCCGACCGAGACCTGGCCGAAATATCATCTTCGTCCCCGCTTATCGTCCAGCTGGGCGTTCGCCGCATCCTCAACGAGTCCTTGACCAATGTGGTACGCCACCAAGGGGTCGGCAGCCGGGTGGAGGTGGATATTTCCGTTGACTGGGAGGACGACGAAATCACGCTGGATATCGAGAGCTGGTCACCGGGAGTACAGGATGAGGTCTCACCTGCACTGACGGGCACAAAAAGCGGTCTCATCGGAATGCAGGAGCGCGTGGACAGTCTCAATGGTCAGATTCAATACCATTCCAGGCAGGGATACTTCCGTGTGCAGGCGTCATTGCCGATCTCACCGTGTTAGGTGTAAGAAGTCGGTCAATAGAATCAAGAGGGGTTGCAGAAAGTAATGGAGCACGCACACGGAAGTCAGGGTTCCGAAACGCGGAATGACCGCCCTATCCGGGTGCTGGTAGCTGACGACCAGCCCATGATGATCACTGCCCTCAAAACTATTCTGAACACCCAAGACGACATCGAGGTCGTTACGACCGCGGGCAACGGACGAGAAGCCATTGAAGCTGCAGAAAGGTGGCGTATTGACGTCGCCGTCCTCGACATCCGCATGCCCCACCTAAACGGGATCGAGGCCGCGCAGATCATCCGACAGCGCCGTGAAACCACGAAGGTCTTGATGTTGACGACCTTCGACTCCGAAGATCTCGTACGCCGGGCACTGGAAATAGGGGTACAGGGTTTCATGCTCAAAGACTCCGGACCGGAAGCTCTGATCGATGCCATACGGAGGATCCATCAGGGGGCGTCCGTCCTCTCCCCGGGGATCACCGAGTTCGTCATCAACGGCTTCCGGGACTCTTGCGTAGCGGAATCCACCACGACAGCCCCTCCTGTTGAGCCGTTGACGCCTCGTGAGCTGGAAGTGCTGGAGCGGGTGGCGCTCGCCGAGACCAATGCTGAAATCGCCGCACATCTCCACATCGGGGCAGCCACCGTCAAAACCTATGTATCGCGGTTGATCGCCAAATTAGGGGTACGTGACCGCGTCGGACTAGCGGTATGGGCTCACACCTCCGGCATTGTCAGCGCCCAGAGTTCACAAGCCGTGAAATAGGAGAGGATTCCCCCGCCCGGGGGAACGGGCGGACAAAAATTTCGTTCTTGAGACGGATTCGCTCACTTGCCTCAGCAAGCGATTATGGGGTTTGTGACCTCTACAGCCTTAAACACAGTGGCTTTATCGTGTGACAACCTCCGGATAGGATTCGGCGGCCACCAAGTACTGGATGGTTTTTCCATGCAGGTCAAAACTGGCCGGGTACACGCCTTGCTAGGCAGGAATGGGGCCGGCAAGTCCACGTGCTTTCGGATCATTTTGGGACTCGAAGATCGCGGAACCGGGACCGTGGAAATCCTTGGTGCACAACGCACAAGGGACAGCTTGATCAACATCGGCGCCTCCATCAACGGACCCGCTTTGTATCCGCACCTGTCGGCCAGGGATAACGCCCGCGTTCATGCGCAGTTGCTTGGGCTCGGCACGGACGAGGCCGACCGAACATTGAGCATGGTGGGACTGCAAGAAACCGGACGAAAGAAGGCACGGGATTTCTCCACCGGTATGAAAGCTCGCCTCGCCCTGGCAATTGCCATGCTGGGCTCACCGCCCATTCTCCTTCTGGATGAACCTCAAAACGGCCTTGATCCACAGGGAATCGTGGATCTTCGGGGTTTCCTCCGGAGCTGGACTACAGGAGGAGGAACTGTGCTGGTCAGCTCCCATCAGCTGGGAGAGGTCGCACGGCTGACCGACGATATCACCGTCCTGGTCAATGGCCGGGATGCCTATTCCGGTCCTCTGCATGATTTCGCTGATCCAGATCGCCTTGAGGATGAGTTTTTGCGTATGACCCACTCAACAGGGGCAACGCGATGACCGGGGCGACCATTCATGCACGTTCTCGAGCCCGACACCTCGCACGGGCGGGCACCTGGCCCGGTGTCATCCGGGCGGAGCTTATCCGTCTCAAATCCTCTGCCCTCCAGTGGTTTCCCCTGATCGGGTTGCTCATCGGCCTTCTCAGCTCGACGTTTTCCCTCTGGTCGTCTGGCGCTCATGATGCCTCAGGCATCTTGAGCTGGCAGGCCATGTACATCACCGGCATGGCGGCCCCTATTCTTGCCCTGTTGGCGGGTCTGGCCGAAACCAGGGAAAAGAAGGCACGCTACGGCGGAACCAATCTCCGCCCCGTCTCCCCCATCAAGACGAGGGCGGCCCGGTTGATGGTTCTCATCGCCCTCTCGGCTGTCTTCCACCTGCTCAATTTCGGTGTTGCCTGGCTTTATGCGGTTGCCGATTACCGTGCGGGGGCCGGAACAATCCTCAGTGCGGGTGCGCTCTCCTGGATCGGGAGCATCTCGACCATCGCGTTGTTTAGCATCGTCGCGCGCGTTACCGGCATGATTCCTGCTCTCTTGGTTGCGGTGGTTTATCAGGTTGCCGGCACCTTGACCGCGGAAGCTAGCTGGTGGTGGGCCTTTCCACCCGCCTGGCCAGTCCGCCTCTTGCTCCCGACACTAGGGATCCACTCCAACGCTGTTCCTCTGGAGACCGGGCACCCACTCGCGGAGGAATCCCCGGTGGCTGGCCTCGCCCTCAATCTTGCTTTCGCCGTGGTCACAGTGGGTTTGGCCGTTGCATTGAGGGGCCAACGAGTAACAGGGAAACGCCCTAACCCCCACAGGCGAGATTCAGATGACGGTGACGACCCGAAACATGCCACGGTTGATCCCTCCGTGACCGGTCTTTCTCACCACCCGGTTGTCCACATACGCGGTGAGCATAATGTTCGAGAAAACCAGTCTTTGCTCAACGTCCTAGCAGCAGTCCACAGGCCCCTGAGCCGCACCGCCGCGACTCCCCTGGCCATCACCGCAGTAGTTCTTGTTTATGCAGTGGCGCTAATCTATCCCCCCGGGTACGTCAGCGGGTTGTATACCTTCGCGATTCTGCCCTTGGGCGCGGGACTGCTCCCCGTGATGACCTGGTCGGCGCTCTCCGGTGCCTGGCCGATTGCCGTAACCGAGAATCACCGCATCCGGGGTGCTTACCTTGCCTGGCAGGCGATTCTCCTCCTACTGCTGGCGGTAGGTACTGGTGGTGCCCATCTGTTGGCCGGCGGTGATCTCACTCAAACTGCGCGGATGGTGGTGCTGTGGGCGCTGACAGGAATCTTGTTGACCATGGTCTCGACCGCCCTACGGATCCGATTCGGATCGGGGGTAGCTATCGCAGCGACCGTGCTGTGGACGGTTGTCTCGGCCACTTTAGGCGGAGACGTCCTCGCGGAGACGGTGCTCTGGCTGGTGGCGGTGCCGTCCTGGCCGGAAACAGCGGATACTGCTGCCCGCTTCGTTATCGCGATAGTGCTCCAGGCATTGCTCATCAGTGGCAGCACTGTTTGGGCCACCCGAGAGATCCGCGGCTCAGAACGCCGTGGCTGATTTCACACTCTACGACAAGCAGAAAGACAGGACATGAACGCGGTAATTGACAGCGCCAGTCAGCCCGTGGCGCCGTTACGACGGCACTTCGTGCAGATCACCGGAACATTACGCATCAACGGCAAGGAAGTATCGAGTACCCGGGCGGCCCAGCTCTTGCACATGGTCGCCAGCGGAGGAGGACGGCTGGCCCGGAGCACGATCGAAAAGGTGCTCTACGGGGGGTTCTGCTCGCGATCCTCGTTGTGGTACCCGCTCAAGGTGTGCCAGGAATCTGGCGTTGACATCCATTACGACAAAGTAACCCGCTCGGTGGTCCTACATGACGCGGTCCTCTTCGACTATGACGTCGCTGTCAACTATCTCCGCCAGGGAAACCCCCAGGCAGCCCTCTGGGTGCTTAATGGATGGCCGTTTGCCTCCAGCACCGACCCCTATGCCGAATCCCTCACTACCCGGCTCCGAGACGAATTCCTCGCAGCCCAGCCCAACATGTACAGGAGCGAAATTGAAGACGCCTTCGAGGTCCTCGACACCAAGTGTCTCGGTCACAGCGCCCACCGGATGCCCCATTATTCGAGCTGCATCCACTGATATCACCGTTCTGGAAGACCTCGCCGAGGCGACAACAGTCACTGACCTGCTCCGCCTTGCGGGGCGGCACCCCCTCCTGTGGGCCGAGCTCAACACCTTCCATCCAGAGATAGTCACCAATGCCTCTCAAATTGTTGACGGCTCGGAGCAACGTCCCAAAATCATCCGGAAGACCGCCCGGGCGCTCTCTGGCCTTATAGCCCGTTCAGCAGGAAGGGCTACCCCCTCTCGGATGATCAGCACCGTGGGAGAAATATCTTCGTCGCCCTCCAACGTCCCCGGTGAAATTACCCTCGAACCCACGCTGACGATCACAGCTTCCCGCTCATCGATCGTGGCTGATGACAAGAAGGCGGAAGGCACGATTCTCCGATGGAATCCTTCGGCAGTGATCATGGACGAGCGCTGTTACATCACCGCTCCCCGCAGTCAATCGACTCCTGTGTTCAGTTCCGTGGGCGTCAACCCTTTGATCAAAGGGATACGGGCCTGGGCTAAAACCCCCATTTCCGGCCAGGACCTGCGGGCAACGATTCTCAATGCTTATCCTGACGCGGACATGGCCAGTATTGAGAAGGTGATTCACCAGCTGGTCAAACATGAATTTCTCCTCTCCGAAAAGTCTATCGGCTACGACACCTACCGCTCCCAGCGCAACTTATTTACCCAAGAATTCGCCCTGGAGGCTGACGAGAATCACCTACCAGCACAGACTGAATACGCAGATGAAGATGTTGATTCCTACCGCTCTGCCGTGGGAGCCCCTCCGACGGGCATGAGGGAAGAACTAACAGCCTTCCTGGAACACGGTTTCACCCACGGAGCTTTTGAATACAACGACAGCGGACTCGCGCAGGTCCTGGCACAACTACTCCTGGAAAAATATGGTGCCTCGAGGATCCCGCTGACACACCTGATCCATCCCGTCTTCGGCCTGGATTGGAAAACTGTCACCACCTCTCCCCAGGCCCGCAGCCTGACCGCGACAAAATCCTCCTCTGACTACCTCCGTTCCGTCTACACCCGAGGCATCAAATCCGCGGATGGCTGGGTTGACCTTCAATCCGAGGCCGCCTCGCTCCCCAGGGAGAAACGAACCTATTCTCGCTTCGATTCCCTCGATCTCATCGCGTCACTCCACGGGACCCCCACCGACCCCACCTATAACATTGCCGACGCGATTTCCAGTATCCCCGGCGGCGTAGCCAGTGCACGCTTCGATCTCCTGCCCAGCCGTCATCTTAACGACGAATACGCAATCAACATCGACTGGGTATC
>NZ_GG667191.1:90003-96175 GCF_000159635.1 Corynebacterium lipophiloflavum DSM 44291 | reverse complement strand
GGTATCCCCTCAGCAGGCGTTTAACAGCGTGCGGGAGTTCCACACCTCTTACCCGCGCACTCTCAACGTCAACTCGGTGGAATCCCATCCCTGGGAACTGACCCTTGATTCCCTCCAGGTGTGGAGTGATGGCACCCAGGTCCACCTCTGCGACGAAGACGGATCCCCCCTCCGGTTCCGACCGACCTCCATGGTCGGGGTGGGCGCCTATCCCGAGTGGCTGATGCAGATTGCGATGGCGGCCACTGGTTCCACCCCCAATATCAACTGGTCCTGGGGAACAATTAGCGATCACGTCGACTACCTCCCTGGTGTCCGCCACGGCCGCGTTATCGTCTCCCGGCCGGCCTTTCGCTATCGCGGCCTAGAAGATGTCAATGCCTTCAACGAGTGGGCGGACAGCCACGGCATATCCGAATGGGTCAGGATGGGGGATTCCGACAGGAAGATACTCTTAAAACGCACCGCTCCTGGCTTCTCGGAAGCCGTTCGATCGCAGCTGCGCCGCAGCGACGGATGGGTCTATGAATCCTTCGATTCCGAGCTCACCCCCCTGGTCCGCGACCACCAGGACCGTCCCATCTTCTCGGAAATCTGCCTGACATTTGGGATCTCCAGTCCAGCGCCCGATCCTGATGCGCTGCGAACCACAGCCCAAAGCCTCTCGGTCGTTGCCACCAACCAGGACAAAGAACTTATCCCCGGCATCAGCGACACCGCCAATCTCACCATCGTTCCCCGGGATGGTTTTCGCGAAAGAGTCATACGCCGGCTCTTCTCGACAGAGGAAACTGCCGCCGGCGCCTACTTCATTCGATACCCCACTGATTCCGGCGAGTCCGGCCTGCGCCTTCGCTACCCTCGTCGCACCTCGACAGGAGCCGCGGTAGAAACAGCCATCCGAGAGATGACCAGCAGCGGCTGGCTCCTCGGACTTGAAGAAAAGGCCCATAGCCTTGAATTTGAACGCTACGGCGGCCCGGCTGTTTTCCCGCTTTTTGCGGAGCTGTTCTCGTTAGAAAGCAGGGTCGTTGCGCACCTGTCTGCGGCTTCCTCCACCGACACCATCGACGAGAGGCTGCATCTTCCGATACTCGACAGGTGGCTCAATCTCTTCCCCGATTACAGGAGTGTGATCGTGGAGTTCGCTGTCCAAAGCGAGGACAGCAGCACAGTACAGAAGGCGGCCTCCGCACTCCTCCGAGAGGCCGACTCCCTGGGAGACCTCGCTTCCGCTGACCTCATTGACCCTTCCATTAGGGCTCATATGAAAAGTCTCGCCAACAAAATTTCCGCTCATTCCGTGGGCACCTATGAGCTGCAATCCGCTGCCCACTTGTTCTGCAACCGTGTGGGCATCTCGACCGACCGCGAAAAGGCTCTCTGGGCTGCTCTCAGCAAAATCGAAAGGAGAAATCACCATGCCAACGACACGCACCCCCATCGCTCTCGAGCATCTTGATGCCCACCTTTTTGAGGGCCTTAGCAGCGATCATCGAACGGAAAGGATCTCACATTCTCCATTTTCCATGATTGATGGCGCTCTCGGCGACGCCTACACGGCATCGGCCTTGTACCACGCCACTGAAGATCAGAAGTGGTGGGATCTTTTGATGAACCGGGTTAGCACTCTGGTGGAAGTGCTACGTACCCATCGATTTGATCAAGGGGGACTGCTCGGCGGTCTCAGCGGCATGGCCTATCTGTTAACCGTCTCCAGGCACAATGAGGAAGAATTCAGTAACGCGCTGAGCAGCCTCAACTCGCGTATCTCGACTCTCGCTGA
This sequence comes from Corynebacterium lipophiloflavum DSM 44291, assembly GCF_000159635.1. Lineage (GTDB taxonomy): Bacteria > Actinomycetota > Actinomycetes > Mycobacteriales > Mycobacteriaceae > Corynebacterium > Corynebacterium lipophiloflavum. The sequence goes on along the minus strand of NZ_GG667191.1, from coordinate 94,389 downwards.
GAGAAAACTGTGGGACCTTCACCGCAGTATCGGCAAGCGTCGAGAAGACTATGACTATGCGGTGGGATTAGCCGGCATCGCTCATTACCTCTTTGTCGCTGATGAACAGTACCGAGGTCTCGCAAAGCAGATCTGCAACGAGTTCGCTGAGCTATCGCTGCAACCACTTCCCCATTCATTCTGGACTGGTGCTGCGGACTTAGACCCGGCGATGGTCGAACACACCCCCGAACTGGGCAACGGCATGCGCGACCTGGGGTTTGCTCATGGAATCGCGGGAGTCATCGCCGTCTTAAAGGTCGGCCACAAGGTCTTTGAAGATCCCTCCTACTTAACTGCAGCAACCAGGCTGATGGATGTCTTGGTTGCAGACATAGCAGAGCACAACCACAGTGGGCCTTCCTACTTCCAGACCCCCTCTCCCGCCAGTAACCCCCCGCGTCCCTCCACCAAATCCCGCCAGGCATGGTGCTATGGCACTCCTAGTGCGGAAATCTCCGCCGCCGGTTGCCAACCGCTCGAGCAACAGCTGAACTCCTCACTCGTTCACGGGGAAGACTACTTCGACCCCCAGCTCGGTTCTTTCAATGATTCCGGACTCTGTCACGGAGTCGCGGGGCGTCAGTACCTTGCTGACCAGCTAGGTTTCGCGGCATCTGCGTCTTGGCTCGAACACGTCGAAAATCAGATCACCCACTTCCTGTCCGGACCCAGCACGGGGGTTGACCTCAGCTTCTGGCACGGTATCGGCGGGACCACCGCTGTCTGGGCTGGCCGAGAATCCAGCCACGGCTACGCACCCGCGCTCACGATCCTGGGGGTAAAGAAGTGAGCACCCTTACGCGCCCCGCGTCCTCCCCTGCCACCCCTGCCCATACCCCGAGCACCACTCGCATCACCTTCACAGATGTGTCCGTGAAGTATGGGACGACCACCATTCTCTCGGGCTTCAACGAACAGATTCGTGGCCCCGGTTTGTGCAGCATCACCGGGGCAAACGGGGTGGGAAAAACCACGCTTCTTCGGCTCGCCTGCGGCATCTCGTTACCGACCTCGGGATCTGTCCTCATTGACGGAGAATCGACAGAAAAACACTGGTCCTCGATCCGCGAACGACTCGGCGTCAGCTTGTACTCCGAGCGTTCCTATCATTTCCGACTCACTGGCCTGCAAAACTTGATCTATTTTGGCCGGCTCGCGGGACTACGCAAAAAGGAAACCCTGAACCGGCTGGCTCCGTTGCGCCAGGAATTTACCGTTGATCCACTACTCGAACGGCATTTCTCAGACCTCTCACTGGGTCAACGAAAGATATTCGGGATGCTTATCGCTCTTGTCATCGGAGATGATCTCATCATTCTCGACGAGCCCACCGCCACCCTCGACACCACCAATTCCCTCGCCGCACTGACCATGATGCAGTGGGTTATCGCGCGTGGAGTAACTGTCTTGATCTCCACTCACGACCAGAACCTCATCGCCCAATCCGATCAGGTGGTAGCCCTGTGAGAACCTTCGACCGTATTAAATCTTTCTCTCTGGTTTTCTACGCAGAAGTCGGACGAACTTTCCAAGAGCGAATCACCTATCGCACCCAGTTGGTGCTGGGTCTTCTGACCGGAGTTGTGGGGCTCGCGCAATTTGCCATCCTGGGTTACTACATCTCCCTCGGCGGGACGCCTCCGGGTCTTGAGCAATACGGAGGAAACATCATCGCCTTCATGATCGTTGGCAGCCTCTTTAGTGCCCTGGCCGTCATGATGATGAACTCCCTGAAAATGCAGATCCAGTCCGAGCAAAAGCGGGGAACGCTAGAAGCCATCGCCCTGTCTCGAGCCGGCCTATTCAAGTTCCTGATCGCTGGCGGCGTGTTTGGCCTGGTCATGACTTTGATTTCCTCCGTAGCCATTTTCACCATCTTTGGCCACCTATTCGACTTCGAGCTCAAACTCAACCCGATTGGCCTCGTCGTATCGGTCGCGTTCACGGTGGTGTGCATGTGGGCAATTGGACTGTGCGCGGCCGCTTATATCTTGGTGTCCAAGCAGGGAGAACCCGTGACCTGGGTGGTAACGACACTGCTGACCCTGTTTTCTGGGGTTATGTATCCGATCTCTGTTTTCCCCGACGTGGTGGCATCCGCCGCTAGCTACCTCCCCACGGCTGGAATGCTGCACTCGATCCGTCTATCGCTCTTTTCCGGGGCCCCCACTTTTGAGGTCCTAAAGGCTTTGATGCCAACCATCGTGACCACCGCGCTTCTTATTCCCCTTGGAGTGGTGATGTGGCGAAAGGGCGTACACAAAGTACGGGTCAACGGAACCCTCGGCACCTACTAAGACCTATAGATTAAGGAACTTCGCAATATGAAAAAACGAATCAGTCTCGCACTTTTGGCAGCAGCATCCCTAGCAGTACCCTCCGTTTCCCTTGCCGACGAGGCTGTCCCCGCACCGGGGGTCTCCCCCTCCATCTCGTCCTCCCCCTTTGCCTTGTCCTCAAGCCAGATCACCGCCCCGACCGATTCCCCCTCCGAACCCCCTTCAACCGAGGAGACTCCCGACCACTCCTTTTCGCTCGCAGCCATTGCCATTGTGGACGGCCAAGAAATTTCCTCCTGCACCGGCATAACGCTCAACCCCAACTGGATACTGTCAGCCGCCCATTGCTTCGACGAGGACCTCACCAACGACGCCTATACGGTTTTCACCAGTGCCCGTTCGGGTGTGGAGGAAGTACACCAGATTCCAGGCGCTGACCTGGCCGTGGCACGTCTCGCCGGGGACCGTCCGGACGTAGGCTGCACACCCTTGCCCGACTCCTCTCCCCAGGTCGGCACAACAGCCGAGGTCTACGTCTTCCGGGACTACGGAGGGGTGGCAGCCCTGCCGTTTACCATCCAGGCCAATGATCACCTGGCCGGTAACCCAGCCGCCGGTGCCGGAGTCCACCCCATGCTGTCCTTGGTTCCCCAGGCGGACGGGAGTCTCACGAGAGGAGGCGACTCCGGAGCCGGCGTCTTCGTGGCTGATGTCGATGGACGTAAAACAGTCGTAGGCATTGTCGCTGGTTTGTCACAGACCAGCAACGTCACCCTTGCCGAGGATTTGGCTAGGTACTCCAACGACATCGAACAAATCGTAGGCATCTGCTGATTAGCGGGAGAACCTTCTCCTGCCAGTCGTCGCCAGCAGGATCGGCGGGTGTATGCCTCAACCTAATACCCAGCGGCAGTGGGTTATTGCCTGCTATCGAAATAAGGCCTGGGCTGCACCACGCCAGGGCGAGTAGTTCTCCTGGAAGCAAGCCACATGAGCTGGAGAACCCTGGGGAAATATCCAGGAGCAGTGCGCTTGCACATCGGAAAGCTGCATGAGAAGTCCCACTGCAGCGACGACAACACAGAGTACTGACAGAACCAAGGATATCGACAAGTACTTCCGTGAAGGGCGATGCCCGAAGTAGACGACGAGGCAGATAAATGAGGCGATAACGAGGACAGCTCCTGCCACCCCGCTCATGATGCTGAAGAAGGCGGCCACCAGCGCGATCGCGGCCGCTACTGCCAGTGCGACCGGAACCGCCTTCGGCTTAGACGGTGCTTCGATACGGTTTCTTGCTTGAGTTTCAAACAAGGGCATAACAGGCAATCCTCCGGATTATTTCTACTGATCAACCTCGGGGCAGATCAGAGATAGATATAGACAATTACCCCGGCTATCCCCGCTAGCTAAAAATATCGCGGGAGTAACCGGGGTAACCTATGTCGCCGCGTACTGCCCCCTCAAGCTGCCTGCAGAATCATTTCTTGATGCTGCAGGATAGAGGCTTGAAAGACAGACGCTCGGCAATGAAGCTACTTGCCAATCGTGAAGCTGCAACCCTTGGTGACGGTGTTGCACATCATCCAACCGGTGATGCAACCCGGGGTGCAAAGGGACTTGGACGTGATCTGCGGGGAAACGGTGTCGGCAGCGTCGCCCTCGGCGAAGTCAAGAGTGAAATCAGACATTTTGGTACTCCAATCTAGGTAGTGAGGTGTGATGTGGTGAGAAAGTAGATGGAAGCTGGACCGAGGCTAAAGCGTGTGCTCTGGCACCATCCGGACGCTCCATCGACCATTGATCTAACCGCGGAAAAAGGACCCTGACAAGGGATTTTCGTTCAAATATGCCCCCTTGCTGGTTTGAACAACACGAGTTATCTGCACCTTTTGAAACGCCCCACGCCCACCAGAAGCACGACTGGTTTCCTCGCTTATTCGCTCCTGCCTCCGGACCCTTCCGTGAATGCCGCACTCTCGTGTACGCCGAACAGGGGGCATACCGAAAATCACAACGAGCAGTGCGCCGGTACTACCGCTATGGACGCGGCCATCGCGATACC
>NZ_GG667191.1:86337-87584 GCF_000159635.1 Corynebacterium lipophiloflavum DSM 44291 | reverse complement strand
GGAGGGTGTCCGATTGTTTGTGTGCGGGGGCTTGGTTTACAAGTAGTCCGCGAATCGGTCGGGGTATGCCACGGCTAGTTGGTTGATGGCTTGTTTCCACCCGGTGGCTGGGCCCGGCCCCCGGAAAGTAGACACCGTGGGGGTGAAATTATTGGCTTTACTCTAGCGCATTGTTAGGAAGCTTGAGATTCGTACTCAATGGGTGTGAGGTACTTGCACCAGGAATGCCTTCGGGTGGTGTTGTAGCGCGCACACCATGCGAAGACGTCGCGCCGGCAGACTAGCTGATTGGAAAAGACTTTCTGGTCTTTGAGCACTTCTCGTTTCAACGCCGCGTTAAACGACTCCGCGAGTGAATTATCAGCGCTGCTGCCAACTGCTCCCATCGACTGGGTGACGTTGAGTCTTCGGCAGACAGCCTGAAACTGCGATGAGGTATACACGCTGCCATGATCTGAGTGGAAGATCGCCCCGGAGAGACTGCCACGGGTACGGCGAGCATGCTCGAGCGCTTCTTCGACGAGGTCGGTGCGCATGTGGTCTGCGATCGCGAAGCCGACGAGCATCCGCGAGTAGCAGTCAATCACAGAAGCCAGATACATATTCGACCCGTCTGCGATCGGCAGATAGGTAATATCGCCGACGAGGATCCTATTGGCAGCTGGCGCAGTGAAGTTCCGCTTGACCAGGTCAGCGAATATAAAGCGATGACGCTCACGCTGTGTTGTCGTGACCTTACGTTTTTTCGTGTAGCCGCGCAGCTGAAGCTTCCTCATAATCCGGGCGATGCGCTTATGGTTGACCGGTCCGGTGCTACTGTACGCATCGTTGAAAGTCAGCTCGGCGGCAATGCGTTTTGCGCCGTAGAGCTGCTTCTTGTCGTCGAAGATGGCCTTCACCTTGGCTCCGAGTATGGCATCATCAACCAGTCTGCGGTGCCGCTGGGCGCTGCTAGCTTTCCATTTGTAGTAGGAGCTGCGGTTTAACCCGAGTACGGTGCACATCCGCTTGACCGAGTAATCGGTGCGGTGGTCATCTGACCGGGTTCGGTTTTTAGTACCGGTCGGGCGGGTATCGGGTACTGGGTGTGCGTGTATCGGGTACCGGGGGTAGTTGGGTTGGCAGTCTGTGGTTGACGGCCCTGCGCAGTGTGTACGCGCGGGCCGCGTAACCATGGAAGGAGTTTGGTGTGGTCACCAATTACAGGTTGATCATGCTGGCGCTTGTGCAAGGCCGCTCGTGGTCTG
>NZ_GG667191.1:81721-84607 GCF_000159635.1 Corynebacterium lipophiloflavum DSM 44291 | reverse complement strand
GTCGCAGATCACGTCGGATTTGGGGTGCTCGCGCAGCAGTATTGATAAGGCCAGTCGGGTGTTGCGCTCGACTGGGATGGACGAGGACACGATTACCGCGTTGTCGCCGCAGGAGCTTTCGGAGTTGTTTCCGGATAATCGCCGGCGGGATTCAGATGCGTTTGTGGAACCGGATTTCGCAGGCATCGCCGCCCGGCGCCGACGCGGTGAGCGGGTGACGTTAAAGGTGGAACACCATAAATACACCCGCCGTCAGGCTACTTCTGGCCAGCAGCATTATTCCTACCGGCAGTTCTGCGCGCTGTTTGAAAACTACGTCGATGTCAACGACCTGACTGCGCTTTTGACCCATGCCCCTGGTGAGGAGCTGTGCGTTGATTGGTCCGGGGAAACCATGGCAGTTGTTGACCCGTTGACCGGGGTGTCTGTGCAGGCGTATGTGTTTGTGGCGTCGCTGCCGCATTCGGGGCTTATCCATGCCAGTGCGTGGCCGGATATGCGGATGCGGTCGTGGCTGTGTGCCCACCGCGACGCGTTGGACTATATCGGTGGCGTGCCGGTGCGCATCGTGCCCGATAACGCCTCGACAGCAACCAACCAGATCACACGTGGTGCGACGGTGCGTGAAGTCAACGAGCGCTACCAGCAGTTCGCCGAGTTCTACGGTTGCGGGATTACCCCGGCTAGGCCGGGTAAACCCAGGGATAAGGCCCATGTGGAAAAGGCGGTCGATATCGTCCAGACCTGGGTCGCAGAAGCGTTATCGGGCCAAGAGTTCTCCACGTTCGACGCTCTCAACGCCGCTATTGCAGCACAGGTCGACTGGATCAACGACCGGGAAGGATTCCGGGGCCGCAACGCAAGCCGCAGGCAGTTGTTTGTTGAAAGCGAAGCAGAAGCATTGCGCCCGCTGCCTCAACAGCGCTGGTCGTATTCCACGTGGCGTAAAGCCAAGGCCGGGGTGAACTACCACGTCCAAGTGGAGAAGCATTTCTACTCTGTGCCGTGGAGCTTCGCCGGCAAAAGTGTCGACGTGCAGATCTTCGACGATGTCGTCGACATCTTCAGCGCGGGTGAGCATATCGCTTCCCACCGTAAAAAGCCTGGCAACATGCAGTACTCCACAGATAAAGAGCATGTGCCGGCAAAGCACCAGGACTTGGCCACGAAGTGGGATCAGGGCCGGATTGAGTCATGGGCTCAAAGTATTGGGGCCGCAACCTACGAACTCATCCGCCAGATGTTTCACGCCCACCAAGTTGAAGCCCAAGCCTACAATAGCGCCCTTGGCGTGCTGAGCCTGTCGAAGAAGTACTCCCGCAGCCTGCTTGAACAAGCCTGCCAAGACGTCCTCGACTCCCACATGGTCCCGTCGGTGCGCAAAGTCCACGACACCATCAAAGACCTCGCAACCCGCACCACCGCCACCGCCACAGGTGGTGCGCAATCACCTACATCATCTGCCGCGTCAACTAGGCCGGTGACTCGTCCCGCACCACCAGCCCAGGCGTCGCACGTACGGGGCAAAGCAGCGTTCGAGTTCAGTGAGCTTGAATTCGGTGAGCTTGAATTCGGTGAGGAGGCGTAGAAGCATCATGGCGTTAACCGATGAAGATTTCGACAAGCTCGGCTCGCTGCGCGGGATGCGCGTGTTCGCCGCGACGATCCAAGAGATCGTCAACGACCCCACGCGCGATAACGATTCCTTCGAAGACAAGATCAAAGAAGCCCTCGAAGCCCAACTCACCGCCCGCGACAACAAGGTCATCCAGACAAGGTTGCGTGAAGCGAAACTCCTTGGCTCAACCGCCGCACTCGAGCGCTTCGATGCCTATCCCGGCCGCGGTGTAACCCAAGACCGCATCGACCGGCTCGCCACCTGCGAATGGATCGACTACGGCAAAGACCTCATCATCGTGGGAGCTACCGGCACCGGTAAAAGTTTTCTCGCTCAAGCCCTGGCCGTCGCGGCGTGCCGCAAAAAGCTCACCGCCCGTTACTTCCGGCTCAACGACCTGGCCAACGATTTCGACGCTGCGGCTGAGCATCCCCAGGCCCGCAAACAACTCCTCGCTGACCTGCAAGCCCCGGCACTTGTCGTCATCGATGATTTTCTCGCCACCGATGTCTCAGCGCACGCGTTGAACCAGGTATTCAACCTGCTCGTCGGGCGTGAACATGCCTCTACCGTGATCGCCAGCCAACACGAACCCGATTACTGGTACGACGTCTTCTCAGAAGCAGCACTGGCAGACGCAGTCATGTCCAGACTCGCCAACCACGGCTCGAAACTCACCCTGACAGGAGAAGACATGCGAACCCGCGACGACATCAAACAAGAAAGGATGGCCCCTACGACACCCACACGGCTACGTCAACCCCGAAAGTCGTAACCGGGGGTAAAAACCGGGTACCGGCAACCACCAACACCCCGGTACCCGATACCGCCCTACCGGTACCGAAAAGAAACGCCCGACAGTCATCAACGAACCGGAAGCGGATCACCGGTTCGTCTCTTCCATGAAATATTTGGCTGCCTTACGCAAAATATCGCGTTCTTCTTTCAGGCGGGCGTTTTCCTGTTGCAGCTGACGTAGCTTCTCAGCATCGGTCAGTTGCCTCGCACGATCAGCACGTAAGCCCGCTGAAAGCTGGGGTTTCGTGCCAGTTCCGTACTTATCAACCCATACGCGAAGCGTGGAGCGGTTGATCCCTAAATCAGCGGCCGCAGCGTTCAACGACACCTGTGGATCGTTCTCGTACATCGCGACCGCGTCGCGCTTGAACTGATCCGAATAAACCTTCCTAGGCATGGAGGTAGATTACCTTTCCCCGACTCAACACAGCCGGAATCAGAGGTGTCTACCAAACAGGGGTCAGGTCCGC
>NZ_GG667191.1:57734-80270 GCF_000159635.1 Corynebacterium lipophiloflavum DSM 44291 | reverse complement strand
GGGTTAGCCGCGAGCTGAGTGGTGGTGTGGGTGCGGATATGTCGGAGATAGCAGTGGTTGTCATCGCCGTAGAAGGCCTCAAAGCCCTCCCGACCAAGGATCTCGTTCAGTTGGGCCAGCGCCCGCGGCCGGCTAAGCCCTTCGTTATGCCGATCAATCGGACTCATGAGTTAGTCGATTAATCGACAGAAGAGCTCCGGCAAGTGGTTGGGCCCTTCTCGCGGTTCGTCTAGAATCTGCCCCAACACATCGGCCACCCATCGGTGGCGAGTCGAACCATCGTGTCGATACTCCGTGTCCAGTTCTTGGAAGAAGTCCGTGATCTGCATGCTGGTGCGGTAAGGAGAGTACTTGACCTCGCTCGGGTCCTTGCTATCCTCAGAACCCACGTTGCCGACAATGAGGTCGCCGAGCGCTTCGAGGTTGCGGCGCTTGAACTTCACAAGCTCATTGTCGCACGCAGAACCACTCCGCACCCATTTCTACATTGGGCCGCGACCAGGTCCAAGTGCCAGGCGCCTGGTCAATGGTTCCGCTCACTTCGCTCATACCTCTACCGCGATGAGGTAGACCGACAATCATTCGTTTCACAAACAGGCTAAGGAAACGAAGTACCAGCCTATGGGTGTGTGCTTCCGGCCACGCCGCGTGGGTTCGACAGTCTGATGACTTAACCGTGCGCCGCTCACGGCCCTGGTGACGAGCATTGCTCGAAGGCTCAGCATCAGATCCAGCACTCGATCGCGCTTCGGGAGTCTACGACTTTCGCCAGTGGGTTCTTGAGGGGAAAAAAGCGGCGACTTACGGGAGGAACAATCAAGAAACCGGAGGTCACAAACCCTTTCGAGTTTGTGACCTCCGGTCGGTGCGGTTCGAGAACCGCTCTCTGTGCCCGGGGGGGGACTTGAACCCCCACGTTCTTGCGAACACTGGCACCTGAAGCCAGCGCGTCTGCCAATTCCGCCACCCGGGCGGGCGACTGATTTAATATATCACCCGCCTCTATACAAACTCCAAATGCCGTGCTTACGCGCTTTTTCGGCGGTCGCGGGCAGGCGGCGGCGCAGCGGGCGTCTAGGTTCATGACGGCCACGCACTTATACTGTTCTAGTTATAGTCACCGGCAGCATTCAAGGAGTGAAGGGAGGTGCGGGTACATGGCAATCATGGACAGGCTGGCAAAGCTCGATTCGTCGATGCAGCGCGGGCTTGATAATTCAATGGCGGCGCTCTTTGGCGGCAAGGTTGTCGCAGCCGAGGTTGAGGAACTGCTCAAGCAGGAAACACAAGACAGCCTGATTATGACGGACCGCGACGAGCTGATTGCGCCGAACGTGTTCGCCGTGGGCGTGTCCAGCAAGGATTTGGAAAACCTCTCCCGGGACCGGTCACTGCCCGCACTCCTCGCCGACCAGCTAACCCGCTTCGTTCGTAACCAAGGCTGGCGCTTCGAGGGCCCCGCTGTGGTGCGCATCGCCGAGGAATCGGGACTGCGCACCGGGCAACTCCGGGTGTCCTCGTACATCGACCAGCAACCGGACGTGGCAAGCGGCTTCGACGCCATCGTGGCCGAGCCCTCGAACACCACTGACCGCGCGAAGCGCACCAGCAACCAGGAGGATGCAATGTCCGAGCCCAATACCGCCACCGGCGAACCCACCGTGAGCCTGCTTTTGCAGGACGGTTCCTCGCGCACCTACCTGGTGCGCCAAGGCTCTAACATTCTGGGCCGCTCCAACGACGCCGATTTCCGCCTTCCGGACACAGGTGTGTCGCGCCAGCACGCGGAGATCACCTGGGACGGCCAGGTTGCCGTCCTGGTAGACCTCGAATCCACCAACGGCACCACCGTCAACGACGAGCCAGTGGATAACTGGATGCTTGCCGACGGCGACGTGATCACCGTCGGGCACTCCCACATCGAGGTGCGTATCGTGGAACCGCGCAACGAGCGCCCCCTCCACGATGCCGGTCACAACCCCGACGAGGTTGCCAACCCCAGCACCGAGTACTTCCGGGGACCGCACACGGATTACCGCCCGCGATAAGGAGCGTTCATGGATTCAGCCATCATTCTCGGCGCCCGCTTCGGCCTGCTCATCCTTTTGTGGGTATTCATTCTGTTCGTGCTCTGGGTCGTTCGCAAGGATGTGGTCGCGGCGGCAGGTGTGCGTCGGCAAGCAGTCTCCGCAACCCCCATCAGGCGCGAGAAAGCGCGTGAGCTTGTGGTGGTTGAGGGCCCGCTCAAAGGTTCCCACATGGAAATTGCCAGCGTGGAGGACTTAACTCTGGGGCGTGCCAACTCTTCCGACTTCGTGCTCGGCGACGACTTCGCCTCCAGCACGCATGCCCGCCTGTTCCGCCGCGGCAGCGAGTGGTTCATCGAGGACCTCGACTCGCGCAACGGCACCTTCGTCCAAGGGCTGCGCATTGACCAGCCGGAACGCGTCACCGTGGGCACTGACATGAAGATGGGGCGCACGACCCTGAGGTTGATGCCATGACCACCTTGAAGCTGAATTTCGTCGCGGCCTCCGACCGCGGCCTGGTACGCACCAACAATGAGGACTCCGCCTACGCGGGCCCGCACCTGCTCGTGCTCGCCGACGGCATGGGCGGCCACGCTGCCGGCGAAGTCGCCTCGCAGCTGATGGTCAGACATATGGAGCACCTCGACGCCGATCCCGGTGATGCCGACATGCTCGCCCTCCTCGGCGCGGCAGCCGACGACGCCAACGCCGCCATCAAATCCTCCGTGGAGGAAAACCCCGAGCAAGACGGCATGGGGACGACCCTGACGGGACTGATGTTCAACGGCTCCCAACTCGGCCTGATCCACGTGGGTGACTCGCGCGGCTACCGGCTACGGGAGGGAACCCTCGCCCAGATCACCGAGGACGACACTTTCGTCCAATCACTGGTCAACGAAGGCAAGCTCGATGCCAGCGAGGTGTCCTCCCACCCGCAGAAATCGCTGATTCTGAAGGCGTACACCGGCCGCCCGGTCGATCCGCACCTCGAGCTTCTCGACGCCCTGCCGGGGGATCGCTACCTGCTGTGCTCCGACGGGCTCTCGGACCCCGTCACCGCGGAAACCATCGCCACCGCACTGGGCACCGGCACCCCCGAGGCCGCCGCGCAACGGCTCATCGAGCTTGCGCTCCGCTCCGGCGGACCGGACAACATCACGGTCGTCATCGGCGAGGTCGTCGACGCGGACGCCGCCGATGCACCGGTGCTGCCGCGCAAGGCCGTGCTCGCCGGCGCGCTGACCCCGGACTTTGAATCGACGCACCCGAACTCGGCGGCGAGCCGCGCCGCCGCATTGATGCGCCCCACGGACGCCGGCGAGCGTGCCACGAGGGCGTCGACAAGCGAAGCCGCGACCCCCGAGGACACTGAAACCGCCAGCGACGAGGAGGATCACCCCCGCCGCACAATCTGGCCCTGGATCGTCGGCGCGCTGGCTATCTCACTCGTAGCGACGCTCGGTTTCGCGTTCTTTATCAGCCGCGACGACGCGACGTACTTCCTCGCCACTAACGAGAACAGCGAAATCGTCATCGAGCACGGCAGCCGTAGCGCCCTGTTCGGCGAGGGCAGGCACACGCCGATCCAGGTCGCCTGCATCAATGCCCGCAACGAGCTGCAAATCTCCCCGATCGACGACACGCCGCCCGACTGCACGGTCTTTTCCGTAGACGACCTGCCCGAATCGCAACAAGGCGCGATTGAGGGGCTGAGCGAGGGTAGCTACGACGACGTCGTCGCCCAGCTCAACAGGCTGGCCGACGAGGCGCTGCCAGCGTGTGTTGACGACAAACCGGAAGCCACCAACGACTGCAGGACGGTGAAGTAACGTGAGCAGAATTTTCTCCCGCACCCGGGAGCTTGGTCTCCTCGTGTGCTCCGCCCTGCTGCTCCTGCTCATGCTGTTCGGGCTCGAAATGTCGCAGGGACGCGCCCTCACGGGCGAGATGCTGTGGCTCGTCGGCGGGTTCATCGGTGTCTACGCCATCGCCCACCTCGCGATTTGCCTCACCGCCCCCTACGCTGACCAGGTGCTTTTGCCCGTGGTGGCCACGCTGAATGCGATCGGTCTGGTGATCATCTACCGCCTCGATCTCGCCGAGCGCGCCGGTTACGGTGCGCTCGCCGACCGGCAGGTCCTGTGGTCTTTCGCGGGCGTCGTGCTGCTCGTTCTCACACTTGTGATCGTGCGCGACCACAAGTCGCTCTCGCGCTACTCCTACATCCTCGGGCTGCTCGGGTTGTTCTTCCTCGCCCTGCCTCTGGTGTGGCCGCAACCCGCCGAGTTCGCCGACGCGCGCATCTGGATCTGGATCGGCCCGTTCTCCATCCAGCCGGGCGAGTTCTCGAAGATCCTGCTGCTGATCTTCTTCGCCCAGCTCCTGGCGCAGAAGCGCTCCCTTTTCACCGTGGCCGGCAAGTGCTTCGCCGGGCTCGTCTTCCCCCGCCTGCGCGACCTCGCACCGATCCTGGTGGTGTGGGCCATCGCCATTTTGATCATGGCAATCTCCAACGACTTCGGCCCCGCGCTGCTGCTCTTTGCCACCGTGCTGGCGATGGTCTACTACGCCACCGGCCGCACCAGCTGGCTGCTCATCGGGATCGCGCTCGTCGCCGTCGGTGGGTACGCCGTCTACCAGGTTTCTGACAAGATCCAAGAACGCGTCACCAACTTCCTCGACCCTCTGGCCAACTACGACACCACCGGATACCAGCCTGCCCAGGCCCTGTTCGGGCTCAGCTGGGGCGGGGTCACGGGTGTCGGCCTCGGCCACGGCCACCCCGAGCTCGTGCCCGTCGCCCACTCCGACTACATCCTCGCCGCCATCGGCGAGGAACTCGGGTTCGCTGGGCTCGCGGCGGTTTTGTGCCTGTTCCTCATCTTTGTCAACCGCGGTTTCCGCGCCGCCATGCAGGTCCGCGACTCCTACGGCAAGCTGCTGGCGGCCGGCCTTGCAACCACGATCATCATCCAGATCTTCGTGGTCACCGGCGGAATTTCCGCTCTCATGCCGATGACCGGCCTGACCACCCCGTTCATGTCCGCGGGTGGCTCGGCGATTATGGCGAACTACATCCTGCTCGGCCTGCTTCTGCGCATCTCCAACAGCGCTAACCGGCCGGCGGACGTCGACGCAGGGGCGTCGGCAAGCGAGCTGGTTGGGGCGGAGGCAGCGCGATGAACAAATCCATCCGCCTCGGCGCCGTCCTGTCTCTCCTGTTGACGGTCGTGCTGCTGATCAACCTCACCGTCGTACAGGCGTTGCGCGAGGAAAAGTACGCGCAAAACCCGCTGAACTCCCGCAATTTCATCGAGATGAAGCAAGTCGACCGCGGCCCGATCAACGCGGGCGGACAGATCGTCGCCGACTCCACCCAAGACGCCAACGGCTTCTACCAGCGCGTCTACCCGAATATGCCCTACTCCTTCGGCCCCGTGCTGGGCTACGTCTCCGATCAGTTCGGCGTCGGCGGGCTCGAAGCCGAGTACAACTCGGTGCTCAACGGTGAAGGCAGCGCGAGCGGCAGCAGGTTTTTGCGCACCGGGTTAGAGCGCGACCGCGCGGGCGACGCCGTCGAACTGACGATCAACCCGCAGCTGCAGGCCCTCGCCTACGAAAACCTGTCTAACCGCGGCTACGAAGGGGCTGTGGTGGCGATCCGGCCGTCTACAGGCGAGGTGCTGGCCATGGCGTCGTCCCCTTCCTACGATCCGAACCTGCTGGTCAACCCCGACACAGCTCAGCAAACCTGGAACAGCCTGAGCAACGATCCGCAAAACCCGCTGCTCAACCACGCCAGCCAGGACCAGCTTCCGCCCGGGTCCATCTTTAAAATCGTCACCACCGCCGCCGGTCTGCGCAACGGCTACTCCCCCGACTCCCAACTCACCGGCGAAGCACGCATCCCGCTACCCGGCACCGACGCATTCGTGCCCAACTACGGCGGCCAAGCCTGCGGCGGCTCAACCGTGACCACACTGCGCACCGCGTTCGCGCTGTCGTGCAACACCGCCTTCGTGCAAATGGGCATCGACGTTGGAGCGGACGCTCTGCGCGACGCGGCAGCGCGTTTCGGCATCGGAGAAGATTACGACATCGCCGTGCCCACCGCCTCCGGCTCGCTGGGCGAACTGCCCGGGGCCGCGGAGCTCGGCCAGTCGGCGATCGGGCAGCGCGACGTCACCATGACCGCGCTGCAGGCGGCCGTGATGGCGGCGAGCGTCGCCAACGAGGGCAAGCGCATGGCACCCTACGTGGTCGATCGTGTGGTCACGCCCGACCTCAACGTGGTCTCGGAGACCGAACCACGCCAGCTCGCCGAGGCGCTCACGCCGGAAGAAGCCCAGACCATGACCGAGTTGATGTACGCCTCGGAGCGCTCCACCTTCGGCTACGACGGCAACGGGTACGCGTCGAAGACGGGTACCGCGGAGCACGCCGAGGACGCCGCCCCGCACGTCTGGTACGTCGCCTTCGACCCCCAAAATGACGTGGCAGTCGCCGTGGTGGTCAAAAATGGCGGGCAGCTCGGAGCTAGCGCGACCGGCGGCCAGGTGGCCGCCCCGATCGGGCGCACGGTGCTCGGCGCCGCTGCAGCCAACGGAGAGGGAAACTAATGAACACCGACAACCGCGAAGACCTTCAGCGCCTCATCGGTGACGACTACAGGCTGCAGTGGATCATCGGCCACGGCGGCATGTCCACCGTGTGGCTTGCCGACGACAACGTCGCCGACCGCGAAGTGGCCATCAAGGTTCTGCGTCCGGAATTTTCCAACAACGAGGAGTTCCTCACCCGCTTCCGCAACGAGGCCCACGCCGCTGAAGGAATCGACTCTCCCAACGTCGTCGCCACCTTCGATTACCGCGAGGTGGACTCCCCGGCCGGGTACACCATGTGCTTCATCGCCATGGAATACATCCGCGGTGAGTCCCTGGCGGATCTCATCGCCCGCGAGCAACGGCTCGACGAGGCGCTGGCGCTCGACGTCCTCGAACAGGCAGCCCATGGCCTGGCCGCGATTCATCTCATGGGTCTTGTCCACCGCGACATCAAGCCCGGCAACCTCATGATCACCCAGAACGGCCAAGTTAAGATCACCGACTTCGGTATCGCCAAGGCCGCCGCCGCGGTGCCGCTGACCCGCACCGGAATGGTGGTGGGAACCGCCCAGTACGTCTCGCCGGAACAGGCTCAGGGCCTTGCGGTCAGCGCCGCGTCCGACGTGTACTCCCTCGGGGTGGTCGGCTACGAGATGCTCGCGGGTCGGCGCCCCTTCACCGGGGACTCCTCGGTGTCGGTCGCTTTGGCACACGTCTCTGCGGAGCCGCCAGCGCTGTCGACTGCGGTATCCGCCCCGGCGCGCGAGCTGATCGGCATCGCGCTGCGCAAGGATCCGGGAATGCGGTTTAGCGACGGCAACGCGATGCAACTTGCCGTCGCCCAGGTGCGCGACGGACGCCGCCCGACGCAGCCGGTTGGGGTGGCCTCGACAAAGGTCGCGATGGAGCCGTCGCCCACCGAGTCCACGCAAATGCTCGCCTCGGTGGCCCAGCCCACCACCGTGCGCCCGGCGCCTGCGCGGGTCGCACCGGTTGCTCCCGTCGTTGCCCCTCCGGCTCCGGTGCGCGAGGAGAAGAAGGGCGGCTTTGGCTCAGGTCTTTTCATCGCCGTTCTGCTCATGCTGCTCGGCGGCGGCGTGGTGTGGGCTTTCGCCAGCGGTGCCTTCGGCGGCTCTTCGCCGACAACCACGCCGGAGCCACAGCCAACGCCGACGGTGATCACTCAGACCCAGGTGGTCACTCCGACGGTGACGACCACCACGTCTCGCCCGCAGTCGCGGCCGCAGCAGCCGCCTAGCTCCGCGCCCGGCACGGTGAGTTTCGTAGAACCCCCGTCGAGCCTGGCTCCGGCGCCGAATACCCCGGCTCCGGCTCCGTCGCCCGTCGTTCCAACAGAGGCTCCTCAGCCGACTGAAGCACCGAACGACCCGGCGAACCCGATTGATGACTTTGTAAACCAGCTTGGCGGAGGTGCCTGAGATAATGCTGATCGGTAACCGTTACCAACTCGGTTCCACCATTGGAACCGGAGGCATGTCCGACGTCTACGCCGCGACCGATACCGTGCTCGGGCGCGATGTCGCGCTGAAGATGCTCAAGACGGACATGGCGCGCGACGAAAGTTTCCGCGAGCGGTTTCGCCGCGAGGCCCAAAACTCCGCGCGCCTGAACCACCCGAACATCGTGTCGGTCTACGACACCGGTGACGTGGATATTGACGGGCTTGCGGTGCCCTACATCGTGATGGAGCGCGTCCACGGCCGCAACCTGCGCGACATCGTGCGCGAGGACGGCCCTTTGAGCCCGCAGCAGGCCGCTGAGCTGCTGATTCCTGTGACCCGTGCGCTGCAGGCCAGCCACGACGCCGGGATCATCCACCGCGATGTCAAGCCCGCGAACATCATGGTCACCAACACCGGCGCGGTCAAGGTCATGGACTTCGGCATCGCGCGTGCGCTTGATGACGCCACCTCAGCGATGACCCAGACCTCCGCGGTGATTGGAACGGCGCAGTACCTCTCCCCGGAGCAGGCGCGCGGGAAACCCGCGGACGGTCGCAGCGACGTCTACGCCCTCGGCTGCGTCATGTACGAAGCGGTCACAGGCCGCCCGCCGTTCGAGGGTGAGACCCCGTTCGCGGTTGCCTACCAGCACGTTCAGGAGGAGCCCGAAGCGCCGAGCACGCTTATCGACGCTCTGGACAACGCCGACGTTTTCGCCGACGCCATGACGGACACCGAGGCTGTCAACGTGGATTCGGTGATCTTGACGGCCATGGCCAAACACCCGGCCGACCGCTACCAGTCCGCAGCGGAGATGGGCGCGGACCTGGAGCGTCTCGGGCGTGGGGCGGTGACCACCGCGGCCCGCAGCTACCTCGCGACGTACGACGAGGACCCGACGGTCGTGGTGGAACCCGCCACGCCCGTTGCCCCGGTTGCTGTCGCTGCGCCTGCCGCCAACCGCTACACCCAGCACCGACGCGCGAACGAGAAGCAGTCGAACAACTGGATGAAGTGGGTCGCGGCCTTGCTCGGCCTGGTGTTGCTCGCGTCCGCAGGCGTGCTCGCCTACAACTACTTCACCCCCGCTGACACGGATGAGTCCACGACTACCCCGACAATGCTCACGGTGCCCGATGTCACGGGCAAGGTCCGTGAGGAAGCCGTCGCCGAGCTCGAACGCCTCGGTTTCCAGGTGGCGGTCAACGACGTTCCGAGCCCTGACCGTCCCCGCGGAGAGGTGCTGGGCACCAACCCCGTGGCCGGATCGCAGTTGCAGCCGGGGACGATGGTGACAGTTTCGGTGTCGTCGGGCCGCGAAATCACGGACGTGCCGGATGTCACGGGCATCCGGCCGCAGGAGGCCGCCGAAGTACTGGCAGGTGCGGATCTGGAGCTCGACCCCGAGATCCGCCGCGAGAACAGCGACGAGGTCCCGGAGGGGATGATCATCTCGCAGAACCCGGCCGCCGGATCGCAGCTGTCGAAGGGCTCGCAGGTTTCGGTGATTGTGTCCGAGGGTCGCGAGAAGGTGCAGATCCCTTCGCTGGTGGGGATGAACGCCAACCAGGCCGCGGCGACGCTGAACTCGCTGGGGCTCAATTCGACGGTCACTCCCGTGGATTCGCGCCGGCCGACCGACGAGGTCCTTGCCGTCGCCGGTGAGAACACCGAAGTGGAGACGGGTACCACGGTGGAGCTCCGCGTCTCCAACGGCATGCTCGTGGCGATGCCGGATCTGACTCGTCTGACGCCGCCTGAGGCGGAACGCGTGCTGCGCGGCACGGGGTGGAACGGCAAGTTCGTCGCCGGGCCCGCGGTGCCCACCGGAGCGCTGGTGGACCAGGGACTTGTCGCCGGCCAGAGCGTTCCACCGGATCAGGACATACGCAAGGACCAGGAAATCGGATACAACATCTGGCGCTTCGATGCCGCCGAGCTCAACCCGCTGAGGTAGGACGCGCCGATGGTAGAGTTCCGGGCAAGCAGAACACAACGAAGGAAGTAGGCACCATGCCCAAGGCGAAAATCTCCAAGGACAACCTCCCGGTACAGTCCGCTTCGACCGCTACCTCCCGCACGCCTGTCAAGATCAATACCGGCGGCACGCCCGTGTGGTACAAGGTGATCATGTTTGGCCTGCTCGTCTTGGGCCTCGTCTGGCTAATCGCCTTCTATGTCGCGGGTGATCAAGTCCCGTTCCTCGCTCAACTCGGCCCGTGGAACTACCTGATCGGATTCTCCGCCATCATCGCCGGGCTCCTGATGACCATGGGATGGCGCTAAAGAGACAAAAGTATAATTTTGCACAGCTAAACACCCTCGTTTCATGACCTCGTCACCGAGGCGAGCCGCTTGACGACGTCACCCCCGCCACCGACAACGTCGAGTCCGAGATCACCAACACCGCCACGGGCAACAGCTTCGAGACAATCTCCGACGAGACCGTGAAGGTCATCGCGCCCGAGGCTAACGAGTACGACCTGCAGCCCTACTTCACCACCTCCAACGCGAAGCAGCCCGGCTTCGCCGGTTCCGTCGCGCTGCGCGTGAAGAACGTCGGCACCAAGCGCTAGTGGGCCGAGTTCCCGGTTGTCACGTTCCGCGTCGAGGTCAAGCGCGAGGCTGGTCCTGAGGGAGTGGACAGGCTCATGACCTCCTTCGGCGCCAACGGCTCCCACGTCCGCGACCTCGGCTACAACTTCGACACCAACGCTCGCGTCTTCGAGGTCACCTTGTCCAACCCGGTCAACGCCGGCGATGACATGCTGCTCGGCGCGTTCAGCTTCGGCGACGGTTTGACCCGAGAAGGCCGCCTGATCAACTACATGACCGTCACCCAGACCGGCCGCATCGCCGAGGACACCTCCACCGGAAACGACCAGAATGTCGACTCCCGCCAGGTGACCCGGAGCGACGGCGGCCGCAAGAACCCGGGTCTCTTCTAAGGCACCTGTTCCCATCCCCGGTTGTCCACCGGGGTGGGGTTAGTTTTATCCACAGGCTGTGCATAGCTGTGTGGATTATCCGCTTGTCCACACTTGTGGATAACTCTGTGCACTATTTCCACATTCGAATTTGTGCCTACTGCAGGTGCGTTGAACTGGTCCTTAGAGTTTTTCTTCGGCGCGGCGTTCTAGAAATTACATCTCTGTAGTTATCCACAGTGTGCACAACTCTGGGGATAACTAGCGCCTGGGGATAGGCGGTGAATAGGTCAGCGGCCACGCCAGCAGGATGCCCGCCGCAAGACCACCCAAGTGACCCCACACGCTCACCCCGGGCGCGATAAAGGTGAACGCGACGTTGAGCACCAATAAAGCGATGGGTGCGCGCAGGTCCGATGAGCGTCGATAAGCAATGGCGACGAGCACCGCGAGCAGGGCGAACAGGGCGCCCGAGGCCCCGGCCGTGGGTGTGTCGAAGGCCATTGCGAGTACCGCCGCCGACGACGCGAGCGTGCCGACGACCCAGGCAACGACGAAGCGGGCGGTGCCAATAAAGCGCTCGATCTCGCCACCGATCAGCACCAGCATCAGCATGTTAACGAACAGGTGCGACAGGTCGAGGTGCAGAAAGCCAGCGGTGAGCAGGCGCAGCCAGCCGAGCGGGCCCTCGGCGACGAAGGGACCGTAGAGCACCATGCGGATGCCCAGCGGTGAGCCCCAGACCGTGTTGCTCAGGGAGGAGGACTGCGCCGCGGCGATGGCGAAGACTGCGATGCACAGCGCGGCAATGGCGGCCGTGGCGGGGGCGCGGTAAAAGATCGTGCGAAGGTTCATAAGCGAAAACCCCCGGCACCTTACGTGCGCGGGGGTAGGCAGTGTTTGCGGGACTACTTCTGGATGTCGATGGACTCGATCACCACGTCCTCGACCGGGCGATCCATCCGGCCGGTGCGCACGTTCGAGATCTCAGTGACAACCTTCTGCGACGCCTCATCCGTGACCTCACCGAAAATGGTGTGGCGGTTGTTCAGGTGCGGCGTCTTGTCCACAGTGATAAAGAACTGCGAACCGTTCGTGCCCGGGCCGGCATTAGCCATGGCCAGCAGGAACGGGCGATCGAACTGCAGCTCCGGGTGGAACTCGTCGGCAAACTGGTAGCCCGGGCCGCCGGTGCCGGTGCCGGTCGGGTCGCCGCCCTGGATCATGAACCCGGGGATGATACGGTGGAAGATCGCACCGTTGTAGAAGGGGCCTTCGTTGCTACCCGACGCGTTCTGCGCGGAGTAGTTCGCCTCACCAGTGGCCAGGCCGATGAAGTTCTCGACGGTCTGCGGGGCGTGGTTGCCAAACAGATCGATGACAATGTCGCCGTGGTTGGTGTGCAGAGTTGCTTTCGCAGTTGAATCAGTCATGCCCACCATTGTAGATGCTTCGGGCCGGCCGTTGTTTTGGCGGGCCGTGGACCTGACCGGGACAGCTTGGGTGTGGGGGCGTGTGGTTGTCTGGCCGGTGGGATGGTGGGGCGTCGGCAGTCGGGTGAGATGTCACGGTCAACGCCGCTCAGCCGGTAAAACCCCAGGTCGGCGGTGGCGCTACGGTACTGACCGTGACATCTCGGGGTTACGGATGTGCGCTTGTGCGGCCGGTGTGGCACAAGTAATGCAATGGGGAGTCGGCAGCCGGGTCGAATGTCACGGTCAACGCCGCTCGGCTGGTAAAACCCCAGGTCGGAAAAACCGGACCACCGTCGACCGTGACATCGCGCAGATACAACCGCGCACAACCCGCACCGCCCCGAACCGAACCGCTACAGCCCGGCGGCAACCTCGTCACGCGCGGCGACCAGGTTCTTCAGCGACGGCTCGACCTCGGCGTAGCCGCGGGTCTTCAGACCACAGTCCGGGTTGACCCAGAGGCGGTCGGTGGGCACGTTCGCAAGCGCGGCGCGGATCAGCTCGACCATCTCCTCGGTGGACGGCACGCGCGGGGAGTGGATGTCCCACACGCCCGGGCCGATCTCGGAGTGGAAGGTCTCGTCGATGTCTTCGAGGAGCTCCATCTTCGAGCGCGCGGCCTCGATCGAGGTGACGTCGGCGTCGAGGCCGGCGACGGCGTCGATGATCTGGCCGAACTCGGAGTAGCACAGGTGGGTGTGGATCTGCGTCTCCGGCTGAGCCTCGAGGGCGACGAGGCGGAAGGCGCGCACGGCCCAGTCCAGGTATGCGGGGCGCTCGTCGGCGCGCAGCGGGAGCAGCTCGCGCAGGGCCGGCTCGTCGATCTGGATCACCTTGATGCCGGCGGCTTCGAGGTCGCTGACCTCGTCGGCCAGCGCGAGCGCGATCTGGTCTGCGGAAACGGACAGCGGCACGTCGTCGCGCTTGAACGACCACGCGAGAATGGTGACGGGGCCGGTGAGCATGCCCTTGACCGGCTTGTCGGACAGGGACTGGGCGTACTTGGCCCACTCCACCGTCATCGGCTCCGGGCGAGAAACGTCGCCGAAGACGATCGGCGGGCGGGTGCAGCGCGAACCGTACGATTGGACCCAGCCGTTTTCGGTGGCGACGAAGCCGTCGAGGAGCTCGGCGAAGTACTGCACCATGTCGTTGCGCTCGGGCTCGCCGTGGACGAGGACGTCCAGGCCAATCTCCTCCTGCATCTCAATGACGCCCTTGATTTCCTTCTTCAGGGCCTCGGTGTACTCGGCGTCGGTCAGCGCGCCACTCTTGTGGTCGGCGCGGGCCTTGCGGATCTCGGTGGTCTGCGGGAAGGAGCCGATCGTGGTGGTCGGCAGGTCCGGCAGGCCGAGCGCCTCGCCCTGAATGCGCTTGCGCTCAGCGAACTCGGGTGCGCGCTTGACCTCGCCCGCCGGCAGCTGTGCAACGCGATCCGCCACGGCAGAGTTGTGGATGTGATCCGACTCGGTGCGGGTGCGCACCGCGCGGTCGGAGCGTGCGAACGCCTCCTGGGCAGCCTCCTCGCCCGCGACGAGCGCCTGAATCTCGGCGATCTTCTCATCGGCGAAGGACAGCCAGTTGGCCACGTCGATCGGCAGGTTCTTCTCCGCGTTCAGGGTGTGCGGCACGTGCTGCAGCGATGTTGATGTCGAAACTGCCACCTCGCGCCCGCCCGCGCGCAGGACCTCAAGTACCTCGGTGCGCTCGCGCAGGTTCGCGGCCCACACGTTTCGGCCGTCAATGATGCCGGCAACCAGCTGCACCTTCGGGCCGATCGTGTCGGCAACACGCTTCGGGTAGTCCGCATCCGAATCCAGGGTCCACGGGGACAGGTCCACGTGCAGGGCCTCAGGCTCGAGCGCACCGAGCACGGACAACGCCTTGCGCGTCGCGCCGTAGGGCGTGGTCAAGTACAGGTTCGGGCGCTCGGCAGTGTCGATGGCCAGAAGCTTCGACCAGGCCTGCTCGAGGTAGCCAGCGAGCTCCTCGTCGGTGGTGGACAGGTCGGCGACCAGGGCCGGCTCGGCGAGCTGGACCCACTCCACGCCCGCGCCCTTCAGGGCCGCGAGAATTTCGGCGTAGGCGTCGGTCAGGGCGTCGAGAAGCGAGAACTCGACTGGCTTGGACAGCGCGAGCAGGGTGACCGGGCCGACGAGCGCGGGGCGCACAACGTGGCCGGCCTCACGGGCCTCCTCGACCAGCCGCAGGATGCGCTCCGGGGCGGGGGTGATCTCCTGGCCGGCGGCGACCTCGGGCACGAGGTAGTGGTAGTTGGTATCGAACCACTTGGTCATTTCCAGCGGCACGCGCGTGTCGTTGCCGCGGGCAAGGGCGAATTCCTCATCGAGGTCGGTGCCGCCGGGGATGAGACCGACGGTCAAGGCAGTCTCCAGCACCTGGTCGTAGTACGCGACATCGGCCGGGATGGCGTAGTCCTCGGTCAGGCCCAGGTCGCGCAGGTGGTTGTAGGTGTCCACGCGCAGCGAGTGGGTGGTGGAGCGGAAGGTGTCAGCGTCGATGCGGTCCGCCCAGTAGGACTCGAGCGCGCGCTTGAGCTCGCGGTTCGCACCGATGCGCGGGTAGCCTTCGATCGTTGCCTTGGGGAAATTCATGGTGGTGTCCTTTTTAAAGGTTGATTCTGGAAAGTAGGTCGCGGGTTACCGCGAGGTTGTTATGCGTGTAGATGTGTAGCCCGCCCGTGCCCGCGTCGAGGATTTCGCGCGTGAGCTCGGCCGACATGGCCATACCGATCTCGTACTCCTCGTCGGGGGTGGAGGCCTCTGACAGTCTGTCGGTGACGCGTTGCGGCACCGTGATCCCGGACAGCACACCCATGCGCTCAACCCTGCGGAGGCTGGTCATGGGCATGATGCCGGGGATCAAGGGGATCCGCACGCCCGCCAGGCGGGACCGCTCGACGAAGTCGAGGTAGTCCTGAGCCTCGAAAAACAGCTGGGTGATGGCGAAGTCGGCGCCGAGGCGCTGCTTGGCCAGCAGTACGTCGAGATCCATGTCCGCGTTTTTGGATTCCGCGTGCCCGGACGGGTAACACGCCACGGACAACGCCAGCTTGCCCGCCGCGAGGCGAAACGCTTGTTCGTCCTGGACTTCCTGGATGAGGTTGAGCAGGTCGGTGGCGTGGGGCAGGTAGCCGTCGGGAAGCTGAGTTTCGCCGTCGGGGAGATCGCCGCGCAGGGCGAGGAAGCCGCGCACGCCGGCGTCGATAAGCGTGCGGATCCATTCGGTGAGCTCGTCGCGCGTGCCGGCCGTGCACGCGAGGTGCGCGATCGGCTTCAGGTCGGTGGTTTCCGCGATGCGCTTGATCAGCGCCGCCGTCCCTTCGAGCCAGTCGGAGCGGCGTGACGACGTCACGGAGACGTAGTCCGGGTTGTATTCGGCAAGACCCGCGATGAGGTTGTCCAGCAGTGCGGTGTCGGCGTCGTGGCGCGGCGGGATGAGCTCGAAGCTCAATGCGGTGCGCGTGGAGCGCCGCAGCGGTGCTGCGTTTCGGGTTACGTCTTCGTCGAGGCGATCTAGCGGGGCGGAGGCAGAAAGCCGCGTCGAAGTAAGTCTCTGGTACACCAGAACATACCTTTCGGGTTGACACGGGTTGCCTGGCCGGGCTCGGCGCTTACGGTTGGTCGTTGACTCAAGAATCTATAAACGCGCCCCGCTATAGACAACTCTGTTCACTCGGGCAGCCCACTCTCAGCAGGTCATCCGCCTGTGCGGGGATGAATATAAATCAGCCAGCGTTGAAATCGCTACGCTGGTAGGCGATAACAACCCACACGAAAGGATCCGTCATGAACCCGTTCACCATCCGCCTCGCATTCAAGGGCGCGCGTTCCGCAATGAACTACTACCGCAAGCTTGACGACGAAAAGAAGCGCGACATCTACGACTCCGTCGTCGACGCCGTGAAGAAGGACAAGATCGACGACAAGCTCGATGGGCTTTACAACGTTGCCCGCCGCGAGGCCGGCGCGCTTACCCGCGATTCGCACGACCGCCTGGACCGCCACCGTGCGCAGTTCGCGGCCGCGGCCCCGGAGCGCGCCGAGCGTCGCCTCGCGCTGAAGCAGGAGGCCAAGGACGCGAAAAAGAAGTCGAAGGGTTCAGCGGGCTCCGTCATCGCGACGGTGCTCGGTGTCGGTGCGGCAACTGCCGCCGGCTGGGCCGCGTGGGAATTCTTCCTCAAGGACAAGTTCACCGGCGGCGAGACGAAGAACGTCACCTACACCCGCGTCGAACCGCGCGAGGAAACCTCGCCCAGCGGCGAGACCACCTTGGTCTACTCCTCGCGCACGGAGGACGACCGCGAGAAAACCGCGGGTTCTGCCGGCCCGCTCGGCGAGGAGCCCGCAGAGCGCGACGAACAGCTTTTGAGCTCGATCGATGAGCAGCTGACCACGCTGGACACGCTTGACGACGACGAGCGCGACGCCACCCGCTAAAGGCGAGCGGTTCTCGGGCGTTTCCACGCCTCAAGGAGGTGTTCGACCAGCCGGTTGCGCACGTCCGGGAACAACTCGTTGATGGTGCGGTTTTGCGGGCGCGTCACCACAATCAGCTCGGCGGCGATCTCGCGAGCCGTGAGGTCGGGGTCAACGAGGCCGTGATCCGACGCCTTGCGCAGCAGAAGCTCGAACTTCTCGATTGCCCGCTCTAACTTGGACAACAGCAGCGGGGAGATTTCGCCGGAGCGCTGCTCGGCGAGCGCTGCGACGAGCATGCCCGTGCCCTGCTCCACCATGCGCCAGATGAGCTCCTTCCAGTGGCGCTCGGGGTCCTGATCGAACGTGGGCAGGCTCTGGGTAAAGCCCGCCTCGAGCGAATCCAAGAGGTCGACGGCGCAGGCGACGTGGAGGTCGCGCCACGTTGGGAAATGCCGATAAAGGGTGGCGATTCCCACGCCCGCGTCCTTGGCTATCCCCTCAAGCGTGATGGACGCGTCGGGCACCGTGCGAAATGCGCGGGTCGCGGCATCCACAATTAATTGGCGCTTGCGCTGCACGTCTGCTCGCATGGTTGCTCATGCTAACACTTGACATTCGGCGAGTGTAAAGGCAGCATTTTCTGCTAACTGATAGTCCTTCCTACGTTGAAGGACCCGAATGACCTCCCCAATCCTGCGTGTCAACGATCTTGTTGTGCGGCCCGAGGATCCACAGCTCACCTTCGAGTGCGCCGCTGGGTTGACCCTGCTCGTCTGCGCGCGCGAATCCGGCGCCTCCACCCTGAGCATGGCGCTGGCCGGGCGCTTCAAGCCCGCCTCCGGCCAGATCGACATCTCCGGGGCCCGCACCACCCGCCAACGCTTCCGCGCGGTCGCGCTGGCGGGCGTAACATTAATCGACTCCTTGGAGCGCTCGGTGAGCGTGCGCGAAGTCATCCGCGAGCAAATCGCCTGGGCACAGCCGTGGTACAAGCGCGTGAGCAGGGACATTCTGACCCACCCACTGGTTCAACCGTGGCTGGAGCCGCTCGGACTCGGCGCGCTCGACCCATCCGCCGCCGTCGCCGGGCTAGACACGCTGACGCGGCTGAAGCTGCGCGTGCTCCTCGCGCTGACATCGCGGCCCGACGCGTCGCTACTCGTGGTCGACGACCCGGACCAGCTGCGCACCATCGAACTTCGCGACGCCCTGCTCGACAGCCTGCGCAACGTCGCGCAGGTGTTGCCCGTGGTGGTCGTGTCCGTCAACCCGGATATCGGCAACCACGCCGAGCACGTCGTCGATGTGCGAGACTCCGACCGGCGCAAAGAGGCGATGTCATGATCTCCGGATTGCACATCGGCAGCGGTTTCCGCCGCTTCGCCCACGGCTTTTTACCGCCGGCCGCCATCGCGGTCGTGTTGCTGATTCCGCTCATCTTCGGCGGGCTGTTCGTCTGGTCCTACTACGACCCGATCGGCAACCTCAACCGCATGCCCGTCGCCTTGGTCAACTCCGACGAGGGCGATGCGGGCCAGCGCGTGGTCGACGGCCTGCTCGAGCGCCAACCGTTGGAGTTCCACCTCGTCGATGCGCACGAGGCCCGCCAGGGCATTGCCGACGGCTCGTACTACATGGGGGTGGAGATCCCGACGGACTTCACGGAGTCGGTGACCTCGGTCAACACACCTGATCCGCACCAGGCGAAGCTCAACATCACGCTGAACGAGACCAATGGTTTCATCCCGACGATGCTGGGCAACCAGGCCGCGACAATCATCACGTACACCGTGTCCGGCACGGTGGGTGAGCAGGTGGCCAACCAGCTCTTCATCGGCTTCAACACCGTCGGCGAGGGCCTCACCGAGGCCGCGGACGGCGCCACACGGCTCAACGAGGGCGTCGCCGAAGCCGCGGGCGGCGGCCAGCAGCTCGACAGCGGCGCGGTGCAGCTTGACAACGGCGCGCGTACCCTCAACGACGGCCTCGGCAAGCTCAGCGACGGCGCCACCCAGCTCGACGACGGTATCAGCTAACTCCAAAACGGCGCCACCCGGCTCGACGAGGGCATCGGAGAGGCCTCCGCTGGCGCGGACCGCCTTGCGGACGGCATGGTAAAGCTCTCCGACGGCACCAGCCAGCTCGGCAACGGCGCCGAGCAGATCGCCGGCGGCGTGGACACCATTGCCTCGGTTGCCCCGCAACTTTCCCAGGCCCAGCAGGTGTACGGCGACATCCTCGGCGCGGTCGACCGCGTCGCTGCCGACCTCGACGCTTCGCCGGCGCCCGGCACCGAGGGGCTCACCGCGCAGGCGCAAGAGATCGCCGCCCAACTGCGCTCTGGCGATTTCGCCACCGCCATGGACCTCTCGACGCTGTCCAAGCTTAAGGCCTTGCAAGCCGGCGCGCACGAGGTGTCCCGCCAGCTCAACGACCCGAACGCCGAATACCGCGCGGGCGTGGACGAAGCGACCGCCGGAGCGCAGGCCCTGGCAAGCGGGTTGTCGCTGCTCAAGGACGGCTCCGGGACGCTCGTCGCGGGCGTCGCCACGCTCAAGGACGGCTCCTCGCAGCTGGTCGTGGGTGCCCGCGCCGCCGCCGACGGCTCCTCCCAACTCGCCGCCGGCACAGACCAGCTGGTCGTGGGCGCGCGAGCGCTCAGCGACGGCCTCGTCCAGCTCGACGGCGGCTCGGGCGAGCTGGCGATGAAGCTTCGCGACGGCGCCAACCAGGCACCGCGGTGGTACGACGCGCGTCTCGACGCCGCCTCCCAAGCCGCCGGTCAACCCGTCACCACCAACTCGACCGGTGACGCCGTGACCTACTTCGGCAAAGGCCTCTCCCCCTTTTTCCTCTCTCTCGCCCTCTGGTTCGGCGGCCTGGTGATGTTCATGGTGATGAAGCCGATGTCCCGGCGCGCCGTCGACTCCGGGGTCACCCCCTTCAGGGCGCTGTTGACAACGCTGCTACCCGCCTTCATCATCGGCTTTGCTCAAGCCACGCTGCTGTGGCTGATACAGGTCCTGGTCATCGGCGTCTCCCCCGATCACCCCAGTGCCATGTTCCTGTCCTTGTAGTTTGTGTCCTGGGTGTTTATCTCCATCATCGTGGCAATCAACGTCGTCCTCGGCGTGGCGGCCGGCCGCCTCGTCACCATGGCGCTGATGTCGCTGCAGCTTGTGGCCTCCAACGGGCTTTACCCGCCGGAGGTTCAGCCACGCTTTATTCAGTGGGTGCACGTCGTCGACCCGATCCGTTTTAGCGTCGATATGCTGCGCTACAGCCTTTTCGGGAGCAGCGAGGGCGATCAGCGCGTGGTCGTCGCGGTAGTTGTTCTCACGCTCTTCGCACTGGCCGCCTGGATGATCTCCTCCCTCGGGCTGTGGAAGCACCGCGTGATCGTGCGGAAGGATATCCACCCGGAGTTGGAGCTCTAGCAGTGTGCCGAGCCCGTAAACTGGGGTCCATGCGCAAATACTTCTTCACCGCCCTTGCCGCTTCCCTGCTCGTGCCACTGTCGGCGTGCGGCGCCGACAGCGAGCCCGCGAGCGACCAACACGCGGATCACGCCCAGCACGCCCAGCACCAGCATCCAGCCGACGGCGGGCCCGTTCCGGCCGGGATGGTCGAGGCCGCTAACCCCACGTACGCAGCGGGATCGGAGGTGACGCTAAGCGCCGACCACATGCCCGGCATGCAGGGCGCGCCGGCGACCATCGTCGGCGCCTACGACACCACGGCCTACGAAGTGACGTACACGCCCGTCGACGGCGGCGAACCCGTGCCCAACCACATGTGGGTGGTGCAGGAAGAGATCAAGGATGCCGGCAGTGAGCGCCTCGCCGACGGCACGGCCGTGGTGCTCGAGGCCGACCACATGCCCGGCATGCAGGGCGCGCAAGCCACCATCGACTCCTCCACGACAGAGACGGTCTACGTGGTCGATGTCCATGCTGACGGGATGGAAATGACCAACCACAAGTGGGTCGTCGAAAGTGAGATCCAGCCGGCCAGTTAGCAAATCTCAATACCATGGATGTTGTCGCGCACGTTAGCGTACGCGCGACGACCACACGAATATTCTCAAGGAGAGTCAATGTTTAACCCCCTCAAAATGATTCCGACCGGCGTTTTTACCAAGCAGGACGAGACCAACTTAGGCTTCGCCTCGGCGGCCCTGCGCATCCCGACGGGCCTGTTCGTCCTCAACTCCAGCCTGGGCAAGTTCCAGGCGGACAAGGGCACCGCCGAGTGGCTGCGAAACGCTGCCTCGACCGGCCTGCCGTTTGTCAAGGAGATGGACGCCGAGAACTTCGCTAAGCTTCTCGCCTCCGCTGAGACCGGCCTCGGCGTTGCGCTGCTGCTCCCGATCGTGCCCAACCGCCTCGCCGGCGTGGGCCTGACCGCTTTCGCCGCGGGTCTGCTGTCGATGTACTTCGGCGACGACAACATGACCGAGGACGACGGCATCCGCCCGAGCCAGGACGGCCTGTCGCTGGCGAAGGACTCCTGGCTGGCCGGCATCGGCGCCGCGCTGACCGCGATGCCGAGGAACTAGTTACACGCTCCAGCCACTTAGTGAAAAGGAACTGCCCCAGCTTTCGCCGGGGCAGGTTTTTCTTAAGTGGAGCATAGGGGAATCGAACCCCTGACCTTCGCATTGCGAACGCGACGCTCTACCAACTGAGCTAATGCCCCTCGCACGAAAAACCGTACTCCTGTCCCCGTGGAACTTAAAATCGCGTCCGTGCATCTGCTGGAGGTTCTCCCTCTAGCGGTTATTGACGCAAAGGCCCGCCTTGTTCCCGAACACTGGTTAAGATTCCGCGGTGAGTCCTTCATGTGGCTCAGCAGCGACTGAAAGGGACAACGTGAGTACTGAATTCCAACTCATCACCGACGGAGACGACGTCGCAGTTTTTGGTGACCCGCGCGAGGTTGAGAACTTCCTCACTTCGAACGGGATCGCCTCGAAGGAGCTCGACATGGGCCGGCTCCTCGGAAACGCGTTCAGGACGGCTGCCGGTGCAACCCAGGTAGGTTCGGAGCTTGCGGCAAATTCAGGGCGCTGGGTCAAACTGACCGAAGAGTCAGCGAAAGCGCTCAAACTAGGCAGGGCCATGAAGGGTTCATCAGACGGTCTCAGCAGGGCCATCGCCACCACCAAAGGCGGCAAGATCACGAAGATCTTAGAATTTTCGAAACCGGGCTCCGCCGGCATGTTCCTGACTAGTCCGTTAGCGCTAGCTGGAGCCGCATCAATCATGTCCCAGATGGCCATGCAACAGTCCATTGATGAGATCACAGAGCATTTAAAGGTCATTGATGAGAAGGTTGATGAAATCCTACGGGCTCACAAGGATGCCGCACTCGCCGAGATGATCGGAATCGGGCTAGTGATCGACGATGCGATGCTGAAGCGAGAGGGTGCTGTTGCAAACTTCAGGTGGAGAGCTGTGGCGACCCAGTCTTTATCCTCTGATGCTCGCTGCGGGTCGGCGTTCTCAGGCAGCCTCGAACACCCGGCTGACGATCACCGCATCCGGGTTCGGTTGCCCGTAGGCAAACATCGTGCCTTGCCCTTTCCGCAATGAG
>NZ_GG667191.1:54884-57139 GCF_000159635.1 Corynebacterium lipophiloflavum DSM 44291 | reverse complement strand
TCTAAATCCGGATCCGCTTAAGTGCGCAGGAAGCTTAGAAGCATGTTGCTCGTATTGAGGAAGACGAAAAGGCGGGAGCTCTGCGTTTCATGGTCGACCTTCTTCGCTTTCATTCTTGCGTCAAAAATTTTGACTTCCTGTCCCACCTTCGTGAGCACTATCTCAGGAGATCCATTAACTGCTGGTATTCGCAAATCGGCGACCAAATGCTCGCCCACACTCTTTCGATAGAGATATTCCAACCCGTCCTCCAATGGCGAACCCCCCGAAAGCGCAGAGAGTACCAAGTCAATGCTGGCTGACATGTACCCGCGTTGACTACGAAAAATTACTTGTCGGACCAAATCGGAAGTTCTTGGCCCTACCTCCAACTTTGGCCTCGGCACAGATCCGAATTCAGGGGGAATTTCACCTCTCTTCATCCAGACATCGATAGGCCCGTTCGTTGGTTCAAAAATCGGTACTCGGCGAAACACTTCGGCATCTACTGCGTGTGAGAAAAGAGTTCCTGAAAGAAATTGCGTAAGGATATCCAGTTCGTCGACTGCCACGATGTCATACCCATAGTTAGATGTAATTCGGCACCGAAGATAGGCCAAAAAGACCGTCGGGGATCTTAACAAAGAACTCATGACTGCAAGATCATGCAAGGAGACCACCCAGACGGAATCCCCGGCAGTGTCGATTGGGTC
Organism: Corynebacterium lipophiloflavum DSM 44291; assembly: GCF_000159635.1. GTDB lineage: Bacteria > Actinomycetota > Actinomycetes > Mycobacteriales > Mycobacteriaceae > Corynebacterium > Corynebacterium lipophiloflavum. Next base: position 56,447 of record NZ_GG667191.1, on the reverse strand, counting down.
CTGGGACTGCGTCCCGATCGGCCCCACATCATCGAGCAGCACAACGACGTTGAGAATATGTCTCACATGACGAAAGTCAATCCACTGTCCGCTTGCGAGCCATATTCCGGAGTTGTTTCTAATGAGACTGCTTAAACGTTCGGCTTGAATTTGGGCGTTGCCGATCGTATCTTCAACGTCCCGGATAAATCTCGAAAGCTGTCCCGTTCTCGCTCTATCTGATATCGATTTTCCCTTGACTTCGACGACTACAGCTACGTCATCTTTTATAAACAGTCCATCGGATTCGGCTGTTTCACATTTTGACAGGTTGAAATTAAACGAAGAATCAAGATTTTCGTCATTCCCGGATTTAGCCTGAAAGGCATAGGTAACATTCAACCACTCGGCATCGGCTTTGATAAGGTTGCTGAGGTATGAAGTTGCCAATTTTTCGGTTACTTTGGCTCGAACTTTTTGGTCGTACTTCTGGAACTGCTTTTGGTTGTCTTTTTGCTTCTCCTCGAAGACCCGTCTGATTGTGTCATCCCCGATTCCGTTGGCGACGATAACAAACTCACCAGTTTTATTGCGAACTAACGGCTTGTAGGAGAAAAGCCAGTCACCTTTAAGTAGGCTTTTTACCCTATCCAGCGCGTCTTGTGTGGGGTCGAATTCAAGTGAGTAATCGGTTATCACCTTCTCAACTAAATCTTCCGAAAGTCTTCCCTGCTCGGCTATGTCGGAAACCGACATTGCGGCTCGATTTCCAGGCCGAAACATCATTGAAATTAACGCATCACTGACTACTTGATTCTCCTCGGAAGTGCCACTAGTGACGTTTCCGTATTTCTGCATCAGGTCGTGTATCGCGTACCCACTTGTATCGCGTGCTTCTGTCAGGCGTTTGGATTGGACATCATGGATGGCATCGCGGACCGACTTAATGTGGTCTACCGAATATCCTAGAGTCTCTAGGACCAGCGGTTTGGCCACCTCATGGTTGAGAAGCGCGTTGTCGTGATTATCTCGGACTTCATCAAACTGAAAATTTGATATTATAGCGCGTGATTTTTGGTATAGAACGAGTTCTCTGGAAGCTCGGTTATCACTCTTCTCGGCGAGTATCAGCGCACTAAACACAGAATGCTTGCTGATTTCAGAGGCAAGACGATGCAGCTCTTCTATGATTTCCCAAGGTCTGTCATTGCCAGGAGTTGGTGCACCGTCGCGCCCAGGGCGCGATAGTAGGACCGCAGTGACAATTTCGATATTGGAAGCAGATCCGTCAGGATTTGATGAACGAGGATCCGGAATCGGATTGAGTTCGCGCAGTCGCATTAGCTCGATCACGTCAAAAGCATCGAAAGGATCGACGAGCTCGACAATATCGCAGACAAGACGCTCCATATTCTCGTCGAAAATAGCCGTCACCTGGTTCGCATCCCTAGCCTCTTGGTACTGCTGGAGGATGGCCATACTTTGATCAATTGAGTTAGGTTGGAATGAGGATTGGAGCACTGTATACCTTCCAAGATCGGTGCTGTTGCAAAGTTGAGAGACCAGGCCCGTAGTAGCTCTAGA
>NZ_GG667191.1:51846-53608 GCF_000159635.1 Corynebacterium lipophiloflavum DSM 44291 | reverse complement strand
GTTCATCGTTTGTCACGGTGTAGGGCGCTAACCCGTCGAGGTTGCCGCCAGTGCCGAGCACGCGCTCGCGGGCATCGGAAAGTAGCTCGTTTCCGAGAATGAACCATTTAGCCCCAACGCGGAGCGCCGGAAGTTCACCTTCACGGCAGAGCCTTTGAATCGTACGTGGGTGCGAATCGGTCGCCGCCGCGAACTCCTTCACCGGAATCAATTCCCCCAGTGCGGGTAAATCTGCCACGTCAAACAACCTCCAACGTCACAGTGACGAAATACTTACGGGTGTAACCCTATCGCAGATATGAACGAAGGGGAATAATCGCGCACAAGAACGCGCCTACCGCCTAGCGGCAATGGAACTGCAACGTTCCGCCCCCTCCTACGCGCGCGCAAGGCTGGCCTGCATTGCGGGGCCTTCCCCGGTGGCGCTAGCGGTTGAGACTGCGGTTCACTTGGGCCATGAGGTCTGTTGTGCGTTCGGGTCTTGCCTTCATGTAGACGTTCAGGATCGTTTGCACGTCCTCCTGGCCGAGTAGCGCGCCTATCTCCTTCAGGTGCGCACCCTGTTCCGCCAAGCGGGTAATGAGCCAGTTTCGCCCACAGTGCGGGTCTATCGCTGTTGTCACGCCCGCTTCTGTTTCTGCCTTGTTGAGCAGGCTTCGGAAGGTGGTATCCATGAGCGGCTGGCCTTTGCCGTTCGGGGTGTAGAGCGCTAGCGGCTTGTCGCTTACCTTGTTGCGGCTTGCCTTGTCCGCGTTGGGCGGCGCGAGCACGGGGACGGGTGTGGCCTTGGCTGGCAGGTGCTTTGCGTTGTGGTTGAGGAATAGCGGCACGTCGGTTGCCATGATCGGCACCGTTCGATAACCCGCCTTCGTCTTGGGCGGCTGTACCAGCATGTACGTCGGTTTACCGTCGGCGGCGGCGATGCGCTGCGCGTTCTGTTCAACCTGCACGGTGACTTTCGGCATGTATGGCACGGGTGTTGGTTCGACGACGACGTGGCGGGCTTCTATCGCTAGGGCTTCTCCAAGGCGTAGCCCGTGGCGGAGCACGAGGGAGGTTAGTGCCTTGTATCGCGCGGGCATTGCTTCGATAATCGCGGCAATCTCGGCATCGCTAGGCAGGTATTTCTCTGCGGTGGCCACGGGCTTTCCTGCTTCGGGAATGTCTACGGGGCTTATCGGGATCATCTTGCGGCGTACGGCTTCGGCGCACGCGGCTTTGAGACGTACGTACGCCTGGCGGTTAATCGTTCTGGCATCGGGGTAATTGCGTTGTAGAGCGTCCCACCAGCGGTACACGTCGGAGGTTTCCAGCTCGGCTAGGGGAATGTCTTTCAGCCGGGTTACGTCCTGGTCCCCGTCGCCGGGCGCGATTGGGTCGGTGATCCGTACCCGCGTAACCCTTCGGTAGTTCTGCGCGGTCGATGGTTTCAGCGGTTGTGCGCGTTGTTCCAGCATGTCGTGGTACTGGTCCAGCCACTCCCCCACGGTGACAGATGCGCGCTTCTTTTCGTCGCGGCGGGCTGCGGGTGGTTTCCATGCTTCTAAGTCGATTAGTCGCTTCTCGGCGGACAGCCAGCCTGCGGCATCTGTTCTGGAAGCGAACGAGTGCCCTGGCGTGTGGCGCTTGCCGTCGGGGCCTGTGTACTCGCAGTAGTACCTTTTGCCCTTCTTGGTTAGTTTGCCGAAGTCTCGCCTTGTTCTGCGGGCCATTGCATTCCCCTTACGTTCCCTTAGTGGGGTCAATTCGTGTCCGAATGTGA
>NZ_GG667191.1:0-51159 GCF_000159635.1 Corynebacterium lipophiloflavum DSM 44291 | reverse complement strand
GAATGTGACCGCTTGGGGCAAGAGGGTATCACCGTTCCAACCAGGGTAAATACGGAAAAACCGCTGGTCTTTGCTGACCAGCGGTTTTGTTCCCTGTGGAGCATAGGAGAATCGAACTCCTGACATCCTGCTTGCAAAGCAGGTGCTCTACCAACTGAGCTAATGCCCCTTTTTTGTTCCTGTGGGCCTAGCAAGAATCGAACTTGCGACCTCATCGTTATCAGCGATGCGCTCTAACCGACTGAGCTATAGGCCCTGGGAACGAGTTAGAACATTACCCAACCGGTATCGCGAACAACAAATCGCCTGCTTATCGACGCTCTTGCCACCGTTTCCCCGTAACTTTTGGCGCCACGCTGGGTTGAGCGTCGATAAGCGAGCTAGCGGTTAGTCAGTGTGACCGTGATCCCGCCGGTGAGGTTGGCGATCGCGTTGTAGATCACCGCCGCCAGCGGCGCGAGCACCGCGGCGACCACGACGCCGACTAGCCCGAACAGGGCGGCGGTGGAGAGCGCGAGCGCCGCATCCACGACGGGCTCACCGCCGACGCCCGCGATCAGCGAGTTCACCGATTCGACAACGCCCGTTTGAGCGAGGAAGAAGTAGACCAGCGCCACGCCGATCATCCAGGCGACAAACCCCGCCAGCGCCATGAGAGACGCGACCTTGAACGCCGAGGCGGGGTTGATGTGGGACACGGTCAATTTTCGCGCGGCCATGGATTACTCCTCATCTTCGTAATCGTGAGTCGGGCCGACGGGGTCCGTCTCCACACTGTTGACGTTGACCGGGGCGCCGCTGGAGGTCACTTCCTGGGCCTCGGCGAGGGTCTTTTCACCCTTTGCCACGGCGGTCGCTTCCTCTTCGCCCTCGTCTTCGACGTTCTTGTCGATGGCGAGGAGCTCAACGTCTTCACCCAGGTCCACGAGGCGCACGCCCATCGTGGCGCGCGAGCTCGGGCGGATCTGGGCGACCTCGGTGCGGATCACACCGCCGGCGGAGGTGATGGCGAAGATCTGGTCTTCCTCCTCCACGGCCAGCGCGCCGATCAGCTTGCCGCGCTTCGGGGTGTACTTGAACGTCATCACGCCCAAGCCGCCGCGACCCTGGGTGGCGTACTCACCGATCGCGGTGCGCTTTCCGTAGCCGCCGGAGGTGGCCACGAGCAGGAAGTCGTTGTCGTGCACGACCGTCATGGCGAGCAGCTGGTCGTCGCCGCGGAAGCGCATGCCCTTGACACCGGCGGTGGCGCGGCCCATCGGGCGCAGCTGCTCGTCGTCGGCGGTGAAGCGGATCGCCTGGCCCTGCTCCGAGACGAGCAGGACGTCGTCCTCGTCCGACGCCAGCGCAGCGCCGATGAGCTGGTCGCCCTCGTTGAGGTTGATCGCAATCAGTCCTGCGGAGCGTGCGGACTCGTAGTCGGTCAGGCGCGACTTCTTCACGCGACCTTCGCGGGTGGCCAGCACCAGGTAGGGAGCGTCTTCGTAGGAGTGAATCTGGATCACCTGGGCGATGCGCTCCTCCGGCTGGAACTCCAGCAGGTTAGCCACGTGTTGGCCGCGCGCGGTGCGCCCCGCCTCCGGCAGTTCATAGGCCTTGAGGCGGTAGACGCGGCCGAAGTTGGTGAAGAAGAGGATCCAGTCGTGGGTGGAGCAGATGAAGAAGTTCTTCACCACATCGTCCTGCTTCAGCTCGGCGCCGCGCACGCCCTTGCCTCCGCGCTTCTGCGCCTTGTACGCGTCGACCTTGGTGCGCTTGGCGTAGCCGGTGGAGGTGATCGTGACCACGACGTTCTCGCGGGCGATCAGGTCTTCCTCGGAGACGTCGCCGGTGGCGGCGATAAGGCGGGTGCGGCGGTCGTCGCCGTAGCGTTCGACAATCTCGGCGAGTTCGTCGCCCACGATTGCGCGCTGGCGTTCGGGGCTGGCCAGGATGTCCTTCAGGTCGGCAATCTGGCGTTCGATCTCGGCGAGGTCGTCGACAATTTTCTGGCGCTCGAGCGCGGCGAGGCGGCGCAGCTGCATGGAGAGGATTTCGTTGGCCTGGATCTCGTCGACGTCGAGAAGCTCAATCAGGCCCGTGCGCGCCTCGTCGACAGTCGGCGAGCGGCGGATCAGGGCGATGACCTCGTCGAGCATGTCGAGTGCCTTGACCAGGCCGCGCAGGATGTGGGCGCGCTTTTCGGCCTCGTCGAGGCGGTACTGGGTGCGCCTGACGATGACTTCGATCTGGTGCTTGACGTAGTAGCGCAGCATCTGGTCGAGGCGCAGCGTGCGCGGCACGCCATCGACGATGGAGAGCATGTTCGCGGAGAAGTTCGTCTCCAGCTGCGAGTGCTTGTACAGGTTGTTGAGCACCACGCGCGGCACGGCGTCGCGCTTCAGCGAGACAACGATGCGCATGCCCACGCGGTCGGAGGACTCGTCGTCGATACGCGAAGCGCCCGGCAGCTTGCCGTTGGCGATGTGGTCAGCAATGTTCGCGATGAAGTTGTCCGGGTTGACCTGGTACGGCAGCTCCGTGATCACGATGACCTGGCGCGAGCCGATCTCCTCGATCTCGGTGACCCCACGCATGCGGATCGAGCCGCGGCCGGTGGTGTAGGCGTCCTTGATCCCGGTGTCGCCGACGATGAGGCCGGAGGTGGGGAAATCGGGGCCCTTGACGCGCTCCATGACGGCATCGAGGGTGGTCTTCTCGTCCGCGGTGTGGTTGTCCAGTATCCAATAGATGGCCTCCGCCAGCTCGCGCAGGTTATGCGGCGGGATGTTGGTGGCCATGCCGACGGCGATGCCACCGGAGCCGTTCATCAGCAGGTTAGGCACGCGGGAGGGCAAGATGTCCGGCTCTTTGGTCTTGCCGTCGTAGTTCGGCGAGAAGTTGACCGTGTTTTCGCGGATGTCGCGAACCATCTCCATGGCCAGCGGCGTCATCTTGCACTCGGTGTAGCGCATCGCGGCGGGTCCGTCGTTGCCCGGGGAGCCGAAGTTGCCCTGGCCGTCGATCAGCGGGTAGCGCATCGACCACGGCTGGGCCATGCGCACGAGGGTGTCGTAGATCGCGGAGTCGCCATGCGGGTGAAGGTTAGCCATCGTCTCACCGACGGGCTTTGCGGACTTCACATACGAGCGCTCGGGCCGGTAGCCGCTGTCGTACATGGTGTAGATCACGCGCCGGTGCACGGGCTTCATACCGTCGCGCACGTCGGGCAGGGCGCGCCCGACGATGACGCTCATGGCGTAGTCGATGTAGCTCGTCTGCATCTCGTCATTGATGTCAATGGGTTGGATGCGGTCGAAGCCGTCACCAGTGAGAGTGTCGTCACTCATTGGTCACCTTTCTGTTTGGTTATCAGGCGAATTCTACCGCGTTGTGCGGGTTTTCGGCACCGGCGTGCGGTATCACAGTGGTATGGCAATGACACTCAGGCTCACGGCAGACGAGGACAAGGCGCTTGTCTTGCTCGCTTCGGCGTGGGGTTGCTCGAAGCAGGAAGCGGCGCGACGGTCGGTGGTCACCGCTGCGGCGCGCTTGCTTGACGACGCCCACGTCACCGCACTCGCACGCACCCATTCGGCGGCCTACGCCGCGACCGAGGCGCGGATCCGGCAGTCACGCGGCGATGAGACCCCTTAGCCCCGAACAGCTCCTCGCGATTGCCGACGAGTACTGCGAGGTCGCGCGGGTGCGCGTGAGGTCATTTCCGAGCCTGTGCGCGGCCGCGGCCGTGCCAGGCGCGCGCGTGCACGGGGTGCCGGTTTTCGATTCCGCCCCCGCTGCGGCCGCAGCGCTCGCCGCCACCGTCTCGAAACTGCAGCCCTTGACCGGTGCAAATGCGGGTTTCGCGGAGGTGGTTCGCCGGGTCTACTTGGACTGGGTGGAACAGCACTAGGGGCCAGCGCTGGCGCCCCTGCGTTACGCATGTTATTTTTGATGCAGTTGTGGCAGCAGTTGCTTGTGTGATTTCCGCTGGGCACTGTGGCGGAAGAGCTGCAACCTGCGCGTGCGCCGCCTGCTTCCGACGGGAGCATTGAGTGGCGCACGCGCTCCCTTTGCTATGTTGTGCAGCGCATTCATCGTCGTACGGCGGTTAGCTGTGGTCTACCTTATGATTGGCTTAGACATAGACCACCCGTGTCAAGGAGAGCCCCATGAAAGTTCGCAACGTCGTTGCCACTGTGTCCGCATCCGCCCTGCTCGTCGCCGGTTCCCCGGCTTACGCCAACGCCCAGATCGTCGCCCCCGAGCCCTCTTCCGACGTGGAGATCCCCGCTTTCGTCACCGACTTCGCCGCCGGCATCTCTCCGGTGTCCCGCGAGGAGACCGAGCAGGCCCTGAAGATTGCCGCCGACTCCGTCGTCTACGGCGGCAAGGGCATCTCCGCGGCCCTCGCCATCTACAACATCCTCACCTCGAGCGCGCCCGTCGCCGGGGTAAGCTCCCTGATCCGCCTGGCTGCCTAGCCCGCCCACCAAACCCCGTTGCCACCGCAGGTTCGCGCAATCCGTCTATGCTCGATGAAATGAGCGACCTGACAAAACTCCTCGACGACACCACCCGACCGTCCGTGGTCAACGACCTCGCCGACTTGGCCAACCGCACAATCGAATCCCAGTCCGGCCTGACCGGGATGGCGATTAAGTCCGCTGTTGCGGGAATCAAGAAGGCCAACGCCGATGCGATCTCCAAGAGCGTCGACCGCGCCCTGCCTTCCATCATCGAATCGCTCACCCCCTATTGGAACGAATACAACCCGGAGACCTCAGCCGGGTTCGGCAACTACCTCGCCTCGCGCGAGGAGGAGGTCACCCGCGACGTTCTCTCCCTCGGCGACCGCTTCGCTCAGCAGGGCCCCGCGGCGGTGCAGAAGGTTTACTCCAGCCTGCGCGGCAAGGCCGGCAAGATAATCGCGCCGGTTCTGCCCGAGTTCGGCGAGATCATCGAGCGCCACGCCAAGTAGCGCTTAGGCGAAGTTCTCCTCGTAGAACCGGACGAACCGCCGGCCCACGATCTCCGGCTCCCGCGCCCAGCGGTTGTGCCCGAGGTCGCCGCTGAGCTCCTCAACCTTGGGGTGAGCCGTCGGGATGTGCTCGGCCAACGCCTCGGCAGACGCAATGGTGCAGTCCTCGTCGTTGTTGAACCGCGTGTAGAGCACGGGTGCGGTGACATCCAGCAGCGCGTTTGTGTAGTCGTTGCCGTCGATGTGGTCCACCAAGTTGGTGCGCGACAGCCTCGCCCACTCCCCCACGTGCTTGCCCGACTGGCGCCCGTACCCGGCGATGTCCAACGGGCCGTCCGGCCAGTAGCCCAGCACGCGCGAGACCGCGGCCATGAGCCGCGCCCCGACGAAGAGGCGTCGCTTGGTCGCCGGGTTGAAAGTTTTGAAGTACGGGCTGCCCGTGCCCACGCCCATCAGACCTAAAACGTTGAGCTCCTGTGCCACACTATTGGCGAAGAACAGGGTTCCAATCTGCCCACCCATCGAGTGGGTCAAGAAAATCACCGGGTGGTCGTGGGGCAGGCCGAGGCTGTCCTTTGCCGCCGTGATTGTCAGCGGGTAATCCTCCGTCGCCATGGTGTGGTAGCTCCACGATTGGTTCCGGCTCGCAACCGCCGTGCTCGTTCCCTGCCCGCGAAGCTCACCGACAGCAGCGGGAAAACCCCTCTCCGCCAGCCACTCCGCGATGGGGCGGTAGTAGCGGGCGCCCATTCCGAACCCTGGCCAGATAACCACGAGAGGCTTTCCGCTGTTCGGCGCCGGGTACAGCGCAACGGTGCTCGTCGAGTTGTCGGGAAGGGTGATATCTACGTTGTTCGCCATGGCAAAAGTGTAGACAACGCTGCCCTATCTGCACCGATCGGCCAGCGGGATCAACACCCGTCGCACCCGCTTGACGACGCTTAGACGTCGAGGAAGCGCACGTCTTTCGCCTTGCGGGTGATAAACGACCGGCGCGCGGCGACGTCGTCGCCCATGAGAATGGAAAACAGCTCGTCGGCGTGCTGCGCGTCCTCGACGTCGACACGCCGCAGAATGCGGTGCTCCGGGTCGAGTGTGGTTTCCCACAGCTCGCTCGGGTTCATCTCGCCGAGGCCCTTGTAGCGCTGGATGCCGTCGTCGGTGTTGATCTTGCGGCCGGCCTCCTGGCCTTCGGCGAGCTGCGCGTCGCGCTCGCGGTCGGAAAACGCGTATCCGGGCTCGCCCTTTGCCCACTTGAGCTTGTACAGCGGCGGGTTGGCTAGGTAGACGTGGCCCTGTTCGATGAGCTCCGGCATGAAGCGAAACAGCAGGGTCAGGAGCAGGGTGGCGATGTGCTGGCCGTCGACGTCGGCATCCGCCATAAGCACAATCTTGTGGTAGCGCAGCCGCGAGATGTCGAACTCGTCGTGGATGCCAGTGCCCAGTGCGGTGATGATCGCCTGGACTTCGGCGTTCTTCAGCACACGGTCCATGCGGGCCTTTTCCACGTTGAGGATCTTGCCGCGCAGCGGCAGGATCGCCTGGTACATCGAGTCGCGGCCTTGCTTCGCGGAACCGCCAGCGGAGTCGCCCTCCACGATGAACAGCTCAGAGGCCTTCGGGTCCTTGGAGCGGCAGTCGGCGAGCTTGCCGGGCAGCCCGCCCATGTCGCCCGCCGACTTGCGGCGCACGAGGTCGCGGGCTTTGCGGGCGGCCTGGCGCGCCTGCGAGGAGGAGACGGCCTTGTTGATGATCACCTTCGCCTCGGCCGGGTTGGCGTCGAACCAGTCGGAGAGGTGCTCGTTGACGGCGCGCTGCACGAAGCCCTTGATCTCGGTGTTGCCGAGCTTGGTCTTGGTCTGGCCCTCGAACTGCGGATCGCCGACGCGCACCGACACGATGGCGGACAGCCCCTCGCGGCAGTCCTCACCGGTGAGGTTGGGTTCCTTCTCGCGCAAAAGCTTGTGGTCGCGGGCGTAGCGGTTCATGATCGAGGTCAGCGCGGCGCGGAAGCCCTCCTCGTGGGTGCCGCCCTCGTGGGTGTTGATCGTGTTGGCGAAGGTGTGGACGGATTCCTTGAACCCGTTGTTCCACTGCATCGCCACTTCGGCCTCGTGGTCGGTGCCCTTGGCCTCGAACCCGATCACGGAAGGGTGGATCGGGGTCTTCGACTTGTTGAGGTGGTCGACGTAGTCGATCAGCCCGTTCGGGTAGTGGTACGTGACCTTCTTTTCGCGCTTCTTCTGCACGGCGGGAGCGACCTCGGCGCCGGCATCGTCGCCGGTGGATTCCTCCACCACGGTGTCGTCGAAGGAGTCGCCGTCGACAAGCGCTGCGGTGTCGCCTTCCTCGACGATCGCCTCAAGCTCGAGCTCTTCGTCGGTGACGCGCTCGTCCTTGAGCGTGATTGTCAGGCCCTTGTTCAAAAACGCCATTTCCTGCAAACGCCGCGAAATGGTGTTGTAGTCGAACTCGATCGTCTCGAAAATCTCGGCGTCGGGCCAGAAACGGATCGTGGTGCCGGTGCCGCGGGCATTGCCGCCCTGCTCGAGCTCGTGGGGAACAGCGTTGGTGAAATTTTGGTACCAGTGCTTGCCGTCGCGCTTGATGTCCGCCTCTACGCGGGTGGACAGAGCGTTGACGACAGAGATACCGACGCCGTGCAGGCCGCCGGAGACAGCGTAGGACTCGGAGTCGAACTTGCCGCCGGCGTGGAGCTGGGTCATGACGACCTGGACGGTGGGCGCACCGGAGGGGTGCATCTCCACCGGGATGCCGCGGCCGTTGTCAATGACCTCGATGCCGCCGTCGGCAAGCAGCGTGACGTCGACGCGGTCGGCGTAACCAGCCATGGCTTCGTCGACGGAGTTGTCCACCACTTCCCAAACAAGGTGGTGGAGGCCGCGTGCGCCGGTGGAACCGATGTACATTCCGGGGCGCTTGCGAACAGCTTCGAGGCCCTCGAGAATGGTGATCGATGACGCATCATAGTGCGGTTCTTTGGTAGCCACGATGTGGGAGTCTCCTGTCGCGCTAAGGGGGTTTTAACCCGTCCAATCCTACACCCTGTAGGGGGAATTACCCGCACCAGCCAATCCTGCGAGAGGGCGTTTCTCGCGCGAATTTCGGGGTGTGTTTCGTTCTTACCCGTATGTGTCGCGCGGCCCGCGGCCCTTGACGTGGAGTGGACCCTTGCGCCAATTTTTCGTCTTCGGGGGGTAGACGTGCAGTTTCGTGATCACCCCGGGACCGATCTTCTGCGCGATCTCCGACAGCACGGTGGCCTGCATGTACTTCAGCTCTGTGGCCCAGGCCGTTTGGTCGCATGCGATGAACACCTCGCCGTCTTTGATCATCTGCACCTCGGTGTGCTGGGCGATCTTTTCACCGACCAGGCCCGCCCAGTTTCCCATGACCCATCCGAACGCCATCTTCTCCGTCCACGCACGCTTGTTGATCTCCGTGCGCACCAGCGCGCCGAAGCCCTTGACCTGCATGCTTCGCGGTAAGGCGCGCCCGTCCGGCCCCGTTGGTAGTTCCCGTTTTGACCAGGTTTTATGTTCAACGTCGTCCAGTTTGAGACCCGGCACGCGTATCGACGCCGCCTCGACGCCGTCACTGAGCGACACCACGCGCGCCCGGCGCGGCATCTCCGAGTGACCCTGGCGCCGCAGGTCCGGAACCCGCCCTCCGCGCTGGCGCGCCGTAGCGCGAAGGGTGTCGAAGGTGGAGGAAACGAGGTCAGCCATCGTTGGCCTCGATTGTTGAGTTCGCCTCGTGCATGCTCACAAGGTAGCGGGCGGAAACGGCGTCCGCGAGGTTGTCGGGCAAGTCGTCGCCCACCGCTGCGGTTATCAGCACCTGTTCGGCGCTGTGAGCAACGGCGACGAGGCGCTGGCGGCGAAGCGCGTCGAGCTCCGCGAAAACGTCGTCGAGGATGAGCACCGGGTGCGAGCCCTCGGAGGCGAGCAGCTCGTACTCGGCCAAATGGAGGGCGAGCGCATACGACCAGGTCTCGCCGTGGCTGGCGTACCCCTTGGCCGGGGTGTCGCCCAACATCAAAACCATGTCGTCGCGGTGCGGGCCAACGAGCGTGGTGGTGCGCTCGATTTCTTCCCTGCGCCGGCGCGCCAGCTCGGTGAGCATGGCGGCCTCAATGACGCCGGGGTCCCGGCTGGGCTCGCCGGCAAGCGAACGCACCGCGTCGTCGACGGTGGAGGAATAGGACACCGACGCGGGGCGTGATTCGGGGGCGACTGCAGCGTAGGACTCGGCGATGTGCGGGGAGAGGACGTCGAGAAGCTCGAGCCTTCCGGCGGTGACTTCCGCACCGAGTCGGGCGAGCTGCAGATCCCACACGTCCAGGGTGGCCAGCGCGCTGGCGCCGGTGTCGTCGCCGTAGCCGCGGCGCAGCTCGTGGGCGGAGCTGCGCAACAGGGCGTTGCGCTGGCGCAGCACCTTGTCGTAGTCCGCCTTCGCCCCACCGAGGCGCGGTGCGCGCGACGTCGCGAGGTCGTCGAGGAACCGGCGCCGCTCCGCTGGCTCGCCCGCGACGAGCTTGAGATCCTCCGGTGAGAACATCACGGTGCGCAGCACGCCGAGTACTTCGCGCGCCGACTTCAACCGCGTGCGGTTGATTTGGGCCTGGTTGGCGCCGTTGGCTTTGATTAGCAAATGCGTTGTCAGCTCGCGGCCGTCGTTGACGGTGGTGACGGACACGCGGGCGTCGGAGCATCCGGAGCGGATCAGCGGGGCGTCCGTGGAAACCCGGTGGCTGCCGAGGGTGCTGGTGTAGTGCAGCGCTTCGACGATATTCGTTTTGCCGTGGCCATTGCGCCCGGCGAACACCGTCGCCCCCTGCTCGAGGGTGAGGGTAAGTTCGGGCCAGGAGCGAAAGTCGCGTAGATCGAGATCGCGTACGTACACGGGCGGTTCCGCGGGCCTAGCCCGGTAGGCGCACGGGCATCAGCAGGTAGGTGAAGTCCGTCGCCGGGGTGGGGAACGTGCCGTCCGCCTCGGCCTCCGGCAACTGCTCGGGCTCCGGGATCATGATTGCCGGTCGGGAGGCCTCGGTGAATCCGAACACCACCCGGTTGGTCCCGATCACGGCCAGGCCGTCCTTGAGGTAGCCGGAGTTGAACGCGATGAGAAGCTCGTCGGCTCCCGAAAACGCGGCAGCAACGGTTTCGCTCGCCTCGCCGGAGTCAGCGCCGGAGGCGTGCAGGGTGACTTCGCCGGGGTGGAAGTGCATGCGCACCTGCGCGTTGCGGTCCGCGACCAGGCTGACGCGGCGGATCGCCTCGACGAGCGGGGCGATTTCAACGCTTGCCATCGACGTGTGGGTCTTCGGCAGGAGCGGCTGAATGTTCGGGAAATCGGCATCGAGCATGCGGGTCGTGGTTTCCCGGTTTCCGGAGTGCAGGCCGAAGAGACCATCGCCGCCGACGTTGCCGGCGGCGCCGACCGCGATCTCGACGGGCTCTTCGACGTGGGTGTCCAGGGTGCGGGCGTTATCCAGCAGGGTTTTGGCCGGAACCAGGAGCTTTGCTTCCACGTCATCCGATGCTGGCTCCCACTGCAGGCGTCGAATAGCAAGGCGGAAACGGTCGGTTGCGGTGAGCTGCAGGGCGTTTCCGGAGATCTCCATGTGCACACCCGTCAGCATCGGCAGGGTGTCGTCGCGCCCGGCGGCCGAGGCGACCTGGGTGACCGCGCCGACAAAAGCCGAGGGCGAGATTCGACCCGTGACCTCGGGAAGCGTTGGCAGCTGCGGGTAGTCGTCCAAGGGCATCAGCGGCAGTTCGAAGCGCGCAGAGCCGCCCTGGAGCAGCATCTTTGAGCCGTCTGTGGAGACCTCCATCGGCTTAGCCGGCATGTTGGCCACGATGTCAGCCATGAGCTTGCCGGCGACAGCGACGCGTCCGGGCTGGGACACCTCGGCGCCGATGCGCACGCGGGAGGAAACTTCGTAGTCGAATCCGGCGAATTCCAACCCGGAGTCGTCGGCGGTGATGACGATGGCGCGCAGCACCGGCTGCGTGTTTTTCGTCGGCAAACTGCGCGCGACCCAGGCCACGGCGTCGGAGAGGTCTTCCTTGTGGACGCGAAATGACACGTTGGTGCTGGCGTTACCAGCGTTGGTGTCCATCGAGTTGTCATCCATGGCAGCACTCCTTAGCGCGTTTTCCCCCGAATTACATGTAACTCCGCTCTACCTTAGGCGGGCACCCATTCTTTGTCATTAAAAGCCCCGGCTCATCGGGGGCGCGGTGGCGCGGCGTCGGCGGGCTGTCCACATCCCCATTTCCCCCTAGTAATTTCGAATGAAATCTCTGGTAGTAACAGTAAGTCCTGTGCACTCTGTGGAAGAGGCCTTGTCCGTGGTGGTCGTCGCGGAAAAATGGGATGTGCCCATCGCTGTGGACAAGGTGTGGATAACTCGGGGGTCCTGTGGATAGTTTTTCGGCCGGGTAAAGCATTCACACTTCCCGGCCCGTTGCACACTGTCTTTTCACATTCCGGCGCTGTTTGTCCACAACCGGGATTTTCGGGTGGTCGGGTTCAGCTGTGGCCAAGGTCACCAAGTTACATTCTTGGAATTACACAGCTGTGAGTAACTTTGTGGATAAGAAAAACCCGGCCGTTTGTGGCCGGGGTGGGAACATGTAGTCAGCGCGAGCGCGCTTGGTTCTTGATCATCTGGGTCAGCACCTGGATTTCGTCGTAGGTGCCGCGGTTTTCGGTCATTTCCTTGCGGATTTTCCGGTCGGCGTACATCACGGTCGTGTGGTCCTTGCCGCCGAACTCGTCGCCGATCTTGGGCAGGGAAAGGTCGGTCAGTTCCCGGCAGAGGTACATCGCGAGCTGGCGCGCGTGCGCCACCAGTCTGGTCTTGCCGGCACCGGTGAGTTGATCGAGCGAGATATCGAAATATTCCGCCGCCGCCTCCTTGATCACGGCCGCGCTGATTGTGACCTCGCCGCCGTTGGGCAGCAGGTCGCGCAACGCGACCTGGGCAACCTCGAGCGTGATCGGCTCGTTAATGAGCGAGGAGTAGGCCGACACCCTGATCAGGGCGCCTTCAAGCTCGCGGATGGAGGACTCGAACTGCGAGGCGATGAGTTCGAGCACGGCGTGATCGACGTGGGTGCCGTCGGCCGCGGCCTTCTTCATCAAAATCGCGATTCGGGTCTCCAGGTCCGGCGGCTGCACGTCGGTGATCAACCCTCCTTCGAAGCGGGTGCGCAGCCTGTCCTCGAGAGTGGTCAGTTGCCGCGGCGGGCGATCGGAGGACAGGATGATCTGCTTGTTTTGTTGGTGCAGGGCGTTGAACGTGTGGAAGAACTCCTCCTGGGTTCCCTCCTTGCCCTCCAGGAACTGAATGTCGTCAACCATGAGGATGTCCAGGTTGCGGTAGCGGCGCTTGAAGGATTCCTGGCGGTCGTCGCGCACCGAGTTGATGTAGTCGTTGGTGAACTCCTCGGAGGAGACGTAGCTGATGCGCAGGTTCGGCTGCAGCAGCTTGGCGTAATTTCCCGCTGCGTGCAGCAGGTGGGTTTTGCCCAGCCCGGACCCGCCCCAGATAAACAACGGGTTGTAGGCGCGGGCGGGGTTTTCCGCGACGGCGACCGCGGCGCCGTTGGCGAAGCGGTTCGACGAGCCGATGACGAAGTTTTCGAAGGTGTACTTCGGGTTCAGGCTCGCCTCGCGGTCGGGGTTGTGCGCGGGCGTTTCCCGCGGCAGCCGCTGCGGCACGGTGGGGTGCGCGCTTGCTTGTCGACGCCCCCCCGACGCGCCCTTCGCTTCCGCCTGGTGCTGGGAGTGCAGGCGCGCCAACTCATCGAGGCCCATCGGGATCTGTTCGCCGACCTCTCCCGGCGTGGCGTCCTCGGTGAAGGCGGGCGGCCTGCTTGAGGTGGAAAACCAGTCCGGCACGGAGGTCTGCTCCGGCTTGCTGTCCAGCGGGCGCGGCTGTTCGTTGGCGACGGGCTCGGGCTGCTGGATGGACACCGCCAGAGTGCACGTGGTGTTGAGCTTCCGCGACAGCAGCGCGGTGATGTGGGTGCCCAGCGAATTTTCGATCACGGTTTTCGCCGCGGCGTGCGGTGCGGCAAGGATGACGTAGCCATCGACAAGCATGACGGGCGTTACCAGCTGCAGGTAGGCGCGTTCCTGGTGCGTGAGCGTGGGAACGTTCGAGTTGGGGCGCTCGGAGAGGGTGAGCAGCTCCGAGACGATGTCCCTCCAGAGCGCTGCAAGTTGCTGGTCTACCACGGTTGCGTTTGGTTCCTTGTTTCGTTGTTGCGGTCTGCCTGTGGAGCGCGCCGGCGGTGTCTTCCACACCCCCGGAACGCCTGTGAGGCGCCGACGACCTTGTGTTCCACAACTTTATCCACAATTGTGGATAGTTCCCTGTTCGGGTTCTATCCACAGGAGTGAAGCGTAGCTGTGGATAAATATGCGGCGTAAAATATGTCCTTTCACCTCGGGTTTAGTGGTCCCAAAGCGAAAAGTCTCAACCGGTTGTTAAGACTTATCCACAGTCGCTATGTGCATAGCTGTGAGTTTGTTTGTCTAGGCAACTATTGTTACCCCCTCGGTGCGCTGCGTGTCCAAACTTTCCGGCGGTGACTTTCTGTGGATAACCCTCCAGGACAGGTGTCTACGTAACCTGCCGCGCTGCACTGCAGGATGCGCCGGCGATTCGCGGCCTGAACTGCGTAAAAATACAGTGCTGTAATTTCGGGGGCACCCACCCTTGACGCGTCAAACCGAGCCGCGTGGCGATTTGTACCTCACACGAAAAGTCACGTAGTCTGGCATGGTCTGTCACATTGGTTTCATACCGATGTGCTTGAGAGCACCACCCGCGCAGTGCACCGGGCCACCGTGAGAACGTGGTGAGTCGGCGCAGGTGGGGCGCGCGATAACGTCTCCGCCGTTCCACGCGGAGCCACTGTCGCATCTCAGCTACATAATCCTCACCGGGACGGCCTCTGCCCCGGGAGGCTGCGTACACCCGGCATTGGGTAGCGCAGCCGCTGGCCGTCGCACCTAACTCAAGGAGTTTTCCGTGTCTAAGCGGACTTTCCAGCCCAACAACCGCCGCCGCGCCCGCAAGCACGGCTTCCGCGCCCGCATGCGCACCCGCGCCGGCCGCGCCATCGTTTCCGCGCGTCGCCGCAAGGGTCGCTCCAGCCTCACGGCGTAAGAGCATTCCCGCACACCAGCAAGCTCGTGCTCCCCAAAGCGAACAAGCTGGCCTCGCCGGAGCAGTTTCGCCGGACGATGGCAGCGCGCACCCGCGCAGGGTCGCGCACCGTGGTGGTGCACGTCGCAGCCCGAACCGAGCTCGCCTTGTCCGGCGGGCCCCGGTTCGGGCTGATCGTCTCTAAGGCGGTCGGAAACGCGGTGACCCGCCACAGTGTCTCGCGCAAGCTGCGGCACGTGGTTGTGTCGGGCGTCGATACGCTCGCGCGCGATACCGACGTCGTCGTGCGTGCCCTGCCGCCGGCCGCGACCGCGACAAGCGCCGAGCTGGCCCGTGACTACGAACAAGCGTTGGCGACCGCACTGAAAAAGCTTCGCTCCAAGGAGAGTTAGTGGCCTACTACAACTTCCTCGGTGCCGAGATTCCTGAGGCGGGCTCCGCGCCAGCCAAAGTGCTGGTGAAAGTGGTGCGCCTTTACCAAAAGTACGTCTCGCCCCTTAAGATGGGTGGAACCTGCCGCTTCGTGCCTGTTTGCAGCGCCTACGCGCTGGAGGCAGTTTCTCGCCACGGGGCAGCGAAGGGAAGCCTGATGGCCGGCGCCCGCGTGTGCAAGTGCGGGCCGTGGCACCCAGGCGGATACGACCCCGTGCCGGGCAGCGTCGAGCTGGCCGAACCCGCGACAAGCTAGGAGTTTCGTCTTCAAGTGCTGAATTTCATCTACTGGCCAATCTCAGCGGTGCTGTGGTTCTGGCACAAGATCTTCGGATTCATCTTTGCGCCGGACTCGGGCATCGCCTGGATCCTGGCCATCGTCTTCCTCACGTTCACCATCCGCGTCTTGTTGGTCAAGCCGATGGTCAACCAGATGCGCTCGATGCGCCGGATGCAGGAAATGCAGCCGAAGATGCAGGAGATCCGCGCCAAGTACAAGGGCGACCAGCAGAAGATGGCGCAGGAGACCCAGAAGCTGTATAAGGAGATGGGTACCAACCCGCTCGCCTCCTGCATCGTCCCGCTGGTGCAGATGCCGGTGTTCATCGGCCTGTTCCACGTCCTGCGCTCCTTCAACCGCACCGGAACCGGTCCGGGCCAGCTGGGCATGAGCGTCGAGCAAAACCGCAACACCGCGAACTACATCTTCTCCCCCGAAGATGTCCGCTCCTTCCTCGACGCCGACTTCTTCGGCGTGCCGCTGTCGGCCTACATGTCCATGCCGGCTGATGCCTTTTCAGCGTTCACGGGCCTCGACTTCACCCGCGTTGACATCATCCTGGTGTGTATGCCGCTGGTGATCCTCTCGGCGGTGTTCACCCACCTCAACGCCCGCCTGTCGATTGAGCGCCAGAACGAGCGCCGCGCCGCCGGAAAGGTCGCCGCACCGGTTGGCGACCAGGCGGAAATGATGCAGCAGCAGATGCAGATCATGAACAAGATGATGCTTTGGGTGTTCCCAATCATGATTCTGGCTTCCGGCTTCCTCTGGCACGTCGGCCTGCTGTTCTACATGCTGGCCAACAACGTGTGGACGTTCTTCCAGACCCGCATCGTGTTTGACAAGATGGACAAGGAAGAGGCCATGGAGGAGGAGCAAAAGCGCGAAGCAAAGCGCGCTACCGCCCCCCAAGTCGCTGCCCGCAAGGTGGACAAGCGCACCAAGAAGCAGCGCAAGAAAGAAAGCTGATTCGATTTTGCCTAAACCGCCGCCCGCACCCGCTGGGACGGCGGTTTAGAGCATGTCGGGGCTGTTTACTAGAGTCGGTACCATGTCGCAGCCTTTGCCCCCTTCCTCCGTGCCGGCCAACGCCTCCGCCGTTTTCAGCGACCGCCTCTCGCTCGCGCAGGCCTACCACGAGTCGCTGGCGACCGTTGCCGCCTCCCGCGGTTTCATCGGGCCGAAGGAGGTTGAGCGCCTGTGGTCGCGCCACCTGCTCAACTGCGCGGTGATCTCTGAGGCGTTCGATGAAGGCCTGGAGGTCGCGGACATCGGTTCCGGCGCGGGACTGCCCGGCATCCCGCTGGCGATCGCGCGGCCCGACTTAAGCGTCACGCTCATTGAGCCTCTGCTGAAACGCTCGACGTACCTGTCGGAGGTGGTCGACGAGCTCGGCCTCGAAAACGTCACCGTGGTGCGCGGCCGCGCCGAGGAGCAGAGCAGCGCGCTTTTCGACGTCGTCACCTCGCGCGCCGTCGCCCCGCTGGGCAAGCTGGCCGGCTGGTCACTTCCCCTGGTCAAACCGGGCGGGGCGATGATCGCGATGAAGGGCGAGTCCGTGGCCGAGGAGCTCGAGCGCGACGCCGCCGAGATCAAGCGCGCCAAGGGAGGCGAAGCGGAGATTTTCACCGTCGGCGACAACCTCCTGGAGCAGCCCACAACGCTGATCAGGATCCCGCGCACGCGCTAGAGTTGTCATGGATATCAACCGGGAAGGCGCGGCCATGATCGAAGATCACAACGACGACCAGCAGTGGGACGATACTCCCATCGCGGCGGCGGCGCGTCGCGCTGCGCGGGTGGTGTCGGGCAGCTCGACCCTGCCGCGCCCCGAGCAGCCGCGCGTGTTCACGGTCGCCAACCAAAAGGGCGGGGTGGGCAAGACCACGACCTCGGTCAACCTCGCGGCGGCGCTCGCGCGCCAGGGCCTGAAAGTGCTTGTGATTGACCTCGACCCCCAAGGCAACGCCTCCACTGCGCTGGGCGTGGAGCACCGCGCGGGCACAACCTCGAGCTACGAACTGCTTATCGGGGAGGCCCGGGCGGAGAATGCGATGGCGCCTTCGCCGGGAAACGACAACCTGTTTTGCATCCCCGCCACCATCGACCTAGCGGGTGCGGAGATCGAGCTGGTCAGCCTCGTGCGCCGCGAGTACCGGCTGCACGACGCGATCCGTCGCGGATTCATCCAGGACCACAAGTTCGACTACGTCTTCATCGACTGCCCGCCCTCTCTCGGTTTGCTCACCATCAACGCGATGACCGCGGTCGACGAGGTACTCATCCCCATTCAGTGCGAGTACTACGCGCTCGAGGGCGTCGGCCAGCTGTTGGGCAATATCGGAATGATCCGCGAGCACCTAAACAACAACCTGCACATTTCGGCGATCCTGCTCACGATGTTTGACGCCCGCACCCGGTTGTCCGAGGAGGTCGCCGGCGAGGTGCGCTCCCAGTTCGGCGAGGTGGTGCTGCGCAACGTTATCCCCCGCTCGGTGAAGGTTTCCGAGGCCCCGGGGTACGGGCAGACGGTGATTGATTATGATCCGGGTTCCCGCGGGGCGCTCGCCTACTTCGACGCGGCGCGCGAGCTGGCCACGCGCGGGGACTTCCAGCCGCACGCCACCACAGGCCCCATCGGTGTCAGCCCCGAGGTGGCAGCGCAGTTCGACAGGGCCCAGGACACCGGACAGGATGGAGACTAAGCACATGGCACAGGAACGCAAGGGCGGGCTGGGCCGCGGTCTCGCGGCGCTGATCCCCTCCAGCACCGAATCTGCTGATAAGACGGGCAAGACCGGCCGGCTTGGCGACGGCGCCGCCGACGTCATCCTGGGCGGCACCAAGGGCACCAACGGCACCAACGGCACCAACGGCGCAGCCACATCAAACTCAGCGAAGCGCGCTTCGAAGCCCGTCCCCGGTGCCCCGCGCATTCCCGGTGCCCCAACGGTGGTGCCGCAGGCCGAACGGCCGAAGCAACCCATCGGCATGGGGGCGCGCTACCAGGAAATCCCGGTCGGCGAGATCTTCCCCAACCCGAAGCAGCCCCGCCAGGTTTTCGACGAAGACGAGCTCGCGGAGCTGGTGCATTCGATCAAGGAGTTCGGGCTGTTGCAGCCCATCGTCGTGCGCGAAAGCGACGAGGGTTTCGAGCTGATTATGGGCGAGCGCCGTTGGCGGGCGTCGTCGAAGGCGGGTCTGAAGCACATCCCCGCGATCGTGCGTGAGACGAACGACGCCGATATGCTCCGTGACGCGCTGTTGGAAAACATCCACCGTGTTCAACTCAACCCCCTGGAAGAAGCGGCCGCCTACCAGCAGCTTTTGGAGGAGTTCGGGGTGACCCAGGAGCAGTTGGCGGATCGGCTGGGGCGCTCGCGCCCGCGTATCACCAACTCGATTCGCCTCTTGAACCTCCCCGTCGCGGTGCAGCGCCGGGTGGCCGCCGGCGTGCTCAGCGCCGGTCACGCGCGCGCGTTGCTGGGGGTCAAGGTCGGTGCCGAGCAGCAGGAAAAGCTCGCCGACCGGGTCGTGGCCGAGGGTTTGAGCGTGCGCGCGACGGAAGAAGCCGTCACGCTGCTGAACAAGCACGGCGCCGCCGCGGAAAAGCCGAAGCGCGAGCCCGCCCCGCAGCCGGAGTTCCTCTCGCACGCAGCCGAGCGTCTTGCCGACGAGTGGGATACCAAGGTTTCGGTGACCATGGGCAAGCGCAAGGGCAAGATTGTCGTGGAGTTCGGCGACCGCGACGACCTAGAGCGCATTCTGTCGCTCATCCAGGGCCAATAACAAAGGTATGTGGCGGTGGCTGCACCCAAAGTAACCCTTGTGGCTCTCACTTACAATAGCCTCGAGCGTATCCACCGCCACACGGCGGCATCGACGTTTTGGGAACTCGACCCGTTGCACAGCGCGTACGCGGGCGCCCGGTCGGAGGCCGACAAGGGCGCCTGGTTGGTGCAGCGAGCCCTGCGCCAGTCCACGGTGGGGTTTAGCATTGCCGAGGCGTCGTCGACCGTGGGCGCGCTGGCCACGGTGCTGTTTTGCCCCGCTGCCGACGCCCCCGGTGTGGTGCGCATGCCCACGGCGCCGCCGAGTCGCGACGCGTGGCTGGTCACCAGCCTGCACATCGAGCCCGCCTCGCGCGGCCGCGGCTGGGAATCGGTGTTACTCGACGCCGTCATCATGGCCGCCACGGAGCGTGGGGCCGCGGCGCTAGAGGTCTTTGGGTTGCGCCCCGGCGCCACAGCATCCTCGGAGCTGTGCCGCGGCATCATCCGTCAGCGGGCACTGATCGGGATCGTGGAGGTCCCCGTGCTCGAGTCGGCGGGGTTCAAAGTGGTCCGGGACCACCCCGTAATACCCCGCTTGCGTGTGGATCTGCCGCCCGCCCACGAGCTGCTCAGCGCCACGGAAGTGGCCGAGCTGCTTGCCGACGCCCCAGTGCGCGGTTGAACAAGCCTCACATGGCGTGTTCGTGGCGCAAAAGCTCGGTAAACGAGTAGGTGCCTGTCGGCTTGTCGTCTTCTTCGAGCAGGTAGAGACGCTTCACGGCGACAACGATGGCCTCGGCGATACTGTCGCGCTCTCGGGGGTCAGCAACGATTTTGATGTCGTGCGGGTTGGTCACGTAGCCCGCCACGACCTCGACCGCCGGCATCTTCGACAGGCGCAGCAAGTCCCACGTGCGGCCGTGGTTGTAACAGTTGCGTAGATCGGTACGCGCCGCGATCTCGCGCTGGATGAACCCGGAGAGCGTCTCGCCGGTGAGTGAGGACGCGCCGGATTCTGAGCCGAAGTAGAAGGTGGCCACCCCGTTGGCCAGATCGTTGTGGTAGCGATCTAGCTGCAACGAGATGATCAAGTCAGCGTTGAAACTGTTGGCGAGCTCGGCACGCTCCTTCGCGGAGGGGTTGTCCCCGCGTGGGCGAGAGAAGATGGTCTCCATCCCCGCGGCGACCATGCGTCCCTCCACCCGTTGGGCGAGATCCCAGAGGATTTCCTCCTCGCTGATATCACCGTAGGGGCCGCGCACAGTAGTGCCGTTCGCCGAGTAGTGCACGCTCGGGTCAATCACGACCCGCTTGCCGGACAGGCGGGGGCCGGCCTGGCGCACGCGTTCACGTTCGCGGATCGCGTGGGCGGATCCGCCCGTAATGCGCCGGCCCAGAAGGCTCAGCGCGTGCAGGGTGGCCGAGCCGCACACGCCGTCGCCCTCCAAGCCGGAGTTGATCTGGTAGTTCACCAGCGCCTTATGGGTCTGCCTGTTGAAGTGGCCGTCTACCCGGTGGGAGTAGAAGCCGAGCTCCTGGAGCTGCTCCTGGAGCCGGCGAACGTCGTCGCCGACCATGATCTGGTTCGGCTGGAACGACAGCACGCGCGCCCCAAGCGTGTAGGAGGCCTCGCGCAGTTCGCGCAGAGTGACGGTGTCGATGTCACCGGTGGGCACGATGCCGCGAGACTGCTGGAAGGCTTTGAGAGACTCCGCGAGATGGGCGTCGAAAAGCATCTCTTCGTGGGAAAACTGACGCGAGTTCCACTCCCCGACTTTGCCGTCGTATCCGTCAAGCATGCCGAGCCGTGCGAGAGTCGACCGCACCTCAGCGACGCGCGCGCTCGAATCGCCAACACGGTAAACGTCAGTCACTTCGCGCCTTCCTTTAGGGAGCTCATCGAGTATGGGACAACAAAAATCTTATATTACTTACCGGGTGCCTCAGATGTGTTGATGTATCCGCGAGACGATCTCGTTTTTCGGCTGCGCACCAATCATGGTGTCCACTGCTGCGCCGTCTTTGAAGATCATCACCGTCGGAATGGACATCACCTGGAACATCGCGCCGAGCGTGCGCTCGGTGTCCACGTCAACCTTGGCCACCTTGACCTGGCCATCCATTTCCTCGGCGATCTGCTCGAGGATCGGGCTGAGCTTCTTGCAGGGGCCGCACCACTCGGCCCAGAAGTCGACAACTACCGGGATGTCGGAGTCCACTACCTCGGACTTAAAGGTGGACTGGGTGACGTCAATGGGCGTATTCATGCCCCTTATTCTAGACCGGCGAGGTAGTGTTCAGCGTCGATGGCCGCGCGGCAGCCTGAGCCTGCGGCCGTGATCGCCTGTCGGTAGTAGTTGTCCACCAGATCGCCGCAGGCAAACACGCCCGGCAGCGATGTCAGTGTCGACGGCTGGCGCACCTCGACGTAGCCGGCCTCGTCCGTGGCCACTTGGCCGTCGAGGAACCCGGAACGCGGATCGTGGCCGATGGCGACGAACATCGCGGTGGCGTCGAGCACGTAGCTTTCGCCGGTCTGCACGTTCTTCACCTTCAGCCCGGCGACCTTTCCGGCGTTTTCGAGCACCTCCTCGACGATGGTGTGGGTGACAAACTTGATCTTCTCGTTGGCGCGGGCGCGTTCGAGCATGATCTGCGAGGCGCGGAAGTTCTCGGAGCGGTGGATCAGGGAAACCTTCGATCCGAAGCGGGTGAGGAAGTTCGCCTCCTCCATCGCGGAATCGCCGCCGCCGACGACGGCGATGTGCTGATCTTTGAAGAAGAACCCGTCGCAGGTGGCGCAGGTGGACACGCCGTGGCCGGTCAGCTCGGTCTCCCCCGGCACCCCGAGGTGGCGCGGCGCGGCGCCAGTGGCCAGAATCACGGCGCGGGCGCGGTACTCCGTCTCACCAACGAAAACCTTCTTCACGTCGCCGTCAAGCTCAACGCGGTCAACGAGCTCGGGGGTGAGCTCGGCACCGAAGCGCTCGGCCTGCGAGCGCATCTCCATCATCAGCTCCGGGCCCATGATGCCGTTTTGGAACCCGGGGTAATTCTCCACCTCTGTGGTGTTCATCAGTTCGCCGCCGAACTCGTATCCCTCGAAAACAAGCGGTGCGAGCTCGGCGCGCGCAGCGTAGAGCGCGGCGGTATAACCCGCCGGCCCGGAGCCGACAATGATCAGGTCGCGCACATCGCCCGGCACCGCCTGCGTCGGTGCGTCCTGCGCGGAGGTGTTCTCGGCGGGTGTGTCGCCGGCGGAGGGCACGACGAAGTTGAAGCCTGGGTTGGTCATAGCGGTAGATCTCTTTTCAGCATTTGCGGATATCTCGCGTGCCAGTCTACTTCCCGCCCCGACTAGTGCGAGTTTGGTCAGTAGCGCAACCACGCCTTCTACAACGAGCCGTTGATGGGCAGCGCAGAGCCGCCGTTCGATCACGACTCCATGCTTGTCGGTTAAAGGGACCACGCCCACGCGAGAACGCCGACCACAGTGGACGGTGGGTGCGTCAGCGAGCGATCAACCGGAGTTAGCTTCCGGGTTGTTGTGGGGGCGGAAGGGAAAGGTCATGCCGTAGTGTTTCTCCAACTGTTTCAGGGCGTGGATGCAGGCGGTGTAGTTGCCGGTGGTGTCGAAGTCGTCGAGCAGTGTGTGGCTCTTGGCCATAAAAGCGGCCACGTGATCGCGGCGGCGGCGGCGTTGGTCGACACTGTCGTTCCACCGCGGGTTAGCCGCATTTAACTGCGCGGCGACGAAACCGTCAGGCTCGCTCAACATGTAGGTGCCGTCGGGAAACAGCCACACCACATCACCGGTGGCGGGGTCGGCAATGTAGTAGGCACGCCGATCTGTCTTGACGTTATGATGCCGCTGACACAGTGAGAAGAGATTCGCCGGGGTTGTTGCACCCCCTCGGTGTAGGGGACACGGTGATCCAACTGGCAGTGCTGCGCGCCACGCTGGCATCCCGGCCACACGCACGTGCCGTCACGCGCAACCGCAAACGCCCTCATCCCCGCTGTCGGCACGTATCCTGCCACCTCGTGGGAGGCAACGTCGCCGAGATCGACAATGCGCGAGGCGTGCTTGTGCGCCACCGCACTGCCGTAGGTGTCGGTCCAGCCGCTGCCGGGGAAAAACACCGACGCTGCCGGGTCGATGTCCCCGTCCGGGGTCAGGGCGGCGAAGCCGAAAATGGTGACACTGGGGTGTGAGGTTAGTTCCCCGGTGAGGATCAGTCGTGCTGCTTCGGCTTCGGTGATGTTGTTGTCCGCCGCGACCTGGCTGCGGTACTGCCGCATCAGCGCATAGGTGGCGTTGTCGCACTCGATGGTTGTGCCACTGCGTGCGCCGAGTTCGTAGTCGTAGATGACAACCGCGTCGTCGGGGCGGGTGCGGCGGGCGCGTGTGGCCGCGTCGTAGCCTACTGTGTGATCGATCTGGGCAATAAAGCGGCGCAGCCGGTGCGCAATCGCTTTCGGGCAAACCAGTGGCTGGTTGGGTTTCGTCGCGGTGAACATGGCCACCAGGTAGGCGTCGATACTCGCGTAGCTGCCTGCCGG
Organism: Corynebacterium lipophiloflavum DSM 44291; assembly: GCF_000159635.1. GTDB lineage: Bacteria > Actinomycetota > Actinomycetes > Mycobacteriales > Mycobacteriaceae > Corynebacterium > Corynebacterium lipophiloflavum. The sequence continues at coordinate 27,940 of NZ_GG667191.1, read as the reverse complement.
CGGCTCGTCGCCGAGCTCGGCGATGACCGTGTCGATGCTGCAGAGGCGTTTGATATCCAGCAGGCGCGTGGCCTGTTGGATGCGGCGAAGCCCCGGCAGGTCGGCGAGGCGCCGGTAGGCGAACACGGCCTTTTCCACCATTGTTTTACTTTCCCCCAGCGCCTCCTGCACCCGGGTGATTTCGACCTCGAAGTCCTCGACCGTAAACGACGCGTCAGCCCATGCGGAAAACAACGCGAACTCGACATCGCGTTTGCGTTGGCCCAGCCGCGCCACCTCGTCGCCTGGTCGTTGTGTGCGGAAGAATCCTTCCTCCCCCGCGGCGTGTGTCGCATCCATGTGCGCCCCCTTTCACCACCCCCCATAATAATCGCACACACATTCCCCAGCAACGGTCACAGCAAGATTCTTTGCACACTTTAGTGACACACACGTGCGAATCAGTGTAAGGGCGGCGACGAGAAAGCTTCGCGTCACCGCTCAAGTTGTGAGTAGTGTGCCGCGGTACCCTCACACGGCCGCGGTGCCGCGTTCATCGACGGCCTTGAGCACGGCGTCGCGGGCCCGGGAGCGCCGCGATTTCACCGTCCCTGGCTTCACGCCCATCTCGCGGGCGGCGTTTTCGACGGTGAGGCCGGCGACGTCGATAAGCAACAGGGCGGTGCGCTGGGCCGCGGGCAGGGCCTCGATGGCCTGGCGCATGACGATGGCGCGGTCGACCGCCGGCGTTGGATCGTGCGAGAGCATCGGGTTGGCGTCTACCGAGATGCGGTCGGAGTCGTCGATGCTGATGTCGCGAATCCGTTTCTGGCCCGCGGCCATGTAGTCATAGCCGGAGTTCATCACCAGCCTGTGCAGCCACGTCGACAGTGTCGCTTCAGAGCGATACGTGTGCATTTTCCGCGACGCCTTAAACAACGCCTCCTGCAAGATGTCCTGCGTGTCCTGCTCGTTGCGCGCGTATCGACGCGCAATGTACGCGAGCCGTGGCTTATGCCTGCGCACGATGGCGGCAAACGCCTGCGGATCTCCCGCCTTGTAGGCCTCGACCAGCTGCTGATCTGAAAGCTCCATGACCGTCTAACCCCCCAATGAAATCCCCCGTAATACCTGCCCTACCTAGTGTGGTCGAAGCGCGCGCCGCGCACAGCGCGCCGAGGTACATTTCAGTGACACTGCCCACCGGGGCTAGAAGGGTTAGAAGTAGGTCTTGCCCACCAGAGAGATCTCGCCCAGCTCGATTTCCTCCGGGGCGGAGGCCGCGCCCGAGTCCGGGAAGAGCATAACCACTGCGCGCAACCGCTGGTCGGCGTCGATGTCGATGGTGTTTCGACCCGTCTGGAAGCGCCCGCTGGTGAGCTGAATGCGCTCGGCCGGTTCTGCATCGGGAGCGTCGGCGGGGATTCCGTAGAGCTCGTAGTCGGCGCCCGCGGTGGGGGCCGCGACGATGACCTGGGTGAGCACGAAGGTCAGATCCGGCTGGGCGGTGGCCACAACGCCGGCACCGCGCGAGCCCGTCCACACCGTGGCGGTATCGCCGTCGAACGCCAGCTGCGCCTCCGCCGCGGTGCCGGTGCCGGTGAGCTCCGCGTCGAGGTCACGGATGACCACGTCGGGGCCGTCGAGCTCGCTCGTTTCGGACTGCGCCGTCGTCGGCTGCTGGGCAATGGGGGTGTTGGTGGCCTCACTGCCGATCGTGCGCACCACGTACGCCGTCAGCGCGGCGATGAGCACGACCACGGTGATCGCCGAGAACAAGATCACCAGCAGCGTCATCGGGCGGTAGTCGCGGCGGCCGAACCCGCCGCGCAGGGCCGCCGGCTCCACCTCGGGCTCCGGCGCAGGTTCCACAAACGGCTCCGGATCCGCACCGGCGTTAACGGCCTCATCGGCCTCAACGGTGCCGTCCGCGTCCTGGCCGTCCGGGGAGTGACTCAGCTTCGTAAGCGTGTGGGCGATGGCGCGAAAGTCGTCCGGGGCGGTGGCGGGGGCGTCGGCAAGCGAGCGGGCGGCGGCGGTGACCTCTTCCAGGCCGGTGGAGTTGACGTTGCTCGACAGCAGCGTCAGCGCAGAGGCGAACGAGTCCGCATCTTCCTCGGGCGAGGCGTCCGGGAGCACGGCGGGAAACGCCAGGCGCACCACGCCATCGGAGGAGACGCGGAGGCGGTTGCGGTTGTCCAGACCAAGCGGCACACCGGCCTCGTGGGCGGCGCCAAGCGCACTCGAAAGAGGGGCGAGGGCGTGGGCGACGGCCTGGGTGTGCAGGGTCTGGCCCGCTTCGACGACCGCCTTGACGCTGGAGCCGGTGATCCAATCCGCCACCACGAGCGCGCCCGAGCGGTAGGACAGGATCTGGATGTTGTCCGCCACCGCGGGGTGGTTGAGCTTCGCCAGTTTACGCGTGCGGCGCGCCACGCCGGCGGCGTTGATGGCGGCCTCGCGCGGGGTCGGCGGCGCCATCGGGGCGGTTCCGGAGGTATCCACGAAGGTCAGCGCAACCATCCGCCCGGTCGCTAGTTCGCGGGCCTGCCAAAAACGCGCGGACTGGCTCGAACCGTGGTCGCGCAGCAGTCGGAAGCGTCCGTCGGACACGGCGGCGCCGGGCACTAGCCGAGGCCCGCGAACCACGCCGGCGGACATCGGCGGCGGGACCGGGGAGGCGTTGAAGGAGTCGGAGGCCAGGAACTGGGTGGAGACGTCGCGCGGGTCGACTTCGCCGACCTCGAGGGCCTTGTCCTCGTCGGGGCGGATGAAGCGGCCCAGGCCCGGCACGCGGGTCAGCGCGCGGCCGAGGTTTTGCACCTCGGGAAGCCCGGAGCGCGAAAGCACTAGGCCGGTGATGATGAGGAAGAGCACACCTTGCAACGCGATTTCAATGAGGTAGCCTACCGATTCCAGCCCGCTGCTGCCGAACCCGGAGCCGAGAAGGACGGGCACGTTTATGCCGAGGCCGTTTTTGAGCAGCAGCTTCAGGCCGAGCACTACGGCGATGCCGGCCAGGGCCGAGCCGAGCGCCCACGAGCTGGTGCGGATCACCGAGGCCATCTCGAGCGTGCCCAACTTGCGGCGCAGCAAGAACGCGCCGATGACGGCGCCGGCGATGAAGCCGAAGCCGTTGGCCGCGGCGAGCAGGATAACCACCGACGAGGTGCTCACCGCGATCAGTGGGGCGACGAGCGAGAGCACAACCTTGGTCACCGTGATGCCGGCGATGATAAACGTCGGCGTCCACGCCTCCTCGCGCGCGTAGAACACGCGCAGGTGCAGCATGACCAGGGCGTACGGGATGAGCGTGAAGGCGGAGAAGCTGATCGCCAGGCCGAGGATCCGGGCGTGTTCGACGTCGAAGTCGCGGTAGGCGAACAGGCCCTGGCCGATATCGGGGCCAAGCGCGGTCATGAACACGATGATGGGGATCAGCGCAATAAAGGTGAGCTTCGTGGCCAGGGTCAAGTCCCGCACCACTGCGTGGTCGTCGCCGTCGGCGGCGTTGCGTGACAGCCTGGGCATGATCGCGGTCAGCAGGGTCACCCCGATCACGCCGTAGGGCACCTGCAGCAACATCCAGTGCTGCTGGTAGATAAAGGGCGCTGCGCTGTCGGCGGCGGAGGCGATGCGGGTGGTGACAACGTAGCCGAGCTGGCTGACGGCGACATATGCGATGATCGCCGCGGCCATCCCGCCGAAGGACTTCAGCCGGTCGTCGATGCCCCACAGCGGCCGCAGGTCGATGCCGAGTTTGCGTATCGCGGGCAGCATGATCGCGCATTGCACGATCACGCCCAGGGTCGTGCCGAGGCCGAGCAGCATCACGTGCGGATTGCTTATCGACGCCGGCGTGGCCGGGTCCAACGCCCCAGGCACAGCCATGTAGAGTGCCAGCACCACGATGGAGACAATGTTGTTGGCCACCGGGGCCCACGCGCCGGGGCGGAAGTGCTCCTTGGTGTTCAAGATGGCCATGAACAGCGCGAACATGCCGTAGAAGAAGATCTGCGGCAGAAGCAGGTAGGCAAACGAGGTGGCCTGGACGACGTTGACCTTGCCGTCGCCTTCGAGCATGGTGCGCGTCAGCCACGGTGCGGCTGCGACCGCGGCAATGGTGACAACGGTGAGCAAGCTCAGCGCCAGGGTGAAGAGCTGGCGAATAAACCGCGCTCCCTTGTCCGGGTCTTCCTTTTCCGCGCGCACCAGCACAGGAACAACCAGCGCAGTGAGCACTGATCCCAAGACGATTTCGGTAATCAGGTTGGGCAGCGTGTTGGCCGTGTTGAACGCGGACGCCACCGGCGCACCGAGCGCCGCGCCGATGAGGACGGTGCGGATGAAGCCTGTGATGCGTGACAGCAGTGTGGCGATCGCCATCGACCCGGTGGAGCGCACGACGTCGGTCGAGGAGGACTGCGCCTGCTCGCCCTCGGTGGATGATTCCGCCACCTTCGGCGCGCGCGGGACGTCGAGCGCTTCACCGGAAGGGCTGATCGTGAGCGCGGAGCGGTCCTGATCCAGGGTGTCTGTGCTCGGCGCGGGCGAGGCCGACCGAGGCGCTGGCACGGGCGCCGGCGGCGCCGGGGTGACAATGCGCCGGCGCAGTCCAGACTGGTGCTGGGTCGGGTCCTGCTGGGTCACTGGGGGTGTTCTCCTGTTCGACGTGGGGCTTTAGGGCCTGTGGTTGTGTGGTGGTCGATGTGGTGGTGGGTGCTTGCGTCTCGCTGCGCGCCGTCTGCCCACCGTGATCAGCAGCATCAGGGCGAGCGCCCCGGCCAGTGCGGCGAGGATCACCCCGCCGCGCAGAGCGACCCCGGAGGTGCGCACCGTGATGTCGACGGGCTCGGAAATCTGCGCACCCTGGGGTGAGGCGAGGAAGAGGCGCAGGTCGGTTTCGCCGTTGTTTGCTGGCAGATCCGCCGTCATGGACACGGTCAGCGACCCGTATGCGGGGATGCGCAAGGTAGTGGGCACGTTGAGGCGCGCGCCGTCTGCGCCGTGGTAGCGGATCGTGGTGTCCACCGGCAGTGGCAGGCCGTTGCGCGCGACGATGACCAGCGGCGACGATGGCGAGGTCCGGGTGTAGACGTTGCCCGGGGGGATCAGGGCGATCGCGGAGCGCAGTGCGTTGAGCGTGTCGCGGCTGCCCGCGAGGCGCTGGCGGGTGGCTTCCTCGGCAACCGGGTAGAACGTGTAGGAGCGGCGGCCGCTCATGGTAAGGGCGGTGAGAAGGTCGCGCCGCAGCGGGAGGGTGAACCCGTAGCGCGACAGCGCGATTGCCGGGTCGGCAACCAGCAGGCTGGAGAGCTCGTCGATGAAGCGACCCTGTTGGCTGGCGGTGAGGATCTCGGTGTTGCTGAACACGGTGGGATCGACATAAGGGGTGCCTACAGAACCCGCGGCAGGGACGTCTTCGCCGTCGGGGACGGCGAGGTAGTCCTCGAACGAGAGCGGCCGCGCAGCTTGGGTGTCAAAAACGTCGGCGACGGCGCCCATGATGTCGGTCGCAGCGGCCGCATCCCAGGTGGCCGGGGGGTTGACAAGGACGGGTTGGGCCTCCGGCTGCTCCGGAGATGTCCACGCGGACTGGGCGGCAAGATGGACCGCGCCGGCGGCGTTAACGGAGCGCGCCTTGGCGGAGTCCTGCGTGTAGTTGAAGCGCAGGCCGGGTGCGGAGTATCCGGTGATCGCGGGGTGTTCGTCCACGGAGGCGAGCACGGTGGCCAGCGAGTCCTGGAAGGTCACGGCCATGACCCCTGGCGACACCCACGCGAAACGGTTGGTGGCGTCCGCCCGCTCCACGGTGTTGTCGCTGACAAGCACGCGCACGGTGCGCACCGGTTCGGGCGCGGCTGCGGCGGCGATGGCGGGAACGTCGCCGCGGTCCAGCGAGGGCAGCGCGTCCGCACCCACCGGCCCGGAACCCTGGATCGCATCCCCGCTCTGGGCGCGCTCCCAGGCGCCCTGCATCCCCTCGGTGGCGATGGTGGAACGGGAGTGGTCAGCCCATCCCAGCGCGGCGGGCACGCCGGGCACCAGGTAACCGGCAGGCGTGACCACGGCGTTTGTCACCCCCGCGGTGCCCAGAGCCTCGGTGATTGTGGCGGGCCCGCGCTCCACGGCCTCGCGCATCAGCCAAACGTCACCGGTGCGGGCAACGGCGTTGAGGTCGGAGTTGGCCCACGGCAACGCGATGATGCACCGCGCGGCAGCGAGTTCCCTCATTCGTTCCAGCCAGGCCTGCGCGTCGCCCGCGCCCCGCCCCGGCTCACCCTCGGTCTCTTTGTCGGAGCCACCCCAGGAATCGCGCAGGCGCTGCGGCGGCTCGACGAGGTCCGGGCGCTCACCGGCGACGGTGTAGCCCTCCGCCATGCGGGCGACGGTGTGGATGACGGCGGGGTCGACGGCGAGACAGGTGGCACCGGCGACAGAGGGGTTGGCGGTGGCGTTGGTGTAGACGTCGAGAAGCGAGCTCAAGCGCCCGCCCGGCGCGAGCTGGTCGGCGAGCTGCTCGCTGGCGAGGATTAGCGGCGGTTCCCCGGGTGCGGTTCCCGTTTCGCCGGGGACGATGTCGACGGGGGCGGAGATGGGAAAGAGCGCGCTCATGCCCGCGGGCTGGACACCGTCGGGGGTGCCGCGGATGGACAGGTGGAAGCGCTCGGTGTCGAGCAGCTCGCCGCTGGCGGCGCTGAGCACGAACATCAGCGGGTAGGTGGACACGCCCGGCAGTGGCAGCACGGCCTGGCTAAACGCGAGCTCCAGCTCGGTGCTCTCCCCCGGCTGCAGCTGCGTATCGACGCCCACCTGCGGGCCGACAACCTCGTAATCGAGCGGGCTGGCCACGGTGGCGATTCGTTGATCTACCACTGATCCCGTCGCCGGGCCGCGCCGGGGTGTCACGGTGAGCCCGTCGAGGCGCTCGCCGGAGGTGTTGGTGACCAGCAAGGTCACGGTGACTGGCTCGTTCGGGTTGAGCGCGCGTGGGGCGTCGACAAGCGTGATCTGCGCTTTCTCGCCCTCCCCGGGTCGCACGGCGGGGTTAACCCAGGCTTCGGATACCGCCGGGTTGGTTGGGTGCAGCGGGATGGGCATCGTGGGCTGTTGCCCTGGTTGCGCTGGTTGCGCTGGTTGCCCGATGGCGAAGGGCGCCTGGGGCGCGCAGACGCCGATAACGACACAGGCCGCGAGCGCGATGGCGGGTAGGCGCCTCATCGCGGGGTTGCCCTTCCGGCGTCGGCTTCCTTTCTGGCCAGGTCCGGCATCCGGTCGTAGGCGATTCGGGCCAGCTTGCGCTCGTCGGCGTAGGCGAGGTGCTCAATCAGCTCGCTCATGGGCACCCAGGTGACCTCGGTGACCTCGGGATCTTCGTCGTTGAGGATGCCGTCAACGAAACGCAGCAGGTTGTGGTGCACGGTCTTGTGGATGCGCACGCCCTCGGAAACAAACCAGTAGTCAATCACGCCGAGTTCCTCGAAGGCCTCGCCCTTGATGCCGGTTTCCTCCCACACCTCGCGCTCTGCGGTGGCCCACTGGTGCTCGCCGTTTTCCACGTGCCCTTTCGGCATGGACCACAGGAGCCTGCCGCGGCGGTCGAGCCGGCCGATCAGCGCGACGTAGATCTCGGAAAGGTCGACTTGGCCGCCCGGCCCGACGGCCTCGGCCATCCCGGACACAACGAGGCCGCCCGCCGACGTCTCGTCGCGGGTTTCAATGGTCGAGTCGGAGTGCTGCGGGTAGCGCTGGTTTTGCCTGTACTGGGTGGTGTTTTGCCGCTGGTTGCGCCCGCGCCCCGCGCCGCGGCTCCTGCCGGAGGGGCGCTTTCTCGACGAGTTGTCGCCGCCGGACTGCGACTTCTGGGACTTCTGGGATTTTTGAGGCTGCTGAGGCTGCTGGCCCTGCTGGGATCTCTTGCCCCGCCCGCGCCTGCGCCGCCCGGAACGAGCGGACTGGGACGTGTCGTTGCCCGATCCGCCCGAAGCGTGGTCCCCCGCGTTGTCGCCACCCGGCGCGCCCGCTAAACCCGTGGCACTCGAGGCAGGGCGAGAGCCACGCCGGCGCCGTTTGCGCGGGCGTGGGCTGCGGTCACCGCCACCACCGGAGCCGGCCTCATTCGGGCCTTGGCCCGGCGTGGCGCGGGAATTATCAGTCATCCGCTTTATCGTATCCGCCTGCACTGGGTTTTCGGTATTTATAGGTGCGTGTGCGCGCCGGGTATCGTTGGGCGGGTGACACCAGATGTGAACCGACCCCCGCTTTTCGGACTGCCCTCCCACGACGATCCGCACGCCACCGCGGCGTTGCTAGCCCGGGCTAACGCGGCAGTCAGCGAGCTCTCGGGGCTGCTTGAGCCGCTGGCGGCGCTGTTCGCGCAGCGCGGCGAGTCGCTTTACCTCGTCGGTGGGCCCGTGCGCGATGCGATGCTCGGGCGGCTGGGAAACGACCTCGATTTCACCACTTCCGCCCGCCCAGAGGTGATCGCGGAGATCCTCGGTAGCTGGGGCGAGAAAACGTGGGACACAGGCATTGAGTTCGGCACCGTCTCGAGCATCAAGCGCGGCCAGCAGGTCGAGATCACCACGTTTCGCTCAGACCTGTACGACGGCGTGACGCGCAACCCCGAGGTCACGTTCGGTGACACGCTCGAGGGCGACCTGGTGCGCCGCGATTTCGCCTGCAACGCGATGGCCATCGAGCTTTCGCTTAGAGACGGCACCCTCTCCCCCGCATTCCACGACCCCGTGGGTGGTCTCGATGACATTTTGCACCGGGTCCTGGATACGCCGCAGGCTCCGGAAATCTCCTTCCGCGACGATCCCCTGCGCATGCTGCGCGCCGCCCGGTTCGCCTCCCAGCTCGGGTTCTCCGTCGCCGACCGCGTCTTTACCGCGATGTGTGAGATGGCGGGTGAAATCAACCGCATTACCGTGGAGCGCGTGCAGGCGGAGCTGGACAAGTTGATGCTCGGCACGCTGCCCTGGGAGGGCATCGACTTACTTGTTGAGACTGGCATTGCCCAGCACATCCTGCCGGAGGTTCCCGCGCTGCAGCTAGAGACGGACGAGCACATGCAGCACAAGGACGTGTACCGCCACTCGTTGACCGTGTTGCGCCAGGCGACCGAGCTGGAGGATTCCGGGCCGGATTTGGAGCTGCGGTGGGCCGCGCTGATGCACGACATCGGCAAGCCCGCGACCCGGGCCGTCAAGGAGGGCGGCGGGGTGTCCTTCCACCACCACGAGGTCGTCGGGGCGAAGATGACGCGCAAACGCTTGCGCGCTCTGAAGTACCCCAAGCACGTCATCGAGGACGTCGGCCAGCTTGTCTACCTGCACATGCGGTTCCACGGCTTCGGCGAGGGGCAGTGGACGGATTCGGCGGTGCGCCGCTACGTCACGGACGCCGGCGAGTTGCTGCCCAAGCTGCACAAGCTGGTCCGTGCGGATTCAACCACGCGAAACGCGAAAAAGGCGAAGCGCCTCCAGCGCACCTACGACCACTTGGAGGAGCGCATCGATCAGATCGCGGCCAAGGAGGACCTCGCGCGTGTGCGGCCCGATCTCGACGGCAACGAGATCATGTCCATCCTCGGACTGTCGCCGGGCCCGGAGGTGGGCAAGGCGTGGAACTTCATGAAGGAGCTGCGCTTGGAGCGCGGCAGTCTCGAGCACGACGAGGCCGTCGCCGAGCTGAAGGCCTGGTGGGAGAGCGAAAATGCCTGATTTTTCTTATTCCGACCGGCTGTTTAACGGACTGGAGCGAGGTGAACCCGCGCCCGGCATGCTGCTTCTCGCCGCGCCGGGCATGCTCTCTCCGGAGTTCGCCCGCACGGTCGTGCTCATCGTCGACCACGGGGTCAATTCCACCCTCGGGGTGATCCTGAATTCCCGCAGCGAAATCGCTGTGGACAACGCGATGCCGGCATGGGTGGACCTTGTCGCCGAGCCCCAAGCGATGTACCTCGGCGGGCCCGTCGGGGCGACGTCGGTGGTCGGCATCGGCGTCACCAGAAGCGGCGTGCTTATCGACGACCATCCGGTGCTCACGCGCCTGGCCAACCGCCTCGCCCAGGTGGATCTGCGCGCCGACCCCCGCGACGTGGCGCAGGTCGTCGATTCGCTGCGCCTGTTCTTGGGTTACGCGGAGTGGGCGCCTGGACAGCTCGATGAGGAGATCGAACGCGGCGATTGGTTCATCGCGCCCGCGTTGCCCTCGGACGTTGTTGCTCCCGCCTCGGTTGACTTGTGGGGCGACGTGATGCGTCGTCAAGCCATGCCCCTGCCACTGTATGCGACCTTCCCGGCGAACCTGGATGACAACTAAAGCGATGTTTCACGTGAAACATCGCCCTATGCCTGAAACTTCTGCAGCGCTTCCTGCCACAGTCCCTCAAATTCGGGTTGGGTAATCCGCGTCGAGCTCACGCCCTCGTACGCGGCATAGGTGTCCGGATGGGCGACGATCTCCATGGGAGTGTTCGCCCGGCCAATGACGCGGCCGTCGACGTAGACCCCCGTAATGGACTCCGCCGAGTCGAATTCGATCATGCGCAGCATAGTGCACTGCGCCGCGGACACCTCCTCGAGCTCAGCGACGGTTAGTAGCTCGCCACCGAGTTCCGGAACGTGGTAGGCGAGGCGGACATAGAGTTTCATGTGAAACCTTCCTACTTATGCGTTCGCGCGTAGCGCGCCGCCAGCGAGGAACAGATCATGAGCTGGATCATGTGGTAAATCATCAGCGGAACGATCAGCAGCCCGAGGGCGGCGCCGCCGAAGATCACCGAGGCCATGGGCAGGCCCGCAGCGAGGGACTTCTGGGTGCCGCACATCTGAATTGCCACGGTGTCCTCGTAGTTGAACCTCAGAGCCCGCGGCACCGCCCTGGTCAGCCACAGCATGGCGCAGACCAGGGCCAGCGAGAAAATGATGAGGAAGACAATCTCCCACCCCGATACCTCGCCCCACACGCCGGCGACCATGGCCTTGGAAAACGCGGCGTAGACCACCATCCAAATGGAAGTCCGGTCCACCTGCTTGGTGGCTTTCCTCGCAGCAAAGGCGCGCACACTGGGCAAGAGGTTGTGTGCGAACTGACCCAGCACGAACGGTAGCAGCAGCTGCAGCGAGATGTCGATGAACACTCCCGCGTCGATCGTGATCCCCTCCCCCGTGCCCATCAGCAGCATCACGAGCAGCGGCGTGGCAATAACACCCACGAGGCTGGACACGCTCGCGGCAACGACGGCGCCAGACACGTTGCCGCGCGCGATCCCCGTTAGCGCCACCGAGGACTGCACCGTCGACGGCACAAGCATGGCGTAGAGGATGCCCTGATACATCCCCTCGCTGATAAACGCTGTCGCCGGCCGGACAGCTAGACCGATCAGCGGGTACACCACGAAGGTGAAGCACAGGATCATCAGGTGCAGACGCCAGTGCGTCAACCCCCGCAGCGCCTCAGCGGTGGAAAGCCGCGCGCCGTAGAGGAAGAACAAGAATGCGATGGCGAGCTTCGTTACAACGTCAAAGACGTCAGCGAAGGTACCGATTGCCGGCAGCAAGAACGCCAGCACGGAGGCGAGAATGATTCCCTGGATCAGCGGGTCTTTGAGGAATGAGAACATTCCGACAGTCTAGGCAGCGCGGCACTAGGACTGCGGGTCGGAGGCGGCGAGGCGCTCTCCCTGATCCTGAAGGGAAACCTCGCGCAGCCCGCGTATGGCGGGGCCGGAGACGACGGAGCCATCGGCAATGTTAAAGGTTGAACCGTGCGCCGTGCAGCGCACGGTGTCGCCCTGGGCGACGGTGATTTTCTTGAACTCGTGCGGGCAGGTCGAGGAGTAGGCCACGTAGTTGCCCGCGGTGGGCTGGGCGATGATGAACTTGTCCAGGATGACGGAGCCGCCGACCGGGACGGCGGTCTTGGCCACATCGTCGGTCGGCTCCTGGCCGCACGCGGCGAGGAAGGCGCCGGCGAAGGTGGTCGCGGTGCCAAGGAGAAAGAGGCGTCGAGAGCAGGTCATGACGCGATCGTAGCCTGCTTCATCGCCTTGACGAATGAACCCAGCTCGTTTTTCAGCGCGCCCATGTCGGTGATCCGCCCCGGATTGGGGTGCTCGCCCTCGGTGTGGGCGTCGATAATGCGCGTGATCGCCGAGCCGGAGATCGCGCCTGAGGCACCCGCCTCGATCGCCGCGCGGACGTGTTCGGGCGAGGAAATACCGAACCCGAGGAGCACGTCCGCGCCGCCGTAGCTGTTGATGTTGTCTACGACGTCGCGCAGGCCGTCGACGGAGGACTCGCGCTCGGTGCCGGTGACGCCGTCGCGGGAGATGGCGTAGATGTAGCCCTTCGAGTGCTGCGCTACCCCCTCGAGCGTTGCCGGTGACGCCTTGGCGGGAGCGATGTAAATGGTCTCGATCCCGGCCTCGGCGGCCGCGGCGTCGAAGGGGCGGCCCTCGCGTACGGGGACGTCGGGAAGCAGGATGCTGTCCGCGCCGGCCTCAGCGAACTCGCGGTAGAAGCAGTCCACGCCGCGGACGTAGGCGACGTTGGCGTAGATGAGCATGCCGATGGGCAGCTCGGGGTAGCGCGCGCGGATATCACGGACGACGTCGAGCGCGTCCTGCACGGTGGATCCGCCGTCGAGGGCGCGGACGTGGGCGCGCTGGATGGCGGGGCCGTCGGCGACCGGGTCGGAGAACGGCACGCCGAGCTCGAGCGCGTCGGCTCCGGCCTCGACAGCGGCGGTGATGATCTCGATCGAGTCTGCGGGCGTGGGGTCGCACAGCATGATAAACGGAACGAAGGCACCCTCGTTTTTCTTCTTGAGCGCGGCGAACGTGGTGGTGTAGCGGCTCATCTTTACTGCTCCCTTGCTGTGTCGATGCGGAACTCGGGGTGCTGTTCCAGGTTGTTGCGCACGTGCGCGATGTCTTTGTCCCCGCGTCCCGAGAGGGACACGAGGATGTTCAGCGGCTCGCCTTCGGCTGGGGCCTCGGCGGCGCGCGCAAGGGCGTAGGCGAAGGCGTGCGAGGACTCCAGCGCCGGGATGATGCCCTCGTACTTGCTCAGGAGCTGAAACGCCTTGAGCGCGTCACCGTCGGTGACGGGCACGTACGTTGCGCGGCCGGTTGTGGCGAGGTGGGCGTGCTCGGGGCCGACAGCGGGGTAATCCAGGCCCGCGGAGATGGAGTAGGACTCGTCCACCTGGCCGTCGGAGTTGCGCATCAGGTAGGACTTCGTCCCGTGGAGGATGCCGATGGTGCCGGCAGCGATGGCCGCGCCATGTTTGCCCACGCCGACGCCTTCACCGCCCGGTTCGGTGCCGATGAGCTCAACGCCGTCGTCGTCAATGAAGTCGGCGAACATGCCGATCGCGTTGGATCCGCCACCGACGCACGCGACGACGACGTCGGGCAGCGCGCCGATGCGCTCGAGCATTTGAGCGCGAGCCTCGGTGGAGATGACCCGGTGAAACTCCTTGACCATCTTCGGGAATGGGTGCGGGCCCGCGGCGGTGCCCAGCAGGTAGTGCGAATCGTGGAAGGTGGCGGTCCAGTCGCGCAGCGCCTCGTTCACGGCGTCTTTCAGAGTCCCGGAGCCGGAGTTGACGCCCACAACCTCAGCGCCCATCAGGCGCATGCGGTAGACGTTGGGCTCCTGGCGGGCCATGTCCTCCACACCCATGTAGACGACGCAGTCGAGGTCGAGCAGGGCGCACGCCAGGGCTGTTGCGGTGCCGTGCTGGCCGGCGCCGGTTTCGGCGATGATGCGGGTCTTGCCCATTTTCTTGGCCAGCAGCGCCTGCCCGATGACCTGGTTGGTCTTGTGGGCGCCGCCGTGTACGAGGTCCTCGCGTTTGAGGAAGATCCTCGCGTTCGCTCCTCCCAGGGGCAGGTTCCGGCATTCTGTGAGCGGGGTGGGCCGGCCGAGGTAGTTGCGCAACAGCTCGCGGTACTCCGCCATGAATTCCTCGTCGTTGAACGCGGCGACGAAGGCGCGCTCGAGCTCGTCGAGGGCGGGCAGCAGAGATTCGGGCACGAACTGGCCGCCGAACTCGCCGTAGTAGGCGGGCAGGATGGTGCTTCCGCCGTCCTTGTTGGTCTGCGTCATGGTCAGTTCCTTAGGTGTGAAAGTTACGGATGGTGGTGAACGTGCGCCGCAAAGCGCCTGCGTCTTTGTGCCCGGCCCACTGGCCCGCCGAGCTGGGGTACTCGGCGCCGGAGTTGAGGTCGACACCGAGGCAGCCTGCGCGTAGCGCGTCGGCGACGTTGTCGGGGCCGATTCCCCCGGCCAGCAGCGCGTGGTCCTTGACCTCTTCGGGGATGTCGGCCCAGTCGAAGGAGGCTCCCGAGCCGCCGTCGTACGCATCGAGCACAAGCTTATCGACGCTCCCAAGAAGTGCTGTCGCCGTCTGGGCGCCCTCGGGTGTGGTCATGGACACCGCGCGCCAGACCTCTACCCCATCGCCGACCTCGTTGCGGACGGCGTCGACGAGGTCGAACTCCGCCTCAATGCTTCCCTGGTAGCGGGCGTGGACTTGAACTGCGTGAATCCCGTCGAAGGCGAGCTCGGCCCACCCGCGGGTGCGCCGGGAGACGGCGACGTACTTGAGGTGCGGTTCGTGCGCCATGATGTCGGAGGATGTTTCACGTGAAACATTGCGCGGGGAGGCGTCCTCGAAGATGAGACCACCGTAGACCGCGCCGGCCGCGCGGGCGGCCTGGGCGGCTGAGGAGGTGGTGAGGCCGCACACCTTGTTCGGGCCGTACACGAGCATCCGTGCTGCCCAATCCACGTCGGGTTGGCTCGTGAGCTGGGAGCCGACGAGGAACGCGTCCGAGTGCCCGCCCAACCGGCGCACGGTGGCGACGTCGCGGATCCCGGACTCCGAGACAATGAGAGCACCCTCCGGCGCGAGCGGCGCGAGGCGCGCGGAGCGCTCCAGGTCGATCGACAGGTCGTGCAGGTTGCGGTGATTGATTCCGAAGATCTTCGCGCCGAGGCGGCCCGCGCGCTCTGCTTCCTCCTCATCGATGACCTCGGTCAGCACGTCGAGGCCCAAGCGCGCGGCGAGGTCTGAGAGGTGGCGGTACTGGGCGTCGTCAAGCACGCTCAGCATGAGCAGGACGGCGTCGGCCCCGAAGTAGCGCGCCGCGTAGATCTGGATCTCGTCGACGATGAAGTCCTTGCACAGCACGGGCAGATGGGTGATTGAAGCGACCGTCGCCAGGTGGTCGTAGTCTCCCCCGAACTTGTCCGGTTCGCAGAGCACGGAGATGCCAGCCGCGTAGCGCGAGTAGGTGGAGGCAATCTCACCGGGCTCGTAGTGCTCGCGGATCATTCCGAGAGAGGGCGAGGAGGATTTGCACTCCATGATGAACTGCGTGCCTTCGCGGGCGAGCGCGTCGTACAGGGAGCGCGTGGAGGGCGGCAGGGCGTTCAGATCGACGCCACTGAGGCGCGCCTTAATTTCGTCAATGTGACGAAAACGCTGTTGCACAATCCCCTCTAGAACGGTGGGCATTCTAGTCACGGTAATCGGCCTCCTCGTGGGTGCGCAGCCAAGTATCCACGGAACGGTCCCCAAGCATGCTCAGCGCGCGCTCGACGCCGTCGCGGATGCTGTCGTTCAGGCCAGCGAGGTAGAACATCGCGCCGGCGTTCACCGCCACCGCGTCCCGGTGCGCCTGCGGGCCCTCGCTCGCAAAGGTGGCACGCATCAGTCGCGCGTTCTCCGGACCGTCGCCGCCGCGCAGATCTGCGAGTGCGTGGGTGGACACCCCAAGATTTGACGGGCTGATGCGGTAGTTCGTGATCTCGCCGTCGCGCAGCTCCCACACCTCGGTTTCACCGTGCACGGCGACCTCATCGGTTCCAGCACCGTGGACGACAAGTGCGCGCGATCTGCCTAATTCCTTCATGGTCTCCACGATAATGGGCCCCATAGAAGGTTGGGCAATACCCATTATTTGAAATTCCGGGCGGGCAGGGCTGAGCAACGGACCCATGGTGTTGAACAGCGTGGACACTCCGAGGGACTTGCGCACCGGCTGGACGTGCGCGATCGCCGGGTTGTACGCGGGCGCGAACAAGAAGGTGAAGTTCGACACCTCAAACTGGCGCACCGCGCGCTCCGGATCGAGGTCGAGCGGGATGTTGAGCGCCTCGAGCACATCCGCCGAGCCGGACTTCGAGGACACCGAGCGGTTGCCGCATTTGATCATCTTCACTCCCCCGGCCGCGGCCGTCAGGGAGGCAGCGGTAGAGATGTTGATGGTGTTCGCCCCGTCGCCCCCGGTGCCAGCGGAGTCCATGATGCCCTTACCAGTAACGGGAAACGGCCGGCCCGCCGCGAGGAAGGCTCGCGCCGCTCCCGCGACATCTGCGAAGGTTTCCCCGCGCGTGCGCACCGTGGCCAGCAACGCCGCGATGTGAACGTCGTCGTAATCACCCACGGTCAGAGGGGTAAACGCCTCGATCGCCTCCTCGAGGGTAGGGGCCCTGTTGTCTAGGAACCTTCTTAAGATGTCGAGGGATTTGTCGCTCGCCATGTGTCTAGCGTCCTTTCATGAGTTCGGCCACGCAGCGCTCAATCATGATCGGACCTGCGGGGGTGAGGATGGATTCGGGGTGGTACTGCAAACCGATGGACATGCCGTCGTCGCTGCGCGCGGCCATGACGACGTCGCCGAGCTGGGTGTGGGTGCGGGCCAGCGCGTGCATCCCTTCGGGAAGCTCCACGGTGCCGAGCGAGTGGTAGCGCGCGACAGGCACCGTTCGCCCTGGGCTATCGGGGGTATCGTCGCTGGTCAGGCCGTCGAAAAGCCCGCTGGCCACGCCGGCGTCGGCAAGCTGCATGCCGATCTGCTGGCCGTGGACGGGCCCGCAGGGCTGCACCCGGCCGCCGAAGTGTTCGACGAGCGCCTGGAAGCCGAGGCAGATGCCGAAGATCGGGACGCGGCCCTGGGCGGCGGCGATGAGCTCCATCATGGAGCCCGCCTCGACCGGGTAACCGGGGCCGGGCGAGAGCACGATGAGGTCGGGCTCCGCCGCCATGATGAGTTCGGTGGGCACCGTGTTTCGATAGACGGTGGCGTCGAATTGGCGCATCGCGTCAACCAGGTTGTAAACAAAGGAGTCCTGGTTGTCGAGGAGTACAACCCCGCTCATTTCACTACCTCCAGCTTGGCTCCCGCCGCCAGGGCGATGGCGTTGAGTACCGCGTACGCCTTGTGCAGGGTTTCATCGGCCTCGGCCTGCGGGTTTGAGTCGCGCACGACGCCCGCGCCGGCCTGCACCGCAGCGACGCCGCCGGAAACGTAGGCACTGCGGATGACAATACAGTTATCCATGTCGCCGGTGCCGGTGAGGTATCCGATCGCCCCGCCGTAGGACCCGCGCCGGGAGCCCTCGAGCTGGCGCAACAGCTCGGTGGCGCGCAGCTTCGGGGCGCCGGTCAGCGTGCCCATGTTCATGCACGCCCGGTACGCGTCGAGCGCATCGAGGTCTGTTGCCAGGGTCGCCGTGACGCGGGAGACCAGGTGCATCACGCGCGAGTAGCGGTCGACCTGGAGCAGTTCCGCGACGCGGCGGCTGCCCGGCTCGGCGACGCGGGCGAGATCGTTGCGCGCGAGGTCGACGAGCATGGTGTGCTCTGCGACCTCTTTTGAGTCGGTGCGTAGTTGCAGCTCCATGCGCGTGTCCAGCTCGTAGTTGACGCTGCCGTTGGGGTTGAGCCCGCGCGGGCGGGTGCCCGCGATCGGGTAGAGCTGGATCTCCCTCGTCGCCGCGTTGAACTTCAGATTCGATTCGGGTGAGGCACCGAAGAGTTCGTAGGGCTGGCCGTTTCGGCCGATGCCTCGCACGTAAAACATGTACGGCGAGGGGTTGGTCTCCCGCAGCATGCGATACGCAGCGAAGGCGTCAACGCAGGTGGTGCTGAATGTCCTGGCCGGGACAACCTGGTAGATGTCGCCGTTGTAAATGTCGCCCTTGAGCTTGTCGACGTCCGCGCGAAAATTTTCGTCCGTAATATCCGCCGTGACCGTCAGCGTCTCCCCCGGGTGCTCCGCCGGCTCGTAGGCGTGTTCGTCGTCGGGGTCAGCCACGCGGATGCGCTCAGCGAGCTCGTCGAGCTGCGGGGCCGACCCGTCGTGGGTGATGCCCGTGAGATAGGCGGTGCCGGACTCGTGGTCGACGCGAAGCAAGGTCTCCGCGACGACGAACTGGTAGTCGGGGTACGCGTTTGCGGAGTCCGCGACCTCGGGCAGCAGCTCGAAGGTATCGAGGTAGTCGAACGCCATCCCCCCGGCGAGGAAGGGGAAGTCGCCGCTATTGTACCCCGCGCCGGTGGAAAGCGCGCGCAGCACCTCCGCGTTCGACACGGCGGTCAATCTGTCGCGCTCGTCTGCGGCGTTGGAGGGGGGAAAGTCGAACACGCCGTTGCCGACGTAGTAATCACCAAGCTGGACGCGCAGCCGCTCGGCCAGCACCTCGCCCGAGGCGGTCAGGGGCTCGGCGTGGACGCGGGTGCCGTTGCAGGTCACGCGTAACGACGCCCGCAGCACCGCCACGGACTGCAACCCCGACTTGGTGGAAATATCCGCGGACTCCAAAAGCACGGAGTCGGTCGCCGACGTGCCGTCGAGGTAGGCGAACAGCGCTGAGGCGTTGGCGTGGTACTTCACGTCCACGCGCGCGACCTCGGGTGGGGGGTTGCTCATCAGTTCATCCTTGGTTCGGGTTCTCTGCACCGAGGGTACTGGTAGCAAAAGACCCGCGGTGCTTGGGTTATCCAAGCCGGCGGGCCGAAAGGGTACAACTACGCATCTGGCACGCCGGTTACGCGCGCCACCACCACTGGGTGGAGGAGTTCGTCGATGTCATGCAATGGAATGTTAGTCCAAGCTGTGGAACGGTGCAACCGTTTTTCACGCGTCCTTGCCCCCGTCCGCCTTCGCTGCCGCGTTGCGCAGCGCATCGAGGTTAACCTGCGGCGCAGCCTGGGGCTCCTGCCCCTGGGATGAGGTGTCGTTGCGGGCGGCGTCGACAAGTGTCGCGGCTCGCGCGCCGAAGTTCCCCGCGACGGATAGGGCTACCACCGCGATGGCGAGGGCAACAACGGGCGCTACCCACATCCAGCCCGCGGCGATGAATGCGAACGCCGCGCCGAACGCCAGCGCAACCCCAGCGAAGAGCACGAAGGGGCCCGCGACCTTGTGCGCCTGGTCCCAGATGGCTTTGTCCTTGCGCACCGCTGCGATGCGCAGCCCGAAGATGGGATTACCGGGCAGCTTGCCCGCCACCGACATCGCACCGACGACGACGAGGACCACGGCGAGAACGAGATAGATGATGCCAACGACTAGGTTTGCTGTCATGCAACCAGCATAAACCCCGGCCCCGTTAGTTGTGGTGTGCCAAAGCCATCAGCGACAATTGCTGGCATGAAATCAAAAATCCTCGGCTCGCTGCTGTTCTGGATCGTTGTCGCGATCCTCCTGGGCATCGTGTGCAGCCTCTTCTTCCCCGAATGGCTCGCTCGGGTCTTTGTCACCTTCAACGGGTTGTTCGCCAACTTCATCGGGTTCTTCGTGCCCGTGCTCATCTTCGCGCTCATCGCCCCGGCCATCGCGGGTCTGGGCAAAGGCGCGGGCAAGTGGCTGGGGGTCACCGCCGGCATCGCGTATGCGTCGACGTTGGTCTCCGGGCTCATCGCCTGGGGCACCGCCTCGGTCCTCTACCCCACCCTGCTGGGCAACCGCACACTGAACACCGATGTCGCCGACCCCGAGGCCGGCGGACTCGCGCCGTACTTCGAGGTGGAAATGGCCGCGCCGCTGGCCGTGATGTCGGCGCTGCTGCTCGCGTTTGTCATCGGCATCGCCATGACATCGGTGAAGTCCACCACCCTGTACCGCGTGCTCGATGAGCTGCAGTCGGTGATTATGAAGGTGGTGACCTCGTTCGTGATCCCGCTGCTGCCGATCTACATCTTCGGCACCTTCCTCAACCTGGGCATGAACGACAACCTTGGCTCCACCATGGCAGCCTTCGGCACCGTGCTGGTGCTGTCCGTGGTGATGACCATCGTGATCATCCTGCTGCTCTACGTTGTCGCGGGCGTTGTCGCCGGCCGTAACCCGCTGACTGCGCTGGGCAATATGCTGCCCGCCTACTTCACGGCGCTGGGCACCTCCTCGTCGGCGGCGACCATTCCGGTGACCTACGCCTCGGCGTTGAAGAACAAGGTGGACGAGAACGTCGCCGGCTTCGTTATCCCGCTGGGAGCGACGATCCACCTGTCGGGGTCGATGATGAAGATCACGTTGTACGCCCTCGCGATCGTCTACATGGGGCAGATGGATATCGCGCCCGCGCAGATCCTCGGGTTCCTCCTTCTGCTCGGCATCATGATGGTCGCCGCGCCGGGGGTGCCGGGCGGTGCGATCATGGCAGCCGTCGGTCTCCTGCAGGCCAACCTCGGGTTCGATGAGTCTGCGGTCTCCTTGATGATCGCCGCCTACATCGTGGTCGATTCCTTCGGTACCGCGGCAAACGTCACGGGCGATGGCGCGATCGCGCTCATCGTCAACCGTTTCGCGGCCGGTCGCATCGAGGGCTACATGCTCGACGAGGAGCACGAGCTTGCCGACGCCCCCTCTGACGGCGGGCGCGCCACACTGAAGTAGCGCAAGGAAAAACGCCCGATGTTTCACGTAAAACATCGGGCGTTTTCGTATCGAGGCCTAGATCCGCTCCCCCGTCGTCGCGCTGAATGCGTGCAGGCCGCCCGGGGACACTCGGGCGTGGATGAGCTCGCCCTCGCGCACGTCGGTGCGCGGCGGGGTACGCACGACGATGCTTCCGGTGGCGTCGTCGGCCTGACCCTGTGCGATCCAGCCGCCTCCGTCTAGGTGGCCGTAGAGGTAGGAATCGGAACCGAGCTCCTCGACGAAGTCGATCCGGATCGGCAGGGTGCCGGTCCCGCTCGACCCGACGAGTTCGACGGCCTCTGGACGGAACCCGAGCACGATGGTGTCCTCGCCGGCGGTGAGGGCGCTGAGGTGGGCGTCGTCAAGAAGAATGCTCGCGGCGCCGGCGCGGGCGGTGCGCGAGGGCCGATCGACGGCGAAGGTGGCCAGGTTCATGGCCGGGGAACCGATGAAGCCAGCGACGAACACGTTGCGGGGGGCGTCGTAAAGCTCGCGCGGGGTGCCCACCTGCTGCAGGACACCGAAGTTGAGCACGGCGATGCGATCGCCCATGGTCAGCGCCTCGGTCTGATCGTGGGTGACATACAGGGTGGTCACGCCCATGCGGCGCTGCAGGCTGGCGATCTGCGTGCGGGTCTGCACGCGCAGCTTGGCGTCGAGGTTGCTCAGCGGCTCGTCCATGAGGAAGACCTGCGGCTGGCGGACGATGGCTCGGCCCATTGCCACGCGCTGCCGCTGTCCGCCCGACAGGGCCTTCGGCTTGCGGTCGAGGTATTCGGTGAGGTCGAGGGTGCGGGCGGCCTCCTCGACGCGCTCGTTCATCTGCGATTTGTCCATGCCTGCTAGCTTCAGCGCAAACCCCATGTTCTCGCGCACGGACATGTGCGGGTAGAGGGCGTAGTTCTGGAACACCATGGCGATGTCGCGGTCGCGGGGTTCCAGCGCCGTGACGTCTTTGCCCCCGATCAGGATGCGGCCGCTGTTGGTTTCCTCCAGGCCAGCGAGCATGCGCAGCGCGGTGGACTTGCCCGAGCCGGACGGGCCGACGAGGACGAGGAACTCCCCGTCCGCGATCTCGAGGTTCAGCGCGTCGACCGAGGGCTTATTCGCCCCGGGGTAGACGCGTGTTGCGTTGTCGAAGTTGACGGTGGCCATGGGAAATTCTCCTCCATCGGCAGGTACGTGCCGAACGCTCCTTAAGTGGTAGGTGTCCTCACCAACCTACACGCGATGTTTCACGTGAAACATGCCGCGCTATCCTTGGGCGCATGGTCGCCGAGATCGTCACCACCCATTTCATCGCGCACCGCGGTGACCTCGGTGGCGCCTACTTCGTCTGGCACGAGCGCGTCGAGGCTAGCGGGGTGGAGGTGTTGGCCCTCTCCCCCGCCCCGCGTCCCGTCGACGATGAATTCATTCTTTGGGATCTGCGCACCGAAGCCGCCTACGGCAACCTCCGCGACCCAGGTGCCAAGCAGCTTTTCGAACTCAACGCCCTGGTCGATTTCGCCGGCCTCGACCGTGACTCCCGCATCGAGGCCTTCTTCATGGATAACTCTTTCGTCATCGCCCGCTATCCTTCGACGCTCGGCGGGCTGACGGGTCTGGAGTTGCGCGATCCCATCGGCGCCTCGCCCCTGCGGCTGGTCACCGTCGCCTACCTTGGCGCCGAGGCCGCGGCCCCGCACGTGCACGTACTTTTCGACGCCCTCATTACGCGCTCCCACGTCGTCGCCTACCAACCGGAGCTTGCACTCCTGGAGGGCACCGAGCACGCCTCGCTCGTCGGTCCGCTCTGGGTGCGCGATGCCACCTTGAACCTCATCGGCACCGGGGACCGGGTCTTCTCCCCCGGCAAGGAGGCGTGGGTCGGGTGGTTCCTCACCGCGGACACAATCGAAACAGTCGAGGCGAACCTGACCGATATCATCGAGCCCGGCATGGTTGTCATTGGACGAGCCGTAGCGGAGGAATTTTAGGGGCGCGCACCCGAATTTCCGGGTGCGGGGCCCGGGACAAGACGGTTGCGGCGCAGCGCAGGCGGATGATAACGGGCATTATGAGTAAAATCGCGCAAGTCAAAGACCCACAGGAACTGAAGCAGGCCATCGAGGACGCAGCCGAGGTCATCGAGATTATCAGCGAGATCTCGGGATCACCCATGATTACCCTCCCGGAGGGAACCACCCTTCGCGGCGGCACCCTCGTGTTTGGGGCTCGCGGGGTGCGCCTGACCAAGAACAACACCCTTGACGGAGTAACCATCAGGGTCCCCGTGACGGAGACCGCGATCCTCTTGGACACCTCCGTAGCTGATTTCGGCACGCTGACGCTCAAGGACGTGACCACCCGCGGGCAGATCGCCATAATCGCGGAGGACAACGTGCGGGCCGGCCATGTGCGAGCCGAGAACGTTCGTGTCGAGGCCGCCGATGTGCGGGGACGCTACCACCGGCCCCACGGTTTCGGCGTCGACGCTCTCCAAGGCGCCTTTACGTTGTGGAACCGCCAGCCCGACGAGGCTGTCCGGCTCTCCGCCGAGCTCGTGAACCTTTCCGCCGGTTCGGAAAAGGAGCCCGTACGAGGTTCCGGAATCTTCGTTGGTGGCCACGGCGATTCTGAAGGCCAACCTGACGGCGGAACCGTCTCAGTTCAGCGGCTGTCTACCGGGGAAATACATACCGACGGCGGTATCTCCGAGGGGGCCGCGGACCTGATCTCGGGCGGCGTCTTCGTCATCTCCGGTGCGAACGTGGATGAAGTGGATAACCTCGGCCAGGTGACCACCTACGGCCAAAACGACATGGTGCTGGACAACTGGGGCGCGGTGAAGCAATGGACGGCACGTGAGGCGGTGACCTCGCACGGCGCAAGTGGCATCGGGTTTGTCAACTTCGGCGACATCGACTCTCTCGTTGTCGACGCCCCCATCACCACGACCGGCGACGACGCCCGCGGTTTCAACCTGTACGACGGCTCCCTGAACTCCGCTGTGTTCCACAGCATCGCCACCACCGGCGACGGGTCCTTGGGCATCCAGGTGTCCAAGCCGCTGCCTCACCTGGAGGTGCACGGCGATGTGACCACCTCCGGCGGAGAAGGAACCAGCCTGGTGCGCGGTGAACAAGTAACACTGAAGGCAATTGCCTTGAGCGTCAAGGAGTCTGGCGCCGTAGAAACGTTGCGCATCGGCGGCGCTCTCGTGACCACGGGCGACAACGTTGCGACGCTGGAAGTGGCGGGCAAGATCAATGCGCTCAGCGTCGACGGAGGCGTCCGCGCCGAAGGTATGGGCTCGGACGGCGTGCACCTGCACGGGGAGGGGGTCGATCTCTCCGGCCTGGACATCACAGCCGCAAGCGGCGAGGTAATCGCACAGGTTGAGCAGTCCTAACCCCTGTACCATCAAGAAATATGGCGAACTTAGGTCACATCGGCGCGGTCGCGGCCATCACCGCACTTCTCAGCGTCGGCGGAGGACTATTCGGGGTCGCTCAAGTCGATGTGCCCGCCCCGGAATCTGTCTCCATCCGCACCGTCGGCGCGCCGTCGGTTGTCAGTGATGACCCTCACGACCTGCTTTCGCCTGACGACGAGTCACGCCTGCTGCGCGACTCCGCGAACCTTGCCGCCCCGGACACCGTGCGTGTCCTGCACTGGATGGTGTTCAACCAGTCCCACGAGAACTTCAACGACACCATCGAGGAGTTCATGCGCGACAACTACCCGGAGCAAATCGGTACCGACAAGTTCGCCGACGGTGTTCTCATTGTCGCGGCCGGGACCGAACAGCGGAAGGTCGCGACGTTTGCCGGCGAGGACGTCGCCGAGCAGCTGAAGCTTCGCACCGGAGAGCGTCTGGAAGAGGTTAACGAGGAAATCAAACCGGGGATGAGAGACGGAAACATCCCGGCTGCGATGTTCGCGGGAGCGAGGGCAGCGATGGATACTGCTGCCGTTGAGAACTACATCCTCGAAGAAGCTCAGGACAACCGGACAGGGGCCGGCATCGCGGGTGGCCTCGTCGCCGGTGGTGTGGGTTTCGGAGACAGCGCGGCCGCAGTGATGGCCACCAACAGACGCAGAAAGGCCATTGAACAGGGTCGCGAGGACTACGAGCTCGTCACCACGGAGTACGCCGAACTCGGCCAACGACTCGGAGAGATTGACATCCGTGCGAACTCTCTAACCAGCGCGTTTGCGGACAACGAGATGCGCAAGCAGTGGGCTGAAGTGCGCGATCGCTTCCTCAGGATGCACGACAGCGTGTCCGGTGCGGGCGGCATCGGCGGCATCGACATCAACGACGACAAGCAGGTCTGGCAAAACCGCGTCAAACTTGGCGACGCCGCGGAGACCGTCCGCCACACCTCCAACGCCGAGGACAACATCAACCGCCTGTTCAAGATCGAAAACGGTGATGCCGCAGCCCGGCGCTCAGACCTCACCTCCATCCTCGATGACATCAACGAGGCCCGCCTCAGGGTGAAGGACAAGGGGCTCAAGGCGGAGCTCGAAGTGCTGAAGTCCCGCGTCGAGGAGCTCGACCGCAACCCAGACGACCCGGAGTTCTTGGACAAGTTCGTCCGCGTGCTCGGTGAATACCGGGTGATTCTCGATGCCGTAAAGACAAAGCAGTTCAGCGACGTCAAGGAGCGCAATCCACTGGTGCAGCCCGCGATCTACGAGCCGAACTACTTCTACTCCAACTATGTTCCTTACATGGCGCTCAATAGCTGGCACACCTCCAACGTTGAGGCTGCGCAGGCCGCACAAGGTTCGTCGTCGGGGACGAATACGTCATTTAGCTCGGGGTTCTCCGCGTCCGGCGGCTCGAGCAGCTACTAACGCGGCTGTGCTCGGGGCAGGGTTCTCCCATTGGCCCCCGCTCCCCTTGCCGGGTGTGCAGAGTGCGCCGTTACCCGATTCTGGCAGGTGGTTTCCTTGGCTCGCTGTGGCCGAGATTGGGATTGAGTCTAGGGTGCGCGCATGGCGGTGTTCTGGGGTATCACCGTGACGGCCGGGCAAAGTACGGGGGGCCGGTCTAAGCATGGGGTCTTCGGCACCTTGCTGACCCTTTCGTTCATACTCTTGCTCGGCAACATCACTCCGGTCGCCTTTTTCGGTGGGGACGCGCTTTCCTCGGTAGCCGCGGTGGCTCACGAACTCCGCGCGATCCGCGGAAAGAACTATGGAACAGTCCCCGGCCTGGCGTGGGAATTGCGCACCATGGTGCGATCGTCAGCGTCGGCGTACAGCCGGGCCACTCCTCGGCGCACGACCTGAGCAAGTGAACCCGCCCCTCGAATGTGGACCAGCTGGCTCCACTGCGGGTGTGGTTCCGAGGATCTATTTTCGGTATTGCATCAGACGCGGGCTCGTGAGCCGTTGTTGAACTCGTTTCGTGGTATTCTAGTTGAAATATTCCCCACCGGTGAAGCACTCGCGGTGGAGCATTGCGGACTGTACGATCCAGAAGCAATTGTTTCCCTTACCGCATCGTCGTGAAAGAGTCGTAACAGCTGCTATTGAGTGGCATGGCCTGCATGCTGGTTCAGCCAGAATGAACTCGCGCCTCGTGGCGTGCTGGTACTGGGACACCTGATCGGTGCAGACCAGCAGCACTCGCCCAAGGCTAGCGCGTCGGACGATGATGTCGCGGTCAACGCCGACGACGGTGACCGAGACACGGCATGGGAGATGACCGAGCGGTCGATCAGGTCCATGGTCGAAAATGGGCAAATCTTCCTGCCCGTGACCCTGAGCTCGGTGGCATCAATGTTCCACGCGTGATTGGCCGCGACTACTTCGGTGCCTCGGTCCACGACAATGGTGGCAATGTGGTTGGCGCTGCCGAGGTTGGACTAGGACCTTCGCGCTGGATGAAACTTGGTTTTCAGTCCCGTTTGTCGTGAGCGTAAAGTACTACAGCTAGTTGGGCACGATTCAGCCTTTTGCTCGCATCAGTATTCGGATGTGCCGGTAGCCGAAGCGGCGCCTTTGTTCGGTGAACTTCGCACTGTTGAACCCCCTTAATCTGAGCACGCTTGTCGGGCTGGTGATGTAACCCCTGGCGGATGACAAAGGTGGATCGGGCCATCCGGCAACCGCCAACAGGTCTCGAATTTAAGGGTTAGGATCGAGGGGACGTTCAGGCGATCAGGTGCAGTTCGAACCGAGGTTGACCTACCGCGCCTTAGGGTGCCGGTTCCTCTGACTGGATGGGGAGGCCAGTCCGCTTGACTATGAGTGCCTCGCCACCACCGCACCGCCAGTCCCGAATTTAGACGGTGACACACTAATTGCAAGGCAACTCAAGATCCTAGGCCAGCTCCGTCATTGATTCTGGGGCGTCGAACCGGTCAACGGGTTGTTTACGAGCTCGAGGATGCAGGTCTACGCGATTGGTTTCTCCACAGCCCTGGCCTGTCATGAAAGGCGATCGCCGGCGCAGAACTCGGAGGCTTTGGAGGTGTATACCCATGAGTGCGACCATGGCTTGGAATCGGAGATGCTACCCGTAATAGTCGGCGAACTCTCGTCGTCGCTTTTGACTTCGTGAGCTTCCCGCCTGCGGGAAAGCCTCATCTGCGGACGTTCGTAACTCATCCCTCACTGTAAATCCCAGGTCCATGTTAGGGCTCCGTGAGTAATATCACCATTGGAGATGTAATGCAAGATAGCTAATGGAATTACCCCCAATATGGGGTAATCTCAGAGGAAAATAGTGCAGAAAAAACAATTTTGCCCCGAATACCTATATTAATGGCTGGGGGCGACCATACTTTCGTCAACGATAAGACCCTTCCAACCAGCATGACTTCAGTTATTGCGAGAGGTACAACATGACAAAAAATCCTTCGGCGCACTCGTACGAACCGCGTCACTCTACCCCGAACAAGACGGGCCGCACCCTCAAAGCTGGTGTCGTCTCTCTAGCCCTCGCCGGTGCAGCAACTGCCGTTCCTACTAACGCTCACGCCACTAGTGCTCTCCCATTGATCGCTCTGAGCTCTAGTCCCGGTAGCACCCCTCTCTTTCCGGTCCATGGCTCTACCGGCGGTCTGAGCTCTCTCAGCTCTGTCGTAGATGCCTCTTCCCATGCCGGCTCGGCCGACCTCAGCTCTACATACCTCGGTTCAGTCGGAGAATCCAGTGATAGCCTTCTTGGTTCTTCGAAACTGATTCCGGAACTCTCCTCCCCGCTGGGTGCTAACTCCTCTGATGGTTCCT
>NZ_GG667192.1:680188-749727 GCF_000159635.1 Corynebacterium lipophiloflavum DSM 44291 | reverse complement strand
GCCACACCCCCCAAACAACACACAGGGGGGTGCGGCTGCTTTCTGCGTACCCCCACCCACTGCGCCACGACAGTGTCAAATCCGCATTGCGGACACCACCCACTCCACTACGGCAGAGACGGGGACAGGCAACGGTTGCTGTGGCTTCCTCGTTCCGGCTGGTCTCTCAACTGACACCAGTCCGTAGTGCGGACACCACCGACTCCGCCGTCGCAGAGTCGGGGACAGGCAACGGTTGCTGTGGCTTCCTCGTTCCGGCTGGACTTTCAACCGCAGTGAGTCCGCATTGCGGACACCGCCAACTCCGCCGCGGCAGAGACGGGGACAGGCAACGGTTGCTGCGGCTTCCTCGTTTCTGCTGCTCTCTCGATCGCTTGCAGTCCGCATTGCGGACTCCACAAACTCCGCCACGGCAGAGTCTAACAACGCCCAGGGCTTTCTTGCCTGGTGGTCCGGGTAGTTCCCCAATCATCGTGAGTCCGCATTGCGGACTCCACCGGCTCTCCCACGGCAGAATAGAGAAGAGTCGGCGACCGCATTGACTTCCTCGTTTCGGCTTCTCTCTCGATCGCTTTCAGTCCGCATTGCGGACCCCGCCGTGGCAGAGTCGGGGAGGGCCAACGATTGTTTTTACTTGGCTGCTTCGGCTGCTTCCCCCGATCGTCGCCAGTCCGCAATGCGGACACTACGGACTGCGCCGCGGCAAAGCGGGGGAGAGCTAATTGTTGCTGTGGCTTCCTCGTACCGGCCGGTCTGTCAACTGCGAAGAGTCCGCATTGCGGACTCCGCCGACCCCGCCGTTGCAGAGTCGAGTCCGCATTGCGTGCTCCGGCACGGCAGAGTCTCGAGGAACCAGGACTCGCTCCACCACGGACACCCGAGTTGTCCCCAATACCGTCTCCAGTCCGCAATACTGACTCCGCAAACTCAATGGGAAGGTGCCGAATCGGGCGTCGAGAAGCTGAAGCAATGGTACGCATATTGGAAAGCCAGTACCTCCGCAACAACAGATGCGGGTCCCTGAGACACCAACCGGGCATAGCGAACGCGGCGAACCGATTTGGCGCAGCGCGTTCAGGCGCGTTAGGGAGCACAACCTATAATGGGCGAGACGCTTAGGAAGGGCATTTAATGGCAGAAAATACAGGTTCGCACTCTCGCGACGGCCGCGGTCGTTCGGGCGGCGGTCGTGGCCGTGATTCGCAGCGCGGGCAGGGCGCGCGACGTGGCCGCGATGATCGCCGTGAGCGCAGGGATGGTTTTAATCCGCAGCGCCAGGGTTTCCGGGAAGACCGAATGAACCAGAAGCTTTCGGAGCCTGATCTTCCCGACGATATTGATGTGCGGGGTCTTGATCGATCCGTGCTGCAGGATCTGCGTGTGTTGTCGAAGGACAATGCCGATCGTGTAGCGAAGCATATGATCATGGCTACGAGCTTGCTTGCCGACGATCCCCAGGCCGCACTTCGTCACGCCCGCGCGGCGAAAAACCGTGCTGGCCGCGTTGGTGTTGTGCGCGAGACTAACGGCATCGTCGCCTACCACGCCGGGGAGTGGAAGGAGGCGTTGGCGGAACTGCGCGCGGCGCGGCGCATCTCTGGTGGTCCGGGGCTGCTTGCAGTGATGGCGGATGCTGAGCGCGGTCTTGGCCGCCCGGAGAAGGCGCTCGAAATCGGTCGCGGGCCGGAGTCAGAGCAGCTGGATGCTGCGGGCAAGATTGAGCTCGGCATTGTTCTCGCTGGTGCCCGCCACGATCTTGGGCAGCACGAGGCCGCTCTGGCCACGTTGCAGCGACTTAATCCCTCGCTGGAGTCGCGGGACCCGGAGTCTGCGCGCCTCGCCTACGCGTACGCCGACGCGTTGCTTGCGCTCGGTCGCGACGCGGAGGCCAAGAAGTGGTTCGAGCACGTCGTAGAGATCGACCAGGACGAGATGACGGATGCCGCGGCCCGTGTCGAGGAGCTTAGCTAGGGTGAGCTCTATGACTTTGAGCTCGCTTTTCGACGCCCTCCTGCTCGATCTCGACGGCACAGTGTGGGCCGGTGAGCTGGCGTTGCCTGGCTCCGTTGAGGCGATTGTCGCGTCCAAGCTTCCCGCGTTGTACATCACGAACAACGCTTCCCGCGGCCCTGTTGACGTCGCCGCGAAGCTACGCGCGGTGGGTCTGAATGCCGGCCCCGAGGACGTCGTGACCTCGGCCCAGGCCGCCGTTTCGCTCGTCAGTGAGGACCTCAACGTCGGCGACCCTGTCCTCGTGGTGGGTGCGCCTTCGTTCAAGGATCTGGTCCGTGAGGCTGGTTTCCGGGTTGTCGATTCCGCTGACGAGTCTCCGGTGGCGGTGTTGCAGGGACACAACCCGGAGACTGGGTGGGCACAGTTGTCGGAGGCGGCACTCGCCATCGCAAATGGTGCGCGCTATGTTGTGTCCAACCTGGATACCACGCTGCCGTCGGAGCGTGGTTTGCTCGTCGGCAACGGCTCAATGGTCGCGGCGGTGACCTCGGCGACGGGCGTGGTTCCGGCGTCGGCCGGCAAGCCTGAGCCGGCGATGTTTCTGCACGCGGCACAGCGTGTCGGGGCGAAACGTCCCTTGGCGGTCGGGGACCGGTTAGACACAGACATTGCCGGGGCAGTTGCTGCGGGGATCCCGGTGCTGCACGTCCTGACCGGCGTCTCGGGTCCGTTGGCGCTGTTGGGGGCTCCAAAGGAGTTTCGCCCCACGTTTATCGCGGAGGGTATGGCGGCACTCGGACATGACCCAGAAAGCCTGAAGCCGCGTGCTCAGGGAGGTTTCTCGGCGCGCATCGACGGCAAGGACATCATCCTGAGCCATGGAAACCCGGGCGCAACCGGCATTGAGGCCCTGCGCACGGTTCTCGAAGTCGGGTGGCTCATGGACGAACCGCCGCAGCTCGTGCGCCCCAATTCGGACGCCGCGGAGGAGGCGACCTCAACGTGGTGGTAAACCCGTCGCCGCTGCCGCGCGACCCACGCAAAGTGCACACCACCGCCGAGGAGGTCTCCCAACGCATCGCGGAAATTCTCGCGGAGCCGGTTGGCTCGCTCGCGGAGGAGGCCGACCAACTCCGCAGGGCCCACCAGGTTCTCAATCACGCTCTCAACGCCGACTAGCTGGCTCGTAAAAGGAGGTCGCTGACATGGCTCCAGGACGTAGACGACTCGATGCCGAGATCGTTCGTCGCAAACTCGCGCGCTCGCGCGAGCAGGCGCAGGACTGGATTAAGCAGGGCCGGGTCGAGGTCGCTGGTTTCGTCGCCAAAAAACCGGCCACAGTGGTGGAGCCGGAAGTCTCCATCAAGATCAACGTCGAAGACGCAGACGAATGGGCATCGCGAGGGGCGCACAAGCTCCTTGGGGCGTTGGAGGTCTTTGAGGCGCGTGGGTTGGGCGTCGAGAAGCGGCGCGCGCTTGACGCTGGCGCTTCGACGGGCGGGTTTACTGACGTGTTGCTGGCAAAGGGCGCGCGTGAGGTCGTCGCCGTGGATGTGGGTTACGGCCAACTCGTGTGGCGGCTGCAAAACGATCCGCGGGTGCGGGTGCTTGACCGCACGAACATCCGGCACCTGACCCCGGAGATGATGGGCGGGCAAGCGGACCTGATGGTGGGCGACCTGAGCTTTATTTCGCTGAAGCTCGTGCTGCCGGCCATCGCCGAGTGCATGGCGCCCGGTGCGGACCTATTACCCATGGTCAAGCCGCAGTTCGAGGTAGGCAAGGAGCGTCTTGGCAGCGGCGGTGTCGTTCGTTCGCCGCAGTTGCGCGCCGAGGTGACCGCCCACGTGGCGCAGTTTGCCCAGTCGCTGGGGCTGAGCCTTCGCGACGTGGTTGCCTCGCCGCTGCCCGGCCCGAGCGGCAACGTAGAATATTTTCTATGGCTCGTCAAAGATGCGCAAGCATCCGTGCTTGACGACGACACACTGACCGCACTGGTGGCACGCGCCGTCGAGGAAGGACCTTAAGTAAGACTATGACCGGTATCATCGAGCGCACGATTCTGCTTGTCCCGCACACCTACCGCGCGGGCAACATCTCCGCCGCCGCTCGTGCCGCCGAGCTTTTATCCCAGGCCGGCATTGAGGTCCGCCTGCTCGACCAAGGGCGGATGGGCCCCGTTGATGAAGAGCCGGCACTGCAGGAGCTCGACCGGGCGGAGGACGGACCCGAAGCCGCCGCCGGCTGCGAGCTCGTGCTGGTGCTCGGTGGCGATGGCACCTTCTTACGCGCTGCGAACTACGCCCACGAGCAGGACGTACCCGTGCTAGGCATCAACTTGGGCCATGTCGGGTTCCTCGCGGAGTGGGAGCAAGAAAGCCTCGACGAGGCGATCGGCCGCGTCATTGATCGGACCTACCGCATCGAAGACCGGATGACCATCGACGTTGTCGTCACCGGCGCCGACAACAACGAGATCGGCAAGGGCTGGGCGCTCAACGAGGCCAGCATCGAAAACGTCAACCGGACCCGCGTCATGGACGCCATCCTGGAGGTGGATTACCGACCGGTGTCATCGTTTGGTTGCGACGGCGTGCTCATCTCCACCCCGACAGGTTCGACCGCCTACGCGTTCGCGGCCGGTGGACCGGTGCTGTGGCCCGAGGTCGAGGCGCTGCTCGTCGTGCCCAACAACGCTCACGCCCTCTTCACCAAGCCGCTGGTCGTCTCTCCGCGCTCTATGGTGGCGGTCGAATCGGAGGCGCGCACCGGCGAGGCGAACGTGGTTCTCGACGGGTTCCGCACCATTGAAATGCCGCCGGGATCGCGCGTTGAAGCGGTTCGCGGCCGCCGCCCGGTGCGGTGGGTGCGCCTCGACGAGCATCCCTTCACCGATCGTCTCGTGCATAAGTTCCAGCTGCCGGTGTCCGGGTGGCGTGGGCCCTTGAAGAAGTAGAACTCCATGCTCGCAGAAATCACGATCACCAACCTGGGGGTCATCCCGCGAGCCACCGCGGAGCTGTCCGCTGGCTTGACCGTGCTCACCGGTGAAACAGGAGCGGGTAAGACCATGGTGGTAAGCGGGTTGCGCTTGCTCACCGGCCGGCGTGCCGAGGCGTCGCTGGTTCGCACCGGCACTGAGCAGGCTGTCATCGAGGGCGCGTTCAGTGTCAGCGGGCTCGATGCCGCGCAGGCTGGAGCTGCTGCCGCCGTGGCAGAGGGCGCGGGTGCCGAGGCCGACGAAAACGGCGAATACGTTGTGTCGCGCTCGGTGCGGGCGACCGGCAGATCGAAGGCCCACATCAGCGGGCGTACGGTCCCGGCCGCGACCCTGGGCGAGTTCACCGGGCACCTGTTGACCATCCACGGCCAAAACGACCAGCTCCGACTCATGTCGCCGGATCAGCAGCTGGCGGCGCTCGACCGCTTCGATCCAACGATCGGCGCGAAGCTCGACGCCTACCGCGCGGCGTGGTCGGCGTGGCGCGAAGCGGACAAAGACCTGAGGGACCGCACCGAAAAGCGGCGCGAACTTGCCCAAGAGGTTGACCAGCTCACTTTCGCGATCGCGGAGATCGACGAGGTCGCCCCCGCAGAGGGTGAGGACACGGAACTTGTCACCGAGATCAATCGTCTGCAAGACGTGGATGCGCTGCGTGATGCCGCGGGAGCCGCGCTGGCCGCAATCGACGGCGCCGAAGCCGCCGGGGGTTACGCCGCCGGCGACGACGCGGCCGCCTCCACTCTGGTGGGCGTCGCCGCCGACGCCTTGTCATCTTCCAGCGACGCCTCGTTGAAGGAACTGGGGTCTCGCTTGGGCGAGGTTGCTGCGGTGCTCTCCGACGTCTCCGCGGAACTCGGTAGCTTCGTCGCCGACTTGCCCGACGACATCGACGAACTCGAACGCATGTTGCAGCGTCAACAGGAGCTGAAGATGCTGACGCGCAAGTACGCGCCTGATGTCGCCGGGGTGATCGCCTGGCGTGCGAAGGCGGCGAAGCGCCTGGCCAAGATCGACACCTCCGCTCAGGCCGTTGAGGAACTCCGCTCAGAAGTCGCCGCCTTGAAGCAGGAGATGGTCGCCCGCGCGGCGACGCTGACGAAGGCGCGGGTGGCGGCGGCGCAGGAGCTCGGCGAGATGGTCACAGTAGAGCTCCAGGGCCTGGCGATGCCCAAGGCGCGCCTAAGCGTTGCGGTTCACAAAAGCGACTTCACCCGAGACGGTGCCGATGCCGTGGAGCTGAAGCTGGCGCCCAACTCGGCGCTTGAGCCGCAGCCGTTGGCAACCAGTGCGTCAGGCGGCGAGCTCTCGCGCGTGATGCTCGCCCTCGAGGTCATTTTGAGTGGCTCGACCAGCGGCGCGACGCTCGTGTTCGACGAGGTTGACGCGGGCGTGGGTGGGCGGTCCGCGGTCCAGATCGGCCGCCGCCTCGCGCGGCTGGCAACCAATAACCAGGTCATCGTCGTCACGCACCTGCCGCAGGTCGCGGCGTACGCGGACACCCACTTGCACGTGGCGAAAAACGTCGGCGACGACTCGGTAACCTCAGGCGTTGTCGAACTTAGCGGCGACGACCGGGTCGAGGAGCTAGCGCGCATGCTCGCGGGAATGGATGACTCCGCGACCGGCAGGGCTCACGCCGCGGAGCTTTTGCAACGTGCGGCGGAGGACGTTGCAAAAATGCGGGAGTAACCACCGCGCGCCTCGGACAAATCTGCAGGTTGTACGTGCATAATGTCGCGCATGACTGTCAACGCTTCCAATTCGGGCACCACCGGTCTCACCGGACGCATCCGCGATTGCACGCCTCAGGGCAAGGGCTTGGGAAAACTCTCCGCAGGCGACATCGCCGTCGTTGATTCGCCCGACATGACGCGGCGCGAGGCCGAGCTGCTTGCTAGCGCCAAGCCCGCCGCGGTAGTCAACCTCGCGAGCTTTTCAACAGGCTCCATTCCCAACTACGGCCCCCACGTGCTGCTCGACGCCGGGGTTCCGCTCGTCGAGGGCGCTGGCGCCGAAGCTCGCTCGGTGCTGCGCAGCGGGAAGAAGGGCACCATCGAGGCCGATGGCACGATTTCGGTCGGCAAGAAGCGGATCGGCACAGGAGCTTTCGTCGACCGCGCCGCAGTCGATGCGAACTTCGCCGCCGCGCAGCGCAGCCTCGTGGACAACATGGAGGCCTACTTCGGGAACACGATTCAGTTCATCCACTCGGAATCGCCGCTGCTCATCGACGGCGTGGGAGTGCCCGAGCTGGGTGAATCCATGGCGGGGCAGAAGGTCCTCGTTGTCTCCCCGCTGACCGGCGAAAGCGGCGAGTTGCGCACGAGGATTGAGAACCTGCGCAACTTCATCCGGGAATACGCCCCGGTCATCATCGGCGTGGGTGCTGCCGCCGACACCCTGGTGGACCTTGGCTACAACCCGGACTTCATCGTCGGCGACCCCGTGGACATCTCCGCGGAGAGCCTGCGCGGTCATGCCCGCGTGATCTTGCCCGCCGATCCCGACGGGCACGCGGTGGGTCTCGAACGCATCCAGGACCTGGGCGTGGGGGCGATGACCTTCCCGGCAGCGACGAACTCCTCGACTGACCTGGCGATCCTGCTGGCGACCTTCCACAACGCCGAGATGATCGTCACCATCGGCGACCCGGTCGACCTCGACACCATCTTCGCCAACCCGGCTGACGCCTCCCCGGCGGCACTGCTCACGCGCCTAAAGGCTGGTGGGCGCCTCGTCGACTCGACCGCGATTGAAAACCTCTACCGCACAACCTCCGGGTCGGGCGTGGCCTGGGCGTGGGCGATCCTCGGAATCCTGGTTGCGCTGGCGACGGTGATCCTCATCGTCGGTCTCGGCGGGCCGGGGGAGTTCACGGACAACCTGGTCGACACCTGGAACCAGATCGCGCTGCGCGTGCAGGGGTGGTTTAGCTAAATGAGGCAGAAGACATCAAGCCCGGGATTTGTCGCCGCGGGCCTCGGATGGGGCCTCGCCGCCGGCCTTGCTCTCGGGGTGCTGCTGATCGCGCCCGCGATGGCGGCGTTGGGTGGGGCGTCGACAAGCGAGCCCCAAGGCCTTGACCCGCGCGCGCAGTCCGCCGAGGCTGAAGCCGCCGCGGCGAACGAGGTACTGGCGACGCAGGCCGAGGAAATGGTCGCCGGCGAGCTCGAGGGCACAGCGATCGTGATGATACGCGCGGCGGGCGTCGACGACGACAGCGCGGACAAGCAGCACTGGCTGATCAACACCGCGGGTGCGGACAACGCCGGCACGATCACCTTGACCGACAAGTTCACCTCCCAGGACGCGGCGAACGAGCTGAGCACCATCATCTCCAGCACCCTGCCCGCCGGAGCTCAACTCTCCGTGGACAACCGCTCGCCCGGCGTCCACGCAGGCGAGGCGTTCGCCGCGGCACTGGGGGAGGCAACCGCCACTGACCGCGAGTTCCTCCTCGAGACACTGGCTCAGGCAGGTTTTCTCACCTACGACGAAGACGTCGCCGCTGCGGACGCCGCCGTGTTGCTGACGGGTCCACCCGCGCAGGATTCCAGTTACGCCGACCGCCTGCTCGCTGAGATGGCCCAAGCTTTCAACGCAGCCGGGGGTACGCTCGTTGTCGCGGGCGAAGGCGCAGGTGAGAGCGAGGGTGCTACCCGCGTCGACTACGCCGACACCGAGGCGGGGCGCGTCAATACCGTGTTGACTCTTCGCGACGAGCTGTCCTAGGCGCACTACAGTAGGCAGCTATGCCGCACAACTTCACCGTTACATCGTCCGAGCTGCTTGTCGACGCACCCATCCTGGCGCTGCGCCGCGACACGGTCACCATGCCCGGTGGCGGCGAGGCGAAACGTGAAATCGTCGAGCACCTCGGCGCCGTGGCGGTGGTCGCGGTCGACGACGACAACCGGGTCGCGCTGGTGACGCAGTACCGCCACTCGGTGAAACGGCGCCTGCAGGAGCTGCCCGCGGGGATCTTGGATGTCGCGGGCGAATCTGAGCTCGACTGCGCGAAGCGCGAGCTGTACGAGGAGGCCGGGTTGGAGGCCTCCGAGTGGGGTGTCCTGGTCGACCTCGTCACCTCGCCCGGGTTCGCCGAGGAGGCCGTGCGCGTCTTTTCCGCGCGCAACCTCAGCGTGGTGGATCGCCCGGAGGCGCACGATGAGGAGGCCGACATGTCGCTGGAGTGGGTTGCGCTCGCGGAGGCGCGCGCGAGGGTCTTTGCAGGCGAGATCACCAACGCCATTGCGGTCGCCGGGATTTTGGCGGCCGCCGCAGTCGCGGACGGTGCGGCGCCGCAACGCGACACCTCCGCACCCTTTGACCTCAGGCCCACCTCGATGGCGCGGCGCCGTTCGGGAAGCGGCAGCGACCTGAAGAAACTCCCGTAAGGCCCGCCCCGATGAACCTGCTCCAGGTAGCCACGATGTGGCTTGACCACCTCGCGGTGGAGCGCGGCGTGGCGGCCAACACCTTGAGCAACTACCGCCGCGACGTCGAGCGCTACATCGCCTGGCTCGAGGCCGCGGGCATAAGTCGGCTTGACGACGTCTCCACGAACCATGTCGAGGCCTACGTCGCCGACCTGCGCCGCGGGGTCGGGCGCGCGAAACCGCTGTCCGCGTCCTCGGCGGGCAGGGCGCTCGTGGTCGCGCGGGGCCTGCACAAGTTCGCCGTTGCGGAGGGGCTGACCCAGGCGGATGTCGCTTCCGCGGTCGCGCCGCCGAGTGCGGGGGAGAAGCTGCCGGATACGCTGTCGATCGATGAGGTCGCGCGCCTTCTCGACGCCTGCCCCACGCGCACTCCGTGCGACCTGCGGGACAAGGCGCTTCTGGAGGTGCTTTACGCCACCGGTGCCCGCGTCTCGGAGGTGCTGGGCCTAGTCGTCGATGACGTTGCCAGCGACGCAGACGTGCTCACGGTCACCGGCAAAGGCAGCAAGCAACGGTTGGTGCCGCTGGGATCGCATGCGCGCGAGGCGGTGGATGCGTACCTGGTGCGAGGACGGCCGGTGCTGGCGAAGGGCTCGACGTACGCGCTGTTCCTCAACCGGCGGGGAACCGCCCTGTCTCGCCAAAGCGCCTGGGGAATAATTAAGGATGCGGCCGAGCGCGCGGGACTTGCCAAGGACATCTCCCCGCACACCCTGCGCCACTCCTTTGCGACACATTTGCTGGAGGGAGGCGCCGACGTGCGCACCGTCCAAGAGCTGCTCGGCCACGCCTCGGTGACCACTACGCAGATTTACACCCACATCACTGCGGACAACCTGCGCGAGGTGTGGCGGATGGCTCACCCACGCGCGTGAAAGATGTTCACGGGCTAAATGACAGTGTTGTAAGCTTGACTTCAAGCACGATCCATCATGCTCGTGCGCACGAGGTGCGCTCGAGGCGCGCAAAGGGGAAAGGATGGCGATGACCAGCGAGTCGTTGTTCGAGCCAGATGCCACCAGTGAGGCGAAAGTCGGCCTCACCGGCCGGCCTCTGCGCGAGTTTCCCCAGCCTAAGCCGCTGCACCGCCACGGCCCCGCGAAGGTGATCTCGATGGTTAACCAGAAGGGCGGGGTGGGCAAAACCACGTCCACCATCAACCTTGGGGCGTGCCTCGCCGAGCTGGGCCGTAAAGTCCTGCTGGTTGACCTAGACCCGCAGGGTGCCCTCTCGGCCGGGTTGGGGGTACCCCACGACGAGGAGCAGATCACCGTCTACGACCTGCTGTTCGACAACACGGCGAGCATCCACGCCGCGATCAAGCACTCCAACGTCGCCGGGCTCGACCTCGTGCCGGCTAACATCGACCTGTCCGCCGCAGAGATTCAGCTCGTTAACGAGGTAGGCCGGGAACATACCCTGGCCCGGGCGCTTCGCCCGGTGCGCGGGGAGTACGACATCATCCTGCTGGACTGCGGACCGTCGCTCGGGTTGCTCACCGTCAACGCGCTCGCCGCCTCGCACGGGGTGATCATCCCCATGGAGTGCGAATACTTCTCCCTGCGCGGGCTCGCACTGCTGACGGACACAGTGGAGAAGGTGCGCGACCGCATCAACTTCGACCTCGAGATCGTGGGCATCCTGGTCACCATGTTCGACCGCCGCACCTCCCACGCGCGCGAGGTGATGGACCGGGTGCTTGAGGTCTTCGGCGACACCGTCTTCGACACCGTGATAACCCGCACCGTGAGGTTTCCGGAAACCTCCGTTGCCGGCGAGCCCATCATCACGTGGGCCCCGCGCTCGCAGGGCGCCGAGCAGTACCGCTACCTCGCGCTCGAGGTGCTCGAGCGCACGGACAACTAACCGTGGGGGAGCAGCCCGAGATCACCGGGTTCACCCTGGTGCTGAACAACTTCGAGGGCCCGTTCGATCTGTTGCTCAACCTGATCAGCTCGAAGAAGCTCGACGTCACCGAGGTAGCGCTCGCTGAGGTCACCGACGAATTCATCTCCTACACCCGCGCGCTAGGTCAACACTCTGGCCTTGACGAAGTCACGGAGTTCCTACTTATTGCCGCAACCCTGCTCGACCTTAAGGCCGCACGCCTGCTGCCGAGAGGGGAGACGAGCGACGCCGAGACACTCGAACTCCTCGAGTCCCGCGACCTGCTGTTCGCACGGCTGCTGCAGTACCGCGCCTACCAGCGGGTCGCCGAACAGTTCAACCAGTGGCAGAAGACGGCGGCGCGGTGCTACCCTCGCGCGGTGTCGATGGAGGAGCAGTTCGCCGACCTGCTCCCCCCGGTCTCGCTCGGGCATACCCCCGCCAGCTTTGCGGTGCTCGCGGCGAGCGTGTTCCGCCCGAGCCCACCCGAGCAGGTGCGCACCGACCACGTCCACGCCCAGGCGGTATCCGTGCCCGAGCAGGCCGGCCGCATCCTCGCCGCACTCAAGCTCGCCGGCGCGCAAAACTGGGTCACCTTCGGCGCTTTGACACGGGACTGCACCCGCTCCATCGAGATCGTGGGGACGTTCCTCGCCCTGCTGGAGCTGTTAAAGGCGCGTGCCGTCGATGCCCGCCAGGAAGAGGCGCTCGGCGCGTTGGATGTGTCCTGGACCGGCCGCGATGTCGACCCGGCCGTCGTAGCGGCGAGCAACTGGACGTAGAATCAGCGCGCATGGACGGTCTGCCAATGGTGTCGCTGCTGCGCTCGCGGCTGGAGTCGGTGATGCTGGTTCTGGACTCCCCAGCGCCCGTCGAAGCGTTGGCGCGGGCGTTGGATGCGGGTGACGGGGACGTCGAGAAGCAGCTGCGGCTGTGGGCCGCCGAGCTCGACGCGCGCGGCAGCGGGATGGATCTGCGAGAGACCGCCGAGGGGTGGCGGCTGTACACGCGGGCGGAGAACGCCGCCGCCGTGGAGGCCTTTCTTGTCGACGGCGCGCAGGCGACGCTGTCTCGCGCGGCGCTTGAGACGCTCGCGGTGGTGGCGTACCGCCAGCCGGTGACCCGCGCGCAGGTCTCCGGCGTGCGCGGCGTCAACGTCGATGGCGTGATGCGGACGCTCACCCTGCGCGGGCTGATCTCCGAGGTCGACCCCGACGAGGCTACGGGGGCGCACCGCTACGTCACCACCGAGTTGTTCCTCGAACTGCTCGGCATCGACTCGCTCGAACGCCTGCCGGACCTCGCCCCGCTGCTTCCGGAAATCGATTCCATCGAGGATGCCTGGTAGGGTCGGTGGAGTTCATAACCGCATACAGTCTTGCAAAAGGATCAACTATGACTCCCCCCGCTCGCCGAGACGGCACACCGGATAGAGAGAAGAACGACCCGTTCTACATCTCCTATGCGAAGCCGGCGAAGAAACAGAACGTCACCCCTCACCCGCTCGAGGACAACTGGTGGGATGACCCGTCGGACAAGAAACCAGCCACCGAGGGTGTGCGCCTACAGAAGGTGCTCGCCCAAGCGGGCGTCGCCTCGCGTCGCCACGCTGAGATCATGATCACCCAAGGCCGCGTCGAGGTCAACGGCACCCGCGTAACCACCCAGGGGATGCGCGTCGACCCCTCGCGCGACGTGATCCGGGTGGATGGCACCCGCATCAACGTCAACGAAGAACTTGAGTACTTCGTCTTCAACAAACCGCGCGGCGTGCAGTCCACGATGAAAGACGAGATGGACCGCACCTCCGTGGGCAGCTACTTGTCGGAGCGCACGGCCTCGGGCCAGCGACTCTTCCACGTGGGTCGACTCGACGCCGACACGGAGGGCTTGCTGCTGTTGACCAACGACGGCGAGCTAGCGAACCGCCTGATGCACCCGCGCTACGAGATCGCGAAGACCTACATGGCGACCGTCCTCGGCGAGGCCAAGCCCGCGCTGGTGAAGAAGCTTCGCGAAGGCATCGAGCTTGACGACGGCCCCGCCAAGGCCGACTACGTCCAAATCGTCGACACCCACAACGGCCAGTCGATCATCCGCGTCGAGCTGCACGAAGGCCGCAAGCACATCGTGCGACGCATGCTCAAGGCCGCCGGCCACCCGGTGCAGCGCCTCGTGCGCACCAAGGTGCACACGGTGCAGCTCGGCGACATGAAGCCGGGGTCTCTACGCGCGCTCAACGCTGCGGAACTGACCTCCCTGTACAAGGCGGTGGAAATGTGATGGCGCTTTCAAACATGCCCGGCTGCGGGCTCATCGTC
This sequence comes from Corynebacterium lipophiloflavum DSM 44291, assembly GCF_000159635.1. Classification (GTDB taxonomy): domain Bacteria; phylum Actinomycetota; class Actinomycetes; order Mycobacteriales; family Mycobacteriaceae; genus Corynebacterium; species Corynebacterium lipophiloflavum. The sequence goes on along the minus strand of NZ_GG667192.1, from coordinate 736,123 downwards.
GCAGTTGATGGCCCTTCTGGGACCGGCAAGTCCACGACGTGCCGCCGCCTCGCCAAAGAGCTCGACGCGACGTACATTGACACCGGCGCGATGTACCGGGTGGCTACGCTCGCGGTGCTGCGCGCGGGAGTCGATCCCGCCGCCGCCGCAGCGGTGGTAGAGACCACCCGCGAATTGCCCTTGACGGTGTCGGATGATCCCGACTCCACCGAGGTCCTCCTCGGCGGCGAGGACGTCTCGGGCATTATCCGCGGCCCCGAGGTGACCCGGAACGTCTCCGCGGTCTCCGCCATCCCGCAGGTGCGCGAGAACCTCGTCGCTCTGCAGCGCAAGCTTGCGGCCGAGGCGCACCGCGCGATCGTCGAAGGCCGCGACATTGGCACCGTCGTGCTTGTCGACGCACCCGTCAAGGCGTTCATGACGGCCTCAGCGGAGGTCCGGGCCAAGCGCCGCTACGACCAGGACATCGCGGCCGGGCGCGAGGTGGATTTCGAGACCGTTCTCGCGGACGTGCAGCGCCGCGACGAGCTCGACTCCACGCGCGCCACCAGCCCGCTCGTCCCAGCCGAGGACGCGACCATTATCGACACCTCCGAGATGGACCGCGACGACGTGCTCGCCGCCCTGATCGCCCTGGTTGAAAGGAGCGCGCTGTGAGCGAGCACGAAGAATGTGAAACCGAGTTCGTCGACTCCGAGTTCAACGATTCGGAGTTCGACGACTCAGAATTCGGCGAAGCTGACTTCGGCGAGGCCGAGCTAAACGACGAGGATTGGGCCGCGCTCGAAGAGGAATTCGGCGCCGCCGGGCCCGAGATGGTGGAAGAGGCGCTCCCCACCGTTTCCATTGTAGGGCGGCCGAACGTGGGCAAATCCACACTGGTCAACCGTTTCATCGGGCGTCGCGAAGCCGTGGTCGAGGACCACCCTGGGGTGACCCGTGACCGCGTGAGTTACATCAGCGATTGGAATGGGCGCCGCTTCTGGGTGCAGGACACCGGCGGGTGGGACCCCGATGCACGCGGCCTCCACGCCGCGATCGCGCACCAGTCGGAATCCGCGATGGAGACCTCCGACGTGATCGTCATGGTTGTCGACTCCCAAACAGGCATCACGGAGACAGACGCGGTGATGGCGCGCAACCTGCAGCGCGCCGACGTTCCGGTCATCCTGGTGGCCAACAAGTTCGAATCCGAATCGCAGTGGGGCGATGTCGCGGAGTTTTACTCCCTCGGCCTCGGTGACCCATGGCCGGTCTCGGCGTTGCACGGCCGCGGCGGTGCGGATGTCCTCGACGAGATTCTGCGCCTGTTCCCGGCCGTTCCCCGCGCCGCGGACTCGATCACGGAAGGCCCGCGCCGCGTGGCCATCGTCGGGCGGCCCAACGTGGGCAAGTCGAGCCTTCTGAACAAGCTGTCGCGCTCGAACCGTTCCGTGGTGGACAACGTCGCCGGCACCACCGTCGACCCGGTCGATGAGCTGATCCAGCTCGACGGGGCGCTGTGGAAGTTCATCGACACAGCGGGGCTGCGCAAGAAGGTGAAAAACGCCCGAGGGCACGAGTACTACGCGTCGCTGCGCACGCGCGGCACCATTGAGGCCGCCGAGGTCTGCGTCGTGCTAATCGACGCCTCCCAAGAGATCTCGGAGCAGGACCAGCGCGTCATTTCCATGGTGCTCGAGGCCGGAAAAGCCATGGTGATCTGCTTCAACAAGTGGGACCTGATGGACGAGGACCGGCGCTACTACTTCGACCGCGAGTTCGACGAGATGATGGGGCACCTGCCGTGGGTGACCAAACTCAACATCTCAGCCGACACCGGCCGCGGCCTGCACCGGCTCGAGGCCGCCATGACCGAGGCTTTAGAGAACTGGGACAAGCGCATCTCCACCGGCCAGCTCAACAACTGGCTACGAGAGACGATTGCCGCGAACCCGCCGCCGATGAAGAACAACCGCCTGCCGCGCGTGCTCTTCACCACGATGGTGTCCACCCGCCCGCCGACAATCGTGCTGTTTACCACCGGGTTCCTCGATGCCGGCTACCGCAGATACCTCGAGCGCAAGTTCCGCGAGCGCTTCGGATACCACGGCACACCGATCCGGGTCGCGGTGCGCATCAGGGAGCGCCGCCAGAAACCGCGCTAGCCCGGCCTGCGGTAGACGAAGGCATCCGTGCGGTAGGGAATGGGCAACACCTGGCCCGGATCGAATCCGAGGCGCTCAAAGAGGTACCAAGAGAGGTTGGCGCGCATCTTCTCGCGGGTGGCTGCGCTGGCGCGCAGCCAGTACGAGCGCGTCGCCATGAGCTCGAAAAGTCCATCGGTGCCCATCGGCATCAGCCACGTCTCGCGGTGCTCGCGCGCGAGAGTCCACGGCGCGGCTACCTCCGGGTAGAAGCCGTCGCGCTGCACGTCGCCTGAGTGCATGATACGGCTCAGGCGCAGCACCCACGGGTGGCGCACGTCAAGGGTGTTCCAGCACAGCAGCAGTTCCCCGCCCGGGGCAATGACGCGGTCAGCCTCCCTACTCGCGGCGTGTGCGTCGACCCAGTGCCACGTCTGGGCGCAGGTGAGCGCGTCGACGGAGGCGTCGGCAAGCGCTGTGGCCTCGGCGGTGGCGCGCCACACGGGGACCTCCGGCAGGCGCGCGGCGAAGACCCGGACCATGTCGGCCGAAGGATCGCAGGCGAAAACGCGTCTGTCAGGGCCGAGGAGCGTTTCAGTGAGTTTGCCGGTGCCGCAGCCGATATCGGCGACGGTGGCGGGGGTGCTCACAAGCCCGGCGATTGCCGGCGGGTAGCTTGGGCGAACGTCGTCGTACAGAGCCGCACCCTGGGAAAACGCGTGCGCCGCGGCGGATCTGTGCGCTGCGTCGCGAAACGTAGGAGACTCTTTCCGGCTGGGCTTCATGGCTAATAACATATATTGGTCTGTGTGGACTCCCAGCACCGAGACAAGGCCGTCGTCGTGTACAACCCCGCCAAGGTGAACGAGCGCGCGCTGCGCTCGCTCGTTTCCACCCACGCGCCGGCAGACATGCGCATCGAATGGGTGGAAACCACCCCGGAAGATTCCGGTTACGCCCAGGCAACCGCCGCGGCGCAGGCGGGTGCCTCCGTTGTGCTCGCCGCAGGTGGCGACGGCACCGTCCGCCTCGTCGCGTCCGCCCTGGCGTCGACCGGTGTGGCGCTGGGCATCATCCCCGCGGGCACGGGAAACCTGCTCGCCCGGAACCTGGCGCTCTCGCTCGATCTGGAGGATTCCGTCAAGCGTGCCTTCTACGGCGCAGACAACACCATCGACATCTGCGAGGCCAGGCTGCACTGGGACAACTTCTCCAACGACGTGATGCGGTTCGTTGTCATGGCGGGGGTGGGCATCGATGCCCAAATGGTCGAAAACACCGATGAGAGCTTGAAAAAGCGCATCGGCCAGCTCGCGTACGTGCCGGGAGTGCTGCGCTCGCTCAGGGGCGGCAACAGCGTGAAGGCGACTTTTACCTTCGATGGTGAACGCGTGGCGAAGAAGCGTCTGCACACGCTCATCATCGGCAACTGCGGCGATGTCTTCACCAACGTGCCCCTGTTGCCGCACGCCGTCCCGGACGACGGCACCCTCGACCTCGTGGCGATTGCGCCTCGGAGCCCGTGGGGCTGGGTCCGCATCGGCGTCGGCATCGGCGTCAATACGCTCGTGCGCTTGTGGAACCGCGACCCGCGCAACGTCGACAATCAGATGAACGTTCCGCGCCCCCCGAACGCGCTGACCTACGAAAAGGGGGAGCGGGTGACGGTGAAGTTCGCGAAGCCGGAAATGTTCGAAGTCGACGGCGATCCCGTCGGACTCGTGCGCGCCGCAGAGATCGACATCAAGCCCGGCGCGCTGAAGGTCCGGGTATGAAAAAGCCGCACCCTGGTAAAAAGAGTGCGGCCGATTTGTCGGGCTAACAGGATTTGAACCTGCGACCCCTACACCCCCAGTGTAGTGCGCTACCAAACTGCGCCATAGCCCGTGGTCATAGATGCGTCGCGGTGTGCGCGACAACGTCAACAAGGTTATCTCACGGGCGCACGGAAGAACTAATCGGCAGGTAGTGACCCCGCAGGGTTGCGGTGACGTACAGTCGAGCGAGGGAATTTTTCTTCAGCTTGGCGACGAAATGGTCGGCGGAAGTGTCGGCGGAAAGGTTTCGGTGTAGGCGAATGGGCACATTCGACTGGTTCTGGAAGGCGATGGGCTCGACGAATGGGCGCAACGACAAGAAGTCCAAGGGCATTGTCGATCGCGCAGGCGCACTGGCCGCCGACCTGAGCGCGCGGCCCGACAACGAGGTCGTTGCCGCCGTTCGCTCGGCGGTGTCCAACCAGGGCATTGAAGACAAGCCCCTGTTTCTCGCCGGGCTCTCCGAAGCGGCGACGCGAACGTTGCGTATGGCCCCGTTTCACGTGCAAAGCCAGGCTGTCTTGAGGCTGCTCGAGGGCGACGTCATTCAGATGGACACCGGCGAGGGTAAAACGCTGGTCGGCGCAATGGCCGCGACGGGTTTCGCGCTGACCGGCAAGCGCGTGCACCTGATCACGGTGAACAACTACCTCGCGGCCCGCGATGCGCAGTGGATGCGACCGCTTGTGGAGTTCTTCGGGTTAAGCGTGGCGGCGGTGACGGAGGCGTCGACACGCGACGAGCGTGTTGCGGCGTATCGCTGCGACGTCGTCTACGCGCCGGTCGCCGAGGTCGGTTTCGATCACCTGCGCGACAACCAGATCACCCACCGCAGCCAGACGGTCCAGGCCCCAGCGGACGTTGCGCTCGTCGACGAGGCGGACAGCGTGCTTATCGACGAAGCCCTGGTCCCGCTCGTGCTCGCCGGCAACGTGGGCACGCAGCAGGCGACCGGTCAGATCACCGAGGCGGTGTCGCACCTTGTCGCCGAGCGCGACTACGTCATCGACGCCGAGGGCCGCAACGTCTCGCTGACCGACGACGGTGCCCGCAAGGTCGAGCGCGCCCTGGGCATCGATTCTCTTTACGACGCCGAGCACGTCGGCGACACCCTCGTGCGCGTCAACCTCGCGCTGCACGCTAAGGCCCTGTTGATCCGCGACGTGCACTACATCGTCGACGAGGGCAAGGTTTCGCTTGTCGACGCCTCCCGCGGGCGCGTCGCCGAACTCCAGCGCTGGCCGGACGGGTTGCAGGCCGCGGTGGAGGCGAAGGAGGGCCTGACCGTCTCCGAGGGCGGCCGAATCCTCGACTCGATCACCTTGCAGGCGTTGATGCGGCGCTACCCGGTCGTCTGCGGCATGACGGGCACCGCCGTGGACGCCACCGACCAGCTGCGCACGTTCTACGGGTTGGGGGTGTCCGTAATCGAGCGCGCGACGCCGACGAAACGTTTCGACGAGGCGGACCGGATCTACGCCACCGCCGAGGAGAAGAACAGGGCGATCGTCGACGAGATCGCGAACCTCAATGCCAGCGGACAGCCCGTGCTTGTGGGAACCCACGACGTCGCTGAATCGGAGGCGCTGGCGGATGCCCTTGAGCGGCGCGGCATCGTGACCAGCGTGCTCAACGCCAAAAACGACGCCGAAGAAGCGCGCATCATTGCCGAGGCCGGCGATGTCGGCCGGGTTACGGTGTCGACGCAGATGGCGGGACGCGGCACCGATATCCGCCTCGGCGGGGCCGACGAGTTGGCGCGCGACCAGGTGGTCGACCTCGGCGGGCTCGCCGTGATCGGCACTGCGCGTCACCGCACCTCGCGGCTGGACAACCAGCTGCGCGGCCGGGCGGGGCGCCAAGGAGACCCCGGTCTGACCCTGTTCTTCGTCTCCTTGGAGGACGACGTGGTCGTCGCGGGAGGGGCGGACAGCTCCGTGACCGCGCGACCCGCCGCGGACGGGCGCATCGATGATCCGCGGGTGCACAGCTTCGTGGAGCACTGCCGGCGCGTCACCGAAGGGCAGTTGCTGGAGATCCACGCCCAGACGTGGAAGTACAACAAGCTGCTCGCCGACCACCGCGACATCCTGGACGCCCGCCGCGCGGACCTTTTGGACACGCCCACCGCGTGGGAGGAGCTCAAGCGCCGCAACCCACAGCGCGCCGCTGAACTGGATCACCTCCCGGATCACGTGCTGCACCAGGCCGCGCGCGAGATCATGCTGTACCACCTCGACACCGAGTGGAGTGAGCACCTCGCGCTCATGGACGATGTGCGCGAATCAATCCACCTCCGCGCCGTCGCCCGGGAGACGCCGATTGATGAATATCACAGGATCGCGGTGCGCGAGTTCAAGGATCTCGCGAATCGGGCCGTCGATAAGGCGGAGCAGACTTTCGCCGAGGTCGTGATCGATGAAGCCGGTGCGCACCTCGCCGACGCCGGGTGGAAGCGACCCAGCGCGACCTGGACGTACATGGTTAGCGACAACCCGCTTGCGGGCAGCGGAAACTCCTTCATTTCAGGCGTGGCCAACATGTTTCGCTAGCGGTTGAGTTCGGCAGCGAGCCACCGCGGCTGTAAGCTGCACGTGTTGCGCAACGAGTGCCATTGCCCCCGCCATGGACGTGATGCCGGTACTATGGCAAGCAGTTGTTTAGAAATCCGCAGACATTCACAAACAGCGTCAGGAGAGATAATGAGCGAGAACACTGGTGCGCCGGAGACCCAAGTAGAGACCACTTCGGTTTTCCGCGCAGACCTGCTGAAGGAAATGGAATCTGGCGCGGCATCGTCGAATGCGGCCACCGGCGCCGAGAACCTTCCTGAAGGCGCTGCACTGCTCGTTGTCAAGCGCGGGCCCAACGCCGGCGCGCGCTTCCTCCTCGACCAGGACACCACCACCGCTGGTCGCCACCCGGAGGCCGACATCTTTCTCGACGATGTCACGGTCTCGCGCCGTCACGCCGAGTTCCGCCGCAACGACGGTTCCTTCGAGGTAGTAGACGTGGGCTCGCTCAACGGCACCTACGTCAACCGCGAGCCCCGCAACTCCCAAACCCTCGCCGCCGGGGACGAGATCCAGATTGGTAAGTTCCGTCTCGTCTTCATCTCCGAAGACAAGTAAGCCCCGCCTTCAACCGTCCGAGCCTGAGTACGAAGTTTGAGCACCGTGAGCGCAATTCGCAAAACCTCTCCGCAGCAGCCCGCCACCGCTGCTAAGCCCGCCAAGACAATGTCCATCGGCGTTGTTTTGGAGCGCCTGCGTGAAGAGTTTCCCGACGTCACGGTGTCGAAGATCCGCTTCCTCGAGTCCGAGGGGCTGATCACCCCGCAGCGCACCACGTCCGGCTACCGCCGCTTCACCGTCGCCGACGTCGACCGGCTGCGCTACATCCTGGTCACCCAGCGCGATAACTATCTGCCGCTCAAAGTGATTCGCGAGCAGCTCGAGGCGATGGACTCCGGCCAGATCACCGCCATCGTCTCGCCGGCTGAGGCCACGCCGATGATTTCCCCGGAGAATTTCCGTGCGCCGGTTGCGACCAAGCTCACGGACGTCGATGTCGCCGAGCAGGCGAAAGTCGACGGCGCTGTCGTGGACCAGCTGATCGCGACGGGCCTGATCGCGCCCGATGCGGCGGGACACTTCACGGCAGATGACGTCCACATTGCGTCCACCGCGGCCACTCTCGCGGAGTTTGGATTCGACGAGCGGCACCTGAAAACGCTGCGCACGACAGCGGCCCGCCAGGCGGACCTGATCGCGCGCGTCACCCAGCCGGTGGCGAAGTCGCGCCAGCTCAGCGCGCAGCAGAAGGCCGAGGAGATCGGCCAGCAGCTCACCGCGCTCGTGGTGTCCCTGCACGCATCCTTGGTCAAAAACGAGCTCAACAATTACGGCAAGTAGCGCCGTACAAGGGAGGATCCGTCCGTGGCGCTAGCGCACTTGGCGGGAGTTTACCCGCTTGGCCCGGAGGAGTACCTCTGCGCAGTCCTCGTCGTCGAGGGCACGTCCCGGTGTCTGCCGGTCTGGTTGCCGCCGGTTGAAGGCGCGCGCCTGGTTGCCCGCGCGGCGGGGTGGCACCCGAACCGCCCTCACGCCACGGACGCACTCGTCGAGCTGGCCCAAGCCGTGGCTGTGGGGCCCGAATCCGTGGAGTTCGCCAGCTACCACGAGGGCGTGTTCGCCTGCGCCCTTTCCTTTCGGGACGGAACCTCCGTGGAGATGCGCCCTTGCGACGCGCTCACGGTGGCGCTCGAGCTGGATCTAATGCTTGAAGTCGACGAGTCCGTGGTCTCGACCGCGTCGTTGTGGCTGTCGCCGGAGGACGCGGCGCAGTTGTTTGACCTCGAGCTTGCCGACGACCGCCTCGACGTCGAAGTGGCCGCACCGCAGGGTGATGATGAGTTTGAGCAGCTCATGCGCAACTTGGGGATCGACGAGGATGACCTCGGTGGGGGAGATGTGAATGGTGTGACAGATGAACCCTAAATGTAAACTTTGGGTTTAAAGTTCGGCGTGTTGCACCCCTGGGGCTTGACCCCAGCCTAAGCTTGGCATTTAATAAACCTTAGGCCCACATCCAAACTTCATGGGAGTAATTACGTGAGCGAGAACTTCGACACCCAGCCTCAGGGGACTGCCGACGCAGCCCCGATCCAGGAGACCTTGTTCGACGTGGGTCCCTCCGACGAGGTGGGCTACCGCGTACCCATCGCCTGCCAGGTCGCGGGCATCACGTACCGCCAGCTCGACTACTGGGCCCGCACCAACCTCGTGCGCCCGTCGATCCGCGGCGCCAAGGGCTCTGGTTCACAGCGCCTCTACTCCTTCAAGGACATTCTCGTGCTCAAAATAGTCAAGCGTCTGCTTGACACCGGCATCTCTCTGCAGAACATTCGACTCGCGGTGGACAAGCTGCGTGACCGCGGGGTCAACGACATCGCCGAGATCACTCTCGTGTCCGACGGCACCACCGTCTACGAGTGCCGCAGCAGCGAGGAGATCATCGACCTCCTCGGCGGGGGCCAGGGCGTTTTCGGCATCGCGGTACCGCAGATCATGCGCGAGCTGACCGGCACCATCTCGTCCTTCCCCTCGGAGCGCATTTCCGAGGACACGGCCGAGGCCGGCGTGTACTCCATCGACGAACTCGCCGCCCGGCGCCGCCGCAAGACCTCCTAGGCTCTAGGGCGTAAACCTCGCCGCCGCCTTGATGGCGTCGGCAACCTGCTCCTGGCGTGGCGCGTCGGCGGCGGAGGAACTCACCCCGCGAAGTGCCTGGTCCTGCTGGCCCTCCCCGACGTGGACAACGGAGACGCTCACGTCCGCGCCCGCCGCGTCAGTCACTGCCCGGGCAAACGCCTCATCATCCCCGCCGTCCGCCGTGCCGGTGGTAACCACCACCACGCGGCTCGGCAGCTGTGCTTCCGCCGCCTGACCCACAGCCGCCGTCACAGCCTCCCTAGTCTGCGGCTGGCCGCCGGTGAGGAATCGGTTGACCGATTGCACGACCTCGCCTGCGTCCGGGGTGAAGGTGACGTTGCGGCGGTAGCCCAGTGTCACTCCCGGGGACAACGGTGAGGAGTAGTTCCACAGCGCCACCTGGTGGCCTGCGCCTGCGACCGATTGAGCTGCCGCCGCAATGCCCTCGGCGGCCACGTCGATGTAGGGTGCCATGGCCTCGGAGGTGTCAAGCAGAAAGAGCGTGTTCGTTGGCCCGCCGTCGGCAATCGTCGCACCTGTTTCAGTGTTGCGGGTAATCTCCTCGCCACCGCCCGGAGTCGCCGCCGCCCAGACGAGATCCGAAATAGTCGGTTGATCCACCGGTTGCGCGGAAAAGTTTTCCGCGGCGACGCGAACGAAGTCTTGGCCGGCTCGGGATTGCTCCTCGGTGACGTTGTCTCCCTGGTTGAGCGGGATCGCGGAGTAGACGATTGAGGCGTCCAGCGGGCTGAAGCTCAAGCCTTCGGGCACGCTGCTTTCCGTTGTGGCAATGTACTCGGCGCTTTCTTGGGCGTCGTCGAGCGTGGCGACGCGCTGGTTGGTCAGCGCGTTGACCGCGTCCTGGTCGCTTGCAGCCAGCGCGGAGGCCACGAGAGCTGAGGCGGAGGGCTCGTCGTCGACAGGGAAGGCGACCGCGCCCAGTTCCACCGAAGCTGCCGACTCGGGCGCCTGCACGCCAGCGAGGCCGACCTTCTCGGCGTAGATGGGGCTCGGCTCGGACGTCGCGGCCGTTCGGTTCTCGGCGGCCAGTTCCTGGTGCGCCACGGGGGTGTTGGGGGCAATGTAGACAGCCGCGTCCGCGATCGACTCAACGAGGGTGGGTGTGATGCAGAAGTCGCGAACGACGGGATTGGCGCTGGCGTAGGCGTCGATAAGCGAGGTGGCGACAGCCGCATCCGTCGCGGCGACCGGGAGGGAGAGCTCGCCCGCGACGCATGCGGGGGACTCATCGACCGCGACGGCGTCGCTCTCACCGCGGGTGGCCACGAACGCGACCAGGGCGCCGATGAGGAGCACGGCGGCAACGAGCGCCGCAATGACCCCGCCCGAGAGCGCGTAGTTGTTCTTGCCGGATGCGTGCCGAGCCATAAGTGACCACCCTTTCAGCGTGAAAGCTAACGAAACCTATCTTAAGACTCGTGCGTCCAGTCGGACACCGTACCGACGTACTCCTCGATGATGTCCTCGAGCGCGAGCACGCCGATCAACTCGCCGTTGTCACGAACCTGAGCCATGTGCGCGGAGCGGCGGTGCATGGACGTCAAGGCGTCGTCAAGCGAGCCCGCGCCGTCGACGATGCTGAGCCGGCGGATCCGCGAGACCGGGACCACCGGGTCGGTCTCATCAGACTCCATGAGGTCCAAAATATCTTTGACGTGCAAATACCCGACGAGAGCGCCGCCCGGACGCTCCACCGGGAAGCGGGAGAAGCCGGTCGTGCGCACAGCGTGCTCGATAGCAGACAGCGAGATACCGCGCGACGAGTAGGGGATAGTGGTCAGCTTCTCTAGCGGGATCATCACTTCCTTCAAGCTGCGGGACTCGGAGCGCAGGGCTTTCGCCAACCGCGCGGTTTCCTCCGCGTCGAGCAGGCCCTCTTCCCGCGACTCCATGATCATGTTCGCCAGCTGCTGCTCATCCACCGTGGACTCGAGCTCGTCGCGCTGCTCAATGCCGAACGCCTTGAGCGTGATGCGCGCGATCCAGTTCAATGCCCGGATGACGGGGCCGGTAATGGTCACCCACAGCTGCATCGCCGGCGTGAGCCACAGCGCGAGCTGCTCGGGACCCGCGATGGCGATATTTTTCGGCACCATTTCACCGAACAGGATGTGAAGCCAGGAGATGATCGCCAGCGCGATGACGAACGCCACCGGGTGCAGCAGATCCGCCGGCACGCCAAGGGCCATAAACGGCACCTCGATGTAGCGGGCGATCGCCGGCTCAGCGACCTTACCCAGGATGAGCGAGCAGATTGTGATGCCGAACTGGGCGCCGGCGAGGTAGATCGAGAGGTGCTCTATCGAGTGGATGACCCGCTGCGCCTCCTTCTTCGCCTGCGCCGCCATGGACTCGAGGCGGTCGCGTCGCGAGGAGACGAGTGCGAACTCCGCCGCGACGAAGAAGGCGTTCAACGCCAGCAAGACCACAATCAGGAACAGGGCGAGCCAGATGCTCATGAGGTGGCCTCCTTTGAGGCGGACGGCACGGGTGTCAGGATCGCCTTGTCCACGCGGCGCTCATCCATCACTGTGACGTGGGCGGTCCAGCGGCCCGCGTTGCCGGATTCGAAGTCTTCCTGGAACCCGCCACCGGTCTCGGGGAGCACGACCTTATCTCCGAGAACAGGGACGCGGCCGAGAGTGGCCATGATCAACCCTCCCAGGGTCTCGTAGGGGCCCTCCGGGGCGGTGTAGCTTAGGCGCTCGCTCAGCTCATCGAGCCTGACCAGTCCCGAGACCTCCCACGAGGATCCGAAACGCTGGAAGTCGCGCTCGGATTCGCGGTCGTCGTACTCGTCGTAGACCTCGCCGAGGAGCTCCTCGACGACGTCCTCAATGGAGACGAGCCCCTGGGTTCCGCCGTATTCATCGGCGACGAGAACCACCTGCGAGCCTGCCGAGCGCACCCGGTTGAGCACGGAATCTCCGTCGAGGGTGCCGGGGATGAAATGCACCGGGCGCGCCAAGTCACCGAGCTTGACGCTGCTCCTGAGCTCCTTGTCCACGGAGAAGGCGTCCTTGATGTGGACGACGCCGACGGTGTCGTCGAGGTCGCCGCGGCGGACGGGGAAGCGGGAGTGGCCCGACGCGCGTGACAGCGCGATGAGATCGTTGACGGTGTCGTTTACATCCAAGGATTCAATGGTCGAGCGCGGTGTCATGAACTCCTCGGCGGTCGACTCGCCGAACTGCAGGGAGCGGTCGATCACGCGGGCGGTTTCAGCGTCGAAGCTGCCCGCCTCCACGGAGTTTCGCACCATCGCTCCGAGCTCTTGGCCCGAGCGTGCCGACGCCAACTCATCCGCCGGCTCAATCCCGAGCTTGCGCACGAACCAGTTGGCGGAGCGGTTGAGCGACTTAATGAACCACTTCAGCGCCGTGTTAAACGTGTTGACGGGCGGAACGACGAACCGCGCGGTGGCCAGTGGCTCGGTAATTGCAATATTCTTCGGAACGAGTTCCCCGAACACCATGGACAGGAACGTGGCTACGATCAGCGCCAAGATGAGCGCTACCGTTTGGCTTGCGTTCGCGTTGAGGCCGACCAGCTCGAGCAGGGGGGTGAAGAACTGGCCCAGCACGGGCTCAGCGAGATAACCCGCGGCCAGCGTGGTCACGGTAATGCCGAGCTGCGCACCCGAGAGGACGAAGGAGAGGTTCGAGTGATCCCTCGCGACGGCTCGGGCGGTGCGGTCCCCCTTGGCACGAACATGCGCATCGACGGTGGAGCGCTCTAGTCCTGTCATGGCGAACTCGATAGCCACGAACAAGCCCGTTGACGCGGTCAGCGCGACGAATCCGACTAGGGAGAGGATGGATATGAATATGTCCATGTCTGTGAAAAAGACGCCGTGCGTGCACCCGGGGGTGCGTTAGCCGCGTCCGCTACTCCTTCGTGGGCGGCGCCGCGAGGGACGCCCTGCGGGGTTCGATGGTTTGCCGTTGCGTGCTGCGGCGGGCCGCTTTGCCTGCTGCGGTTGCCCGGGCGGCGGCAGCGGCGCGCCAGAGGGTTCACGTGCGCCCGTTATCTTAGCCAACTCGTCCGACTCTGCGGTGACCCGAACCGGTGTCGCGCTGACCCCGGCCTTGTTCATCAGCTGCTGGACTTCCTTTTCCTGCTCGTCGAGCACGAGCGTGACGACGGTCCCGGACGACCCCGCGCGAGCCGTACGCCCCGCGCGGTGCAGGTAGGCCTTGTGCTCGGCGGGAGGGTCGACATGCACGACCAGAGAGACGTCGTCGACGTCGATACCGCGCGCGGCGATGTCGGTCGCGACCAGGACGGGCGCGGTGCCGTCGCCGAAGCCCTCGAGCGCGCGGGTACGCGCGCCCTGGCCCTTGTCGCCGTGCAGGCCCTGGGCGTTAATGCCGGCGCGCCGCAGCTTCTTTACCTGCCGATCCACGCCGTGCTTGGTGCGCATGAACATGATGGTCTTTCCCTCGCGTGCGCCGATGTGCAGCACCACGTCGCTGCGCGCATCGCGGTCGCCGACGAGGAGCCGGTAGTGCTCCATCGTGTTCACTGAGGCCTGGACGGGCGCGGTCGAGTGCGTGACGGGGTCAGACATGTAGCGTGCGATCAGCTTTTCGACGTCCCCGTCCAGTGTCGCGGAAAACAGCAGGCGCTGGCCACCTTTCGGCGTGCGGTCGAGCAGCTTGCGCACCTGCGGCAAAAACCCCATGTCCGCCATCTGGTCTGCCTCGTCCAACGCGGTGATCTCGACGTGGTCGAAGAACAGTTTGCGCTGGCTGATCAGGTCCTCCGCGCGTCCCGGGGTGGCCACCAGCACATCGACGGGCGCGGCGAGGGAGCGCAGGTGGTTGTTGATGTTAACGCCGCCGACGACATCGAGCAGGCGCAGGCCGAGCGCGGCGGCTAGGTCGTCGAGACGCTCGCGAATCTGGGTGGCCAGCTCGCGAGTCGGCGCGAGGATTAATCCCCTCGGGTGCCCCGGCTTCGACGGGGCACCGGCGAGTCGAGCCAGCATGGGAAGGCCGAAAGTGAACGTCTTCCCGGAACCCGTAGGGCCGCGACCCAGAACGTCGCGCCCGGCCAGCGCGTCAGGGATTGCCTCTTCCTGGATGGGGAAGGGTTGGGTGATGCCCTGCTTGGCTAAAACGTTGACAATGGGGCGGGGGAGGCCGAGGTCGGCGAAAGACGTCATTACTGCGATACTACCTGCTCGGGGCCCTGGCACCCTAAACGCTAGTAGCTCAGCTCCTCGCGATCGCCCGACCACGCGGTGTGGAACGTGCCTTCCATATCGACGCGGCGGTACGTGTGGGCGCCAAAGAAATCGCGCTGGCCCTGAATCAACGCCGCCGGGAGGCGCTTGGAGCGCAGAGAGTCGTAGTAGGACAGCGAGGAGGCGAAGACCGGGATCGGGAGACCGAGCTGGGTGGCAACGGCCACGACGCGGCGCCACGAGTCGATCAGGCCACCTTCAAGCTCGGCTTTGAAGTAGGGGTCGAGCAGCAGGGAGGGAAGCTCCGGGTCGTTCTCGTAGGCCTCAGTGATGCGGTTGAGGAATTTTGCTCGGATGATGCACCCGCCGCGCCAGATCCGGGCCAGGTCGCCCGGCTTGATGTCCCAGGAGTACGCCTGGGAACCGGCGTTGATCTCGTCGAAGCCCTGAGCGTAGGCGACGAGCTTGGAGGCGTAGAGCGCGCGGCGCACGTCCTCGATGAACTGTTCCTTATCCGCGCCGAGGTTTTCGAGGGTGGTCAGATCGCCGGAGGGCAGGCCGATGCGCTGGGCGGCCTCCCGCTGCGCCAGCGCCGACGACAGGGCGCGGGCGAAGACGGCCTCGCCGATGCCGGTGACCGGAACGCCGAGGTCGAGTGCTTCCTTAACGGTCCAGCGGCCGGTGCCCTTCTGGCCGGCGGCGTCGACGATGACATCGATGAATGGCGTGTTGGTCCGTCCGTCGACTTGGCGCAGGATTTCCGAGGTGATCTCGATCAGGTAGGAATTGAGGTCGCCCTGGTTCCACTCGGCGAAGATGTCGGACATCGCCGCAGGCTCGATTCCGGCTGCGTAACGCAGCAGGTGGTAGGCCTCTCCAATGACCTGCATGTCGGCGTACTCGATGCCGTTGTGCACCATCTTGACAAAGTGTCCCGCGCCGTCGGATCCGATGTGGGTCACGCAGGGCTCGCCGTCGACCTTGGCGGAGATGTCCTCCAGCAGCGGCCCCAGCGTTTCCCACGATTCCTTCGGGCCGCCGGGCATGATCGACGGCCCGTTGAGCGCGCCCTCTTCGCCGCCGGAGATGCCGGCGCCGACGAAGTGGCGGCCGCGCTGCGCCATCTCCTGCTCGCGGCGGATGGTGTCGGTGAACAGGGCGTTGCCGCCATCGATGATGATGTCGCCGTCCTCCATGGCGTCGGCAAGCTGCTCAATCACCGCGTCCGTCGCGGGGCCGGCCTGGACCATGATGATGGCCTTGCGCGGGCGCTCGAGGGATGCGACGAAGTCCTCGATGGTCTCCGAGGCGATGAAGTTGCCTTCGTGGCCGTGCGCTTCGATCACCGCGCGGGTCTTCTCCGGGGAGCGGTTGAAAATGGCCACGGTGTGGCCCTTGGAAGCGAAATTGCGTGCGAGGTTTGAGCCCATAACGGCCATCCCCACGACGCCGATCTGAGCAAGCTTGTTACCGGTAGTCATGGGTGAGATACTACGCTGCGCCGAAACGTTGCGTGATAGTTTGCTGGTACTTTCGGACACTTTTTAACAGTGTTAAACGTATAATGGTGGCATGGATCACAGATTTGGCAGCGAGCCGATTACCTCACCCTTAACCGACGACGAGCTAGAAGGCATCAACGCCGTGAATCAGGGGTTGGCGAACACCCTTGGGATCGCCATCACCTACGTCTCGCGGGACCGCACGGAGGGCTACGTCGACGTCACCCCGCAGCACCACCAGGTCACGGGAATCGCCAATGGTGGCTTGTACTGCTCGATTGGAGAGACGCTTGGTTCCATCGCCGCGGTGGCTTACTCCGGCGCCGGGGCGGTCGGCATGAGCAACTACACCGATTTGCTCGGCAGCGTCGAAGACGGCCGCATCGACGCCGTGGCGCTGCCCGTCCACACCGGTCGCACCACCCACTTGTGGCGCGTGGAGATGTACCACGAGGCCAAGCTCGTGGCCACCACAAACCTCAAGCTCATGATCCTGCGCGAGGGCCGATAGCAACCCCTCACAGCCAGTGGTTCTTGCGGAACCACCAGTACATGACGATCATCACGGTGGCCATCAGGATCAGGACCGCCGGGTACCCCCAGCGCCATGCGAGCTCCGGCATGTACGCGAAGTTCATGCCGTAGATTCCGGCGATCATGGTCGGAGCGGCAGCCATGCCAACCACCGCGGAAATCGTGCGCATGTCGCTGTTCTGCTGCATGTTGACCTTCGCCACGGAGGCGTCGAGAAGCGACGACAGCCGCTCGTCGAACCCGGAGACGTGATCGCTGACAATCATCGCGTTGTCTTGGACGTCGCGGAAGTACGAGCGCAGCACCTTGCGCAGCATGTCCTTGTTGTTCATCAGCCCAGCGCGCAGCGCGGGCCCGAGCGGGTCGATCGCGTGGCGCATCTCCAAGATCTCGCGTTTGTACATGTAGATCTTGTCAATGTTGATGTCGCGCCTGGGCGTGAACACCTCGTTTTCCAGCTCGTCCACGTCGCGTCCCAGGGCAGTGGCCACCTTAAGGTAGTTGTCCACCACGTGGTCGAAGACTTTCCACGCCGCGGCCGGCGGGCCAAGGATTGCGAGTTCCTCATCCTCCTCGAGTTCGCGGGTGAGATCGGGCAGGGGAGCCTTGTGGCGAATCGTGATGGCGAACTTTGGCCCCAGAACGACCTGCACCTCGCCGGTGGAGATGATCTCGCGGGCGTCGGCAACTTCTTCGTCGTCGCGGTAGTAGACGGAGCGCACGACCATGAACAACTGGTCGTCGTAGCGCTCCATCTTCGGGCGCTGGTGGGCGTCGACGATGTCATCGACGATGAGGTCGTGCAGGTCGAAGATCTCGGCAATGCGCTCCATCTGCGTCGTGTTTGGCTCGCTGAGCGACAACCACAGAAACGCGTTCTCGTGTTCTTCGACCAACTTCAGCGCCTGGGTCACCCGTGTTTCCCCGGGCAGCTTCTTGCCGTCGAGGAAGATGCGGCAGAAGTCGACGTTGCGCTCAATCGGAATCGGCAGACTCGTTGAAGAGGGCGCGGGCGCGCCGTCGGGGCGTTTGCCGCGTTGCAGCGACAACGGTAGGCGTGGCGGCATGGTGTGTAGGCCCCCTTCGTACGAAGCTCGAGTAGTAACTGAGTGTGAAAGAATGATACGCCATGGCGTGCAACAGCCCGGCTCCGCGAGCGGAAGCCGGGCTGAGGGCGCGGGGGAGGAACTAGTTCTCGCCGTTGGTGTCGCGTAGCTCCGGCACTCCGTCTTCGGCCGCCGCTTTCTCGCGCAGCTTCAGCAGCGCGGTGCGGCCGTGCATCTGCGACAAGGTGGTGGCCAGGTTGTGGCGCTTCGGAGTCAGCGCGTTGGTGAACCAGGACACCATGGTGACGAACTGGTTGCGCGCGCCGGCGAGGAAGGAGACGTGGACGGCGAGCCACATCAACCAGCCGATGAAGCCGCTGACCTCGACCTTGCCCATCTTCACCACGGCGTTGAAGCGGGAGACGATGGCCATGGAGCCCTTGTCGAAGTACTCGAAGTCGTCGCGGGCCTCCGGGGCAACGTCGTGCTCGACCTGCTCTTTGATAACGCGGGCGACGTACTGGCCGGTCTGGATGGCGACCTGGGCGACACCCGGAAGGCGGTCGCGGCTCATCATGTCGCCGATGATGAAAACGTTCGACTTGTCACCGACGGTCAGGTCGGAGTTGACCGGAACCTTGCCGTTGCGTTCGGCTTCGACGCCGACCTGGTCGGCGATCAGCTTGCCGAGAGGGGAGGCCTGGACGCCGGCGGACCAGATCTTGGTCACCGACGGGATCGTGGTTTCCTGCTCGGTCTTGGTGTCCTTGTAGGTCACCGATTCCTCGTCGACGTTTACCACCATGGAGTTGAGGACTACGGTGACGCCCTTCTTCTCCAGCTCGCGCTGCGCGCGCTTGCCGAGACGCTTACCGAAGGGGGGAAGCACCTGGGGCAGGCCGTCGATAAGCACAATCTTTGCCTGGGAGGGAACGAAGTTGGAGTAGCCGTGCGCGAAGGAGCGGTGCGCCATCTCGGCGATCTGCCCGGCAAGCTCAACACCGGTCGGGCCGGCGCCGACGATGACGAAGGTGAGGAGGCGGTCGCGCTCCTCGGCGGTCTCAGCGACCTCAGCGCGCTCGAAGGCGGTGATGATGCGGGCGCGGATTTCCAGCGCGTTGTCGAGCGTCTTCAGGCCGGGAGCGAACTCCGCGAAGTGATCGTTTCCGAAGTAGGACTGGCCGGCGCCCGCTGCGACGATCAGGGAGTCGTAGGCGTAGGTGCGGGAAAACTCGCCCTCGTGAGCAGTCACGGTTTGGGCCTCGACGTCGATGTCAGTAACATCGCCACGCACCACGTCAACGTTGTCCTGGCCGGAGAGGATCTGTCGCACGGAGGTCGCGATCTCGCCGGTGGAAAGGATGCCGGTTGCCACCTGGTACAGCAGCGGGACGAACAGGTGGTGGTTGGTGCGGTTGATGATGGTGACGTCGACATCGGCGTCAGCAAGCTCGCGAGCTGCGAAAATGCCGCCGAACCCGGCGCCGATAATGACGACGTGGTGGCGGTTACCTGACGGGCGTAATGCTGTTTCAGCCATAGGTGTACCTTCCTTGCGGGACGTTGTTGAGTATCGCCCGCCATAATACGCCTCCGTGCAGTTCCCGTTGACGCAAGCCCCGCCGCGCCTGCCGCTTCAGGCGCGGAAAAGCCGTTAAAGTTGTCCGCGTGTTAACCGCCCCGGACGTACCCGAACACCTAGCAACGGTGGATACCCAAGCCTGGCCAGGGCTGCTGGCCGTGCCCTCGGGCCCGGCGGCGAGGATTGGAGCGCGGGTCGCGGAGGCGAAGTTCGCGAGCGCCTGCGCGGCAGCAGAGATCGAGCTCGACCCGCAGCGTGACGCGCACCTGGTAGTTGAGCACGACATGTTGTTTCGCCGGATCGCCGACAGCGGCTGGGTGGGCCTCGCGGAAGGGTTCATGGCGGGGGAATGGGCCGCAGCCAGCAGCGAAGCCCTCGTCGACGTCTTGGTTAAGCTGCTCCAGTCCGGATACCGGCCCAAGACCCCGACGATCAGTCCCAAGCATTTCGACGGCGGCGGGGAAATTCCGGCGGAGCTGGTGCAGCACTTCGCCGGGGATGGGATGAGTGGGTTTGCCGGCCATTTCGCCACGGGAGTGCCGACGACGCAGCGGGTGCGGGTGAAATCCCAGCAGGCGCGCGCAGGCAGGGCATCCGCGGGGACGTACTTTGTCGATGTGACGGAGTTTTCCGAGCCGATCGATGCGTCGAGGGGGGATTTGAGCGACGTCCAGCAACGCTCGGTGGAGATGCTTCTCGACGCCTGCGCGACCGGCCGCGGCACCCATGTGCTCGAGTTCCCGTCCTCGGGCGGGGCGGTTTCACTCGCGGCTGCACGCCGCGGGGCGGTTGTCGATGCCTGGGCCGCCGACGAGCACGCCGCGGGCGCGCTGCGCGACCGGGTGGTCTACGCGGGTGTCGGCGGCGCTGTCCACGTCGCGCTGCTGGCGCCGGAGTGGACGCGCGCGAACAAGCGGCGCAGCGACTATGACGCTGTAGTTAGCGTGGAACGCCTAGAGACGCTGGCGCCGGCGGGCAAGGCGCAGTACCTGTCCGCTGTGGGCCACCTCGTGGATCCAGGTGGCAGGGCCGCGCTACAGACAGTGATGCGTACCGAGGCTTTCACGCCGGCGGCGGACGCGGCGCTGCAGTCGCTGCGGGCTTACATTTGGCCGGGGCTGAGCTATTCGACGCCCGAGGAAGTGGTGCGCATCGTCGACCGGCGAACGCCATTGCGTGTTGTGGCGCAGACACGGGCACCGGCGCACCTCGCGGCGTCGTTGCGCCTGCAGCGAGAGATGTTTGACAGCCGTTTGCGCGAGGCCGCTGCCGACGGGTTCGATCAGGTGTACCGACGGCTGTGGCAGTGGCAGTTCGCGCTGCGCGAGGCCTTGGCGCGGTTGGAGATGCTCGACGTGGTCCAGGTGACCCTGGTGTCGCGCGACAGGCGGGGGCGGCGCTAGAAGACTTTAGTTGACATAATGTACATTATCGGACAATCCGCTACGCAGGGCTGTTAGCCCTCAATTACGTTACGTGACGTTTTTAGCGCACTTTCGTCAGATTCAGGCGGACATTCACTTCGCCCTCATCGGCGATCTTGGCGGCCACCAACTCGGGAGTCTCCACGCCGTAGTCTTCGCGGCTGATCGGAATGTCACCCGCAACGACGATGTTGTCGCCCGTGCGCAGCGCCTCGAACTCATGGGTCACACGGTTCGTTTCACCGCGAATGGTAAGATCACCTGTCAGCGTCACCGTTCCCACCGAGCCGTCAGCCGGCAACTGGCTAACGTCCGCGGGCTCCGTCAGGCTGAACGTCGCCGTCGGATAATCATCGGTGCTGAGGATCGACCGCCGCACGTTCACGTCGCGCCGGTCGTTGTCCGTGGCAACGCTCGCCATATCCACCGTGATCTGCCCGGCGGTCACCGCGCCCGACTCGATCTGCACCTCACCCTCGACCTCGCGTGTTGAACCGGACGTCACCTTGCGCTCAGCCGGGAGAATCTCGAAGAAGGTAAATCCCGCGGAAGTTTGGTTCGGGCCGAGCGTGTCGGTGACGTCCCACACCCCATCGACCTCCGTTGCCGCCGGTCGCGCGCCCTCGGCGTTGATGCCCTCGGTTTTCACACCGTGATCGCCGAAAAGCAAGGCGTAGATGACCGGCACGATTGCCAACGCCGCCAACGCGAGAATGAATATAATTGCCCCAATAAGGACTGGCTTGGGAATCTGACGCTGCCTGTTCACCATTCCTACCTTAGTCTTTCGACGCGTTTGGCCATACTCACCAATTCCTCGCACAGCTCGGCAATCTCTCGCTGGTCCGCACCCTCGCGGTGCGCAGTGGCAATATCTTCTGCCGCACAGCGCAACTGGAACAACTGATCCCGCAAGTCATCGGCCCGCTCAGGGGCCAAAATGACCGCCTGGGCGGGGATAGAAGTACCACTGACCGACGCGCGCTGTTCGTAGGCGCGTTGCTTGCACGAGGAGCTGCAAAACTTCCGCTTGCGCCCTCTCCCCTCGTGCGGGGGCAATTCGACACCACACCACTGACAAGTTGGCGACATCGTGGACATGGCGCAAGCGTAATACATGGCTCGACGACCAACACCCACAGAGTTCGCACTGGGTGGCGGGAACATTTCGTGGCGGCCAGTCGTTATAATAGGGCGACTATTAAACGAGGGAAGGGATTCACACAGCATGGCTGATCGCGTATTGCGCGGAAGTCGGATGGGTGCAGTCAGTTACGAAACTGACCGGGACCACGATCTGGCGCCGCGCCGCATGGCTAAGTACCGCACCCCTAACGGTGAGGTTTTCGACGTCCCCTTCGCCGACGAGGCTGAAATCCCCGAAGAGTGGATGTGCAAGAACGGCCAAATCGGCACGCTCATGGAGGGCGAGGGCGTGGAAGCCAAGCCGGTCAAGCCTCCGCGCACGCACTGGGACATGCTCCGCGAGCGCCGCACCATCGAAGAGCTCGATGTGCTCCTTGAAGAGCGCCTCGACCAGCTGCGCAAGCGTCGCCGCACCGCGGCGCGCCTCGCGAAAGAGCAGGAGCAGCAGGCCAACGCTGGTTCCTAAGCAGCACAAAAGCCCGGCTTCACGACGCTCTGTTCGTGCGGCCGGGCTATTTCTTGTCTTCTATGCGCGGTTTTTCTCGTAGTCCGCGATTTTGAGACCCTCACGGATCAATTCGACGACAGAATCAGCGGCGCGGGCGGCCTTCGCCGGCAGTTCACGCACCCCGGAGTGGTTCAGCTGGTAGCGGGCCAACTTGGCACCCTCCCCGATGACGTTGACGATGAACTCCGGGGCCTGCTCGAGCTCGCGCTTCCACTTGGGCAGGCTCGTGTGGTCGAGCTCGTAGCGGGCGAATCGGCTCGCCTCTTTGGCCCCTTCGCGCAGCAGCTCGGACTTCTCGGCCGCCGCCCACCTGCTGACCTCAGCCAGCGACTGCGCGGCAAAACTTGCGTCGAGCTTGGATTCCCCGAGGGTGCGGTCGGTGAAGGTGACTGGCACCTCGCGCACGTCGTAGCCTGCCTGCAGTGCGCGGTGCGCGATCTCCGCCTGGAAGATGTATCCCTTGGTGGATAGGGAATCGAGGTCGAGGGCCTCGAGCAGCTCGCGGCGGAACGCGCGGTAGCCGGCGGTCATGTCAGCGATGTCGTCGCCGAGCACGAGCGAAATGTAGCGGTTTCCCGCCTTGGAGAGGAAGTAGCGCTCCCGGGGCCAGTCCTTGACCTCGCCGCCTTCGACGTAGCGGGACCCGATGACGAGGTCTGCGCCGTTGTCGATCTCCGCGAGTAGCAGCTCGAGCTCCTCGGGCGCGTGCGATCCGTCGGCATCCATCTGGCAGATCACTTCGTAGCCGTGCTCGAGTGCCCAGGTAAAGCCGTCTCGGTACGCCGCGAGCAGGCCTTCTTTACCCGCGCGGTGGACAACGTGGACCTCGTCGTGCGCCGCAACCAGCTCGTCGGCCTTGAGCCCGGTGCCGTCGGGAGAGTTATCGTCGACAATGACGACGTCGACGGGCGACGTCGTGCTGAGGACCCGATCGACGATCAGGGGGAGGTTTTCCACCTCGTTGTAGGTCGGAATGATCACGACGGTGTTGTTCGCCACGGCTACAGCTCCTTGGGGTGTTGATTGTTGGGACGCTTCTTCGCATCATACCCGCGTCGTGACGCAGCCCACGCGGCGATCATCGCGGCGAAGCCCGCTGCGACCGCGATCCATTCGAGGTATCGCCCGATCAGGACGGCCGGGGTGCGCGTGTCTTTGAGCGGAAGATCCTCGGTGAGGTGCGCGGGAGTAAAAATGTCCGTCTGCTGGGAGACGCTGCCGTCCGGGTGGACAATGGCTGATACGCCGGAGGTGGCCGCCACGATGACGGCGCGGTCCGTTTCTATGGCGCGCATGCGGCTCATCGCGAGCTGCTGGTACGTCATGTCCGTAAACCCGAATGTCGCGTTGTTCGTCGGGGTGGCCAGGATGGTGGCGCCATTTCTCACCGCGGTGCGGTAGGCCTCGTCGACGGCGACTTCGTAGCAGGTGGCGATCCCGACCCTGATATCTCGCATGTCGACAACGCCGTTGCCGTTTCCCGGCTTGAAGTCGCCGGCCATGTCGACGTACTCGGAGAAGTTGCGGAAGAAGTCGCGCATCGGCATGTACTCGCCGAACGGCTGGAGGTACTTCTTGTGGTGGTAGTCCCCCGCCCCGGTGTCCGGGTCGAAGACAACCATGGTGTTGCGCTGCCCCACCTCGTCGCGCGTCAACGTGCCGACCAGCACGGGGGCGTCGATGCGTTGCACGGCGACGTCGATCAGCGCGGCGGCCTCGGGGTCGGTGAACGGATTGACGTCGGAGGAGTTCTCGGGCCAGATGACGATGTCGGGGTTAGCGCCGGATTCCGCGAGCGCGATCGTCTCGTTGACGTGGTTGGCCAAAACGGCCCGGCGCTGGGCGTTGAAATCAAGACCCATCCGGGGGACGTTGCCCTGCACCGCGGACGCGGTGACTTCGTCCACTACTCCCCGCTCGGTGCCGACGCCAATCTGCGCCAGAAGCCCGAGCGTAAGCGGTGCGATCACGGCCACCGCGCCCGCCACACGGTGGCGAAACAGCAGAGCTACTACGCCACAGCCCACCAGCATGGTCGCCAGCGTGACAAACGCCGGCCCGCCATAGGCGGCGAGGTTGGCCAGCGGTCCGTTGATCTGGCCCCACGCGAGGCGCACCCACGGAAAACCGCCGAAGGGAAACGATGAGCGCGCCCACTCGACGGCCAGGTAAATCAGGGGAAACACTGCGAAACCCCACCTGTGCCTCGCGGCGAACACCCCGAAGATGCCCGTGGGGATGGCGTAGACGGCGCAGGCGATCGCGAGAGCCACGTACGGCATGGTGCCGACGAACTCGCCGATCCACGGCAGGAGGTAGAGGTAGCAGAACAGCGCGTGGGTGAAGCCGAGCAACGCGCCGAAGCCACCGCTCGGTCCAGGTCGGGCGCCGCTGGCGGGCCCGATCCAGCGACTCCACGTACTCGGCCAGGGAGCCAGGGCGAAGGAGAAAAGCGCTATCCCGATAATCGCCGCAAACCACAAGCCGTGCGGCTCGTAGGAGTAATAGACGGCCGCTCCGGAAGCTGCGGCGAGCGTGAAGCGAAAAAAGGCTCTCACTGGTCGCGGCCTTCCGGTGCGTCACCGGGTCGGCGATGCGGGTCGACGCTGTCCATTCGGTAGAGTTTCTCCAGCTCGTCGGCGTCGATTGGCGCGGCAAAACTGCCGTAGGAGTCGTGCACCTGCGACATTGGCGAAACGGTGTAGGCGCGCACGCCAAAATCCTCTACGGCGCGCTGCACCTTTGCCGAAAGCCCGCGGCGCAGCAGCGCCCGGGTCGGGCCGAAGACCATAATCAGGCCGATGAGGGAGGACACGAAACCCGGCACGATCGTGAGCACCCAGCCGGTGACGAGAATCGCGGAGTCGCCCGCGAGTGCGCCCAGGCTCGAGCGCCCCTGCGCCGCCTTGCGCAGCGAGTTGCGCAATGCGGCGTTGGCGGCTAACCCACCGAGGATCATGAGCACGAAGACGGCAACGAAGGCCCAGCCGATGCCGATCAGCTTTGCGACGCCGAGAAACGCGAGGACCTCGACCAGAAAGTAAGCGAAGAAGATCAGGCGCATGCGGCCAGACTACCCGCCCAACTGTCTCAGAAGCCATTTCACGTCACGCGGCGCGTTGGCGAAGTA
The DNA here is from genome assembly GCF_000159635.1 of Corynebacterium lipophiloflavum DSM 44291. Taxonomy (GTDB): domain Bacteria; phylum Actinomycetota; class Actinomycetes; order Mycobacteriales; family Mycobacteriaceae; genus Corynebacterium; species Corynebacterium lipophiloflavum. Next base: position 710,886 of record NZ_GG667192.1, on the reverse strand, counting down.
CGGCATGAAATGATTCAGCCCCATCCGCCCCGGGATCTTCGGCCACCGGTGGTTGTGCAGCTGCACTCCCCACTTCTCGGCGAGCCGCTCGGAGCCGCTGAACGGGATCACGTCGTCGTTTTTCGATCCCCACAACCGCACCGGAATGCGCGCGGGTTTTCGGTTGCCCAGCGCCATGCGGTCGAGGAACTCGCTGGATGCCGGGTTGCGGTCGAGCAGCTCGGCAAGCGGGAGACCAGACGCGGTCCACTTTTCGGTGCGTGTGTAGCGGTATTTCAGCACCGCGCCTGGGCCGCAGACCTGCGAACCGAACGCGATCGCGGCGAGGCCCTCGTCGGTAAGCTCCGGCGTGAGGTCGGCGAAGGATTCTGGGTCGGCGGCGAGCATGCCGGCGACGGCATAGAGGATCACCGCCGCAGGCATCGCGCCGTCAATGTGCTTGAGCACTTCGGCGAGATCCGCCGGCGGGGAGCCGACCACAGCGGCCAGCGGTTGCAGTTCGGGGGCGTATTCCGGCTGCTCTAGCCACGCGCCGATCGCGCCCCCGCCCTGGGAAAACCCCCACAGCCCCAGGTTGTCGATACCCACGCCCAAGCTCGTCGACGCCCGCACCGCGTCCGCCAATGCCCTCGCGCCGGAGGCGTGGTCGCAGTACAACTGCACGTTGCCCTCGGGGTGGCGCGGGTAGTCCGTGAGCACGACGTTGCATCCGAGCGCGAGCATGAAGTTGATCACGGGCTGCTCGTGGGCGGCGATGACGTCGAACGGCCGGGTGCGCAGCCCGACGCCGACCGTGCACGAGTACGAGGGATCGCACCGCGGCGCCACGCCTTGGGTTGACGGTGCAAACGCGATGGTGGGTCGAGGCGTGTTCTTCGCCCACGGCACGCGCGAGCGGTACACAGCGCCTGTGGCGGTCAGGATGCGCTGCCCGGAATCGCTGGTGGTGTAGTCGATGCGCCACGCGGAGGCGTCGTTAAGCCTGGTGCCCAACCCGACCGGCGAGATCTCGACGGCGTTGAGCAGCGTGCCCGGAGTCATGCCGCTGACCCACGTAGCCTGGCCAAACTCGGGGTCGGTGCGCGGGTTGAGGTTGACGGCGTCGACGACAAACGGCGCAAGTGCGCGGGCGAGCTGGGCAATCATGGTGACGAACTCCTATCGGGGCATGCGGCGCCAGATGGGTCGCGGCACGAGCGCCATTATGGCGGAAAGTAGTGCGAGTCGGCGCGGGATCCACAGCGTCGCGCTCTTGGATGCGGCCGCGGCGGCAACGACCGCATCGGCGACATCGGCTGGGCGCACGGACATTGGCGCCGGCGTCATCCCTTCCGTCATGGAACCGATGACGAAGCCTGGTCGCGCGGTGATCAGGTTGAGCTCGGTTCCGTGCAGCCGGTCGGTCAGGCCCTGGCAGAACGCGTCGAGCCCGGCTTTCGTGGAGCCGTAGACATAGTTGGCGCGCCGCGCCCGCCAGCCCGCGATGGAGGAAAACGCGAAGATTTCGCCGCGGTTCATCACGTCGGCGAGGACTGTCAGCGCGTTGACCTGGGCGAGGTAATCGACGGTGGCGATGCGCGCCGCTTCGCGCTCGTCTCGTTCCGCGAGCTGCTGGTCGCCGAGGATGCCGAAGGCGACGATCGCGGTGGTGACATCACCGGCGGCCTCGATCAGCGGGCGGTGCGAATCGAGGTCGGTGGCCTCAAACTCGTGAAATCGCACCTCGCGGGCCCCGGCATCGAGCAGCCGCTTCTCGACGCCCAACGCACGCGCCCGGTCGCGGCCCGCGAGCACCACTTCCCTGCCCCGGCACATCCGCACCGCGATTTCTCCCCCGATATCGCTGTTCGCCCCGAGCAGGAGCAAGGTTCCTTCCTTCTTCGGCATCGGACCTACCCCAGTGCCCTTGGGCGGCGGTTGAGCTGTTCGCATCCATCCTCAGTGACGACGACGATGTCCTCGATGCGCATCCCCCACTTACCGGGAACGTAGATGCCGGGTTCGACGGAAAACGCCATGTTTTCTTCGATTACCTGGTCGTTTCCAGCGATGATGTAGGGCGCTTCGTGGGTGTCGAGGCCGATGCCGTGGCCGGTGCGGTGGAAAAAGTTTTCCCCGTAACCGGCGTCCTCGATCACGCGCCGCGCCGCCGTGTCGATCTCGGCGGCGGCGACACCGGGACGCACCGCCGCGATTGCGGCGTCGAAGGCTTCCTCGAGCACGGCGTAGGCCGTGGCGAACGCCTCCTCGCCAACGCCCGGCACTTGGTAGGTGCGGGTGCAGTCGGAGCGGTATCCGGAGGCCAGCGCGCCGCCGATGTCGACAACGACCGCGTCGCCCGGCTCGAGCACGCGCGAGGAGAAGTCGTGATGGGGGTTCGCGCCGTTCGGCCCGGAGCCGACGATGACGAAGTCGACGCTGGCGTGCTCGGCAGTGATGAGTTCGCGCAGTTGCGCTGCGACGTCCTCTTCCGTGCACCCCGCTACGAGAAGCTCGGGCACGCGGGCGTGGATACGGTCGATGGCCTCGGCCGCGGCCCGCAGCTGCGCGATCTCCTCTGGCTCTTTGACCATGAACAGCTCCGCCAGCACATCTTGGGCAAGCACCGTGCGCGGCGCAAGCGCCTGCATCCTCAACACATGGTCCGCCGTCAGCGCCGTGCCCAGCCCGAGAACGCCTTCACCGGTGATCTGGGTGCAGAGCCGGTACGGGTCCTCGCCGTCACGCCAGGAGACGACGGGCAAGGTGGTGGAGATGCTTGCCGCATCGGTCGCCGGGACAACGAGGCTGACTTCGCCTTCGGCTGGCACGACCGGCGCCGAAAGCCTCTCGTGGGAATTGATGCGTAGCCCCGTGAGGTAGAAGAGTTCGGTGCCCGGGCCGACGACCAGCCCCGCGAGTCCCGCCTGGGCGACAAGACGCTGTGCTTTAACCAGTCTGAAATCGCTCATTGCTCCACGCTACACTCTCCCCATCTCTGCCCGTCTACACTCGGTGCACGTGCGTACCCACCTCGTTGCCAGGCTCGCCCACCCGAGCGGATACTGTTCCGGGACCCTGCTCTCGCCGACTACGGTGCTCACCTGCGCCCACTTCTTCCGCGGTGTGGATCGCCTGGTCAACGTCTACGTCGCCGGCACCCGACGCCGGGTCAAAGATCTCGAGGTCATCGCCGGCACGGACATTGCGATCGCCTACGTCTCCCCGGTGCGCGTCGACGCGGACACCGTCTTTCCCACCTTCGGTGCGGCGCCGCCGACATTTGCGCCCACCGCGACGTTCGGTTTCGGCGGCAAGCTACGACACCCCGCAGCCCGCGATGGCCGTTTCCTCAGCACGATGCCGTTCGCGCTGTCGCGCAACCTGCGCACCGTCGTCCAACCCGCCGGCGTGATTTTCAACACCACGCCGGCCGTCAAGGGTGACTCGGGCGGGCCGGTTATCGCCAACGGGAAGGTCTTCGCCGTCCAGTCCCTCATCCTCGATCCCTTCGGCATCAACCTGGGCGTGGCCACAGTGTCGCTGATCGACGAGCGCGTGCGGGAGAGCGTCGACAAGCGAGCTCGCTAGCTGCCGATCGCCACCACGCCGCGGCGGATGGCGTCGATCGCCTTGTTCGCCGCGTGGCGGATCTCCGGGTTGTAGCCGGTTTTCGCCACTTGTTCCAGGAGGTCAATGGCCTGGCGGCACCAGCGTACGAAGTCGCCCGGTGTCAGCTCCGCGCCAGATTCTGCCGCGGCGGCGAGGCAGTAACCCAGCGGTGCGCCGGCCGTCCACTGGTGCACCGACAGGCTGAAACTGGCGTCCGGCATCCGCGAGACCGGCAGCTGGTGGCGCTGCTCGTCGGCGACCAGCTCGTTGTAGATGCGCATCGTCGAGTTCATCGCCGCCGCCATGTTCTCCGTGGGCACCTCTGCCGAACCCATTGTTGCCTTGCGGTTTTCGAACACGCACATCGACGCCACGCCGGCGAGCTCGGCGGGGTCGAGAAAGTCCCACACGCCTCGCTTGAGGCACTGCGCGACCAGCAGGTCGGCGACGCTGTGGATGCTGGCGAGGCGCTCGCCCTCCTCGGTCACTTTGGGTTCGCCGTCGACGATCTCGACGTAATCCATCTCCGTGAGCAGGCCGATGATCCGCTCAAAGGTACGGCCGAGCGAATCGGTCGAGGAATCAACCGTCCGCTGCAGCTTCTGAAGGCGGCGCTGCTCGCGCACGAGCTCCTCGCCCACGCGCGCGAGCATCTCGCGGTCGGTCGCGGGCCAGGCGTGCACGGGGTGGTCGCGGATCGCCTCGCGCAGTGCCGTGACGCGTTTCGACGGCCTGACCCGCGCCTGCTCCTTCAACTTCCGCGGCGACGTGAAGGTGCCGCGCTGGATCAGGCTGACGACCTTGCGCGCGTGGCGGCGCGGCTGGTCCGCGAGGTGGCGCGGGATCTTGACCCGGCCGACCACGACCGGGGTGTTGCGAAACGCGGAGGCGTCGATCCTTCCGGACCAGCCACGCTCTGTGGTCACCCACGGCCGCGGGTCGTCGTGCTTGCCGGCTGCCTGGACCACGGCTGCGAGCTCTGGCTTCTTCTTGCCCGGTAAGGCAATGACCTCCCCCACCTGTAGGCGCGCCAGCAGCTTGACGGTTTCCGTGTGGCGGTCGGTAATGGCGGAGGCGCGGGACTCCTTTTCGGCCTCGGTGAGGTCGCGGCGCAGTTGCAGGTAATCAACGAGGTCCGTGGCGGGGTCGTCCGACGGCGGTGCGAAGGATGCGATGTCGCGCTCGAGCTGCCCGCGCAGGGAGTCCACCTTCGCGCGGAGCCGCTCGATCTCGCGCACCTCGCCGACGACGGAGCGATCGGTCTGGAACTGGGCGAAGGATTGCTCGACGAGGCGGATCGAGGCGTCGAAGCCGTTCATCTTCAGCATGTTGATCGCCATGTTGTAGCCCGGCGTGAACGGCGAGATCAGCGGGTAGGTGCGTGTCGACGCCAACCCCGCGACCTCCTTCGGATCCATCGCCGGCGCCCACTGCACCACGGCGTTGCCGATGTGGTCGATGCCGCGGCGCCCGGCTCGACCCGTGAGCTGCGTGTACTGCCCTGGCGTGAGGTCGACGTGCGCCTCGCCGTTGAACTTGACCAGCTTTTCCAGCACCACGGTGCGAGCCGGCATGTTGATGCCGAGGGCGAGTGTCTCGGTGGCAAAAACGACGCACACAAGTCCCTGGACGAACAGCTCCTCGACGATGTGCTTGAACGCGGGCAGAAGTCCGGCGTGGTGGGACGCAAACCCGCGCATCCAGGCGGTGCGCAGCTGACGGTAGTTGAGTACCTGGAGGTCCTCGTCGGGGATTCCCTCGATGCCCTTGTCGACGATCTCCGCGATGCGCTGCTGCTCCTCGGGTGTGGTGAGCTCCTTGCGCGAGCGCAGGCATTGGAACAGGGCGCCGTCGCAGCCGGCGCGGGAGAAGATGAACACGATCGCCGGGAGCATGTCGCGGCCCTGGAGCGCGGAGACGACCTCGGGGCGGCCGACAGGCTTGATCCGATCGATGGGGCGCTCGCGCCCGGAGCGTCGGCCAGCGGTGCGCGACCGAAAGCCCCTGCCCTCCTCGAAATCGCGGCGGCCCTCGTCGGCGCGGCCGGACTCGATGCGCTCGATGGCGTCCTCGAGATCGCGGTTGACGCGGCCGTCGGTGCCCGGCTCGAACAGCGGAAACACCTTGCGGCCGACCATCATGTATTGGCTCAGCGGCACAGGACGGTGCTCGGAGACGATCACCGCAGTATCCCCGCGCACTGTGCCGAGCCATTCGCCGAACTCCTCGGAGTTGGATACCGTGGCCGAAAGGCCGATCACGCTCACGGAATCGTCGAGGTTCAAAATCACCTCCTCCCACACGGCACCGCGGTCGCGGTCCGCGAGGAAGTGGATCTCGTCCATCACCACGTGGGAAAGCCTGTCGAGCTGGGGGGATTCGGCGTAGATCATGTTGCGCAACACCTCGGTCGTCATCACCACCACTTCCGCGGAGCCGTTGATGCTGACGTCGCCAGTAAGCAACCCGACCGCTTCCTCACCGTACTGGGCGACGAGGTCGTGGTACTTCTGGTTGCTCAGCGCCTTGATCGGGGTGGTGTAGAAGCACTTGGTGCCGCGCGAGATCGCCAGCGATACGGCGAACTCGCCGACGACTGTCTTGCCTGAGCCTGTCGGCGCGCAGACGAGCACGCCGCGGTCTTGCTCCACGGCCTGGCAGGCCTCCACCTGGAAGTCATCGAGCTCGAAGCCCTGGTTGGCGCGAAACTCGTCGAAATGGGTCTGCGGTGAAGGCGTTGACATGCCCTCTACAGTACGTCTTTGAAGTGGTCCTCTTCAGGTGGGGCGACGGGTGTGGCGCTGACGGGGGCTGGTTGGGCGATGGGGCCGGACGCTTCCTCGTCGTCAAGGTCCATCCACTCTGGCCGCTCGGTCTTGCTGCGCTTGTCGTCGATGCGGCAGAACTGGAAGGCGAGCTCGACGAGCACCACCATGGCGGCGGCGAGCGCGAGCATGGAGAACGGGTCCTGGCCGGGAGTCATGAACGCGGCGAAGATGAATAGGCCGAGGATGATGATCCGGCGCTTGTCCTTGACGTGGTCGTAGCGCAGGATGCCGGCGAGGTTGAGCATCACGATGATCAGCGGTAGCTCGAAGCTCACACCGAAGATGACGATCAGCGAAAGCAGGAAGTTGTAGTACTCTCGGCCTGTCAGTGCCGCGACCTGCACCTCGTCGCCGATGGACATGAGCACGTAGAGGCCCTTGTCCAAAACGAAGTAGGCCAACAGCGCGCCCAGCACGAACAACGTCACGGCGAGGGAGACGAACGCAAAGGTGTAGCGCTTCTCGTTGCGGTGCAGACCCGGGGTGATAAACGCCCAGATTTGGGTGAGCCAGATCGGCGAGGAGAGCACGATGCCGGCCAGCGCGCCCACCTTCAACCGCAACATGAACATCTCGAACGGTGTCGTCGCCAGCAGGCGGCACTGCCCGTCGCCGGTGAAATCGGCGCGCACGTCTTCCGGCAGGTTGCAGTACGGGCCGCGGATAATCTCGCCGAGCGGTGCCAGGCCGAATGGCGCGTTTTGGTACCAGATGAAGCCGATCACCGTTCCGACGAACAGCGCCGCCAGGGATATGACCACTCGGCGCCGCAGCTCCTTGAGGTGCTCCATCAACGGCATGCTGCCGTCGGGGTTCTTCGCCTTCTTCCGCTTCGCCGGGCGCTTGCTGCCGGTTACGACACGTGCCACGACTACTTAGTTCTGCGGGCGGGGTTGGTTATCGGCGATCTGGGTCGCGCTCTGTGCTGCGCTCTGGGTCTCAGGAGCGGCCTGCGGGAGCTCGGCCTGGGCGGGCGCGGGCTTGTCGTCGTTACGCATTTCGTTGACTTCGCTCTTGAAAATACGAGCGGAACGGCCCATCGAGCGGGCGAGGTCCGGCAGCTTGTTCGCTCCGAACAGCAGCAGGACGATCGCCAGGATAATGAGGATTTCCGGCCAACCTAAGCTAGGCATGGGGTTCCTTTCAAAGATGTCGCTGTCGCCTCTGTGGGCGCCGTTAGGGGTTTAGCTTAACCCATCCATGCCGGTTTGAGCGCGCCGAACGACCTCGTGTGCCAGATTCCCAGGTTCGACCAAGCGGACACGGTCGCCCTGGCTCAGGCAGAACCGGATGAGCCAGTCGTCGGAGCCGTACGCCATGGTGGCGCGCACCCAGTAGCCGCTGCCGGGGTCGGAGTCTAGCTCGATCTCGAAGTAGTCGGCCAGCCACGTCGCCTCGCGGCGGATGGAGAGCACCGCCCGGTGGCGGGTGGAGAACCCGAACGGGTCGTTCGGGTCGAAGCCTGTGGGATTGCGCGGCGCGTTGGAGGGGGCGTCGATAAGCTGCGCGCTGACGATGCGATCGAGCCGGAAGCTCTTCGCCTCCGTGATCCCTTCCTCGTACGCGCGCAGGTAGGTCTGCCCGTTCTGGTGGAAGATCGAGGCCGGCGAGACAGTGCGCGTCGACGTCGTGCCCGAGGACGCCGAGTAGTAGACGATCTCCAGTTGGCGCGAGCGCGCGATCGCGTCGGTGAGGATGTGCACGTTGCTTGTCGACGCCCCCACCTCCGGCACCGTGTCGTCGACGCTGTGGCCCTTGATCGCCGCGCGCAGCTTCGCTGCCGCCGATGTCACGGCGGCCTGGTCTACGAGGCCGGGCATGGTTTCGAGCGATTCGAGAGTCAGTAGCAGCGCGTTCGCCTCCGTCGGCGTCAAGCGCAGGGGCTTGTTCAGGCCCTGGTCGTCGATGACGGTGATGCCGGTCCAGTTGGCCACGAGGTCGATCAGCTCGCCGGGGCCGCTGCCGACGCCGGACATAGACAGCCTGGTCAGGTCGCGCATCACCTCCTCGTGGGAGTAGCCGAGGTCGCGTGCGATCTCCATCGGCGTGGCGTCGCGGTGGCTGTGCAGGTACGGGATCAGGTTCAGCGAACGCACGAGACCCTCTAGCTTGGCGGGGCTATCCTTCATTGCTGTCCTCCACGCTCGCTTTGAGCAGCTTTATCACGTCGCGGCGCACGTCTTCGGGCTCGATTGTAAACACGTGGGGCGCGGCGCTGGCGACGGTGCGTACCAGCCAGTCGCGCTCCACGCCGACGAACTCGACGATGTCGCCGACGCGCGTGCCCTTGGTTTCCAGCTCGAAGGACGCGGAGGCGGAGACCCCGATTCGGGCGTCGGTGACGGGCCCGCGCAGGACGTCCTTGACAACGTCGGCCAGCGGGCGGGACGCCTCATGGAATTGCTCGGCGCTGGTGACACGCACGTTGCTGACCCGCATCGCACGAAACGCCCGCTGCGCCTCCCTTTCCGCGTCCCATCCGACGACGTAGGCGCGGTTGTTCAGCGCCACGATCCCCCACGGGTCCATGACGCGGCGCTGCACGTTCGCGGCCGGGGCCGGGGCGTAGTCGAACACCATGCGCTTTTTCCCGCGCACGCACGCGGTGACGTTTTTGACCGTCTCCGCGTCGAGCCGCATCACGTCGTTGTCCACGCTTGCCAGCGCGGGGCTGTCGAATGAGCGCGTTGCGCCCGAGGCCGCCAGTTTGGTCCACCCGGAGCGCGCGAACGCGCCGAGACTGCGCTCGCGTCCCAGGTCACCGGCTAGACCCAGCACCGTCGCTTCCTCGTCGGTGAACTCGATGGGAGGCAACGTGTAGGCATCTTTGTCCACCCACACGAGGCCGTTTTCCATCCGTGCCGGCACCCCTGCGCGCCGAATTGTCTGGATATCGCGGTTGAGCTGGCGGTGATAGGAGGCCCGGCCCTTCTCGGATTCGTCGTAGCCCTTGTAGCCCTCGACGCGCCCGCGCACCCACTCATAGTCGCGAGGGCGCTGCGCCCCGAGCAGGGCAAAGGTCAAGTTGGTTAACCGGTCGATCACGGGGTCGTCGTTCGCCATCAGCCCTCCTTGCGGTCCTTGAGCATGTATTCAATCAGCTTCTCGACGTCCTCGCCGGCCTCGCCGCCCGTGGCGAAGGGATCGAGCAGCGCCACCGTGCGCGGCTCAGGGTGGTTGACCTTCAGGTGCACCCAGTCCACGTTGACCGACGCGCCGCTTCCCCGCGCCGCGGCGAGAAAGCGCCCGCGCAGCGCGGCCCGGGTGGTCTGCGGGGCCGTGGTTGCCGCTTGCTCAATGGCCTCGTCGGTGGTCCAGCGCTTGACCAAGCCCTTGCGCTGCAAGTGGTAGAACAGCCCGCGCTCGCGGCGGATGTCGTGGTAGGCGAGGTCAATGTGGGCGAGCTTCGGGTGGTCCCAGTCGCAGTCGAGCCGTTCCTTGAACTGCTCGAGCAACGTGCGTTTGATCACCCAGTCAATCTCTTGGTCCACGCCGGCGAAATCCTGCGTTTCGATCGCGTCGAGGACGCGGCCCCACAGGTCCACCACCCGCTCCATGTCGGTGTTGGGGGTGCCTTCGTCCGGGCGCTCGGCCAGCCAGGCGCGGGCGGCCTCAAAGATTCCGCGCTGGACCTCGAGCGCGGTTGCCGCGGAACCGTCCTTCAGCCGCAGTACCGTTGCCCCTGTCGGGTCGGCGGAGATGTCCCGGATGTGATCGATCGGATTATCTAGCTCGAAGTTGGGCATGGCGAAACCGGCCTCGAGCATCTCGATGACCAGCAGCGTGGAGCCGATTTTCAGCGCAAACGTCGGCTCGGCCATGTTCGAGTCGCCGACGATGACGTGCATGCGCCGGAACCGGTGCGAGTCGCCGTGGGGCTCGTCACGCGTGTTGATGATCGGCCGGGTGCGCGTCGTCGCGCTGGACACACCCTCCCACACCTGATCCGCGCGCTGCGAGATGACGAAGCGGTTGTTCTTGATCAGGCCGGCGCCGCAGATCAGCTGGCGTGTGATCATGTGCGGCATGAGCTGCAGCGAGAACGGCTTGAGCGCGAGCTCGCGGCTGATCAGGTAGTTCTCGTGCGCGCCGTAGGAGTTGCCGCGCGAATCCACGTTGTTCTTGAACAGGTAGATCTCGCCGCCGATGCGGTCCGCGGCCAGAGCCTCCTCGGCGGTGCGGGAGAGGCGATCGAAGATGAGCTCGCCAGCCTTATCGCTGTTGAGCAGCTGGGTGATGGAGTCGCACTCCGCCGTGGCGTACTCGGGGTGCGCGCCGACGTCGAGGTAGAGCCGCGAGGCGTTGTCGACGAAGATGTTGGAGCTGCGGTGGGCGGACACGACCGGCCGAAACAGGTAGCGCGCGACCTCCTCGGGGCTTAAGACCTGCGAACCGCCGCGAAACGCCGTGACCCCGAACTCCGTTTCCACACCCATGACGCGGCGCGTGAACATGGGCTACTCTCCGCCCTTTTGCACGTAGGAGCGAACAAACTCCTCGGCGTTGTTGTCCAACAATGCGTCGATCTCGTCGAGGAGGTCGTCGGTGCCGCTCGTGTTGAGCTGCGCCTGGCCCGCCTCGAATGCTCCCTCGTCCTCGCTACCGTTGCCGGATCCGCCGTGAATCTGCTGCTGTGCCATGTTTAGAGCTTAACGGTTCGCAGCCTTCAGGGCGGCAACGAGCTCGTCGACGCTGTGCGCGGATTCGATGAGTTCTCCGACGTCGGCGCGCGTGAAGCTATCGACGTCGTCGATGCGCACCTTGTAGGGACCCTGCTGCGTGTCAAACAGCACGGCCTGCCAGTTCGAGGCGAGGATGGAGTCGCCGAACGACGTGCTCACCGCGCCGCGGAAGTAGGCGCGCGAGTCCGCCGGCGGTACTGTGGCCGCGCGCTGGATTGTCTCGGTGCTGACCAGCGTGCGCATCCTGCCTGTGCGCACCAGGGCGTGGTAGAGCGATGTGGAGGGATCGATGTCGGCGTACTGCAGGTCGAGCGCCTTCAGCTTCGGGTCCGCGATGTCTACGCCGCGCTTGAGGTAGGCGCCGACGAGGGCCCATTTCGCCGTCCAGTCGAGTCGGTCGGCGGTGCTCAACGGGTCGTGCGCGAGGTCGTCGAGAAGCTCACCCCACAGCTCGAGCACCTGCTTGTCGACGTCGCTCGAGGCGACCACCCGTTCGCGGTAGACGCCCAGGATGTCGATGGCGCTGGCGCGGCGGCCGTCGACAAGCGAGAGCTCGTGCGTGCAGCTGGGGTCGTGCGAGACGGCCCTGATTTCCGCGACCGGGTTGGTGAGCGCGAGGTCGGAAAAGTCGACCCCGCCCTCGATGGCGTCGAGAACGAGCTTGGTCATCCCGAGTTTGAGGAAATTCGAGTACTGGCTCATGTTTGCATCACCGACGATGACGTGGAGGCGGCGGAAGTGCTCCTCGTTGGCGTGCGGTTCGTCGCGGGTGTTGACGATCCCTCGATTCAGGGTGGTTTCCAGGCTGATTTCCTGCTCGAAGTAGTCGGCGCGCTGCGAGATCTGGAATCCTTCGCGCTCTCCTTCCTGGCCGATACCGACGCGGCCGGCGCCAGTGATGACCTGGCGGGTGACGAAGAACGGGATGAGCGCCTTGGCGAGCACCCCGAAATCGGTGTGGCGCGAGTACTGGTAGTTCTCGTGGCTGCCGTAGGAGGCGCCCTTGCCGTCGACGTTGTTTTTGTAGAACTTCAGCGGCGGGCAGGGTTCCTTGCCCTTGAGCACGCTCACCTGCTGCTCGTGCAAGTCTTTGATGTTGGCGGCGGCATCGTTTAAGACGATATCGCCGGCGGCGTCGTAGATCATTGCGTCGAATGCGTTGGACACCTCCGGCGAGGAGTATTCGGGGTGTGCGTGGTCGACGTAGAATCGCGCGCCGTTGGAGGTTACCACGTTGGCCACGCCTATCGCGTTGGCGTCGACAATCGGCACCGTGTGGTAGCGGCGCAGGTCAAAGCCCCGGGCGTCCTTCAGAGGGGCCTCGTCCTCGTAGTCCCAGCGCGCTCGCGCTCCGGTGTGCAGCGCCGCGTAGGCGACCACGGCGTGGGTGGAGGTGACGATGGGGCTCAAGCTCGGATCACTCGGCGAGGTGATGCCGTATTCGGTTTCGGTGCCCATGTAGCGAACTGCGTTGTTAGTCGTGTCTGACACCTAACTAACAGTACGGCAGTGGGAGGTTCTAACCGCGCACCTTTTCCAAGAACCTCGCGTGAATGGTCGTGTCGCCTGTGAGCTCCGGGTGGAAGCTCACCGCCAGGGCGTTGTCCTTTTCCACGCCGACGATGCGCTCCCCTTTCGTTGCGATGACGCTGACTCCTTCGCCGACGGCGAGAACCTCAGGTGCGCGGATGTACGCGGCCTTGACCTGGCCGTACGCGCTGTCGATGACTTCAACGGCACTGTCGATCTGACGGCCGAAAGCGTTGCGGCGCACCCGCATCGGAATGATTCCCAGGCTGCGCTGCTCCGGGGCGGGATCGACGATCTCGGTGGCCAGCGTGATCAGGCCGGCGCAGGTCCCGAGGACGGGCGTGCCGTTTCGGAGGGCGGTGCGCAGGGCGTCGTCAAGCGAGAAAATGCACAAAAGCCGGTCGATGGTTGAAGACTCCCCGCCCGGGATGACGATCCCGTCGAGACCCTCGATCTCGGCCGCGCGGCGCATAAGCGTCACCTCGGCGCCGAGGCTTTCGAGCATGTCGACGTGCTCTCGCACCCCGCCCTGCAGCGCGAGGACCCCGACCTTCACCATCCGCGTTCGGCGAGGCGGTGCGGCGCGGGCACGTCGCCGACGTTGATGCCCACCATGGCTTCTCCCAGACCACGCGAGGCTTCGGTGACCACGGCGATGTCCTCCCACGCGGCGGTCGCTTTGACGATCGCGGCGGCGCGCGCGGCCGGGTCGCCGGACTTGAAGATGCCGGATCCGACGAAGACACCGTCGGCGCCGAGCTGCATCATCAGAGCGGCGTCGGCGGGCGTCGCCACGCCTCCTGCTGTGAACAGCACGACCGGCAGCTCGCCGTGCTCGGCGACGTGCGCGACGAGGTCGTAGGGCGCCTGGAGTTCCTTGGCGGCGACGTAGAGCTCGTCGCGGCTGGCGGACTGCAGCTTGGCGATCTCCGCCTTGATGGTGCGGATGTGCTTGGTGGCTTCGGAGACGTCGCCGGTGCCGGCCTCACCTTTGGAGCGGATCATGGCTGCGCCCTCGTTGATGCGTCGCAGCGCCTCGCCGAGGTTGGTGGCACCGCAGACGAAGGGCACGGTAAAGGGGCGCTTGTCAATGTGGTTGACGTAGTCTGCGGGGCTCAACACCTCGGACTCGTCGATGTAGTCCACGCCGAGGTGTTCGAGGATGCGCGCCTCGACCGTGTGCCCGATGCGTGCCTTGGCCATGACGGGGATGTCGACGGCCTCGATGATGCCCTCGATAAGGTCCGGATCCGACATGCGGGCGACTCCGCCCTGGGCGCGGATATCGGCGGGCACCCGCTCGAGCGCCATGACAGCGACCGCGCCGGCGTCTTCGGCGATGCGCGCCTGCTCGGGCGTGACGACGTCCATGATCACGCCGCCTTTGAGCATCTGGGCGAGCCCTGACTTCACAGTATTTTCACTCATGTAACCATGGTGGCCCGCTAACTGGTAGATTTCCAGTGCCACTTATCACCTATTTTTTTGGACCAGTTCTGTTTCACGTCGACCGCCACCACCCCACCAGCATCCCCACGCAGATCGCATCTGGGATGCGGGGACTCGTCGCGTCCGGGCAGCTTGCCGCAGGCGACCGGGTGCCGTCCACGCGCGAGCTCGCCGGCCAGCTCGGCGTGTCTCGCGGCAGCGTTGTTACCGCATATGACCAGCTTATTTCCGAGGGATTGCTGAAGTCTTCGCAGGGCGCAGCCACGGTCGTCCACCCTGAGCTGCGCCGCGTATCGACGCCCCCACCCACGCGCACCACCCTCGAGCGCTCACGCACGGATCGCCCCATCTCTCTCAAGCCGTCCGCGGGTACAGCAGGTGCGATCCGCCCGGCCGCGTGGCGTCGCGCGTGGCGCGAGGCGGCCTCTCGTGCTCCGGCGGTGCTCGATCGTTCGGGCCAGCCCGAGCTCAGGCATGCGATTGCCGAGCACCTTCGCCTCGCGCGCGGGCTCGTCGTCCATCCCGACAGTGTGCTCGTCACCGGCGGGTCACGCGAAGGTCTGCTGCTCATTCTCATGTCGCTCGGGCGCACGCTCAACGTCGGCGTGGAAACGCCTGGGCACCCGGGGCTGCGCAACGTCATTCCACTCGCCGGACACACCGCGGTGTCGTGCGAAACCGACGATAAGGGGCTCGTCGTTTCGGCTTTGCCCGAGGGACTGGACGCGCTGCTGGTGACTCCTTCCCACCTCTACCCCATCGGCGGTTCCATGCCCGCGACCAGGCGCGCGGCGCTGCTTGACTGGGCCGCCGAGCGTGGCGTTGTCCTCATCGAGGACGACTTCAACAGCGAGCTGCGATACCGTGTCTCGCCTCTGCCTACCCTGGGCACTTTGCCCTCGAAGGCCAGCGTGATTGCTCTGGGCACCTTTTCTACTCTGCTCACCCGACAGCTCAGCGCGGGCTACGTTGTGGCCGACGCCGCAACGAGCGACCGGCTCCGGGAAACGCGAGACACCCTGGGCATGCCGGTCTCGCCCGTGACCCAGTACGCCATCGCGCACCTGCTCGAAGGGGGATTCGTGCGACGCAACACCAAGTCGACGCATAAGCGACTCACCGAGCGCAAAGGAACATTGGGCAGGTGCGTTCTTCCCGCGTTGCGTGCATGTGGGGCCGTGGCAATCCAGCAGGAGCATTCGTTTGGTGTCGACCTCGTCGTCAAATTCCCTGACGCGCCCGCGCACGACGCGTTCGTTGCGTGGCTGGCTAAGTGTGGCGTGGTGGGAGCGTCGATAAGCGATGGGCTCCTGTTGAGCTTCGGGCACTTGAGCGAGGCCGATTTTGAGCGTGTAGTGGGCATCTTTTCGGCAGCTAACACCACGCGGCCGAGTTGAACTCATCGAGGGTGAGCGCGTCGTCATCGCGCACCGGCAAGGCGCGGTTGTGACTGACGTACCTGGTGCCGTCCGTGAAGACGAAGTGGATATCACCCAGTTCCTTGCGGACGATGATGGCCCCGTCGCTGACGAGGCTGTGACAGAACGAGCACAGGGGCAACAAGTTGTCCAAGTCCGATACGCCGCCGTCGGCCCAATCGTGGATATGGTGCATCTCGATGAAGCGCGTGTGAGAGCACCCCGGCATCGCGCAACGACCGCGCCACATCAGCATAAGGGCGTTGACCTGGGCATCGTTGGCCAGGCGGAACGCTCGGCCCGTATTGAGGACGAGACCCTCCCCATCAACCCGATTAACCCTGTAGGACGCGTTGCTCAGGAAATTCTTCACCGCATCCGACGGGGCGCCGGGGTTGTTGGGGAGATAGGCGCCACCGTCGGTTGTCATCACCACATTGACGTGCGCACCAGGCGCGCGCAGCGGGTTCTTCGGTCGCGTCAGAGCGATATTGACGACGCCCATGAACGCGCTGACCAGGGCCTCACCCAGGGGCAGGCCGAACCCTGAACAGCCGGTGTTGCGCTGCTCAATTTCGGCATCGACTAAGTCGTCATCGATCTGCCCGCTGGGGTCCCTCAATGCCTCCCAATCCACTTCGTGCCACGCCAACTCGCCGACTTTCATCGCCGCCATCACGCGCGCACCCTCCGCGGCGTTGAAGTCAGCCCACAAACCTATTCTTCCGTCGCCTCGCGCCTTCAGGCGCACATACGACTTGCGCGCAGGGCTGTCACCCTCTTTGCGGTAACGCAGCAGCGCGAGCTCTAGTTCGTGATAGGTCATCGACTCGGCGAGCTCCACCAGTTCCGCTTCATTATCTGCGGTCAAATGCGGGAGGATCAGACGCACCTTGGAATAGGAAATACGTCCTTCCAAAAAGGCGCTCGACAACAGGTTGTACTCCAACATTGCCCTGGCGACCTTGACGTACTCGTGTGCCGACGAATTCGACAGCGAGAGCGTCCGAACCATCCACTGCGCAGTGGAGGGCGAACCGTAGCGGGTTGCGAGATTAAGCGCGTCGAAGAGCGCGACTGCCATTAGCACCGTGGCTTTCTTGCGTGTGAATGACCCGAAGCCCTGCTGAATCGCTTCAACGATTGCGGACGGCGATTGATGTTGGCTGAGTTCGGTGGTCGGTGTTGACATGTTTCCCCCAAGGACTAGATCAACTGTTCGATGTGGTTATGCGCGTACCGTATCAAGTGCCTGCGACATGTACTGTGAGCTGGGGAAATTCGTTTCATAGCAATGGCTATAATGTTCAGTGAAAGTCCGCATTGCGGACTTTTTCGAGTGTCATGCTGCAGGTGCGATTGGGAGGTGAATGTCCGCATTGCGGACTCTGCAAGCCACCGGGCTAGTCCGCATTGCGGACTCCGTAAGCCACCCCGCTAGTCCGCATGGCGGACTCTGCAAGCCACCGGGCTAGTCCGCATTGCGGACTCTGCAAGCCACCGGGCTAGTCCGCATTGCGGACTCGAACCGACTACCCCACGACCTCCGCGGAGACGACGCGTCGGCCCTGTCGCCCGGTGATGCGCGCCCATTCGTCGGGGTTTGCAGTGTTCGGCAGGTCTTCGTTCTCGTCCTGCTCCGCTCGAACCGCGATGCGCAGGTGTTCGGCGCTCAAGCCACTAGTCGACGCCCCCGATGCATGGTCCTTAATGGCCAGCTTTTTCGCCCTGGCGACGATGTTCGCGATCATCGCCCCGGAGACGAAGTCGTGGTAGTGGAGCATTTCGGTGGAGCCGTCGACAAGCTCGAGTCGGACGAACGGGCGCGGGGCGAAGAGGGCGTCGACGGCGGCGTCGATAAGCGAGGGCACGGGCTCCGCGTGGGGGACGGATTCGGTGAGGTGGCGCGCAAAGATGTCTTTGGCCTCGTCCTTTGTGGGGCGGGAGACGCGGATTTTGATGTCGAGGCGGCCCGGGCGCAGGATTGCCGGGTCGATGAGTTCTTCGCGGTTGGTCGCGCCGATGACGATGACGTTAGCGAGGCCCTCTACGCCGTCGATCTCGGTGAGCAGCTGCGGCACGACCGTGGTTTCCATGTCGGAGGAAACCCCGGAGCCGCGGGTGCGGAAGATCGATTCCATCTCGTCAAAGAAAACGATCACCGGCCGGCCCTCGGAGGCGAGCTCGCGGGCGCGCTCGAAGATCAGCCGGATGCGGCGCTCGGTCTCGCCGACGTACTTGTTCAGCAGTTCCGGGCCCTTGACGTTGATGAAGTGGGCCGAACCGCCCTCACCGATCCTGCTGGACAGCGAGTTCGCAACGGCTTTCGCGATGAGTGTCTTGCCGCAGCCGGGCGGGCCGTACAACAGCAGGCCTTTCGGCGGAGCGAGGTCGTAGGCCTTGTACAGCTCCGGGTGCACGAACGGGAGCTCCACCGAGTCGCGGATCGTTTCGATCTGGGTGGACAGCCCGCCGATGTCGGCGTAGGTCACGTCCGGCACTTCCTCCAACGACAGCTGGTTGACCTCGGTTTTAGGCACGCGTTCGTAGGCGAAGCCAACGCGGGGGTCGAACAAGAGGGTGTCACCCGAGCGGGCGGTGTCGAGCAGGGGCTGGGCGAGATGGACAAGCGACTCGCCACCCTGCTGATCGGCGACAACAGCACGATCCGTGCCGATGCGCTCAACCATCGTCCCGAGCTGGCCCGCGCTGTCGAAACCGCAGGCCTCGACGATCACGGTGCCGTCGCCAAGCCGGACAAGCGTCCCCGGAACCAGCGAGCCGGGGGCGACGTTCGGCGAAACCTTCACGCGCATGCGCCGCCCCGAGGTGAAGATCTCAGCCTCCATGCCCTTGCGCGACCCAGACAGGTAGACACCGTAGGGGTTAGCGGGCTCTTCGAGAGACTCAAGCTGGGCGTACAGGTCGTTGAGCTTGTCGCGGGAAGCCTTCAGAAGCTCCGCGAGCTGCTTATTGCGGGCGCCCATCGCCTGGTTCTCGCGCTTGAGTTCGCGCAGCTGCGGGCCGAAAGCGTCGTCCTCAATCATAAGCCCACCCTACCTGCGTGCTTTGCGCTGCGGACGCGGGGGCGTAACACCGTCGGCAAGCCTGCGGGTCCACACCAGGAAGGCCGTGTGGGCGTTCATCCGATGCTCGGGGCGTGTCGCCAGCCCCTCCACCTTCCATTCGCGCAGCAAGGTTTCCCACGCCCTGGGTTCCGTGAAGCACTTCGCTTCGCGGATCGCCTCCATGATGTTCATTAGCTGCGGCACCGTGGCCACGTATGTCATGAACACCCCGCCGGGAATGAGGAGTTCCTTGACGGTGTTGATGAACAGCCACGGCTCGACCATGTCCAGAATGATCCGGTCGACGGGCCCGCCGAGATCCTCCTGCGTCACTTCGCCGAAGTCACCCAACCGCGGCTCCCACCAGGCGGGTTCCGCACCGAAGTATTCCGCGACGTTGTCGCGCGCGAACGCGAAGTGGTCATCGCGGATCTCGTAGGAGAACACCTTTCCTTCTGGGCCGACGGCGCGCAGCAGAGACATGGAAAGCGCCCCGGAACCGGCGCCAGCTTCGAGGACGCGAGCACCCATGAAAATGTCGCCCTCGACGAGGATCTGTGCGGCGTCCTTGGGGTAGATCACTGCAGCTCCGCGCGGCATGGACAGCACATGGTCCACGAGCAGGTGGCGGAAGCACAGGTAATCGGATCCCAGGGAGGAGCGAACCACGCTGCCCTCATCGATGCCGATGATGTTGTCATGCGCGACGATGCCTTTGTGCGTGTGAAACTGCCCGCCCTCCACCAGCTCGATCGTGAAATGACGGCGCTTGGCGTCGGTGAGCTGGACCTTGTCGCCAGCTTGGAACGGTCCTGAGTACATCAGATCTCCTTGGTGCATAAAGTTCGTCTGTCCGGTTGCGTGACTGATCGTCCACTGATAGAAAATAAGGCGAGACTAGGAACCGGAAAAGCAAGAGGTCACACTGTAAACGCGCCCGCCGCCGTGGGGGTCGGCGGCGGGCGCACGGTGCAACTGCCTAGTCTCCCCGCAAGAATGAGGTTAGTGCCTCAGTAAACCAGGCAATGTCTTGGACGCCTACTTGCTCGCGCGCCGAATGCATGGACAAAAGAGGAACACCGACATCGACCGTTGGGATGCCCAGCCGTGTCGACGAAATCGGACCGATGGTCGAACCACACGGGACGTCGTTGTGGCCCACGAATGTTTGCACCGGAACGTTCGACGCCCGCGCTGCCCTGATCCACGCCGCTGACGTCACCGCGTCCGAAGCGTAGCGCTGATTCGCGTTGAGCTTGAGTACCGGGCCTTTGCCCAGCAACGGGCGATGGGTCGGGTCGTGCTTGCCCGGGTAGTTCGGGTGCACCGAATGCGCGGCATCTGCCGACACCGCCAGTGAATCGGCGTAGAAGCGCAGCGGATCGCCGACGCTTGCCGCGATGCGCGCCAGAAGTCTTTCGAGCAACGGTCCCCCGGCACCCGTCGTCGACGCCGAGCCCACTTCCTCGTGGTTGAACGCCGCGAGCACAAGAAAGTCCTCGGCGTCGTCCTGCGCCCGAAGGAGGGCCTTAACGGAGGCGAACACGCTGGACAGGTTATCGAGGCGTCCGGACATGATCGAGTCGCCGACAACCGCGGCCGGCTGCGAATCCGCCGAGATCAGTTCGTGCGCCACAACATCGCTCGCAGTAACCCCGGCGGCGTGAGCGACGAGCTCGGACAACGGCAGGTCCCCGCCCAAAATGGGCTGCAGGTGGACCTGCCGGTCAATGTCGGAGTCCGCGCCCCGTGTCAGGTGGATGGCGAGGTTCGGCACCCGCGCCACGGCGCCGGTGTCCACCAGGGACACCGAGCCATCCTTGGTCACCACTCGTCCCGCGAACCGGATGTCACGGTCGAACCAGCTCGACAGGATCGGGCCGCCGTAGACCTCGACCGCCACCTGCGAAAACCCCTCGCGCACGAAATCCGGATCCGGCTTGACCATCAGCCCCGGAGAGTCTGTGTGCGTGCCCACGATGCGCACCCGCGGGTTCGGGTTGTGCGGCACCCACCACGCCAGCACCGCACCTCCGGCAACGGCCACGTGCCCGCCGGGGGTGAGCTCGGAATCCGGGGCGTAGCCGGCGTCGACAAGCAAGCTCTCGACGTTGCTCGCGGCGTGGAAGGCTGACGGGCTGGCGTCGAGGAACTTCAGGAAGTCTGCGGTAACGCTTAGTGTCATACCTCCACTCTAAGATGAGTGGCACAATGACTTCTCGACCACTCGCCCTTTCCCCTTCCCGCGCCAGCGACTACAAGCAGTGCCCGCTGCTCTACCGCTTCCGCGCCATCGATCGCCTCCCCGAGCCCAAAACTGAGGCCCAAGTCAAAGGCACGCTGGTCCACGCCGTGCTGGAGGAAATGCACAGCTGGCGGCGCGAAGAACGCACCTACCCCGCCGCCGTGAAGGCGATCGTGCCGGCGTGGGAGCGTCTTATCGAGCAGGACCCGGAAGTCGCCGAGCCCATCAGCGACCGCCAGCAGCTGCTTGTCGACGCCCGCACGCTGATCCGCGGCTACTTCCACATGGAGAACCCGCTCGGCTTCGACTCCACCGAGCAGGAAATGTACGTCGACGGGGTCTTGCCCAACGGCGTCCCCGTGCGCGGCTTCATCGACCGCGTCGACGTCGCACCCACCGGCGAGGTGCGCGTCGTCGACTACAAGACGGGCAAGAAGCCCCTGCCCCGCTACTCCGCGGACGCGCAGTTTCAGATGCGTTTCTACGCGCTGGTGTACTGGCGGTTCTTCGGTGCAATCCCCACCCAGCTCCGCCTCATGTACCTCAAAGTGGTCGACTCGATGATCTTGACCCCATCGCGCGAGGAGCTGGAATACTTCGAGCGCGACCTGGGCGAGCTGTGGGCGAAAATCGAGGCAGACGGGCGCGAGGGCCGATTCCGGCCGCGTACCTCGAAGCTGTGCAACTGGTGCCCCTTCCAGGACATCTGCCCCGCGTTCGACGGAACCCCGCCCGACTATCCCGGCTGGCCCGGCTAGACGGGAAATTAGTCGTCGAGGTACAGCTTGCCGCGGAACTCAGGGTGCATCAGGTTTTCTTTACTGAGCGCCCGGTTGAGCTCTTCTTCTGTGAGTAGGCCCTTTTCCAGGACCAGCTCGCGCACCCCGCGCCCCGTGCGGGCGGCTTCCTTGCCCACCAGGTCGCCGTTATGGTGTCCGATCAGCGGGTTGAGGTAGGTGATGATGCCTATCGAATTGGCCACGTATGACTCGCAAACCTCGCGGTTGGCCGTGATGCCGGTAACGCACTTTTCACGCAGGGTCGCCGACGCATTGCTCAAAAGCTTCACGGAACCGAACAGAGATTGGGCGATCACCGGCTCCATCACGTTGAGCTGCAGCTGGCCGGCCTCGGCGGCCATGGAGACGGTGATGTCGTTGCCGAAGACCTTGAAACACACCTGGTTGACCACCTCGGGAATGACCGGGTTAACCTTCGCCGGCATGATCGACGAACCTGCCTGACGCTCCGGGAGGTTGATCTCGTTGAGGCCGGCGCGCGGGCCAGAAGACAGCAACCGCAGGTCGTTGCAGATCTTCGACAGCTTCATCGCGGCGCGCTTGATTGCAGAGTGCATCATCACGTAACCGCCCGTGTCGGACGTGGCCTCGATCAGGTCCGGCGACGCCTGGATGTCAAGGCCGGTGACTTCGCGCAGCGCCGCGACCACCTGGTCGCGGTACCCGCTCGGGGTGTTGATGCCGGTGCCAATCGCCGTGGCACCGAGGTTGATCTCCAACAGCGCGTTCGCGGCGCTGGAAATCGTGCGCTGCTCCTCCGCCAAGTTAGAGCCAAACGCCGTGAACTCCTGGCCCAGCGTCATGGGCACCGCGTCTTGAAGCTGGGTGCGACCCATCTTGATGATGTCGTTGAACTCGTCGCCCTTGGCGCGAAACGCCCTCTGCAGCTCGTCGAGCTGGTGCAACAGGCCCTGCACGGAGTAGTAGAGCCCGAGGCGGAAGCCCGTCGGGTAGGCGTCGTTCGTCGACTGCGACATGTTGACGTCGTCGTTGGGGTTGATGATGTCGTAGGAGCCCTTCTCCTCGCCGAGGTGCTCCAGCGCGAGGTTGGCGATGACCTCGTTGACGTTCATGTTCACCGAGGTACCGGCGCCGCCCTGGTAGATGTCAATGGGGAACTGATCGAGGCAGCGGCCGCGTTCGGTAATCTCGTCGCAGGCCCACATGATGGCCTCTGCCTTGGATTTTGGCAGGACGTGCAGGCGGCGGTTTGCCATCGCGGCCGCCTTTTTCACCTGCGCCATGCCGCGGATGAAGTCGGGAATGTCGTTGATTTTGGTGCCAGAAATTTGAAAGTTGTCCACCGCGCGAAGCGTGTGCACGCCGTAGTAGACGTCCGCGGGGACTTCCATGGTGCCGAGCAGGTCTTCTTCAATGCGAGTAGCCATACCCGTGAGGATACCCACCAAAGGCGGGCGACTAGAGGCGCGCGATACGAAGCTCCGTGGCCAGGATGCCTTCCGCGCCTACCGCGGCGAGCTCGTCCATCGTCTGGTTGGCCTTCTTGCGCGGCACCATCGCGCGCACCGCCACCCACCCCTCGCGCGACAGCGGGGAAACGGTGGGACCGGTAATACCCGGAGTGATGGCGGAGGCGCGCTCGAGGTTGTCGCGCGCGATGTTGTAATCGACCATGAGGAAATTCTGGGCGTTGAGGATGCCCTGGACGCGCTTGAGCAGGACGTCGTGATCCGGCCCGCCAGCATTACCGCGGCGGCGGATGATCACCGCTTCACTGCTAATCAACGGCTCGCCGAAGGGGGCGAGCCCCTGCTGGCGCAGCGTGGCACCGGTGGAGACCACGTCGGCGATGACGTCGGCCACGCCGAGCTTGATCGCGATCTCCACCGCCCCGTCCAGGCGCGTAACGTCACTCGGCGAAATGCCGTGCTGCGCGAGATAGTTTTTCACAAGGTGCGGGTACGAGGTGGCGATGCGCTTGCCCTCTAAGTCCGCGACGCTCCACTGCTGATCGGAGGGGGCCGCGAAGCGGAACGTGGAGGAGCCGAATCCGAGCGACATGACCTCGTTGACGTCGGCACCGGAATCGGCGGCCAGGTCGCGCCCCGTGATGCCGAGGTCAAGGTGGCCCTGGGCGACGTAGATGGCGATGTCTTTCGGGCGCAGGAAGTAGAACTCGACGCCGTTTTCCTCGTCGACGACGTTGAGGGACTTGTTGATGCCGCGGCCCTTGTAGCCGGCCTCCTTGAGCACCTCGAGGGCTTTTTCGGACAGCGAGCCCTTGTTGGGCACTGCAACCTTGATCATGGTGATCCGTTCTTGTTTAGAGGTACTTGTACACGTCGTCGGGGGTCAGGCCGCGCTTGAGCATCATCACCTGGGTCCAGTAGATGAGCTGGCTCAGCTCCACGGCGAGCTCCGCGTCGGACTGGTACTCGGCCGCGATCCATACCTCGCCGGCCTCCTCGATGATTTTCTTGCCAATGAAATGCTCCCCCTTCTCAAGGGCCTTGACGGTCCCGGAATCAGCCGGCCGGGATGCGGCTTTGGCGGAGAGCTCGGCGAATAGTTCATCGAAGTTTTTCACGGGGGTTTACTCTATCGCACCGGCTGCACAATCTCCGCGTACCACCGCGCAACGTCCTCTAGCGCGGCTCCGACAAAGTTGGCGGGATCAAAACTGACGACGCCCTCCGGCACCGTTTCCGCCAGACCGAGCACGCGGCACCCCGCGGCGGCGGCCGCGCTCATCCCCGCCCAGGAGTCCTCGAAGACCAGGCAGTCGCGGGCGTCGAAACCGACCCTGCGCGCCGCCTCCAGGTACATGTCGGGGGCCGGTTTGGTGCGCTCGACCTCGTCACCGGTGATCGAGCCGACGAAGAAATCGCGGCCGACGGCGTCTATGAGGGCGTCGGCAAGCACGCGCTCGGTGTTGGTGGTCACCAGCATGGGCACACCCTTGTCGCGCAGCGAGGCGAGCAGGCCCTGCACCCCCGGGTTGGGTGTGAGGTCGCCGGAGGTGAGCTCGGCCATGCGCTGGTACATCCATGTCCTGTACCGCTCGTAGTCGCCGGCGCCGAGCTCGACACCAGCGTGGGCGGCGCAGATCGCCAGCGTGTTGCCGAAGCTGCCGCCGATGGTCTTTTCGCGCAGCTCGGGGGTGAGCCGACGGCCCAGTTTTTCGGACAGCTCGTACGTGGCCACGCCCCACAGCGGCTCCGTGTCGACGAGGGTGCCGTCCATGTCCCAGAAAATCGCAAGAGGTAGCACGCTACTCCAGCTCGGGAAGTTCGTTCAGCGCCTCATCGTCGGCGCCGGTGGCAGCGGCCGCCTGGAACACCAGCGACTCCAGGTCGGCCTTCTCCTCCGGTTCCAGCACGGCGTTGGCGTGCGCGGCGTTGAACTCGCTCAACGAGGCGTAGAAGGGCACGACGACTTTCTTCAGGTCCTCGCCGGCGGGGTCGTCGCCAAGCAGCTCGAGGGCGTCGAGAAAGCCCTCGATCTTCTGCTTCAGCTCAGGAAGGACTTTCGGGTCGAAGGGCTCGTCCCACAACTCCTTGTCCTCATCGCGCAGGTAGGAGCCAGTGGCAAAAGTGGTGAGGTCGGAGATGAATTCGTCGACGTCGTCTTGGAACTGCTCGCGGATGGTCATGCTCATATTGTGGACGAAAACGCTTAGACCCGCACGCCAAGCAGCCCATCGATGGC
This sequence comes from Corynebacterium lipophiloflavum DSM 44291, assembly GCF_000159635.1. Taxonomy (GTDB): domain Bacteria; phylum Actinomycetota; class Actinomycetes; order Mycobacteriales; family Mycobacteriaceae; genus Corynebacterium; species Corynebacterium lipophiloflavum. Next base: position 685,606 of record NZ_GG667192.1, on the reverse strand, counting down.
GCGCGCGATGGCGCCCTCGTGATCTCCCGCAGCCTCGTCGATGATGCGCAGCGCGGCTGCGGTATCGAGATCGTCGGCCAGAGCAGCGCGCAGCTTATCGACGACCACCGCAGCGTCAACCTGGCCCACCGGGCGCGCCAGGTTGTCGCGCCACCGGGCCAAGCGCTGCTCGGCGGCAACGAGGATTGCGTCGGAGAAATCGCGGTCCGTGCGGTAGTGCTCGGCAAAAACCGCCAGCCGGATCGCGCTGGCCTCGTGGCCTTTTTCGGTGAGCTTGTGCACGAAGACCAGGTTTCCCAGCGACTTCGACATCTTCACCCCATCGAGGGCGATCATGCCGGCGTGGACGTAGTGCGTTGCCATGCGCCGCTGGCGGTAGGCAGCCTCGGCGTGCGCCGCCGAAAACTCGTGGTGCGGAAACGCGAGGTCGGAGCCGCCGCCCTGAATGGCGAACGTGGCGCCGAGGCGGTTCGTCGCAATCGCCGAGCACTCGATGTGCCAGCCGGGCCTGCCGGGGCCGAAGGGGGAATCCCAGGCGGGCTCGCCGTCGCGGTGGCCGCGCCACACGAGCGCGTCCAGCGGGTCTCGTTTACCCGGGCGTTCCGGGTCGCCGCCGCGTTCGGCGAAGTATGTCTCCATCTCCTCGCGGGAGTAGTTCGACTCGTAGCCGAACTGGGCGGTGGCGTCGATGGACGCGTAGATGTCGCCGTGGTCGAGGCGGTAGGCGGCCGAGGCGTCGAGAAGCTTGCCCACCATCTCAATGACCTCGTTGACGGACTCAATCGCGCCGATGTAGTCGCGAGGCGGGATGACGCCGAGGATTCCCATGTCGGAACGGAACAAATCGATCTGGCTTTGGCCCAGCTCGCGCCAGTCCACGCCGTCGCGCGCGGCGCGCTCGAACAAAGGGTCGTCGACATCGGTGATGTTTTGGACGTAGTGGACGCGGTGGCCGTTGGCAATCAGCTGGCGCTGCACCAGATCGAACGTCAGGTACGTCGCCGCGTGGCCCAGGTGCGTGGAGTCGTAGGGGGTGATGCCGCAGACGTACATGCCTACTTCGCCGTGAGCGTTCGGGGTGGTGTCGACCGGCTTGACCACCTGATCCGCGGTGTCGTAGAGCTTCAGTTCGACCGGGGTTCCGCTCACCGCGGGTACCTCAGGGGTGGGCCAAGAATGCATGGGAACTACCCTACATCCACCCTTAGAAGGGGCTCATCACTTCCGCCCCGAGCAGCGCCATCACCAAAAGACCCAGCGGAATGCGGTAAGCGGCGAACCAGGCAAACGAGTGGTTGGCGACGAACTTCAGAAGCCAGGCGATGGAGACGTAGCCGAGCACGAAAGCCACACCACTGCCGACGAGCAGCTGCATGCCCGTCGCCGCCTGGCCGGCCTGCGGAGCGAACGCGTCGGGCAGGGAGAACAGCCCAGAGGCGAGCACGGCCGGGATGGCGAGCAGGAAGCTGAACCGGGTTGCCACCTCGCGGTCCAGGTTGAGGAAAAGGCCGCCGGAGATGGTGCCGCCGGAGCGCGACACGCCGGGGATCAGTGCCAGGCATTGCCAAAGGCCCATGATGACCGCGTCCTTCATGGTCAGCTCGTCGTACCCGCGGGTCTTCTTGCCGAATCGTTCGGCGAGGATGAACACCAGCGAGAACACGATCAACACCGTGGCTGTGATCCACAGGTTGCGAAAGTTCTCCCGGATCAGGTCTTTGAGCAGCACGCCGAATAGCGCCACCGGGATCGTTCCGACGATGACCATCCACCCCATGCGGTAATCGAAGCCCCGCTTGTCCTTGTTAAGCAGCCCCACGAACCAGCCGGTCAGGATCTGCCAGATCTCCTTGGCGAAGAACACCAGCACAGCCAGCTCGGTGCCGAGCTGGATCACGGCGGTGAAGCTCGCACCGGCGTCCTCGCCCCAGAAAAGTTCCGAGACGATGCGCAGGTGTCCCGACGAGGACACGGGCAGGAACTCGGTGAGCCCCTGCACGACTGATAGGACGATCACCTGGAGCCAGCTCATCTGCTCCGCGGCGGCGGTTGCTGCGTTCATGAGCATTCAGGCTACCCCCGGGTACCGGTTGCTAGAGTCAAAAGGCGTGATAACCCTACGACGTTGCGCACTCGCCGGCACCCTCATCGCCTCAGCTGTGGGCCTTTCAGCCTGCCAGGGCGCCACCGGAGGTGACGTCGGGGACATCGGTGAGCTGACAGTGAACATGGGCAACGCCGTGGCGCAGCCCTCGCCGCCGGCGACTGACCCGGCCGGGCGCGTCGTCGACTTCGCCGCGGTAGACGATCTCGACGCCACTGGGGACACACTTGCGGTGCGCAGCGGCGACAGCCTGACCGTCGGCACCCTCGAGCAGGTTTTAGCCGGTGCGGCCACGCAGTATGCGCTGGAGGCGGACTGCGGCGACGCCTCAGCAGGAGCCGGCAGCTTCGTCGTCGCCTGCGGCGGGCGGGTGCGCATTTTCGATTCCTCCGGTGAGCGCAGCTTCGACACTTCCGCACCCGCTTCCGTCGCGACGATGACTGATTCCGGGGATGTGGTGACCGGATCTTCGCGCGATCGCACAGCGCGCATGTACCGCGACGGCGAGGAGGTGAGCTCCTTCGGAGTGGCCCGCGAGACCGACCAGCTGCTGACCGTGCCACGAGAGGGTGCTGCGGACACGGCCGTGCGCGTGAACCATTTCGACACGACGATTCAGGACCTCGACCTCGAAAACGCCCGGCAAGGAGGGACGCTGCGCGTGGGTCTCGGTGTGGGAGGGGTTACCACCGCCAGTGACGGTCTCGTGCTCGCCGCCGACAACACCGGATCCCAACTGCTGGTCTACACCGTCTCCGACATCATCCGGCTGCAGCAGTCCGCCCCCGTTGCGCCGAGCCCGTGGGCTGTGGCGTGGGACGCCGAGTCCGCGCTTGCCTGGGTCACCTCGACGGCGACGAACACCGCCGAGGGTTACGACATTTCGCAGGGCGTGCCCTTGAAGGCTGCCGAGGCACGCTCCGTCGCCGACGCGCAGAACATGGTCACGCTTGACGACGGCACCCTGGTCATCGCATCCGCCTCCGGCGACGGCCTGCAGATCATCGCGCCCGAGGAAAAGAGCACTTTGAAGGAGAAAACGTCATGAACCTCTACGACGCCGCGCTGGCCGTCATGTTCCGCGTTCCCGCCGAGCGCATTCACGGCATCATGGGGGGTGCCCTGCGGCTGCTGCACGTCGCCGCGCCACTGAACCGAACCATGGAACGCGTGGTGCGCGTCCACGACCCGGTGCTGGAACAGTCCCTGTTCGGCGTCACCTTTCCCGCACCACTGGGCCTGGCTGCCGGGTTCGACAAAAACGCCCGAGCGGTCAACGCCTGGCCCGCAGTGGGTTTCGGCTATGCGGAGGTAGGCACGATTACCCCGAAGCCCCAGCCGGGCAACCCCGCCCCGCGGCTTTTCAGGCTGCCGCAGGACAAGGCGATCCTCAACCGGATGGGCTTTAACAACGACGGCGCGCTCGCCGCTGCATCCAGCCTTGACGAGCGCGCACCACACAGCGTCGTCGGCGTGAACATTGGCAAAAACAAGGTATCCACCGATGCTGTGGCGGACTACCGTGCCGGGGCAACGGTGCTCGGCCCGCTGGCGGACTACCTCGTGGTCAACGTCTCCTCCCCCAACACCCCCGGGCTGCGGGACCTGCAGGCTGTCGAGGAGCTGCGACCCATCCTCAGCGCCGTCGCAGAGGCAACCGACACCCCCGTTTTAGTGAAGATCGCGCCAGATTTGAGCGACGAGGACGTCGACGCGGTGGCAGACCTCGCGCTGGAGCTCGCACTCGACGGAATCGTGGCGACCAACACGACCATCTCCCGCGCCGGGCTTGCCACGGATCCGGCGGAGGTGGAGGCATTGGGCGCGGGAGGCATCTCGGGAGTTCCTCTCAACGATCGCTCGCTGGAAGTCCTGAAACGGCTTCACGCCCGCGTCGGAGATCAGCTCGTGCTGGTCAGTGTCGGCGGCATCTCAACTGCGCAGCAGGCGTGGGAGCGCATCGCAGCCGGAGCGAGCCTGCTGCAGGGGTACACGCCGTTCATTTACGGCGGCCCGGGCTGGATCCGCCAGATTCACCGAGGCCTCGCGGCGCAGGTCCGGGCCCACGGCTTGAGCTCGATCAGCGAGGCTGTGGGCAGTGAGCTTACGTGGCGCTCTGGCGCAAAATAAGGGCGCACACCACCGCGGCTCCGGCCCACAGGAGCAGCCAGTAGGTCGGGGTGGCCAGCAGCGCGGCTGAGGGCAGTAGTACTCCGAGGATCACCAGGCCCACGGCGACGACGAGTGCGGTCACCTGGGCTCTCGAACGACTTTGGCCACGCACGAACGTGGCGTTGGCTCCGAAGAGAAGCGCGGCGGCCGCGATCGTGAGCACCTGCGGGGTGATCTCGAAGACCGCCTGGCCGCGGAAGAACGCCACGGCGGCGTAGATCACCAGAACGACGGCGAGGGCGAGAAACGCCCCACCCACGCGAAGTTGAATCGGAATCATAGCCGTCAGAGACTACCGGACGCGTCCGGTTAGTTCTCGTACCATCCCCATAAGATTGCGCGACCGATGGAGTGGAAGTAGAGGTTGAAGCCCAGCTGCGTCGGGTTGGCGATCTCGTCGGCCGGCAGCTCCTCGACGTCGACGGCGTGCACCGCGAACAGGTAGCGGTGCGGCCCGTGGCCCTCCGGAGGGTTCGCTCCGTAAAACGCTGTGACGCCGGAATCACCCGCCAAGGTCACCGCCCCAACGCCCAAATCTTCCGTGGCGCCGGCGCCGGATGGCAGCTCGGTGACGTCGGCCGGGATGTTGAACACGGACCAGTGCCAGAACCCGGAGCCCGTGGGGGCGTCGGGGTCGAAGCAGGTCACCGCCAGGGACTTGGTGCCCTCAGGAAGGCCGGACCATGCCAGCTGCGGGGAGGTGGCGTCATCGCCGACCTGCGCCTCGCTGAGCTTTTCGCCGTCGGCGATGTCGGTCGACGTCAGCGTGAAGGTGGGAAGGTTCTTCAGCGGGGCGTACGGGTCGGGTCCGGGGAAACGGGAATCTGTGTAGTTGCTCATACGTCAATTCATACCGAAATATGTTCGGCGGGTAAATGACACCGGTGCAATACCGGGTCGGCGGGTGGGGCGTCGACAAGCGCGATGAGCTGGCGATTTGTGCGCAGCGCGAGGCTGGCCCTATAGTTATCCAGGTGCCAAGCCGAAAGGCTTAGAAACACCCGGCCCGGGTGGCGGAATGGCAGACGCGCTAGCTTGAGGTGCTAGTGTCCTATTAACGGACGTGGGGGTTCAAGTCCCCCCTCGGGCACAACCTACCGGCTCCTCTGGGAGCCGGTTTTTGCATTGGAAGGATCCAATGA
>NZ_GG667192.1:675158-679200 GCF_000159635.1 Corynebacterium lipophiloflavum DSM 44291 | reverse complement strand
CCCCCAATGAGCAGATCTCGGATTGCGCTCGTCGCTGTCGCCGCTGCCCTCTTTGCCACCGCATGGGTGCTTCTCGACGTCCCCTCGCTCGCCGTCCTGCGCACCTGGGCTGACCAGACCGGCGCCTGGTTCCCGATTCTCTTTTGGGTGCTCTACGTCGTGGTGACGCAATTGCCCATCCCCCGCACCGTGATGACGATCTCGGCCGGGGTTCTCTTTGGCACGCTGTGGGGAATCGTGATCGCGCTCAGTGCCACGACGGTGGCCGCGGCGATCTCGCTGTTGATCGTGCGCTTTCTGCTGCGCGACTTCGTGGAGGCCCGGTTGAACCACCCCGCGATAAAGTCGATCAACCTCTGGCTCGAACAGCGCGGGTGGCTGGCCATCGCGAGTTTGCGCCTGATCGCCGTGGTGCCGTTTTCCATCTTGAACTATGCAGCGGCGCTTTCGCGGGTGCCGGTTGGCGCGTTCACCCTGGCCACGCTAGTCGGCTCCGCGACGAACACGGTGATCGTCGCGGTGTTCGGCGATGCGCTCACTGGCGAGGCGAACACGGTAGTTCTCATCATCATGGCGGTGCTGGCGGTTGTCGGTACCGCGGGATTGCTTCTTGACGCCACCCTGCCGACGCGCCGAGTAAACGCGTTAGACTAGACCGTTATGATCGCCGTCCACGCCCGCTACCGCGGTAAAGAGAAAGGTCGCGCCCAGCTTGTGAAGCGTTCGGCCGAGGCGCTGTCTACGTTGCCCGGCGTGGGTGCGTTCGAGGTTGTCGGCGTGGAGGATATCCGCGCCCACGTGGACACCCCTGATGACGCCGTCAACGTCATCATGGCGCTGCTCTCCGACGGCAACTGGGCTATCGGGCTAGGGGTCACCGTGCGAGGTAGCGCCGTCGACGCCGCGACCGAGGCCGCCGGGCGGAAGCCGGCAAGCGTCGGCGTCGTCACCGAAGCGGACGGCAGCGCATCAGCGGATATTGCGGCTGTCTTCGCGCTGATCGCGCACGTCTTGCTCAAGCGCACGCTGGAGGGGCGGGAGGCGACGGCGTTAGTGCGTCGCGGCTTCAACCAGAACGAGGCCGCCGAGGCGCTGGGCATTTCCAAGCAGGCAATGAGCCAGCGGCTTCAGGCGGCCGGGTGGCAGGCGGAGCAGGCCGGGGTCGCGCTCGCGTTCAACCTGATCGGCCGCGCCGCCCACCTGGATTAGGAATCCTGCTCCGCGACGGGTTCAGGTGCGCGGTTGACGACGGGCTCGGCGATGGGCTCCTGCGCGCGCGAGCGGGTCACGAGGTCGCTGCCGGCGTTGGTGGCGCGCTCGAGTTCGGGGCGATCCATCGTCGGGTCCGGGGCGTCGACGTGCTTGTTGGCCACGGCGCGGGCCTCGGCAAGTGCCTTGGCCAGCTCAGGGTCGGTGGAGGTGTCGAACCAGCGGTCGGTGTCCTCCACCTCGGCCATGTCCTTGGTCTCCTGGTCCACGCTGGTGGTTTCGTAGCGGAAGACCCCGTCGTCGTCCTTTTTGGCGAATGCCTTGGCAAACTGCTCGAGCGAATCGCCGAGCTGCGAGGGGATCATCCACATCGTCGCGGCCTCGTTGTTCGCGATCTCCGGCAGCTTCTCAAGGTACTGGTACGCCAGCAGCTCGGGGGTGACGCCGGAGGACTTGATGGCAGCGTTGACCTTTTGCAGGGCGCGGGCTTCACCTTGAGCCGGGAGGAACTTCGCGGCGCGGTCGCCCTCGGCGCGCAGGATCATTGCCTGGCGCTCGGCCTCGGCGGACAAAATGGCGGCGTGCTTTTCGCCCTCTGCGGAAAGGATGCGGGCCTGCTTCTCACCCTCGGCGGTCTTGATGTCGGACTCGCGCTTACCCTCCGCGGTAAGAATCATCGCGCGTTTTTCACGGTCCGCCTTCATCTGCATTTCCATGGACTGCTGGATCGACGGCGGCGGATCAATCGCCTTGAGCTCAACGCGGCTGATGCGAAGGCCCCACTTCGCGGTCGCGGCGTCGAGCTCGCCGCGCAGTCGCCGGTTGATGGTTTCGCGCGACGTCAGGGTTTCTTCCAGGGTCATGCCGCCGACGACGTCGCGAAGCGTAGCGACGGAGATCTGCTCCACGCCGACGAGGTAGTTGTCCACGCCGTAGATCGCCTTGGCGGGGTCGTTGATTTGGAAAGTGACCACGATGTCGATGGCCACCGTCAGGTTGTCCTGCGTGATCACGGCCTGCGGCGGGAATGACACGACGCGCTCGCGCGTATCGACGCGCTGGCGAACGCGGTCGATAAACGGCACGAGCAGGGTCACTCCGCCGGAGACGGTGCGGGTGTAGCGGCCAAGGCGCTCAATGACCGCGGCCTCGCCTTGCTGGATCATCTTGATGGAACTGAACAGGATCGCCACCACCAAGATGATGATGACGGCTGCAACTATTGCGCCCACTAGGGCTCCTTCCAGACGACCGCAACGGGGCCGTCGATATCCGAAACGGTAACGTGCGCTCCAGCCGGAATGGTCTCGTACGGGTCGAGCGAGCGGGCGGACCAGATGCCGCCGTCGAGACGCACCTGCCCACCGTGCGGGGTGATGTCCTCGAGCACTTCGGCGCGGGCGCCGACGAGGGCTCGCGGGCTGTCGTCGTAGGCCCCTGGTTTGTGGAACTGCTTGTGCAGGTAGGGGCGAAGGAAGAACCAGAACGCGGCCGAGGACGCGACGAACACCGCCACTTCGGCCCACAGGGGGATCCCCGCTAACGAGACACCGGCTGCTGTGAGCGCACCCGCGGCGAGCATAAGGAACGTGAATTCACCGGCGGCCAGTTCGAGGCCAGCCAGTACTGCTGCTGCGATAAACCAAACGATTGGGCCCACACCCGCCACCTTACATGCGTCAGAGGTCCGACTTTTTTAGCTGCGGGTTGGTGACGAAGTCAACGAGCCTTTCGACGGCCCCGATCAGCGTGTAGTCCAAGTCCTTGTACGTGTTCACGGCTGAGTACACGCGGTGCCACCCTTCCGAGGTGTCGCCCCAGCCGAGCCGGCGGCACACGCCCTGCTTCCAGTCCTCGCCGTACGGCACCTGCGGCCACTGGCGAATGCGCACGCTCAAGGGCTTCACGGCGGCCCAGATGTCGATGTAGGGGTGGCCGGTGACAAGGACGTCGGGCCCGACGTTCTCCACGAGCCGGGTCTCCTTGCTGCCCTCGACAAGGTGGTCGGCGAGAACGCCGATGCGCCTGCCCGGGCCGGGCTGAAACTCCTCCAGTCGTGCCGCGAGGTTATCGAGCCCCTCGAGGTATTCCACCACTACTCCCTCCACACGCAGGTCGTGGCCCCACACCTTTTCCACGATCGCTGCGTCGTGGATGCCTTCGACCCAGATGCGGCTCGGCGTCGCGACCTTCGCGCGCACCCCTTCGACGCGCCGCGACCCCGAGTTCGACACCGCCGGGGCCTGCCGTGCGGCGACGGCCCGTGTCAGCGTGACCCGGCGGCCCTCGAGCTCGAACGCCCCGGGGAGCATCTTGAACAGCCGCTGCGTTCCGCGGCGGTCTTCGAGCCTGACGAAGTCGCCGTCGTAGGTGCGCTCGAACGCGATGACCGCGCCGACGAAATCGGAGCCGCCGACCTCGACGACGATGCCCGGTTCGGCCGGGACCTCAGGGTATGCGGGCTTGCGCCGCCGGGCGTGGCCGTTGAGGATGTCTGCTGCATAGGGGTCGTTACGTGTCATAGTCGGCACAGTCTACCGCGCGACGGTGCGCTACCATTGCCCCTCATGCACATCCGAGCAGGCGTCTACTCCCCGCTGCAAAACACCGCGGTGTGGCTCGCCGCGTGGCTCTACGGCGCCGAGTCCACCGACGAGACGGCCGCGGCGCTGACCGACCTCGGCGGCCGTCACATCTACCGCGACGAGGGCATCGCCGCCTTGCTTCTCGACGCCCGCACCAGCGCCGACTTGAGCTCACGCGAGCCTGTAGTCCGCCTGATTCTGTGGGGGCCGGGCCAGGCGGCCACGCTGCGTGCCGGCTCCCCCGCGCG
>NZ_GG667192.1:622890-674728 GCF_000159635.1 Corynebacterium lipophiloflavum DSM 44291 | reverse complement strand
CGCAGGCGCTCGGGCCAGCCGGCGCGCTCGTGATCAAGGGCGAAGATGGCCTCTCCCACGTGCTCGTGCCCCACTACGACGTTGAGAATGCCGGCGTTGCCTGGCGCTGGTTCGAGGAGACGGAGCGGCTCCCGGAGCCGTCGTGGCTCAGCCCCGGCGAGGCGGACGCGCTGCTGGCGCGGGCGACGGACGACGCGGCGGTGCTCATCGAGGCGGCCGGTGGTGCGCGCACCGACCTGCCGAACCCCCGGCTCACAGTGGGCTCGATCGCGGACTTCTACGACACCCCCGGATTGCCGAGGGGTGTGACGCCGCGGGCGGCGAAGATCTTTGCGCGGGCGGATCGCGTCGCTGCGATCGTCGAAACGGTGACTGAGCGCGCGAACGACCACAGCTTCGACCCGCAGCTTTTCGCCCTCTGGCGTCACATCCGCACCGCCCGGATGGCCGGCGTTGCCTACGCGGTGCGTGACTACCAGAGGGCGTGGGATCGGGCGTACCGCTAGACCACCGGGTTCTGCGGGTGACTCGGCGCCGGCATGCCCGGGCGCTGCATTATGCAGCAATCCGGCGCGCACGGCGAGCCGTTGACCGTGCAGCCCTGGACCGTGACCTCTGACAAGGTGGCGGGCTTTTCCTTCTGGGTGACGTTTTCGGCGATGTCCACCACCATTGAGGCGAACCCCGGCTCGAGTCCGACGGTGGGAACGCGATCCACCGTCATGCCCGCTTCGGCGCAATCGTCCTTGAGCTCGGTGTCGAGGTCCCACACCACTTCCATGTGGTCGGTGATGAACCCGATCGGGACGCACACGATGTGCTTGACACCCTCCTTGCCCAGCTCGAGGGAGCGGTCGACAACGTCGGGCTCAAGCCACGGGGTGGCGGGGTTGCCGGAGCGCGACTGCCAGACGACCTCGTAGTCGGAAATGCCCGCGGCCTCGGCGACGAGGCGGGAGGCCTCTGCGACCTGGCGGGAGTACAGGTTGGGGTCCTTCGGCCCGCCCGAGGAGTCGTCAGCGGCGTTGGGCACCGAGTGCGCGGTGAACAGCACGCGGGAAACCGACTGGTCAGCGGCCTCCCACGTGGCGCGCGTCGGCCGCGCCATCAGCTCGACGAAGGCGGGGTGGCCGTAGAACTGCCACAGCTTGGTGTACTCGATCTCCGGTGTGATCTCGCGCAGGCGCAGGATGTCCTCGTCGTACTGGCGGCAGGCGGAGTAGCCGCCCCACGCGGAGGTGGCGAACACCAGCACGCGCTTGTGCCCGGCGGCCTGGATCTCCTTGGCCGTATCCTCGGCCATCGGGTGCCAGTTGCGGTTGCCGAAGTAGACCGGCAGGTCGTGGCCGCGGGCGGCCAGTTCCTTCTCGATGTTGGCGATGATCTCGCGGTTCTGATGGTTGATTGGGCTGACCCCACCGAAGTGGAAGTAATGCTCGCCCACCTCAGCGAGGCGCTCGCGGGGGATGCCGCGCCCGCGGGTTACGTTCTCAAGAAAAGGAATAACCTCGTCCTCCCCTTCGGGTCCACCGAAGGAAAGAACGAGGAGTGCGTCGTAGTCGTTCAATGCCATGTACGTGATGTTAGAGCAGTCGCACGGCTTTCGGGGACATACCCGACCAGCGCACTGGGGAGACGCGCACGGTCTGGCCCGCCGACGGGGCCTCGATCATCGTGCCATCGCCGAGGTAGATGGCGACGTGGCTGTCACCGTTGTTGCCCCAGAACAGCAGATCGCCGCGTTGTGCCTGGCTGGGGTCGACCTGGGTGCCGCGTTGGTACTGGTAGCCGGTGTAGTGCGGCAGCGAGATACCCACGCCCGCGAAGGCGTAGAGGACGAGCCCAGAACAATCGAAGCCCTTGATGCTGCCCCCGTTGACACCGTTGGTGGGGCCGTTGGCGTCACCGCCTCCCCACACATAGGGGGTTCCGACCGTCGCCATCGCACGCGCGATTACGGTCTCCACCTTCGAGGAGTTCGGGGCGGCCGGGAGATTATCGGCGATGTTGCTGGACACTTCCTCCGCCGTCGGCACGTCCGGCAGCACGGAGGACACATCCGGGCTGGGAGCCGACGACGCATCCGGGGACAGCACGGAGGACAGGCCGCTGGAAAACGCGGCGATGAGCTCGCTGCTGCTGCTTCCGTACGGGTTCTCAAACCCGCCGTGCGCCGCCTGCGAGGAGCCGACAAGAGCGGCCGCCGCGGCGATCGACGCCGCCTGGGAGGACAGGTCCTCGCTTGCCGACGCGTCACCGCCGTAGAGGGTCAGCGCGGTTTCCACCGCCTGGATTACCTGCTCCACGCTCGGGGCCGGCGCGTCGGGGGCAATCTCCGCCACGGTGGTTTCTACGGTGTCTTCGACCGCGGTTTCCAGCTCGCTGAGAGTCTGGGCGTCGACACGCTCGGTGGCGGGCGCGGTGGCTGGTTCAGTGGCGGGTTCGGTGGCGGGCTCTGGCGCGGCCTCGGGCCTAACCTGCGCCAACTGCTCCTGGGAGGCCTTGTGCTGCTCGACGGCGCTGTCGCGCTCGGCGAGGCGAACGTCGAGCTCGGCCTGGTTTGTCTCCAGAGTGGAGCGCGCCTGGCTCTCGGCGTCGGCCGCGGCCTGGGCGGTGCGCTCGGCGTGCTCGGAGGCGAGGCGCAGGCGGGACTCCTCGTTGGCAGCTTCTGTGCGGGCCCGCTCGACGCTGTCGAGCTTCGCCTGCTTCTCCTCAATCTGTTGGCGCAGGAACATGGAGCGGTCGAGCAGATCGCGCTGCGCATCGCTGCTTCCCAAGCCGGCGAGCGGAGACGGGCTGCCGCCGTTGCGGTACTGGGTGCGGGTCAGTGATTCGAGCTCCGCGCGTGCCGCGTCGACGTCGGCCTGCGACTGCGTCAGGCGACGCTGCGCCTCCTCGGCACCGCGTCGGGCCTGCTCTGCGGCCGCCTGGGCGTCGTAAAGATCGACGAGCGCTTGGTTGACGCTCTCGGTGAGGTCTCCAATGGTGACATCGAGAGAATCGATGCGGGCTTGGGCAGACGAGATGGCGGCGACGAGCGACGAGGCGCTCTGCTCTTGCGCCTGTGCCGCGGGTTGCACAACGGCACCCGCCGCACAAAACAAGGACATGGTGGTCGAGCATGCAACGATGCGGGGCGTGAGATGCGACCAGCGTCGTCGGATGCCAGTGGCATGGGTATCCACAAGGGCTCCTCACGGCGCGCGTCGCGACGAGGCACGGTTGCGAGGCGCTGAGAAACCGAACAGGGCCCACACCGGCCTCACCCCATCGGCCTTGTTGACTAGACAAGGCTAGGGGCTGGACACGCGTTGACTATTGACTGACTACTTAAGCCGATCCGCAAGACTGATCGCCCTTCTACTCCCGGCCATCGCTAGTGCTTGGCGTGCTTCCCCACATGCCCGGACTAAAAACACCGCGTGTAGCTGATGTGGTCGATGGTGAGATTGAAGTTGAATTCGACTCGCGAGCCGACAATGAAACCATACGCCACTTAATCAATCTGTTTCACAATCTTTACCAACTTTCACAGGCGTCAAGGTTTATAACGTGACCCAAGGGCGCACTACCCAGCGTGAACGCGACACGCCTAAGAGCGGGGTGACATTAGTCACACCCACCCTGTAATAGTTTGGTGAAGCCTTAAGCCTTGACCCGCGCCTGAAGGGCGGAAATGCCGGCCACAACAGCGAGGCCGATGATCACCGCGAGCGCGATGAGGGCCCAGTTCCAGGAGGTCGACTGCGCGGTGTCGATGAAGAGGCGCAGGCCCGCCGGGTAGTCCGGCTCCGCGACCATGGCGCGCTGCGCCGTCTCAATCTGGTGGCGCGTGAGGTGCTCACTGACCGCGGACGCAGCATGCGGGGTGCGGATGATCACCGTCTCGAAAGGGGTGTTCAGCACGAGGTCCTGCGCGACGTCGCGCAGGTCCGCCGGCTGCAGCGGAGTCGTTTCCAGCACGACCACCCCGACGGGGTCGATGGCTGTGGTGTCGGCGTTGCTGAGGGCGTCGTGAAGCGCTGCCTCGAGCCCGGGGTTGACGGGATTGTCGGTGCCGAAGGCGATGCCGTCGTCGAGGAGCTGCGAGCGCAACGACTCCATATCCGTGTCCGCGGGAATCATTCGGCGGCCTCCTAACGGCAGTAACGACGCGCCGCCACGGGCGCAGGTGCGCTCGCCATTATCCCAGCGCTGTGTCCTGCGCCGAGGATAAGGGCGCCCCGGCGTGTCGACGCCTACTCCCCTACCCCCGGTTGTGTGTCGCTGCCAGTGCCGAAGCACGCGCTCAGTGCGTAAACCTTGCAGCCGTTGGGTTAATATAAGCGCCGAGAGGTGGACTGTGCCCCTAAGATAGGCATTGACCACCCCAATGGGTCGTATTTGACTCACATTGGTTTAACGACGAGAAATGGAGCTCACTGTGGCTGAAAGCAAGAACTCCTTCAACGCCAAGCGCACGCTCGAGGTAGGCGGGAAGTCTTACGACTACTACGCACTCGACGCCGTCGACGGCATGGAGAAGCTTCCCTACTCCCTGAAGGTTCTCGGCGAGAACCTCCTGCGTACCGAGGATGGCAAGAACGTCACCGCGGACCACATCAACGCGATCGCGAACTGGGAGCCGGCCGCAGAGCCCTCCATCGAAATCCAGTTCACCCCGGCCCGCGTCCTTATGCAGGACTTCACCGGTGTGCCCTGTGTTGTCGACCTCGCCACCATGCGCGAGGCCGTTTCCACCCTCGGTGGCAACCCGGACCAGGTCAACCCGCTGAACCCGGCCGAGATGGTGATCGACCACTCCGTGATCATCGAGGCCTTCGGTACCTCCGAAGCTCTGGATAAGAACGTCGAGATCGAGTACCAGCGCAACGAGGAGCGCTACCAGTTCCTCCGCTGGGGTGCGGAGAACTTCTCCAACTTCCGCGTCGTCCCGCCGGGAACCGGTATTGTCCACCAGGTCAACATCGAGTACCTATCCCGCGTCGTCTTCGACAACGACGGCGTTGCGTACCCGGACACCTGCATCGGCACTGACTCCCACACCACCATGGAAAACGGCCTCGGCATCCTCGGCTGGGGCGTCGGTGGCATCGAGGCAGAGGCGGCCATGCTCGGCCAGCCCGTCTCCATGCTCATCCCGCGCGTCGTCGGCTTCAAGCTCACCGGTGAGATCCCGGTCGGCGTGACCGCAACCGACGTGGTGCTCACCATCACCGAGATGCTGCGCGAGCACGGTGTGGTTCAGAAGTTCGTCGAGTTCTACGGCAACGGCGTTCGCCAGATCCCGCTGGCCAACCGCGCCACCATCGGCAACATGTCGCCCGAGTTCGGTTCGACCTGTGCGATCTTCCCGATCGACGAGGAGACCATCAGTTACCTCGAGCTGACCGGCCGCGACAAGGAGACCATCGAGCGCGTCGAGGCGTACGCCAAGGCGCAGGGCATGTGGCTCGAGCAGGACGCTCCGGAGGCTGAGTACTCCGAGTACCTCGAGCTCGACCTCTCCACCGTCGTGCCGTCCATCGCCGGCCCGAAGCGCCCCCAGGACCGCATCCTGCTGTCCGAGTCGAAGCAGACCTTCCGCAACCAGCTTCCGGACTACAACGACGCCGGCAACGAGACGTTCGAGCCGGTCCGCGCCGAGAAGGTTGAGACCGTCTCCTACAACGAGTCTTGGCCGGGCAACGGCGAGTCCGCTGCCGAGGGTGCTGAGGGCCGCGCTTCCAAGCCGGTCATCGTCGAGTCCCCGCAGGGCGGCGAGTACACCGTCGACCACGGCATGGTCGCCATCGCGGCAATTACCTCCTGCACCAACACCTCCAACCCGTCCGTCATGGTCGGCGCGGCGCTGCTGGCCCGCAAGGCTGCTGAGAAGGGCCTGAAGGCTAAGCCGTGGGTGAAGACCATCATGGCTCCGGGCTCCCAGGTCGTCGACGGTTACTACAACCGCGCGGACCTGTGGAAGGACCTCGAGGCCGTTGGCTTCTACCTCACCGGCTTCGGCTGCGCATCCTGCATCGGCAACTCCGGCCCGCTGCCGAACGAGGTCTCTGACGCCATCAACGAGTACGACCTCACCGCGACGGCTGTTCTCTCCGGCAACCGTAACTTCGAGGGCCGCATCTCCCCGGACGTGAAGATGAACTACCTCGCGTCCCCGCTGCTTGTTATCGCCTACTCGATTGCCGGCACCATGGACTTCGACTTCGAATCCCAGCCGCTCGGCCAGGACTCCGAGGGCAACGAGGTGTTCCTCAAGGACGTGTGGCCGTCGCCGGAGGAGATCGAGGGCGTCATCGCCGAGACCATCTCCCGCGAGATGTACGAGGCCGACTACGCCGACGTGTTCAAGGGTGACGCTCAGTGGCAGGGCCTGGACATCCCCCAGGGCAAGACCTTCGCGTGGAACGAGGACTCCACCTACATCCGCAAGGCACCTTACTTCGACGGCATGCCGACGGAGCCGGAGTCCGTGACCGACATCTCCGGTGCACGCGTTCTAGCGAAGCTGGGCGATTCGGTCACCACCGACCACATCTCCCCCGCTTCGTCGATCAAGCCGGGCACCCCTGCGGCCAACTACCTTGACGAGCACGGCGTGCAGCGCCAGGACTACAACTCCTTCGGCTCCCGCCGCGGCAACCACGAGGTCATGGTCCGCGGTACCTTCGCCAACATCCGCCTGCGCAACCAGCTGGTGGAAGAGGCCGGCGGATACACCCGCGACTTCACCCAGGAGGGTGGACCGCAGGCGTTCATCTACGACGCCGCCCAGAACTACGCTCAGGCCGGTGTGCCGCTCGTCGTGCTGGCAGGCAAGGAGTACGGCACCGGTTCGTCCCGCGACTGGGCGGCGAAGGGCACCAACCTCCTCGGTGTGAAGGCTGTCATCACCGAGTCCTTCGAGCGCATCCACCGCTCCAACCTGATCGGCATGGGCGTTCTCCCGCTCCAGTTCCCGGAGGGCGAGTCCCACGAGTCCCTCGGCCTGGACGGCACGGAAACCTTCGACATCACCGGCATCACCGCCTTCAACGAGGGCGACTCGATCCCGGAGACCGTGAAGGTCACCGCGACCAAGGACGGCGGTGAGACCGTCGAGTTCGACGCTAAGGTCCGCGTCGACACGCCTGGTGAGGCCGAGTACTACCGCCACGGCGGCATCCTGCAGTACGTCCTGCGCCAGATGGTGAAGAGCTAACCATCGCTAGCTTTAGGGGGCTGGGCTGATAGTCCGGCCCCCTTCCGCATGCCCGCGGAACTTTATTCCGCTTTCAGGGAACCGGCGGGTGTGTTCGAGGGGTGCAAGCCGGCTTTGGCGTGGTGGCACGCGTGATCGCTGTGCGAAGCGGCGTTCGGAAACCGCTTTCACCCTGAAAGAGCAGGTTGTGGACTACTTTGCTTTATCCACAGGCTGAAAGTCCCCGCGCTTTACGGGATGCGCGCGGTTGTTTAGCGTCTGAAGCCATGAGCACGTTCACCGAGTTCCTCGGCTTCGTCCGGGGGCATGTCGACCACCTCGCGGACTTCGACCGCCAGGCGGCTCTCGACGCTGGCCTCGACTCGGCCACGGTGAACAGCTGGGCGCTTATCCACAGCACCTACTTCGGCCTCACCAAGCACACCCGGATGCAGCGCCAAGGCCTCGAGCTTGCCCGCGCGCCGCTCGTGTCCCTGCCGAAGCTCGCTCTCATCGAACGCCTCATCCGCCACATCGACAACGCGACCGAGCGTTGGCGCCTGCGCCACCAACTGCTGGTGATCCGCGGCCGTGTCGAGACACTGCGCGAGAAAGCGCGCGACATCATTCCGCCGAAGGAGCCGGCGCCGCCCAACCCGGGTGTGCGGGTGTCGCGCACGTCGCGCGGCGGCTACCGCCGCATGCTTATCGACGCCCCCGAGCGCTTCGTCTCCGACACCGAGCACACCCTGCGCGAGAACCTCGACCCGGACAAACCCGCGCAGGAGCAGATGCTCGCCAAGTTCATGGAAATCGTCCGCGGCGACGGCGCTGTTCCTGAAGGGGTCTACCGCCCGATCGTCTCGGTGCCCGTCGACGACTACCTCGCGGTCAAGCGCGGCGAGAACGCGGGCGAGACCCTCTTGACAGCGACCGACGGCACCACCGTCACGCTCGCCGAGCTGCTCCAGCAGAACTACGGTGAACCCCTCGAAGTGGCTGCCTTCCACCCCGTCGAGGGCGCGCTGGGGTTGTTCCGCACGAGCAGGCACGCCAACGATCACCAGCGCGATCTGCTCAAGATGGAGCAGCCCGAATGCGCCTGGGTCGGCTGGCACACGCCGGCGGACCTGTGCCAGATGCACCACGCCGACCCGTGGAAAACGGGCGGATACACCAACATCGAGAACCTCGTGCCGCTGTGTCCGTACCATAACGGCGTCAACGACGACGATCCGCTGAAACCCCGCCACGGCCGGGTGGTCAAGGAGCGCGGCCAGCCGGTGTGGATCTCCCCGCGAGGGTTCGCGGTGCCCAAGAAGACCGCGCACTCCGCAATGCGCCAGCTCTTCGGCGACCCGCCGGGCTAACCGCCGCGGCAGCCTGCCCGCTGGCCCGCCTGTTCCCGTGTCCTCCTATCTCCTGCGCGACCCGGCATCCCCCCGGATGCCCGGGCGCGTTCGCACGCCGTTTAGACTTACCCGCTATGCTGCTCTTCCTGTCACTGCGCAACGGCCCCGTCGGCCCGGCCGTCTCCCACGCCGAGTACCACGACACTCTCCGCGCCACGGGACTGTCCGCCGACGAGGTGGAGCTGCGCACGATCGGCGACGAGCACGCCGCGCTCGGCAGCCTCGACGGCGTCGACGGCATCTTCGTCGGCGGCAGCTCGCTCAACATCACCAACGAGACCTACAACGCCTGGCAGGAGCACGTCCACGCCGTGCTTGCCGAGATCGTCGAAGGCGACATTCCCGTCTTCTTCGTCTGCTACGGCCTGAGCTGGCTCACGCACTATTTGGGCGGCAGCGTCACGCATTCGCACCCGGAGGCGTCGGGCCCGACCATCGTCAACCTGCTGCCCGCCGCGGAGGAGGACCCGCTGCTGCGGGGACTGCCCAAGCTGTTCACTGCGCTGACCGGCCACACGGAGAATGCGGAGCCGCACAGCGCGCACCCTGCGCTCACACTGCTTGCCGACGGCCCCTCCTGCCCCGTCCAGATCGTCCGCTACCGCGACCGGGTGTGGGCCACCTAGTTCCACGCCGAGATGGACGCCGCGGCGATGAAGACCCGCATGGACTTCTACTACGACTACGGCTACTTCCCGCAGGAGGATTACGACGACATCATCGCCGGCCTGCCCAGTGTGGACACGCAGACAGCGAACGCGATTGTGAAGCGCTTCGCCGACTACTGCCTTAAGTAGCGTCCTCGAAGTCGTACGGGTTCGGCTCCAGGTCCTCGCCGACGGCCTTCACGATGACCTGCGCCACCAGCTCGCGGGAGGTCGTCTACTCCGCGCTGCGCTGCGCGAGCTGCTGCAGACCCCGCGCAGGCTCATCTGTCAGCCGCGTCGGGCCCAGGATCACGTAGTCGAGCTCCGACGCAAGCAAACGCTTATCGACGGCCTTCTTCGCCTCCACGTAAGCAAACCAGCTCCCCCCGTCATCCTCTGCTTCGGCGGTGGCCGCCCCGGCGTAGGAGACCATGATCAACCGCGGCGCGAATTCCCCAAGAGCCTCTAAAGCGTCGATGCATTTCATGGCTGCGTCCCGGTCGACGGCGTAGGTGCGCTCCGGGTCTCCCCCGCCGGCGCCGGCGGACCAGACGACCGCGTCGAAAGGCGTGAGCAGGCGCGCCCAGCCCTCTTCGTCGAGCTGGGTGAGGTCGTGGATGAGGACGGTGGCGCCGGCGTCGATAAGCGAGCGGGCGTGGTCCGGATTGCGCACGAGGGCGGTGACCTTGTGGCCCTCCTCGACGAGCAGCGGAACCGTGTGGCGCGAGACCTTGCCGCCGGCGCCGAGCACGAGCACGAACTGAGTGAATTCTTCTGGTGCAGTCATGGCCCCACCGTAACGCGGGACTACCATGTTGCGCATGCACGCCATCATCACAACGACCGGGCCCGACCGTACCGGCATCATCGCCGGCGTCGCCCAGGCCGCCGCCGACCACGGCTTGAACATTGTCGACGTCTCGCAGACGCTCATGGACCGATTCTTCACCATGATCATGCGCGTCGAGCTGCCAGCGGACAGCTTTGACATCGCGGCCCTGCAAGCGGCGCTCACGGAGGTGGGCGCGCGGCTCGGCGTGGACATCCGGGTCCAAACCGAAGCACTGTTCACTGCGATGAACGAGATCTAGCATGGCCAGCGAACTGAACTTCCGCGCCTCCAACATCATCGACGTGATCACGATGATCGAGGACTACCGCCTAGACATCCGCACGGTCACCATGGGCATCTCGCTCATCGGCTGCACCCGCGCCACCATGGCTGCGACCGCCGACGCCGTCTACGACCGCGTCACCTCCCGCGCCGAACGCCTCGTCGAGGTGTGCGAGGGCATCGAGCGCGAGCTGGGCATCCCCATCGTGAACAAGCGCGTCTCGGTCTCCCCTATCGCGCTTGTCGCCCCAGGTGTCGACGGCGACCCCGCCGACATCGCCCGCGCCCTCGACCGCGCAGCAACCGAACTGGGGGTCAACTTTATAGGGGGGTATTCAGCACTGGTGGAAATGGGGGCCACGGCGGCTGACGAGCGGTTGATCGCCTCGATTCCGGAAGCCTTGGCACAGACACGCTTTGTGTGCGGGTCGGTCAACATCGCCTCGTCGCGGGCGGGCATCAACATGGACGCCGAGCGCCGGATGGGCGAGGTGGTGAAGGAAGCGGCGGAGCTGACGGCGGACCGGTCGTCGATAGCCTGCGCCAAACTCGTCGTCTTCGCCAACGCCGTGGGCGACAACCCGTTCATAGCCGGAGCTTTCCACGGCATCGAGGAACCGGACACCGTCGTGTCGGTCGGCGTGTCCGGCCCGGGCGTGGTGGACCGCGCGATCACGCCTCTTGCGGGCAAAAGTCTCAACGACGTCGCTGAAGAGATCAAGAAAGCCGCTTTCAAGATCACGCGGGCGGGCCAGTTGGTGGGGACGTTGGCGTCGGAACGCTTGGGGGTGCCCTTCGGCATCGTCGACCTCTCGCTCGCACCGACTGCGGAAGTCGGCGATTCCGTCGCCCGCATCCTCGAGCACATGGGGCTGGATCAGGTGGGCACGCACGGCACGACCGCCGCGCTCGCGCTGCTTAACGACGACGTCAAGAAAGGCGGCATGATGGCCTGCTCCCGCATCGGCGGTTTGTCCGGCTCCTTCATCCCGGTATCCGAGGATCAGGGAATGATTGACGCGGTCCGCTCCGGTTCCATTTCCCTGGACAAGTTGGAAGCGATGACGTCGATCTGCTCGGTCGGTTTCGACATGGTCGCGATTCCGGGCGACACCTCAGCCGCCAGCATTGCCGGCATGATCGCCGACGAAGCGGCCATTGGCGTGATGAACCACAAGACGACCGCAGCACGCCTCATCCCCGTCCCCGGCACTCAGCCTGGCGATGAAGTCAACTTCGGCGGACTGTTGGGCTACGCTCCTGTCATCCCCGTCAACCAGGTGAGTTGCGCGCCGTTTGTGGAACGGGGCGGTTTCATTCCTGCGCCGGTCCACGGTTTCCGCAACTAGCGCTTGACCCTCACGCGGCGTCATAGTTCAGACTGGTGCCATGAGGATCTCTGATGTCGCGCGCGCCGCCGGCTGCTCTGTGCGGGCCGTGCGCCACCTGCACGAAACTGGCGCGGTGCCCGAGCCACCGCGCACCACGGGCAACTACCGCGACTACTCACTGCGCGATCTCGCGGCGGTTATCCGTGCCCGCGCGCTTATCGACGCCGGCGTCCCCACCTCCCACGTCAACCACCCCGACGCCGTCGACCGGTCAATTGAGCTCATCGACGCACGTATAGAACGGCTGACCGTGCAGCGGCAGCGCCTGGCCGCGCTGCAGGAGGCCCCGCTCGGGCTGCCGGACGACCTGCGACGCGGGATCGCCTCCTTGCTCGGTGACACCGACTATGCCCGGGGAGAGATCGAGACTTTCGACCTCATGGCGATGACAGGTGTGGCGACCCCTGAGACGTGGGAGCAGCTGCGCGCGAATCTCGCCGACGAACAGTGCAGAAGCGCGACGCTGGAGTTTGCGGCGGCGTGGGGCGACGGCGACGTCGATAAGCTCAAAGCTCTTCTGCCGCGCACCGTCATGCGCGGGATCGCCGAAACCCTCATCCCCGGGGACTTGCCTATCGATCTGCGCGACACCGGCCTCGACGCACGGCAACGCGCTACCTTGAAGGAGCTGGCCGATGACTACGGCGCATAAGCTCCGGACACTCGCCGCAAAACACCCCGCGGTGCGGGCGGGCCGCTACGAGCTAGGGCTTTACTGCGACCTGATCCGGTGGGCGCGCGGTCGCACTGACGTGTCCGAGGGGGCGAGGGCCCTGCCGCATCCGCCCGGCCGACTGCAGATGCTGGGTTTCCTCACTGCCGTACTACTTATCGAGCTCGTTGCCGTGCACCTACTTCTTCCCAGCGGCACTGTGCGGCTTATAGCTTTGCTGCTGTCGTTGTGGGGCATTGTGTTCGTGTGGGGTCTCGTCGCAAGCGAACGCGTGCGCCCCTCTTACATCGACGACCAACAGCTTGTACTGCGGCGAGGCCGGAAGGTGTTCGCTACGGTCCCCCTAGCGCTTGTAAGCAAGTGGAACGCGAGCCGAAGCTACGAAACAGACGTCACCGTCCACGATGGGCAGCTCACCATCGGCGGGTCAGCCGGCACGGACAAGCAGATCATTTTGCTTGAACCGGTGTACGCCGCCGAAGACACCTACCCATGGCAAAAGAAGCGGACCGCGCCAGTAACGCGCGTCCGTTTCTATGCAGGTGGTGTGCTCTAGTACTTCTTGCCCACGATGAAGTAGCTCAGCCAACCAATGGTGTTGACGGCGCCAATGACAGACGTCCACAGCCACTTCGGGCCGCGGAGCTTCTTCGAGTCAGTGCGGGCGAGGTCCCACAGAGCGATGCCCTTCGCGGCGGTGTCGATCGCGCCGAAGATGCCGGCGGCGGTCTTCTCCTTCTTGCTGAGCGCGTTCCACGCTTCCATGACTGAATCAATCGGGTTCATGCCAGCGATCGTACACGTGCCAGACGGGGTCGTTTGCCAGCGAAACGATCACCCGGGCGGAGCGATTGTCGTGCCGGGTGCGAGGCAGGCTAGATTGTCACGGGTGACCACGCACCGCCCCTTCCTCCTGTTGAGCACGCGCCCTGAGAACGAGGCCGCAGCTGAAGAGCTCGAAAGCTTCGCTAACGCGATGCTGATCGATGCCTCCTCCATCGAGCAGCGCCGTCTCGAACAGGACGCGCTCGGTCGCGTGGACCTAGAAGAGTACTCGGGCGTCTTACTAGGCGGCAGTCCGTTCAACAACCTCGAGCTCATGAAGTCGCCGCTGCAGCTGCGCGTCGAGCGAGAGATCGGCACGCTCGTCGCCGAGTGCATCGACCGCGATTTCCCCGTCATGGGCGCCTGCTACGACATCGGCGCCGTGGGCACGGCCGTCGGCGCGCGCCTTTCCGACCGCTACGCGGAGGAAGCCGGCCCCGTCACCGTTTCTAGGACCGACGCGGAGGAGCGCGACGAAGTTCTCGGGGACACGCCGGAGAGCTTCGACACTCTCGTCGGGCACAAGGAAGCGCTCGAAGAGCTTCCCGACGATCCCCGCATCGCCATCCTCGTTCGCGGGGACCAGTGCCCCGTGCAGATGTTCCGCGTCGGTAGCAATGTGTACGCCACGCAATTCCACCCGGAACTGACTGCGGAGGCGCTCGAGTTCCGCCTCCGCCTCTACGCCCACTTGGGTTACACATCGACCGAGACATTCGAGTCCCAAATCGCCAAAGCCTACGAGTACGACTACTCCGCCAACAACCAGATCCTGGCCAATTTCGCTCGGCGTTACCTTCGTTAGCGAGTTAGGCTTCTGGGTTTCGCTTCACGGAATCGAAAAGGTCGTTCCGTTTCGGCGCGGCGGCGCCCTCCGCGGCTCCGATCACGGAGATCGTGCCGTCGGTCTCCAAGATGACCGCCGCCACATCGTCCATGCTCGACGAACCGCTGCCGCGCACTGCTTGCAGCACTTCGCGCCTGGTCACCCGCTCGTTCTTCATCGTCTCCTCGTTGAATTCACCGGAGTAAAAGAGCAACGCTGGATCGGACTTCACCAACTTCTCGAAGGACTCAGAGCGCAAGGCCAGTTTAGAAATCAAGTATTGCCCGCCCAGAAGCACGACAATCGCGGTGACGGCCTGAGCCAACTTCACGTCGTTACTGGTCAGGGTCGACGCGAAAATAGATCCGATGGCGATGGTGATCACGAAATCGAAGATGTTGAACTTCGACAGCGAGCGCTTCCCGCTGATGCGCAGCATCGCGATCAATGCGATGTAGATCAGCACACCCTTGGCTGCGGTGACACCGATGGTGGACCAGTCGTTGTAAAAAATATTCTCCATTAGGCCAGCTCCACAATCTCCATGTAATCGTCGCTCCAGATGTCCTCATCGCCCTCGGGCATGATGATGACGCGCTCCGGCTCGAGGGCGCGCACCGCACCCGGGTCGTGGGTGACCAGGACGACCGCGCCGGTGTAGGTCTTCAGCGCGTCGAGAACCTGTTCGCGGGATTGGGGGTCGAGGTTGTTGGTGGGTTCGTCGAGAAGCAGCACGTTGGCCCGCGAGGAGACGAGGGTGGCCAACGACAAGCGTGTCTTCTCGCCGCCGGAAAGCGTTCCCGCGGGTTGTTCGAGCTTGTCGCCGGAGAACATGAACGCGCCGAGCAGTCCGCGCAGGTCCTGTTGGCCGGCGTCGGGGCAGGCGGCGATGGTGTTTTCCCAGACGGACTTGGTCCCGTCGATGGTGTCGTGCTCTTGGGCGAAGTAACCGATTTTCAGCCCGTGCCCGGTGACGAGACCGCCCTCGCCATCGGTGCGTTCGACCCCGGCGAGCAGCTTGAGGAGGGTCGTCTTGCCTGCGCCGTTCGTGCCCAGCACGACGACGCGCGACCCTTTGTCGATGGCCAGGTCCACCCCGGCGAAAACCTCGAGCGAGCCGTACATTTTGGTCAGGCCCTTGCCGTGCAGCGGCGTCTTGCCGCAGGGGGCAGGCTCGGGGAAGGAAATGGCGGCGACCTTGTCGGCCACGCGGACGTCGTCAAGCGAGCCCATCATGCGCTCCGCGCGGGCGAGCATCTGCTTGGCGGCCGAAGCCTTGGTGGCCTTCGCCCCGAGCTTGGCGGCCTGTTTCTGCAGGGCGGAGGCCTTCTTCTCCGCGTTGGCGCGCTCGCGGCGCCGCCGCGCCTCGTCGAGCGCGCGGGCGTCCTTGTACTTGGAAAAACCCATGTTGTACACGTCGGCCTCTGCGCGCACCGCGTCGAGGAACCACACCTTGTTGCAGACGTCGTCAAGCAAATCGACGTCGTGCGAGATCATGATCAGCCCGCCCTCGTGCTTGGACAAAAAGCCACGCAGCCAGGCGATGGAGTCGGCGTCGAGGTGGTTGGTGGGCTCGTCGAGAAGCAGCGTCGTGGTCGACTTGCCGGAGCCGTTGTTGGCGGCGAAGAGGATCTGGGCGAGCTCGACGCGGCGCCGCTGCCCGCCGGAAAGGGTCTTCAGCGGCTGGTCGAGGATGCGCGCGGGCAGCCCCAGGTTATCGCAGATCTGCGCCGCCTCGGCGTCCGCCTCGTAGCCCCCGAGCGCCTGGTAGCGCTCCTCGAGGCGCGAGTACTTCGCAATCGCCTTGTCGCGCTGCACCCCCTCGGTGCTCTCCATGAGCTCCTGCTGCTTTTCCATCCCGCGGCGGATCTCGTCGAGCCCACGCGCCGAGAGCACCCGGTCGCGCGCGGTCTGCTCAATATCGCCCTCTTTTGAATCCTGCGGGAGGTAGCCGATGTCGCCGGAGCTGACCACCGACCCGCCGTAGGGCTCGGTCTCCCCCGCCAGGATGCGCATCGTCGTGGTTTTTCCCGCGCCGTTGCGCCCGACCAGCCCAATCCTGTCGCCGGGCTGCACCCGCAGGTGCTGGCCGGGGGCGGTGAGTAGAGTTCGGGCGCCGACGCGGACTTCAAGGTCGTGGGTGACAATCACAACGCGACACCTTACATGGCGGGTCGGCTAGACCGCGAAGCCGAGCGCGCGTAGCTGCTCGCGGCCCTCCTCGGTGATCATCTGCGGTCCCCACGGCGGCATCCACACCCAGTTGATCACGACCTCGTCGATCGGGGTGTTCTCGGTGATCGCGGTGGTGGTCTGGTCCTCGATCACGTCGGTGAGCGGGCACGCCGGCGACGTCAGCGTCATGTTGATGACCGCCTTCGTCGTCTCACCCTCTTCCTCGATCCACAGGTCGTACACCAGCCCGAGGTCGACGACGTTGATGCCGAGCTCCGGGTCGATGACGTCGTGCATGTACTCCGCGGCGTCGCCGGCGAGCTTGATCTGCTCCTCCGTCTGCGTCGGCCGCTCGGCCGCACCGTAATTGGATTCAGCCATCTACTTCTCCTTTTCTTCGAGCGCGTCCGAGGTGGCCGCCTGGAAGGCCTTCCACCCCAGAAGCGCGCACTTGACTCGGGCGGGGAACTTGGCCACTCCGCCGAACGCGACACCGTCGCCGATGACCTCGGGATCGCCTTCCAGGGTTCCGCGCGAGGTCACCATCTCCTCGAAAGCGGAAAGCTTGGCCATCGCCTCATCGACGCCCAGGCCGATGATTTCTTCCGCCATCACGCTTGTCGACGCCTGCGAGATCGAACATCCCGCGGCATCGTAGGACACGTCCGAAACGGTCGCGCCATCCTTGGACAGCGCGACTCGCAGGGTGATCTCGTCGCCGCAAGACGGGTTGACGTGGTGGACCTCGGCATCAAACGGGTCGCGCAAGCCGGCGTGCTGCGGGTTCTTGTAGTGGTCGAGGATGACCTCTTGGTACATCGCTTCTAGGTTCATGCGCCGAAGAACTCCTTCGCCTTGCCGATGGCCGCGACGAGCGCGTCGACCTCGTCGAGCGTGTTGTACAGGTAAAAACTGGCGCGCGACGTCGCCTGGACGGCCAGGCCACGGTGCGCGGGCCACGCGCAGTGGTGGCCGGTGCGGATCGCCACGCCCTCGGAGTCGAGCACCTGGCCGAGGTCGTGCGGGTGCACGCCGTCGACGGTGAAAGCGATCGCCCCACCGCGCTTCTCGGCGGTGAGCGGGCCGGCGATCGACAGGCCCTCGATGGCCTGCATCTTCTTAAGCGCGTAGGCGGTCAGCTCGTGCTCGTGGCGCGCCACGGCCTCCATGCCCACCTCGGTGAGGAAATCAACGGCGGCGCCGAGCCCGACGACCTGGCTGGTCATCTGGGTGCCTGCCTCGAAGCGCTGCGGCGCCGGCGCGTAGGTGGAGCCCTCCATCTTCACCACCTCGATCATCGAGCCACCGGTGAGAAACGGCGGGAGCTTGTCCAACAGGTCTCCCCTGCCGTAGAGCACGCCGACGCCCGAGGGGCCGCACATCTTGTGTCCGGAGAATCCGGCGAAGTCCACGCCCAGCTCGCGGAAATTCACCGGCATGTGCGGAACCGACTGGCACGCGTCCAGCACGGTCAGCGCGCCGACCGCCTTGGCGCGGCGCACCATCTCCGGCACATCGGCGTGCGCACCGGTCACGTTCGACTGGTGCGTAAACGCCACCACCTTCACGCTTTCATCAAGCTCGAGCGAGTCGAGGTCGATGCGGCCGTCCGGTGTCATGGAGTACCACTTCAGGGTTGCGCCCGTGCGCCGCGCCAGCTCCTGCCAGGGCACGAGGTTGGCGTGGTGCTCGAGCTCGGTGACCACGATGGTGTCGCCCTCGCCGACGCGGAGGCTGCCGGCGCGGTCGTCGCCAAGCACGAAGGCGACGGCGTTGAGCGCCTCGGTCGCGTTCTTGGTAAACGCGATCTCATGGCCCTGCGCGCCCACGAACGCGGCGATCTTCTCGCGCGCGGACTCATAGGCGTCGGTCGCCTCCTCTGCGAGCTGGTAAGAGCCGCGGTGGACCGGCGCGAAGGTGTTTAGAACGAAGTCCCGCTCAGCGTTCCACACGCGCTCCGGGCGCTGCGAAGTCGCGCCGGAGTCGAGGTAGACCAGCGGCTTGCCACCGCGAACCGTTCGGGACAGGATCGGAAACTCGGCGCGGATGGCGTCCACGTCGAGCGTTCCGTCTGGGTGTGTATAGACCATTAGATAAACTTCTCGTAGCCCTCGGACTCGAGGTCGTCGGCCAGCTCAGCGCCGCCGGTGGTGACGATCTTGCCGTCGGCGAAGATGTGGACGAAGTCCGGGGTGACATAGTTCAGGATGCGCTTGTAGTGGGTGATCATGAGCACGCCACCGTTGGTTTCCTCCTGGTAGCGGTTGATGCCATCGGAGACGATGCGCAGCGCGTCGACGTCGAGGCCGGAGTCGGTCTCGTCCATCACGGCAAACTTCGGCTTCATCAGCGCGAGCTGCATAACCTCGTGGCGCTTCTTCTCACCGCCCGAGAAGCCCTCATTGACCGAGCGCTCGGAAAAGGATGCGTCCATCTGCAGGGAGTCGCGCGCTGCGTTGAGCTCGCTGACCCACTCCCGCAGCTTCGGTGCCTCGCCGCGCACGGCGGTCACGGCGGAGCGCATGAAGTTCGACGAGGAGACGCCGGGGACCTCAACCGGGTACTGCATGGCCAGGAACAGGCCCGCGCGGGCACGCTCGTCGACCTCCATCTCCAGCAGGTTCTCGCCGTCGAGGAGCACCTCGCCGTCGGTGACCTCGTACTTCGGGTGGCCGGCGATGGTGTAGGCCAGGGTGGACTTGCCGGAGCCGTTCGGGCCCATGATGGCGTGGGTCTCGCCGGACTTGATGGTCAGGTTGACGCCCTTGAGAATCGGGGTCGGCTCCTGGCCCTCTTCGTTCGGCAGGACGTTAGCGTGCAGGTTCTTGATTTCGAGAGTAGACATACGTGTTCTTTCCGTTTCTGAGGTGGGCAGGGGTTAGAGGTTTGCGTGCTCGAGCTCGCCGGAAACCCGGGCGATGAGCTCGTCGCGGACGGACTCCACCGGGATCTTGTTGAGGACCTCATTGAAGAAGCCGCGGATGATCAGGCGCGTCGCCTCTTCCGTCGGGATACCGCGGGCACGCAGGTAGAACACCTGCTCCTCGTCGAAGCGGCCGACCGTCGCGGCGTGGCCGGCGCCGGCAATCTCGCCGGTCTCGATCTCGAGGTTCGGGATTGCGTCGGCGCGGGCGCCGTCGGTAAGCACCATGTTGCGGTTGGTTTCGTAGGTGTCGGTGCCCAGCGCCTCGGCGCGGATCAGCACGTCGCCCACCCAGCAGGTGCGAGCGTCCGGCTTGTCCGAGTTCTTGTCTCCCTGCAGCGCGCCCTTGTAGAGCACGTTGGAGCGGCAGTTGGGCACGCTGTGGTCCACCAGCAGCCTGTTCTCGATGTACTGGCCGTCGTCGGCGAAGTACACGCCGGTGAGCTCGACGTCGCCGCCGGGGGCGGTGAACTTCACGCGCGGGGTGACGCGGGTGACCTCGCCGCCGAAGCTGGCAACGGTGTGGCGCAGGGTCGCGTCGCGGCCCACCACGATCGACTGCGCGCCGAGGTGAACGGCGTCGTCGGCCCACTCCGTGTCGACGACCGCGTAGACGCGCGAGTTGTCGCCGATCAACCAGTTGACGTTGTCGGCGTGGGTGCCGGAGCCGGTGTAGCGCACGATCACGGTCGCCGCGGAGTTGACACCGGACTCAACGAGAACGGTGGCGAACGTCGTGGCGTCCAGGCCCGCGCCGGTGATGGTCACCGTGACGGGCTCGGTGAGCTCGGCGTTGTCCGGGATCTTCACAATCGTGCCGGAGGTCGCCCCCGACCACGCCTGCGCGGCAACGCGGTCGACGGGGCCGCCGGCGACCTTGAGGCGGTCGTCATCAGGAGAGACCGTCTCCACGATGACCTCGGACGGGCCCTCGACGCTGACGCGGGCGTCGCTCAACGGCGCGAACGTGCCGTTGTGGAGGCCGCGCAGGCGGCGCAGCGAGATGAAGCGCCAATCCTCGTCGCGACCGCCCGGAACGGCGAAGTCGTCGACGTTGTAGGAGACGGGCATGTCGCCCTTGTTGTTGACGCCGGAGGCGTTCTTAACAGCGGTATCCGCCATGGGTTAACCCACCGATCCTTCCATTTGCAGTTCGATAAGACGGTTGAGCTCGAGGGCGTACTCCATCGGCAGCTCCTTGGCGATCGGCTCGACGAAGCCGCGGACGATCATCGCCATCGCCTCTTCCTCCGCGATGCCGCGCGACATCAGGTAGAACAGCTGCTCCTCGCTCACCTTCGACACCTTCGCCTCGTGGCCGAGGGTCACGTGGTCGTTTCGGATGTCGTTGTAGGGGTAGGTGTCCGAGCGCGAGATGTTGTCCACCAGCAGCGCGTCGCACTCGACGTTAGACGTGGAGTGGTGGGCGTTCTGGTTGATCTGCACCAAGCCGCGGTAGGCCGCGCGACCGCCGCCGCGGGCAACCGACTTGGACACGATCGACGACGACGTGTGCGGCGCCATGTGCGTCATCTTCGCGCCGGTGTCCTGGAACTGGCCCTCGCCGGCGAACGCGACGGAGAGCACCTCGCCCTTGGCGTAGGGGCCGGTCATCCACACGGCCGGGTACTTCATGGTCACCTTCGAGCCGATGTTGCCGTCGACCCACTCCATGGTCGCACCCTCTTCAGCCTTGGCGCGCTTGGTCACCAGGTTGTAGACGTTGTTCGACCAGTTCTGGATGGTGGTGTAGCGGCAGCGCCCGCCCTTCTTCACAATGATCTCGACCACCGCGGAGTGCAGGGAATCGGACTTGTAAATCGGCGCGGTGCAGCCCTCGACGTAGTGCACGTACGCATCCTCGTCGACGATGATCAGGGTGCGCTCGAACTGACCCATGTTCTCCGTGTTAATGCGGAAGTACGCCTGCAGCGGGATGTCCACGTGGACCCCCGGCGGCACGTAGATGAATGAGCCGCCGGACCACACCGCGGAGTTCAGCGCGGAGAACTTGTTGTCGCCGGCCGGAATCACCGAGCCGAAGTACTCCTTGAAAATGTCCTCGTGCTCGCGCAGGGCGGTGTCGGTGTCGACGAAGATGACGCCCTTTTCCTCCAGGTCCTCGCGGATCTGGTGGTAGACCACCTCGGACTCGTACTGCGCGGCGACACCCGCGACGAGGCGCTGCTTCTCCGCCTCCGGGATGCCGAGCTTGTCGTAGGTGTTCTTGATGTCCTCGGGCAGGTCCTCCCAGGAGGTTGCCTGCTTCTCGGTCGAGCGGACGTAGTACTTGATGTTGTCGAAGTCGATGCCGCTCAGGTCCGCGCCCCACGTCGGCATGGGCTTCTTCTCAAAGACCTCGAGCGCCTTGAGACGCTGGTTGAGCATCCACTCTGGCTCTTCCTTAATGCGGGAGATGTCTTTGACCACATCTGGGCTCAGGCCACGGCGCGCTGCGGCACCGGCGGCGTCGGAGTCGTGCCAGCCGTAGTTGTATGCGCCAATGGACTCAATAATTTCGTCGTCGTTCATCGGCCGTTCCAGGCCGGGTGCGGGAGTTGTCTCAGTCAAGATCTCCGCTCCTTTCGGTGTGTGTCTCGCGCGCTGCGGCGGTTTTGCCCACAGCGACGAGGGGAATGTTGGTCGTGCAAATTCCGTTGCCGTCCGCGATCATGGCGAGCGGTTGAACGTGCTTTCCGACAAGCTCCGAGATGGCCTCGTGCTCCGCCTCGCAGATTTCCGGGTGCCGGGCGGCGACGGCCGATACCGGGCAGTGGTGCTGGCAGATCTGGATACCCATCCCCGCCCGCGTCACTGTCGCGGCGTAGCCATTGTCGTCGAGCGCGTCCGCGAGGTCGCGGGCGACCGCCTCGATGTCCTCGCCGGACTCGGCTGCAGGTTCGACGCCCTCGAGGATCTTGTCGATCCTCGCGCGCGCCAGCTCCTTGACAGCCTCATCGCCGCCGATTTGTCGCACGATGTCGATCGCGTCGGCGGCGAGACTATCGTACTGGCTGCCGAAGTGCTCGCGGCCGTCGTCGGTCAGGCGGTAGTGTTTCGCCGGCCGGCCGCGGCTGGCCTCCTCCCCCGCTACCGGGTTCGGTTCGCACGTCTCTGCGATCTGCTCGTCTACCAGTTTGTCCAGGTGGCGTCGTACACCTGCGGCGGAGAGGCCGAGGTGGACTCCGAGGTCGGCGGCGCTGACGGGGCCGTGCTTTAGCAGCAGCGACATCACCTCGCGGCGCGTTTGCCCGCCGATGGAGCGCGTCTGTTCCGCATTGCGAGCCATGTCCACACCTCCGATCCTTGGGTCCACTTCGAGTTTTCTCAATCGCCTTTATCCAACACTAGTGTGTTCAAATTAATTCCGCATGTGAGCCCCCGTCGCGGGTGCCTCGTTTTGTAGACTCCTCGGTTGTGAACGTTCTTCCGCGGGTTTTGCCCAGGCTGGGCCGGCCCGGGTCGCGCTCGGCAGAGCTACACGAAAGCTCGCTTGGCGACGCCCACCCCGCCCAAGCGTCCCGAGCGTCGGTAGCCGAGCTCAACCGCTTCGCTGTGCTGCGCTTCATCGGGCTCGTGGGCACGATCCTCATGGGCCTCGGCGGCCTCGGCGGCGGGGCGCTGCCCGTGGTGGACAACCCGTACGCACTCTTCCCCGGCGGCGCCGTGATGGGACGCATGCTGCAGACCTCCTCCGCGCTGATCCTCATCGGCGTGGGCCTGCTCGTAGTCGCGTGGGTGCTCATGGCGCCGTTCGTCGGCGCGGGCAGCACCCCCGCTCGGGTGGGCAAGGGCGTGATCGTGCGCACCTTTGTCGCCTGGGTCATCCCGTTGATCCTGACCGCCCCGCTTTTTACCCAGGACATCTACTCCTACCTGGCGCAGGGCTCGATTGTGCGCCAGGGCCTCGACCCGTACGCGGCAGGCCCGGTCGAGATCCTCGGTACCGAAAACCACCTCGCGCGTTCCGTGCCGTTTATCTGGGCGCAGTCGCCGAGCCCCTACGGGCCCGTCGCATTGGGCATCTCGGCCGCGATCTCGTGGCTGACGCACGATTCGATCGTGCTCGGTGTTATCGCCCACCGCCTGGTGTCGCTGGTGGGGATCGGCGCCGCCGCGTGGGGCGTGGTGGCGCTTGCGCGCCGCTGCCGCGTCTCCCCCGCCGCGGCGCTGTGGCTGGGTGTGCTCAACCCGCTGACCATCCTGCACCTAGTCGGCGGCATCCATAACGAGGCCATCCTGCTTGGCTTCCTGCTTGTCGGGATAGAGTTGGGCCTGCGCGGGATCGACGCCCTCGGCCCGCGCAACGCCGCCGCCGCGGGCCTGCTTGTGGCAAGCGGGGCCCTCATCACCTGCGCGGGGCTGGTCAAGGTCACGGGCTTTATCGCCCTCGGATTCATCGGCATGGCGCTGGCGCGGGCGTGGTCGTCGCGGCTGCCCGGGGTGGCGGCGATCGCCCTCGCCGCCGCCACGCAGGCCGCGCTCATGGTCGCCACCACGGTGGTTTTCTCGCTGCTGACCGGCATCGGTTTCGGCTGGGTGACGGGCCAGGGAGGGGCGGCGTCGATACGCAGCTGGCTCTCGGTTACCACCGATGTCGGGGTCATCGCGGGCAACATCGGGATGCTGCTGGGCCTCGGCGACCACATCGAGGCCATGCTGGCAATCACGCGCGGGGCGGGCCTAATAGTCGCCGCCGCGTTCATGATCCGTATGCTGTGGGCGACCTACCGCGGCACGATCCACCCGGTCGGGGGCCTGGGCGTGGCCACGCTCGTGCTGGTGATCCTCTTCCCCGTCGTCCACCCCTGGTACCCGCTGTGGGCCATCCTGCCGCTGGCGGCGTGGGCCAACCGTCTGTTCTTCCGCGCCGCGGTGGTCATCTACAGCGCGGTGTTCAGCTTCCTCGTGCTGCCGCGCGGCCTGGCGCTGAACCCGGGAGCGGTGATCACCATCTACACAATCGCCGCCACCGGTTTCGCTGTGATCTGCGCTGCCGGCTGGTGGTGGTACCGGCGATTCGGTCGCAGGAGTCTAAACTAGCCAGCCATGAGTGATGCAATTGTCCTGGACAACGTTTCCAAGACATACCGCGACATCGTGGCCGTAGACGGCCTCTCTTTCACCGCCGCCCGCGGTGAGATCCTTGCACTCCTCGGCCCCAACGGTGCGGGCAAAACCACCACCGTCGAGATGTGCGAGGGCTTTACCAAACCCACCGGCGGCAGAATCTCTGTACTGGGTCTCGACCCGTCCGCCGAGCCCGAGAAGGTGCGCTCGCGCATCGGCATCATGCTGCAAGGTGGCGGCTCCTACTCCGGCATCCGCGTCCGCGAAATGCTCGAGCTCACCGCCCGCTACAACGAAGACCCCCTCGATCCGGACTGGCTAATCGACCTGCTTGGCCTGCGCGGGGTAGAAAAGACCACCTACCGGCGCCTCTCGGGCGGCCAGCAGCAGCGACTGTCTCTGGCGCTGGCGATGATCGGCCGGCCGGAGCTGATCTTCCTCGACGAGCCGACCGCCGGGATGGACGCCCAATCGCGCCTCGCGGTGTGGGACATCATCTCCGCGATGAAGCGCGACGGGGTCACCGTGATCCTAACCACCCACCTCATGGACGAGGCCGAAGCGCTCGCCGACAAGGTCGTCATCATCGACCGCGGCGCCGTCGTCGCCCAAGGCACCACCGCCGAGCTGACCAGCCACGACTCCTTCCCGCTGATCACGCTCAGCACCGACCGCGAGCTCGCCATCGCGCCGCTTAACGACGCCCTGTCCGCGCACTCCCTGACCGCCCAAGCCACCCGGCCGCTGCGCTACCAGATCTCCGGCGGAGCGACTCCGGAGGTCGTTGCCACGCTCGCGCGCGAAGCCGACGCCCAGGGCGTTTTGCTGCGCGAATTCAGCGTCGCGCACCGCACGCTCGAGGACGTTTTCCTCGACATCACCGGTCGCGAGCTGCGCAGCTAGGAAAGGATCAGCATGGCTCTAGAACTTGCCGAAGGCACGTTTACCCCGCGCCCCCGCCGCGCCTCCGTGACCCGGATGGCGCTGGCGCAGGGGCGCATCGAGGCACTGCTCATGCTGCGCCACGGTGAGCAGCTGCTGCTCAACCTGATCATCCCCGCTGTGATCCTCGTCGCCGCCGCGAAGCTGCCGATCCCCGGGGCTGACTCGCCCGCGCGCCTCGACCACCTCGTGCCGGTGGTGTTTGCCGTGGCGGCGAGCAGCGCGGGCTTTACCGGCCAGGCGATCGCGCTGGCGTTCGACCGCCGCTACGGCGCGCTCAAGCGCACCGGCGCCTCCGGGGTGCCGGCATGGACGATCATCGCGGGCAAGATTCTCGGCGTGCTGGCGATGGTGGCAGTCCAGATCGTCGTCCTCGGCGCGATCGCCGTCGCGTTGGGTTGGCGCGTCCCCGTCGGCGGCGCCCTGTTCGGCGGGGTGACGCTGCTGCTCGGCGTGGCGTGTTTCACCGCCCTGGGGTTGCTGCTCGGTGGCACCATGAGTTCCGAGCTCGTCCTCGCCTTGGCCAACCTGCTGTGGCTGATTTTGGTCGGCATCTTGGGGTGGGTCACTTACTCGGGCAACCTGGTCGAGGCCGGCTGGTACAACCTGGTGCCCACCGTCGCCCTGGCGGGTGCGCTGACGCAGGCGCTGCACCTGAGCGTGGACTCCGGGGCGTGGATCGCGCTAACGGTGTGGGTGGCTGTCGCCGTCACCGCCGCCGCCCGCTGGTTCCGCTTCGATGGCTAGAACGGCCGAGGCGTGGGTTAAGCTAAGAATCAATCTTAAGTTTGATACGTGGAAGGTACCGGTGTTGACGTGAACACCCCTGTTAAAACGACCGTGGGCCCATCCCTGAAGCTGCAGCGCGTCCTCGCGATGATCCTGCTCCTGTGCCAGGGCGGCATCACGGTGACCGGCTCGCTCGTGCGCGTCACGGGCTCGGGCCTCGGCTGCAACACCTGGCCGCTGTGCCACGAAGGCTCGCTCGTGCCCGTGCCGGGCGCCGCGCCCGCGATCCACCAGGCCATCGAGTTCGGCAACCGCATGCTGACCTTCGTCGTCGCGGCGGCTGCGGTCGCCGTGACGGTGGCGGTGTACAGGGCGCAGCGCCGCTGGCACGTCAAGCTACTGGGCTTGCTCTCCATCGCCGGCGTGGCGCTGCAGGCGCTACTCGGCGGGATCTCCGTGCTGGTCAACCTGCACTGGTGGGCGGTGGCCGTGCACTTCCTGCCCTCGATGGTGCTGGTGTGGATCGCAGCCGTGCTCTACATGCGCATCAGTGAGCCGGACGACGCGCCCGTCGTCACGCGCTACGACGGTAGCGCCCGCACGGCCGTGGTCGTCGCGGCTGTCGCGCTGAGCTTCGTGCTGGTGACCGGCACGATGGTCACCGGCTCGGGCCCGCACTCGGGCGACAGCGGGGTCGGCATGGAGGGCCGTTTGGCACTCGACACCGAGATCCTCGCCTACGTCCACGCCGCGTGCATGTACATCTACCTCATTTCCACGCTCGTCGCCGTTTACCAGCTGCGCCGTTCGCAGGCGCCGATGGACGCGTTCAACACCGCCTTGGTGCTCGTCGCCATGATCGTCGTCCAGTGGGCCGTAGGCGTAACCCAGTTCTACCTCGGCGTTCCGCGCTGGACAGTGCCGCTGCACATCGCCATGTCCTCGGTGGTCGTCGCCTTTAGCGCCTTCCTCTGGGCGCACGGCAAACGCCGGATGGCCTAAACGGGGCTCCGGTAACGTGGGGGCCATGAAGGCGATCTACGTTACCCAGCACGGCGGGCCCGAGGTTCTCACCTACACGGACCGCCCCGACCCGGAGCCGACCGAGGCGCACGTTCTCGTCGAGGTGCTCTACGCGGGTGTCAACTACATCGACACCTACTTCCGCTCTGGCACCTACGACCAGGAACTGCCCTACATCCCCGGCACCGAGGGGTGCGGCCGCGTCATTGCCGACCCCGCCGGTGAAATCGCCGAGGGCACGCTGGTCGCCTGGCACAGCGCCCCCGGCTCGTACGCCGAGAAGGTGTGCGTTCCCCGCAACCGTCTCGTCGCCGTGCCGCAAAGCATCGATCCCGCGGTCGCGGCGTCGATGCTGCTCCAAGGCATGACGGCGCACTACCTTCTGCACGGCACCCGCGAGACGAAGCCGGGCGACACGATGGTGATTACCGCTGGCTCCGGCGGGGTCGGGCTCGTGCTCACCCAAATGGCCGCTGCTGCCGGCGCCGTGGTTTATTCCGTGACCTCGAACGAGGAGAAGGAGAAGCTCGCCTACGAGGCCGGCGCGACGCAGGTGTTTCGCTACGACAACTTCGCCCAGGAGGTGCGGCAAGCAAACGGCGGCAAAGGGGTGGACGTGATCTACGACGGAGTGGGCAAGGACACCTTCGCCCAAGCCCTCGATGTCTGTCGGCCGCGCGGGCTCGTCTGCTCCTTCGGTTCCGCCTCCGGCGACGTCGAGCCGTTCGTTATCCAGGAGCTCAACAAGCACGGCTCGCTGTTTCTTACCCGACCTTCGATAGCCGCCTACGTCGCCACCGACGACGAGTACCGCATGCGCGCCCAGGCCGTCGTGCGTGCGGTGGAGGAAGGCGCGCTGACCTTCCGCATCCATGAGCCATACCCGCTTAGCGACGCCCGCCTAGCGCACGAGGAGCTTCAGGCCCGCCGCACCTCAGGCTCGGTCGTGCTCAGGGTCGCGGCGGATTCCTAGAAGAGGTACTGACCGATCGTGTTCCACCCCAGCACCGCGTCGACCGACAGGGCGAGGAAGAGTACGGCGAGGTAGTTGTTCGACAAAATGAACAGCGCGAGCGGCTTGACGTCGTCGCCGCGCACGACTCCGTTGTGCAGCCGGGTGGCCATCACGAGAAACGCGACACCCGAGGCCACCGCGACGACAAGATATATCCAGGAGGCGGCGGGCACGAGCAGCAGCGACGTAGCCACGGTCAGCCACGAGTAGAAAACGATCTGGCGGGTCGTCTCCTGCGCGGAGGCGACCACCGGCAGCATCGGAACCTTCGCCCTGGCGTAGTCGTCCTTGTATTTCATGGCCAGCGCCCAGGTGTGCGGCGGTGTCCAGAAGAAGATGATCATGAACAGCACTACGGCCTGCCACCAGCGATCCGGGGAACCGTCGTCGACGTTGTCTCGCACCGCGGCCCAGCCGACGAGGACCGGCATGCAGCCAGCGGCCCCACCCCAAATGACGTTCTGCCACGTGCGGCGCTTCAGCCACTTTGTGTAGACGAAGATGTAGAACCAGTTGGTGAGCACAATGAAGAAGGCGGCGAGCCAGGAGTCGCACACGAAGCCGAGCCATAAAACGGAAAGTGCGAGAAGCGCCCACGCGTAGATCGTGGCCCTGCGTTTGGTCACCGTGTGGCGCACCAACGGGCGCGCGCGGGTGCGGCCCATCTTCTGGTCGATGTCGTAGTCGGCGACCATGTTGAACGTGTTCGCGGCAGCCGCACCCATCCACCCGCCGAGGAGCGTTCCAAGGATGAGCCACAAATCCACGCTGCCACGGTTGGCTTGCAGCATCGCGGGAATCGCGGCGACGAGGAGGAGCTCGATGACCCTCGGCTTCGTGAGCGCAAAGTAAGCCTTGATGGTCTCCAAGTAAACAACTCCTCCAGCAGAAACGGCCGCCCGGTACGGGCATGCCAACATATCAGTAGTCGCTCCGCGACAGCGAAAAGTTCCACCGCCGCCCAATCCGCGCGGGCCTCATACCTTTGGATGATGGTACCGCCACGGCGCACTAACGGGTAATCCGGACACGCCTCACTGCCAACCGATAGGCTAGGCGGTGAAGATATCTAGAACATCCAATCACGCACGACACAAGCGAGGAACAACGTGACCCAGTCGAACCTGCCCCCCGAATTGCAATCGATGACCGTTCGGAACTATCCGGACGATTGGACGCAAACGGACACGCGGGCCGTGGACACTGTGCGCGTGCTTGCGGCGGACGCTGTGGAGAATTGCGGCTCGGGGCACCCGGGCACCGCAATGTCGCTCGCACCCCTGGCGTACACGCTCTACCAGCGCGTCATGAACATCGACCCGCAAGACCCGCACTGGGTGGGCCGCGACCGCTTCGTGCTGTCCAACGGCCACTCGTCCCTGACCCAGTACATTCAGCTCTACCTCGGCGGGCTCGGGCTGGAACTCGAAGATCTAAAGCAGTTGCGGACGTGGGGCTCGAAGACACCGGGCCACCCGGAGTACAACCACACCAAGCACGTCGAGATCACCACCGGCCCGCTCGGCCAGGGCCTCGCCTCCGCGGTCGGTATGGCGATGGCGGCGCGCCGCGAGCGCGGCCTGTACGATCCGGCCGCCCCCGCCGGAGAGTCGCCGTTCGATCACTTCATCTACGCCATCGCCGGCGACGGTTGCCTGCAGGAGGGTGTGACCTCAGAGGCGTCCTCCCTCGCGGGCACCCAGCAGCTGGGCAACCTGATCGTGTTCTGGGACGACAACCGCATCTCCATCGAGGACGACACGCAGATCGCGTTCACCGAGGACGTGATGAAGCGCTACGAGGCGTACGGCTGGCAGACGCTGACCGTGGATTCCGGCGAGGACGTCGTCGCGATCGAGTCCGCCGTGGCGCAAGCGCAGGCCGAGACCGCGCGCCCGACGCTGATCCGCGTCAAGACCGTCATCGGCTACCCAGCCCCGAACCTCCAAAACACCGGAGCGGTTCACGGCGCGGCCCTCGGTGCCGACGAGGTCAAGCTGGTCAAACAGGCCCTGGGCTTCGACCCCGAGGTGAGCTTCCCCGAGGAAGCGGACGTGATCGCGCACACCCGCAAACTTTCTGCACGCGCCAGCGAGAAGCGCGCGAAGTGGGAGGAGAAGTTCAACGCCTGGGCCGAGAACAATCCGGACAATGCGGCACTGCTCGAGCGCCTCACGGCGCGCCGCCTGCCTGAGGGCTGGGACGCGCAGCTGCCGACCTGGGACGCCGACGAAAAGGGCCTGGCCACGCGCAAAGCCTCTGAGGCCGTGATCCAAGCGGTCGCCGCCACCCTGCCGGAGCTGTGGGGTGGCTCCGCCGATCTGGCTGGATCCAACAACACGTTGATCAAGGGTGCGACCTCGTTCGGCCCTGAAGAGATCACCACCGCAAAGTTCACCGCCGAGCCCTACGGCCGCAACCTGCACTTCGGCATCCGCGAGCACGCGATGGGCGCGATCATGAACGGCATCGCGCTGCACGGCGGAACCCGTGTTTATGGTGGAACCTTCCTCATCTTCTCGGAGTACCTCTACCCCGCGATCCGCGTCGCGGCGCTGTCCGGCATCGACGGCTACTACGTGTTGACCCACGATTCGATCGGCCTCGGCGAGGACGGCCCCACCCACCAGCCGGTGGAGACACTCGCCGCTTTGCGCGCCATCCCGGACCTCGCCGTGATCCGGCCGGCGGACGCGAACGA
The DNA here is from genome assembly GCF_000159635.1 of Corynebacterium lipophiloflavum DSM 44291. Taxonomy (GTDB): domain Bacteria; phylum Actinomycetota; class Actinomycetes; order Mycobacteriales; family Mycobacteriaceae; genus Corynebacterium; species Corynebacterium lipophiloflavum. The sequence continues at coordinate 644,079 of NZ_GG667192.1, read as the reverse complement.
GACCTCCGCGGCATGGAAGGCTGCCCTCGAGGGCAAGGAGCAGCCCAAGGCTCTCGCCCTGTCGCGCCAGAACCTTCCCGTGCTCGACGGCACGAAGGAAAAGGCGTTCGAGGGCGTTGCCCGCGGCGCCTACGTGTTGGTCGAGGGCTCCAAGCAGACCCCTGACGTGATCCTCATCGCGACCGGCTCCGAGGTCCAGCTCGCGGTCGCGGCCGCCCGCGAGCTCGAAGGCGAGGGCGTCGCCGCGCGCGTCGTCTCCATGCCGTCCATGGAGTGGTTCCTCGAACAGGACGATGACTACATCGCGTCGGTGCTGCCCGCCGACGTCAAGGCACGTGTCTCCGTCGAGGCCGGTGTCTCTATGCCGTGGCACCGCTTCACCGGCGACCACGGCCGCAACGTCTCGCTCGAGCACTTCGGCGCCTCCGCCCCTGGCGCTGAGCTGTTTAAGCGCTTCGGGTTCACCGCCGGCGCCGTCGCCCAAGCCGCGCGCGAATCCATCACCAGCGCTACCGCCTAACCCCCTCCCGACCACGCAAAGGACTGCACCCACATGACTTCGATTGACACGCTCTACGAAATCGGAACCTCCACCTGGCTCGACGACCTCTCGCGGGACCGCATCACCACTGGAAACCTCAGCGAGATCAAGGCGTCGAAAAGCATCAAGGGTGTTACCACCAACCCCGCGATCTTCGCCAAGGCCATGAGCGGCGGCAACGCCTACGACATCCAGCTCGCGGACCTCAAGGCGGCCGGCAGCGAGGTTGATGCGGCCGTGTACGCGATGAGCGTGAAAGACGTCCAGGACGCGTGCGACCTTTTCTCCGATGTCTTCGAGGCAACCGGCGGCAAGGACGGGCGCGTCTCCATCGAGGTGGATCCCCGCTACGCCGCCGACGAGGAGCGCACCGTGGCGCAGGCGGCCGAGCTGGCGAAGCTGGTGGACCGCCCCAACGTGATGATCAAGATCCCGGCAACCGATGAGTCCCTGCCTGCCGTCACCGCGACGCTCGCCGCCGGTATCTCGGTCAACGTCACCCTGATCTTCTCCGTCGAGCGCTACCGCCAGGTCATTGCTGCGTTCCGTGAGGGCGTGCGACAGGCGGAGGCCAACGGGCACGATGTGTCCGCGATCCACTCCGTGGCGTCGTTCTTCGTCTCCCGCATGGACACCGAGGTGGACAACAGGCTCGAGACCATCGGCACCCCCGAGGCGCTTGAGCTGCGCGGACTGGCCGGCATCGCCAACGCGCGCCTGGCCTACCAGCTCTTTATCGACGAGTTTTCCGACATGAACCAGTTCCCCGCGGGAACGAACAAGCAGCGCCCGCTGTGGGCATCGACCGGTGTGAAGAACCCGGACTACCCCGCAACCATGTACGTCACCGAGCTCGCGGGCCCCGACACCGTCAACACCATGCCGGAGGCGACACTCGACGCGATGCTCGAGCAGGGCGAGCTGCGCGGCGACACGCTGACCGGAACTGCAGCCGAGGCCCAGGCGACCTTCGACAAGCTCGAGGCAGTGGGCATCGATCTCGGCGACGTCGTTGCGGTGCTCGAGCGCGAGGGCGTGGAGAAGTTCGTCGACGCGTGGCAGGAACTGCTCGATTCGATGGCGCAGAATTTGAAGTAGTTTCGCGTTTTGTGCCCGCGCACCCGCGCGGGCACTGTACATTTGAACGAATATCCAAAAATCTTTCCCATCTACCTATTACTCGAGGTGAACAACCGTGACGGACGAGGCCGCGTGGGTCAACCCGCTCCGACAGCCAGAGGACAAGCGTCTGCCGCGCATCGCGGGGCCGTCGGGAATGGTAATTTTCGGCGTAACCGGCGATCTCGCGCGCAGGAAGCTCCTGCCGGCAATCTACGACCTTGCCAACCGCGGCCTGCTGCCCGCCGGTTTCAGCCTCGTTGGTTTCGGTCGACGCGAGTGGACCAAAACCGACTTTGAAGACTACGTGCGCTCCGCCGTCGAAAAGGGCTCGCGCACGCGCTTCAACGAAAACGTGTGGAACCGCCTCGCCGAGGGCATGCACTTCGTCACCGGCGCCTTCGACGACGACGAGGCGTTTGAGAAGCTCGCGGCACTGCTCGCGGAGATGGACGCCAACCGCGGCACCGGCGGCAACTGGGCGTTCTATCTCTCCGTTCCCCCGGAATACTTCTCCGACGTGGTCCACCAGCTCGACCGCTGCGGCATGGCCACCCCGACGGGCAACCAGTGGCGCCGCGTGGTCATCGAGAAGCCGTTCGGCCACGACCTCGCCTCCGCGAAGAAGCTCAACGAGGTGGTCAACCATGTCTTCCCGGAGCGCTCCGTGTTCCGCATCGACCACTACCTGGGCAAGGAAACGGTGCAGAACATCCTCGCGCTGCGCTTCGCTAACCAGATGTTTGAGCCGGTGTGGAACGCCAACTACATCGACCACGTGCAAATCACCATGGCCGAGGACATCGGCCTGGGCGGGCGCGCCGGGTACTACGACGGCATCGGCGCGGCCCGGGACGTGATCCAAAACCACCTGATCCAGTTGTTGGCGCTCGTCGCCATGGAGGAGCCCACCTCGTTCTCCCCGAGGCGCCTGCGCGCCGAGAAGCTTAAAGTGCTGCGCGCCACCACTCCTCTCGAGCCCTTCGACGAGACCACGGCGCGCGGCCAGTACACGTCCGGGTGGCAAGGCTCGGAGAAGGTCATCGGCTTGCGTGAAGAGGAGGGATTCGACCCGGACTCCACCACTGAGACCTACGCGGCCTGCACCTTGACGATTAACTCTCGGCGCTGGGCGGGCGTGCCGTTCTACCTGCGCACAGGAAAGCGCCTGGGCCGCCGCGTCACCGAGATCGCGCTGGTGTTCAAGCGGCCGCCTTTCCAGCCCTTCGCCAAGGGCCAGACTGATCTGCTCACCGCTAACGCTGTCGTGCTGCGCATCCAGCCGGACGAGGGCGTGCTCATGCGCTTCGGCTCCAAAGTCCCGGGCTCCACCATGGAGGTGCGCGACGTGAACATGGACTTTTCCTACTCGGAGGCGTTCACCGAGGAGTCCCCCGAAGCGTACGAGCGATTGATCCTCGACGCGCTGCTCGACGAGTCGAGCCTCTTCCCCACGAACGAGGAGGTCGAGCGCAGCTGGGAGATCCTCGATCCCATCCTCGAGCACTGGGCCGAAAACGGCCGCCCCGACGCCTACGCCGCCGGTACGTGGGGCCCCGAATCCGCTGATGCCATGCTCGCGCGCACCGGCCGCCACTGGCGCAGGCCTTAAGCGCGGCTGACCCGAGAAGAACCGATTGGAAGAGACCCGGAGATGATTATCAAACTCCCCGACACCACGACGCGCCAGATCACCGCGACGCTTCTGCAAGCGCAGGACTACTACTCCATGGCCACCGGCCGCGTACTGACGCTGCTCGTGGTCGCTGCCGCGAGCGACGACGTGGACTCCATCCTGCTGTCCGTGCGCGACGCGACCCAGGAGCACCCGGCCCGCGTGCTCGTCATGCTGCTGGGCGACGCCGAGGATCCGACGAAGCTCGACGCGGAATGCATCCTCACCGCTGATGCGGGCGCCTCCGAGATGGTGGTCATGCACCTCCACGGTGAGCTCACCGCGAACCTCGACTCGGTGGTCACCCCGCTTATTCTGCCGGACACGCCGATCGTCGCGTGGTGGCCGACGACTGCCCCCGCGAACCCGGCCGAGGCACCCCTGGGCAATATCGCGCAGCGCCGCATCACCAACGCCCGGCGCAACGTCTCCGGTAATGCGCTTCTGCGTCTGTCCAACGGTTACTCCGAGGGCGACTCCGACATGATGTGGTCGCGCATCACCCCTTGGCGCGGGATCGTGGCGTCCGCGGTCGACCGCCACCTGGGCGAGGACATCACTGCGGTGAAGATCTCTGGGCCCGTGGACAACCCCAGCGTCGACATCGCCGCTGGCTGGCTGGCCAGCTGCCTCGGTGTCGACGTAACCCGCAGCCCGGGCCCGAACGCCTCCGAGATCATCGAGAACGTTCCCATTACCGAATTGCGCTTGAGCTACGACCGCGGCGACATTGTCGTGTCCGTCATGGACGAACACAGCGTGCGTGTCTCCGTTCCGGGCAGCCCCGATTCCTACGTCGCCATGACCGCGCGCACCGACGCGGAGTGCCTCGCCGAGGAGCTGCGCCACCTCGACCCCGACATCGCCTACGCCCACGCGCTCGACGGCATCTCCCACGTGCACGTCGTTTAACCCTCGAAAGGCCCCACCCACGCTCATGGTTACGGTTTCAAAGTTCCCTGACCTCGCTTCGCTTATCGACGCCGCCACCGAACGTTTCGCCCGCACCATCAGCGCCATCCACGCCGACCCGGTCGGTGGGGTCAACGGCGACGGCACCGCCCGCGTCGTCCTCACCGGCGGCACCTCCGGCATCCGATTTTTGGAAAACCTCCGCGACCTGACCATCGACTGGTCGCGCGTCTACGTCTTCTTCGGCGACGAACGCAACGTCGAGGTCGCTCACCCCGACTCCAACGAGGGCCAGGCCCGCACCGCGCTGCTCGAACACATTCCACTCCCCGAGGCCAACGTGTACGGCTACGGGCTCACCGGCGGTGACATGGCAGACGCCGTGCGCCGTTACGAGCGCGACCTGGGCATCGCCGCACCGGAGGGCTTCGACATCCACCTGCTCGGGATGGGCGGCGAGGGCCACATCAACTCCCTGTTCCCCCACACCCCGGCCGTGCGCGAGACGGAGCGCCTCGTGGTCGCGGTGACGGATTCGCCGAAACCCCCCGCCGAGCGCGCGACGCTGACCCTTGCCGCCGTCGGGCGCGCCGAGCGGGTCTGGCTTCTGGTTTCGGGCGCGGAAAAGGCGGAGGCCGCCGCGCACGTGGCGCGCGGCGCCTCCGCCGATGAGTGGCCAGCCGCTGGGGCCGCCGGGCGAGAAGAGACCGTGCTCTTCGTCACCGAGGACGCTGCCCCCTAGCTAGACCGCGAAGGATTGCGCGAGGTTGAGCCCGATAATGCACGTGATCCAGATGACTGCGATCACGATGGTGTAGCGGGTCAGGTTGCGCTCGACGATCGTCGACCCGGACAGGTTGGCCTGGACCCCGCCGCCGAACAGGCTGGACAGGCCGCCACCTTTGCCCCGGTGCAGCAGGACGAACACCGTCATCAGGATTGCGGTGATGACCAAGACGATCTCGAGTGCCAGAATCATGGAGTACACCTTACACGACTAGCGCACTGCGTTGGCCGCCGCGGCGGCGAGTTTGGCAAATTCCTGGCCGTCCAGCGACGCTCCCCCGACCAGGCCACCGTCGACGTCGGGCTGGCCCACAATCTCGCCGATGGTGTCGACCTTGACGGACCCGCCGTAGAGGATGCGGATCGCGTCGGCGGTGGGGTCGTCGGCAAGCTCGCGGATCGTCTCGCGGATTGCCTTGCACACCTCCTGGGCGTCGGCCGCCGACGCCGTCTTGTCCGTCCCGATCGCCCAGACCGGTTCGTAAGCGATGACGGTGCGGGCGAGCTCCGCCGTACCCAGGGTGGCCAGGGAGCGGCGGGTCTGCTCGACGACGTAAGCGACGTGCTCCGAGCGATCGCGGACCTCCTCCGGCTCGCCGACGCAGACGATCGGGCTGATGCCGTGCTCGAGGGCCTTCGCGGCCTTCGCCGCGACCTCATCATCGGTCTCCCCGTGCTGCTCGCGCCTTTCCGAGTGCCCCACGACCACCCAGGAGCACCCGAGCTTGGCCAGCATCGGGGCCGAGATATCGCCGGTGTGCGCGCCGTTGTCGTGCGGGGAGACGTCCTGGGCGCCGTAGGTGATCTGCAGCTTGTCGCCGTCGACCAGTGTCTGGATCGAGCGCAGGTCGGTGAACGGCACCGTGAGCGCGATATCGACGTACTCGTACCCGTCCTTCGGGAACGCGAACGCCAGTTTCTGGGCGCTTGAGATGGCCTCGAGGTGGTCGAGGTTCATCTTCCAGTTGCCGGCAATGAGCGGCTTCCGGGACATGTGCGTACTCCTTTCGAGTCTTAGTTGCTGACGACGCTCACGCCGGGCAGTTCCTTGCCCTCGATGAGCTCGAGGGAAGCGCCACCGCCGGTGGAGATGTGAGAGAAGCCCTCCTCGTCGAGGCCGAGCGCGCGTACCGACGCCGCCGAGTCGCCGCCGCCGACGACGGTGAAGCAGTCGTTGTTCTTCGTCGCCTCGATCATCGCTTCCGCGACGGCCTGTGTACCGTCAGCGAAGTTGGGGAACTCGAACACGCCCATCGGCCCGTTCCAGAACACCGTCTTCGCCTCCTTGATCGCCGCCGCGTAGTTCTGCGCCGTCTCGGGGCCGATGTCCAGCGACATCCAGCCCTCGTCGATGTCGTCGAGGCCCACGACCTTCTTCTCGGCGTTCTTGTCAAACTCCGGGGCGATGGCAAGATCCACGGGCAACACCAGCTTGTCGCCGTAGGTTTCGATCAGCTTGCCGCAGGTGTCGACCATGTCCTCCTGCAACAGCGACTTCTGCACGTTGTGGCCCTGTGCGGCGAGGAACGTGTAGCACATGCCGCCACCGATGACCAGCTTGTCGGCCTTTTGCGCCAACGCCTCGATCACACCGAGCTTGTCAGAGACCTTGGAGCCGCCGAGCACGACGACGTACGGGTGTGCCGGGTTATCCTTGACACTGCCGAGCGTCTCAACCTCCTTTTCCACGAGGTAGCCGGCGTATGCTGGGAGCTTTGCCGCCACGTCGTACACCGAGGCCTGCTTGCGGTGCACCACGCCGAAACCGTCGGACACAAACGCCCCATCATCGGCGGCGAGGTCCGCCAGCTCCGCGGCGAAGGCCTCGCGCTCGGCGTCGTCCTTCGAGGTCTCGCGGGCGTCGAAACGCACGTTCTCCACGAGCAGGATCTCACCCTCGGTGAGGCCGTTCGCGCGCTCGTGGGCGTCCTCGCCCGAGACGTCGGAGGCCAAGGCCACGAACTGGCCGAGGCGCTCGGACAGGGCCTCCGCCACAGGCTTGAGGGAAAACTCCGGCTTGAACTCGCCCTTCGGGCGGCCCAGGTGGGCGGTGACGATCACCTTCGCGCCGCCGTCGAGCAGCGCCTTGAGCGTCGGAATGGAGGCGTCGATACGCCCGGCGTCGGTGATGTTGCCCTCATCGTCCAGCGGGACGTTGAAGTCGGAGCGGACAAGCACGTGGCGCCCGTCGACACCCTCGTCGAGCAGCTGCTGGATGGTCTGAAGCGGCATGAAAGTCTCCTTCACAGGCTGGTGTAATGCGTCGTCGTCAAGTCTAGTGAGAAATACAAAAGCCCGGGGTGTGCCTGAAAGCGCACCACCCCGGGCCAGGCCGAACCTAGTTCAGCTTGTCCGCCACCGTCTTGGCCATGCGGATGAACTGCTCGGTGTAGCCGTACTCGTTGTCGTACCAGGAGATGATCTTGAGCAGGTTGCCGTTAATCACCCGGGTCATCCCGGCATCGAAGATACCGCCGTAGGGGCTCTTGATGATGTCGGAGGACACGATCGGGTCCCCGGTGTAGTGCAGCGCCTTGGCCATGTCGCCCTCCTGGGTTGCGGCCTTGACCGTGGCGTTGACCTCCTCGACCGTGGTGTCTTTCTCCAGCAGGACGGTCAGGTCGGTCGCGGAACCGGTGATGGTGGGCACGCGCATGGCGAAACCGTCGAGCTTGCCCTTGAGCGCCGGGATCACCTCGGCCACGGCCTTCGCCGCACCGGTGGTGGTGGGCACGATGTTCTGCGCGGCGGCGCGGGCGCGACGCAGGTCCTTGTGCGGGGCATCCTGCAGGCGCTGGTCGCCGGTGTAGGCGTGGATGGTGGTCATCAGGCCGGACACGATGCCGAAGTTGTCGTTGATGATCTTCGCCACGGGGGCGAGGGAGTTGGTGGTGCAGGACGCCGCGGAGATGACGGTCAGGTCGTTGGTGTAGTCCTCGTGATTGACGCCCCACACGAACGAGCCGTCGACGTTCTTGCCGGGTGCGGAGATGATGACCTTCTTGGCGCCCGCGTCGATGTGGGCCTGGGCGTCTTCCTTGGTGCGGAACTTGCCGGTGCACTCCAGCACGATGTCGACGTCGAGCGCGCCCCAGTTGATGTCGGCCGGGTCCTTCTCCTCGGATACCTCGATGCGGTGCCCACCGACGGTGATCGAGGTCTCGTCGTGCTCCACGGTGCGGCCGAGGTGGCCGTACGCGGTGTCGTACTTCAGAAGGTGTGCGAGGGTCTCGTTGTCGGTCAGGTCGTTGATCTTGACAACCTCGAGGTCGCCCTCGAAGTTGTCCAGGATGACGCGCAGGGAGCTGCGCCCGATTCGTCCGAATCCGTTGATGCCGATGCGGGTAGTCACTGTCAGTCACTCCTTAGAGAGTTTCGGTTCACTTACCGGAACTGGAAGTTTCCCGTTCGAGTTCCTCGCAGCCCCGTTGCCTCCCAGTGTAGCCCTGCTTGACCGTGCCCGCATGGTACCGATTTTGCCCGGTTTGCTCCCCGGGCGCGCCTGTAGTACTAGGTCGAGTTCGGCCCGTCGGCGTCGTCATCCTCCGCCACGAGCACCGACTGCGTATCGGCGATCCCGAGCTCTGCGGCACGCGTGTCCGCCAGCGACAGCAGCCGGCGGATCCGACCCGCGACGGCATCCTTGGTCATCTGCGGGTCCGCGAGGCGGCCAAGCTCCTCGAGCGAGGAGTGGCGGTATTCCACGCGCAACTGCCCCGCCTCGGCCAGGTGCTCCGGAACGTCGTCGCCGAGGATTTCCATGGCGCGTTCGACACGCGCCGCGGCCGCCGCTGCGGCCTGCGCGGAGCGCCGCGTGTTGGCGTCGTCGAACGTGGCGAGGCGCTGCCCGCTTTTCGCGGTCATCTGCTTCATTTTGCGCTTCTCGTCCCACATCACGCGGGTGCGCTGCGCACCCATGCGGCTGAGCAGCACCGCGATCGCGTCGCCGTCGCGCAGAAATACCCGCTCCACCCCGCGCGTCTCCTTCGTCTTCGCCGCGACGGAGAGCCGGCGCGCCAGGCCGACGAGCGCCAGAGCCGCCTCCTGGCACGGGCTGAGCACCTCGAGGCTGGAGCTGCGCCCCGGCTCCGTGAGCACGCCGCGCGCGAGGAACGCACCGCGCCACGCGGCCTCGACCTCCGCGATCGAGCCGGAGATGATGTGCCGCGGTAAGCCGACAACGCGGTGGCCCGAAACCGTCACCAGCTTCAACCTGCGGATCACGTCCTTCGTGCCCTCTGCCACGCTGACCGTGTACGAGGCGTCGCGCCGACTGGAATCCGGGGAGAGTGTTTGCACGCTCACGTCGACGTCGCACAACTCTCGTAACGACGCCGCGAGGCGCTGCGCGACCCGCAGCTCCGAGAACTCAGCGCTCAGGCACAGCCCGCGAGGCGAGTCGCCGACCTCACCGGCGAAGCGGATCATCGCCGCGGCCTCGGCGAAACGGCTGGCCTGGGAGGGGTTGTCGACCAGCAGCAACTCGTCTTTCACCTGGGCGGTTAGCGACACCGCGATACCTCCCTTTGCTTTGCACACCGTAGAGTCCACACAGTTTAACCCGCCCCGCCGAGCGCCAGAAGCGCGGCCGCCAACTTCTCGGGGTCGTGCACGCTGGTTGTCTGCCCGTCCGCTGTCACCGTGCGCACGTCAGTGTAGGTGATCTCGGCGCCGACGCGCTGCGCAGTGCGCTGCAGGTGTGTGCGCTCACCGGGGGTGGTGTTGATGTCGCTGTCCGCCACGAAGTTGTCCACCTTCAGCCCGGGCGCGTGCTGCGAGAGCAGGTGGATGTGGCGCTCGGTGGTGAAACCCTGGGTCTCCCCCGCCTCCGGGGACAGGTTCAACACGACGATCACCTTCGCCACGGTCTCGTTGAGCGCCGACACTACGTCCGGAACCAGCAGGTGGGGAATGACCGAGGAAAACCACGAACCTGGCCCGATGGTGACCACGTCGGCGTTCATGATCGCGGCGATCGCCGCTCTGTTGACGGGCGGATCCGCCGGCAGGATGCGCACGCGGCGCACCGATCCGGGGGTCGTCGCCACCGCCACCTGTCCGCGCACGGAGCGCAGGACCCGGGGGTCGTCGTCAAGCCCTGCGACATCCGCTTCGATCTCCAGCGGCTCGCCGCACACGGGGATGACCCGGCCCTTGGCACCCGCCCAGGTGGTGAGCACGTCGAGCGCGGCCTGCATGCCGCCTACTTCTTCGCTCAGGCCCGCGAGCAGGAGGTTGCCCACCGCGTGGCCGGCCATCGCGCCGTTGCCCCGGAAACGGTGCTGCAGCGTGTCGCGCCACAACCGGCCGGTCTCCGTGTCGGGCATGAGAGCGGACAGCGCCATACGCAGGTCTCCCGGGGGGATCATCCCCAGCTCGCGGCGCAGGCGACCGGAGGAACCGCCGTCATCGGCGACGGTGACGACGGCGTTGATGTGCTCGGCGTGGGCTCGTCGACACGCGAGAAGCGTCTGGTAGAGGCCGTGGCCGCCGCCGAGGCAGGTGAAAGTGGTCATGGGTTAATCGTTTCGCTCAAAGGTCTAGTGGCGCTCAAGATCGCGGTGCAGGACGTGGACGTCGACGTTATCAAGCTCGCGCAGCCGCTTCGCGATGGCTTCGGACACGGCGACGGACCTGTGGTGACCGCCAGTGCAGCCGATGCCGACGGTGACGAAGTTCTTGCCCTCGTGGCGGTAGCCGGCAAGCATCGAATCGAGCAGCGCGACGAAATTGTCCACGAACTCGGTCGCGCCCGGCTGGGAGAGCACGTAATCGGCCACGGGCGCATCAACGCCGCGGAACTGGCGCAGCCCCTCAATCCAGTACGGGTTGGGCAAAAACCTCACGTCCATCACGATGTCCGCATCGCGCGGCGAGCCGTGCTTGAAGCCGAAGGACTCGATGGTGACGTGCTGGCGGTCCACCGGCAGCTCGCCGACCGACGCCTCCACGGCGCGGCGAAGGTCGTGCACGGAAAGGTTGGAGGTGTCGATAATCACGTCCGCCTCCTCGCGCACCGCCGCGAGCTGCTCGCGCTCGCGCGCGATGCCGACGCTCAGCGGCTCGACGCCCTGGAGCGGGTGCGTCCGGCGCACGCTGTCGAAGCGCCGGATCAAAACGTCGTCGCGCGCCTCGAGGTAAAGCACGAACGGGGCGTTGCCCTTGGCTTTGATCGACGCAATGGTCTCCATGAGCGAGCCGGAAAAGTTGCGGGCGCGCACGTCGGTGACAAAGGCGAGGTGCTCCACCGGCGCGGTGCCGGCGAGCGCCATGTCAGTCAGCTCGAGTATCATTGACGGTGGCAGATTCTGCGACACGAAGTACCCCTTGTCCTCGAAGATCTTCGCGGCCGAGGACAGCCCTCCCCCCGACAGCCCCGTTATGATCACCGGCCGAATGCCCGTTGTCGTGTCCATGGCTGCCTATCCTAGCGCGCTACTGCCGGTGCAGGTGCTCGTAGATCGACTCCGCCAGCTTCGGTCCGACGCCCTTCACCTGCTGGATTTCTTCCTTGGTGGCCTCGGTAATTTTCTTCACGCTGCCGAAGTACTTGACCAGGTCGGTGCGCCGCGCCGGCCCCAGCCCCGGCACCCCGTCGAGCGCCGAGGCGCGCATCCGCTTGGAGCGCTGCTGGCGGTGGTAGGTGATGGCGAAGCGGTGGGCCTCGTCGCGGATCTGCTGGAGCAGGTACATACCCTCGGAGTTGCGGGGCAAGATGACGGGCTCGTCGTCATCGGGCACCCAGATCTCCTCGAGGCGCTTGGCCAACCCGATGAGCTGCACATCGACGATCCCGAGCTCGTCGAACACGGCCTGGGCCGCGTTGACCTGGGGCTTGCCGCCGTCGACGATGAACAGCTGCGGCGGGTAGGCGAATCGCCTCGCCCCGGTCGTCTCCACCTGCGCGGCCTCGTCGGCGAACATCAGCGCGGCCGCCTCCTCGTCCGGGTTGGCCAGCTTGTCCTCCGTGTAGCGCTTGAAGCGCCGCCGGGTCACCTCCGCGATGGAGCCGACGTCGTCGGAGCGCCCGTCGCCCGCGGCCTCCTTGATGCGGTAGCGGCGGTAGTCGTTCTTGCGGGGCAGACCGTCCTCGAAGACGACGAGCGAAGCCACAACGTCCGTGCCCTGGATGTGCGAAATATCCGTGCATTCCATCCGCAGCGGCGCCTGCTCCATACCGAGGGCGTCCTGAATGTCCTGCAGTGCCTGGGAGCGTGCGGTGAGGTCGCCGACGCGCTTGAGTTTGCGCTGGTTGAGCGCCTCTTGGGCGTTGCGCCCCACGGTCTGCATGAGCGCGGCCTTGTCCCCGCGCTGGGGCACGCGGATGTCGACCGGGCCGCCGCGTAGCTCGGCAATGAGGTCGGCGACCTCCCCGGCCTCCTCCGGTAGCGTGTCCACGAGCACCTCGCGCGGGATCGCCACCGGTGGTGTGACCGGCGCGTGCGACTCCTGGTCCACGCCGCGCCGGCGCACCTTCGACTCCCGCAGCCGGGCGTCCTCCGCCTGCTCCTCTTTCACCCTGTCGGCGGTATCCGAGTAGTACTGCACGAGGAAGTCCTGCATCAAGGCGGACACGGCGGGATCAGCCTCGTCTTCTTCCAGCCGGTCCTGGCTGCCCGGCTCGTCGCCCGTCTTCTCCACGACCCAGCCGCGCTGCGCCCGGATGCGCCCGTCGCGCACGGTGAAGATCTGCACCGCGGCCTCGAGCTCGTCGGTGGCGAACGCGATCACGTCGGCGTCGGTGCCGAGGCTGAGCACCACCGTTTGGCGCTCCATGACCTTTTTCACAGCTTCCAGGTCGTCGCGAAGCCGCGCTGCCTTCTCGAACTCGAGCTCGGCGGCCGCGGCATTCATGCGCCTCGTCAGCTGCTTGACGACGTCGTCCGTGCGCCCCGACAGAAACGACACGAACCCCCGCACGATCTCGTCGTACTCATCGTCCGCGACGCGGCCGACGCACGGAGCAGAGCACTTGTCGATGTAACCCAACAGGCACGGCCGACCCAGCGCCTCGTGGCGGTTGAACACCCCGTTGGAACAGGTCCGGATGGGAAACACGCGGGTGAGCAAGTCAAGCGTTTCGCGCACGGCCCAGGCGTGCGAGTACGGCCCGAAGTAGCGCACCCCCTTGCGGCGCGGCCCGCGGTAGAAAAACGCGCGGGGGAAGCGCTCGCTTACGCTGACGGCGAGCATGGGGTAAGTCTTGTCGTCGCGGTACATGACGTTGAACCACGGGTCGAATCGCTTGATCCAGGTGTACTCCAGCTGGAGTGCCTCAACCTCGCTGGCGACGACGGTCCACTCCACCGAGGCGGCGGTAAAGACCATCTGCCGAGTCCGCGGGTGCAGCTGCCGCGGCGGCTGGAAGTAGTTGTTCAGCCGGGCGCGCAGGTTTTTCGCCTTGCCGACGTACACGACGCGCCCGGCGGCGTCGCGGAACTTGTACACGCCGGGCTCGGTGGGAATGGTGCCCGGCGCAGGGCGGTAAGACTCGGGATTGGCCACGCGCGCCTAGCTTTCGGGCATGTACTTCGCCTCGAGGGCACGGAACTTCTCGACGGCCTCGATTGCGCGCTTCCCGTCGCCGGACTGAATTGCCCACAGGGGGACGTACTCGAATTCGGGCAGCTCGAGGCGCGCCATCCTGGATGAGCGCGGGAAGGTCAGCCCGTAGATCACCAGCCACGGGTAAAAGCGCGTGCCAATAATGTTGCGCACCTCAACTCCGTCCTTGTTCGCCCGGACTCGCGGCCGGTTCAGGCACATCCACGAAATGACCGAGATGATGAGACCGACGCCGGGGAAAGCGAACTTATCCACGGTCGTAATCGTCAGGCCCGTGAACTCCGCGTCGAGTACCAGCGCCATGAAAATGTGCACGGCCATAACGAGGATCACCCAGCCGATGGCGACCTTCTTCAAAAACGGCGAGGTGATCTCCAGCTCCCAGGGCGACGTGGAGGTCACGGCGTGGGGGTCGGCTGCGTAGAGGTGCAGCAGCTGCTCGTCGCTTAGCTTCTTGGTGTCTTTCGCCTCCACGGCTTAGCCGTCCTCTCCACGCACGTCGCGCGCACGGTCACACCCCGTGCATCCGCGAGCAATCTTTCCCTTGATCCTAGCCCGAGCCGCGCAATCTTTAGCGCTTGGGCGCGGTGGCGCGCGCTTTGCGCAGCTCCGCGACCGCTCCCAGCGCCGCGTACACGGCGTCGGCGCCTTTGTCTTCCTTGGCGTCTTCGCCGCCGGCGCGCTCGAGCGCCTGGTCCTCGTCATCGACCGTGAGCACGCCGTTGCCCACCGGGGTTTCCTCGTCCAGCGCGACGCGCGTCAGCCCGGCCGTGACGGAGTCGCACACGTAGTCGAAGTGCGCCGTCTCGCCGCGAATCACGCAGCCTAGCGCCACGACGGCGTCGTAACGCCTCGCGCACGCCTGTGCCACAACCGGAAGCTCGAAAGCTCCGGCGACCCAAAACTCGTCGACTTTCGCGCCGAGGCCACGGGCGGCGTCCACTGCGTGATCGTGCAACCGGGTCACGATCTTCTCGTTCCAGTGCGTGGACACAATCGCCACGGTCATGCCCTCGGCGTTGGGTCTCGGTATGTCGGGTGCTCCCTGGTGCGGCATCGCGTGCCTCGTCCTTTCTGTGACGGCGGCCCTACCGGCCGCCCGTGGTGTGGTCTGCCCTCCAGCGCTCCACGAGCGGCAGGTCGTGGCCGAGCCGGTCGCGCTTGGTGCGCAGGTAACGGATGTTGTCGTGCGATGGAACGATCTCAATTCTAGTGCGCCCGTCCACGCTGGGTCCATAACCTTCCAGGGCCGCGACCTTGTCGGGGTTGTTGGACAGGACCTCGAATGAGGCCACGCCGAGGTCGGCCAGGATGTGCCCGGCAACGGAGTACTCGCGGGCGTCGACAGGCAGGCCCTGCTCCAGATTCGCGTCGACGGTGTCGAGTCCCTCGTCCTGCAGCCGGTAGGCTTCGAGTTTGGCCAGCAGGCCGATGCCCCGACCCTCGTGCCCGCGGACGTAGACGATCACGCCACGGCCGGCCTCCTGGATCCGCCGCATGGATTCGTGCAGCTGGGGGCCGCAGTCGCAGCGCCGCGACGCGAAAACGTCGCCGGTGAGGCACTCCGAGTGGACGCGGACGAGCACCCCGGGTTGCGCCGCGACATCGCCGACGACCAGGGCGACGTGCTCGGTGCCGTCGATGGTGTTGCGGTAGCCGTAGGCCTGGAACTCGCCGAACTCGGTGGGCAGGCGGGTCTGCGTGCAGCGGGTGACAAAGTTGTCCCGGTGCCGGCGGTAGTCGATGAGCTGCTGGATGGAGATCATCACCAGGCCGTGCTCGTCGGCGAAGCGGCGGAGCTCGGGCCCGCGCGCCATGTCCGTCGGGTCCTCGGCCGAGACGATCTCGCACAACACGCCCGCGGGCCTCACACCGGCCAGCCGGGCGAGGTCAACAGACGCCTCGGTGTGGCCGTCGCGGACGAGGACCCCACCCGCACGCGCGCGCAGCGGCACGACGTGGCCGGGCCGGGTGAAGTCGGCCGCGGTGCGGGCGGGATCGGCCAAGCGGGTGATCGTCTCACAGCGCGAGCGCGCGGAGATGCCGGTGGTGCCCGTCGCCGCGTCAACCGTCACCGTGTACGCGGTGGCTCGGGCGTCCTCGTTGCGCGCCACCATTGGCGGCAGCTGCAGCCTGTCGGCGTCGGCGTTTTCGAGTGCGACACAGATGTAGCCGGAGGTGTGGCGCACCATGAACGCGACGAGCTCGGGCGTGGCCAGCTCCGCGGCGAAGATCAGATCGCCCTCGTTCTCCCTGTCCTCGTCATCGACAACGACCACGACCTCGCCGCGGGCGACTGCGGCGATAGCCTCTTCGACGCTATCCAGGGAAATGGGCTCGCTCATGGCGATTAATGGTAGCCCCGCACCATCTTTTCGACGTACTTGGCCACGATGTCGACCTCGAGGTTGACGTTCTCGCCGGTAGCCAGGCTTGACGCGGTGGTGTCGGTGAGCGTGGTGGGGATCAACGAGACCTCGAAGTAGTCCTCTCCGACCGCCGAGACGGTCAAAGACGTCCCGTTGACGGTGATCGATCCCTTCTCCACCACGTAGCGCGCAAGCCCGGCGGGCAACGAGAAGCGGATCACCTCCCAGTTCTCCGACGCGGTGCGGGAAAGTACCTGGGCGACCCCGTCGACGTGGCCCTGCACGATGTGCCCGCCCATGCGCGCACCGGCAGCGAGTGCGCGCTCGAGGTTGACGCGTGAGCCCTCGACGTAGCTTCCCAAACGGGACCGGTCGAGCGTTTCCTGCATCACGTCGGCGCTGAACACGCCGTCGGCGGTGTCCACCACTGTCAGGCACACCCCATCGACGGCGATCGAGTCGCCGTGGCGTGCGTCCGTAGCCACCCTCGGCGCGCGCACCGCGATGCGCACGGAGTCGTCCAGCTTGGTCAGCGCCACTACTTCGCCGACCTCTTCTACTAGCCCTGTAAACAATTATCTTTCCATTTCTATGAGCACATCGTCGCCCAGCACCGTGACGTGGGTGAGTCTATAGCGCGGCGCCTCAGCCAGGGTCGCGGCCAGGGCCGCGGGCACCACGTGTGTGCCGGCGCCGAGCAGCAGAGGGGCCGCATACGCCTGCACCCGGTCGACGAGGCCTTGTTCGAGAAAGCTCGCCGCCAGCCCCGCGCCACCTTCGACGAGCACGTCGCGCGCCCCTGACTCCCACAGCGCCTCCAGCGCGTCGTCGGGGGTGGCGTACTGCTCGAAACCGAGCCGCGTGAGGTTTCCCTCGGGCACCGCACGCGTGCCAACGACCACCCGACGCGGCTGGGTGGCCATCAGGGAGCCGTCGTCGTAGCGCGCGGTAAGCGAGGGGTTGTCGGCAATCGCGGTGCCCGTTCCGATGATGATGGCGTCGCGCACCGCCCGGTCGGCGTGGACGTGGCGGCGCGCGGCGGGGCCGGTGATCCACTTGCTCGTCCCGTCCGGCGCCGCCGTGAAACCATCGAGGCTGGCGGCGTACTTCAACGTCACCGACGGCCGGCCGCGCTCAATCGAGGTTAACCAGGGCACAAGGGCGTCGACGCGGCGTGGCTCGAAAACCACCTCGACGCCGTGGCGGGCGAGGTAGTCGGCGCCCCCGGCGGCCTGCGGGTTGGGGTCTGTGGTCAGGTACACCAGCCGCGCGATCTGGGCGTCGGCAAGCGCCTTGGCGCAAGGGCCGGTGCGGCCGGTGTGGTTGCAGGGCTCGAGGGTGACCACCGCGGTTGCCCCGCGGGCCCTGCTTCCCGCCGCGCGCAAGGCGTTGATCTCGGCGTGCGCGCCGCCCGCCGGGGAGGTTCCCCCGGTGGCGATGAGCTCGCCTTCGGGGCTGAACAGCGCGCAGCCCACGGGCGGGTTCGGCGAGGTTGCGCCCCGCACGGCGTCGCCCGCGCTCAGCGCGGCGTGGTAGTCGATCTCGCTCACCGCGCGGCCCGGGCCAGACGGCGCAGCTCATCGACGGCGGCCGCGGGATCATCCGCGCCGAATACCGCCGAGCCGGCCACGAAGGACTCCACGCCCGCGGCGGCGGCCTGGGCGATGGTGGCCGCGGCAATGCCGCCGTCGATCGCGATGATGGTGCTCAGACCGTCCTCGGCGATGCGGCTGCGCAGCAGGCGGACCTTGTCGAGGACTTCGGGCATGAACTTCTGCCCGCCGAAGCCGGGCTCGACGCTCATGATCATCACTTCCTCGACGTGCTCGAGGTCGTCCAGGTAGGGCTCGATGGGGGTGCCGGGTTTAATCGCGAAACCCGCCTCGGCGCCCAGCTCGTGGGCCGCCTTCGCCGCGGCGACGTGGTCACTGGTGGCCTCGACGTGAAACACCAGCCGATCCCCTCCCGCGTCGACGTAGCTGGCGAACCACTTCTCCGGCTGCTCGATCATCAGGTGCATGTCGAGAAACTTGTCGGTCACCCCGTTAACCGCCTTGGTCACGTCGGGACCGAACGACAGGTTGGGCACGAAGTGGCCGTCCATGATGTCGACGTGGATGAGGTCGGCGTTGGACACCTTGCGCACGTCCTCGCCGAGCGCGGCGTAATCGGCGGCCAGGATGGAGGGGGCGATGTAGATCATGGTGCCCACCCTACTTTTTGCGCAGGACAGCGAAGAACATCGCGTCGGTGCCGTGGCGGTGCGGCCACATCTGCACGCTCTTCGCCTCGCCTGTGTTCTCCATCGGGGGCAGCCAGGTGCTGGCATCGAGCTCCTCGGCGCCACCTTCCGCCAGCACTGCGTCGACCACCCCGCGCGTTTCGCGCACGTCCGGGGAGCACGTGGAGTACACCACGACGCCGCCGGGTTTGACTAGGGTAAGCGCCGACTCCAGCAGCTCGGATTGCAGCCGGGTAAGCGCGCCGATTTCGGACTCCTGTTTCTTCCACCGCGCCTCGGGTCGCCGCCGAAGGGCGCCGAGGCCGGAGCAGGGGGCGTCAACGAGCACGCGGTCGTAGCCGGGCTGAAGACCCGGGTCGCGGCCGTCGGCGACGGTGACGGAAACTGGCAGGCCGCCGACGATTTTGCGGATCAGCTCGGCGCGATGCTCGCTGATCTCGACGGCGTCGACGTGGGCACCCTCGATGCCGGCCAGCGAGCCGAGCAGCGCCGCCTTGCCCCCGGGGCCCGCGCACAGGTCCAGCCAGCGCCCGGCGTCGTCGGCGACGTCGACCTCGGCGAGCGCACGGGCGATGAGCTGGGAGCCTTCGTCCTGGACGCCGGCCAGGCCATCGCGCACCGGCTCAAGCGCGCCGGGGTCACCCTCGTGCAGGTACACGGCATACGGCGAGTACGCACCCTCGTCGCCGCCGGTGATCGCGGCGAGCTCGGCGGCGGAAATTTCGCCGGGGCGGGCCACGAGGTGGACAACCGGGCGCTGCGAATCCGCCGCGAGGGCTGCTTCAAGCTCACCTTCCGCCCCGCTTTCGCCAAGCGCTGTAGCGAAGGAGCGCGCGATCCACTCGGGGTGGGAAGTGCGAAACGCCACCGCCGCTAGCGGGTCGTTCGGGGTGAGCTCGTCGAGCCATTGCTGCGCCGGGGTGCGCGAAATCGTGCGCAGGATCGCGTTGGCGAAACCCTTTGCCTTGCCCGCGCCGGCAGCCTCCACAAGGCGCACGGACGTGTCGACGGCGGCGTGGTCGTCGACACGCATGTACAACAACTGGTAAGCGCCGAGGCGCAGCGCGGCAAGCACCTCAGGCGCGATGTCGCCCAGCTCGCGCGAGGAGCACCGCGCGATCACGGCGTCGAGCACACCCTGGGCGCGCAGCGTGCCGTACGCGAGCTCGGTGGCAAACGCGGCGTCGCGCCCGGTGATGGAGCGCTCGCGCAAAAGATTCGGCAAGACGAGATTGGCGTACGCGTCGTCGGTGGCCACCCGGTGCACAACCTCGAAGGCCGCCTCGCGCGCGCTGTCGCCGATGCGGGCCGGCGTCGCCTGGGCCTCCCGCCTCGGCTGAGGCTTGGAACGGTGGCCACTGTCCCGGTTGTTTTCCCGCCGGCCAGCCGCCCGCGACCTAAATCCACCACTCATACGAACTCAATCCCCTCTGTGCTCTTAAGTCCGCGCGCCCAGTCGGCGGCGGCCATCATCTTCTTGCCCGGCGGTTGGATCCGTGTCAACTCCACGTTCGCGCTGGATGTGCCCACTTCCACGACCTCCTTGCTCACGCGTACCTCACCTGGGCGCAGGTCACCTTCTGCTGCGGGTGTGATGCGCTCGAGCTTGACGCGCTCGCCGCCGAGGGTCGTCCAGGCACCCGGTGCCGGGGTGTGCGCGCGGATCGCGCGATCGACAACCTCGGCGGGCTCGGACCAGTCGATGCGCGCGTCGGCGCTGGTGATCTTGCGAGCGTACGTGCCCTCGGAAGGTTGCGCCACTGGGGTGATTGTGCCGTCGGCAAGGCCCGTCATGGTTTCCACCAGCAGGTCCGCTCCCGCAAAGGCGAGGCGGGTCAACAGATCGTCCGCGGTGTCGGTGGCGTGGATCGGCTCATGGATGTGGCCGAGGATGTCGCCGGTGTCCAACCCGGTATCGATGCGAAACGTCGTCGCCCCCGTATCGGCGTCGCCGTTTCTAATCGCCGCTTGCACGGGTGCGGCGCCGCGCCACGCGGGAAGAAGAGAGAAGTGCAGGTTTACCCAACCGTGGGTCGGGATCTCCAGCATGTCCGCCGGGATCAGGTTGCCATAGGCGACAACGGGCACGGCCTCCGGCGCAATCTCGCGCAGCACCTGGCGGATCTCCTCGTTGTCTTTCAGCGTCTGCGGGGTGAGCACCTCAATGCCGTGGTGTTGCGCGAGCTCTTTGACAGGCGAGGGGTGCAGGCTGCGCCCCCGGCCCTTGCGCGCGTCGGGGCGGGTGATTACCGAGCTGACCTCGTGCTCGGACGCGATAAGCTTGCTCAGCGCGACGACCGCGGGCTCGGGGGTGCCGGCGAAGACGAGTCGCATGGTGTCTCCTTTCTCCTCTTCAAGTCCTACGGCTGCTGGAACCAGTCTGCGCCGCGGATGATGGTCATGGCTTCCTTGCGGGCCGCAGAGTCCATTCTGCGCATGAACATGATTCCGTCCAGGTGATCGCTTTCGTGCTGAATGCAGCGCGCGAGTAGGCCCGTGCCGCTAATCGCCAGCGGCCTGCCGTCGGCGTCGACGCCCCGGGCCACAACGCGGTTGTAGCGTGAGACCGGGCCGCTTATCCCGGGCACCGACAGGCACCCCTCTCGGCCGATCTGCACCTCGTCGCCCGCCGACGCCCAACTCGGGTTGATGATGTGACCGCGCATTCCCTGACAATCAAACACGAAAACCCGCGCATCGACGCCCACCTGGTTCGCGGCGAGGCCGACACCTCCGGCATCGTCCATGGTGTTGAGCAGGTCGCAGACGAGCACGCGCAGCGCCTCGTCGAAGCGCGTCACGGGCGCGACGGCGGAGTTGAGCACGGGGTCGCCAAACAGGCGGATCGGACGGACTGCCATACCTGCGAGCTTAGCCAAGCCCGCCGATCACCTAACCAATGCGCACGGGGTCGACCTGGATCCGCAGCGGCGCGTCCTGCTTGCGCGCGGCGCGCAACCTCGCCGCCGAGCGCAGGGCG
>NZ_GG667192.1:569620-622497 GCF_000159635.1 Corynebacterium lipophiloflavum DSM 44291 | reverse complement strand
GCACGACCCGCAGGCCAGTGCCTGCACGTACCCGCTGCGCGGCACCTGGAAGAGCACCGGCGCCCCTCGCTCCAGGGCCTTCGTTGCTGCCGCGAAAGCCACCGAGGGCAGTCGCGCCTGGCGGGCGCGGGGGTCGCGCTCGAGGGCGAAGTCCGAATCGCCGGCGGCGTGGATCAGTGGCGAACGCGTGCGCAGGGTGCTTCTCGACGCCACCAGCTCGTGCATCCACCCCGTGGACACCAGCAGCTGCGTCTCGGCGGTCCGCGAGTGGCCGCCAATGACGAGGCACGCCTTTTGCTGCGCGGCGCGGGTGGTCAGGACTTCGCGCGCGTGCACGTAAGGCGCTCGCGGGTCGACCAGCGAGTCATCGCCGTCGTGCATGAGAACGATCAGGCGCAGGTCGTTGACCGGGGCGAACGCAGCCGAGCGAGTGCCGACGACCAACCTGGCCTGGCCGTGGAGGATCGACAGGTAGCGCGAGTAGCGCGCCTGCGGGCCCTGCGCCGCCGTGAGCGTTGTCACCTGCCGCGCCCCGACGTGTTCGCGCAGGGCCGTCTCGCACGCATCGACATCACGCTGGTCGGGAACGACGATGAGTACGCCGCCGCCGGTCGCGGCGACCTTGGCGGCCAAGGCACTGACCGGGTTGGCCCACCTTTCCCCGGGCGCAATCTGCCACGCCGCGCGGGCGACGCGTCCTTCGAGGACTGCGTCCACGAACGATTGGCCGTGCTCGTAGGTACTCCAGGCCGAGAGGTCGGGCTCAGTGACCTCGCCGAGCTCATCCCAGGCGGTGGTGGTGTCGGTTTCCTCGGCCTTTGCGTGGCGGGCGGGGATGGCGGCCCGGTAGATGTCGGAGCGCACGCCCGCGTAGCGGGCGCTGAGGGCGTCGACAAGCGTGCGAAGCTCCTCGGGGGCGACGAGTTCGCCGCTGATGACGCGCTCGATGAAACGCAACTCGCCGCCGTGTTCCGACTCTGTGCTGCGATTCGTGACGATGGCGTCGACCAGCCGGCCGGCAAACCGCACGCGCACGCGCACGCCGGGCACCGCGGCGAGCGCGTCGGCCTCGGTGACAAGGTAGTCGAACTCCCTGTCCAGGTGCGCCAGCCCGAGGAGCGGAAGCACCCGCACCACCGGCAGGTCGGCGGCGCCGGGTGAGTCAGTCATGGGGCTTGATTCTAGTGTGGGTGCGCTTGGGTGCACAGCAGTGCACAGCAGTGCACAGAAGTGCACAGAATCGCCGACGCGACCTGCCGAGGCGGACTAGAGCGCGGCGCGCGCGGCCTCGGTCAGGGCGTCGACCTTGTCCAGGCGCTCCCACGGCAGGTCGATATCGGTGCGGCCGAAGTGGCCGTAGGCGGCGGTTTGCGCGTAAATCGGGCGCTTCAGGTCGAGTTCCCTGATAATCGCGTCGGGGCGCAGGTCGAAGACCTCCTGCACCGCCTGCTGAATGCTCAGATCGGTGTGGCCGTCTTCGGCCGTGCCGAAGCTCTCCACGTACAACCCGACCGGGTTGGCCCGGCCGATCGCGTACGCCACCTGTACCTCAACTCGGTCGGCGAGGCCCGCGGCGACGATGTTCTTGGCCACCCAGCGCATCGCGTAGGCTCCGGAGCGATCCACCTTTGAGGGGTCCTTGCCGGAAAACGCGCCGCCGCCGTGGCGTGCCATGCCGCCGTAGGTGTCGACGATGATCTTGCGCCCGGTCAGGCCCGCATCGCCCATCGGACCGCCGACCTCAAACGTGCCGGAGGGGTTGACCAACAGCGTCGTGTCCGAGTTGTAGAACCGCCCCAGTCCGGCGTCCTCGATGACCCACTCGACCACCTTGGTGCGCACGGCCTGTTCGAGTTCGGGGCGGAGGAACTTCGGGTCGTGCTGGGTGGAGATCACGATAGTGTCCAGGTGCACGGGGGTGTCGTCGTCGTAGGCGAAGGTGACCTGGGTCTTGCCGTCCGGGCGAAGGCCCACGACCTCGCCCATTTTGCGCACCTGCGCCAGGCGGCGGGACAGCCGGTGAGCCGTCGAGATCGGCAGCGGCATGTACTCGGGCGTTTCGTTGGTTGCGTAGCCGAACATCAGGCCCTGGTCACCGGCGCCGGATTGCTCGGATTGCTCAGTGGCGCGGTTCTCGCGGACCTCCTGGGAGTTGGTCACGCCGTGGGAAATTTCCTCCGACTGCTCGCCGATGGCGATGTTGACGCCGCAGGTACGGCCGTCGAAGCCGACCTCGGAGGAGGTAAACCCGATGCCGACGAGCTTCTCGCGGACGATTTTCGCGATGTTGGAGTACGCGTCGGTGCTGACTTCGCCGACGACATGGACCTGCCCGGTGGTCACGAGCGTCTCGACGGCGACGCGTGCGTCCGGGTCCTGGGCGAGCATGTCATCCAGGATGGCGTCGGAGATCGCGTCGCAAATCTTGTCGGGGTGGCCCTCAGTGACCGACTCGCTGGTAAAGAGGCGGTGGAAGGTCTTCTTCTGCTCGCGCTGGGTGCTGGAGGGTGTAGACAAGGCGGTCTTTCCTTTGGTTTGGGAAGTAACTCCGACCAATATAGACCAAGCTGTCTAATTTGCCAAACTACTTGTTCCCGCGCTCGATGACGTCCCACATCCGCGCCGCCACGACCTGCTTCGGCCCGTCCGGGATCTCCACCTCGGAACCGTCGGCACCCAGCAGCCAGCCGCTGTTGCGGGGCTGGCCGAACACTGCTCCCCCGGCGACGGAATTGACCATCAGCATGTCCGCCCCCTTGCGCTTGAGCTTTGCCCTGCCGTTGTCGAGCACGTTGTCGGTCTCGGCGGCGAAGCCCACGATCCTCGCCGCGGTCTGCCCAGCCTCCCGCTTGTCGACGAGCCCCCGCAGCACATCCGGATTCTCCACCAGGTCGATCCTGGAAAGCGCGTCGGAGTCGCTACCCTTCTTCAGCTTCGAGTCCGACGCGGCTTGCGGCCGGAAATCCGCGACCGCGGCGGCCATGATGATGATGTCGGCCGCAGCAGCGCGCTCGTTCATCGCGGTCTCGAGTTCGCGCGTCGAGCTCACGCGCACCACCTCGGCCCCTGGCGGGGTGTAGAGCTCGTCGGTGTCGCCGGCGACCAAGGTCACCTGAGCGCCCTTTTGCGCGGCGATTTCGGCAAGAGCGAATCCCTGCCGACCCGAGGAATGGTTGCCGATAAACCGCACCGGGTCGATGTTCTCCTGCGTCCCGCCCGCGCTGATCAGGACGCGCTGGCCCTCGAGGGCGCGGCCAAACGGACCCGTTTGCGCCACGGTGCGCGACAGCTCAGCGATCTGCGCAGGCTCCAGCATCCGCCCCGGACCGCTGTCCGCCCCGGTGAGGCGGCCGTGGGCCGGCTCGAGCACCGTGATGCCACGATCGCGCAGAGTTTTCACGTTGGCCTGGGTGGCGGGGTTTAGCCACATCTCCGTGTGCATCGCCGGGGCAAGCACGATGGGGCATGTGGCCACCAGGATGGTGGAGGTCAGCAGGTCGTCGGCGCGCCCGGCGGCGATGCGGGCCATGACGTCTGCCGTCGCCGGGGCGACGACGATGAGATCCGCCTCTTGGCCGACGCGGACGTGCTGGACCTCGTCGACACGCGTGAACACGCCGGAGTCGACCGGGTTGCCGGAGAGGGCTTCGAACGTCGCCGCGCCGACGAAGTTCAACGCGTTGTGCGTGGGCACCACCCGCACGTCGTCGCCGCCTTCCTTGAAATCCCGGATCAGGTGGCAGGCCTTATACGCGGCGATGCCGCCGGCCACACCGACGACGACGTTGCGGGGTTGTGTCATGAGTCCGAAGTCTAGCCCACAGGCAACGCACAACGAGGCCGCACCCTTGTAAAAAGGCACGGCCGCTGTGTCAGGCTCCTAGTGGCCTTCTTCGTGCTCCAAAAGACCGGTCTGGATCTCGCGCAGGGCGATCGAGAGGGGCTTTTCGCCCGCCTGGGGGGTCACCAGGGGGCCGATGAACTCGAAAACTCCCTCGTCCTGCTCCTGGTAGTAGCTGTTGATCTGGCGTGCGCGCTTCGCGGCGAAGATCACCAGCGCGTACTTCGACGACACCTTGCCCAGAAGCTCATCGATCGGGGGCGCGGTGATGCCCTCCGGGGTGTCGTAGACGAGGCTGTCGTCGCGCTGCGCGCTGTCGGCAGTGGCGGAGTCTGTCTCCGCCGTCAGGTCGTTGCTTACGTTGCTCAAAATGAACCTACTCGTTGTTGTTGTTGGGTGTGCTCAGCAGAATGTCCGCTATCGCCGACACTGCGTCGTCGACGTTGTCGTTGACCACGACACGGTCGAACTCTCCTCGAGCCTCCAGCTCCCCGCGCGCCGTAGCGAGACGGCGCTCGATGACCTCAGGCGACTCGGTGCCACGGCCCGTCAGCCGCTCGACCAAGACCTCCCACGACGGCGGCGCAAGGAACACGGTGTGCGCCTCCGGAAGCAGGGCCTTGATGTTGCGGGCGCCGACCAAGTCAACCTCGATCAACACGGGGCGACCCCCATCGAGCGCGTCGCGCACCGGGCCCGCGGGCGTACCGGAGCGCTGCAACCCGCCATGGATATCCGCCCACTCAAGCATCGCTCCGGCGTCGATGTGGCGCTGGAACTCCTCGGCGGTGACGAAGAAGTAGTCTTCGCCATCGACCTCGCCGGGGCGCGGGCCCCGGGTGGTCATGGACACCGAGAAATAGAGGTTAGGAACGTCAGTGCGCAGACGATGGACAACCGTGGACTTCCCCACTGCGGAGGGGCCGGCCAGTACGACTAGCCTGCCCCGCGGCGTCACGTCTGCCACTTTTTTACGCCTCAGAGAAGCCGAAGCGCTCCAGCAGGGCGCGACGCTGGCGCTCGCCCAGGCCACGGAGGCGACGGGTCTGAGCGATCTCGAGCTCCTCCATGATCTCGCGGGCCTTGACCTTGCCCACCTTCGGCATGGCCTCGAGAAGCGCGGAGACCTTAGTCTTGCCAATGATCTCGTCGGAGTCCGCCTTGTCCAAGACGTCCTTGAGGTTGGTGTCGCCGCGCTTGAGCGAGGCCTTGAGCTCTGCTCGCTGCTTGCGTGCCTCGGCAGCCTTTGCGAGTGCTTCCTTGCGCTGCTCATCGGTCAACTTGGGAAGGGCCACGGATTCCTCCATTTGTAGTAGTGAAAATTTTTGCTAGCGGGCCACGTGAATATTTACCCGCCGGGATTAAATCCCAACGGTGCAACTCGCTGATTCACGGCTCAGTGTAACACCGGGCCAGCTTATCGACGGTAAACGTGGCTGCATAGGCGCGTATTTTACCACGTCACCTCGACGACGCACTTAAACTACCAGGCTTTTTCACCCACGCCGAATACGGCCCCGCGTTTTCTAGCGTTTTACCAGCTCGATCGCGCGTTTGCGCAGCTCATAGACATCGGGCCCGGCGGCGAGTACGGAGCGCGACACGTTCGGGAACACCAGGTGGGCCACGCTGCCGGCAACACGGGTGACGTCGTCAAGCGTGGCGCCCTGGGCGCCCACTCCGGGCATGAGGACGGCGGCGTTGAGCCCGTCGAGACGAGGCGGGTGACCAACGGTCGCCCCCACCACGACACCAACGTGTCCCACCTCTCCCGGAACGTGTGAGCGGTTGAACTCGCCACAGGCGTCGACCATCTGCTGGGCGATGCTCACCCCGCCGACGCTCTGGGATTGGAACTGCTCGGCCTCCGGGTTGGAGTTTGCGGCCATGACGAACACGCCCTTGCCGCCCGTCCGGGCGAGGTCGAACGCGGGGGTCAACGAACCGACGCCCAGGTAGGGCGTCAGCGTCACCGCGTCTGCCTCCAGTGGCGAACCGGCGGCCAGCCACGCGTTGGCGTAGCCCTCCATGGTGGAGCCGATGTCGCCACGTTTCGCGTCTGCGACGACCACACTGTCGGACGCCCGCAGGGCCTGGAGCACCTCCTCGAGCACCGCGTAACCCGCGGAACCGAAGCGCTCGAAAAACGCCACCTGCGGCTTAACCAGTGCGACGTGGCCGGCGAAAGCCTCCACGCAGATCATGCTGAACTCGCGCAACCCCGCGGCGTCATTGCCCAGCCCCCACTGCTCAAGCAACGCGGCGTGGGGGTCGATGCCGACGCAGAGCCGCCCGAAGCGCTCGCCTGCGTCGAGGAGCTTGTCGCCGAACCCCATTTACTGCCCGCCTGCCGGGTTGTGGTCGAGCTCCTGCAGGCTCATGACGGTGACCTCGTTGTCGCGAATCGCCTCGATGCCCTGGACTGCGGCGACGACACCCTGGACCGTGGTGACCAGCGGGACGTTGTTCGCTGCGGCGGTGGCGCGGATCTCGTAACCGTCGTGGCGCGCTCCCGCGGACCCCGCCGGGGTGTTCAGGATCAGGTCGATCTCGCCGCCAGCGATGCGCTCGACGATCGAGGCGCCCTCGGCCCCGTCACGGACCTCGGAGGCCTTCAGCGCGACCTCGCAGTCGATGCCGTTGCGGCGCAGCATCGATGCCGTGCCGACGGTGGCGACGATGGTAAAGCCCATGGTGGACAGGCGTTGGATGGGGAAGATCAACGAGCGCTTGTCGCGGTTGGCCACGGAGACGAACACGGTGCCCTCTGTGGGCAGCTCGCCGAACGCGGCGGCCTCCGCCTTCGCGTACGCCACGCCGAAGGACGGGGCCAGGCCCATGACCTCGCCGGTGGACTTCATCTCCGGGCCGAGGATGGTGTCGAGCACCTCGCCGGCGGGCGTGCGGAAGCGGGTAAACGGCAGCACCGCTTCCTTTACCGCGATCGGGTGCTCCAGCGGCAGCGCCCCGCCGTCGTAGTCTGTCGGCAGCATCCCCTCGTCCTTGAGCTCGGCGATCGTTGCGCCCATCATGATGCGCGAGGCCGCCTTGGCCAGGTGAACGCCCGTGGCCTTGGACACGAACGGCACGGTGCGCGAGGCGCGAGGGTTGGCCTCGATGACGTAGAGGATGTCGTCCTTGAGCGCGAACTGGACGTTCATCAGGCCCCTCACGCCAATGCCGTGGGCGAGCGCCTCGGCGGAGCGGCGCACCTTCGCGATGTCCTCCGGGCCAATCGTCATCGGCGGCAGAGCGCACGAGGAATCGCCCGAGTGGATGCCCGCCTCCTCGATGTGCTCCATCACTCCGCCGAGGTAGACCTCGGTGCCGTCGCACAGAACGTCCACATCGATCTCGATGGCGGAGTCGAGAAAGCGGTCCACCAGCACCGGGTGATCGGGCGAAAGCTCGGTCGCGCGGTTGATGTAATCTTCCAGGCTCGCGTCGTCGTAGACGATCTCCATGCCGCGGCCGCCGAGGACGTAGGAGGGGCGCACCAACACGGGGTAACCGATGCGGTCGGCCACCTCGCGGGCCTCGGCAAACGACGTCGCCGTGCCGTAGGCCGGCGCCGGCAGAGCCGCGGCGTCAAGGACCTTGCCGAACTCCCCGCGGTCCTCGGCCAGGTCGATGGCCTCGGGTGAGGTGCCCACCACCGGCACGCCGGCGTCGGCAAGCTGCTGCGCCAAACCGAGCGGGGTCTGGCCGCCGAGCTGGACAATCACGCCAGCGACGTTGCCGGAGGCCGACTCGGCGCGGTAGATCTCCATGACGTCTTCAAAGGTCAGCGGCTCGAAGTAGAGGCGATCTGCGGTGTCGTAGTCCGTGGAGACGGTCTCCGGGTTGCAGTTGACCATCACGGTCTCGTAGCCGATGCGCGACAGCTCCAGCGCCGCGTGGACGCAGGAGTAGTCAAACTCGATGCCCTGGCCGATGCGGTTCGGGCCGGAGCCCAAGATGATGACCTTGTCTTTGCCGGAGGCCGCAATCTCGCTCTCGGCAGCCTCGTCGTACTCGTACGACGAGTAGTGGTAGGGGGTCTGGGCCTCGAACTCACCAGCGCAGGTGTCGACGGTCTTGAACACCGGGTGCACGCCCAGCGACAGGCGCAGCGAGCGAACGCCGGCCTCGCCGGCCAGCTCGGGGCGCAGCGCGGCGATCTGGGCGTCGGACAGGCCGTAGACCTTCGCCTCGCGCAGCAGCTGCTTGTCCAGCACTGGGGCGTCGATAAGCTCTTGGCGGAACTCAACGAGCGCGGCGAGCTCGGCGAGGAACCAGGGGTCGATGTGGGAGGCCTCGTGGACCTGCTCGATGCTCGCGCCGAGGCGCAGCGCCAGTTCGACGTCGTACATGCGCTTGTCCGTCGGGATGCGCAGGTCCTCGAGCACGGCATTGACATCCGTCTCGCGGCCGGGCGCGAAGTAGGAGTCCGGCCGGGTCCAAAAGCCGTTGGGCTTGTCCTCCATCGAGCGCATCACCTTGTTCAGGCCCTGGATGTAGTTGCGCCCGATGCCCATTGCTTCGCCCACGGCCTTCATGGAAGTGCCGAGGGTCTCGTCCGCGCCCGGGAACTTCTCAAACGCGAAGCGCGGCATCTTCACAATGACGTAATCCAGCGTCGGCTCGAACGCGGCCGGGGTAACACCGGTGATGTCGTTGGTGATCTCGTCGAGGGTGTAGCCAATCGCGAGCTTGGAGGCGATCTTCGCAATCGGAAAACCGGTCGCCTTCGAGGCCAGCGCCGAGGAGCGCGACACGCGTGGGTTCATCTCGATGGTGATGATGCGACCATCAATCGGGTTGACCGCGAACTGGATGTTGCAGCCGCCGGTGTCCACGCCGACCTCGCGGATGATCGCGATGCCCTGGTCGCGCATGGTCTGGTACTCGCGGTCCGTCAGGGTCAGCGCCGGGGCGGCTGTGACGGAGTCGCCGGTGTGCACGCCGAGCGCGTCGACGTTTTCGATCGACGCGATCACCACGACGTTGTCGTCGCCGTCACGCATGAGCTCGAGCTCGAATTCCTTCCAGCCCAGGATGGATTCTTCGATAAGCACGTTGGCCTCCGGAGAGGCTTCGAGCCCGCCGCCGGCGATGCGGTTAAGGTCGTCCATGGTAAACGCCAGGCCGGAACCGAGCCCGCCCATGGTAAACGACGGGCGTACCACGACCGGCAGGCCGAGCTCGGCGACGGCGTCGTGCACCTCGTCCATGGTGTGGCACACGCGTGACCGCGCGGACTCGCCGCCGATCTTGGCCACGATGTCTTTGAACTTCTGGCGGTCCTCGCCGCGCTCGATGGCGTCGATGTTCGCGCCGATGAGCTCGACGCCGTGCCTGGCCAAAATCCCAAGACGGTCGAGCTGGATCGCGGCGTTGAGCGCCGTCTGCCCGCCGAGGGTGGCCAGGATCGCATCGACGGGGTGGCCCTGCTCCGCCTCGCGGGCGAGGATTTTGTCAATGTATTCCGGCTCGATCGGCTCGACGTAGGTGTGGTCGGCGAACTCCGGGTCGGTCATGATCGTCGCCGGGTTGGAGTTGATTAGCGTGACCCTTAAGCCCTCGTCCTTGAGCACGCGGCACGCCTGGGTGCCGGAGTAGTCGAACTCGCAGGCCTGCCCAATCACGATCGGGCCGGAACCGATAACCAGGACGTGGTTGATGTCTTCTCTCTTCATGTGAGTTTTCCTCTCCTGGTTACTTCTTGTTGGGGCTGTGGTTGTCCATCAGATCGATGAACTGGTCAAACAGCGGGTTGGCGTCGTGGGGGCCTGCGGCGGATTCCGGGTGGTACTGCACCGAGTACGCCATGCCGCTTTCCAGGGCGACGCCCTCGACGGAGCCGTCGTTGAGACAGGTGTGGGTCACCAGCGCGGGGCCGAAGTCGGTGTCGAAGCTCTCCCCCGGACCCACCGGCGCCTCAAGCACGAAGCCGTGGTTCTGGCTGGTGATGTCGATCTTGCCGGTGACGTGGTTTTTGACCGGCACGTTGATGCCGCGGTGGCCGAACTTCATCTTGGTGGTGGAAAGCCCGAGCGCGCGCCCCAAGATCTGGTTGCCGAAGCAGATGCCGAACAGCGGCACGCCGGCGGAGATGACGTCGCGGGTGGCCTCCACCATGGCGTCGGCGGTCGCGGGGTCGCCCGGGCCGTTGGAGATGAAAACACCGTCGGGGTTGTACTTGGTGATGTCGCGGTACGGGGTGTTGGCGGGCACGACGATGGTCTCGATGCCGCGGTCGGCGAAGTGGCCCGGGGTGGCGGACTTGATGCCCATGTCGTAGGCGACGACGGTGTAGCGCTTCTCACCCTTGGCGGCGACGGTGTAGGGCTCGTCGGTGGAGACCTCGTCGGCGAGGTCGGCGCCGGCCATCGAGGGCTGCTCGTTAACTCGCGCGACGAGCGTATCGACGTCCGCGCGCGCGGCATCGCCGGTGAAGATTCCAGCGGCGATCGAACCGTAGATGCGCAGGTGGCGCACCACGGTGCGCGTGTCCACCCCGTAGATGCCCGCGACGGACTGCGAGGTCATTTCCTCTTCCAGGCTGCGCTCGGCGCGCCAGTTGGAAACACGCTTGGCCAGGTCGCGGATGACCAGGCCGGCGACCCAGATTTGGTTGCCGTGCGACTCGTTGTCCTCGTCGTTCCACCCGGTGTTGCCGATCTGCGGGGCGGTCATCACCACGATTTGGCGGTGGTACGACGGGTCGGTCATGGTTTCCTGGTACCCGGTCATCGCGGTGGTGAAGACCGCCTCGCCGAAGACCTCCCCGGATGCGCCGAAAGAGTAACCCCGGAAGATGTGGCCGTCGCCGAGCACGAGGACGGCTGGGATGCGTTCGTTTGTCATGGTAAAAGTCCTTAGCTCTCAGTTGCTCTCGATGCTCGAGTGGGTAACGGTGCCGCGCAGCAGCGTCAGCTCGACGCGCGCTGCGAAGTCCATGCCCTCGTAGGGGGTGTTGGACGCCTTGGAGGCCATCTCCGTCCCGCGGGCTGTCCACGCTGCCGAAGGGTTGACCAGCGCGAGGTTGGCGGGTTCGCCGACCGCAATCGGCCTGCCCTGGTCGGCGAGTTTGAGGATCTGCGCAGGGCGCTCGCTCATCACCTTGGCCACGAAGCGCCAATCGGCCAGCCCGGGCTCGACGAAGACCTGGGAGATGACGGCAAGCGAGGTCTCCAAGCCGAGCATGCCGGGCTTGGCGTGCTCGAACTCCACGCACTTGTCCTCGCTGCCGTGCGGCGCGTGGTCGGTGGCGACGACGTCGACGGTGCCGTCGAAAAGCGCCTCGCGCAGCGCGTGCGTGTCGCGCACCTCTCGCAGCGGCGGGTTCACGCGGAAGTTTCCGTCGTAGGTTTCAAGCTTCTCGTCGGTCATCAGCAGGTGGTGCGGGGTGACCTCGGCGGTGACGTTGATGCCCTGGGCTTTGGCCCAGCGCAGAAGCTCGACGGTGCCTTCGGTCGAGGCGTGGCAGATGTGCAGGCGCCCGCCGTAGTCGCGGGTCATGATCGCGTCGCGTGCCACGATGGACTCTTCCGCCACCCGCGGCCAGCCGCGCAGGCCGAGCCGTGCGCCCGTCTCACCCTCGTGAGCGCAGGCACCCTCGGTCATCCTGTGGTCCTCCGCGTGCTGGGCGAGGAGCACGTCGTAGGCCTTGGCGTACTCGATGGCGCGGCGCATCAGCTGCGGGTCGTTGACGCACTTGCCGTCGTCGGAGAACATGCGCACGTGCGAGCGGCTCATCAGCCCGATTTCGGTGAGCTGCTCGCCGCGAAGCCCCTGCGTGATCGACCCGACCGGGTATACATCGCAGGTGCCGTGGGCTTGGCCCTTGTCCCACACGGCGTCGGCGAGGAAGGGCTGATCAATCACGGGGTTGGTGTTGGCCATGGTGAACACTGCGGTAAACCCGCCGCGCGCCGCCGCGTCCGAACCGGTCGCGATGGTTTCAGTGTCCTCGCGCCCGGGCTCACGCAGGTGCACGTGCATGTCGACGAGCCCCGGCAGCAAAACCTTGCCCGCGCAGTCGTAGGTGGCATCGGCTGCGCTGACGTCCACGTCGGCGCCGAGCTGCGCGATCACGCCGTTTTCGATGAGGATGTTGACCTTGTCCTCGCCGTAGGGTCGGGCGTCTAACAGTGCGAGTGTCGTCATAGGTTTTCCTCTCCTGCCAGCAGCGTAAACAGCACCGCCATGCGGGTGTAGACGCCGTTGGTCACCTGGTCGAGAACCACGGCGTTGTCGCGCTCGGCGACGCCGAAGTTAATTTCCATCCCGCGCAGCATCGGGCCCGGGTGCATGATGATCGCGGAGTCTTTCATCGCCGCAGCGCGCGCCGCGGAGAGCCCGAACAGGGTCGCGTACTCGCGCGGCGTCGGGAAAAAACCGCCGTTCATCCGCTCCGCCTGGACGCGCAGCATCATCACCACGTCGGCGTCGGCAAGCTCGGCGTCGAAGTCGCTGCTCACGCGGGCGGGCCACGTGTCGACGCCCGCGGGAAGCAGAGTCGGCGGAGCGACGAGCACCACCTCGGCGCCGAGGATCGACAGCAGGTCGACGTTCGAACGCGCCACGCGAGAGTGCAGCACGTCGCCGACGACCAACACCTTGCGGCCTTTGACGTCGCCGATGTGTTGGCGCATCGTCACGGCGTCGAGAAGCGCCTGCGTGGGGTGCTGGTGCTGGCCGTCGCCGGCGTTGATGATGGACGTTGCCGGCAACCACTGGGTCAGCAGGTGCGGGGCACCGGAGGCGGGGTGGCGGATGATGATCGCGTCCGCTCCCACCGCCTCAACGGTCAGTGCCGTGTCCTTGAGGGATTCGCCCTTCTTCACCGAGGAGGACGATGCCGAGAGGTTGATTACATCGGCGCTCATCCACTTGCCCGCCGTCTCGAAGGATGATCGCGTGCGGGTGGAGTTTTCGTAGAAGAGCGTGAAAATCGTGCGCCCGCGAAGTGTGGGCAGCTTTTTCATCTCGCGGCCGTGCAGGGCTTCTTTAAAGCGGTCGGCCTCGTCCATGATGCCGACGATCTCGTCGCGGGAGAGGTCCTTGATGTCAATGAGGTGCTTCACTGCTTTTCCTCCCTGCTCAGAGTCACCGCGTCGGAGGCGTCGATTGGGGTCAGCGTGACGCGCACGTCCTCGCTTCTCGCCGTCGGAATGTTCTTGCCCACGTAGTCCGCGCGAATCGGCAGCTCTCTATGTCCGCGATCGACCAGCACAGCGAGCTGGATCGCCGCCGGGCGGCCGTTGTCGGCGATGGCGTCGAGTGCGGCGCGGATTGTGCGGCCGGAGAACAAGACGTCATCGACAAGGATGACGACGCCTCCGTTGATTTCGCCCGGAATGGACGTCGGCAGCAGCGCGCGGTGCGGGCGGTTGCGCAGGTCGTCGCGGTACAGCGTGACGTCTAGGCTACCCACCGGAATGGTGGTGCCGGAAAATTCCTCGACGGCTGCCGCGATACGCTCGGCCAGCGGGACGCCCCCGGATGGGATGCCGAGCAGCATAACGTTGGACGTGTCCGCGCCAATGGCGTTTTTCTCGATGATCTGGTGCGCAATGCGTGCGATCGTGCGCGCCACGTCGGAAGCGTTTAACAGCTCCGTCGCCGCGCGCGAATCTTTCTCGCTCACCGGACCTCCTTCCCCGCCTCTCTGTGCGGAATTTAAAGGATGCCGAACTTTAGGTTGTAAGTCTTCCGAGACCTGTCGCAATGCTACCAGTACCACCGCGGTTCGTTGCTAGTCACGGCGTCGGCCCTGCTGCAGCGGCCCGGAAGTGTCTACGTTGGTGTGCACACACCCTTGTCACCCGACGCTCGATCCGAGGCCCCTTATGAGCTTGAACGCTTCCCACCACGTCCCCGCACTACGCGAGCAAGTCTGGCAGTGGCACACGCGCCCCGGTGCGGTGGTGCGGCTTACTCCCCCGTTTTTGCCCATGCGACCTATCGAGCAGGCTCGCTCGCTTGCCGACGGCACCACCACCTTCGCCCTGCCAGCCCGCCAGCGCTGGGTGGCCAAGCACGTTGACACCGGCTACCGCGAGGGTGCCCAGTTCCAGGACACCGTGGTCAACCAGCCATTACGCACCACCACGCAGTGGGTGCACACCCACAGCTTCGCCGACGCCGGGGACGGCGCCACGACCGTGACTGACGACATTGACACCCGCGTGCCCCGGTTCCTGCTGGAAAAGGCGGTGGCCTACCGCCAGCATCAGCTCATCGCGGACTTTAAGTTCCTGTCCACCCTGCCCGACACCGCCCCGCTGACCGTCGCCATGACAGGGGCCAGCGGCCTTGTCGGCACCGCGTTGGCGGCGCAACTGGGTACCGCGGGGCATACGGTGGTTGCGCTGTCACGCAGCCGCGGTGAGGGTGCCGGGACGCGTCATTGGGACGTCGATAAGCCCGCGGCTAACCTGCTTTCCGGTGTTGACGCGGTGATTCACCTCGCCGGCGAGTCAATCATGGGGCGCTTTACGGAGAAGAAGAAGCGCGCGATCCTCGAATCCCGAGTCGGGCCGACGGAGAAGCTGGCGCGGCTGGCCGCGGACAGCGGGGTCAGCACGTTCGTGAGCGCCTCCGCCGTGGGCTACTACGGCTCGGACGCCGGGGGTTACGAGCACGACGAGAGTGCTCCGCGCGGCACCGGCTTCCTCGCCGAGGTGTGCGAGCAGTGGGAACGGGCCTCGCGTGTCGACGGCCTCCGCACCGTCAACATCCGCACCGGCCTGGCACTCTCCGGCGCGGGCGGGCTCCTCCCCGTGATGCGGCTGTCCGCCTCCACCGGCGCCGGCGCCCGCTTCGGCCAGGGCGAAAACTGGATGAGCTGGATTGCGCTCGACGACCTCACCGACATCTACGTGCGCTCGCTTATCGACGCCCGCTTAAGCGGCCCCGTCAACGCCACCGCGCCGCACCCGGTCACCAACGCCGAGTTCTCCGCCACTCTCACCGACATTCTGCGCCGTCCCGACATAGTGTCAATCCCGAAGTTCGGGCCCGCCGTCTTGCTCGGGCGCGAGGGTGCCGACGAGCTGGCGCTGGCAAGCCAGCGCGTCGTTCCCCGCGCCGCCACGGAGGCCGGGGCCGACTTTCGCTACCCCACGCTCGAGACCGCGCTCGCACACGAGCTCGGGCGGGAATCACTGGTGGACCAGGCCTGATGGATCGTGTGGAGGTTGGTGCGTGGGCGGTACTGTCGCGCGCTGGGGTGTCCGCGATGTGGGGGCGCCAGGTTTGGAGCGCGGCGTTTACAGTCCGCAATGCGGAGTCCCCACGACTTGAAGCGCGACCCGCAGAGTCCGCCATGCGGAGTCGCCGCAAACCAAGTCACGCCCCAAGTCGGCCCACTCAGTCCGCAATGCGGACTCACTACCAGCCAGGCTTCACCCTAAACTCGCCCGCCAAGTCCGCAATGCGGAGCCCCCCCCGGTTTGGAGCGCGGCGTTTACAATCCGCAATGCGGAGTCCCCACGACTTGAAGCGCGACCCGCAGAGTCCGCCATGCGGAGTCCCCGGGTTCAGAGCAATACGTTCAGAGTCCGCAATGCGGACTCGCCCAGACCCCGCAGCCACCTCAAACGCGGCAGCGGCTACAGCCCTACCGCTCCAGCTCGTGGCTTAATGCAGCGAGCTCTTCACCGCCGGCCATCTGCGCGGTGAGCTCCTCGAGTGTGATGTCGGCGCGCTCGGCGTTAAGCTCCTGGCGCCCCAGCTTCAAAATGGTGAAGCGGTCGCCCACCAGGTAGGCGTGGTGCGGATTGTGGGTCACCAGCACCACCGCCACCCCGCGCTCGCGGGCCGCGGCGACAAAGCGCAGCACCATGCCCGACTGCTTCACCCCCAGCGCGGCCGTCGGCTCGTCGAGGATGACAACGCGGGCGCCGAAGTGGATCGCGCGGGCGATGGCGAGGACCTGGCGCTGGCCGCCCGAGAGGTTGCCGGCCTCGACGTCGACGTCGGGAATGTTGATGCCCATCTCGCGCAGGGCGTCGTCGCAACGCGCGCGCATCTCGTCCTGCTTCAAGGTGCCAAGCATGCCGCTGTTCTCGTTGCCGAGGAAGAAGTTGCGCCACACGCTCAAGCTGTCGACGATCGCGAGGTTCTGGTACACGGTCGCGATGCCGTGGTTGATTGCGTCGCGCGGGGAGGAAAACGTGGTGGGGGTGCCGTCGAGAAGCATCTGGCCCGAGGTGGGTTGATGCAGCCCAGAAAGAATCTTGATGAGAGTCGATTTGCCCGCTCCGTTGTCACCGAGCACGCACAACACTTCGCCCTGATCAATTTCGAGGTTGACCCCGCGCAGGGCATCAAAGGCTCCGTAGGACTTGGTCACGTCCTCGAGCTGGATAATCGCCATGTCTTACCTACCTCGAATCCGTGTACCGAGCGAAGGCGGTGTTGGTGAACACCGCGAACAACAGCATCGCGCCGAGGAAGAACTTGAACCAGTCCGGGTTCCACCCAGCGTAAACAATGCCCTGGTTAGTCAGGCCGAAGATGAGCGCGCCGATAGCAGTGCCGATTGCGGTACCGCGGCCGCCGTTCATCGAACAGCCACCGATGACCGCCGCGATGATGTAGAGAAACTCGTTGCCCACGCCCTGGCCCGCCTGGATGGAGTCGAAGGCGAACAGGGTGTGCATGCCGACGAACCACGCGGCGAAAGCGACCGTCATGAACAGGATGATCTTCACCCTCGCAACAGGCACACCGGAGGCGCGCGCGGCCTCCTGGTTGCCGCCGACCGCGAAGATCCAGTTGCCAAACGTCGTCCTAAACAGTACGAACGACGCGATAGCGACGAACAGCAGCCACCACACGACGGTGATGCGGATGCTCACCCCACCGATGGAAAAGGAGCTAGCGAACACCGCCCGAGCCGAATCAAAACCCGCCATGTTGGAAATGCTCGGGGTGGCAACCTGGCCGGTCACCAGCTTGGTCACCGCCAGGTTCAGGCCCTGGAGCATGAGGAACGCAGCGAGGGTGATCAGGAAGCTGGGGATGCCCGTGCGCGTGACAAGCACGCCGTTGAGAGCACCGATGGCCAGCGAGATGCCCAGCGCAATGACCGCGCCGACCCACACGTTGAGGTGCAGGTTGTAGTTGAGCATCGTCGCCGCCAGCGCCGCGGTGGTCACCGCCACGCCGCTGGACAGGTCGAACTCGTCGCCGATCATCAGCAGGCCGACGGCCAGCGCAACAATGCCGAGCGTGGAGCTGGCGTACAGGATCGTGGCTACCGCGTCGAGTGAGCGAAACGCGGGTGCGACGAACATGAACAGCGCGAACACCAACGCCAGGCCCAGCAAGCTGGCCAGCTCGGGGCGGCGGATCAGGGCACTGACGCCGGAGTGGCGCCGGAGTCTGTCCTCGTCAGAGGCAGAGGCAGCCGTGGTTGCGGTACTCATCGCATGCCAGCCTTCGCGGCCTCCGCAATCTTGTCCACGTTGCTCGCATCGACGAAGCTGGGCCCGGTGTAGACGGGCTGGCCTCCGCCGATGGTGCCGCCGTTACGCTTGGCCAGCCAGAGCGAGTCCACGGCGAGGTAGCCCTGCAGGTAGGGCTGCTGATCGACGGCCCACTTAATGCGCCCGTCTGAGATAGCGTCGACAAGCTCGGCGTTTGTGTCGAAGGTCGCGATTTCCGCGTCCGAGCCAGCGGCTTTCACTGCGTCAATCGCGCGCATCGCCACCGGGGCCTGGAGGCCGAAGACAGTATCAATCGTGGGGTCCTGCGCAAGCTTGGACTGCATCGTGGCCTGCGCCGAGACGAGGTCCTGGCCGTTGACGTAGAGCAACTCCACTGTCCCGAAGTCGCCGAGTCCCTCCTGCACACCGGCGCAGCGCGCCTCCTGCGAAGAGTTGCCCTGCTCGTGGATGACGCACAATACGTTTTTCGCGCCCTCGTCCTTCAGGCGCTCACCCGCGGCGGTGCCGGCGACCGACTCGTCCTGGCCGAAGAAACCGCTCAGCCCGTAGTCCGCGTACTCGTTCATGCCGGCGTTGAGCCCGACGGTGGGAATGCCCGCCTCGACGGCGCGCTGCGCGGCCGGGCCGATGGCCTCGGCGTTGGGCAGGGTCACGGCGATGCCGTCCACGCCGGCGTCGATCGCAGACTGCACCAGGTTCGCCTGGTTGGGCGCCTGCGGGTCGGAGGAGTAGCGCAGCTCGATGTTGTCCTTCGCCGCCGCATCCTCCGCGCCCTTGCGCACGAGGTCCCAGAACGTGTCGCCGGGGGCGCCGTGGGAGACCATCGCGACAACGTAGCGAGGGGTATCCACGCCGCCGGCTGTTTCACCGCCAGCGGAGCTCTCCGGCGCACCACCGGTGGACGAGCACGACGCCAAAACGGCGGCTGCAGAAACGGTAACGAGAGCGGCAAAAAGTTTTCGAGTATTTATCACCCCAACATAGTGGCCGAGCGCATCTGTCCTAGTCAAATGGGGTTTTTCTTCTTGAATCGATCAAGATCGCTTGACCTGCGCAGTCACTAACCCTTTTCGCCCTAGGCAAAGTAAAGAAAAACGGCAAAGGTCATAATCGGCCACGCGAACAGTGTGAGAATGAGCGCGGGGTAGAGAAGCCAGTCGCGTCTGCTCACTGCGGTTGCTAGGCCGTACACCACGGTGACTGCAAGAAGGACCACGTACAGATACCACGACAGATTGGGATTGTGGGGGCTGTTATACGGAGTTACCACCCACACCGCAATAATCAGAAGCCACGCTACAGGCCGCCGCGATACCGTCTCCTGCGACATTCAGACCTCTTCTTCGCGGCGCGTTTCCATCACCGAGAACTTTAGCGGACCCGAGACCGCGACCCCTAGGAATGCGCGAGCCTCTCCAGCTCCACCTCGGGGTCGAAATCGGCCTCCGGCCACGACAGGCCAAGCGATTTCAGCGCGTCGTACATCAGGGTCTTGACCACGGTGCGGCAGTAGTCCTTGTTGTCGGACGGGATGCAGTACCAGGGCGCTGCGTCGGTGGAGGTGCGGGTCAGCGCGATCTGGTAGGCGGCCATGTACTGCGACCACAGGCGGCGATCATCGATGTCGCCTGGGTTGTACTTCCAGTGCTTCTCCTCATTTAGGATGCGCTCGCGCAGGTTCTCCTCCTGGAACTCGCGCGAAATGTGCGGCATGACCTTGATGATCTCCACGCCGCGCGCGGCCAGCTCGCTCTCCCACTCGACGATCGCGCCGTAGCGGCGCTCAATCTCCTCCGGCGGTGCCATCTGCTTCACGCGCTGCACCAGCACGTCCTCGTAGTGGGAGCGGTCAAACACCGCCACCATGCCAGGCTCCGGCACGTGCGGCTCGAAGCGCCACAGGAAATCGTGGGCGCGCTCCTCCTCGGTCGGCGGGCCGAACGCGTGGACGCGCACGCCTTGCAGGTCCATCGTGGAACCCACAACGTGCTTGATCAGCCCGCCCTTGCCCGAGGTGTCCATGCCCTGCAGGATCAAAAGGACGCTGCCCGCATCGCTGTTGCCCGCGCGGGCGTTGGCGAAGAGCATCTCTTGCAGGTCTTCGAGCTCGTCGTCGAAGGTATCGAAAGCCTTGTCCACCTTCTTATCGCTGTCGAGCCCCGGGGTCGCGGTCGGGTCGACGTCGGCAAGCTGGAAGTTCTCATCGACGCGGAATTGCTGCGCTTCCTCTACAGAAATCCTGGCCATGGTTTGTCCTTACTTAAGCCTTGTGCGGTTCGTCGCGCTCGATGTCCAGCGCGCGGGGCTCGGCAATCGGCGCCTCGGCGACGATCTCGCCGAGCACGTCGCTGCGCTCAGGCGACTGCTCGGCGGGCGGTGCGGACTCGGGCACGGGGAGCGTCTTGACGACGTCGTCGAGCACGGCATGGATGTACGGCGGTGCCGCGTGGCCCGCGTACTCCTCCGCCATCCCCAGCGCGTTGGAGATCGCGATTGGGGCGGCGACGTCGTCGTTGAAGAGGATCTCCCAGGCGGCGACACGCAGAATCTGCCTGTCAACGGCCGGCAGGCGACCCAACTCCCAATCCTGGGAGAGGAACTGCTCGACGGCGTCGTCGATGTCGTCAAGCTTTTCGGCAACCCCGGTGATGATCTCGCGGGTGTACTCCGCAATCGGCGCGACCGCGTTCTGCGGGTCCTGGGCCAGCTCGATGCGGTCCTCGACCACCGCGACGGGGTCGATGTCGCGCGTCTCGGCCTCGAAGAGGATATCCACGGCTCGGCGGCGCGCCCGGTACCGCGCGCCGCGGCGCTTGTAATCAGTCATTACTGGTTCACGCGCGAGAGGTACTCGCCCGTGCGCGTATCCACCTTGACCACGTTGCCGGTCTCCAAAAACAGCGGGACCTGGATCTCCGCACCGGTTTCCAGCGTCGCGGGCTTGGTGCCGCCCGTGGAGCGGTCGCCCTGCAGGCCCGGCTCGGTGTGCTCGATCTTCAGGTCGACCGAGATCGGCAGCTCCGCGAACAGTGCCTCGCCCTCGTGGAAGGACACCTGCACGCGCATGTTCTCCAGCAGGAAGCGCGACGCCTCGCCGAACTTGTCCTCCGGCAGCTCGTACTGCTCGTAGGTCTTGTCGTCCATGACAACGTAGCTGGTGCCGTCGTTGTACAGGTACGTCATGTCGCGGCGGTCCACCGTCGCGGTCTCCACCTTCACGCCGGCGTTCCAGGTCTTGTCCACGGTCTTGCCGGAGACGACATCCTTGAGCTTGGTGCGCACGAATGCGGGGCCCTTGCCCGGCTTGACGTGCTGGAACTCAATGATCTGCTGCAGCTTGTTATCAACCTTGAGCACAAGACCGTTTTTGAAATCGGCGGTAGTTGCCACGTGACGTGCCTTTCCTAGTGGTCGGGAGTGGTATGCAAACACGACAATGCTACACCACCGGCGGGGGACTTAAACAATGGTCAGCGCCTTGTCCCACTCGGTAATGACTTGCGGCGCGCCGGAGGTGATGATCAGCGTGTCCTCGATGCGTACCCCGCCCTTGCCGGGGACGTAGATGCCGGGCTCGATGGTCAGCAGCATGTTCTCCTCCAGCACGCCCTTGCCGGTCGGCGCGGCGGCGGGAGCCTCGTGGACCTCTAGACCGATGCCGTGGCCGGTGGAGTGGGTGAAGTAGTCGCCGTAACCCGCGTCCTCGATGATCTCGCGCGCCGCCTTGTCGACGTCGACAAGCGCCGTTCCCGGAGTCGCCGCATTGATGCCGGCGAGCTGGGCGCGCAGCACGATGTCGTAGATTTCGCGGGCGAAGTCTGTGGCGTGGCCGACGACGAAGGTGCGCGTCATGTCCGAGTTGAACCCGTGACGGTGCATTCCGAAGTCGATGGTGACCAGGTCGCCGTCGGCAAGCGTGCGCTCGCCGGCGCTGTAGTGCGGCATGGCGGAGTTCGGCCCGGAGGCGACAATCGTGTCGAAACTGGGCCGCTCGGCGCCGAGCAGGCGCATGCGGTACTCGAGGTCGGCGGCGATGTCGCGCTCGGTGCGACCGGCGGCGAGTTCACCGGACTCGACGAGACCCGTCAGCGCCTGAGCCGCGAGCTGCGCGGCCTCGGTCAGACCGCGCAACTCGACTCCGTCCTTGATCAGCCTGATCTGTTCGATCACCCCGCGCACGGGCACGAGTGTCACGCCCTCGGGGCACGCCTTGGTGAGACGATCGAGCATGGCGACGGAGACGTAGTCCGCCTCGAACCCCACGCGGCGGCCCTCCGGCACACCGGACAGCAGCGCCTCGGCGCAGTGGCGGGTGATCGTCGCCTCGATGTCCGGGACCTCGGCCGCGACCTGGGTGGTGTAGCGACCGTCGGTGGAGATCTCAGCTGAGAGGTCCTTGGAAATCTTCAGCGCGGCGTTGGAGCCGGAAAAACCCGCGAGGTAGCGAACGTTGACCAGGTTGGTCACCAGCATCACGTCGACACGCTGCGCGGCGAGCATACTCGCCAGTTTTCGGCGGCGGGTGGCGAAGCGGGTATCAGCAAGCGGCATGGTTCCTCCTGACAAGGTAATCGAGCGCGAGATCGTAACCGGTCGTGCCCAACCCCGCGATCACCCCGATGGCGAGCGGCGAGAGGTACGAGTGGTGGCGGAACTCCTCGCGGGAGTGGACGTTCGAGATATGGACTTCGATGAAGCCCGCGCCGTCGGCGACCTCGGCCAGCGCGTCGCGAAGCGCAACCGAGGTGTGCGTCAAGCCCCCCGGGTTGATAATGACCGGCCAGCCGCCGTCAGCGGCCTCGTGCACCCAGTCGATGAGCGCACCCTCGTGGTTGCTCTGGCGGCACTCTAGCTCCACGCCGCGCTCGGCGGCGGTGCGGCCAAGCCGCGTCACGACGTCCTCAAGTGTCTCGGAGCCGTACACGTCCGGCTGGCGCTTGCCCAACCGATTCAGGTTGGGCCCGTTGAGCACTAAAACCTTCATGAGATAGCAGAATACGCTTCGCGCATCTCCTCGACGGTTGAATCCTCGATTCGGGTGCACGAACCCAGAGAATCGAGCACGACGAAGCGCACCCGGCCGTCGCGGTTCTTCTTATCGCGCG
The DNA here is from genome assembly GCF_000159635.1 of Corynebacterium lipophiloflavum DSM 44291. Classification (GTDB taxonomy): domain Bacteria; phylum Actinomycetota; class Actinomycetes; order Mycobacteriales; family Mycobacteriaceae; genus Corynebacterium; species Corynebacterium lipophiloflavum. The sequence goes on along the minus strand of NZ_GG667192.1, from coordinate 600,109 downwards.
TCATCGCCTCATACAGTTCGTCGAACGCGCCCGCCTCGTAGGTTGTGGGCAAGCAGATGCGTTCGAGGATGTTTCGGTGCATCTCCACGATGTCGTCGCCGATCAGCCCCCTGTTGCGCGCGAGGTGGGCGACGAACATCATTCCGACGGCCACGGCGTTGCCGTGGCGCCACGTGTAGTTTTCGCGCAGCTCAATCGCGTGGCCGAGGGTGTGGCCGTAATTGAGTATCTCGCGCAGGCCCGATTCCTTCAGGTCCTGGCTGACCACGGACGCCTTGACGGCCACCGAGCGCTCCACCAGCTCCGCGTAGTGGGCCTGGGGGTCGTCCATGTACAGCTCCAGGATCCGCGGATCCGCGATAAACCCGGTCTTAATCAGCTCCGCCGAGCCGGAGATGAGCTCCTCTTCCGGCAGCGTGATGAGCCGCTCAAGGTCGATAAACACCGAGTCCGGCTCGTGGAAGCTGCCCACGAGGTTCTTGCCCGCAGCGGTGTTGATCCCGGTCTTGCCCCCGACGGCGGCGTCGACCATGCCGAGCAGCGACGTAGGCACCTGAATGACCTTGATCCCGCGCATCCACGTCGCCGCCACGAAACCGGCCAGATCGGTCGCGGCGCCGCCGCCGACGCCGACAACGACGTCCTGGCGCGAAAACTTCTTCTCCCCCAACAGTGCCCACAGCCCGGAAAGAACCTCCATGGTTTTGCCGTCTTCGGCATCCGGCACGGGCGCCAGGATGCACTCGACGTTGGCGGACTCCACAGCCCGGCAGATCTCGCGCGCCACGGCCGCCAGCGGCACCTGGTGGACGATGAGCACTTTGCGCGCGCCGATCGCACCCACGCGCTCGGCGACCCCGGCGAGGTTGCTATGGCCGATGTGAACCTTGTACGGGGAAGGCCCGTTGACCTCGACTACTGCCATGTTTTCTGCTCCTTCACAGGGAATCGATGATTCCCAATACCTCGGCCACCACGCGCTGCGGCGGCCGATCGTCTGTGCGCACTCGGTGGCTGGCGACCTGACGGTACAGGTGCTCGCGCGAGGCCAGCAGGTCCCGGTAGTGCTGCGCCGGGTCGGCCGCGTTCAGCACCGGGCGCGATGTCTCGTTGGCGGTGCGGCGGATCCCTTCTTCCGCGCTGACATCGATCCACACCACAGTGTGGGCCTTCAGCAGCGTGCGGGTGGCGTCGTTAAGCACTGCTCCCCCGCCGAGGCTGACCACCCCGCCGGTCGCGAGCGCTGTGGCGACGTAACCGGCCTCGAGCTCGCGGAAGCTCTTCTCGCCGTGCTCGAGGTAGACCTCGCCGCAGGCCTTGCCCTCCCCCTGCTCGATCAGCTCGTCGGAGTCCACCAGCGGCAAGTTCAGAGCGCTCGCTAGACGACGCCCAATCGTCGACTTTCCGGCGCCCGGCGGCCCCACCAACACCACGCGCGGGCGCGAGTGCACCACTGCAGCCGCCGCAGCTACAGCGCTTTGCGGATCATTCATCCGAACCTCCAATACCCGGGAAAGCCAGACGCTTCGAAACATAGTCATTGTACGAGACAACGTTGGCTTTGACCTCCGAAAGACTGTCGCCGCCGAACTTCTCGGTCACAGCGCGCGCGAGCACGAGCGCCACCATCGCCTCGGCGACAACTCCCCCCGCGGGTACGGCGCAGACATCGGAGCGCTGGTGGATGCCCGTCGCCGCCTCGCCGGTCGCCATGTCGACGGTGCGCAGAGCGCGCGGCACCGTGGAGATCGGCTTCATCGCAGCGCGCACCCGCAGCTGCTCGCCGTTGGTCATGCCCCCTTCTAGCCCGCCGGCGCGGTTTGTCAGGCGGCGCACCCCGTCGTCGTCGCGGACCATCTCGTCGTGGGCCACGGAACCCCGGCGGCGCGCCTCCTCGAAACCGTCGCCGACCTCGACGCCCTTGACCGACTGGATGCCCATCAGCGCCGCGGCGAGCTGTGCGTCTAAGCGCGCGTCGCCCGAGATGTGGGAACCCAGGCCGATCGGCAGGCCGTCGACGGCGACCTCCACGATGCCGCCGAGGGTGTCGCCGTCCTTCTTCGCCGCCTCAATGCGCGCCACCATGTCTTCCTCGGCGGCCTTGTCGAATGCGCGCACGGGCGAGGCGTCGACGGCCTCAATGTCGGCGGGCGTGGGCGCGGGTCCGGTGTACGGCGCGGACTCCCCGATGGAGATGACGTGGGAGACGATTCCCACGCCGAGGACCTCGCGCAGGAACGAGCGCGCGACGGCACCCGCGGCGACGCGCGCCGCCGTCTCCCGCGCCGAGGAGCGCTCGAGGATCGGACGCGCGTGCGCGTGGCGGTACTTAACCATGCCTGCGAAGTCCGCGTGGCCGGGACGCGGCCTGGTCAGCTGCGCACCGCGGCCCGAGCTCATCGCTTTGGCCACTTCGGGGTCATCCATGTCCACCGGCTCCGGGGACATAATCGTCGTCCACTTCGGCCACTCGGTGTTGCCGATCTGGATGGCGATCGGGCTGCCGATGCTCAGCCCGTGCACCACACCCGTGAGAAGGGTCAGCTCATCGGCTTCAAACTTCATGCGTGCCCCGCGGCCGTAACCAAGCCGGCGGCGCGCGAGCTGATGGCCGATCTCCTCCTTGGTCACGGGCACGCCGGCAGGCATGTTCTCGATCATGGCGACAAGCGCCTGGCCATGGGATTCCCCAGCTGTGGTCCAACGAAGCATGCGCAACATTGTGTCACAGGTCGCCTTGCGCCAGCGCATATAGGCCTACCAGCCAGGCCGCCGCGAGCATCGACGGCCCGTGAGCGAGGCGGCGCCTGCGCGTTATACCCGCCGCGACCAGCGTAAACAGGCTCGCGGCCAGGAGCGCGGCGAGCACTGCGCCGACACCCGCGAGCAGTGCGCAGGCCACGCCCAGCGGGACCGCCAGTTTCACATCCCCTCCACCCACGCCGGGCCCGGCAACGAGGTACGCAGACGGCCAGAGCAAACCCCACAGCGCGCACGGGTTCACCCAGCACGCGCCCAAGGCAACAATCACACCCGGCAGCGTCAGCCAATCCGGCAGGCGCAGCCTCGTATGATCGAAATACGCCAACGCCACGCTCCACCCCAGCGCCGCGGCCCCCCACAACAACATGGGGCTAACGCTAGAGCATCGCTCGGCCTAGCGCCCGTGGTGGAAAAGTGCCTCGCGCATCGCCTCACGCGGCGCGGCAACGCCGGTGAACTGCTCGAACTGGCTGAAAGACTGCTCGGCAAGCATGACCAGCCCGCCCACTGACGTGTACCCGTTGGCCGCCGCGGCCGTCGCCAGCGGCGTGGGCCACGGCTTGTAAATCACGTCCACCACGGGCGCATGCGCGAGCCGCCCCGCGTAGTCCGTCAACACGTGCGCGGGGACCGTGGAGACGATCACGTCCGCCTCGACCGCGAGCGCGGTGATGTCCGCATCAAAGGAGGCGAAGCGCACCTCAGCGTCCCTGACCAACGGGCGCACCTCGGCGCTGCGGTCGCTGCGGTTGAGCACCGTCAGGTGCCGCACTCCCCGTTCACCGAGCGCCCACAGCGCCGGGCGCGCCGTCCCGCCGGCGCCGATGACCAGCGAGGAGGCAATCGGGGCATCGCCAAGCAGGGCGGAAAGCGCACCAACGATGCCCTCGCAGTCGGTGTTGTCCGCGCGCCACCCACCGTCGATACGCGTGAGCGTGTTGGCCGAGCCGATCGCCGCTGCGCGCTGCGTGGCCTCGGTGGCGAACTCGAGAGCGGCGAACTTCGCCGGCATCGTCACCGAGAAGCCGCGAAACGACTCGTCCGCACCACCGACGATGGCCGGCAGCTCATCGGCTGTGCATTCAATGCGCGAGTACTGCCAATCATCAAGACCCGCCGCGGCATAGCCGGCGTTGTGCAGAACCGGCGACAGCGAGTGCTCGATCGGCGAGCCGAGCACGGCCGCGCGATGGTTGACGTCCATTAGCGCTGCGAATCCAAAATGCCGGACTCATACGCGCGCTGCGTGTCCTCGAGGTGCTGCTCGAAGGTGTCGTTGAACACCGTCGTGCCGTCGGAGTCGATGGTGACGAAGAACAGCCAGTTGCCCTCGGCGGGGTTCTCCATCGCGGTGATCGCCTCCAGCGAGGGCGAAGCGATCGGGGTCTCCGGCAGGCCGTCCATCGCGTAGGTGTTCCACGGGGTGACGCGCTGGCGCGCCGAATCGCCCGTGGCGACCTCGACCGTGGGCAGGTCGTAATTGACGGTGGAGTCGAACTCCAGACGCATCGGCGCTGCCAGCCGATTGAGGATCACGCGCGCGACCTTGTCAAACTCGCCCGCCGGAGCCTCACGCTCGACCAACGACGCCGCAATAAGCAGCTCGTAGGGGGTCAGGCCAATCGACTCCGCGCGAGAGACGATGTCGGTGGAGTCGTACAGGTCCGCCGAGCGGGAAATCAGGTCGGTGAGGATTGTCTCGGCGTCGGCGCCCGGATCGATGATGTACTCTCCAGGGGCGACCAGACCCTCGAGGCGCTTCGGGTCACCGGCGCGCGCGGTGACTGTTTCGACGGCCCACTCAGGCACACCGAGGTCAGCGGGGTTCGTGTTCGCCGCGACCTGCTGGAGCTTCTCGACGGTCACACAGTCCTGCGTCGGAGTGTCCCCGCACGAAACCTGCTGGATCTGCGAGTAGATCCCCTGGCGGGTTTGCCCGCCGACGACGTTGATGTCCATCAGCGTCGCCCCGCCGTTGACCTGCAGTGGTGTGATCCTGTTCGCCGGGTCGAGCAGGGCGGCTACTGCTGCCTCAGCGCTCATGCCCGACTGCAGGCGGTAGAAACCGGGCTGGATGTTGTGGGACTCCGGGTGCGCCATCGCCGCGGATTGGAACGCGGAGTTCGACTTCACAACCCCCTTCTCCTCCAGCTGGGGCCCGAGCGCGGACACACTCGATCCCTCGGCGATCTCCACGACCTGCTCTTCACCGGTTCCTTCGCCCTGGAAGTCCCCGCCGCCGGCCGAGCGCGCCAGGCCGATCCACGCGATAAGGCCCACGATGAGCAAAATGGATGCGACGATGACGGCTACGCCGAGGGTGCGCTGCCGGGCGATTCGTCCAGTTGTCATGGGTGAGTCTCCTTGAGAGTAGTTAGTCGGCCATCGAGCCACGATTGCAAGATCTCCACCGCCGCAGCTTGGTCGATCACCTTGCGGCCCGCTTTCGCGCTGACCCCGGACGCGCGAAGCGCGTGCGTGGCGGCCACAGTGGTGAGGCGCTCGTCGCCCATCCTCACCGGGACGCCGCAACGTGCGCGAAGGCGCGCCGCAATGTCTTCGGCGTGCTTGACGCTTTTCGAACCGTTGCCCTTGAGGTCACGGGGCAGACCGACGACGACCTCGACGGCCCCGTAAAAACCAATCAGCTCAACGAGGCGGTCGACGTCCGCCCCGTCGTCATCTCCGAAATTAGTCACACGGTCCACGGTTTCAACGGGCATAGCCAGGCGTGCGTCGCGGTCGGAGACGGCGACACCGATGCGAACGGTCCCGACATCGAGCCCGATGCGTCGGCCGTTGCCCGGGTCATCCACCCCTGGTGTGTCGGGGAGCACCTTCATAGCCTGTCCTCGCTCGTGATAGTAACGTGTCCGATTTGTTATCTTACGGTACGAGAACTCAAGCCTGTGCCAGGTGATCCCTAACTGCGCTGAAGCCGGCCGAAAGCCCTTCCGGATTCGAGCCCGAGCCCTGCGCCAGATCCGGCTTGCCGCCGCCCTTGCCGTCAACGTAGCCGCCGATGAGCTTGACCAGGTCACCGGCCTTGACACCTGCTTCGACCGCGGGCTTTGTAACTGCCACGGCGAAGGGCACCTTGCCGTCAACACTGGAGGCGAGCACGACCACACCAGGGCGCGCGCCGAGGCGCTCGCGCACGTCGGACGCCATGGTGCGCAGGTCACCGGCGCCGAGCCCGTCGGGGAGCTTGACCGACACCAGCGAGAACTTCGCGACCTGCTGCGCCTGCTCGACGTACTGCGCGGTGTGGCTGGAGAGCTGCTGTCGGCGCATCGCCGCGAGCTCCTTCTCCGCGGCGCGCAGGCGATCGGTCAGCTGCGCGATGCGGTCCGGCAGCTGCTCGGTCGGCGTTTTCAGCTCTGCTGCCAGACCCGATGCCAAGGCGGCCTCGCGGGAGAAGTAACGGAAGGATTCCAAGCCCGAGTACGCCTCAATGCGTCGCGCCCCGGAACCAACAGAGGATTCGCCCAGAACCGCCACGGGCCCGATCTGGGAAGAGTGATCGACGTGCGTGCCGCCGCACAGTTCGATGGAGAACGGCCCGCCAATTTCTACGACGCGCACGACATCGCCGTAGTTCTCACCGAACAACGCCATCGCACCCATCGCCTTGGCTTCCTCGAGCGAGGTTTCAATGGTGTTGACAGCGAAGTCGGCGTCGACCGCCTGGTTGGTGATCGTCGCGATCTCGCGCAGCTGCTCGTCGCTGAGCTGCTCGGTGTAGTTAAAGTCAAAGCGCAGGTAACCCGGCTTGTTCAGGGATCCGGCCTGCACCGCGGTGGGGCCGAGCACCTGGCGCAGCGCCGCGTGGATGAGGTGGGTGGCGGTGTGCGCCTGGCGCGCGCCGTGGCGCCACGAGCTATCCACCTCGGTGGTCACGCCCTGGCCCAGGTCAAGTCCGCCGTTTTGCACGGTGGCCTTGTGGATCCACAGCTTCTTGCCCACCTTCTGCACGTCGGTGACGTTGAGCACGGTATCGCCGACGACGATGCGGCCACGATCACCCATCTGCCCGCCCGACTCGGCGTACATCGGGGTGACGTCGAGAATGACCTCGACCTCATCGCCCTGGGAGACCTCGGTGACCTTCTCGCCGTCGCGCACGAGGCCGATGACGGTGCCGTCGTGGGCCAGCTCGCTGAAGCCGACGAACTCGGTCGGGTGGGAATCAACCCACTCGCGGTACAGCGACTCATCGAGGTTGCCCTGCTTCTTCGCCTTGTTGTCGGCCTTGGCGCGCTCGCGCTGCAGCGCCATCTCCCGGTTGAACTCGTCCATGTCCACCTCGAGACCGGACTCGCGCGCCATCTCCAGCGTCAAGTCGATGGGGAAGCCGTAGGTGTCGTGCAGCTCGAAGGCTTGGGCTCCCGGCAGCGTGCCGGCCCCGGCAGCCTTCACCGATGCCGCGGCCTCCTCGAAGCGGTGCGTGCCGGACTCCAGCGTCTTCATAAACGCGCGCTCCTCGGCCACGGCGACGCGCACGATGCGCTCCCGGTTGTCGGCGATCTCGGGGAACGACGGGGTCATGGTGTCCATGATCGTGTTCATGAACGGCTCCAGCACCGGCGCGGTGGCGCCGAGCAGGCGCGCTGAGCGCACGATGCGGCGCAGCAGGCGGCGCAGAATGTAGCCGCGCCCCTCGTTGGATGGGGTGACTCCGTCCAGGATGATCATCATCGCGGTGCGCGAGTGGTCGGCGATGACGCGGAAGCGGACGTCGTCACGCGTGTTGCCCGCGTTGTAGCGCGCGCCGGTGAGCTCGATCGCGGCGTCGATCACTGGGCGCAGCAGGTCCGTCTCGTAGACGTTGTCCACGCCCTGCAGGATGCAGGCGACGCGCTCGACGCCCATGCCGGTGTCGATGTTCTTCTTCGGCAGCTCGCCGATGATCTCGAAGCCCTTCTTGTCGCCCTCGCCGCGGATCGACTCCATGAACACGAGGTTCCAGATCTCCAAATAGCGCGTGTCGTCGGCGATGGGACCGCCCTCTTTGCCGTGCTCGGGGCCGCGGTCGTAGTAGATCTCGGAGCATGGGCCGCAGGGACCGGGCACGCCCATGGACCAGAAGTTGTCCTCCATTCCCATGCGCTGGATGCGCTCGGCGGGCACGCCGATCGTGTTCTCCCAGATGCCGGCGGCTTCGTCGTCGTCAAGGTAGACGGTGACCCACAACCGCTGCGGGTCGAGCCCGTAGCCGCCCTCGGAGACCGGGTTGGTCAGAAGCGCCCAGGCGTGCTTGATCGCGCCTTCCTTGAAGTACTGGCCGAAGGAGAAGTTGCCCGCCATCTGGAAAAACGTGTTGTGGCGGGTGGTGATACCCACCTCCTCGATGTCGAGGGTGCGCACGCACTTCTGGATGGATGTCGCGGTGCCGGAGGCAAATGGCGGTGTTTGCTGGCCCAGGAAGTAGGGCTTAAACGGCACCATGCCCGCGTTGACGAACAGCAGCGTCGGGTCGTCCAAGATCAGCGAGGCACTCGGCACCGGCTCGTGTCCGGCGTTGATGAAGTGCTGGGTGAAACGCTCTCGGATCTCATGGGTCTGCACGGGCGGTATCCTTTAACAAGTGGAGGGGTTCTAAATCGCGAACCACTTTACCCGCGCAGGTGCCCTCGTCGGCGATCGACCGCGTGGCGGGGCGCTAGCTGCCGCGCACCATTCGCCGCAGCCGGCCCAAGTATTCCCTGATCCGCTTCTCCGCGCCGTGGCCAGCCGGGGCGTAGTAGACGGCGTCGTCGAGACCCTCCGGAATGTAGCGCTGCTGAACCACCCCACGCTCATCGTCGTGCGGGTAGACGTAGCCCACGGCGTTTCCCATCGCCTCCGCATTCTTGTAGTGCCCGTCACGCAGGTGCGCGGGGACCGGGCCAGCTTTGCCCTTAGCGACGTCCGCCTGAGCGCGGTTGATCGCCTCGTAGACGGCATTGCTCTTCGGCGCCGTGGCAAGGTGGATCGTCGCCTGCGCCAGGGCCAGTCGCCCTTCCGGCATCCCGATGAACTGCACGGCCTGCGCCGCAGCCGCCGCCGTCTGCAACGCGGTCGGATCCGCCATGCCGATGTCCTCCGAGGCGTGGATGACCAGGCGGCGCGCGATGAAGCGAGGGTCCTCCCCCGCCTCGATCATCCGCGCCAGGTAATGCAGGGCCGCATCAACGTCCGAGCCACGGATTGACTTGATAAACGCAGAAATGACATCGTAGTGCTGGTCGCCGTCGCGGTCGTAGCGCACAATGGCGCGGTTGACGTTGTCGCGCACCACCTCGACGGTGATCGCGCCGTTGTCATCGACTGCTTCGGCGGCGGCTTCGAGGTAGGTCAGGGCGCGGCGCGCGTCGCCGCCGGCGAGCAACACGAGCTGCTCGCGGGCGGCCGGCTCGAGCGTCTTGTCCCCGCCCACGCCGCGCTCGTCAACCATGGCACGGTCGATCACGTCGCCGATGTCCTCGGGCTCCAGCGAGCGCAGCTGCAGCAGCAGCGAGCGCGACAGCAGCGGCGCCACGACGCTAAACGACGGGTTTTCCGTCGTCGCGGCAACGAGCAGAACGGTGCGGTTTTCCACTGCGGCGAGCAGGGCGTCCTGCTGCGTTTTGGAAAAACGGTGCACCTCGTCGATAAACAGCACGGTCTTCTCACCTCGCGTGAGGTCGCGGCGAGCCTGCGCGATCACTTCCCGCACGTCCTTGACCCCGGACGACAGCGCCGAAAGACCCACGAAGTTCTGCCCCATCGTTGACGCGATCAGCGAGGCGATGGTGGTCTTTCCCGTCCCGGGCGGGCCGTAAAGGATAACGGACGCCGCGCCGGAGCCCTCGACGAGCCGGCGCAGCGGCTTGCCCTCGCCCAGCACGTGGTCCTGGCCGACGACGTCGCTTAGGCTCTGCGGGCGCATCCGCGCGGCGAGCGGGGCGGACTCCCCTACGGCGAACAGGCTGGAGCCGCGGTTGCCCGCCGCGCGGGCGGCCAGATCGTTGCCGAACAGTCCTTCCTCCACGCCACTACCCCTAGCTCAGCCTGCGCGCCACCGCGTGCGCGAACTCGGAGATGACCTTGTGCGCGGGGTCGGACCCTGCGCCGGAATAGCGCGCGAGCGCCTCGAAGGTCTCGTAGAGGTCGCGGCGCACGAGCTGCTCGTCGGCGGTAAACGGGCCCTGGTACGCGGGCCGCAGCAGATCCCCGCTGACCTCGAACTCCTCGAGGTGCACGGCGGCGCCCACGTCGACGCCCGCGGCCTGGAAATCGGCGGTGATCCTCTCGTCCTGCTCCCACACCTCGCTGTGGGCGTTGACGTTGAGCACGGAGACACTGGACAGCGCCCAGGCGATCAGCGCAGCGGTGATCCGTGCGTGCAGCGTTTCGGGCTGCTCCACCTCCGGCCACAGCCCGCTGACCTCGCGCACCCACGTCTCGGTGAACACGTGGGCCTCCTCGTCGGTGATCGGGTCGGTGGAGATGTAGTTGGGAAAGCCCGCGATGACGGAGGCGAGGTCGAACGTGACATCGCGGAAACCCGCCCACTCGTAATCGAGGAACTGGATTGTCTCGGCGTAGATCACGTTGTCAGGCGCGAGGTCGAAGGGGGTAAACGCGCGGTTGCCGCCCTTGAGCAGGCGGTAGCTGACGTTCTCGGCCACGGCCTTGACCTCGTCCGGGACTTCGATGCCAGCCTGCTCCATCATCTCCAGCCCGAGCCGGATGCGGTGGAACAGCAGCCGGTCGCGAAGGTTCTGCACGCCCTCGGCACCGCTGTGGGCGCGGGTCAGGCGGGTAAAGAGCACATTGAACGCGTCTTCCTTGTCGGCTGTGCCGGCGTGCATCCTGCCCAGTGCCGAGCCGAAGGAACGCAGCACGTTGACCCGCTCTTCAGCGGTGGACTCCGCGAGCAGGCTGTCCAGGGTGTCGCCGTCGCCTGAGTCGGTGATGATAATGATGCGCTGGTCAACGTCGTAGCCCAGAAGCACGGGGCCCGGCCGCACTTCTTCGCTTAACGACGTCGTGAACTGGTACGCGACGACCTCCCGCAAGTAGGCGGCGTCCTCGAGTGGGTCCCCCACCAATGGCGAGTACTTCACTACCACGGAGCGGTGCTGCAGGAAGGGGTTTGAGGCCACCTTCGCCCGGTACACGCCCGCGATGCCCGAGCCGGGCAGGCGGGTGGCGTCGACAAGCTCCTGCGCCCCGCCAAAGCGGCGGGTCAGGATGCCCTCAGCAGCGGGGATGACGTCGCTTTGCTCCATGCGTCGGCTCCTTAGTTGGGGGCGCCCGAATCAGCCGGGGCGTCGGCCTTCTTCGGTTTGAAATCGACACCGGTTTCCTTGCGCTGTGCCGTCGGAATCGGCGCGGGCGCATCGGTCAGCGGGTCGACGCCGCCGCCGGACTTCGGGAAGGCGATGACGTCGCGGATGGAGTCGAACCCTCCGAGCAGCGAGACAATGCGGTCCCAGCCAAACGCGATGCCGCCGTGCGGCGGGGCACCGAAGGCGAAGGCCTCGAGTAGGAAGCCGAACTTCTCCTGGGTCTCTTCCCCGGTAATGCCCATGACCTTGAACACGCGCTCCTGGACGTCGCGCTGGTGGATACGGATCGAGCCGCCGCCGATCTCGTTGCCGTTGCAGACGATGTCGTAGGCGTACGCCAACGCCTCGCCGGGCTCGGAGTCAAAGGACTCCAGGTACTCCGGCTTGGGGGAGGTAAATGCGTGGTGCACGGCGGTCCACTTGGAGTGGCCCAGCGCGACGTCGCCCGACGCGGTGGCGTCTGCGGAGGGCTCGAACATCGGCGCGTCGACGACCCAGGTAAACGCCCAGTCGCCTTCCTTGATCAGGTCGAGCTTACGCGCGATCTCACCGCGGGCGGCGCCGAGCAGAGCGCGGGAGCTCTTGGTGTCGCCGGCGGCGAAAAAGATGCAGTCGCCCGGCTTCGCGCCGACGTGCTGCGCAATCGACGCCTTCTCCGCGTCGGTGATGTTCTTGGCCACCGGGCCGGACAGCTCGCCGTCCTTCTGGACCAGGATGTATGCCAGGCCCTTTGCACCGCGCTGCTTTGCCCACTCCTGCCAGGCGTCGAGCTGGCGGCGTGGCTGAGACGCCCCGCCTTCCATGACCACGGCGCCGACGTACTCGTTTTGGAACACGCGGAACGGGGTGTCCTTGAAGAACTCCGTGCAGTCCACCAGCTCGATACCGAAGCGCAGGTCGGGCTTGTCGGAGCCGTACTTCTCCATCGCCTCGGCGTACGTCATTCGCGGGATCGGGGTGGAGATTTCCACGCCGATGAGCTTCCACAGCTCGACGAGGATCTCCTCGGCCAGCTCGATGATGTCGTCCTGGTCGACAAAGCTCGCCTCGATGTCGAGCTGGGTGAATTCCGGCTGGCGGTCGGCGCGGAAGTCCTCGTCGCGGTAGCATCGCGCGATCTGGAAGTAGCGCTCCATGCCGGCCACCATGAGCAGCTGCTTGAACAGCTGCGGCGACTGCGGCAGCGCGTACCAGGAGCCGGGGCGCAGGCGCGCCGGCACGAGGAAGTCGCGCGCGCCCTCGGGCGTGGAGCGGGTCAGCGTCGGGGTTTCAATCTCGGTGAAGTCGTGGCGGCTGAGCACCTCGCGGGCGGCGCGGTTGGCGTCGGAACGCAGGCGCAGCGCGGCGGCTTGGCGCTCGCGGCGCAGGTCAAGGTAGCGGTACTTCAGGCGGGTTTCCTCGCCGACCTCGTTGGAGGAGAAGTCCTCAACCTGGAACGGCAGCGCTGCGGACTTGTTCAGCACCTCGAGCTCGACCGCGTTGACCTCGATCTCGCCCGAGGCAAGGTTCGGGTTTGCCGAACCCTCCGGGCGCGGCTCGACCACGCCGGTGACCTTGATGCAGTACTCGCTGCGCAGGTCGTGCGCCGCCTCGGCGACCTCGGACTCGCGGAACACCACCTGCGCGAGACCGGAGCGGTCGCGCAGGTCGATGAAGATAACGCCTCCGTGGTCGCGGCGGCGCGAGACCCACCCGGTGAGCGTTACGGTCTGGCCATCGAGTTCTTTGCGGAGGTCTCCGGCGAGGTGGGTGCGCAGCACTATCTTTTTCCACGTCCTTCTAGTCACGGGGGTGTTGCCATATTTTTTCAAAGTGGGCCTGATGTGCCGGCCCTGTACGCGGCAACGCTTAGCGGGCTTCTACTCTACTCCTTCCCCGCGCGCGGCACCGGCGTTGGCCCTCCGAGCCACGTGACTGGCTGCCACGCGCGCGAGTTGGGCCGGTAGATGTGCGCGTTCGCTGTCAGGGTTTGGCAAAATTGCTGCCATGACTTTCAAAGACAGCTACCGTCGCTCCGGAAACCGTGCGACCACAGCCTCCGGCGGCGGCCGTGGCGCCGCACCCATGGTGATCGGCGGTGGCGGCCTGGGCACCCTGCTGCTCATTGGCCTGTTCCTGCTCCTCGGCGGCGGAGGCGGTGGAGGCGGCGGTCAGATTCCGCTCCCGCTGGCCGAGCCGAACCAGGTCACCGATGGCGGGGCTACAACCTCGACCACTGCAACGCCGCAGGTGCAGCGAACGAGTACGCCGATTGCCGCCTGGAGGCGACGGCCGTGTCCGTCGACAACGTGTGGCAGGACATCCTTCCCGCCGAAGCCGGCATCGAGTACACCCAGCCGGGCCTGACCTTGTTCCAAAACACCGTCAACTCCGGCTGCGGCATGGCCTCGGCGCAGACAGGCCCGTTCTACTGCCCGCGGACACCACCGCGTACTTCGACGTGAGTTTCTTCAACCAGCTTGAGCAGCTCGGCGGCACGGACGCGCCTCTCGCCCAGATGTACGTTGTCGCTCACGAGTTCGGCCACCACATCCAGCAGCTTGAGGGCACCCTGGGCATGAGCAACTACAACCAGCCCGGCGAGGATTCGGCGGCCGTGGCCATTGAGCTACAGGCTGATTGCTACGCGGGCCTGTGGGCGTCGCACGCCGACAAGGGCGAGGATGCCCTGCTGGAGCCGTTTACCCGGGAGCAGATCACCGCGGCAATCCAAACCGCCCGCGCCGTGGGCGACGACAACATCCAGAAGCGTTCCGGCGGCGAGGTCAACCCCGACGAGTGGACTCACGGCTCCTCGCAGCAGCGCGAGGAGGCGTTCCTGCGCGGCTACCAGGACGGCCACATGCGCTCCTGCGACTATCTGGACCGCGGCGTATATTCCTAAACCATGGCGGAAAATCGTGGGGCGGCATTTTTAGCGGCGTTCAACGACATCGAGGCGTACCTGCGCGATGTGTTGAATGCAAAAAAGTCGGACGGATTCTCCTGGATGGCCAACCTTGCGGCCAAGAAGGGTTTGATCTCTCGCGAGTACGCCGCGGACTTAAAAGAGTTCGCGGAGCTGCGAAACGCGATCAGCCACGGCGAGTACCGGGATTTCAAGCCGATTGCGGAGCCTCTGCCGGAGACGGTCGCGGACATCGAGCGCATCCGCGACGTGCTGCTGCGCCCCGCGCTGGCGATTAGTGTCCTCGGCGCGCAGCAGGTGGTCACCTTCGCGCCTGACGACGACATCCACTCGCCACTGACAACCCTGCGCGAGAGCAAGATCTCGCAGTTCCCCATCTACGACGGCACTAAGTACGTCGGCCTGCTCACCACCAACGCCATCGCGCGGTGGGTCGCCGCCGACCTCAGCGCGGATGACAAACTCGACGCGATAACGGTCGCCGAGGCGCTGCACTACTCCGAGAGCCAGGACCAGGCGGTCTTCCTCCCGCGCACCGCGACCCCGCTGAGCGCACTCAACGCGCTGACCACACCGCTTGACGACGGCACCCTGCCCCGCGCCGCGATCTTCACCGAGGCGGGCAACGACACCCAGAAACCCCTGGCCGTCGCCACGGCTTCGGATATCCCGAGCCTGCTCAAGGCCGTCTAGCCCCCCGATGGAATCGGTGATACGTCACCATTGTTGCGTTAGGATAGAAGCAACAACACTTTCCAAGGAAGAGGCTCACCCTTGCAGTTCGGAATTTTCACCATCGGCGACGTCACCACCGACCCCACCACGGGAACAACCCCCACGGAAAAGGAGCGCATCGACGCCATGACGGCGATTGCCGTTAGAGCCGACGAGCTCGGGCTCGATGTCTTCGCCACCGGCCAGCACCACAACCCGCCGTTCGTCCCCTCTGCGCCGACTACCCACCTCGCCCACATCGGCGCGAAGACGAAGAACATCCAGCTGTCAACCGCGACCACGCTCATCACCACCACGGACCCGGTGCGTATCGCCGAGGATTACTCCTTCCTGCAGAACCTCGTCGACGGGCGCATGGACCTGATGATGGGCCGCGGCAACACCGGGCCGGTCTACCCCTGGTTTGGCAAAGACATCCGCCAGGGCATCCCGCTCGCGGTGGAAAACTACCACCTGCTGCGCCGACTGTGGCGCGAACCTGTGGTGAACTGGCAGGGCCAGTTCCGCACTCCCCTGCAGGGCTTCACCGCCACCCCGGCTCCGCTTGAGGGCGTAGCGCCGTTCGTCTGGCACGGTTCGATCCGCTCCCCGCAGATCGCCGAGCAGGCCGCCTACTACGGCGACGGCTTCTTCCACAACAACATTTTCTGGAACAAGGAGCACACCGCCTCCATGGTTGACCTGTACCGCCGCCGCTATGAGGCGCACGGCCACGGCAGCGCGGACCAGGCGATCGTCGGCCTCGGCGGGCAGGTCTACATCGCCGACTCCGAGGAACAGGCGAAAAAGGAGTTCCGCCCCTACTTCGACAACGCCCCCGTCTACGGCCACGGCCCCTCGCTGGAGGAGTTCACCGAGCTGACCCCGCTGACGGTGGGCACGCCGGAGATGATTATTGAGCGCACGATGCAGTTCGCGGACTGGGTGGGCGACTACCAGCGCCAGCTCTTCCTCATCGACCACGCCGGTTTACCGCTGGAGGTCGTGTTGAGCCAGCTCGAGCGCCTTGCCACCGAGGTCGTTCCGGAGCTGCGCCGCCGCATGGAGGCGCGCCGCCCAGACCATGTGCCGTCAGACCCGCCGACGTTTGACACCCTGCTGGCCGCGAAGCGCGAAGGCCTCTCCCTGCCGCACTTCGAGGTCAACCCGGGCAACGACGGGGAGGCGAATTAATGAAGCGCCTGATTGTTCTTTCCGCTGGCTTATCGACGCCCTCCACAACGCGCCAGGTGGCCGACACGATTGCTAATGCGGTGTCCTCGGCCGTCGGCGGGCGGGGCGAGAAGCTCGAGGTGACCACCATCGAGCTGCGCGAGCTTACGGGGGATCTGGCCCAGCACACCTCGACGGGCATGTCCACCCCGCGCCTCGACGAGGTCAAGACACAGCTCAGCGAGGCCGACGGCCTGGTCGCCGTGACCCCGGTGTTCAAGGCGAGCTACACGGGGCTGTTCAAGATGTTTTTCGACGTGCTGGACACCGACGCCCTCAACGGAATGCCGACGATTATCGCCGCGACCGCGGGCACGGCGCGCCACTCGCTGGTGACTGAGTACGCGATGCGCCCGCTGCTGACCTACATGCGCGCCGTCGTGGTTCCCACCTCGCTGTTCGCCGCCACTGATGATTTCGGCGGGCCGGAGGGCGCGGACTTTAACAAGCGCGTCGCCCGCGCCGCCGCCGAGCTGGCCCGGCTCATCGTCGCCACCGAGGGCTCCGTTGGCGGGCTCGCCGGCGCGGTGACGGACTCGAGCGCGGACGTCCCACCGCGCAAACGCAAGGCGGGTGTGGATGTGACCGATGATTTCATACCTTTTTCCGAGCTGCTGCGGGGCCACCGTGGCGAATAGTTCAGTGAGGTAGCATCTGTTTTATGTCGCAAAATACTGTCAGCGTCGTTGACCTGTTCAGCATCGGCATTGGGCCGTCGTCAAGCCATACCGTTGGCCCGATGCGCGCGGCGATGGCCTTCGTCGACAACCTCGGCGAGCTGCCCCCGCGCGTGGCCGTCGAGCTGCGCGGTTCGCTGGCCGCCACGGGTGTGGGGCACGGGACCGACCGCGCGGTCCTGCTCGGCCTTGTCGGCTACACCCCGACGACCACCACCCCCGACATCGACCCGGTGCCCGGAGTGGCAATCCCCGAGTCCGGCACCATCTCCGGGCCGGCGGGCAGCGTCGACTACGAGGTGACGTTTAACCCCAAGCCGGTCGCACAGCACCCCAACTGCCTGATTTTCGACGCCTGGGACGCCGAGGGCAACCGCATCACCACGCGCAAGGAGTACTACTCCGTCGGTGGCGGGTTCATCCTCGACCGCGCGGGCATGGAGGCGCACCGAAACCGCGCCGGGGTGTCCATAGAGCAGCCCGACGACACAATTCCCTTCGAGTTCCACTCTGGTGAGGAGCTGCTGAACCTGTGCCGCGACAACGGGTTGAGCATCGCGGAGGTGATGCGCGCCAACGAGGAGGCGCTGCACGGCTGGTACACGGTCAGCGCACACCTCGATGCCGTGTGGAACGTGATGCAGGAATGCGTCGCCAACGGGCTCAAAGCCGAGGGGGTTTTGCCCGGCGGGCTCAACGTCACCCGCCGCGCCCCGCGTCTGTACCGCCTGTTCACCGCCGAGTACGAGGAATCCACGGCCCGCGGGCTTGACGCGATGGAGTGGGTCAACCTTTTCGCCCTGGCCGTCAACGAGGAAAACGCCGCCCACGGCCAGGTGGTCACGGCGCCGACTAACGGAGCCGCGGGCATCATCCCCGCCGTGATGCACTACTGCCGCGATTTCATGGAGGACTTCACCGACGAGCGGGCCCGCGAGTTCCTGCTCACCGCCGGTGCGATCGGCGCGATTATCAAGACCAACGCGTCGATCTCGGGCGCGGAGGTCGGCTGCCAGGGCGAGGTCGGCTCCGCCTCCGCGATGGCCGCGGCGGGCATGTGCGCCATTTTGGGCGGCACGGCCGAGCAGGTCGAAAACGCCGCTGAGATCGCGCTTGAGCACAACCTGGGGCTGACCTGCGACCCGGTCGGCGGGCTCGTGCAGGTGCCCTGCATCGAGCGCAACGCCATCGGCGGGGTCAAGGCAATCAACGCCGCGCGTTTGGCCAAGCTTGGCGACGGCACGAACATCGTCACCCTCGACGACGTCGTGGAAACCATGGCCGCCACCGGCCGCGACATGATGACCAAGTACAAGGAGACGTCGATGGGCGGGCTCGCCGTTCAGCTCGGGCTTCCCGTCAACATCACCGAGTGCTAGCCACCGCCGCGATCACGGCCTGGGCGTCAAGCGCCACCGAGGTCTGGCTGTGCTCCGCGAGGTTCTTCACCGCGACCTCGCTCGCCTCCAGCTCGTTGTCGCCGAGCACGAGCGCGAACTTCGCGCCCGCCCGGTCGGCGCCCTTCATCGCGCCCTTGAGCCCGCGCCCACCGTAGGACATGTCGGCGGAGATCCCGGCGGCGCGGAGGTCGTCGATAAGCAAGCTCATGCGTTTGCTCGCCTCCTCGCCCATTGCCACTCCGAACACGTCGACGCGGCGCTCGACGCCGTCAAGGGTGACGCCCTCCGCCTCGAGTGCGAGCACGGTGCGGTCGACGCCGAGGCCGAAGCCGATGCCGGAGAGGTCCTGGCCGCCGATTTGGGCCATGAGGCCGTCGTAACGCCCGCCGCCGCCGATACCGGACTGCGCGCCGAGGCCGTCGTGGACAAACTCGAAGGTGGTCTTTGTGTAGTAGTCCAGCCCGCGCACCATGCGCGGATTGATCACGTAGTCCACGCCCATCGCGTCGAGGGTGGCGGTCACCGTGTCAAAGTGCGCGCGCGCTTCGTCCGAGAGGTGGTCGATCATCAGCGGGGCATCCGCGGTCATCGCCTTGACCTCGGGGCGCTTGTCGTCGAGCACGCGCAGCGGGTTGATCTCCGCGCGCCGGCGCGTTTCCTCATCCAGGTCGAGGGAGAACAGGAACTTCTGCAGCTTCTCGCGGTAGGCGGGCCGGCAAGTATTGTCGCCCAGGCTTGTCAGCTCGAGGCGGAAGCCCGTCAGGCCGACGGCGCGGTAGCAGCGGTCGGCCAGGGCGATGATTTCGGCGTCGAGAAGCGGGTCGTCGACGCCGATGGCCTCCACGCCCACCTGCTGCAGCTGGCGGTAGCGGCCCGCCTGGGGGCGCTCGTAGCGGAAGAACGGGCCATAGTAGTTGAGCTTGACCGGCAGGTAGCCGCGATCCAGGTTGTGCTCGATCACCGCGCGCATCACCCCGGCCGTGCCCTCCGGGCGCAGCGTGACGCTGCGGTCGCCGCGGTCGGCGAAGGTGTACATCTCCTTTGAGACCACATCGGTCGATTCCCCGACGCCGCGGGCGAAAAGCGTGGTGTCCTCGAAAACCGGCAGCTCGATGTGCTGGTAGCCGGCAAGCCGCGCTTGGCGCGCGAACTCGTCACGCACCGCGATAAACGTCGCCGAGGCCGGCGGGACGTAGTCGGGCACGCCCTTTGGGGCGGACAGGGCCTTGAAAGTGCTGTTTTCGCTCACGGGTGCAAAGTCTAGTCAGCGCCCCTGGTTCGCCGCCCGCAGGTAGGGGTTGGTGGCGCGTTCGTGCGCCATTGTGGTCGTCGGGCCGTGGCCGGGAAGAAGTGGCAGGCGGTCCTCGATCTCCCACACGGGCCCGCGCAGGCTAGCCTGCATCGCCTCCTCGTCCGAGTACGGCAGGTCGGTGCGCCCGATCGAGCCCTGGAAAATCACGTCGCCGGCGAGCACGAAGTCGTCGTGGATCCACAGCGCGCTGCCCGGCGAGTGGCCCGGGGCGTGCCGGACGGTGAAGTCCATGCCGGCGAGGGTGACTTGTTTGCCGCCGGTGACCTCGGTGAGGTTGGCAATCGGCTCCATGTTGTCGATGTCGAAGGGCACGCGCAGCCACTCGGTGGCCACCGCCCCGTCGAGCATGAAGGCGTCGTCGGTGTGAATGAACGTTTCCACTCCAAAGATGCCTGCGTCGCGAATGTGGTCGATGTGGCCGTGGGTCAAGATGATTGCGACCACGGTGAGGTTTTCTGCCGCGCAGAACTTCTCCACGCGCGCATGCGCCCCGTAGCTCGGGTCGACGACCACTGCCTCACCCGTGTCCTCGTTGGAGACGATGTAGCAGTTGGTCTGCAGCGGACCGGCCGCGAATCCGGTGATCTGCACGTGTTTACTACCCGTTGCTTCCGCTCAAGGCGGCCTCGGCGGCGTCGTAATCCGGCTCGTTGGTGATCTCGCTGACAAGCTCGGTGTAGACGACGTTGTGCTCGGCGTCGGTGACGATCACCGCGCGGGCGAGCAGCCCCTCAAGCGGGGAGCCCTCGAGGCGCAGGCCTAAGTCCTCGCCGAAGGGTGAGCGAAACTCCGAAGCCGCGATGACCTTGTCAATGCCCTCTGCGGCGCAGAAGCGCTGCTGGGCGAACGGCAGGTCGTGGGAGATGCACAGCACCTCGGTGTTGTCGGCACCTGCCGCCAGCTTGTTGAAGGCGCGCACCGATGCCGCGCACACCCCGGTGTCGAGGGAGGGGAAGATGTTGAGCACGAGGCGCTCGCCCGCGAAGTCGGTTGCGGTCACGGGGTTCAAATCGCCGCCGACGAGCTCGAAGTCCGGCAGCTTCTGCCCCACTGCGGGCAGATCGCCGGAGGTCGTGGTCTGGTCATTTTTAAAGGTTACGGTAGCCATATCCACCAGCGTAGTGGTCTGTGGTGGGTACTGCCACGGCGCTGCTAAGCTGAAACACCGCACATCTTAGAAGGCAAGCGAGTCAATGGAGGAAGCCATCGTGTCCCAGGCGCCCAATAATGAACAGCGTGGCAAGGAAGCGTTGCGCGACCTTGAAAAGGAGTTGGGGGCCCGCGACCGTAAGGAAAAGACCAAGCCGTGGGCTGTTGCCGCGGCCTCGCTGGCTGTCCTCGCCGCCATCGGCGGAGGCATCTACTTCCTGGCCAACCAGGGCTCAGACGAGAGCGTGACCGCCTCCGGTGAGCAGACTACCGCCGCTGAGTCCACCGCCGAGACGACCGAGCCGGAGCCGATCCAGGCCGAGCCGCTGTCGCTTACGCGCTCTACCCCGCTGCCCGCCACCGTGAGCTGCTCGTACGAGGAGCAGGAGGGACAGAAGGACAACTTCGTCGGCGTGCCCCCGAGCGACAGCGTCTCCACTGAGGGCACCGTCACCGTGACCCTGGAGACCTCTGCCGGCCCGATCGGCATGGAGCTGGACCGCTCCGTCTCCCCCTGCACGGTCAACGCCGTCGAGTACTTGGCCGGCGAGGGTTACTACGACGACACCGTGTGCCACCGCCTGACCACAGGCGAGGGCCTCAAGGTCCTACAGTGCGGCGACCCGACGGGCACCGGCTCGGGCGGGCCCGGCTTCCAGTTCCCCAACGAGTACCCCACCGACGAGGCGTTAGAGACGATCGACACCTCCCAGATCCCGGAGGGCGTGCCGGCGGAGCAGGCCGAGCAGTACAAGGGAATGCTCTTGCAGCAGCAGCAACCAGTTAAGTACGAGCGCGGCACCATCGCGATGGCGAACGCAGGCCTGGACACCAACGGCTCGCAGTTCTTCCTCAACTACGGCGATTCCTCGCTTCCGCCGGCCTACACCTACTTCGGCCGCATTGACGACGCCGGCCTGGCCACCCTCGACGAAGTTGCCGCCCGCGGCACCGCCGACGGCCAGCCCGACGGCGCGCCGAAGGACGAGGTCCGCATCACCTCCGCCACGGTGAGCTAGGCGCTTGTCGACGCCCCACCCAACGCCCCCGGCCACCCGCCAATTGACGCCACGATAGACCAGAGGTGAACTTTCGGAGAACACGGTTCGGGGGCCTTGCGCACCCTGATTGGTGCGACTAGGTTCATACCCTGTACATGTCATGTCTGGTAGATGGGAAAAACCATGAAGCTCCGTAACAGCCTCCTCGCAGTCGCTACCGCAACCGCACTCGTCTCCGGCGGCGTTGCCGCACCGGCTTTCGCTGCGGAACCTGGTAACACAGGGCCCGCAACGGAAACCGGCTCTTCCATCGTCGAGCGCTTCCAGGGCTCTTCCAATAACGAATCCGAGAAGGAGGACACCGACAGTGGCTCCTCCGACTCCGACCTCACCAAGGCCAAGAACTGGATCGGCGTGGTCACCGCCATCATCGGCCTGCTCGGCGCCGTCATCACCTTCGCCTCCAAGAACCTCGGTCTGACCCTCCCGAAGCTCGGCTAGGTCCCCGCTTCCACCGCCCGCTTCCCTCATACAAAGGGGGCCGGGCGGTTTTTGCATCTCTCCCCCCTGTGCGGCGGTGCTAGGCCGTGACGCGGTAGATGTCGAACACGCCCTCGATGTTGCGCACGTGCTTCATGATCGAGCCGAGCTGCTTGGTGTCCGAGACGGCCATGGTAAAGCGCACGGTGGCGACGTTGTCGCTACCCAGCTGCGATGTCAGCATCATGATGGGAAGCTTCTGCTCCGAGAGCACCCCCGTGATCTCGGCGAGCAGACCCTGCCGATCCAGAGCCTCGACCTGCAGCGTCGCCTGAGACGCCGCGCCCGGGGCGGAGGATGCGGCCCACGAGACGTCGATAAGCCGCTCCGGCTCTTCCTTCAACTTGGCCGCGTTCGTGCAGTCCGCGCGGTGCACGGACACGCCCGCGCCACGGGTGACAAAGCCGAAAATCTGATCACCCGGCACAGGCTGGCAGCACTTCGCCAACTTGGCCAGCATGTCCGGGCTGCCCTCGACGAGCACGCCCGCGCCGTTGGCCACCGCCTTGGAGCGCACCAGCTCCGACATCGGGGTGCGCGCGGCCAGTGTGTCCACGGCGTCTTCCTCGTCGCCGAACACGTCGGTGAGCATGCGCGCGACATGCTGGGCGGACACCGTGCCCGCGCCGATCGCGGTATAGAGGGCATCCACGTCCTGGTAGTGCAGCCTTTGGGAAATCTGTCGCATCGTGTCGGCGGTGAACAGCCGGTGCATGGGAAGCCCGCCACGCTGCACCTCTGCAGCCAGGGCGTCACGGCCGGCCTCCAGGTGCTCCTCGCGGCGCTCCTTGGCAAACCACTGCCTGATCTTCGTCCTCGCCCGCGGCGAGACCACGAAATCCTGCCAGTCGCGCGACGGCCCGGCGTTTTCGTCCTTGGAGGTGAAAATCTCCACCCTGTCGCCGGACACGAGCTCCGATTCAAGCGCGACAAGCTTGCCGTTAACCTTCGCACCGATGCAGCGATGCCCCACCTCCGTGTGCACCGCGTAGGCGAAGTCCACCGGCGTCGATCCGGCGGGCAGGTTAACCACGTCGCCCTTGGGGGTGAACGCGAAGATCTGCTGGGCGGTGAGGTCGTAGCGCAATGAGTCGAGAAACTCGTTCGGGTCAGCGGCTTCCTTCTGCCAGTCCAGCAGCTGGCGCATCCACGCCATCTGGTCCACCTCGGCCTGGTCGCCCTTATGCGAGCCCTTCGTCTCCTTGTAGCGCCAGTGCGCCGCCACGCCGAACTCGGCGTTGTAGTGCATCTCGTGGGTGCGCACCTGCACCTCCAGCGGGCGGCCGCTGTCCGTCATCACCGTGGTGTGCAGCGACTGGTACACCCCGAAGCGCGGGTTGGAGATGTAGTCCTTGAACCGGCCCGGCATCACGGAGTACAGCGAGTGCACCACGCCGATCGCCGCGTAGCAGTCGTGGACGTTGTCCACCAGCACACGGATGCCCACCAGGTCGAAGATCTCGTCGAACTCGTGCCCGCGCACCACCATCTTCTGGTAAATCGACCAGTAGTGCTTCGGCCGGCCCATCACCTCGGCACTGATGCTGCTCGCCTTGAGCTCCGCCTCGAGCTGCGCCTTGATCTCGCCCAGCGCCCGGTCGCGCGAGGGAGCGCGATCGGCAACGAGCCTGACAATCTCCTCGTATTTCTTCGGGTACAAAATCGCGAACGCGAGGTCCTCGAGCTCCCACTTCACCGTGGCCATGCCCAGGCGGTGCGCCAGCGGCGCGATGACATCGAGGGTTTCCTTGGCCTTCTTCGCCTGCTTCTCCGGCGGCAAAAAGCGCATCGTGCGCATGTTGTGCAGCCGGTCTGCAACCTTGATCACCAACACGCGCGGGTCCTCGGCCATGGCAACGATCATCTTGCGGATCGTTTCAGCCTCCGCGGCCGCTCCGAGGGCAACCTTGTCCAGCTTGGTCACACCGTCGACAAGCTTGGCCACCTCGGGGCCGAAGTCGGCGGAGAGATCGGCGAGTGAGTACTCCGTGTCCTCCACCGTGTCGTGTAGCAGCGCGGCGACCAGGGTGGTGGTGTCCATGCCGATTTCGCCACAGATCGTCGCCACCGCCAGAGGGTGCGTGATGTAGGGGTCACCGGACTTGCGCGTGACCCCCTCGTGCAGGCGCTCGGCCACGTCGTAGGCGCGGTTGAGCACCTCGGCGCTGGCCTTCGGGTGGTATCGGCGGTGGATGGACATCAGCGGGTCAAGCACCGGGTTAACCCGGGCCCGGCCGCCGGTCAAGGAGCGCGCCAGACGCGCCGAGACGCTGCGCACGCTCGAGCCCGAACGCTTCTGCGTTTTCTCCGTCGCCATCACGGGCCCCTCTCTTGCGGTCTACCGCCTGATGGAATCTCTAGTTGTTGTGCTCGAGCACAACCAGGGGGGCGTCGCCAAGCCTGTCGCGCCCGCCTAAGCCGTCGACTTCAAGCACTACTGCGTATCCTACGACGCTACCACCGGCGCGTTCGATCAGCTCAGTCGCCGCGACCAGCGTGCCGCCGGTGGCGAGGACGTCGTCGACAAGCACCACTTTTTTGCCCGCAAAGTCAATCCCCTCAGCCGGGACCTCCAGTGCCGCGGAGCTGTACTCCGTGGTGTACTCCTCGGTGATCACCGGCGGCGGCAACTTGCCCTTCTTGCGGATGGCCAGGATGCCGATGCCGAGCTCGTAGGCCACGGCCGAACCGATGAGGAAGCCGCGCGCGTCGAGCCCGCCGATCATGTCCGCGCCGAACTCGCGGCTGGCCTGCGCAAGTTCGCGGATGACGACGTTGAGCGCGGCGCCGTCGGCAAGCACGGGAGTCAAATCCTCGAACAGTACTCCGGGCTCGGGAAAGTCCGGCACCTTGCGGATGCGGTGCGCGAGCGCCTCGCGCGCGCTGCTGTACGGGGTTATCGTGGAGTCAGTGTGCACGGTTGGTCCTCGCTTCATCTGCTTAGGTGGCCTGCGGGGCCGCATCGCCGACGGATGCCGGGCGCAGCTGCCACCGATCCATGTTCCAACCGATACCGGTTGGGCCTGTGTACACAATAACGTTAGACAGCTTCCGGTCCACGGCAAACGAACGCGGCTGCGCCGCCAGCGGCAGGCTGGGCAGTTCATCCCACAGCTCCGTCTCGCGCTTGCGCATCGCGTCGAGGTCGGCCGCGCGGGTGCTGGGAATCGTGTACTCGGTCTGCGGGTTGACGGGCCGCAGCATCGCATCAATGGTGCCCTCGACCACGACATCTTCTCCCCACTCGCCGACATCCACGCGACCAAGATCGCGCAGGGTCGCGCCCGCGCCTGTCGCCGCCGTGACGTCAATGACGCTAATGCCGGCCGGTTCGCATGTGGCGCGGATGGAATCGACCATCGACGCCATGCGTGGCGACACGTGCGCGTACCCGACGCGCAGCTCCAACCCGCCCGCCGCGCTCGCGGCTGCGATGTCCACGCCGCCGCGGGGTGCGACAATGTCGTCGAAACGCGGCGCCAACGGGTCATTGTTTGGAACGACGTGGGTGAGCACCGACGGGACCTCCACGCCAGCCGCCCCGCTCGAGGCGGCGGCCACCGCGTTCGGGTCGGCGCACCTGGCCAACGCCTGCCGGTTGGCGGGAAACGACCATGGCCCAGCCGTTTCGAACGTCAGCGACTCGGTGAGAGTGCCCACGAGGGAGGTCACGTCGAGCTCGTTGCCCTCGGCATTGATGTCCAGCCACTCCGGGTTCGGCTCAGCAAGGTCAGCCACGCGCAGGTTGCCCGTGCCGTTGAGCTGCGCCGAGGCGGCCGTGCCCGGCCACACCACGATCTCATCCGTCAGCGGGGCGTCGCCGTAGTAGCGCTCGTTGGCCACCAGGGAGACCTGCCCCGCCTCGCCGACGCTGTCAACGGTGTAGGGCCCGAAGGAGACGTGCATCGCCGGATCAAAGTTCGCCAGATCGAAGCCACTTCGCCACACCTCGGCAACGGGGCGCAGCGTGGCGGCGTCCCCCTCGTCCAACTGAGCACTAAGCCCTGCCACGTCGGTGCCGAGCTTCGCCGCCACCGCGTGCGCGGGCACGACCGTGCCGGGGCCGAACAGCTCTCGCCACTGCGCACCGTGCCCGGGCGCGAACACCACGTCGAAGGTCTTTGCGCCTGGTTCGCAGTCGAGGCGCTCTACCTCCTCGAACAGCGGCATGTGGGAGCCGAACAGGGCGGGGTTTTTCCCCGCGGTAAAAGCAAGCAGGTAGTCGGTGCAGGTCACCGGCTCCCCGTCGGAGAACACCGCTTCATCCGACAGTGTGTATTCCACGATGCGCTGCGCACCCGGCAACGCCTGGGTGCGCACTAGGTCGGTGTTGGGGATCATCTGCCCGCTCGGGCCCACGACAAACACACCCGGGTAGAGGCGGGCGGAGAGCATTTGCGCGAACTCGGATGCCCCGACATCGGTGCCGGCGTTAGTTGTCGACAGGTTCACGGGCACCTGGTAGGAGAACTCAGACGTTGTCGATTCGTCGCTCGCTCCCGGTGCACCGCTGGAGCACGACGCGACAAGGCCGGCGCCGAGCACGGCGGATGCACACAGGCTCAGCGCCCGTGAGAAAGTGGGGCGATCCACGAACAAAAATCCTTCCCTATTTTAAAGGCTCTAGCGTGCATTGGGGCGCCAGGTAAAGCTAGTCGCAGGGGCGTGCGGCTCGGTAGGTTGCGGCGCGACGACGGTGCGCTTGCGCGTCGCCGCCTCTTCGTGGCGCACCTCCGGCTGGAGTGCCTCGGCATCGGCGTCGCCGTTGCGGAACGCCTCGACCGCCGCGGCATGCTCCTTGTGCTTGTCCTGCCGGTTGACCAGAGAGACCAGAATCGGGGTGGCGAGGAACAGCGAGGAAAAGATACCCTCGATAACGCCAATCAGCTGGATCAACGCGAGGTCGCGCAGAGTACCGATGCCCATCATCCACACCGCGACCACCATGAGCGAAATAATCGGAAGTGCCGAGATCACCGAGGTCGAAATCGAGCGCATCACCGTCTGATTCACTGCCAGGTTTGCCTCTTCCGCGTACGTGGATCGGCGCGAATCGAGCACCCCGGCGGTATTCTCTCGGACCTTGTCAAAGACGATGACGGTGTCGTAGATGGAGAAGGTCAGCACGGTGAGCAGGCCGATGATCATTGCTGGGGTGATCTCGAGGCCGAACAGAGCGTAGGTGCCCAGGATGAGCACGCCGTCGACAAGCAGGGCCGCCATCGCCGCGACCGCCATCTCGCGCTTGAGCCGCAGCGCGACGTACGCCGCGGCGGCGAGCAGGAACACACCCATCGCCAGCAGCATCCGGTTGGTAATGGTCGATCCCCACGACTCGGAGACTGTGGAGTCGCCGATCGCATCAGGGCTGGCGTTGCCCTCGGCGTCGAGAGGCTGGTGCTGCTCGAAAATCGCCTGGCGGGCCTGGTCGATCTGCTGCTGCGTCAAGTGTTCGGAGTTGATCTCCAGGGTGCGCGCGTCGCCCGCGCCGACGATCTGCGTTAGCTCCGGGGTCACCCCGGTGGCGTCGATAAATGTGGTTTCGACCTCCTCGGCGACGAGGTCGCCGGCGGGCATCGACAGCTTGGTGCCGCCCTCGAAGTCGATGCCCAGGTTGAACCCGCGCACAAGCATCGCCGCGAGCGCGACAACGACGAGCGCGAGCGTGATGCCGTACCACAGTTTCGAGCGGCCGATGAAGTCGATTGCGCCCTCGCCCGTGTACAGCCTGTCGTAGCGGCTGCGCGTGACACCTGCGTCCGCGGAGTTTTCCGCCGGGGACTGGAACGTGAGTTTGGAGCTACCCATGACTTACTTCTCCTCGGTTTCAGTGCTAGGTGCGGTGCCCGTGGCGCCGGCAGAGGTGCGCTCCCGCTCCACGAGGCTGTAAATCTTGCCCATGCCGTTGACCGCCGGACGCGACCAGAAGCGCGAGCGCGACGCCAGGATCATCAGCGGTGCCGTGACCAGGAAGGTCACCAGCAGGTCCACCACCGTTGTCAGGCCCATGGTAAAGGCGAAGCCCTTCACGTCGCCGACGGCGAGGAAGTAGATCACCACGGCGCCGATCAGGGTGACGATGTTGCCTGTCACGATCGTCTCCTTCGCGCGGTCCCAGCCCGTCGCCGTTGCCGAGCGGAAGGTGCGGCCCTTGCGCAGCTCGTCCTTGACGCGCTCGTAGATGACCACGAAGGAGTCGGCGGTGGTGCCGATACCGATGATCAGACCGGCCACGCCCGACAGGTCGAGCGAGTAACCGATCCAGCGTCCGAGCAGTACCAGCAGGCCGTAGACCACGGCGCCCGCGAGCACGAGGGTGGCCAGGGAGATCAGGCCGAAGAGGCGGTAGTAAGCGAAGACGAACACGGCCACGAGAAGCAGGCCGACGATTCCGGCGATCAGGCCCGCCTTCAGCGAGGCCGCGCCTAACGACGGCGGCACCGTCGTCGCCGTACCACCCGGCTCACCGTCTTCGCCCACGAACGACAGCGGCAACGCGCCGTAGCGCAGGTTGTTCGCCAGCGATGTCGCCTCCTCCTGGGTGAACGACCCGGTGATCGAGGTCGCGGAACCCACCGGCGTCGCGCCCTGGATAACGGGGGCGGAAATGACCTGCGAGTCCAGGGTGATAGCGACCTGCTGGCCGATCATGTCCGAGGTCAGCTGCGCCCACGCCTGGGAACCGTTGGGGTTGCCGTCCTGGCTGAACGCGAAGCTGATCTCCATCTGGCTCGTCTGCGGGTTGAATCCGCCGGTGATCGGGCGGGAGGTATCAATCTCGTTGCCCGTTAACCGCGGCCCGTTCGGGTCACCCTGCCCCAGCAGGGGTGCCTCACCCAAAAGCAGCGGTTGCATGCTCGTGGCATCGCAGGCCACCAGCGGCTGCGCGAGATCGTCGGAGCCTGTCAACGGGTCGGTTTGCTGCGTGGTGCACACCGTGCTCATCAAAGCGAGGGAAGCGAACTGCTGCGTCGGGTCCGCAGACTGGCGGGTGCTGCGCAGCATCTCGGCCGTTTCTGTGCGACGCTCGGCGGACTCGATCGGGCCGGACGGGTCTTCGAGCGGCTCCGAGGTCACCTCGAGCGAGCCCTCCTCGGTGCCGAGCTGCGTGGCGACGGAGTCCAGGGTGGTCTGGGCATCCTCCTTCGGCACAATCCCGTAGGCGACCCAGTCGTCGGCGGTCTGCACGAGCACGTCGCCCACCGCGGTCGGGTCCGGCGCCGGGCTCTGGATCACCGGGCGAAACGCCAATTGCGAGGTTTGTCCGAGGTTGCGCACCGCCGAGGTGTCATCCCCGGCGGCGGTGATCACCAGCGTGTTGCCGTCGACGACCACGCTGGCGCCGCTGACACCCCATGCCGTTGACGCGCTGCTCGATGATGTTGCGGGCATCGGCAAGCTGCTCCGGCGTGGGGTCCTCGCCCTGGGGCACGAGAGTCACGCGCGTGCCACCCTGCAGGTCAATGCCGAGCTTCGGTGTCGCCGACCTGTCGCCGGTGAAGAAAACAAGCGCGTAGATCGCGACGATGATCAGCAGAAATAGGGCGAGTGCCTGTGCGGGCCACGTCCTTTTCGCTCGCACGTCCGCGGAACGCCGGTTGTGTGAGGACACGTGTCGTATCTCCTCTGCTTCGGATAATGTCGTTGGCTTTCCGCACCAGCACCGGAGGCGAAAGCGCGTGGCCGGAAAGCGCCCACCGCATCATGCTACGTTATCGTTCCCCGTACAAAAGGCCCGCCCCCGCATGTCGCGGGAGCGGGTCTTTAGGCTCGGAGTGTTGCAGCATGTGGCTGACGCGCGTCTACTGCTCATCGGGCAGCTGTTGGGGGTGGTCGTCGGCAAGCGGGGTGGCTGGCTCGACGCGTCGCATCACGCCCGCGCGCTCCATCGTGACCACAGTGCCGGGAGCGAGCTCGACCTCGAGGGTGTCCTCACCGGTGGAGACAACCGTGCCGTGGAAACCGGAGACGTTGACCACCCGGTCGCCGGGGACGATCGACGCCTGGAGTTGCTCGACCTGCGCCTGACGCTTGCGCTGGCCGCGCATCATCAGAAACGTCGGCAGCATGAACAACGCGAGGACCAGCAGAAGAAAGATAAGTTCCATGGGCCCCATTGTGTCATAACCCCATCCGGGGGCCGTGGCGGGCTCTAGAGCAAGTTGAGCTGCCCCGGCGCTTCCGGCGGCGGGGTCACTCCCACGTGGTGCCAGGCCGCGGCGGTGGCGACGCGGCCGCGGCCGGTGCGCGACATCAAGCCGGCGCGCACCAGGTAGGGCTCACAGACTTCCTCCACCGTGCCGGGCTCCTCCCCCACGGCAATCGCCAGCGTGCTCACGCCAACCGGTCCGCCGCCGTGTCCGCGAATGAGGGAGTTGAGCACCGCGCGGTCGAGCCTGTCCAGGCCGAGCTCGTCGACGTCGAACACCTCCAGCGCGGCGCGGGCCGCGGCGACGTCGACACGCCCGTCGCCGTGC
>NZ_GG667192.1:563428-569133 GCF_000159635.1 Corynebacterium lipophiloflavum DSM 44291 | reverse complement strand
GTCGCGCACGCGGCGCAGCAGGCGGTTGGCGATACGCGGGGTGCCGCGCGAGCGCGAGGCGATCTCGACGGCTGCGTCGGCGGTGATGTCCACGTCGAGGATCGTCGCGGCGCGGGTGATCACGCTGGTGAGATCGTCAACGTCGTAGAACTCCATCTGGGCTGTAAAACCGAAGCGGTCGCGCAAAGGCCCGGTCAGCATGCCGGCGCGGGTGGTGGCGCCAACCAGGGTAAACGGTGGGATCTCCAGCGGAATCGACGTCGCGCCCGGGCCCTTGCCCACGATGACGTCGATGCGGAAATCCTCCATCGCCATGTAGAGCATCTCTTCCGCCGGCCGCGCGATGCGGTGGATCTCGTCGATGAAGAGCACGTCGCCCTCCATGAGGTTCGACAGCATCGCGGCGAGGTCACCCGCGCGCTCCAGCGCCGGGCCCGAAGTCATGCGTAGCGACGTCCCCAGCTCCTGCGCGATGATCATCGCCATCGTCGTCTTACCCAGCCCGGGCGGGCCGGAAAGCAGGATGTGATCCGGCGTCAGCGAGCGCCGTCGCGCCCCGGTGAGCACGAGGTTAAGCTGCTCGCGCACCTTGGGCTGGCCGATGAACTCGCCCAGGGATTTCGGGCGCAGCGACTTCTCCACGTCGCGCTCGTCGGCAAGCTCAGTGGCGTTGACAACGGAGCTTGGCGGCCGGCCCACCGCATCCGGCAGGGCGAACTCGGTCTTCTCCACGTCTGACATGACTCGTAGCCTACTTCCCCGCTACTTCGATCCCAGTTGCGTCAGCGCCGCGCGAAGCAGTTCGGAGGAGGAGTCCCCCGGGCGTTCCTGGATGAGCGTGTCGACGACCCCGCGCGCGACCTTGTCCGCAAACCCGAGACCGATCAGCGCCTCGACAACCTGCTCGGCGGCGAGCGAGGTCCCCGCCGTCACGGGCGCGCTCGGTGCCGCTCCCGGCTCGGAGGTGGCGTAGAGACCGTCAATCTTGTCCTTGAGCTCGAGCGCCATGCGCTCGGCCATCTTCTTACCCACGCCCGGGATCGTTTGGATCCGCTTAATCGCCGCGGCGTCACCGGCGGTAATCAGCCCGGCAAGCTCTGCAG
The DNA here is from genome assembly GCF_000159635.1 of Corynebacterium lipophiloflavum DSM 44291. Lineage (GTDB taxonomy): Bacteria > Actinomycetota > Actinomycetes > Mycobacteriales > Mycobacteriaceae > Corynebacterium > Corynebacterium lipophiloflavum. Next base: position 568,030 of record NZ_GG667192.1, on the reverse strand, counting down.
GTTCGAACACCGACAGGCAGGCCAGCGCCAGCTTCGGGCCGAGACCGCTGACAGTTTGCAGCCGGTGGAACATCGTGCGCGCACCGTCGTCGGCGAAGCCGTAAAGCGTCACCCCGTCGTCCTTGACCACCATGGAGGTCAGAACCCGGGTGGTCTCGCCGCGGGTCAGTCGCGCCAGCGTCGGCGGCCCGGCAAGGAGGCGGTAGCCGACGCCGGCGCACTCGATGACCGCGTGGTCCAAGCCAATGGAGAGCACCTCTCCGTGTAGCGAATCGATCATGGCGAAACCGTCCTGTCGTGTGAAATGTGTCGGGGTTTATGGGCTGGTGGCGGCGAGGCCGCGGGCGATCAGCGGGGCGCGCCAGCAGTGGCACACGGCGATCGCCAAGGCGTCGGCGGCATCGGCGGGCTTCGGGGGCTCAGCCAAACCCAGGATGCGGGTGATCATGGTGGTCATCTGTTTCTTGTCCGCCCTACCGTTGCCCGAAATCGCCTTTTTCACCTCGGACGGCGTGTACATGTGCACCGGCAGGCCGCGCTCGGCGGCGGCGAGGATGAGTACGCCGACAGCGTGGGCGGTGTGCATGACGGTAGAAACGTTGCCGCGCTCGAAAATGCGCTCCATGGCGATCACATCGGGCTGGTAGTCATCCAACCACTCGCGCACCGCAGCGGACAGGCGTACAAGCCGCTGCGGCAACTCGGAGGCCGCGGGCGTGCGCACGACACCGACCGCGATGGGGATCACCTGGCGACCTCGGCCGGCCTGGACAATCGATAGCCCACAGCGGGTCAGGCCCGGGTCAATGCCCATCACACGCAGACCCTCGAGGTTTACACCATTAGTCACACACTTGTTCTACCACACGTGTCAGGGTCGCGGGGATTCAGGTAGCCTTTCGCCGGGTAGCTATTCGCGTTTGGCGGTGTGGACGTTGCGGTAAGACCGCGTGGCCGCAAGTCATGCGTTTTGTTGACCCGTGGTCAGCACCAGCGGGTTTGGCTTGATCGTGACATCTGGGGCGGTGAAATGTCACAGTCAACCGGCGGCGGGAACGAAAACCCCAGGTCACTACTGGACCTTCTTGCTTGTCCGTGACATCTCGGGCGGTGAAATGTCACAGTCAACCAGCACACCGCACCAAAACCCCAGGTGGCCAACACCCAGATCAACTTGACCGTGACATCTCAGCCAGTGAAATGTCACCCTCAACCAGTGGCGGGAACGATAACCCCAGGTGACCACCACCCAGATCAGCCTGACCGTGACATCTCAGCCAGCGAAGTGTCACGGTCAGCCAGCACACCAAATCAAAACCCCAAGTCACCTCCGCACGGTGACGTGCGGGGCCGCTCTAGTCCTCCAACTGCGCAGCGACCTCGTCGCTGAGGCTCATGTTGGTGTAGACGTTCTGCACGTCGTCGGAGTCCTCGAGGGCGTCGATGAGCCGGAGCATCTTCTTCGCCGAATCGAGATCCAGCTCCACCTCGACGGAGGCGCGGAAGTCCTGCTCCGCGTCGTCGACCTCGATGCCCTCGGATTCCAGCGCGGAGCGCACGGCGCGCAGGTCGGTCGGTGCACAGATGACCTCGAAGACGTCGTCTAGGTCGCGGACCTCCTCGGCACCGGCGTCGAGCACTGCCATGAGCAGGTCGTCCTCGGTGTGCTCGCCGCGCGGCACGGTGACCACGCCGGTGCGAGTGAACATGTAGCCCACCGAACCGGTTTCTCCGAGGTTGCCGCCGTTTTTGGTCATCGCGGTACGCACCTCGGTGGCGGCGCGGTTGCGGTTGTCGGTGAGGCACTCGATCATCACGGCGACGCCGTTCGGGCCGTAGCCCTCGTACATCACGGCCTCCCAGTTGGAGCCGCCGGCTTCCTCGCCGGAGCCGCGCTTGCGGGCGCGCTCGATGTTGTCCTTGGGCACCGAGGCCTTGGTCGCCTTTCGGATCATGTCGTCCAAGGTCGGATTCGCCGACGGGTCTCCGCCGCCGGTGCGGGCCGCCACTTCGATGTCTTTGATCATCTTCGCCCACTGCTTCGAACGCTTGGCGTCGTTGGCGGCTTTCTTATGCTTGGTGGTCGCCCACTTTGAGTGGCCTGCCATGACCAGCTCCCCTTTCCGCGTTTGCCTCGCCCCGTGGATAAAGCAGCCGGGGCCTAAAGAACTCGCTTTAGTATACGCACGGCGCTTGTTCGCACCCGTGCCCGGGTTTTTAGGAATCGTCCTCGCCAGGCAGGGACTGTCCGCCGTTGCGCAGCGTTCGGGTCAGGCCTTCCTGCATGGTCACGGCGACGAGGTTTCCGTCGAGGTCGAAGATTTGGCCCTGGGTGAGGGCGCGACCCGCGTGGGCGGACGGGGAGTTTTGATCGTAGAGCAGCCACTCGTCGGCGCGGAAGGGGCGGAGGAACCACATGGCGTGGTCGAGGGAGGCCATCTGGACCTTGTGCCCGGTGTGCGGCACCATCGAGGAAAACAGCAGCGTCATGTCTGACATGTAAGCCAGGGTGCAGATGTGGAAGGTGTCGTCGTCAGGCAGGGGTCTCTTGGAGCGGAACCAGATGACTTGCTGGCTTGAGGCGCGTCCGTCGTGCGCGTAACTGTTGGAAGGCACGACTCGGAAGTCCCAGTCGGACCACTCGGTAATCAGCCCCCGGAGGCTTTCCGGCAACTCTTCGGTGTTGGAGTCGAGCTCATCCGGCCGGGGCACCTCGCGCATGGCGTCGCGGTGCTCGGGACCCTCGTCGCCGATGCGGTGGAAGCTGGCCTGCATGGAGAGGATGACTTCGCCGTTTTGCATCGCCTCGATCTTGCGGGTGGCGAAGCTGCGGCCCTCGCGCACCCGGGAGACCAAGTATACGGTTTCGGCGTCGGCTTTGCCGGCGCGCAGGAAGTACCCGTGCAGGGAGTGGACGCGCTTGTCTTCGCCGACGGTGTGCGTGGCGGCCACCAGCGCCTGGCCGGCGACGTGCCCGCCGAATGTACGAACGAACACTTTCGAGTCCATCGCGCGGCCCCGGAAGATGTCTTTATCGATTCGTTCGAGGTCCAAAATCGCCTGAATGCCCTCGTAACTAGGTTCGTTCATAGTCAGACAGATTACATCACTACGAAACCAACGCTACGTTACTGTTATGCTACCGCGCGCGTGGCACTGAGGTGCGCATACTCCGGCAGCGTGGCGCTGCCGCCGAGACGCAAAACGCGCACAGGAACCCGCAACCTAACCGCGCGCGTATCGCTGACCGCCTCGTTGTAAAACCGCATAGCGAGCGCGACGCGGGTGTCTGCCTCGGCGAGGTCGCGCCCGTTGGCGTGCGCTGGGCCCTGCTTGTCGACGTCGCCACGCAGCGCATCCTCCACCTCGCAGCGCGTGGCCACGTCCCGCGGCGTCAGGCGCACCCTTTCTGCGGCGCGGGCTCGCTCGGCGACCTCGGGAATCGTCGCCGCGATCACCGCGCAGCGCCTATCCAGCGCGGCCTGCAGCGCGTCGCGGCTGCGGTCGACGCGGATGTGCAACCGGTCGAGTCGTTGCGCCGTGAGGTAGGCCCAGAAAAGGACCACAACGACAACCGCCGCCATCACGGCCAACATCACGGATGTCACCGGCTCACCCGCACCTTCTCGCCGGGCGTCGACGCAACCGTGTCGTAGACCGCCATGATGCGCGCGGCGACGCTGCCCCAGTCGTAGTCTGCGGCGCGCAAAGTGCCGGCGTCGATGAGCGCGTCGCGGGTGAAGGGGGCGTCGATAAGCGAGCGCAGCGTGCGCGCCAGCGCTGCGGAGTCGCCGACGGGAAACAACGCCCCGGCGGGTCGCCCGGTGTCTGCGGCGCACACTGCCGCGAACGCCTCGATGTCGCTGGCGACGACCGCGCACCCGGCGGCCATTGCCTCGACCAACACGATGCCGAAGGATTCTCCGCCCGTGTTCGGTGCGACGTAGATGTCCGCGCGGCCCAAAATCCGCGCCTTCTCGGCGTCGCTGACGCGGCCGAGGAAGTCGACACCGGCCGCCTGGCGCGGCGCGCCCCCGCCCACCACGGTCACCCGCGCGGGCCTGTCCAGCTCAGCGATCGCGCGCTGGAATATGTCGAGGCCCTTGCGCGGCTCGTCCAGCCTGCCCAGAAACACGATCTCGGGAACGTCGTCTGGCGCGCCCGTTGCCTGCTCCCGCGCCCGGCGAAACAGCGAGGTGTCCACCCCGTTGGGGATGAGCACGGGGTCCGTGCCGATCTGCTCCACCTGCCAGCGCCGGGCCATCTCGCTAACGGCGATGCCACCGCGGATCTTCTCCAGCCGCGAGCGCAGCACGGGCAAGGCCACACGCAGCGGCCACGACGACGTCGCCGAGGCGTGGTATGTGGCAACGATCGGGCCCTCGGCGACGCGCAGCGCCGCCATGGAGTAGCTCGGCGAGTTCGGTTCGTGGATGTGCAGCACGTCGAAGTCGCCCTCGGCGATGAACCTGCGCGCCACGCGGCGCACCTGCGGGCCGATCGCGAGTCGCGCCACCGATCCGTTGTAGCGGATGGGGACCGACCCGCCGCCGCGGGTGACGTAGTCGGGCACGTCCGCGGCGCGCGTTGCCGGCCCGAGCA
>NZ_GG667192.1:549324-563104 GCF_000159635.1 Corynebacterium lipophiloflavum DSM 44291 | reverse complement strand
TTGCCGGCCCGAGCACGCGCACGTCGTGGCCGTCGCCGCGCAGCACGCCGGCGAGGTCAAGGATGTGGGCCTGAACGCCGCCCGGTTCGTCGAAAGAATAGGGGCACACCATGCCGATCCTCATCGCCGCCCCCTAGCGCGCGCGCCGCCGGCGCGGCTTTTTCGGCCGGTCGGCGGGCCACATCGGCTGCAGCATGTGCCAGTCCTGGGGGTGCGCCGCGATATTGGCCGCGAAGCAGTCGGCCAGGCGTTGGGTGGTCTCCTCGACCGTGGTGACCTCAACCGGGGCGCCGGATTTTAGCCCCCACGCGGGCGCGCTGTCGGTGCCCTCGAACCAGGCGTGGACAGGCAGCAGCGCAGCGCCTGTGTCGATCGCCAGCTTCGCGGGCCCGGCCGGAAAGGTCGTCGTCTCCCCGAAAAAGTCCACTTCCACCCCGCGCGAGGTCAGGTCGCGCTCGCCGAGCAGGCACACGATGCCGTTTCCGCCGAGCACCTCCCTCAGCCGCGGGTACGGGGGCGCCTCGCCGCCGGTGTGCGGCAGCACCTCGAAGCCGAGCCCGCGTCGAAACTCCACGAAAGCATCGAACAGCGACTCCGGCTTGAGCCGTTCGGCAACCGTGGTGAACTGCCCGTAATTGTGCACCAGCCACATGCCGGCCATGTCCCAGTTGCCCGAGTGCGGCAGCGCCAGGATCGCTCCCCTGCCCGCCTCGAGGGCCTCATCAAGATACTCGCGCCCGCGCACGGCGTTGCTTATCGACGCCACCACCTGCGCATCCCCCGCCATCACCGGCAGGCGGAATGCCTCTTTCCAGTACCGCGCGTAGCTGCGCATGGAGTCGCGCACGAGCTGCTGGTCGACGTTTTCGACCCCGACGACGCGGATCAAGTTGCGCCGCAGCATCTCCATGCCGCGGCCGTTGTCGCTCGCGGCATCGGCGCCGGCGTTGAACAGGCGTGTCGCGAGAGCGGCGGGAAGCGCGCCCACGACTTTCCACCCGGCGATGTAGGCGCCTGCGGTCAGCGCGTCGCCAAGCGAGTGCGGTTGGGGCGCGGCCACCTACGCCACCCCCGTGGGAGGGGCGATGCGGTCGTGGGCACGCTCGTCGCGCGCGGCCAGCAAGAAGCGCTGCACGACCGTGATCAGGGAGCCCGCGAGCAGCAACCACATCGCCGCGGCCAGGGAGTGGCCAACGCCGACTCCCTCCAGCGCCAGGCCGATGAAGGCAACGATGAGGCGCTCGGGGCGCTCGATCAGCCCACCGTTGATGGTCAGCCCCCCGGCCTCGCCGCGGGCCTTGATATAGCTGATGACCTGCGAGAGCACCAAGACGGCGAGCGTGACCGCCACCGTGATCGGCGAAGCGCCGTCGACGTAGACGAACCAGACGGCGATCGCGCCGAACAGTGCGCCGTCGGTAATGCGATCGCAGCTCGCGTCGAGGGTTGCGCCGAACGCCGTTCCGCCGCCGCTGAGCCGCGCCATCGTCCCGTCGACCATGTCGAAAGCGGCGAAGAACGCCGAGAGCACGGCGGCGAGGACGAGGAAGTCCATGGGGATGAGCACCACGGAGACCAAGATGGTCGCAGCCGTGCCCACGAGCGTGGTGACGTTCGGCGTCACCCCGGCCTTGAGCAGGCCGCGCGCGACCGGGTTGACGATGTCTGCCGCGGATTCGCGGCCGTGGACGCTAAGCATCGCCGCCCCCATCTGCGCCATTGCCGACTGGGCCATTGCCATCTGGGCCGTCAACGTCGTCCGGCCAGGCCTGCGCAAGCAGGGCGCGCGTGTCCTTGAGCAGCTGGGGCAGGACCTTCGTCTCGCCGATCACTGTCATGAAGTTCGCATCCCCCGCCCAGCGCGGCACGACGTGAAGGTGCACGTGGTCCCCAACGGACCCACCGGAGGCCTTGCCCAGGTTCAGCCCCACGTTTATCGCCTCCGGGCGAGAGACTGCCTTGAGCGCGCGGACCGCCTTTTGGGCGAACTCCATCAATTCGGCGGACTCGCGCGCGGTGAGCTCTTCTAACTCGGCGACTTTGCGGTAGGGCACCACCATCAGATGGCCCGAGTTGTACGGGTAGAGGTTCAGCAGCGCGTAGACGGTCTCGCCGCGCGCGACGATGAGCCCGTCTTCGTCACTAAGCTCCGGCGCCTCGAGGAACGGGTCCTTGGACCGCCCATCCGAGGGCTGCGACGTGATGTACGTCGACCGGTAGGGTGCCCACAACCGCTCAAGGTGATCCGGGGTGCCCACGCCGGTGTCGACGTAGTCGCTGCCGGTTTTTCCGCGCCGCGCTGCAACGGTTTCCTCGCTCGGCTGCTCGTTGATCCGCTCGCTCACCCACGCGTCGATGATGTCCACCGCCTCGGCGACGGGCACCCCGTTTACCTGCGTGCCGTCGAGGAAGCGGAAGCTCACCGCGTCCGCCTCGACGTCGCGCGCACCCGCGAGCAGCATGAACGGCACCTTCGAGGTGGTGTGGTTGCGGATCTTCTTCTGCATCCTGTCATCCGAGTGGTCGACCTCGGCGCGGATCCCGCGCTCGCGCAGCTTCTGGGTCACCGAGTCGAGGTGGCCGGCGAAGTCGTCGGCGACGGGGATGCCGACGACCTGGTGCGGTGCGAGCCAGGCTGGGAACGCACCGGCGTAGTGCTCGAGCAGCACGCCGAAGAAGCGCTCGATCGAGCCGAACAGGGCGCGGTGGATCATCACCGGTCGCTTCTTCGTGCCATCAGGTGCGGTGTAGGTCAGGTCGAATCGCTCCGGCAGGTTGAAGTCGAGCTGCACCGTGGACATCTGCCACGTGCGGCCGATCGCGTCTCGTGCCTGCACGGAAATCTTCGGGCCGTAGAACGCCGCGCCCGCCGGGTCCGGCACGAGCTCCAAGCCGGATTTCTCCGCCACCGACTGCAGGATGTCGGTCGAGCGTTGCCAAATCTCGTCGTCGCCGATGTACTTCTGCGGGTCCTTGGTGGAAAGCTCCAGGTAGAAGTCGTTGAGGCCGTAGTCCTTGAGCAGCGAGATGATGAACTCCAACACGCTGGTCAGCTCGGCCTCGAGCTGGTCTTCTGTGCAGTAGATGTGGGCGTCGTCCTGCGTGAAGCCGCGGGCTCGGGTCAGGCCGTGGATCACACCCGACTTCTCGTAGCGGTACACGGTGCCGAACTCGAACAGGCGCAGCGGCAGTTCGCGGTAAGAGCGCCCGCGGGAGTCGAAGATGAGGTTGTGCATCGGGCAGTTCATCGGCTTGACGTAGTAGTCCTGCGGCTGCTTGACCACGTTGCCGTCATCGTCGATCTCGCCGTCGAGCTTCATCGGCGGGAACATGCCGTCCGCGTACCAGTCCAGGTGGCCGGACTTGGAAAACAGCGATCCCTTGGTCACGTGCGGGGTGTTGACGAAGGAGTAACCGGCCTCGATGTGGCGCCGGCGCGAGTGGTCCTCCATCGCGAGCCGGATGATGCCGCCGTCCGGGTGGAAGACCGGCAGGCCGGAGCCGAGCTCGTCGGGGAAGGAAAACAGGTCCATCTCGTTGCCCAAGCGGCGGTGGTCGCGCTTCTCGGCTTCGCGCAGCATGTGCAGGTGCTCGTCGAGGCGTTCCTTCGACTCCCAGGCGGTGCCGTAGATGCGCTGCAGACCGGCGTTGTTTTGGTCGCCGCGCCAGTAGGCCGCCGAGGAGCGCGTCAGCGCGAACGCCGGGATGTACTTGGTGGTGGGCACGTGCGGGCCGCGGCACAGGTCGTGCCACTCAACCTCGCCGGTGCGCGGGTTGACGTTGTCGTAGTGCGTCAGGTCCCCCGCGCCGACCTCGGTGGCCTCGTCGGAATCCGGGTCGACGTTGCCCTTGTCCTGAATCAACTCCAGTTTGTAGGGCTCATCTTTGAGGTCCTCGGCAGCCTCCTCGACAGACTGGTAGACGCCGCGGACGAACTTCTGTCCCTGTTTGATGATTTTCTTCATCCGCTTTTCCAGCGTGACCAGGTCGTCCGGGGTAAAGGGCTCGGCGACGTCGAAGTCGTAGTAGAAGCCGTCGTCGATCGCGGGGCCGATGCCCAGCTTCGTGCCGGGGAACTCTGCCTGCACGGCCTGCGCGAGCACGTGCGCCGCGGAGTGGCGAATCACGGAACGCCCCAGCTCGGTGTTGGCTGCCACCGGCATGAAGGTCGCATCCGCGTCGGGGATGTGCGAGAGGTCTTTGAGCTCGCCGTCGGCGTCCTGGACGCACACGACGGCATCGTCGCCCTTGTTCGGGTAGTTCAACTCCCGCATCGCCGCGCCGACGGCTGTTCCCGCCGGGACGTTGAAGGGCTCGAGCTCAACAGCCGTGGATTCGCTGGACATTGTCAGGTGCGCTCCTTTTGCGCTCACGGGGGTGCGACATACCTGGCCGCACCCACCTTTTCTCAAACTGTCTTCAGACCTCCCAAATCCTACCTGGGTCAGGCGCCAAGAACCGACTGGCCCCAGTACTCGTCGCCCGCTCCGCTTTGCGACGTCCCCGGCGGCACCCAGTACACGGCGGAGCCGATGTGGGTGATCCACGTGTTGAGCCGGTCAACCTCGTCGAGTCGGGATTGCACAGGCGTGAACTGCACGTCCGGGTCCTTCTGGAAGCAGATGAACACCAGCCCAGCGTTGCTCAGCTCCGCGCTGCCCGGTTCGGGCGGAAGGTTGTAGTTGTAGGGGCGGCGCCTGAAGCGCTGCTCGGGATGCTCTGCCGGCGGCATCGCGCGGGCCATGTGCGAGTTCCTGTCAATCACGGGCAACCCGAATTGATCCGTCGCCTCCAATTCCGGGGCGGAAAATTCACCGCCGCCGGTCAGGGGGGAGCCGTCGGCAAGCGTGCGTCCCAACGCCTCCTCGCGCGAGGCCCGGTCGAGCAGCTCCCACTCGTCGAGGTGCATGGCGATGCGCCGCACGATCAGCGACGTGCTGCCAGCGAAGCCCTCCGGGCCCTCGATCCAGACCTGCTCGTCGTACTCCTGCGCGCTGTGTGGGTTGACGGTGCCATCTACCTGGCCGAACAGGTTGCGCGGTGTTTGGCCCTTCGGGATCGCCCCGTAGGCATTCATGAAGCCTTGCTGCACCCACGCGGTGGTGGCGTAGTCCATGCCGGCGCGGGTCATGTGCCGCATCGCCCACGCGCACATCACCGGATCATCCGAGCAGATCTGCAGCACCAGATCCGTCTGGCCCCACTTCGGGTCGAGCTGGTCGCGCGTAAAGGCGGGCAGGTCGCGCAGCCACGCCGGTTTGCTCGACGGCGCCGCGATGTCGAAGATTTTCTCGCCGAAACCGCAGGTGATGGTGAGGTTGGCGGGCCACTCGTTCATCTCCGGCTCGAGGCTGCCCAGCGGCGTTTCGCCGGCGCACAGGGCGCGAGCGTCCGCAGTCCACAGCCGCATCAACCGCGCGACACCGCGGACGTCGACGCCCTCGCGCAGATTGAACCCGACCAAGTTGAGCGAGGCCTGCGTCGGCGTCTCGATTCCCGCCTGGTGGGCGCCGTCGAACTCCACCACCGCCTCTTTCAGGGGCTGCGGCGTGTCCTGCGAGTTGCTGGGCAGCTCGCTTGTCGACGCCCCACACGCGGCCACGGACCCCGCGGTCACGGCGGTCGCCGTGGCGGCGGATCCGGCGAGAAAGACGCGACGAGACACAGACATGGTTGTTACCTAGTGGCCCTCGTGGCCCTCATGGCCCTCGTGCATTGAGTGGCCGACCATCTCACCGTCTTCGCCGTAGTTCTCCTCGCCCGGGATCAGGGTGCGCACCTCAACCCCGCGGACCTCGATGTCGCCGGTGCTGGTCTCAAGCGTCAGGTCGACGCTGTCTCCGGCGGCGATCTCGTCGGTGTAGTCGAGCACCATCAGGTGGTAGCCGCCGGGGGCGAGCTCCACGGACTCCCCTGCCGGAATGGTCAGACCGTTGTCGACCGGGCTCATCGTGCCGTTTTCGGTCTTGTGCACCTCGTAGCGGGCGTCGCCAAGCGAGGAGCTAAAGCCGGTGACGGTGATGTCCTCGTCGGTGGTGTTGCGCAGGGTGCCGAAGATCGCGGTCATGGTGTTGGCGTCACCGGCTTCCTTGGCGCGGATCACACCGTTGTCAAACACGAGCGCGGTGTCCTCGGCCGCCGCCGTCGCGCCGGTCGCACTGGTGGCAGTGGCCACTGCGGCGGTCTCGGGCTGCGCCGGTTGCTCGCTCGGGCTACATCCTGCCAGCAGCAAGCTGGCGGAGGCGAACGCAGCGGTGGCGGTGAGTGCGCGGTTGTACATGGTGTGGTGCTCCTTAGAGATCTGTGTTAGTTGGTGGTGTCCTGCGCGGGGGTTTCCGGCGCAGGCTGCGGTGCGCGGCTGCGGGTGATCGCGACCGCGATGATGGCGAGCACTGCGAGGATTCCCAGTCCCACCCACAGCAGCGTCATGTTGTTGGAGGCCGGCTCGGCGGTCTCCTGGGTCGCGGTGTCGGCGGGCTCCCCTGCCTGGGCGGCGGGCGCGGTGCTTGTCGCAGCCCCGGCCGCTGGCGCGTAGGTGAAGGTCGTCATTCCCTTCGTGGCGTGGCCGTCGGAGGAAATGATCTGGTAACCAATCTGGTACTGCCCCGGCTCGGCGGCGAAATCTGCGGGCAGGTCGACAGACACAGCACGACCGTCAATGGTCGGCTGGCCGGTGAACACGACCTCCCCGGTGTCAGTGCGGGAGAGCGCGAACGTGTTGAACCCGTCCTGCACCGCAGCGGAGAAGTCCAGCGTGAGAGTGTCCGGGAACTCGCTGACGACCTCGCCGTTTGCGGGAGAGCCGCCAACAACGGCGTCGTGGGCGATTGCCGGCGGGGTAAGCCCGGTGGGCATCACGGGTGCCGCAGCGATGGTCAGTGCGGCGCCGGCGGCGAGGATGCCACGGCGCAGTGAGCGCTCGCTCCACGTCGTCATTGAGGGAAACTCCTTCGTATCGGTTGAGCGGGATCAGGTAAATAGTCGGTTAACTATCCAGGATAGTTCCGTGCGTGACCAGCCCCACAGTTTCCGACACGGCGTTCAACAGTGGGTGAATGCAAGAGCCTGTTGCTGACGCAGGAATTTCGGGATAAACCAGTACCCCCTTGTGAGCGTTCCGTCAGCTAGCTGTGGGCGGCAATATCCTAGTTTGCGTACATGCCGATTACTCCCTCGGGCCTTCCCGCTCATCCCCGGGTGATTCACCTCGCGGCCGTTGCCGCCCCCATCGCTGCCATCTTCTGTCTCGTCTGGGTGATCCGCCCGAGACCTCTCACCCATTCGTGCTGCATTGCCGGCCTGGCCACCTCCGCCGTCGCCGCCGCATCGATGCTCCTCGAACGACCCACCGGCGAGTCACTTTTGCCCGCCATGGGCCTGCCGGAGGACAATCCCGGTATCGTCGCCCGGCACGCCGAGCTTGCCGACATTGCCACCGTCGCCACGTTCGTCCTTTTTGGACTTGCTGCCGTGCTCTACCCTGTGACCTCGACACGCCTCGTGCCCGCAGCCCCTTCATGGGCGCTGCCTACCACCCGAATCCTGTTCGGAATCGCGGCGGTGCCCTCCGTAATCAGCACCATCGCCGTCGGCCACGCCGGCGCGCAGCTGGCGTGGCAGAATTTCCCGAACAACTCAGCGCGGAAACGGAAGAACCCCGCAGCACTTTCATGGCTCCGGGGTTATCTTCTAAAAAAACTACGTGGTCCTAGCTGGGATCGAACCAGCGACCTTTCCGGTGTGAACGGAACGCTCTTCCACTGAGCCATAGGACCGAATCTGCAAAAGTACTTTACACTGCGCCCTATCCGTGCCCTAATCAGCAGGTGAGGCGCGATTTTGCCCGCCCACAGCAACGCAGAGCAAAACAACACGGGTGTAATTTGGCGCGCTTTGGGCGTCGCTAAGCACGCGCGGGAGAAATCAGGCCCTGACATGCGCGATTTGTGAAACGCAAATGCAAGCGGTTAATGTTCTAAGTCGCACAACACGGCCACTACGGCTCGTGGGACGCATGCGGATGTAGCGCAGTTGGTAGCGCATCACCTTGCCAAGGTGAGGGTCGCGAGTTCGAGTCTCGTCATCCGCTCTCGGCTGGAAACGGCCGAATACTTGCAAAGCGCGTTTAGCTCAGCGGGAGAGCGCTTCCCTGACACGGAAGAGGTCACTGGTTCAATCCCAGTATCGCGCACCAGGGTTTTTTAAAGCCCTTTTGCGGATGTAGCGCAGTTGGTAGCGCATCACCTTGCCAAGGTGAGGGTCGCGAGTTCGAGTCTCGTCATCCGCTCCAAGTACATAAAACGTACTTTGGAGGTAACTCCACGGTGGATTGGTCGAGTGGTTAGGCAACGGTCTGCAAAACCGTGTACACGGGTTCGATTCCCGTATCCACCTCCGAGCCGCTTCAATGGCTTACACGCGCGATTAGCTCAGCGGGAGAGCGCTTCCCTGACACGGAAGAGGTCACTGGTTCAATCCCAGTATCGCGCACCAGGGTTTTTTAAAGCCCTTTTGCGGATGTAGCGCAGTTGGTAGCGCATCACCTTGCCAAGGTGAGGGTCGCGAGTTCGAGTCTCGTCATCCGCTCCACTGCACCAGCCGGTGAGGTTCTCAACGAACCCGCCGGCTGTATTCTTTTGCCATGACCCCCGCCGACCTCATCGGTCCCACCCTGCCCGCAGGCGCCCGCGAGACCCGCGCCGTCGCCGCCACTTCGCTCTTCGGCGCGTTCTCCCGGGCCGGCACCTCCGGGAGCTTAGGCAACGAGCTGGATTCGCAGCTCCTGCTGGCGCTGCGTGACTGGTCCGACTGCGTCCTCGTCGGCGCGGGCACCGTCCGCGCCGAGGACTACGTACCGGCCACACTCCCCTTCGCCGTGGTGTCGCGCTCCCTCTCGCTCGACCCCGACAGCCGCTTCTTCCGCGGGACCCCGCCGCTCATTCTCACCCCGCGAGCATCGCTTGGCGACGCCTCCCTGACGCTCACCCGCTCACGCCTGACGCAGGCCGGCGCCACCATCGTCGACACCGGCGGCGGCTCCCCCGCCGAAATCATCGCCGCCCTGCACGCCCGGGGCTTTTCCCGGATCAGCTGCGAAGGCGGCCCCAGCCTGTACGCGGCCATGCTCGCCGCAGACCTCATCGACGTCATGCACCTAACCGTGGACCCGTCGGTAAGCGGCGGCGATGCCCACCACCTGCCTCTAGAAAACAGCGACTGCGGCACCCGCCGCTTCACGCTGGAGGCAACGCACGTCAGCCCCGACTCTGTTTTGTTCTGCCGCTACCGGAGGTCGCGCGCCTAAACCACCGCACGGCACCGGTACGGTGATGGGCATGAAGCTAGCCCCCCTCGAGTCCGTCTGGACCCAAGACGCGCCCCGGCACAGCGCGGCACCGCCACGGACGATCGCCAACTACCTCGCCTGGCCTATCGCCCTGCTCATCGTGATCCACCGGGTTTTCGTCTCGGCGTGGACCGGTGCGCTAACCGACGACTTCACCACCGTGTGGTCCGCCGCGAAACGCTTCATCGACCGCGAGCCCGTCTACAACGAGACTTACCACCACGTCGACCCGCACTACCTCTACAACCCCGGCGCAACGCTGCTGCTGTCGCCGCTTGGTCTCGCTCCGAGCATCGACGTGGCGCGGCCGCTGTTCATCCTCGCCAACGCCGCCGCGATCATCATTGCGCTGGCATGGTTGACGCGGCGCAGCGGCTTCGCGCTCGCGCACCCCGTGTTCCCCTTCCTCATCGCCGCGGCGTTTCTCACCGAATCTGTGACCAAAACGCTGGTGTTTTCCAACATCAACGGCGTGCTCCTGCTGGCGCTCGTGGCGTTTCTCGACTGGTTCGTGCGCGGGCACTCCTGGGCGGCCGGTCTCGCGCTCGGCTTCGCCATCGTGATCAAGCCGATGTTCGCCCCGCTGCTCGTCCTGCCGCTGATGCGCCTGGATTTCAAGGCGCCGCTGGCCGCGGTCGCCGTGCCCGTCGTACTCAACCTCATCGCCTGGCCGCTGACCCCCGGCGCCAGCGACTACGTGGACAAGGTGATGCCCTACCTCGGTATTACCCGCGACTACGCCAACGCCTCGCTGGCCGGGTTCGCCGCCTACTACGGCATGCCGAACTGGCTGCACGCCCTGCTGTTTCTGCTCATCGCGGCCGCCGTGGCCGTCGCCATCATCGGGCTGGCGCGATTTCGTTACAGCGATGCCTGGATGTGGGCGGCGACGAGCTCCGGCGTACTGATCAGCGGAGTCTGTCTGCTGTCCTCGCTGGGCCAAGCCTACTACTCCATGATGCTGCTCCCAGCGATTTTGACCGTGCTGCGGCCGTTGAGCCCGATGCACGTCGCGCCCGTGTGGGTGGGAATAGTTATTTTCTACTCCCCGTTGCAGTGGGCGGAATCGAACTTTCCCGACCTCGGCGCGAACCTTGACATCGTGCTGGTCACCATCGCGTGGTCCATCTTTATCGTCTCGATCGCCGCATGGGTAGTGTCGGTATCAACAACAGCGAAGGAGAAAGCAAATGAGCCAGAACAACTACCTCGACTGGACCGAGGAGCAATGGCGCGCCAAGCTTAGCCCCGAGGAGTACGCCGTCTTGCGTGAAGCCGGCACCGAGCGCCCCGGGATCGGCGAATACACCAACACCACCACCGAGGGTGTCTACAGCTGCCGCGCCTGCGGCGCCGAGCTGTTCCGCTCCACCGAAAAGTTCGACTCGCACTGCGGGTGGCCATCATTTTTCAGCCCGCTCGCGGGTGACAGCATCATCGAGCGCGAGGACCGCAGCCTGGGCATGGTGCGCACCGAGGTGCTCTGCGCCACCTGCCACTCGCACCTCGGGCACGTTTTCGCCGGCGAGGGCTACAACACCCCGACCGACCTGCGCTACTGCATCAACTCGATCTCGCTGACGCTTGAGGAAAAGCCAATCGAGGGCTAAGCCCCCTCCCCGCGACCTACGGCAGGGTGCGCACAATCTCGCCGATGTCGGCGACGCGGCGGCCGGTCTGGAAGGGAACCTCCTCGCGCACGTGCAGGCGCGCCTCGGTGTAGCGCATCTTGTGCATCAGGTCCGCGATGCGGGCCAAGTCGTCGGACTCGAAGGCGAGCATCCACTCGTAGTCGCCCAGCGTGAAAGCCGCCACCGTGTTGGCTCGAACGTCGGCGTAATCCGCAGCAGCGCGCCCGTGCTCCGCGAGAATCCGGCGGCGCTTTTCCGGCTCGAGGAGGTACCAGTCGTAGGAGCGAACGAACGGGTACACGGAGATCCAGTCACGCGGCTGCTCCCCCATAATGAAAGCCGGCAGGTGCGAGCGGTTGAACTCGGCCGGGCGGTGCAGGCCGTTGCCGATCCAGCCGAGCTCGAGCACCTGGCCCAGCGTGGTCGTGCGGCGGAAGTCAGCCAGCGCCTTTTGAATCTGCTCGAACTGCTCCGCGTGCCACCAGATCATCAGGTCAGCCTCGGGGCGGGTCCCGGAGACGTCGTAAATGCCGCGCACCGTGACCTCGCCGGCGCGCTCGAGCTCGGCGAAGAACTCCTGCGCCTGAGCGATGACGTCGTCACGCTCGCTGCCCAAAGCGCCGGGAGTGGCGCGGAAAGTCACCCACTGACTGTAGCGCTGAACCTTGTTGAGTTCCTCGAGGTTAGGCTGCTGTGCGTGATCGGACATGGCGATCCTTTCCCGCCCCATGAGTGAGGGCGAATCAAACTAAAGTCGTATAAGTGCGAGTCTACCCGGGGTGAGGTGGCAAACGGCGCGCCTCCCCCCGAATTTGCCGCCATCTAGATAGCGTGAACGCGTGATGAATTCCGAGACCCCTTCTCATACCCCCGCGCCCCACGCCGGCGCCGGTGACAACCCGCCGTCGCCTGCGGAATTCACGGCAGCGGTCGAGTCTATGCACGCCGCGTCGCTGCGGCCGGAAATCACCCTCGGCACGATCCGCCCACCGCAACGCCCGGCCCCCTACAGCCACGCCATCGGTCTCGAAATCACCCGCGGCGACTCCGACAACCCGGCGGCCGTCGCCATCGACGCCGGAGCAGACGCGTTCGGCCGCCTGATCCTGCTGCACTCGCCCGAGGCCGAGGAGGCATGGGAGGGCTCGATGCGCCTCGTCGCCTACATCCAGGCGGACATGGACGACGCCGTCGCATCCGACCCCCTTCTGCCCGACGTCGCCTGGCAGTGGCTCACCGAATCCCTCGCCGACGCCGACGTCGGCTTCACCAACCTCGGAGGCACCGTGACCTCAACGGCATCGGTTCGTTTCGGCGAGATCGGCGGCCCGCCGCGCGCCTACCAGCTGGAAATGCGCGCCTCGTGGACGGCCGAGGGCATCGAGCTTTCCGGCCACGTCGAGGCCTTCGCCAAGGTGTTGGCGCACGTCGCGGGCCTCCCGCCTGAGGGCGTGGCCCAACTCGGCCTGCACTAGTGAACTTCGAGCTTGTCGACACCCCCGCGGCGTTTCGCCGCGCCGCCGCCCAGCTTTTTCACGGGCGCGGGCCTTGCGCGATAGACACCGAGCGCGCCTCGTCGTTCCGCTACGATGACCGCGCCTTTCTCGTCCAGGTCAACCGCCGAGATGCGGGCACGTTCCTCTTCGCCCCGGAGGGCCACCGCGACGCATTGCGTGAGGCTTTGGCGCCCGTGATCGGCGGAACCGACTGGATCCTGCACGCCGCGGGCGAGGACCTCCCCAGCCTGGCGGAGCTCGGACTGCACCCGGGCACGCTGTTCGATACAGAGATCGCCGCACGGCTCGCCGGGTTCGAGCGCCCGAACCTTGCCGCCATGGTGGGCGAATTCACCGGCGTCACACTGGACAACGGCTACGGGCGCGAGGACTGGTCAACCATCCCGCTGCCGTTACAGTGGCAGGCCTATGCGGCAGACGATGTGGTCTACCTCAGCGCTTTAGCGGAGGGGCTGACGGAGGTGCTCGATGCAGCGGGCAAGCTTGAGGCGGCGGAGCAGGAATTCGAACACGTCAGGACTCGCCCCGCGCCCGCGCCGAAAACCTGGCGCGACCTCAAAGGAATCTCCTCGCTGCCAACCGGGCGCAGTCTGCACCTCGCGCGCGCGTTGTGGGACTACCGTGACGCCCGCGGGCGAGCCACCGACACCTCGCCGCACACGCTGCTGGGCTCCAAGGTAATCCTCAACATCGCCAAGAACCCCCCGCGCACCCCCGACGAGCTGGGCCGGGTGCGCGGCTTTCCGGCACGCCGCCGCGACGCGATCGAAGAGTGGTACGCGGTGATCGAGCGCGCCTGCGCCGATGCCCCCTCGCGCTGGCCGGATGCCCCGCGTGATCGCGACAACCCACCGAGCAAATCGAGCTGGCAGCGCCACCACCCGGAATCATGGCAGCGCTTCGTGTCCGCCCGCGAGGAGGTCAGCCGGCACGCCGACGACATCGATGTCGCTCCCGAACTGCTCGTGCAGCCGGCGCTGCTGCGCGCAGTGGTGTGGAATGGTGTGGCTTCCGAGACCGGCGCTGCTGCGCGCGCCTTGAGCGCCGCGGGTGCGCGCCCCTGGCAGGTCGACGCGGCGTCGGCAGCCATCGCACGGGGCCTGCGGGCGGCGGATAGCGAAGCGACCTAGTCGCGCATCGCACTCGCCCACTCGCGCAGCTGCCGCGCGCCGGAGGCGGGGTCAAGGCCGTAGTCGCACAAAATCTCCGAGCGCGAAGCGTGCATCGGGAAGATGTCCGGGAAGGCCAGCTGGCGCAGCGGGGTGTCCACCTCGGTGGCAGAGAGG
>NZ_GG667192.1:536827-548980 GCF_000159635.1 Corynebacterium lipophiloflavum DSM 44291 | reverse complement strand
AGAGGGCCTCGGCAAGCGCTGAGCCCACGCCGCCGCGAATAACTCCGTCTTCGTAGACGACAACCAAGTCGGCCTGTGCGGCCAAGTCGATCAGCTGCGGGTCGATGGGGATGACCCAGCGCGGATCCACGACCGTGACGCGCAACCCGTCAGCAGCGACGTCCTCCGCCATGAGCACAGCGTTTTCCGCGAAGCTGCCCACCGCGACGAGCAGGATGTCGAGCTCATCGTCTTTTGCCTCACCCGCGGGGCGAAACAGAATGTCAGCTCCGCTTGACAGCCTCTCAACGGCGTCAATGTCCACCCCAATGTCCCCCTTGGGGAAACGCACAACCGTCGGGCCCGCGCTGTAGTCGATCGCCTCACGGAACTCCTCGCGCAGGCGCGCGGGATCGCGCGGGGCGCAAATTCGGATACCGGGGACGATCGAGCCGATCGCGAGATCCCACACGCCGTTGTGGCTCGCACCGTCGGAACCCGTCACCCCGGAGCGGTCCAGCACCAGCGTCACCGGCTGGCCCAGCAGCCCGACATCCATGAGAAGTTGGTCGAACGCGCGGTTGAGGAAGGTGGAGTAGATCGCCACAACGGGGTGCAGCCCGCCGAGCGCCATGCCGGCGGCGGAGGTCACGGCGTGCTGCTCGGCGATGCCGACGTCGAAAAAGCGCTCCGGGAATTGCTCAGCGAACGGTGCGAGCCCCGTCGGACCCGCCATCGCCGCCGTCAGCGCGACAATGTCGGGGCGCTCGTGGGCTGCCTTGATGAGCTCTTCGGAGAACACCGAGGTCCAACCGGGTGCCGCGGCGTTGAGCTCCTCGCCCGTGACCGGGTCGATGACGCCGGTGGAGTGCATCTGGTCGGCGATGTGGTTGACAGCCGGGGCGAATCCGTGGCCTTTTTCGGTGGCGACGTGGACGATAATCGGCCCGGCATGGGAGCGCGCGTAGGAAAACGCCTGCAGGAGGGACTTGATGTCGTGGCCCTCGACCGGGCCGATGTACTTCATGCCCAGCTCGGGGAACATCTCCGAGGGCACCACGTGGTACTTCACACCCTCCTTTATCGCGCGCAGCGCCTCGAAGGTGCGCTCGCCGACCCAGCCCATGGATTTCAGCTTCTTCTTGCCGGTCTCCATGACCTCGTCGTAGGTCGGCTGCATCCGGATCTGGGCCAGCTGGTCGCGCAGGCGCGTCAAGTTGCGGGCGAAGCCACCGATCGTCGGTGAGTAGGAGCGGCCGTTGTCGTTGACCACGACCACCACGTTGCGCTCCCCCGCGGCGATGTTGTTCAGCGCCTCCCAGCACATTCCGCCGGTCAGCGCGCCGTCGCCGACGACGGCGACAACGCGGTCTGCACCCTTACCCGAAAGCTCCTTCGCCTTGGATAGCCCATCGGCGTAGGACAGTGCCGCCGAGGCGTGTGAGGACTCCGTCCAGTCGTGCTCGGACTCGCTGCGCGAGGTGTAGCCGGACAGGCCACCCTTCTTGCGCAGGGTGTCGAACTGCCCGGCCCGCCCGGTGAGGATCTTGTGCACGTACGACTGGTGCGAGGTGTCAAAGATCAGCGGCTCGCGCGGCGATTCAAAGACGTAGTGCAGGGCCAGTGTCAGCTCAACGACACCCAGGTTGGGGCCCAGGTGCCCGCCGGTCGCGGAGACCTTGTCAATCAGGAGCTGGCGGATCTCGTCCGCAAGGGTGTCGAGCTGGTCAAGCGTCAGGCGCTTGACATCACGAGGCGACGAAATCGCGTCCAGAAGGTTCACGGTAAACAATCGCTCCTTTTGACTAGATTGCGCGGTCGACGCGCCTCCATTCCCAAAAAGTTTACACTTTGCCAACGCGTAAACGTACTTGCGTTTATCGCTGCATCTGCCCGTCGGGTTCGAGCTGCGCAATCATTTCGAAGTGATGCGTGTTGGGGAAAGCGTCGATAAGCACCATGCGCCGAACGCCAAACCCGTGGGCCGCCCAGTAACCCAGGTCGCGCGCGAACGTCGCGGGATCGCAACCGACGTGAATGATTCGCTCGGGAGCCGCGCCCGCGACACGGCGCACCACATCCTCCCCGGCGCCGGAGCGCGGCGGGTCGAGGACGACGAGCCCGGGCGGCGTCAACTCGCCGGCCTTTTCCACCGGGCTGTTGTGCACACGCAGGGCGAAACCCGCAAGCGTGTCCTGGGCCGCCCTGGTCGCGGACACGGAATAGTCCACCGAGTCGATGTGCGCCGCCCCGCCGAGAGCCTCGTCGATCGCCGGCACGAACGCGCCGACGCCGCCATAGAGGTCCCAGCCGGTAGCGCGCTCGTAGTCGGCTTTGCCCCAGCTCCGGATGACCTCGGAGTACGCGGCGGGCGCGGCCACGTGGGCCTGCCAAAACGCGGTCGCGGGGAAACGGAACGCATGCTTGCCGACGTTCTGCTCAACCACCCCGGAACCCTCGACAACGCGATCGACCTTCTCCACGCGCCGGCCGCGCTGCGCGCGGGTCGATTCCACGACGTGGCGCTGGCCGGTCGAATCGAGCACCGCGATGACCTCAGCACCGGGGGTGAATGTTCGCGCTCCGGGGCCGACGATGCCGTCGAGCAGACCAGGCACCACCTGCGAGCAGGCGACGTCTGTAATCAGCTGCGTCGAGCGCGCCGTGCGCACACCGGCGCGACCCGAAGAATCCACACCCAGGCGCACGCGGCTGCGCCACCTAGTCGCGGGTTCCAACACGACGGTGTCCCCGAGCGCCTCGGCACTGTTGGAAAAAGCCCCCAGCTGGCCTATGAGCACCTCCCGCTTGATGCCGGGCTGCGCGGCGGGTGCGATGTGCGAGTAATCGCAGCACCCTCCGCCGCGAGCTGCCACCGGACACGTCGGGGAAACGCGATCCGGCGACGCGCTCACGACCTCGGTGAGCTGCGCCCGCGCCCACATCTTCTTCACTTTGGTCAGCTCGGCTCGAACCTTGTCGCCCGGGATCGCCCCGCCGACGAAGACGACGCGGCCATCGCTATCACGCGCGATGCCCTCGCCGCCGTGCGCCATGGCGGTGACATCGAGCTCGAGCGTGGTGTTGTCAGCTATTGCGCTCACCCTCATTGGGTGCGGGCTGCCGCGCGGAGTTGGCATCCATGACCTGCTTCATCGCCTCCGCAAGCGCGCTGGGGGTTGCCGCGGGCGCCTGCTGACCGGGCTGACCGGGCTGTTTGGGCTGGCCGGGCTGCACCGCGCGCGCCTGAACTGCCTGCTGCACCTGCTGCGCCAGCTGGGCGGGCAGCACCACGGGCAGTGAGTTACCGGCGAGGAAGGGGTCAGTGCCGCGGTAGACGAAGCTGCGCGCCACGAGGTCACGGCCGAGGGCTGCCATGTCGTCTTCCATTCCGTTCGGGGCGGCGAGCGTGACCCGGTAGAGCCAGCGCGGGCCCTCGACACCGATGATGCGGATCACGCCGTTGGCGCCGGTGCCCACGATTTCACGGCCCCACGGGCCCGTCTCGAACGTCACGGGCATCCCCTCCGAGCGCATGCCCTCGGCGATCTCCTCGGAGGACTGCTCCCACAGTCCGCCGGAGCGCGTGGAGGCGAACGCGACGGGAGTGGCACGGCCGTGTCGGGTAACAATGTGGACCATCTTCGGCCCCGTCTCACCCATCTCCACCTGCACCTGGGATTTCGCGGGCAACGGGATCCTCATGGAGCCGAGGTTGAGGGTGGCGTTGGAAAAATCGGTGAAGTCGAACTCGTCGATGTTGACGGAGTCGCCGTCGAAAGGCCCGGTGTCACCACTGACCGGGTCGTGCGGGATGCTTACCGGAGCTGCGGATCCCTCCGCGGCCTCTGCCACCCCCGCCACTTCTGCCAGATCTGCCGGCGCACCGGAATCTTCTACCGCGATACGTGCGTCGGCGTCAGTGCGCTGTGCCGCCTCGTCGCTGCCCTGAGCCGCCGCGAGCTCATCGGCGCTTTTTCGGGGGATCTTTTTTCCAAAAGGCCATAGGGCCATGACGTTTTCCCTTCCTCGTTGTTCGACACCGACTCTAGTGCTTCGCACTTAGTGGGTGCCGGTGGAGCCGTAGCCGCCTGCTCCGCGCGCGGTGTCGTCAAGGTCTGCCACCTCGCTGAAGCTGACCAGCTCGACCTTCTGCACCACGAGCTGCGCGATGCGCATCCCGCGCGTGATCTCAATCGGCGTGGTCGGATCGGTGTTGAGCAGGCACACCTTGATTTCGCCCCGGTAGTCCGCGTCGATCGTTCCCGGGGTGTTGACAATGCTCAACCCGTGTTTCGCCGCCAGTCCCGAGCGCGGGTGGATCAACCCGACCGTGCCCGCCGGCAGGGCGATGGCGATTCCCGTGCCCACCAGGGCGCGCTGCCCCGGCGCCAAGGTGAGGTCCTCGGTCGAGGTCAGATCCGCCCCGGCGTCCGTCGCGTGGGCGCGTGCGGGCAGGGCGACGTGCGGGTCGAGGCGCTTTACGCGCACTGTGCCTACGGTATCTGCTGCGTCTACTGCGCTTACTGTGCCTTCCGGGCCGCGTTGCGCGCCCGAAGCATCCAGACTGTGTTCGTTATCCCGGGTGTTCACACCTGCCAGCCTACGGCAGCGCAATGCCACCACTTCGAGCACCTAAACTAAAGTTGCACGCGTGACTACTTCTCCGGATGACCTCGCTCCCGCTGTCGTGTACCGCGAACGCCAGTGGGCCCCCTGGTACATGTGGCTCGCCGGCGCGGCGCTGGCGCTGATCATCGCCGCCCAGTTTGCGCTGAACCGCAATGTCTTCTGGTTCATCTTTCCCCTGATCGCCGGGGGCGCGCTGATCGGGTGGTTCTTGTCGTGGATGTCGCGCACCGTGATCACGATCGAGCGCGACGCAGACGGCACGCGCTGGTTGCGCGTCGACGGCGCCAACCTGCCGCACACGGTGGTCAGCAGGTCGCTGGTTGTTCCGAAGTCGGCGCGTCGCAACGCGCTGGGCCGCCAGCTTGATCCCGCGGCGTTTCTGGTCTCGCGCAGCTGGGTGGACGAACACGTGCTGCTCGTCCTCGACGACCCGGACGACCCCACCCCCTACTGGCTCGTCGCGTCGCAAGATCCCGCCGCGCTGCTGCGCGCCTTCGTACCGGAGCAGGTGGACGATCAGGCCCACCTCAACGCGTAGGCCGGTCGACTACTCGCAGTCGAGGCAGATCGCGGTGTCGCCCTCCTGGTACGCGAGGCGGTTCTTCTTCTGCACGAGGAAGCAGGAGCTGCAGGTGAACTCGTCTTCCTGGCGCGGGATGACGGTGACGTTGAGCTCCTCGCCGGAAAGGTCCTGGGCGGGAAGTTCGAAGGAGTCGACGATCTCGCCTTCGTCGTCCATGCTGCTGCCGGCGACCTCTGCGGCCTTGAGACCCTCAAGCGAGTCGGCTTCAATATCGTCGTCAATGCGACGGCGCGGTGCGTCGTAGTCAGTAGTCATCGGCGGCACTCCTTAAACGGGCAAATCCTGTTGACTTTGTGCGGAATACTAGGGCACGAAACCTACCCTGTCATCTTTGCAGGTCATAGGCACGTTATGGGGAAGTTAACGGAGCTGACGCGCCGACGTTGTCCAGCAGCTCGCGCACGTGCCCCCAGACCCCCGGAGCAGCGGCGACGGTGAGCGCGCCGTCGTAGCCGGTGGCGCCGAGACCCGGGTGGCTCACCCTCGCCCCCGCCTCGGTGGCGATGATTGCCCCGGCGGCGTAATCCCACGGGTGCGTGCCGTGTTCGTAGTAGGCGTCGACACGCCCGGCGGCGACGTTGCACAGATCCAGCGCCGCGGACCCGCCGCGGCGGATGTCTCGCACCTTGGGCAACACGGACGTCAAAAACCGCGCCTGCTGCTCGCGCCACGCAGCGGAGTAGGAAAATCCCGTCGCCACCAGGCTGCGCGCAAGTGACGTCTCATCAGAGGCGCGCAGCGCGAAAGCCTCCCCGTCGCGCTGAAGCGTCGCGCCGCGGCCGGCTGCTGCGCTGAAAAGCTCGCCGGTCTCCGGATTGAACACCGCGCCCGCAGCCAGCTCACCGCCGACGGCAACGCCAATGGAGACCGCGTAGACGGGAATGCCGTAGAGGAAGTTGACGGTTCCGTCGATCGGGTCGACGATCCACTCCACGCCCGTCTCCGATTCAGTGGAGCTGCCTTCCTCGCCGAGGATGCCGTCGCCGGGGCGGCGGTTCGCGAGCTGCTCCGCGATGAAGCGTTCGCAGGCCGTGTCGACGACCGTGACCGGGTCAACCTCGGAGCTTTTCGTCTCCGCGGGCCGCAACGATCCCTCGGTGGCAAGCTGCGCGCGCTGCGTGGCCACCAGCTCTCCCGCTTGACGTGCCAGTGCGCCACAGATCTCCCGGAGTGCGGCCGGATCACTACTCATGGGCCCCATCATGCATCGCCGCGCCGTTGTCCGCGACCTTTTGTACACTTGCGCGCATGACTAACCCCGCGCAAGGACGAGCACTCGGCGTCGATGTCGGAGGCTCCGCAATCAAAGGTGCGGTGGTTGACCTCAGCACCGGCGAGTTTGTTGGCCAGCAGATCACCATCACCACCCCGCGGCCCGCGACCCCGGATGCGGTCGCGCAGGCAATTGCGCAGCTAGGCCAGCGCGCAAAGTGGGAGGGCCCCGTCGGCGTGGCGCTGCCGAGTGTGATCAAAGGCCAGGTCGCGCTCACCGCAGCGAACGTCGACCCGGCGTGGGTGGGCACCAACGCCCACGAGCTGTTGTCGCGGCACCTGCGCACAACGGAGATCTCCGTGCTTAACGACGCCGACGCCGCGGGCCTTGCGGAAGTCGCGTTCGGTGAGGCGTCGATACGCGAGGGCGCAGTGCTTTTCCTGACTTTCGGAACCGGCATCGGCTCCGCCTTCTTCATCAATGGCACCCTGTTTCCCAACACCGAGCTCGGCCACATGATGATCGGCGGCGCGGAGGCCGAGCACCAAGCCTCCTCCGCTGCCAAGGACCGCATGGGGCTGAGTTTCCGCGCGTGGGCCGAGCGTGTCGACGTCGTGTTGCAGGAGTTCGAGCGCCTTTTCAACCCCACCGCGTTCGTGGTCGGCGGCGGAATTTCCGAGGTCGCCGATCGCTGGGTGCCGCACCTTGACACCTCCACGCCGGTGGTTGTGGCGAAGCTGCGCAACCGCGCCGGCATTGTCGGGGCTGCAATGGCGTCCGCCGAGCACCTCAACCCCTAAAAGGTCTGGTTGCGTATCAACGCGTGGCGCGACCCGGTTGCGCGCAACGTGCGGGTAGCCTGGGCCGAGATACCAGGTGGGCTCACCGCCGTTGTTAGACGTGCCGTTCCTGAAATGGCAGCCCAACTTGCGTACTGTGGGTTGTCTAAGAAAGCGGAACCCACTATGAGTTTGAGTGAAAGGGCGTACGTGGCAGCCAGCGAAAATTCCGGAAACGAGAGCGTGAGCAGCGTAGATAACGTCACCGGGAGCACTTCGGGCGCGGCAGAAGCCGACGCCTCTGCAACGCCTGCCCGCACGCCTGCGAAGCGCGCAGCCAAGAAAACGGCCAAGAAGACCGTGAAGAAGACCGCCAAGAGGGCGGTGAAGAAAACGGCCAAGAAGGCTGTTAAGACGACCGCCAAGAAAACCGCCAAAAAGACGGTAAAGAAGACCGCCGCGAAGAAGACCACCGCCGCGCACCCGGGCGCCTCCGAGGTCGCCGAAGACGACGAACTTCCCGTCACCTCCGACGATGCGGACGTCGATGACGTCGCGGACGTCAACGTCGACCCAGACGAGGACTTTGACCCGTTAATCGGTGACGAGGATGAGGAGTTCACCGACGAGGTCGGTGACGTCGACGACGTCGACGACGTGGATGATGTGGACGACGTCGATGATGTCGATGACGAGGACGACCCCGAAGCCGCTGAGGTAGACGACGAAGCGGCCGTCGATTCCTCCTCCGTGTGGGACATCGAGGAATCCGCCGCGCTGCGCCAGGCGCGCAAGGACGCCCAGCTCACCGCCTCCGCCGACTCCGTTCGCGCCTACCTCAAGCAGATCGGCAAGGTCGCCCTGCTCGACGCCGAGCTGGAGGTCTCTTTGGCCAAGCGCATCGAGGCTGGCCTCTATGCGCAGCACCGCCTCGACGAAATGGAGCGCGCCGCTGCCGAAGGCGACAAGGAAGCCAAGCTCACCCCCGCCGTAAAGCGCGACCTGCGCGCGGTGGCCCGCGACGGCAGGAAGGCGAAAAACCACCTGCTCGAGGCCAATTTGCGCCTCGTTGTCTCCCTGGCTAAGCGCTACACCGGTCGAGGTATGGCCTTTCTCGACCTGATCCAGGAGGGCAACCTCGGTCTGATCCGTGCCGTGGAGAAGTTCGATTACTCCAAGGGTTACAAGTTCTCCACCTACGCCACCTGGTGGATCCGCCAGGCAATCACGCGCGCGATGGCCGACCAGGCGCGTACGATCCGCATCCCGGTGCACATGGTCGAGGTCATCAACAAGCTCGGCCGTATCCAGCGCGAGCTTTTGCAGGATCTCGGCCGCGAGCCGACTCCGCAGGAGCTGGCCAAGGAAATGGACATCACCGAGGAGAAGGTGCTTGAGATCCAGCAGTACGCCCGCGAGCCGATCTCGTTGGACCAGACCATTGGCGACGAGGGCGATAGCCAACTCGGCGACTTCATCGAGGACTCGGAGGCGGTCGTCGCCGTCGACGCTGTGTCGTTCACCCTCCTGCAGGATCAGCTGCAAGACGTGCTGCACACGCTGTCCGAGCGTGAGGCCGGCGTTGTCCGGTTGCGCTTCGGGCTGACCGACGGCATGCCCCGTACGCTCGACGAAATCGGCCAAGTCTACGGCGTGACGCGAGAGCGCATCCGCCAAATCGAGTCGAAGACGATGTCCAAGCTGCGCCACCCGTCGCGGTCGCAGGTCCTGCGCGATTACCTCGACTAACTCCACCTCGATCGCACAGCACAACGGCCACCCCCGACACCACAAGGGGGTGGCCGTTGTGTTCGCTAGCGCGGGCGGGCCGTGTTTAGGACGAACCCTGGGAGTTCAGCGGGGAGTTCGGGTCGTTTTCGAGGAAATCAGTCACACACTGCTGGTAAGCGGCGGCGTCTTCTGAAAGGTGCTGGCACTGCTCCGCCACTCCGCTGTTCATGAACTGGGAGAACCCGACTCCAATGAGCGCGATGAACGCGATGGAGAGCAGCAGGGCGATAGCGCCCATGACGATTCCCGCGATCGCCATCCCGCGGCGCTGCGCGCCCGGCTGCATCGCCTTCGCCTTGCGCAGGCCAAGGGCGCCGAGGACGATCGCGACGATGCCGCCCAGGAAGGCCACGGGTACGAACACGATTCCGAGCAGCGCAATGATGCCGACAATGAGCGCCGCGAGGGCGAGGCCGTTTTGCTGTGGCGCCGCGTTGCCGTAGCCGGGGTTGTCCGCGGCACCCATTGAGGCGTAGTCGTTGCTGAACACGCTGTCGGGGTTGGATGTGCCGAAGCCGTTGCCCAGGGGGCTGTCCGGCCCGGGCCCGTACGTGTCGCCGGCGTCGGGGTTGGGTTGGGGGTTGTGGCCGGTTGAAGGGTTGTAGGCGGTATACCCCTCGGGGTGGTTGAAGCCGCTCGGATCTGAATTATTCGGGTTGAATGGGGTGCTCATGACCGTCGACGCTACCAGTCCCGCAGGTACGCGATGCGATCCCGGAGCTGCTGAGCGTTGCATAGCGCGGTGGGCGGGCCGCCGCAGGCCTTGCGCACCTCGTTGTGAATCGAGCCGTGGGGCCTTCCGGTACGCCCGGCGACAACGGAGACACGGGCATTAAGTTCGCGGCGCAGTTGGGGGATTTCGTCGGCGGCCAGGCCCGACCCTCCCGTATGGGTCCCGCCCGGTGGGGCCGGAGCGCCGCCGTTGACCTGGGCACGCTCGGCCGCCATGCGCTCGGCGACTCTCCGGGCCCGCTCGGCCGCCTCGCGGGCGTCGAGCTGCTCGCTTTGGCGCTTCTGCAACAGGGTGCGCACCTGCTCGGCGTCGAGTAGGCCCGGCAACCCCAGGAAGTCCTGCTCCTCGGCCGAGCCCGCAGCCGTCCCGGTGCCGTAGGTGGAGCCGTCGAAAATCAGCGAATCCAGCTCCGCCGACGCCCCGATGGACTCGTAGGTGCCGGCCTCGTCGGGTTCGCTCTCGGTGCGGTTGGCGCGTTGCAGCAGCTCGTCGGCCCACCCTTGGTCGCGATGCGGCTTGCCCAGCACGTGGTCGCGCGAGACCTCCATTTCCTCGGCGAGGCGCAGCAGAACCGGAACCGAGGGCAAAAACACTGACGCGGACTCCCCCGGCATGCGCGAGCGCACGAAACGCCCGATCGCCTGCGCGAAAAACAGCGGGGTGGATGCGGACGTGGCGTAGACGCCGACGGCGAGGCGGGGTACGTCCACACCCTCGGAAACCATCCGCACGGCCACCATCCACTCGTCGGTCGATGCCGAGAACTCGTCGATGCGTGCGGACGAGCCGGGCTCGTCGGAGAGGACGACTGTCACCGGCGTGGAGCTGATTTCGCCGAGCAGCTTCGCGTACGCGCGCGCCGTGGTGGTGTCTGTCGCGATAACCAGGCCGCCAGCGTCCGGCATGTTGGCGCGAATTTTCCCCAAGCGGGTGTGGGCGGCACGCAGCACGGCAGCGATCCACTCCCCCTTCGGGTCCAACGCCGTCTTCCAGGCGCGCGCGGTCTGCTCCGGGCTCAACGGCTCCCCGAGGCGCGCGGTGTACTCCTCGCCGGCGGAGTCCTTCCACTGCGCCTCGCCCGAGTAGGCGAGGAAGACCACGGGGCGCACCACGCCGTCGGCAAGCGCATGCGAGTAGCCGTAGGTGTAGTCGGCCTGGCTGACTAGGTGGCCCTCGCCGTCCTCGACGTAGGTGACGAAGGGAATGGCGGAGTCATCGGAGCGAAACGGCGTGCCGGTCAGCGCGAGCCGGTGCTCCACGAGGTTGTACGCCTCGCGCACCCCGTCGCCCCAGCTCTTCGCGTCGCCGGCGTGGTGGATCTCGTCCAGGATGACCAAGGTGCGACGCGCTGCGGCCAACGCGTGGTGCTTGTACGGGTGCATCCCCACTTGGGCGTAGGTGACCACGATGCCGTCGTAGGCGGAGTTGAACCCGGAGCTGTTGGTGAAGTTCGGGTCCAACGACAAGCCGAACCGCTTCGCCGCCCCGGACCACTGGTGCTTGAGGTGCTCGGTGGGAACGACCACGATGATGCGCTCAACGTCGCGCCCGTTTCGCAGCGCGGCGGCGAGGGTCAACGCGAAGGTGGTCTTGCCGGCGCCCGGCGTTGCCACGGCGAGGAAATCGCGCGGCTTGGTGGCCATGAACGAATCAAAGGCCTCCTGCTGCCACGCGCGCAGCCGGGGCCCAGAAGCCGGGAGGGTCACTTCCTGCGCAACCCCTTGTAAATGCGCTCGCAGTCAGCACACACCGGCGAACCCGGCTTGGCCTGCTTCTTTACCGGGAAGGTCGCGCCGCAGAGCGCGACGACCATCTGCCCGGAGATCGCGGAATTTACAATCTGGTCCTTTTTTACGTAGTGGAAGAACTTAGGGGTTCCGTCGTCAGTGGTTGACGAGGTGTCTTCCCGCAAATCCGGCCGCTCGAGAGTCTTCGTCGTCGTAGTCACAGCACCCATCATGCCCCACATCGGGTGAAAAATTAAGCCGCGCCTACGCCCACGGGCGCCCACGGGCTAGGCTGGGCGCTCATGACACCGGCGGAGGAGTTCGACGAGTTCAGCGACCCCTACACGGTCGACGTGGAGCCGGAGGCCCCCGCCCGCACATCTCGGCGCCTGCGCCTGCGGCGCCCGCGCGGGGAGCTGATCACCGATGCCCGCCGCACACACGAGCAGAACATTCGCTCCCGCGAGCGCAACTACATGGTCCTCCAGGGGCTGCGCATCCCGTTTATCGTGCTGTCCATGCTCGCCGCGTGGACCTGGGAGAACTGGTGGCTGGCCGGGGTGTTGTTTGTCGTGTCCATCCCGCTGCCGTGGATTGCGGTGATGGTGGGAAACGGTCAGGGTGACAAACGCGACCCTCGGCACAAGAACGTGTACAAGCCCGCCGCCGCGCGCGCCGCCGCCCACGAGTTCGAGCTTGAGCAGCAGCGACGCCGC
>NZ_GG667192.1:517448-536500 GCF_000159635.1 Corynebacterium lipophiloflavum DSM 44291 | reverse complement strand
GGGCACCGCGTCCGGCCTGCCGGGTGGGGCTATCATCGACCACGATGAACAGGATCAGTGACAACCCCACGCCGAGCCTTCCCGAAACCGCCGCCGCGCTCGCCGAGGCGCTCAAGCGAGCGTCGTTTAGCGCTGACGGCATCGCCGCCCACCTTGGGCCGGAGGCGACGGAGGCGCTCTACCGCGGCGAGCCCGGCGTGGTGCGCCACGCGTGCCGCGACTCCTCTCAGCTCTCTGGGCTGATCCGGTTTTTCTTGCTGCGCGAGCCGATGGGCGTCGATACGCTCGCCGAGCTGCTCTCCCCCGCTCTCGCTTTGTCGCTTATCGACGCCCACCTCGCGCGCCTCAACCCCGCCGGTGAGGCGCAGGTCGCGCTCGACGTGCGCCCGCACGTGATCGCGGGCGAGAACCGGTTTGTCATCTCCGACCTCGACACCTCCGTCAGCGCGCACGTGCCGGGCCGCGACCACGTGCTCGGCGTGGGATCGGCGTCGCTGTCCTTGCTCTCGGCGACCCCGTGTTCGCCGGTGGAGCGGGTGCTCGACCTTGGCACGGGCTCGGGCGTGCAGGCGATTGCCCAGTCCTCGTGCGCGGTCGAGGTGGTGGCCACTGATGTTCACCCTCGCGCTCTCGAGTTGGCGGAGGCGACCCTGGCGGCGAACGCGGTGCGCAACGTCGAGCTGCGCGAAGGCTCGTGGTTTGAGCCGGTCGCCGGCGAGCGCTTCGACCGGATTGTCGCCAACCCGCCGTTTGTCGTCGGCTTGCCCGAGGTCGGCCACGTGTACCGCGATTCGGGCCTGTGGCTGGATGAGGCCAGCAAGCTCGTGGTCGGCACTGCCCCGGCATACCTCGCGCCCTCCGGCAGCGCCCACATCCTCGCCTCCTGGGTCCACCTCGTCGACGGGTCGTGGGAAAGCCGCGTCGCCTCCTGGCTGCCGCCGACGGGTGTCTCGGCGTGGGTTGTGCAGCGCGACGTGGTCGACCCCGGCTTCTACGTCTCCACGTGGCTGCGCGACGAGTCGATTGACCCCCGCTCGCGCGAGGGCGTCGAGCGCACCGCCGCCTGGCTTGACCACTTTGCCGCCGAAGGTGTGCGCGCGGTCGGTTTCGGCTGGGTGTTCCTGCGCGACATTGGCGACGCCCCTTCCGAGGTCACTGCCGAAACCCTGTCGCACGAGTTCACGGACGCGCTCGGCCCGGAGGTCGAGGAGTACTTCACCCGCATGGACTGGCTGCGCGGCCGCAGCCACGACGAGGTGCTTCAGGCGCGCTACCTGGTGCGCCCGGGGCTCGCGCTCGAGGAGGTCAGCGTCGCCGACGCTGAGACGGGCATGGGATTCGAGCACCACGTCACCCGCGCCACGCGCACCGACGGGCCGCGGTTTAGCCATGACATCGACGCGGCGCTGCGCTCCGTGCTCGCGGGCCTCAACCCGCGCGGACTGAGCCTGGGGGACGTCGTGGGGCTCTTCGCCGCGTCGCGCGGACTTGACGACGCCGCCGCGGACGAACTGGCCCACTCCGCGGCCGCGGCGGCCGTCGACCTCATCCGCCACGGGCTGATCATCCCCGCCGACATCGTGGAACTGGGGGTGCTGTAGGTGAGGGCCGTGCTGACCCGCGTTTCCCGGGCGAGCGTCACTGTCGACGGCGAGGTCGTCGGCGCGATCGACTGCCCCGACACCGGCGGCATTCTCGCCCTGGTGGGAGTCGGCCGCGGCGACGCCGATGACGCGTGGCGTACCGTCGCACACAAGATCGCGGAGCTGCGCATCCTCGACGGTGAGCGCAGCGTGACGGAAGCGGGCGCCGCAGTGTTGTTGGTCAGCCAGTTCACGCTGCTCGGCCGCACAGCAAAGGGCCGGCGGCCCTCCTGGGCGGACGCGGCGCCCGCAGAGGTCGCGGAGCCGGTAATCGAGCGCATCGCGGCGGAGCTGCGCAGCCGCGGCATCCACGTCGAGCAGGGGCGCTTCGGGGCGATGATGGACGTCGCCAGCGTCAACCGGGGCCCGTTCACAGTCTTGGTCGAAGCCTGAGCGAGGAACTCGGCCGTCAAACGCGCCCTGAACAGCGCGGATAGTCGCGTTGCGGAAGCCGGGAACAAACTGTGAGCCTCGCCCGTTAAGGCATTAGACCCGCACCGTTTTAGGAGGCCAACAAACATGACTCAACCGGATCATGCTCCCGCCGCTGATCAGGAAGAACCCGTTGATCGTGGCAGTCGCCGGAATCAGACGAATGACAATCCGTCGGCAGACTTGGTCCGCGTGTACCTCAACGGCATCGGCAAGACCGCACTGCTCGACGCCGCCGAGGAGGTGGAGCTGGCCCAGCGCATCGAGGTCGGGCTCTACGCACAGTTCCTTTTAGACGATCCGGACACCAAGCTCACCCGCGCCAAGAAGCGCGATTTGAAGATCTTGGCCAAGCAGGGCCGCCGGGCGCGCTCTCACCTGCTCGAAGCGAACCTGCGCCTGGTTGTCTCTCTGGCGAAGCGCTACACGGGCCGCGGCATGCCGCTGCTGGACCTGATCCAGGAGGGCAACCTCGGGCTGATCCGCGCGATGGAGAAGTTCGACTACGCCAAGGGATTTAAGTTCTCCACCTACGCCACCTGGTGGATCCGCCAGGCAATCACGCGCGGCATGGCGGATCAGTCCCGCACCATCCGCCTGCCAGTTCACCTGGTGGAGCAGGTGAACAAGCTCTCGCGCATCCGCCGTGAGATGTACCAGTCCCTGGGCCGCGAACCGACGAACGAGGAGCTGTCGGACGAGTCCGGAATCGAGGAGTCCAAGATCGAGATGTTGCTGCGCCAGTCGCGCGACCCGGTCTCCCTGGACATGCCCGTCGGTGCGGACGAGGAGGCGCCGCTGGGTGACTTCATCGAGGACGCGGAGGCCACCGACGCGGAGGACGCCGTGGTCTCGAGCCTGCGCCACGATGACATCCAGGACATCATCGGCGGACTTGAGCAGCGTGAGCAGGACGTGATCCGTCTGCGCTACGGCCTTGACGACGGCGTGCCGCGCACCCTGGACCAGATTGGCCGCCAGTTCGGACTGTCCCGGGAGCGCGTGCGCCAGATTGAGCGTGAGGTCATGGCGAAGCTGCGCGTCGGCGAGCGCGCCGACCGCCTGCGCGATTACGCGCTGTAGCCCCGCTGGGTGCGCTGTCAAGCGTTTCGAGGTACGCCGCCCGAGTGCGCTCGCGCGTTTGTTAGGATGTGTCGAAGAATCGCTAGGCACGCGGCGGCGGGTGCGCCGCTGGCGGCCGGCATGAGCGTGAGAGGGATTGGCAAGCGTGCGTGACCTAGTAGATACGACCGAGATGTATTTGAGAACGGTCTACGAGCTGGAGGAAGAGGGAATTGTTCCGATGCGTGCCCGCATCGTTGAGCGCCTCGACCAGTCCGGGCCAACCGTCTCCCAGACCGTCGCGCGCATGGAGCGCGACGGACTCATCGTCGTTGAGCCGGATCGCTCCTTGTCTCTGACCCAGGTTGGGCGCGAGCGCGCCACCGCGGTGATGCGCAAGCACCGCCTCGCCGAGCGCCTGCTCACCGACGTCCTCCAGTTAGACCTGTCCCGTGTCCACGAAGAGGCGTGCCGCTGGGAGCACGTGATGAGCGAGGAAGTGGAAAAGCGTGTCGTCGCTGTGCTGGACAGCCCCTACCGCTCCCCCTTCGGCAACCCGATTCCCGCGCTCGCCGAGCTCGGCGTGGAAGAGGACGCCACTCTCGAGCACGGCACCCGGGCAATCGATCTCGACTTCGCCTCTCCCGTGAAAGCCCGCGTGGTGCAAATCAGCGAGATTCTGCAGCTCGACCTACCCGTGTTCCGCGAGCTCAAGGCTGCCGACATTGGCATCGACAGCGTCGTCACCCTCAGCCGAAGCGTCGACGGCGGCATTATCGTCACGTCCGAAACCGGTTCTTCCGTTTCGTTGCGCGGCGACATCGCCCACGCGTTTCGCGTCAGCCCGATCGCCTAATACCGCTAGTTCCCCCGGAGGAAGGACAGTCTCACCATGAAGCTCGTCGTCACAGGTGGCGCCGGATATATCGGAAGCGTCTGCGCCAAGGTGCTTCTCGACGCCGGCAACGAGGTGATCGTGGTCGACGACTTTTCCACCGGCAACCCCGAGGCCGTGCCCGCGGGCGCCACCGTTGTCGAGGGGAGGATCGACGAGGTCATCGATGCCACCCTGGCCGGCAATGACGTAGACGGAGTCTTGCACTTCGCGGCGCGCTCGCTCGTCGGTGAGTCCATGGACGTCCCCCACGAGTACTGGCGCGACAACCTGGTCACATCGCTCGCGCTTCTCGACGCGATGCGCACGCACCGGGTGCCAAGGCTGGTGTTTTCCTCCACCGCCGCGACATACGGCGAGCCGGAGACGGTGCCGATCACCGAAGACGCCCCGACGCGGCCGACCAACCCGTACGGGGCGACGAAGCTGGCCATCGATTACGCGATAACCTCCTACTGCCAGGCATACGGCCTGGCCGCGACAAGCCTGCGCTACTTCAACGTCGCCGGCGCGCACGGCGAGATCGGCGAGAACCACAAAACGGAAACGCACCTCATTCCGCTGGTCCTGCAGGTCGCGCTGGGCTACCGAGACAAGATCATGATCTTCGGCGACGACTGGCCCACCAAGGACGGCACCTGCGTGCGCGACTACATCCACATCCGCGATCTCGCCGATGCCCACGTCCTCGCCTTGGAATCTTCTGCGCCGGGCACGCACCGCATCTTCAACCTCGGCTCGGGCGAGGGCTACTCCGTGCGCGAGGTCATCGAGGTCTGCCGCGAGGTCACCGGCCACCCGATCCCCGCGGAGGTCGCTCCCCGGCGCGCCGGCGACCCAGCTGTCTTGATCGCGTCCTCCGAGAAGATCCAGCGCGAGCTTGGCTGGGATCCGACGCGCACGCAGCTGCGCCGCATCGTCGAGGATGCGTGGGAGTTCACCCGCGAGCTCGGCGATCGCTCCCACGCCGCCCCCGGGCGCTAGCTCTCACTCCCCGCCGAGGGTGGCGCGCGTTGTGTCGAACACCGCCCACGCCATCGCGCAGCCCGACTGGGCTGTCTCGACAAGGTTCTCCTGCAGGCCGTTGTGCAGCATGGTCAGCAGCAGCTCCGACAGGCTGTGGCCGGGGACTTCCTCCTGGGCGCAGGCTAGCGCCACCACGGCCCACGAGCTGAGGTGGCGGGAGGTGGCGACGGTAGCCCACAGGGTCAACGCATTGGCGCGGATTTCACCGCGGTAAGCCTTGGCCACCCACAGCAGTGCGGCTGCCGCGCTGAGCGGGGACTTCAGCGCGTCAATCACCAGCAGGTCGCGCGACCAGCGCATCGCGAGCATCGCGGCGAGGTCTACCCCGTCGCCCGGGTGGGCGAAGATGCTGGCCCTTGACGGGCGCGCCACCTCGTGGATCATCGGGCGCGGGCGGACCTCGTGGAGCAGCGCGCAGGCGTCATCAATCTCGGCTGCGAGCGTGGCTGTGTCCGTGTCGCGCAGCAGCGCGAGTTCGGCGGCGCGCTGTGCGGCGGCGGCCGGGTCGCAGTCCGGGTGGGTTGGGTCGATATCGTCCCACGCCTCGAAGAAGCGGAAGGTGTCCGCCCGGTCGAGTTCCGGCAGTGCCCCGTTGTGCAACAGCGGCGCCATCGAGGGCGAGGAGACGACGCACGGCACCGTGCCGGAGACCCACTCCTCACCGCGGTCAACGTGCGCGAGATGCGCTGGGTTAGGGCCGAAGACGATGGTGTACGGGGTGCCGTGGGCAATTTCGGACACGTGCCAGCAGGCGTCAATAAGGGAGGTGCCCTCGGCGGACGAGAAGTTGAACAACAGCTCCTTGGTCTCTTCCACGAGCGGGGAATTGGGGATGCGGCTGATGATGACCGCGTAGAAGGCGATGCACTCGCCGCCGGGGGTGTCGATGAGTGCGGGCAGCATGTGGCGGGTGTGGGCGAGGTCGGCGCGCATGACAGGACCCAGGCGGGTCGTGCCGTCGCTATCCGCGGGGTAGATCCCGACGATGACGGTGGATTCTTGAGGGTAGAAGCCGAAGATTCCCGGCAAGGCGGCGATGATGTCTTGTGGTCCTTTGAGTGTTCCTGGTGTCAGATCCATACTCTTGTCCGACACCGCGGCACGGGGGGAAGTTCCGAGCGCACCATGCACGATGGGTGCTGCCTGTGGATAAGCCGGGTTTATCCACAAGACCCGGCCCCGACATGGCGCGCGGCCGCGTCATCCGGCACAATGGAATGCTCGGTACGGGAATGTTCGCGCCCGCCCCATCGTTGTTGCAAGCAGTGAATGGATGGGCGCGAGATGGCCCAGGGATGCAAAGGAGCACAGATGACGGACCACGAACGTCACATGTATGAGCTAGAGTACCCCGCCCCCGCGGTCGGGGACGGGCCATCCGGACCAACCCTGATTATCGCCATGCAGGGCTACGCTGACGCCGGCCACGCCGTCGAAGGCGCGGCGGACCACCTCAAGGCAGCGTTTGAGTCGCGCACGGTGGCGACGTTCAACAACGACGAGCTGATTGATTACCGCTCGCGCCGGCCCATCGTCACCATGGCGCACAGCGAAATCACCAGCATGGAGGACCTCCAGCTGGACATGCGCGTGCTGCGCGACACCGAGGGGCAGTCGTTTCTGCTGCTGTCGGGGCCGGAACCCGACCTGCGCTGGGAGGCGTTCAGCGAGGCCGTGGCGGATCTTGTGGATCGCTTCAACGTGGACAAGACCATCTGCCTTTACGCCGCCCCGATGGGCGCGCCGCACACCCGCCCTCTCGTCGTCTCCGCGCACGGCAATGACCGGGAGCTGGTGGGTACGATGTTCACCTTCGACGGGATGGTCACCGTGCCGGGTTCGGCGGCGATCATGATCGAACGCGTGCTTCACGGCCGCGGCCGCAAGGTTGCGGGTTATACGGCGCACGTTCCGCACTACGTCTCGGCTTCTCCCTACCCCAGCGCCACCTACCAGCTCCTGCAGTCGGTCTCCGACGCGAGCAAGCTGCAGTTTCCGCTTCGTTCGCTGGAGCACGACATGCAGCGCGTCTCGCGCCAGCTGGCGGAGCAGACCGCGTCCTCGCAGGAGATCTCCCAGGTCGTCGCTGCCCTGGAGCAGCACTACGACTCGGAGATGCAGGAGTACCGCGACAGCCACCCCAACGCGATGATGCCGGGTGAGGCGCAGATGCCCAGCGGCGAGGAGATTGGCGAGGCCTTCGAGAACTTCCTCTCCGCCATCGACGACCGCGACAACGACAGCTTCGGCGAGCGCGCGCTGCCCTTCGGCGAAAACGTCGACAGCCGGTTGGCGGACCACTACAACACTTACCTGGGCGAGGCATCGGATACCGAGCGCGACGACGATGCCGACACCGATGAGCGCGGGCTGGACGATAAGGACAGCACGGGCGACGTCGAAGACCCCGACGACGACCAGTAAGCCCCCGAGACCGGGAGCGCGAGCTGTGTCGGGGCCGTGTCGCGGCCCTCGGCTACGGTTGAAGGCGTGACTTTAGCCGACATGCTTCCCGACCTCGCCGACGTCCCGGAATCCCTTTTCGATGAGGTGGTCTGGGATGTGTTCAATTCCTGGGCCCAACAGCGTGGCATTGCGCTCTACCCCGCCCAGGAAGAGGCATCTCTCGCCCTGTTGACCGGAGAAAACGTCATTTTGGCTACCCCGACCGGGTCGGGCAAGTCGATGGTGGCGAACGCGGCGCACTTCATCGCGTTGGCGCGCGGGCAGCGCTCGTTTTACACCGCCCCGATTAAGGCACTGGTCAGCGAGAAGTTTTTCGCCCTGTGCGAGATCTTCGGGCCGGAAAACGTCGGGATGATGACCGGTGACGCCACCGTCAACGCCCACGCGCCGATCATCGCCGCGACCGCGGAGATCGTCGCCAACATCGCGCTGCGTGAGGGCAAAAACGCCTCCATCGACCAGGTGGTGATGGATGAGTTCCACTACTACTCCGAACCGGATCGCGGGTGGGCGTGGCAGGTTCCCCTACTTGAACTGCCCAAGGCCCAGTTCCTGCTGATGTCGGCCACCCTGGGCGACACCGCGTGGCTCGAGGAGGACTTAACCAGGCGCACCGGCCGCCCCACCACCTACGTCGGCGGTTCGCAGCGGCCCGTGCCGTTGGATTTTCACTATGTGTTCACCCCCGTGCACGAGACGCTCGAAGAACTTCTCGACTCCGGCAAGGCCCCCATCTACGTGGTCCATTTCTCCCAGCGTGAGGCCACCGAACGCGCCCAGGCGCTGACCAGCATGAGCATCGTCACCGCGGAGGAGAAACAGCGCATCGCGGACGAGATCGGCGATTTCCGCTTCACCACCACCTTCGGCAAGACACTGTCATCGCTGCTGCGCCGGGGCATCGGCGTGCACCACGCGGGGATGCTGCCGAAGTACCGCAGGCTCGTCGAGAAGCTGTCCCAAACGGGCCTGTTGAAGATCATCTGCGGCACGGACACCCTCGGTGTGGGTATCAACGTGCCGATTCGAACCGTGCTGATGACAGGGTTGGCGAAGTACGACGGCACCCGCCAGCGCGTTTTGAAGTCGCGCGAGTTCCACCAGATCGCGGGCCGGGCAGGGCGCGCAGGCTTCGACACGGAGGGCACTGTCGTCGTCGAGGCGCCGGAGCACGAGATCGAGAACGTCAAGCTGCGCCGCAAGGCGGGCGACGACCCGAAGAAGCTGAAGAAGATTCGCAAGAAATCCGCCCGCGACGGCGAGGTGTCCTGGTCGGAGAAGACGTTCGAGCGGCTCACCACTGCCGAGCCGGAGGAGCTGACGAGCCAGTTCCGGGTGTCCAACTCAATGCTGCTCAACGTCGTGGCTCGCCCCGGCGACGGGTACGCGCACATGATGCGCCTGTTGCGCGACAACCACGACACGCGGGCCAAGCAAAACCGTGACATCCTCACCGCCGTCGAACTTTTCCGCGGGCTCGTCAACGCGCAGGTGGTCGAGCGCACCCCGGATTCGCCCGCGATGCGCCCGTACACGCTCACCCGGGAGTTGGACCGCGATTTCGCATTGAACCAGCCGCTCTCCCCCTTCGCGCTGGCGTTTTTGACCGTCCTCGACCCGGAGTCGGAGACTTACGCCCTGGATGTCATCTCCACGTTCGAGGCGATCCTGGATGATCCGCGCCAGCTGCTCCAAGCGCAGCAATCCGCGGCGCGCGGTGAGGAGATTGCCGCGCTGAAAGCCGATGGCGTGGACTACACCGAGCGCATGGCGCTGATCGAGGACGTGACCTACCCCAAGCCGCTCGAGGAGGAGCTGGAGCAGGCCTATGAAACGTTTGCGCAAGGCAACCCCTGGGCGAAGGAGTTCGAGCTCTCCCCCAAGTCGGTCGTGCGCGACATGATTGAGCACGCGATGACGTTTTCCGACCTCATTGCCACCTACGGCCTCGCGCGTTCGGAGGGTGTGATCCTGCGCTACCTCACCGACGCGTGGCGCACGCTGTCTCACTCCATCCCCGAGGCCTTTCTTAACGACGAGCTGGGCGACATCATCGCCTGGCTCGGCGAGCTTGTGCGCCAGGTCGACTCCTCGCTGCTCGACGAGTGGGCGCACATGGCGGATGAGGATTCCCCGATCTCGCAGGAGGCGCTCGAGCGCGAGCTCGCCTTCGGCGTGGAGGACCCTTCCGCCCTGACGGCAAACCGCCGCGCCTTCCGCGTGATGGTGCGCAACTACTTCTTCCGGATCGTTGAGCTATTTGCGCTTGAAAAGGAAGATCAGCTCGCCGAGATGCTCTCCTACCTTGATGACGATGCCGCCGCGAGCGGGGCCATCGCGCCCGATTGGCCGGCGGAGTTGGACGACTACTTCGACGAGTATGACGATGTGCTTCTCGACGCCGACGCGCGCGGGCCCGAATACTTCCGCGTTACGGACGAGAGCGGCCGGCAGTGGTCAGTTGTGCAGGTGCTCAAGGATCCAGCCGGCGATAAATCGTTCCAGCTCCACGGCGTGGTCGACCTGGATGCCTCGGACCAGGCAGGGGAAGTGCGCCTGAGTCAGCTGGTGATGAAAAAAGTTTGATCTAACTAAGCAGACGGGAACTTTCGTACCGTAAACTCATAGGCATGAGCAATAAAGAGTACCGCCCGACCCTCGCTCAGCTGCGGACGTTCGTCACCATCGCCGAGAACAAGCACTTCGGCGCTGCTGCTGCCAAGCTCAACATCTCCCAGCCGTCGCTGTCGCAAGCCCTCGTCGCGTTGGAAACCGGACTGGGTATCCAGCTCATCGAGCGCTCCACGCGGAAGGTGATTGTCTCCCCGGTCGGTGAGGAACTGCTCCCTCTTGCTCGCGCCACCCTCGAGGCGGCGGATGCCTTTGTCACCCGTTCGCGCGGCGCACTCGGTGTGCTCTCGGGCCCGCTCACGCTCGGGATTATCCCGACGCTGACCCCGTATATCCTCCCCGACTTTCTCAAGGAATCGGGCAAGCACTACGCGGACCTGAAACCCCAGATCGTCGAGGAGCAAACGCCCGCGCTACTCGAACAGCTGCGTGACGGCTCCATCGACGTCGCCATCCTGGCCGTGCCCACGGGTCACACCGGGATGCGCGAATCGGTGCTGTTTCGCGAGCGCTTCGTCGTGGTCACGCCCGAGGAACACCCGCTGGCGGGCCGCCGTGACCTCACTCTCGCCGACCT
The DNA here is from genome assembly GCF_000159635.1 of Corynebacterium lipophiloflavum DSM 44291. Classification (GTDB taxonomy): domain Bacteria; phylum Actinomycetota; class Actinomycetes; order Mycobacteriales; family Mycobacteriaceae; genus Corynebacterium; species Corynebacterium lipophiloflavum. The sequence goes on along the minus strand of NZ_GG667192.1, from coordinate 525,768 downwards.
GCGCGAGCTCGACTTGTTGCTGCTTGACTACGGCCACTGCCTGCGCGATCAGATCATCGACCTGTGCCGCGTCGCCCAGATGAGCAACCCCGGCAACGGGGAGTACTCCACGCGCGCGTCCTCGCTGACCACCATCATGCAGCTCGTCGTAGCGGGGCTGGGCTGTACGCTCGTCCCGGAATCCGCCGTGGCGACCGAGTGCACCCGCCCCGGATTGGGCCTTGCGACCTTCGCCCCGTCGGTTTCGGCGGAGCGCACGATCGGACTTGTCGCCAGGCCGTCGTCGGCACGCGCGGCGGAGCACCAGGCGCTCGGGGAGCTGATCACGCGAGCGCACACGGAGGTGATCCAACGAAGCAGGAGCGTCGTCGCCAGCTAGAATCGTTCGGCAGATATGAACGATTCCTCCCACCCCACCCGCGACGAGCTCCTCGCCCGCCTCGACAGCCTACCGCTGGCCGAGGTGAGGCGGTTTCGCCGACGCCTGGACAAGGCTCGCGCACCGCAGGTGCTTCGCGCCATCGCCGACGACCTGGACGCCGCAGCCGCCACCGTTGCGGCGCGCGATGCCGCGGTGCCGAAGATCACCTACCCCGAGCAGCTGCCTGTGTCCGCGCGGCGCGACGACATCATGGAACTCATGCGCAACCACCAGGTGGTGGTCATCGCGGGTGAGACGGGTTCGGGCAAGACCACCCAGATCCCGAAGATGCTGCTCGAGCTGGGGCGCGGCCGCCGGGGTTTGATCGGCCACACCCAGCCGCGCCGGCTCGCGGCGCGCACCGTGGCCGAACGCATCGCCGACGAGCTCGGCCAGGGCATTGGCGAGACCGTGGGCTACGCCATCCGTTTCGACGACCGCGTCTCCCCCACCACGGCGGTCAAGCTGATGACCGACGGCATCCTGCTCGCCGAGATGCAGCGCGACCGTTTCCTCAACGCCTACGACACGATCATCATCGACGAGGCCCACGAACGCTCCCTCAACATCGACTTCCTCCTCGGCTATCTCAAGCAGCTCCTTCCCCGTCGCCCGGACCTCAAGGTGGTTATCACCTCGGCGACGATCGATCCGCAGCGCTTCGCCGAGCACTTCTGCGACGCCGAGGGAAACCCGGCACCGATCATCGAGGTGTCCGGGCGCACCTACCCCGTCGAGATCCGTTACCGCCCGCTAGTGGAGACGGTCAACGGCAAGGAGACCGACGTGGACATGATCGATGGCGTTGTCGCGGCCATCGAGGAGCTGATGCGCGAAGGCGAGGGCGACATCCTGTGCTTCTTCGCCTCGGAGCGCGACATCCGCGACTGCATGGAGGCGCTGGAGAAGAAACGTTGGCGCTCTGTAGAAGTCACCCCGCTGTTTGGCCGGCTGTCCAACGCCGAGCAGCACCGGGTGTTCTCGCCCCACACGGGCCGGCGCATCGTGCTGTCGACCAACATCGCCGAGACCTCCCTGACGGTTCCAGGGATCCACTACGTGGTGGACACCGGCCTATCGCGCATCTCGCGCTACTCCACCCGCACGAAGGTGCAGCGCCTTCCCATCGAGGAAATCTCTCAGGCCTCGGCCAACCAGCGCTCCGGGCGCTCGGGCCGCGTTGCCGACGGAATCGCCATCCGGCTCTACTCCGAGGAGAACTTCGACGCTAGGCCCGAGTTCACCGACCCGGAGATTCTGCGCACCAACCTCGCCAGCGTGATCTTGCAGATGATTTCGCTTCGCCTCGGCGACATCAGCGAGTTTCCCTTTCTGCAGCCCCCGGACCCGAAGTCAGTGCGAGACGGGTTGGCCGTGCTCCACGAACTGGGCGCCACCAGCGACAAGGAGCGCGACGGCGCCCCCGTGCTTACCGCCATCGGTCGCAACATCGCCCGTATCCCGGTCGACCCGAAGATGGCCCGGATGCTCGTCGAGGCCAATCGCCTCGGCGTACTCGACGATGTCACGGTGATCGTCGCCTACATGACAATCCAGGATGTGCGCGAGCGCCCGCTCGAATTCCAGGCCCAGGCGGATCAGGCGCACGCGCGCTTCAAGGACACGACCTCCGACTTCCTCTCCGCGCTCAAGCTGTGGGACTACATCGGTGAATCGCGCGATGAGCTATCCGGCAACGCGTTTCGCAAGCGGATGAAGCGTGAGTTCCTGCACTACATGCGCATCCGCGAGTGGTATGACCTGGTGCGGCAGCTGCGCGACGTGGAAAAGCAGTTGGGTTTCTCGCGCGCGGAAAACGTTGCTAACGACCGCGACTCCGACGCGATCCACAAGTCGCTTCTGACGGGGTTGCTGTCGAATATCGGGGTGCGCGACGGCAACTCGAAGGAGTTCCAGGGCACCCGCGGCACACGGTTCATGGTGTTTCCGGGTTCGGTGTTGGCGAAGAAGCCGCCGGAGTTTCTCATGGCGGCCGAGCTGGTTGAAACCTCTCGGCTGTGGGCGCGCGATGTCGCACGCATCCAGCCGGAATGGGTGGAGTCGGCCGCGGGCGCGCTGCTGAAGCACAATTACTCGGAGCCGGTGTGGTCGCGCAAGCGCTCAAGCGCGATGGTGCACCAAACGTCGCTGCTGTACGGGCTGCCAATTGTGCACGACCGGCTCGTTCCCTACCACCGCGTTGACGCCGAGGGCGCGCGGTCGATGTTTATCCGCCACGCGCTCATCGGCGGGGACTGGAACCGCCACCACACGTTTATCGACCATAACGAGGCGCTGCTTGCCGACGCCGCCGCGGTCGAGGACAAGGTGCGCCGCCGCGGCATCGTCGTCGACGAGGATGCGCTGTACGACTTCTACGACTCCCGCCTGCCCGCCGAGGTGACCACTGCACGCCACTTCGACTCGTGGTGGAAGAAGAAGCGCCACGAGGACGCCAGCTACCTCAACTTCGACCCGAACAACCTGGTCAACGACGATGTCGATGCCTCCGACTCCGACTTCCCCACCGCGTGGCGCCAGGGGTCGATCGACTACAGACTGCGCTACACCTTCGAGCCCGGTGATCCGCTCGACGGGGTGACCGTGGAGGTGCCGGTGCCTCTTCTGGCCGGGTTCGAGGCGACCGGCTTCGATTGGCTCGTGCCCGGCCTTCGCGCGGAGCTGGTCACGGAGTTAATTCGCACCCTGCCCAAAGCGTTGCGACGCTCCGTCGTCCCCGCGCCCGACTTCGCAGCCATGGCGCTGCCGAAGCTTTCGCCGCGGGAGCAGCCGCTGACCGACAACCTCGCCGAGGTTCTGCGCTCCATCGGCGGCGCCGGGATTGACGGCAACGATTTCCGGCCGGCGTCGTTACCGCCGCACCTGAAGATCACGTTCGCGGCGATTGACAAGCGCGGGAAGATCATCGACCACGACAAGGATCTGGAGGCGCTGAAGCAGCGCCAGTCCGGCAAGATCCGCTCGTCGGTGTCCAAGGCGAGCCGCACCGCGGAGACGGCCAGCGCCTCCACCTGGACCTCCGAGACGATTGGCGAGGTCCCGGAGACCGTCACCACCACCATCGACGGAAACCGAGTCGACGCGTACCCCGCGCTGGAGGCCACCGCCGAGGGTGTGAAAGTCACCGTTCACCCGACCAAGGCGGCAGCGGACGCGTCCATGCTCACGGCGACTTTGACGCTGCTGCTGCGCGAAGTCCGCGTCAACACGTCCCAGATGACCAAGGGGCTGCCGCTGCGCCAGAAGGTAGCCGTGGACAATTACCCGCACGGCGGTGCGGCAGGCCTTGTCGAAGACGCCCGCGTGGCGACGCTGCGTGACCTCATGTTTGCCGCCGGCGGCCCGGTTCGCTCCCCGGAGGAGTTCGACGCCCTGGTGCGCGAGATTAAGCCGAAAGTCGGCGCTGAGGTGAGGCAGAAGATCGTCGCCCTCGCGCCCGTGCTGGTGGAGTACTCCGCCATCACGCAGGAGCTTGAGAAGTGGACCGGCCCGGCAATCGACGACATGCGCGGCCAGCTCGCCTTCTTCCTCCCCGCCCATGCGATCACCGTCCACGGCTTGGCCTATCTCAAGCACGTGCCGCGCTACATTGACGCAATGCGGATTCGTTTGGAGGACATGGCGATCGACCCCGACCGTGACGCCGACCGCCAAGATGTCGTCGCTGCGACGCACGCCTACCTCAACGCGAAGCTGCGCACGCTGCCGGCCGGGCGAGAAAAGTCCAAGGACATAAAAGATATTCTGTGGCGCATCCAGGAGCTGCGGGTGAGCCTGTTCGCCCAGCGCCTCGGCATCCCAAAACCGGTGAGCCAGAGACGCATCGAGAAGCTTGTCGACGCCCTGCGCTAGCGCGTTCGGGTTCTCAACCCGTGACGCGCGGATGCGGTGCGGCAGGTGTGTCGGCGTCGCTGAGCTGCAGGGCTGCAGCAGCACCGAACGTTTAGAAATCCTCGCGGTCGCGGCGGCGCATGAGGCGGATCTCGGACTCGAAGTCGTCGGCGGATTCAAACGACTTGTACACGGAGGCGAAGCGCAGGTAAGCAACCTCATCGAGGGCGCGCAGTGGCTCGAGCACCGCGAGGCCCACGTCGTTCGCGTCGACCTGGGAACTGCCGTGGCTGCGCACGGTTTCCTCCACCTGTTGTGCGAGCCGCTTGAGGGCGTCGTCGGACACGTCGCGCCCCTGGCACGCTCGACGCACGCCACTGATGAGTTTGTCGCGGTCGAACGGCTCACTCACGCCGTTGCGTTTGACCACCATCAAAATGGCCTTCTCCACGGTGGTGAAGCGCCCGACGCAGTCCGAGCACTCTCGCCGGCGGCGAATCGCTGACCCGCCGTCGATCACGCGGGAGTCGAGCACTCTGGACTGTGCATGGTGGCAAAACGGGCAGTGCATGTGGACGATTCTAGCGCGCGCTTTTTCCCCCGCTAAGGCGCGGGATTTAGCGCGCGGAAGCCGCCGTAACGTCCGAGGTGGCGCCCGTAACATAATCCGCCGAATCGGTGGCGAAGGCGCCGCCCGCCGCGGAGCCGAGGATCAGCGCGAGCCCCAGGGCCGCTCCCATCAGCAGGCTGGCGCGCTTTTCGTGGCGGGATTCGAAAACGTCACTGTTGGCCATAACCGGGCTAGCGACACTTGAATCGAGACGACCAGAGTTTCGATCAACGCGGCTTAAGGTTCGAACATGACGAACCTCCCTCGTGCGACTTTCGGAAGCGGGCAGATCCCACACAGCGGCGGGAAGTTCCCCTGAACCAGCGAACGTTGAGGAAGTATGTGCAGCGTGCGGGCGGTCGAGTTGGATGGTCATGGTGTTCTCCTTTGTTGTTTGATTCAAGTGTATTTCGCGCTCGGACATCTTCGAACAAAAGCACCGCTCGTATGTTCGAGTCCGTCTATGTGTTCGATTTATAGCACGGGGGTGCGACTTTGTCCATACCGGGAGCGAAAATGTCGAACAAACTTGCCACTTCTGGTACTTTTGCAAGCAGGCCACGTTTTTCGCCGACAACCACGAACTCCCAGGAGCAGCCATGCCACGCAAGAAGGACGACCCGACCAACCTCGACATGAGCGTTCTGTCTGATCGCCAACGTCGCATTCTTGAAGTAATCCAGGACGCCGTCGTCCTGCGCGGTTACCCGCCGAGCATCCGCGAGATCGGCGATGCCGCCGGGCTGCAGTCCACGTCCTCGGTCGCCTACCAGCTCAAGGAGCTGGAAAGGAAGGGCTTTTTGCGCCGCGATCCGAACAAGCCGCGCGCCGTGGATCTGCGCCACCTCCCGGATTCGCAGAAGAGCTCGCGCAAGACCAAGCCCAAGGCCGCGCCGACACCCGAGGACGCGTCCCAGCCGCGCTACGTTCCTGTCGTCGGCCAGATCGCTGCCGGCTCCCCCATCCTCGCCGAGGAGAACGTCGACAACTACTTCCCGCTGCCGCAGGAGCTTCTCGGAGACGGCGAGCTCTACATGCTCCGCGTCGTCGGCGAGTCGATGCGTGACGCAGGCATTCTCGACGGCGACTGGGTTGTGGTTCGTTCCCAGCCCGTCGCGGAGGAAGGCGAGTTCGTCGCCGCGCTTCTCGACGGCGAAGCGACCGTCAAGGAGTTCCACAAGGACACCACCGGGGTGTGGTTGCTTCCCCATAACGACGCGTTCTCCCCGATCAAGGGCGATGAAGCGGAGATCATGGGCCGCGTGGTGTCCGTTTTCCGCACCCTTTAACGCGCGCAGGCGCCCGAATACCACCCCCGTGTGAGGGCTTTCGGGCGCAATCCCACTTAAGCGGACAGACTTCTTTTGGAACAATGGCGACCGATTACTTTTTTACCGCACGATTACCCCGAGGATTGTTCGCCGATGTACGCAGAGGAACGCAGACGCCAGATCGCGTCGTTGACCGCCATTGAGGGTCGCGTCAACGTCACCGAGCTGTCTGAAAAATTTGACGTCACCGCCGAGACGATCAGGCGCGATCTGGCGGTTCTCAACCGTGAGGGCGTGATCCACAGGGTCCACGGCGGGGCAGTCGCCAGCCAAACGTTTTCCACCACGGAGTTTTCGTTGGACGCGCGCTCGCGCTCCGCGTCGACCGCGAAGTCCGCTATCGCGCGCAAGGCCCTGAAGTACCTGCCGGAGCAATCCGAAGGGGGAATCTTCCTCGACTCGGGGACGTCGATTAGCGCGTTTGCCTCGCTGCTCGCCTCCGACCCGCGCGCTGGAACATGGCCGATCGTGACAAACTCGCTTCCCATCGCGCTCGAGCTTTCCACCTCGGGGCTATCGCACGTGCAGCTGCTCGGCGGCAGTGTCCGCGCGATCACCCAGGCCGTCGTCGGCGCGATGGCGCTGCGCTCGCTCGCCCTGATGCGCGCCGACGTCGCATTCATCGGAACGAACGCGCTCAGCGTCGACCACGGCCTGTCCACGGCCGATGCGCAGGAGGCCGCGATCAAGACGGCGATGGTCACCAACGCCCGCACTGTCGTCGTGCTGTGCGACTCCACCAAGCTTGGCAACGACTACCTCGTCAGCTTCGCCTCCCTCGATGAAATAGATGTCCTGATCACCGATTCCGGCGCGCCAGAATCGATTGTCAGCGAGCTTTCCCAGCACGGCATCGAGGTCGTTCTCGCCGAGGCGTAGCGTCCGTCACACGCACCGCGCCCACATTGACCGACCGGACACGACCGGACATACTTGGGGTAGTAAGAACTGGGAGGACCCCGACAGAAGTGATCATCACATTCACGCCCAACCCAAGTATCGACGCCACATTGGAGCTCGACTTCCTCGAACGTGGCGGCGTCAACCGCACCATTTCCGCGCACCGGGAGGCGGGCGGCAAGGGAATTAACGTCTCCCACGCGTGCACGAACGCGAGCCGCGACACCCTCGCCATCGCCCCCTGCGGGCCTACCGACCCGTTCACGCTGATCTGCCGCAACGCCGGCATTCCGCTCAAGGGCGTGCCCATCGCCGGCGCAATCCGCACCAACACCACGCTGACCGAGGGTGACGGCTCCACCACGAAGGTCAACGAGACCGGGCCGCAGCTGCGCGACGAAGACGTTGCGCGGATTTCCGACGTGCTCATCTCCACCGTTGCCGAAACGCGCGCCGACGCCGTCGTCATGGCCGGCTCCCTGCCCCCAGGGGCGCCACTGTCGTGGTACTCCACGCTCGCCCAGGCTGTACGCAAGGCCTGCCCGGGTGCCGTAATCGCTGTCGACACCTCCGACGCCCCGCTCGCGGCGCTGGGACGTCAGCTGCGCGCGGCCTCGCCGGACGTGATCAAGCCCAACGCCTTCGAACTCGCCCAGCTCACCGGCGCCGACGGCGACGCCCTGGAGCGCCAGGCCGCTTCGGGTGACTACCGCAGCATCGTTCACCAAGCCCGCAAGCTGATCAGCGACGGTGTCAAGGAGGTTTTGGTCACCCTCGGTTCCGCCGGGGCGTGCCTGGTCACTGCCACCGGCGCGTGGGCGGCTACCGCTCCCCCGATGACGACGCGCTCGACCGTGGGCGCCGGTGACTGCGCGCTAGCCGGATACATCATGGCTCGCGTCGAGGGCGCCGAACTTAACGAGTGCCTGCGACGCAGTGTCGCTTACGGCTCGGCCGCGGCCGCGAAGCCCGGCACCGGCATTCCTACACCCGACGAGGTGGACACTGCCAACACCCACGTCGTCGCGCTCGAGCCGCAGCCGAGGTAGCCGGTGGACAACCCGCACCTATTGGCGCCCGAGCTCGTCGCCCTCGACGTCGACGCTGGCTCGCGCCCCCGCGAGGTCATCGAGCACCTGGCGAAGCTGCTGGACGCAGCCGGTCGCACGAGCGACCCCGCCCAGCTGATCGCCGACGCCATGGCCC
>NZ_GG667192.1:498736-517113 GCF_000159635.1 Corynebacterium lipophiloflavum DSM 44291 | reverse complement strand
GAGGGCACGGCCCCGACGGGCGTGGCTGGGCGCGTCGCCATCCCGCACGCACGCTCGACTGCCGTGAGCGTGCCGACGCTCGCGTTCGCCCGCCTGAGCCGCCCCGTCGATTTCGCCGGCCCCGACGGCCCGGCCGACCTCGTCTTCCTCATCGCGGTGCCCGCGGACGGCGGGCGGGAGCACCTGAAGATCCTCTCGACGCTCGCACGAGCGCTTGTGCGCGATGAGTTCGTCGACACGCTACGCGCCGCCGCTGATCCGCACGCCGCCGTCGGCGCGATCACCGCGCAGCTTCACGGCCAGCCAAAGCGCCGGCGCATCGCGGCGGTCACGGCGTGCCCGACGGGTGTGGCGCACACGTACATGGCCGCCGACGCGCTTGTGCGCGCCGCCGAAACGCGCGACGACCTCGACCTTCGCGTCGAGGCGCAGGGCGCTACCGACACGCAGCATCTCGACGCCGACTTTATCCGCGGGGCCGACGCCGTGATCCTCGCCCACGATGTCGCGGTGCGCGGCGCCGAGCGTTTTCACGGCAAACCCGTCGTCGATGTGCCCGTGCGCCGCGCGATCAACGAGCCCGCCCAGCTTATCGACGCCGCCCTCAACGCCACCACAGCCGCCACGGTCACCGCCACCGCTCCCAGCACAACGGCGCGCATCTACCGCGCCGTGATGACCGGGGTGTCCTACATGGTGCCCTTCCTCGTTGCCGGCGGACTGCTGCTCACACTGGGCACCCTTGCCGGCGGCGCGGAAGCGTGGGCTGAGGTGTCAGGCGGCTTCTCCCTCAACGGGGCTGGCGCGACTGTGGATCGCACAGGCTGGCTGGTCTACATCGCGGCGGTGCTCATCGTTGCCGGGCAGGCGGGGATGAACCTGGCCGCGTCGGCACTGTCCGGCTACATCAGCTTCGCGCTCGCCGGCCGGCCCGGGATCGCACCCGGGTTCATCGGTGGTGCGGTCTCTGTCATGGCCGGCGCAGGAGTTCTCGGTGCGGTGATTGCCGGCGTTGTCGCGGGTGTGGTCGCGCACTGGATCAAGTTGATCCCCGCGCGGGGCGTGGAACCGCTCAAAACCACGGTTATCAGCCCGGTGGTTTCAACACTCGCTGTGCTCGTGTTGATGGTTGGAGTTGTCGGCCGCCCGCTGGCTGCGGTGTCGGCGGCAGTTCAGGGCTGGCTCGGCGAGATGGGGGCCACCCCGGCGCTGTTTCTCGGGGCGTTGATTGGCGCGATGATGTGCTTCGACCTCGGCGGACCGGTAAACAAGATTGCCTACGCCTTCGGCGCGGCGGGGTTGAGCGCCGGCACCCAGGCCAGCTACGACATCATGGCCGCGGTAATGGTCTCCGGCATGGTGCCGCCGCTGGCCTTGTCGCTGGCAACACTTGTTCGAGCCCGCGTGTTTACCCCGGCGGAGCGCGCCGCCGGCCGTACCATCTGGCTGCCGGGTCTGGCCTTTATCACCGAGGGCGCGATCCCATTTGCGGCGGCCGATCCCGCGCGCGTGGTTCCACCCATGATGGCCGGCGGGGCAACCGCGGCAGTGACGTCGATGGCGCTGGGCACGGGAGTTACCGTGCCGCACGGCGGCGTGTTTGTAATCTTCGCGTTCAGCCCGTGGTGGGGCGTGTGTGTCGCGTTGGCTGCGGGCGTTGTGGTGGGTGTGGTTGCTGTGGTCGTCGCCAAGCATGCGACGCTCGGGCGCCGGAAAGTTTCCACGTAGAATTGAGACCAACTCAACGAAAGGATTTTCACATGGCTTCCAAGACAGTAAAGGTCGGCTCCACCGTGGGCCTGCACGCTCGCCCGGCAACCGTCATCGCCGATGCCGCTGGCGAGTACGACGACGAAATCCTGCTCACCCTGGCGGGCGGCGAGGAGGACGACGAGACGGATGCCGCATCCTCTCTCATGATCATGGCCATGGGTGCGGAATTCGGCGACGAGGTGACCGTGACTTCCGACAACGCCGAGGCTGTGGACAAGATCGCGGCGCTTATTCAGCAGAACCTCGACAGTGAATAGGCGGGGAATAGGCGGGGAAGCAGCCTAGGGGTTGTGCGTGCCTTCGCCGAGCGTGGCGAAGGCCTTTCTCAGGATCGGGTAGGCAACGATGATCCCGACTGAGCCCAGCGCAATGCCCTTGAGCTCCACCGGGCCGAGCGTCAGCGAAAGATCGCCGATGCCGACGATGAGGGCCACCGCGGCGGTCATCAGGTTGACTGGGTTGTTAAAGTCCACCCGATTGTCCTGCCAGATGCGCACGCCGAGCATGCCGATCAACCCGTAGAGCACGAGGGTGGCACCGCCCAACACCCCGACCGGGAGCGTGCCGACGATCGCGCCGAACTTCGGGATGAACGCCAGCGCAATCGCGACCACCGCAGCCACCCAGTACGCGGCCGTGGAGTACACCCTGGTCGCGGCCATCACCCCAATGTTCTCGGCGTAGGTTGTCGTGCCCGAGCCGCCGAAACCGCCGGCGAGGGTCGTCGATAAGCCGTCGCCGATGAGCGCGCGGCCCTGGTAGGCGTCCAAATCGCGGCCGGTCATCTCGCCGACTGCTTTGACATGGCCGACGTTTTCGGCAATGAGGACCACCAGCACCGGCAAGGTCACCAGGACAGCAGAGAGGTGAAACTCAGGCGCGTGGAAACGCGGCACGCCCACCCAATCGGCAGCGGCGACCGCGCCCAGCGCCTCGGGGCTAACCCCCTTGCTCACCCAGGCGGTGAGCCACCCCACGATGACACCGATCAGGATCGACAGGCGCGAGGCCATGCCGCGGGTGGCGACGGCCACAACCAGGATCGTTGCCAGCGTAACCGCGCCGATCAGCGGCTGCTCCTGGAAGTTGCCCACCGCGACCGGAGCCAGGTTGAATCCGATCAGCGCAACGATGGCGCCGGTGACCACGGGCGGCATGACGGCGTCGATAAGCCTCGTTCCCGCCGCCTGCACGAGCGCGCCCACCGCAATCAGCGCGAGGCCCGTGACCACCACACCGCCGAGCTGCGCGCCGACGCCGTACTGCTGCGAGGCCGCCAGCGGCGCGATGAACGCAAACGACGATCCGAGGTAGCTCGGCAGCTTGTTGCGGGTAATGAGCAGGAAGATGATCGTGCCGAGTCCCGAGAACAGCAACGTCGTATTTACTGGAAAACCCGTCAGTGTTGGGACAAGCAGGGTCGCGCCGAACATGGCGACAACGTGCTGCGCGCCGATGGCCGCGGTGCGCGGCCAGCTCAGCCTCTCGTCGGGGGCGACAACCTCGCCGGGTTGAATGTGGCGGCCGTCGCCGTGAAGGGTCCATCCGAATGTAGGAGTCACGAATGGACATTGTTGTCGCTCGGGCTAGCTGACAACAAACTCCGAGTACTGCTCGGCGATGACGTGGGGCAGGCGGACGTCGATAAGCGTGCCGTCTTCCTCGTAGGACTCGCTGCGCACTGTGCCCTGTTCGTGGACGCGGCTGACTACGTCGCCGCGGGTGAACGGGACGAGCATCTGCACGTGCGCCTCCACGCTGTTGAGGTGCATCTCGATCTTGCCCTCGAGCTCGGCGATGCCCTCGCCCGTATGCGCCGAGACGAAAACAACGTCGTGGCCGGTGTTGTCGAACGTGTGCCGCAACTCCGCCAACACCACCGGGTCGGCCTGGTCGATCTTGTTCACCACCACGATCTCCGGCGGGATAGACTCGCCGGACTCGCGCGTGACGTCCGAGAGCACCTTGTTCACCGCCTCGATCTGCTTCAGCGGAAACGCGTCCGAACCGTCGACAACGTGCAACATCAGGTCCGCGCCCGTGACCTCCTCCAGCGTCGACTTGAACGCCTCGACGAGCTGGGTCGGCAGGTGGCGCACGAATCCGACGGTGTCCGTGAGCACGACGTTACGCCCGTCCGCCAGCTGCGCCTTGCGTGTCGACGGATCCAGGGTCGCGAACAGAGCATCCTCCACCAGCACGCCGGCGTTGGTCATGGCGTTGATCAACGAGGACTTGCCGGCGTTGGTGTAGCCGGCGATCGCGATCTTGGGAATCGTCGAACGCTGCCGGCGGGCGCGCTTGACCTCGCGCGCGGTCTTCATCCCGCGCAGCTCGTGGCGCAGCTTCGCCATGTCCGTGCGCAGGCGGCGGCGGTCCGCCTCAATCCGTGTTTCACCGGGACCGCGCAGGCCCACGCCGCCGTTGGAGCCGGCGCGACCGCCGGCCTGACGCGACAGGTTGCCACCCCAACCACGGGTGCGCGTGTAGAGGTACTCCATCTGCGCCAGGCTGACCTGCGCCTTACCTTCCTTGCTCTTCGCGTGCTGGGCGAAGATGTCGAGGATGAGCATGGTGCGGTCGATCACCTTGATCTTCAGCGCCTCCTCGAGCGCGACCATCTGGCCCGGGGAGAGCTCGCCGTCAAACACGACGGTGTCGGCGCCTGTGGACACGACGATGTCGCGCAGCTCCTTGACCTTGCCCGAACCGATGTAGGTGCCCGGGTCCGGCTTGTCGCGCTTCTGGTACAAAAGCTCCACGACATCCGCGCCGGCGGTCTCCGCGAGCGCGGCAAGCTCGAGCATGTTGGCTTCCATCTCGGCGGTGGTCCCTTCGATCCACGCACCGACGAGGATGACCTGTTCGAGGCGCAGCTTGCGGTACTCAACCTCAAAGCCCTCGGCCTGGTCCTCGGAGCGCAGCTCCGTCTCGACCGTCACTCGGCGAAACGCGTTTCGTTCTTCGAGGTCCAGCGAGCCGACTGTGGGCTCCCCGTTATCGGTGGGTTGCGGCGCGTTGTGGCGAAACGCGCGGGCGAGAAGTTCATCGTGGTTGAGCTCAATCGGCTCGGTCATCGTAGGTTTTGTCATTGAGTCCTTAGTTTAACGGGTTCTGCTTGTCAGGTGTGCATTAGCTAACGTCGAGTGCCCCGGGTTTCTTCCCGGGGCCGGTCCTTCGGTGCTGTCAGCGCACCCCGGTGAGCCCACCGCACAAACCGGCATGAACCCGCGGGGTAATATGTGCCACTATGAGCGATACGAAGACCCGGGATTTGTCCAGCATCGGCTTGGGATTTGCCCAGTGGCAGGATGCCGTGGAGGCCGCGATCGCCTCCGGCCGTTTGCAGGTCACGGGCGAGGTCCGGGGTGGTCAGTTGATCCAGTACTCCGACGCATCGGGAGCGCAGCTGAACATCCTCGCAGTCGAGCCGTTCGCCACGTTCGCCGGGTTCGCCGCCGACACCCGCACCTTCGCGCACGTGACCATGCTCAACGATGTCGTCGCGCTCGCCGACATCGTCGACCCGCACGGCAGCACCATCGCCTCGGTCACTGTCAACTTGGCCCAGGGGCCGCTGCTTGTCGACGCCCCCACCCTGACCTGGCAGGAGCTCGCTGTCACCGCACTGGGGCTCGATATTGAACTCTTTGCGGACGTCGACGCCTTCCACGCCGCCAATCCTGGTGACATCGTGGGCGAGATCCTCTCCCCCGGTGCCGAGGCCGTGGCCTCGGCGGCCGCGTCCGCCCCGGATGCCGCGGCGCGCCTGGCTGCCCGCGTTCTCGAGGCTGAGTACCGCGTCAGCGAGCTCACCGGTGAGCGCTTCATCCACGTTTCAGTCGACGGCGCCTTCCCGTTTGAGGTGTGCCTGCCCGACGGCGAGCTGCCCGAGCGCAACAACATCATCGCGGGCACCGCGGTGTTGGTGGGCACCATCCCGACCCCGGCCGGCGGGGGTTGTGGCGGGTGCGGCGACTCCTGCGGCTGCGGCGGGCATTAGAGGTTTATCGGGGGGGCAACCCATGTCATCAGCGCGACGGGATTTCTGGCAGGCGATCGGGATGGGTCTGCTCATCGCCGCTTTCGCGCTGCTGGTGCTGTGGCTCAAGGTGGCCGGGCTGCTGCTCGCGCTCACAATCCTCGGGGCACTGATCGTGCTCATGCAGCGCTACGACACCACTCCCGAGGTGGCGTCGCTGCGCGCCTCGCTGGCCATCGCGCGCGACGACATCGCGGAGACGCTCGCGCTTTATGACGACCTCCTCACCGGCATGTCAGCCGAGGCGATCGCCGATCGCACCCTGCATGTCCCCGCGCTAGCGGATCGGGGTACGACCAACCCCGTGATCCAGGATTTCCACTTGCGCGCGGACGCGGCGCGCCGCTTCCTGCAGCGTGTCGACGGTCTTTTGGCAAGCAACGACCTCGACCGGCCGCAGCTGGAACGGCTCATCGCCGTAGCCGACGAGCGCGCGGACAGCCTCGCCGCCTCCTGGCAGGACGCGCGCCGCGCCGCCCGCGAGATCGGGCCTGGGTAGCGCTACAGAAGCACCGTCCCGCGCGCGACAATCTTCGACGGGCCCGTCATCAGCGCTTCGCCGTCGCTCAGTTCCACTTCGATCGCGCCGCCGGGAACGTTGACGGTGACAGTGCCGTTTTCCACCCCGGCGTCGGCAAGTGCGGCGCGGGCGGCGGCAACGGTTCCTGTGCCGCACGAGTGGGTCTCTCCCACTCCGCGCTCCCACACGCGCATGTGGACGTGCCCGTCGTTTAGCTCGGTGAGCACCTCGACATTGACCCCCTCAGGGAAAAAGGAGTGGTCGAAGGCGGGTTGTGCAAACTGCATCGCGTCCAGCTCCGCGGCGGTGAGGCCGGGGATCACCGCCGCCAGGTGCGGGTTTCCCACGTCGACGCCGAGGCCGGCGAAGTCGAAGTCCCCCATGCGGGCAGTCGAGACGCCGGTAACCTCCACGCGGCCCATGCCCACTTTGACCGTCGCGTCCGTCGAGTCTGCCTGCAGCACCTCGATGTGTTTGAGACCGGCGCGGGTGTCCACGTCGAATTCGCGCTCGGTGACCAACCCCTCGGCCACAAGGACGTGGGCGAAGACGCGCACCCCATTGCCGCACATCTCCGCGATCGAGCCGTCGACGTTGCGGTAGTCCATGAACCAGCGCCCGTCGTGCTCGACCACGCGCAGCAGGCCGTCGCCGCCGATGCCCGCGCGGCGGTCGCACAGCGCGGCAACCTCCGCTTCACTCAACGTCAGGGCGTCTGCCGGGTCGGGCACGACCACGAAATCGTTCTCCGTGCCGTGGCCTTTGAGGAATTCGATCTTCACCCCAGAGAGTCTAGCGCGCGCTGCGACACGTCCCCGTCCGCGGCGTCCAGCCAGGTGATGCGGGGGTCGCGGTTGAACCACGAGCGCTGGCGGCGAACGTAGCGCCGCGTTCCGGTGATGGTCCTCTCCAGCGCCTCGGCCTGGCCCATCTCGCCCGCGAGCATGGCGAGCACCTGCGCGTATCCGATGGCGCGCCCGGCCGTGGAGTCGGCCACCAACCCCTGGCCCACCAGCCCGCGCACCTCCTCGACGATCCCGCCGTCGAACATGAGCTCGGCGCGCAGCGCGATGCGCGGGTTGAGCCACTCAGGTGTGGTACGCAGCCCCAGGATGCGGGTGCCCCACCGCGGCGGGGCGTCCTTGGGCGGCTGCGAGGCGGCGAACGGCTTGCCGGTCAGCTCGATAACTTCCAGGGCGCGCACGGTGCGCCGCGGGTCCTTGTCCTCGATGGTGGCGGCCGCGGCCGGGTCCACCTGCGCCAGCTCGGCGTGCAGCGCGTCCACTCCGATCTCAGCCAGCCGTGCCTCGTACCTGGCGCGGACGGTTGCGTCGGTGGGCGGGAACGCCCAGGCGTCGATAAGCGATTGCACGTAGAGCATAGAGCCGCCGACGAGCACAGGCACCTTGCCACGCGCCATGATGTCTTGAACCGTGGCTACCGCGAGGGACTGGTACTCGGCCACGGAGGCGGTTTTGGTCACCGGCCAGATGTCGAGCAGGTGGTGCGGGACGCCGCCGCGCTCGCCGGGGGCCAGCTTCGCCGTGCCGATGTCCATGCCGCGGTAGAGCTGCATGGAGTCCACGTTGACCACTTCCCCGCCGAGCGCCTGGGCGAGCGCAATGCCGAGGGCGGACTTGCCCGAGGCGGTCGGGCCGACGACTGCGATAGGCCGCATCAGCACCACCACTGCGCCACGTACGCGCCCACGCCGAGCGAGTCGTCGCTGGCCAGGAGCTCTTTATCGCCCCCAAGCTCGGCCAGCTCGAGCCAGAGCTGCTTTTCGACGACCCCTTCCAACGCCCCCGGAAACCCTCCCCCGCCCAGGAAGTCCCGGAGCGCCTCGTGGGCCTCACGCGCGCCGGGGATGAGGGCGAGCGGGGCGCGCTCCGTCAGCCCTGCGGGGCCATCCACAACCACGACCGTCAGCGCGCGCGGGTCCAGGGGCCGGATGCGCTCGCGGCTGTCTGTGACGTCCGGGTCGCCCAGGACGTAGCGGGCCACCAGCTCCGGCAGGTGGTTGCCGCCCTGGAGCGCGACCTGCGGGGCACCCCACGCGGCGAGCGATCCCGTGTGCGCGGTGTGCCAGCGCGTATCGCGGCTGCCCACGATATGGATAGGGCGCGGCGGGTACTGCTCGACGGCGCCGCGGATGGTGCCGGCCAGCGCGCGGGACGGCTCGTGCGCCGGGGCGAGCTCGCGCACCAGCGTCGGGGAGCCGGGGATGACAAGCAGGTTGGGCGCATTCACGGGGTATAAGCCTACTGGGCGCGCCAGAGTTGCTTGCGGCACTCCGCCGCGAATGAATTAGCCTCAGCCCGTTCAAGGCTGTCAAGAACGTCTCTTACTGTTCTCGGGGGATCCTGCATGTCTGCTGCTTGTTGGGCCAGTGCTCGCATTACCCGGTCCGGAGCCAGATCGAGTTGATTGAGCAGAAATTCGTCCGGCCGCTGGGCACTCGAGTTAAATCGTCCCAGCTCGCGGTCGGGAGAATCCTTCAGGTTGTTGGTCACGATCACATCAGCGCGCCCGAGCAACGCCGCTGCAACAACGTGATTGTCATCAGGATCGGGGAGGTTGAGAGAAAGTTTCAACGTCTCCCAGCCAACAACGCATGCGTCATTAAACGTGTCTTTCATTGCGCTGATTCTTCTGTCAAATGTGCCCGAGGCAGCGACCTCCGGATGAATTTTCTCCAGGGCTCGAGAAGTCTCAGCCAGTAGTCGATCACTCCACAATGGCCTGTAAAGGCCTATCTCAGCGAGTCGCAGCAACGTGTCGGCTTGCGCGATAGGGACAAGTGCACACGCATCGAGAAGAGCGCTGAATCGAGACACCGCTAGTTTCCGCCCGAGAGTTCCCGTCGAGCCTCCCGCAGCGCATCTGCGTAGGAATCGACTCCAAAGTCGTACAGTTCCTGCTTCGCCGCTTCGGCCGTCATGGATGCCAAGGTCTCCCGGCTCTCCCGGCGTTTCGATTCCTGATAGCGAATAACGTCATCGAGCCGAATCCGCCTGTGCCGCCCTCCCGCTACCCGTTCGAATGGCAATCTCCCGGTCTCGAGCAGCTTGACCAGGGTCGGACGGCTTATTCCCAGGAAATCTGCGGCCTCTTGCGTAGTCAGCATTTGATCAACCGGCGCAACCGTAATCGCCTTGCCGATCCTCATCGCGCTAACAATGTCCACTAGGACATGGAAGATCTCCTCTGGCAAAGGAACCGTCTGGCCGTCCGGCCCCAAAAGCGCGGCGTTTTCCGAAATACTCTCGAGAAACTTGCTCACGTCGAGCATCGCCTCAAAATCCGCGGGCGGCATCACAGTCTGAGCCGCCGGTCTCGTCGCCCTTCTTTCCCTGATTGTGTTCATACCGGTAATCTACACTGTCAATTCGAAATATTCGCAACAGATGTGTCTCAATTCGTTGCTCCCCCGCGCTCCTCACTTTCGCGGGAAGCAACCGCACGCCACCTCCCCATCCCCGGTAAACTCACCAGCATATGTAACTGGCAGCCGTGTCGCGCGGCACCGCACACCTTGACGGCGAAAGGACCTTCCACCATGACGCAGACTCCAACCCCGGGCTCGCATATCCCCACCCCGGGCGCCCTGGCCCAACGGAAGGCGAAGCCGGCAGCCGCGGCCCCCGCGACAACCCCCGCCGTGCCCGCCACCGACCCGTCGAAGTTCGGCAGGGTTGCGGACGACGGCACCGTGTACCTGACGTACAAGGGCACCGAGCGCGAGATCGCTAACTGGCAGGCCGGCACCGCCGAGGAGGGCCTGGCGCACTACGGCCAGCGTTTCGACGACCTCGCCACCGAGGTCGCCTTGCTGGAGACCCGCCTTTCCGCCCACCCGGAGGATGCCGACGGCATTAAGAAGCAGGCCCAGGCGTTGAAGGATTCGCTGGGTGAGCAGGCCGTGATCGGTGACGTCGAGTCGCTGGAGACGCGTCTGGACACGCTGATTGGCGCCACCGCCGACGCGCGCAAGGCCGCCGACCAGGCGAAGCAGCAGCGACGCGCCGACGCCATCGCCCGCAAGGAGGCGCTCGCCGCGGAGGCGGAAGACCTGGCGGAAAACTCCACCGAGTGGAAGGCCGCCGGCGACCGGATCCGCGCCATCTTGGACGAATGGCGCACGATCCGCGGCATCGACCGCACCACTGACGACGCGCTGTGGAAGCGCTACTCCCGCGCCCGCGACGCGTTCAACCGCCGCCGCGGCGCGCACTTCGCCGAGCTCGACCGCGGCCGCGCCAGCGCGAAGAAGGCCAAGGAGGACCTGGTCGCCCGCGCCGAGGCGCTCAAGGAGTCCACGGATTGGAACGAGACCGCCCGCGCCTACCGCGACCTGATGCGCGAGTGGAAGGCCGCCGGCCGCGCCCCGCGCGAGGTGGATGACGCTCTGTGGGAGCAGTTCCGCGCCGCCCAGGATCATTTCTTCAACGCCCACGACGCCGTCAACGCCGAGCGCGACCGCGAGTTCGAGGCCAACGCCGAGGCGAAGGACGCCCTGCTTGCGGAGTACGACGGTTTGATAGACCCCGCCAAGGGCCTCGGCGCCGCCAAGTCCAAGCTGCGCGAGCTGCAGGACAAGTGGGAGGAGATCGGTTTCGTCCCGCGCGGCAAGGTCCGCGAGTACGAGGACAAGATCGGCGCGATTGAAAAGCGCGTGGCGGACGCCGAGGAGTCACGCTGGCGCCAGAACGACCCGGCGGTCCAGGACCGGGTGAACCAGTTCAAGGTCAAGGCCGACGACTTCACCAAGCAGGCCGAGGCCGCCGAGGCGAAGGGTGACGCGAAGAAGGCCGAGGAGCTGCGCGCGCAGGCGGCCCAGTGGCAGGAGTTCGCGGACGTCGCCGCGAAGGCGGTCAGCGGCAGCTAGTGCTCACCGCTTTAAGCGTCGGGGCCGGCGACACGGAGGCGGTTGGCGCCTACGTCTTCTCCTCCACCCTGGCCGCCCAGGACATCACTGGTCTGGCCACCTCGGGGGTCTCCGCCGCGCACGTGACCAAGCGCCTCGAGGGCTCGGCGGAGTCGCGCTCCTACCTGTTCGCGCTCACCTCCCGCGAGGCCCCGCGCCCGCTAGGAGCGCTGGGCTACCCCGCGATCCAGGACGACCTCCTCGACATCGCGGCGTGGGTCTTCATCTCCCTCCCGCTGCTCGAGGACGTGCGCGTCATCGAGGCGCACGTCACCCTCGACGCGGCCATCGCTCCCCTGCCCGGCGAGCCCATCCCCGTAGCTCCGTGGCTTAGCGCGCTGTCGCTTATCGACGCCCTCTCCAACGCCTTCACCCGCCCCATCCGCCACATCTGGGTGACGCACGCACTGGGTGCCAACGAGCCCCCGGGCCTGCGCGCCGCCGGTTACTCTCCCGCGTTTTCCGAGGTCCAGGCCACCCTGGCCCTGGAGAACGTGTCCGCCCCGCAGGTGGACATGGATGTCGTGGCCGACATGGACTTCGCGCCGGAGGACATCCCGGCCTTCCTGCGCCTGCTCGCTTCCGCCTCGGCGTACTACCCGCGCGGCGAGCTGATTCTGGACACCGTCGACTGGACGCGCGAGCGCGTTGCCGATGCCGGCGCCCGCCTCCGCGACCGCGGCGGCACCCAACTCACCGCGCTGGCGCGCGCAGCATCCGGCGAGGTCGTCGGTCTTGCCGAGGCCGTCACCTTCGACCACGACGTTGAGTCCGTCTGCGAGCTCGGCCTGGTCTACGTTCTGCCCGAGCATCGCGGCCGGGGCTTAGGGCGTGATCTTGTTTCGGCGGTACTGTGTGCTGCGCGCGAGCGGTGGGAGGATGCGGTTACGGCGTTCGCTTCCTACCCTGCGGGTGAAGTGGCCGCGGAGGCGCTTGGGCAGCGCTTCGGTGCGGAGACGGTGTCGGCGACGACGGTGTGGCAGGCAGCAACTTTGTTGCAGGAATAAGACACCTCACCCCCGTGTTTTACCCCCAGGGGCGTTACCCCTATATGTTGCCTACTTAACCAGGTAACTTGATCAACATCTGATCTGCAGCATCGGAAAACTAGGTAAGGGAGGGATGTCATGGCTACGCCGTTATTCGTGTCGAAAACCGTCGGCGAACTTCAGGTTGAACGCGACGCGTTGGAGAAGTCCATGCTGCCCTACACCGTCGATGTACTGCGTAGGTTACGCGAAGAGAATGCTCTTGACTTCAATGAAGAGAGAAAGCTCGACCGTTACGAATCCCTTTCCTGGCTTATCGACGGCTAGCTACAGGTGGATACGCACGAATTTGGCGAACGCGCCGAAAGGTTTGCGAACGACACCAAATCCCTCGTCGATTCAACTCTAGTTGGAAAGACCGAGCTTGAGACCCTGCCCGCCAACGTGGAAAGTCTTCGTGCGACTTTCAATCTTTCGAAGTCTTTAGTGATCGCCACAAGTGGCAGTGACCGACTACAGCTGAGGTGCGGCTACCGTCTGTGTGTTAATACAGGCGGGGACGACCTCGCTGTGGAAACAAGCACTTTCAAAGTGGGTTTCAATAGCAAGAAGAAGTTTGTTCCCATCGTTCGCTTTGAATACGACCGGAACGCACGATCAAAGCCGGCGAGCCACTTCCAATTTCATGCGGATTCAGTAGCACTCGGACTCTTGCTCGCACGAGCGGGAAGGTACGAGACAGCGGAGCATCAGCATAAAATTCACTTCCCAATGGGCGACCATCGCTTTCGGGTCTGCCTGGAGGATATTGTTGAGCTTTTGGTAACCGAGTTTGCCGCGCGGCCAAAAAACAACTGGCAGGAACATGTAGACCGTGGCAGGGAAAAGTTTCACAAGCTCCAAATAGAAACCGTAATTCGCCATAATGTCCCCACCGCTGTGCGACTCCTAGAAAATCTTGGCTACGAGGTTCATGGGCCTCAAGCCCGATCCGATTTGCCATAAATTCTGCCTCCACGGCCACCCTTAATTGCAGCGTCAAGCCAGAAGGTGCGCCATAATTCTCCTTATGTCTTCGTTCGCTCAGGTCATGGATCAGCTCCGGGAGAACCAACCCGCGGGCAAGTACGGTTCCGCATTCGAGAAGCTCATGGTGAACTTCTTCCGATCGGACCCGGTCCTGGCCAACGAGTACGAAGATGTCTGCCGTTGGGTGGACTGGCGCTACAACGGAGGCAACGCGGACACTGGAATCGATCTGGTAGCCCGCCGGCGTGAGGACGGCCGCTGGACAGCCATCCAGTGCAAGTTCTACAAGGAATCCACCTACTTACAAAAGAGCCACCTGGACTCCTTCTTCGAGGCCTCCGGCCACAGTTTCTCGGCTGAGAATGGCCCGGAATCCTTCGCCAACCGCATTGTCATCTCCACCACCGACAAGTGGTCCGCCAACGCCGAGAAGGCTTTAGAGAATCAGGTCATCCCGACTAGCCGCATCGGTTTGGCCGACATCGCCCAATCCCCCATCGACTGGGACGTCGCCTTTCCCGGCTCCGAAATTCAGGTCAACCTCTCCCGCAAGGAGACCTTTTCGCCGCGCCCTCACCAGCAGACGGCGATTGATAAAGCCATCGAGGGGTTTGAAACCGCGGACCGCGGCAAGCTGATCATGGCGTGCGGCACCGGCAAGACCTTCACCGCTTTGCGTCTGGCTGAGCAAATCGCCGACCGCAACGGCGGGAAGGCAAGGGTTCTGTTCCTAGTCCCGTCCATTTCCCTGCTCTCCCAGACGCTGAAGGAATGGACGGCGCAGGCGTGCGTGGATCTGAGATCGATCGCAGTTTGTTCCGACACCAAAGTGTCAAAGAAGGCCGAGGACATCGCCTCGTACGACCTTGAAGTCCCCGTCTCCACCAACGGGGCCGAGATTGCATCCCGTATGAGCTCCGGCAAGCGCAGCAGCGGTTTACATGTCATTTTCTCCACGTATCAGTCGCTGCCTGCGATTCACAACGCCCAAACAAACGGCCTCGACGAATTCGATATTGTCATCTGCGACGAGGCGCACCGCACCACCGGTGTGACCCTCGCCGGCGAGGAGGCCTCGAACTTCACCAAGGTGCACGACGCCGACTACATCAGGGCCGCCAAGCGGCTGTACATGACCGCCACTCCGCGGCTTTTCGACGACGCCGTCAAGGGCAAGGCCGCCGAGCACTCCGCCGAGGTCGCATCCATGGACGACGAGGCAATCTTCGGGCCGGAGTTCCACCGCCTTGGCTTCGGCGAAGCAGTGGAAGCGGGCCTTCTCACCGACTACAAGGTGCTGGTGATGACGGTAGACGAGGACATCGCGGCGGACACCCTAGCCCGCGGCGATCAGGAGATTAACCTTTCGCTCGCCTCTGCCATGATCGGCGCGTGGAACGGCCTTGCCAAGCGTTCCGGCAAGGAGCAGGGAACCAAGTCGGGCTTCGAGCACGGTGCTGATCCCATGCGCCGCTCGGTAGCCTTTGCCAAGGACATCAAGACCTCAAAACAGATCGCCGAGTCCTACCCGGCGCTGATTGCAAACTACCAGCAGTCGTTGCGCGAGGCATCGGCGATGAGCGATATCTCGGAGCTCAACCTGGAGCTCGATGTGGAGGCGCAGCATGTCGACGGCTCCATGAACGCTCTGGCCCGTAACAACCGCATTTCCTGGTTGGAATCCTCCTTCACCGGTACCGAAACTCGCGTGCTCACCAACGCCCGCTGTCTCTCGGAAGGTGTGGACGTCCCCGCGCTCGACTCCGTCATCTTCTTCAACCCACGCAATTCCATGGTCGACGTCGTCCAGTCCGTGGGCCGCGTGATGCGTAAGTCTGAAGGCAAGGACTACGGCTACATCATCCTGCCGGTGGCCGTGCCCCCGGGGAAGTCCCCGTCGGAGGCGCTCAACGACAACACGCGGTTCAAGGTGGTCTGGCAGATCCTCAACGCGCTGCGCGCCCATGACGACCGTTTCAACGCCGTGGTCAACGCCGTCTCGCTCAACGAAGGTAGCCCCGATGCCCTACCCATCGACGTCGATCACATCGGAAAGACTGACAAAGACCCTCGCAACGCACTCGATGAAAGCTCTGGGAACCGCACCGACTCGCCTTCAGACCGGGAAGATGAACTTTCCTCCCAAACCCTCGCCTTGTTTTCCCTGGAGCAGTGGCAGGAAGCAATGTACGTCAAGATTGTGGACAAGGTGGGCACCCGCACATACTGGGAGGACTGGGCCGATGACGTCGCGGAGATTGCCCAGGCCCAGATCACGCGCATCAACGCGATCCTGGCCAACGCCAACCCGACGCTGCGCCGAGAGTTCGACGCGTTTGTCGATGGCCTGCGCAACAACCTCAACGACTCGATCACTCCCGAATCGGCCGTGGAGATGCTCTCCCAACACCTGATCACCGCCCCGGTGTTCAACGCGCTGTTTGCGGAATACGACTTCGCCGCCCATAACCCTGTCTCGACAGTCATGCAACGCATGATCGACGCGATGGCGAACAACCACCTGGATGCAGAGACGGAGAAGCTGGACAAGTTCTACGAGTCGGTGCGCATGCGCGCCGCCGCGGTGACTTCGGCCTCCGGCAAGCAGCAGGTGATCAAGGAACTCTACGAACGTTTCTTCCGCAAGGCCTTCAAGAAGCAGGCCGAATCCCTCGGCATTGTCTACACGCCGGTGGAGATCGTGGACTTCATCCTCCGCGCCACCGACGACCTCTCCCGCAAGCACTTCGGCAGGGGGCTCAGCGACGAAGGCGTGTGCATCCTCGACCCCTTCGCCGGAACCTCGACGTTCATGGTGCGCCTGCTGCAGTCCGGTCTGATCAAGCCGGAGGACATCGCCCGCAAGTACGCGAACGAGCTCTTCGCCACGGAGATCATGCTGCTGGCCTACTATGTCTCGGCCGTGAACATTGAGACCACGTACAACGCGCTGCGCGCCGAGGAGGCGCAGCGCAACGGCTTACCGACGCCCGAGTACGTGCCATTCAACAATATCGCCCTTGCCGACACCTTCCAGATCCACGAGGACGGCGACATCCCCGACCTCGAGATCTTCCGGGACAACAACGCCACCATCGAGCGCCAGAAGAACGCGCCGATCAACGTGGTGATCGGCAACCCGCCCTACTCTGCCGGCCAGAGGTCCGCGAACGATCTCAACGCGAACCTGAAGTACCCGAGCCTGGACAAGCGCATCGCGGAGACCTACGCGGCGAAGTCGAGAGCGACCAACAAGAACTCGCTCTATGACTCCTACCTGCGCGCTTTTCGCTGGGCCACCGACCGTATTGGAGACCAGGGCGTCGTGGCCTTTGTATCCAACGGTGGCTGGATCGACGGCAACACCGGAGACGGAGTTCGACTGTCGATGGCGGAGGATTTCACGGACCTCTACGTGTTCAACCTGCGGGGCAACGCCCGCACAGCAGGACAGCAGCGCCAAAAGGAAGCGGGCAACGTTTTCGCCGATGGCGGACGCACAACTATCGCGATCACGATCGGGGTCAAGGATCCGCAGAGCACCGGGTTCACCCTGCACTACCGCGACATTGGCGACTACCTCTCAACTGAGGAAAAGCTCGCGATTGTCGACCGGAGCACCCTCGAATCCATCGACTGGCAAGCCATTGCGCCGAACGGGCACGGCGACTGGGTGAACCAGCGCTCGGAGGATTTCCAGACTTGGCCTGTGCTTGGCGATAAGAGGGGAAGCTCGACAAAGTTCTTCACGACCTTCTCCGCTGGACTTAAGACTGGACGCGACGCATGGGCGTATGCCCAAACGCAGGGAGAACTTCTTTCGCAGCTCAACCGTCTCACAGGAACGTACGCGGAAGCAATGGCAGCGCTGCAAACATGGTTCGCTGATCAGGGGATCACGAAACCGACAGAAGCTGACGTCACCACGTTTCTGCAACGGAACCCGCAGTTTGCGGACACGACGAAGATTTCGTGGAATCGGACGTTGAAGAACCTCGCTGCGAAAAACACCACGATCAACGTAGACCCGCAGAGGATCTACTCCTCGCTCTATCGTCCTTTTACTGCTCAGCGCGCATACTTTGATCAGGCGCTGAACGACATGGTTTATCAGCTGCCGACGATGTTCCCGACCCCGGCGCACCGCAACGTCGGCTTCGTCGTAGTAGGTTCAGGGGAATCAGTTGAGCCGGCCGTCTTGGCAACGGACTTGCTTCCTGATCTACACGTGATTGCGACTTCGCAGTTCTTCCCCCGCTTCACGTGGGCACCGGTCGAGGCGAAGGATGGTTCCCTGTTTGGGCAGGGAGACGTCGTAAAGCATGGCTCGGAGGTGAGCGTCTACGGCGAGATCGGCGAGGTGGTCGATGGGTACGTGCGTGTGGACAACGTCACCGACGAGATCAAGAAGATCTACCGTGAAGCCCTGGGATCCGACATCACCGGGGATGACATCTTCCACTTTGTATACGGGAAGCTGCACGACCCCGCCTACCGCGAGACGTATGCGGCTGATTTGAAGAAGATGCTCCCTCACATCGAGACGCCTGCCTCGCGCGAGGAGTTCGATAAGTTCGCCACCGCAGGGCGCGAACTCATGAAGCTGCACGTGGGGTACGAGGATGTCGAGCCGTGGCCTGTCACCGTCACAGCCAAGGGCGATGAGAGCGACCGCGAGACGTGGCGGGTCACCAAGATGGCGTGGGCGAAAACCATCGACCCGGATACCGGCAAGAAAATTAACGACGTGACCACACTGAAGTACAACTCGCACGTCACCGTCTCGGACATCCCTGCCGAGGCCGAGAAGTACATGCTCGGGTCGCGCAGTGCGCTGGGCTGGGTTGTGGACCGCTACCAGGTCAAGAAGGACAAGGCCTCCGGCATTGTCAACGACCCGAACGATTGGGCTGATGAGGTCGGTAACCCGCGCTATATTGTGGATCTAGTTGCAAAGGTGACGCGCGTGGCGGTGGAGACGCTTCGGATCGTGAAATTGCTTGGTTGAGACCATCTTGGAAAACTCGATAGCATTTCAGCCCACCGTCTCACGATCATGCGGCAACCGTTACTTGGTGCTTGCACGAGGATCGCAGT
>NZ_GG667192.1:460440-496749 GCF_000159635.1 Corynebacterium lipophiloflavum DSM 44291 | reverse complement strand
ATCGGCTGGCACAATGAAGCCTAGATCCGAATTGCGAACTCAAAAAAGGCCCCGCTAGTTTTCAATACTTTCGTTGACAACGAGGTGTCGCATCATTCCCCAGACGCTGAGGTCTATCCCATCAACCACGCTGTTCAGCGACCTGCTGTTTCGGGCAGCTCGATTGCCGAACGGCTGCTTGTACACGTTTTTCCAGACGCATTCAGAGGTGGGAACAGTTCCTCAATCACGCTTCCGAAACGCTCTTCCCAGACCGCGAGCACGCGGGGCTCACGATCGCCCCTGCGAGCGCGTCACCTTCATGGGATACGCCCCAGGTCGGTTTGCTCCATCCAGGCAAGGACATCGAAAACCCGCAGCGCGGAAATGCTGACCGGAAGGCCCGCCGACCGGCGCACGGTCTCCAGCGTTTGCTCGATACGCGGGTTGTCCGCGAGAGTCAGGTGGAGGGGGCGCATGTACTGGTTGCCTACCCCGGTGAGAGCTTTCACATGCTGATCATTAATCGGATAGATGCGGGGCAATTTGCGGGCGATCAGCTTCGACGCGGTGACAACACCGATCTTGTCAATCTCCCGTAGCTTCCTTTCCAGCACAAACGGGGCCCAAGCGGTATCCGGCAGGGCCATGAAATTTCCGGTGTAGGAAGTCACGTCCCGCGGAACATCGCCCAGTGACGCGTACCCCTCGCACGCCTGCACCGCGGAAAACAGGGCCTGATTGAGCTCGTCGCGCCGCCGGTGCAGAATGTCCGCGACCGCGCGCCCCGGAATCCGCACGCTCAAATAGGAGACCGCGAGCACGTCTTCGGGGGTAAACACGGTGGCGTTCTTGGGGTGCGCGTCTGTACTCCACTCGTCGTAATACGCGCCGGAGTACCACGGCTGTGAACCTAACCCTGCCCTATCACCCTCCAAACGGGAGCGGTAGTAGCGCCGCAGAAGAGACTCGGCGGGTGCGGGGTTGCCCGCCATTGCTTCTCCCAGGCTCGCGGGTAACCTGAGCGCCACTGCGAACACCTACTCCTCCCGGTACTTCTTGTGGCGTTCGGCGGCGCGGGCGCGGCGGTCGTCGATAAGCAAGGGGTTTTCGCGCGTCACGGCCTCGCGGGTGGCGGCGGCTTGTGCGCGGGCGACGTCATCACGCTCGTCGAGCGCGAGGCGGCGCTGCGTGATCTCAGCCTGGCGGTCGGTGTGCCGCAGCACGACCGGAATGTAGGCGAACACCGCGACGCCGGCGGCCAGAATAGCCAGGTAGATGCCGGGGCCGTGGTGGTAGCCCAGGTCGTACGCGGTACTGGTGCGGCGCAGCCAGATCGCCAGGATGGAGACCAAAAACGACACGGTGGTAAACATCCAGCCCGCCGCGGCGAACGGGAAACGGCGCGTGGCCAGGACCAGGGTGGTCAGCACCGCGAGGCCGATAAACGACATCACCGTGAACACGTACTCCGTCAGCTTCGTCTGCACCTCGGCCGCCGCGTCCGTGAACGTGAGGATCTGCCAGCCCGACACGCCGCCGGCGAACGGGAGGAACAGCGCGATGAGATAGACCACCACCGCGGCGATGAGCACCCAGCGGGTGGCCCCGAGGTCGACGGTCGAGGCGGCGGCGCGCTCCTCGCGCGCGAGCTGGTCGGACTGGTTCATAATGTGGCCGAGCCTATCAGCAGCACCCGCTCGCCGGGGCGGCCGCGGGCTTGCCAAACTGCGGCAGGCCCAGGCCCACGCCCACCGGCGCGGTGGTGGGCACCTGGCCGGCCTCCGAGTTGTCGCCCGCCTTGGTGCGTCGGTGCGCGGTGATGCCGGAGTCGGCGATCAGGTAGTGCGGCTTCGCGTCGGTGACCGTGACGGTGACGATGTCTCCGGGGCGCACGGAAGCGTCGATAAGCCCATGCACCGCAAAGTGGACCAGGCGGCCGTCGCGGGCGCGGCCCGACATGCGCTTGGTGGAATCGTTCTTCTTGCCGCCGGCAGCCTGCACCAGCAGCTCCACCTCGGTGCCCACCAGCTTCGCGTTCTCCTCCGCGCTGATGCGCTCCTGGAGGGCGACCAGGCGCTCAAAACGCTCTTGGACGACCTCCTTGGGCACCTGGTTGTCCATGGTCGCGGCGGGCGTGCCCGGGCGCGGCGAGTACTGGAACGTGAACGCCGAGGTGAACCGTGCCTTCTCCACCACGTCGAGGGTGGCCTGGAAGTCCTCCTCCGTCTCGCCCGGGAAGCCAACGATGATGTCGGTGGTGATCGACGCGTGCGGCAGCTTCGCGCGGACCTCGTCGAGAATGCCCAGGAACTTCTTCGAGCGGTACGACCGGCGCATGTCCTTGAGCACCTTGTCCGAACCCGACTGCAGCGGCATGTGCAGCTGCGGGCACACGTTCGGGGTCTCCGCCATCGCGTCGATCACGTCCGAGGTGAACTCCGCTGGGTGCGGGGAGGTGAAACGCACCCGCTCCAGGCCCTGGATCTCGCCGCAGGCGCGCAGCAGCTTGGAAAACGCCGAGCGGTCGCGGCCGAGCTCCTCGTCCACGAAGTTCACGCCGTAGGCGTTGACGTTCTGCCCCAGCAGCGTCACCTCGGACACGCCCTGCTGCACAAGGGCCGTGACCTCGGCGAGGATATCGCCGGGTCGGCGATCCAGCTCCTTGCCGCGCAGGCTGGGCACGATACAGAACGTGCACGTGTTGTTGCAGCCCACGGAGATGGAGACCCAGCCGGCGTAGGAGGACTCTCGCTTCGCCGGCAGCACCGACGGGAAGACCTCCAGCGCCTCGACGACCTCGACCTGCGCCTCCTCGCTAACGCGCGCGCGGTCCAGCAGCGCCGGCAACGCCGAGATATTGTGGGTGCCAAACACCGCGTCCACCCACGGCGCCTTCTCAATCACCGTGTCGCGGTCTTTCTGCGCCAGGCACCCGCCGACGGCGATCTGCATCCCCGGGTGGTTGTCCTTGGTGTGCTTGAGCTGGCCCAGTGAGCCGTAGAGGCGCTGGTCCGCGTTGTCGCGCACCGCGCAGGTGTTGAACACCACCAGGTCGGGCTCCGCGCCGTCTGCCGCGGCCACATATCCGGCCTCCTCCAGCATCCCGGACAGGCGCTCGGAATCGTGCACGTTCATCTGGCATCCGAAGGTGCGCACCTCGTAGGTGCGGGCGGGGTCGGCCTGGTTGGTGGGCTTGTTCTGGGCTTGTGTCGCGGTTGTCACGGTCGAATAGTCTAACGCCGGTCGCTGGCGCAGACCTAAACCGCGTAGCGCGGTCGGCCCCTGTGCGCGGAGTGGGAGGTCCAGAGCGGGATAGTTCGCCGTCGGAAATTCGTACTATTAATGAGTTGGGCGAAATATCCCGCTGTGGATCTCCCGCTCGGGCACCTGCCCCCCTTGAGCACCCGCCCCCGCTCGGGCACCTGCCACGCGCCGTCGAAAAGTTTCTTACCAATCCGCCCCGAAGCTTGCCTATTGATAGTAAAACTAATTCCCATGACACAGGTTTCGCAGCCCATGATCCGGATGGCGGGCGTGGAGAAGTATTTCGGCGACTTTCACGCGCTCACAAACATCAACCTGGAGATCCCTCGCGGCCAGGTCGTTGTTGTCCTTGGGCCCTCCGGCTCCGGCAAGTCGACACTGTGTCGCACGATCAACCGCCTCGAGACCATTGATGCGGGAACGATCGAGATCGACGGGAAGATTCTTCCCGAGGAAGGCAAGGACCTGGCCAAGCTGCGCTCCGACGTGGGCATGGTGTTCCAGCAGTTCAATCTCTTTCCCCACTTGACCATCCGGGAGAACGTCACACTCGGCCCCACCCAGGTGCGCAAGCTGCCCAAGGCGGAGGCGGACAAGCGCGCGGGCGAGCTGCTCGACCGCGTCGGCATCGCCAACCAGGCGGACAAGTACCCGGCCCAGCTCTCCGGCGGCCAGCAGCAGCGCGTCGCCATCGCCCGAGCACTTGCTATGGACCCCAAGGTCATGCTTTTCGACGAGCCCACCTCCGCGCTCGACCCCGAAATGGTCGGCGAGGTACTCGACGTCATGTCCGAGCTGGCACGCTCCGGCATGACGATGGTCGTAGTCACCCACGAGATGGGCTTCGCCCGCAAGGTTGCGGACAGAATCCTGTTCATGTCCGACGGGAAAATCGTCGAGGACACCAACCCGGAATCCTTCTTCGACAGCCCCGCCTCCGAGCGCGCCCGGGACTTCCTGGGCAAGATCCTGCCCCACTAACGCATACCCCTATCAAGGAGTTTCACCATGAAGAAGATCTTCCGTTCCCTCGCAGCCGCTACCGTCGCAGCGCTCACCGCGGCGACGCTGACCGCCTGCGGCGGCGACAGCTCCGGCGGTGGCGAGGGCCTGCTCGCCCAGATCGAGTCCGGCAACGTCACCCTGGGCACCAAGTACGACCAACCGGGCCTGGGCCTGCGCGAGGCGGACGGCTCCATGACCGGTCTCGACGTCGACGTGCTCACCTACGTGGTCAATTCCATCGCCGAGGACAAGGGCTGGGCCGAGCCGGAGATCACCTGGCGCGAGACCCCGTCCGCGCAGCGCGAGACCCTGATCCAGAACGGCGAGGTCGCCGCGATCGGCGCGACCTACTCCATCAACGCCTCCCGCGCCGAGGCGGTCAGCTTCGCGGGCCCGTACCTGCTCACCCACCAGGGCCTGCTCGTGCGTGCCGACGAGAAGGACATCACCGGCCTCGAGGGCCTCGACGGGCGCATCCTGTGCTCGGTGACCGGCTCCACCCCGGCGCAGAAGGTCAAGGACGCCCTCCCCGGCGTCCAGCTCCAGGAGTACGACACCTACTCCTCCTGCGTCGAGGCGCTGCGCAACGGCAACGTCGACGCGATGACCACCGACGCTTCCATCCTCGGCGGCTACTCCGCGCAGTCCCCGGGTGACTTCGCCATCGTCGAGCTGGAGAAGGACGGCCAGCCCTTCACCAACGAGCACTACGGCATCGGCGTGACCAAGGACGACACCGAGGCCGTCGACGCCGTGAACAAGGCGCTGGAGGCCATGTACGCAGACGGCTCGTTCCAGAAGTTCGTCGACGAGAACCTCGAGGGCGGCGTCGGCGTCTCCGAGGACAAGGTCGGCGACCTGTCCTTCCTGCAGTAGCACCCGCTCTGTGAAGGCACCTTCAACACTTTCTGGGAGGAATAAGACCCCATGCAAGCCCTGTGGGCAGACCTGCTGCCCGACCTGTGGCCCGCATTTTGGACCACCATCAAACTGACGGTGTATTCCGCCATCGGCGCCATGATTCTCGGCACGCTGCTCACAGCCATGCGGGTCTCCCCCGTGGGCATCTTGCGCGGTCTTTCCGGGTTCTACATCAACACCGTGCGCAACACCCCGCTGACCCTGGTGATCTTGTTCTGCTCCTTCGGGCTCTACCAGAACCTGGGGTTGCAGTTGGCCAGCCGCGAATCCTCGACGTTTATCGCCGACCAGAACTTCCGCTTGGCCGTCCTCGGCTTCATTCTCTACACGTCGTGCTTCGTCGCGGAGTCCCTGCGCAGCGGCATCAATACCGTCCACGTCGGTCAGTCCGAGGCCGCCCGCTCGCTGGGGCTGGGCTTCGGCCAGATCTTCAGCCTCATCATCCTCCCGCAGGCGCTGCGCGCGGCCATCATCCCGCTGGGCAACACCTTGATCGCGCTGACGAAGAACACCACGATCGCCTCCGTCATCGGCGTCGCCGAGGCGTCGCTGCTGATGAAATCCACCATCGAGATGCACGCCAACGAGCTGTTCGTCATCTTCGGCGTGTTCGCCCTCGGGTTCATCATCCTCACCCTGCCCATGGGCCTTGCCTTGGGCTGGCTTTCTGAACGACTGGCGGTGAAGCGTTAAATGTCTGCTGTTAGAGCCTCAGTGCTTTACGACGCCCCCGGGCCCCGCGCCAGGCGCCTCAACACCATCTACACCTTCCTCACCGTGATCGCTCTGGCGCTGATCGGCTGGTGGGTCCTCGCCCGCCTCGCCGAGAACGGCCAGCTTGACGCAGAAAAATGGACGCCGTTTGTCAACGCGAACACCTGGACCACCTACATCCTGCCCGGGCTGTGGGGCACCATTAAGGCCGCCGCACTGAGCATCCTCCTCGCCCTTATCTTCGGCGTCGTCTTAGGGCTCGGGCGTCTCGCGGAGCTCAAAGCGGTGCGCTGGCTGTGCGCCACATTCATCGAGTTCTTCCGCGCGATCCCGGTGCTGCTGCTGATGATCTTCCTGTACCAGTTCTTCGCTGTGTTCAACGTGGTGCCGCCGCGCGGCCTCGCCTTCTGGGCAGTTGTCACTGCGCTGACTTTGTACAACGGATCCGTCATCGCGGAGATTCTGCGCGCCGGCATCCGCTCGCTGCCCCGCGGGCAGACAGAGGCCGCCCACGCGCTGGGCATGACGCACTGGCAGACGATGTGGAAGATTCTTCTTCCGCAGTCGGTCGCCGCCATGCTGCCCGCGCTTATTGCGCAGATGGTCATCGCGCTGAAGGACTCCGCGCTGGGTTACCAGATCGGCTACGTCGAGGTCGTCCGCTCCGGTACCCAGGTTGCGTCCTCGAACAGCAACTACATACCGTCCCTGATCGTGGTGGCCATCATCATGATCGCGATTAACTACGCGCTGACGATGTTGGCCACGCGCGTCGAAAAGCAGCTGCGGGCCGGACGCACACGCCGCAACCCCTTCACAAAGGTCCCGGATGTGGCGGACGAGGACGCCCTGCCCACGGCCGACGCGACTCTGAACGCTCAGGCGCCGGGTAGCATGCGACCGCCTCGGTAGGCGCCGCGGCTACTGCTCGCCGGCGACCTCACGGATCCGCGCGTCGAGCACGTCGCGGCCCAGCCGCATACTCAGCCCGGAAGAGTAGCCGCGCCTCGCCATCACCCCAACGATGCGCCGCAGGTGCTTGTCGTACTCCGCGCGATCGGATGGCGCCGCCTTGACTTCGCGGGCCTTCTTCTCCGCGACAGCTCGGGCGGCGGCTTCCTCGTCCTCGGCGGTGATCTGGGACAGCGCCTCCTGGCGCACCGGCTCAGCAACCCCCTTGTCCAGCAGCTCCATGTCGAGCGCGCGAGCCGACTTTCCCCTTCGCTGGGAGCGCTGGCGGACCCACTCGCTCGCGAAAACCGCGTCATTGACCAGCCCCGAGTTCTCCAGTGAGTCGAGGACCCGCTCGACGAGCTCTGGGTCGAACTCCGCGGAGATGAGGCGCGAACGCAGCTCTGCCTTGGACCGGGCGCGCTGGTCGAGCAAACGCAAAGCTCGCGTGCGCACAGGCGCCAGAGCCTGCTCCTCTTCGCGGTCGAACAGCGTGCCCGGCTGGAAGTGTTCGAGGGCGGCCTTGAGCTGGGCGACCTTGTGCGGATCAGGGTCGGCCATTGTGCTTAACCCTCGTTAGGCACCAGGTTGCTATCGGAGGCGCCCAGCGGCTCGTTGGCATCGTCGTCGTCGAAGTCGATGTTGGGGACCATGTCGACCGGGTCGTCGGTGAGCTCGTCGCCGTTGCCCGCGTAGGCGCCGACGCCGAGCTTCTGGAAGATCTTGTCCTCGATCTCGTTCGCCAAATCGACGTTGTCCTTGAGGAACAATCGGGCCTTCTCCTTGCCCTGGCCGAGCTGGTCGCCCTCGTAGGTGAACCAGGAACCGGACTTTTTCACGATACCGTTGTCGACGCCCATGTCGATGATGGAGGATTCGCGCGAAATGCCCTCGCCGTACATGATGTCGAATTCGGCGATCTTGAACGGCGGCGACACCTTGTTCTTGACCACCTTGAGCCTGGTGCGGTTGCCGATGGAATCCTGGCCGTCCTTGAGGGTCTGGATGCGACGGACGTCGCAACGCACGGAGGCGTAGAACTTCAGGGCCTTGCCGCCGGTGGTGGTCTCGGGTGAGCCGAACATCACGCCGATCTTCTCGCGCAGCTGGTTAATAAAGATCGCGGTGGTTCCGGAGTTGTAGAGCGCGCCGGTCATTTTGCGCAGCGCCTGAGACATCAGGCGGGCCTGGAGGCCGACGTGGGAGTCGCCCATTTCGCCTTCGATTTCGGCCTTCGGCGTCAGCGCGGCGACCGAGTCAATGACGATGATGTCGATAGCGCCCGACCGCACCAGCATGTCAGCGATTTCCAGCGCCTGCTCGCCCGTGTCCGGCTGGGAGACTAAGAGGTTGTCGGTATCCACGCCGAGTTTGCGGGCGTAGTCAGGGTCCAGGGCGTGCTCGGCGTCAATAAACGCGGCGATTCCGCCGGCGCGCTGGGCGGAGGCGATCGCGTGCAGCGCCACGGTGGTCTTACCGGAGGACTCGGGCCCGTAAATCTCCACGACTCGCCCCCGCGGGAACCCACCGATGCCGAGAGCAACGTCGATCGCGGTGTTGCCGGAGGAAATGACCTGGATCGGGGGGCGATTTTCATCCCCGAGGCGCATGACCGCGCCCTTGCCGAAGTCCTTCTCAATCATCGCCAGCGCAGCGTCGAGCGCGTTCTGGCGATCCCCGCCCGCTGCCGCGGTCGTCTTTTTCTTCGCTGCCATATCAGTCACTCCCTTTAACCAAGAATTTTTTAAGTAATCCACGCCACGTGAGTACGGGTGGTGTCATCCTCTTAGACTCCCGCAGGCAGTCATCTGGTTCCCTTCGGTCCCAGATGAGACTGGCCCTAACGTAGCGCAGTGCCTCGACACGGCGAAGCCTACACGCAAGCATGTTCGAACGCGAGCGACGCGCCGCGAAACGCGTGTCAGAATCCCGGGCGGTCTCTTCCCAGTTGCCGGTCTTCCGGCACGTCGTAGGCGCGGCACAACCCCTCCCATGCTAAACGGGGGTCGATTCCGCTTTCGATCATCTCGTTCGCGGTCTGGTTGTACGGCGACAGGACTTGCGAGTCCATCACCCACCCCGCGTTCGCGGGGCCGAACTCGTCTTCCACCAGCTGCTGGAATTCGGTCAAGCGCATGGGCCCAATCTACACTCCGGCGCTTTTCGGACCCCGAAACGCACCGCACTGAACGGTGTTCAAGTAAGGTTTCTGCCATGTCGAAATCATCACCAACTCCCCCGACTTCAGCCGAGGCCACACAGGCATCGAACACCACCGCCGACGTAGCCTTCGTCGCGGTGTTCACCGCGCTCGTGATCGTGCTGGGGTTCGTCGCCATCCCCGCTGGCGCCCTGGGGGTGCCCATCGTGATCCAGAACACCGCGCTCGTTCTCGCGGCGCTGGTCCTCGGGGCCAGGCGCGGGTTTTTCGTCGCCGGTTTGTTCCTCCTGATCGGTTTTCTCCTGCCGGTTCTCGCCGGTGGGCGCACCACCTACTATGCCCTGAGTTCAGCCACGGTTGGCTACGTCATCAGCTACCTCATCGCGGTTCCCGTCGCCGGCGCCATCGCAGAGCGCGTCATCGGCCGCTCCCGACCCGTCAAGGTGGCGCTGTTTATCCTCGCCGGCTACCTCGGTCTGGGCCTTCAGTACCTGTTCGGCTCCATCGGCATGGTGGTGCGCGCGGGGCTCGACTTCCCCGCCGCACTGGCAGCGCAGCTGCCTTTCATCCCCACCGACGTGCTTGAGATGGCCGTCATGGTCGCCATCGCCATCGGCGTGCACACCGCGTTTCCTCAGCTTTTGCGCGGTAGCGCGAGCCCAGCGCGTTAATCCATGCCTGTTATCCGCTTTGAAGGCGCCAGCGTGAGCTACGAGGGCACCGTCGTCCTTCATCCGACCACCCTCGAGCTCACCGAACACCGCATCGGCATCATCGGCTCCAACGGCTCGGGCAAGTCCACCCTCGTGCGGCTGATCAACGGCCTGATTACCCCCTCCACCGGCACCGTGCATGTCGACGCCCTCAACCCCGTCACCGATGGCAAGCTCGTGCGCCGCCGGGTCGGATTCGTCTTCTCGGACGCCGAGTCGCAGATAGTCATGCCGCGCATCGCCGAAGACGTCGCGTTTTCCCTGCGCCGCTTCAAGCTCCCGCGCGACGAGGTGTCACGCCGCGTCGATCAGGCGCTTCTACGCTTTGGTCTCGGCGACAAGCGCGACAATTCACCGCACACCCTTTCCGGGGGCGAGAAGCAGCTGCTCGCACTGGCCGCCGTGCTGGTGATCGAGCCGGAACTCGTCATCGCCGACGAGCCGACCACCCTGCTCGACGCGCGCAACCGCCGCCGCATCATCGGTGAGATAGCGGCGCTGGAGCAGCAGGTCATCGTGGTCACGCACGATCTCGGCATGCTCGCGGGCTTCGACCGCGTCCTCTGCCTCGACGCGGGGCGCGTGCTTTTCGACGGCCCCCCGCGCGACACCGTCTCCTTCTACAACGAACTCCTCGGGGAGTAAGCGATGCTCACGTACGTCCCGTTGAGCGTTTACGTCGGCGGAAATTCGCTTCTGCACCGCACACCGCCAACGGCCAAACTGCTTGCCCTGCTCATCTTCGTGGTATCGGTCACGGCGCTGCCGAGCCAGCCGTGGCACACCGTCGCCGTCCTGGCCGGCGTCACCGTGCTGTACATTATCGCCCGGATACCCTTTGGCACGGCGATGCGGCAGCTAGCCCCCGTCGTGCCGCTGATTACCCTGCTCGGGTTGTACCTGTGGTGGCAAAACGGCCCCGCCCAGGCGCTCACGACGGCGTTCGGGCTCGTCGCCACGCTGGCGGCCGCGAACCTGCTCACCCTCACAACAACGCTCGAGGAGCTCATGAACGGGCTCGAGCGCAGCCTCGCGCCCCTGCGTCGTTTCGGTGTGCCGGTGGACACCATAAGCTTTGCCGTCTCCGTCACGATCCGGCTGATCCCGCTGATGGCCAACACGGTCAATGAGGTCTTGGACGCGCGAAAGGCCCGCGGAGCGGGCCTTTCGTTGACGGCGTTTGGTACACCGGTGGTGATTCGCAGCATCCGCCGCGCTCAAAGCATCGGCGAGGCGCTCATGGCGCGCGGTGCTGGGGATTAACCGAACGCTTTAGTGCTCGCCGCGCAGCTCACGCATGCGGGCCTGCACGGCGTCGTTGGACACGTCGCTGCCTGCATCTGCTGCCTGCGGCGCGGAGCCCGCTTCGCTGGATTCGATCGCTGGCTTCTGGCTGTTGGTCAGTTCACCGGCCATTTGCGCGCGGATCTGCTCGAGGCGGCCGTGACCGGCCATCTGGATGCCGGCCTGCTCGACCTCGGCCATGCGGCCCTGGATGGAGTTCTGCGCCAACTCGGCCTGGCCCAGGGCGTTGGCGTAGCGGCGTTCAATCTTGTCGCGCACCTGATCCAAGTTCGGGGTGCCGGTGGTGATCGCGTTCATCGAGGACATGGTCTCGGCGACCTTCTCCTGCATCTTCGCCTGCTCGAGCTGGGACAGAAGCTTGGAGCGCTCTGCGACCTGCTGCTGCAGCTGCGCGGAGTTGCGCTCAACGGCCTGCTTCGCCTGCGCCGCCTGCTGCAGGGCCTGGTCGTGGAGCTGCTTGGTGTCTTCGATGCTCTGCTCGGCCGTGACCAGCTGGGCGGCGAACGCCTCGGCGGCGTTTTCGTATTCCTGCGCCTTCTGCGCGTCGCCTTCGCCACGGGCCTTGTCCGCCAGCTGGAGTGCCTGGCGGGTGTTGGCCTGGAGCTTCTCCACCTCTTCGAGGCGGCGGTTGAGCTGCATCTCCAGCTGGCGCTGGTTGCCGATGACGGCTGCGGCCTGCTGGGACAGGGCCTGGTGCTGGCGCTGCGCCTGGCTAATTGCTTGCTCGATCTGGATCTTCGGGTCTGCGTTCTCCTCGATCTTGTTGTCGAACAGAGCCATCAGGTAGTTCCAGAACTTGGAAAACGGGTTAGCCATCGCGGCGCCTTACCTTTCGTTGATGTTTAAAAGTGTCTTTGTTCTGCAGTGCTGCGTAACCGTTGAACCATCGTAGTCGCAAACGGATCCACGCGAAGGCTCAACTAGATTTCAGCGGCCGCGGGCGCGCTCGCCTCAAGCTCGTCAGTAATCGACTTCAGCGACAGGTTCGCCACCGCCTCGAGCAGCACCTCGGCCACCGTCGTATCGAGGGCCTCGCATATCGACGCCAGGAGCTCCGACGACACCTCCTTGCGGCCGCGCTCAAGCTCGGAAATGTAGCCCGACGACACGCGTGCCTTTGCGGCGAGTGTGCGCAGCGAGACGTTCTTGTCCGCGCGGAAGGCGCGCAGGGACATGCCCAGTGCCTCGCGTAACAGAGGCTCGCGCACCGCTTCGCGCTGGACGGGCCGCTCGAGGGGGCGCTTGAGCTGCGCGACCTCGAAGTTATCGAGAAGAAGAGTTGTCGTTGCCATCGAATGTACTAACGGTTAACCAATCAGTTTTGTTCCCTCACGCCCGCAAGGGCCCCACTAAGCGCCGCCTGCACCGCGGCTTGGCGGATTTCCTCGCGCCCGCCCGCCAGCACCCGCACCGGCTCCGTCGCTGACGGCAGCAGCGCGTAGCGCCCGGCCGCGGAGTCGACGAGCTGCGCCGCGGGCGAGGACGCCGTCCACCGAGGGCCAGACAGCCCGACCCACACCTCGCCGACGGGGTGGCCGTCTTGAGTATCGGGCCCGGCTACGCCGGTGACCGCAACGGCCCAGTCGGACTGGCACACCCGCCGCGTTCCGCGGGCCATCTCACGGGCGGTAACGGGTGAGACCGCGCCGTGGGTGGAAAGGACCTCCTCGGGCACGCCGGCGAGGGAGTGCTTCAGGTCGGTGGCGTAGACCACGAGCCCGCCTCGCAGCACGTCGGAGGCGCCTGGAACGGTCGCGAGCGTTGCGGCGACCAGGCCTGCGGTCAGGGACTCGCAGAAGCTGATGGTCTGGTTGCGGGTGCGCAGAGCGTCGATAAGCTCGCGCGCGATAGTTGTGGAGCTATCCACGGTTGACCTTCCTCGAATCCACGATGTACTGGATGCCCGTGATCACGGTGACGGCCGTGGCGACCAGCATGACGATATATGTCGGCACATCCATCCAGCCCGGCAGCGGGCACAGGTACAGCGCCACACCGAGCGTCTGAAGAACGGTCTTGAGCTTGCCGCCTTTCGACGCCGGGACGACGTTGCCACGGCGCAGCATGAACATCCGCCACACCGTGATGCCGAGCTCGCGGACCACGATAACCACCGTGATCCACACCGGCAGCGTGGACGCGATGTTGAGCGTGACCAGCGCGGTGATCATCAGCGCCTTGTCCGCGATCGGGTCGGCGATCTTACCAAAGTCCGTCACCAGCCCGCGGGCGCGCGCGATGTCGCCGTCGAGCTTGTCGGTGGCCATGAGCACCACGAACAAGCCGAACGCCCACCACCAGCGCTCCGAGAGAACGAGCCACGCGAACACGGGCACAAACACAATGCGTGCCGACGTCAACACGTTGGGCAGGTTCCAATTGGATTGCTGTGGCTGGGTCACGACAACCGCCCTTTCTATTTCTCGCCCCCGCGCGAGACGTCGAGGTGATCCGTCTCGCGCGAACCGGTTGCTGTGTGATCGCCGCGGCCAGAGGTGGCGGGATCGTCAATCCACCCGAGGTGGTTGCCGTGGTTGTCCACCTTGCGGCGGTTGCCGTGGTCGTCGTAATCCACGTGCCACTTCGGCCCGTCCGGGTCAACGCGGCCAGCGGCAATGTCCATGCGGTTCTTCACCAGGGACGCCACGACGGTAACCACCAGAACACCGATGATCACGGACAGGGAGGTAAACGTCCCAATCTCGGGCACGGTCACGTTCTCGCCGCCATTAATGAACGGCAGGTTGTTCTCGTGCAGGGCGTGCAGCAGCAGTTTGATGCCGATGAAGCCGAGGATGATGGCCAGTCCGTAGGACAGGTAGACCAGGCGGTCAAGGAGGCCGTCGAGCAGGAAGTACATCTGGCGCAGGCCGAGAAGCGCGAACGCGTTGGTCGTGAACACGATGAACGGCTCCGAGGTAATGCCGTAGATCGCGGGGATGGAGTCAAGCGCGAACATCACGTCGACGAACCCAATTGCCAGAAGCGCGATGAACAGCGGCGTCAGCGCCTTCTTCCCAGTCTGGGTGACGGAGACAAGCTTGTCGCCGTGGTAGGACTTGGTCACCGGGAAGACGCGGCGCAGCGCCTTGACAATGAACATGTCGTTCGGGTCGGTTTCTTCCTGGTCCGTCGCTTCGTCGTAGGCCAATTTGATAGCCGTCCAGATCAGGAAGATGGCGAAGAGGTAGAACACGTCCGACCACGCCGCGATCACGGCCGCGCCAAGCAGGATGAAGATCAGGCGCATGATCAGCGCGATCACGATACCAAGCAGCAGCACCTTCTGCTGGTACTTGCGCGGGATCTTGAACGCGCCCATGATCAGCGCGAAGACGAACAGGTTGTCAACGCTCAGCGCCTTTTCCGTGACGTAGCCGGTGTAGTACTGCGCGGCGTGCTCGCCGTCCCACAGCCACCAGATCACGCCGCCGAAAAGCAGTGCGATGGTGACGTAGAACGCGGTCCAGAATCCCGATTCTTTCAGTGACGGTTCGTGCGCATCTTTGACGTGTCCAAAAAAGTCAAAAATGAAGAAGCCCACGATGACGGCCGAGGTGATCAGCCATACTGATGTGGGCACACCCATGTGTTCCATAAATACCTCCGGTCAGAAAATCCTTACAAAAGTGACCGGAGGTCTCCCCCACCCACGGTGGGCCGCCCCGACCGGGGCCTTCCTGAAAAGCAAGGCGCCGTGTTGACGATCGAAAGCGATTGCGGGGTACTCCCCTCCAATGCCCCTATGAGCTTACACCAAGCAATAAAACGGCTAAAACGCTCCGCCCGTTGGGTTGTAGGTGGCGTTGACCACACGGGTCTCGCCGGGGGTGGTGGCGTCGGAGGGGGCGTCGCCAAGCGAAGGCTCGTCGGTGGGCGCCTCCGCAGGATCGGCCCCCTTGATCATCCACAGGATCGTCTCCAGCTCCTCCGGCTTGACCAGCACCTCGCGCGCCTTTGAGCCTTCCGACGGGCCGACGACGCCGCGGGTTTCCATCAAATCCATCAGGCGCCCCGCCTTGGCGAAACCGATGCGCAGCTTGCGCTGCAGCATCGATGTCGACCCGAGCTGGGAGGTGACCACGAGCTCGACGGCCTCGAGCAGATCGTCGAGGTCCTTCCCGATGTCGTCATCGATCACCTTCGCCTCGGCCTGCTTGTCCTCGGTCACGCCCTCGACGTACGACGGTGAGTCCTGCGACTTCGCGGCCTCGACGACGGCCTGGATCTCCTCGTCCGTGACGTAGGCACCCTGCAGACGCTGCGGTTTTCCGGCACCCTGCGGGATGAACAACCCGTCACCCATGCCGATGAGCTTTTCGGCACCTGCCTGGTCGAGGATGACGCGCGAGTCGGTCAACGACGAGGTGGCGAACGCAAGGCGCGACGGCACGTTGGTCTTGATCAGGCCGGTGACGACATCCACCGAGGGGCGCTGGGTGGCCAGCACCAGGTGGATGCCGGCCGCACGCGCCTTCTGGGTGATGCGCACGATCGACTCCTCGATCTCCTTCGGGGCCGTCATCATCAGATCCGCCAGCTCGTCGACCACACAGATGATGAACGGGTACGGGCGCATCTCGCGCTCGGAGCCAGGGGGCGCGGAAATTTCCCCGGAGCGCACCTTCCTGTTGAAGTCCTTGATGTGGCGCACGCGAGAGGACTTCATGTCCATGTAGCGCTGCTCCATCTCTTCAACCAGCCACTGCAGCGCGGCGGCCGCCTTCTTCGGTTGGGTGATAATCGGCGTGATCAGGTGCGGGATGCCCTCGTACGGGGTCAACTCCACCATCTTCGGATCCACCAGAATCAACCGCACCTCCTCCGGGGTGGCGCGGGTGAGCAGCGAGATCAACAAGGAGTTGACGAACGCCGACTTACCCGAGCCGGTGGAACCGGCGACGAGCAGGTGCGGCATCTTCTGCACACTGGAGGCGATGAAGTCACCCTCGATGTCCTTGCCCAGGCCGATGAGCATGGGGTCGCGGTCGGCGGTGACCTTCGGCGCGTCGAGCACGTCGCGCAGCCTGACCATCTCGCGGTCGAGGTTGGGCACCTCGATGCCGACGAGCGACTTGCCGGGGATCGGGGTGAGCAGACGCACGTTGTCCGTCGCGGCGGCGTAGGCGAGGTTGGACTGCAGGTTGGTGATCTTGGACACCTTCACGCCGGGGCCGAGTTCTACCTCGTAGCGCGTCACTGTCGGCCCGCGCGAAAATCCGGTGACCTGGGCGTCGACGCGGAATTCCTCGAAGACATCCGTGATCGCTTCGATCATCCGGTCGTTGGCCTCTGTGCGCGTCTTCGGCGCGGTACCGGCGATGAGCAGGTCCGTCGACGGCAGCACGTAGTCCGAATCGTCGTAAGGCACCCGCTGGGCGGGCGCGGCCGGCGCGGCGGGCGCCTTTGCCTTCTCCACCTCCGACTTCGGTGTGGAGGCGGGCACGGCGGTGGCATCGATGCCCGAGCGCGCAACGATCGCGGCACGCATCGCCTCGCGGGACTGGGTGATCGCATCAGCCTTGTCGTCCTCAGGCTCGGTTTCCTGTTCCGGCTCCGGCTCGGCCTCGGCGCGCGGCAGAATGCGGGTCAGGCCCGCCTCGGGCTGCCCCGCAGGCTCCGCAGGCGCGGCTACTTCGGCCTCGGCGCCCGGCTCGTCAAAGAGGTTTTTATCCAGCCGGGCGCGCCGCGGCATCACGCGCGTGGATTCATCCGCCGGGTAGTTGTCCAGCGGCGTGCGCCGCCGCGGGCGCGTCACCACTTCGGTGGCGGCGCTTGCCCGGGCGCGGCGTCGCTCGCGGCCCTCGGCGATGTCCTCCAAGTCCTCGTCGACGTGGCTGTAGGGGTCCTTGCCCTCAGCGCCGTCAGCGTCACCGGAGTGCGAAAGCCCGCCTTTCGC
This sequence comes from Corynebacterium lipophiloflavum DSM 44291, assembly GCF_000159635.1. Classification (GTDB taxonomy): domain Bacteria; phylum Actinomycetota; class Actinomycetes; order Mycobacteriales; family Mycobacteriaceae; genus Corynebacterium; species Corynebacterium lipophiloflavum. The sequence continues at coordinate 479,834 of NZ_GG667192.1, read as the reverse complement.
GGCTGAAAGGGTGTCTTTGAGCAGGTCCACAGCCTGGCGCACGGTCACACCGGTGGTCTTGAGCGCGCCGTAGACAATCACGAGGATCAGCAGCGGCACGGCGACGAAGGAGGTGAAGCCCGCAGACAGCGTGCCTCCGAGCAGCGCACCCACCGCCCCGCCGGCGATGCGCCGGCCTTCCCAATCCTGGGGGTTGCCGGCGAAGACGTGAACGAGTCCGAGCATGGCGAGCGCGATGATTCCGATTCCGAGGCTGACCCGGGCGCGAACCGCGGCGTCGGAGCGTGTGTCCAGCATTAGCGCGACGGCTACTGCGACGAGGGCGACGGGCAGGATGAGCGCGCCCGCGCCGATGACCCAGTGCACTCCCTGGGCGATGAGGCGCCCGACCGGGCCGGCGATGTCGAACCACACCGAGGCGCCGATGACGGCGGCAAGTCCAATGAGGACGAGTCCCCACGCGTCAGCATGGTCGCCGCCCCGTGTGGTCTCCACTGCGTCGCTGCCACCTTTCTCCTCGTCGCGTACGGTGCCCCTGCCGTCCCTGAAGTCTCTGGATTTACGGCGCCGCGCGACCGGCTCGTCGGCGGTGGCGGCGTCATCGAAGAAGGGGTCCGAAGAATCGTCTGTGTCCGCGCTGCGGCGCAGGCCGGCTGTCAGCTTGCCGAGCGCCGATCCCACGCCGCGTGCGGCAGCGCCCAGCGAGCTGCCGACAACCTTGTAGGCGGAGCCGACGCGCTCGTCGGAGGTTTGCGCCGCGAGCATCGTTGAGGTCGACGGGTGAGTCAGCGACGCGGCATAGTTTGTCGACGTCCGCGTGCCGCTCCCCCGCCCGCGGGGGCCGGTCTGCGAGCGCCCGGAGGTGCGAGACGAGTTCGTGACAGACATGTAAGTAACAGTAGTACCGTTTGCCACTCATTCCACATTTGCCACACCGGTTACGGCGGAGATTTGTAGTTACGCGTTGGTAAAGTCCTAGAACTTTACTTTCAGCGCAGCGATCTTGTCCTCATCGCCCTCGAAGTCAATTTCGACCACGTCGCGCCCCATGATCCACAGCAGCAGTTCGCCCGGCTCGCCCTTGACGCGAATCACATCGTCGCCGCGCTCGGCGACCTTGCGGCTTCCGCCGACGGTGACCGATGGCAGCGACGGAGGCGTCAAAATAACCGGCGTGTCGGACGAGCGCATCATGAGCTTCGCAAAACGCTGCGCCAATCCCATCAGCGTGCGGTCGACCTCAGTGCTGAAGTCGCGCGGCCGTGCGACCCCGTCGCCGCGGCGAACGTCTTCGTGGTGGACGAAATTCTCCGAGGTATTCATCAACCCGTCGACCGGTGCGAGCAACTTGGGCGGGCCCGCCGCCCAATCACGCACGATGTCTTCGTACGGGCGCCGTTCTTGCACCTTCGTCTCCTTGTCGAGCACGGGCTTCAGCGCGCCGATGAAGTTGCCACCGGCCTTGTGCAGCTTGTTCTCGCGGATGTAGAGGTGAATGGCTAGATCGCGGGTGTTCCACCCCTCACACAGCGTGGGAGCATCGGGGCCGAGGTCGAGGAAAAGTTGCGCGAGACGCTCGCGCTCTTGCTTCGCAAATGACATAGGCCCCAGCATAGCGCTGGGACCTACATGGCGATTCGGGCCGGCGTCGGGCCACTAAGGTAACGCCTTAGAGTGACTCGCGGGCAGCATCCACATCGGCGTCGTCGAAGGGAACGTTGTCGGCCGCCATCGGCACGACCGTCGGCAAGATGACAGGCTCGCGCTTGTACTTCTGCTCGATCGCCTTCGACACGTGACGACGCAGCTGCTGCACCATGCGGTACGGGTCATTCTCACCCTGCGCAGCCAGGTCGTTCATGACCGTTTCGACGCCCTCGGCGACCTTCTTGTTGAAGTCGCGGTCATCGTCGGAGAAGCCGGTCGTCGACACGCGAGGCGTCTCCAAGAGACGGCCCGTGCGATCGTCGATGACGCAGGTGATCGAGACGACGCCGCCGGAGGCGAGGCTGGTGCGATCGGCCAACACGTCCGGGTCCACATCGCCCATGGTCTCGCCGTCGACGTAGAGCTGACCGACCTGGTACTGGCCCACGACGTTAATCTTGCCGCCGACCATGTCCACCACGACACCGTTCTGTGCAAGGGCCGTGTTCTCCGGCTTCACGCCGGTAGAAATCGCCAGCTCCTTGTTCGCGCGCATGTGGCGCCACTCGCCGTGCACCGGCATCGCACCCTTCGGGCGCGCCGCATTGTACAGGAACAAAAGCTCGCCCGCGTAGCCGTGGCCCGAGGCGTGGACGTGCGCGTCGTCGTTGGTGATCACCGTCGCGCCGATCTGCGCGAGGTTGTTGATCACCGCAAAGACGGCTTCCTCGTTGCCCGGAATGAGCGAGGACGACAGGATGATCAGGTCGCCGTCGCGCACGGTGATCTGGCGGTGCTCGCGCCGCGACATACGCGATAACGCCGCCATGGGCTCGCCCTGGGTACCGGTGGTGATCAGCACGACCTTATGCGGAGCCATCTTTGCGGCCTCCTCGATCGGGATGATCGTGCCACGCGGGGCGCGCAGCAGGCTCATCTTCTCCGCGATCTCCATGTTGCGGATCATCGAGCGGCCGTTGAAAGCCACCTTGCGGCCGTTGGCAACCGCGGCGTTGACCGCCATCTGCACTCGCGCCACGTTGGAGGCGAACGAGGAAATGATCACGCGCTGCTTCGCACCCTGGACCAGGCGGGTGAGGTTTTCCTCGATGCCCTTTTCCGAGGAGGAAATTCCCGGCACCGTCGCGTTGGTGGAATCGCACATGAACAGGTCGATGCCCTCGTCGCCGAAGCGCGACAGCGCGGGAAGATCCGTGGGCTGACCGTCGTAGGGGGTCTGATCGAGCTTGATGTCGCCCGTCATCACCACGTGGCCCGCACCCGTCTTGATGGACACGCCCAGACACTCCGGAATGGAGTGGCCGACGTGCCAGAAGCGGATACGGAACGGGCCGAGGTTGAGCTCGGAGTCCTTGGTCACGTCGTTGAGCTTCGGACGCTGGCGGTGTTCCTTCGTCTTCGCCGCGATAAGCGCGTTGGTGAAGCGCGAAGAGTAGATCGGAACATCGGCCCGCAGCTTGAGCAGCCACGGGATCGCACCGATGTGGTCCTCGTGGCCGTGGGTGACAATCAGAGCCTCGATCTTGTCCAGCTTGTTCTCGATCGGACCGAAGTCCGGCAGGACCAAATCGACGCCTGGCTCTCCCGAGTTCGGGAACAGCACGCCGCAGTCGACGACGAGCAGGCGGCCGTTGTACTCGAACACGGTCATGTTGCGCCCGATCTCGGAGATGCCGCCGAGAGCGTAGATGCGCAGACCGTTGTTCGGTGCCTGCGGCGGGGAGGGAAGGCGCTTGGTCAAATCCGCGCCCTGCATTCCCTTCACCGGGTTGCGGCGGTTGTTGCCACCGTCATTACCGCCGTTTCCACCGCGGTTGTTGCCGCCATTGGAGCCACGGCCACGGCCACGGCGCCGGTTGCGGCCGCCGCCGTTGTTACCGTTGTTGCCGTTGTCACCGCGGCTGTTGTTTCCGTTGCCTCCGCGGTTGTTGCCGTTGTTGTTGCCGTTAGCGGAATCCTTCGAGCGGTCGCGGTTATCCTGCGCGTCCTGCCTGTCGGATGATTCCGGGCCTGCAGGTGTCTGTTCCGGCGCCTGGAATACAGGCTGCTGATCGGCCGGCTCCGGGGGCCCAGCCTTGCGGGTCACCTTGCGGGCTCGATTGCGGGGTTCGTTCATACTTAGAGGACTCCAGCCTTTTCCATGTCTTCGCGGAGAGCCTCCATCTGCGCCTCGGTCGCTGCGACCACGGGCAGACGGGGTTCCCCGACGTTAATGCCCTGAAGCTGCAGGGCTGCCTTTGCAAATGTCACACCACCGAGAATTGCCTGCTGGCGAGCCAGCACGTCGATGGTATTGGCGTTGATTTCCCGCGTGCGGGCGAGGTCGCCTTCCTCGAAGCTTGTAATGAGTTCGCGCAACAACTGCGGAGCGGCGTGTCCCACCACCGAAATAACGCCGGTGGCTCCAACTGACAGCCAGGGCACGTTGAGCGGATCGTCGCCAGAATACCAGGCTAGGCCGGTTTCCTGAATTAACGGGGCCGCCTGGAAGAAATCGCCCTTCGCGTCCTTGAGGCCCTGGATCGTCGGCAGCTTCGCCAACTCGCGGATCGTCTCCCCCTCGATGGGGATGCCGGAGCGGCCGGGAATGTCGTAGAGGCAGATCGGCAGATCGGTCGCCTCTGCGACAGCCGTGAAGTGCGCTATCAGCCCCGCCTGGGACGGCTTGGAGTAGTACGGCGTGACCACCAGCAGCGCATCCGCACCGGCCTGCGCCGAGAGCGTAGCCAGCTGAATGGACTTGCGGGTGTTGTACGAACCCGCTCCGGCGATCAGCCTGGCGCGATCGCCGACCTCCTCCTTCACCGCCTTGAGCAGCGCGATCTTCTCCTCCGGGGTCGTCGTCGGCGACTCCCCGGTCGTTCCTGCGAGAACTAGTGAATCGATTCCATTGTCTACGAGGTGGGCAGCCAACTTTCGTCCCGCGTCCAAGTCGAGTTCGCCGCTGGAATCAAACGGCGTGACCATGGCGACGCTGACGGTGCCGAAAATGTCCGCACCGGTATTAGCTTTGTTCGTAATGCCCATGGCAATACAGGGTACCCGCTGGGCCCGCGCACTGTGTTAACAGCACGCGCCAATCGCGCGCGCCAGCATTACCGGCGCGCCGATGATTAGGAAACGTACGGGCTCGTGGCCATTTTCGTCCCATCGGTCAGTTCGCTGATCATGAAATCGTCGAAAAGCGTGGGCGCGTGTTCACGCAGAATTTCAAGGCAGGTTACGGCGAGCATCCTGATCTCCCCGTCGGCATGCTCGGAGGCGCGAGCCGCGATGAATTGGCGCCACGCACGGTAGTTTCCGGTGACCACGAAGCGGGTCTCCGTCGCGTTCGGCAAGATCGCGCGGGCGGCCTGGCGCGCCTTCTTACGCCGCAGCAGCGAGTTCGGCTCACCCGCCAAGTTTTCCTCGAGTGTTTTCAAAAGCTCGTCGTAGATAAAACGCGTCTCGTCGGCCGCGCGGACGAACATCCGGTGCAGCTCCTCGTCCTGCGCGATCAGGGAGGGCACGACTACTTCACTTTCGTCCTCGTGCACGAACCGCTGGCTGAGCTGCGAAAAGGAGAAGTTACGGTGGCGCAGAAGCTCGTTGCCCGCCGCGCGGGATAGCCCCCGGATGTAGATTGTCGCGGTTGCGTGTTCGAGGAGCGCGTCGTGGCCGACGTCGATGATGTGGTGCAGGTACGCGCTGTTTGTCGCCGTGTGGGGGTTGGGCCGGTCGAAGGTTTCGTAGCAGGCGCGGCCGGCGAACTCCACGATCGCTTCCGCGTCGCTGACCCCGTCATCGGGAACCCAGTCCACCCCGTCGGGCACGGCGAAGCGGCTCGCGGCGATGAGCTGGACATCCAGCTCCTTTTCCAACGCCATGCGCCTACAGCCCCAGGTACTTGTCCAGCCCCACGGTCAGCCCCGGGTGCTCGGCGACCTGTCGCACGCCCGTGAGCACGCCCGGGACGAACGAGTCGCGGCCGTAAGAGTCTTGCCGGATGGTCAGCGACTGGTCCTGGGTGCCGAAGATGACCTCCTCATGCGCGACCATTCCGGTCATGCGCACGGCGTGAACCTTGACGCCGTCGACATCGGCGCCGCGCGCACCGTCGAGGCTCTGCTCGGTGGCATCCGGGACGGGCGCCATGTCTGCTTCTCGACGAGCCTGCGCAATGCCCTGGGCCGTCTTGATCGCGGTGCCGGAGGGGGCGTCCAGCTTGTGCGGGTGGTGGTACTCCACCACCTCGGCGGACTCGAAGAAAGGCGCCGCCTGGCGGGCGAAAGCCATGGTCAACACCGCGGAGATGGCGAAGTTGGGGGCGATGAGAACGCCGACGTTTTCATTCGCTTCCAGCCACTGGCGCACCTGATCGTAGCGCTCATCGTCGAAACCGGTTGTGCCCACCACGCAGTGGATGCCGTGCTTGATGCAGAACTCCAGGTTGCCCATGACCGCGGACGGGGTGGTGAAGTCAACGATGACCTCCGCGCCGTTCTCCGTCAGCAGAGAGAGGCTGTCGTCCTGATCGATCTCCGCCACGAGCTCAAGGTCCTCAGTCGCCCTAACCCCGGCGACGACCGCCGAACCAACGCGCCCGTTTGCCCCGAGAACTCCAACTCTGATGGACATGTCCGACTCCTTTTAACTGTGTGGTGCTTTGGGTGCCACTTTATCCCCACCGCGAATAGCTCGGTGAGAGGTGGTCCCCATCAGGGTCTTAATCAGGCGCTCAAGGTCACGATTCGTTCACTATTTATCCCGGATGTCTCATCCGCACCTGTGAACAGGTTATGTTTGAGTTATGAATCTCAAGTCTCGCTACGTCGTTCCTGTCACTGTCGTAACAGCTTTAACGCTCGGTTCCTGTGCCGGTGCGCCTGAGAACAACGCCGCCGATCAGGCCCCGAGCACCACGGCCACGACCGCCACGACCACATTGACGTCGGCAGCCCCCACAACCGCCACAACCACGGTGATCCCCACCGCCCAAGCCCTGTCGGCGGTGGAAGAAGCCACTCCGGTAGGCCCGTTCGGCACCGACCGCGTCCAGGCGTACCCTGCGCCCGGCACCGAGCTGGTCATCTCTGACGTCCGCGTCGGCTCCCACGACGGTTTCGACCGCGTCGTCTTCGAGTTCTCCGGCACCGGCACGCCCGGCTACGTCGCGGGTTACACGCCCGAACCCCTGCAGCAGGCCTCCGGCTTGCCCGTCGACGTCAACGGCCAGGCGTTTTTCGAGGTGATGATCCAGGGAACCCCGATGGGGATGCTGAGCCCCGACGACGCCCTGGTCCAGACCGGGCCGATGGATCTAGCCAGTGGCAACATCCAGGGCGTGACCCACGGCGGGGTTTTCGAGGCCGACACCCAGTACATCGTGGGCCTAGACAAGCAGCGCCCCTTCAACCTTCACGTTCTGGAGAACCCGGCACGCGTGGTCGTCGACTTCCAGCAGTAAACACATCCGCCCCGGCCTTGGTGTGCAGGCCGGGGCGGAACAGTTAGTGAAAACGACGCGCCGGGGGTGGGGCGTCGTCAAGCGTGCTAGTCGTCCTCGCCGACGGGGACCAGCGAGATCTTGCCACGGTTGTCGATGTCGGCGATCTCCACCTCGATCTTCTCGCCGACGTTGACCACGTCCTCGACCTTGTCGATGCGCTGCGAGCCGCCGAGCTTGGAAATGTGCACGAGTCCGTCGGTGCCCGGCAGAATGGACACGAACGCGCCGAACGCCACCGTTTTCACCACGGTGCCCAGGTAGCGCTCTCCCACCTTGGGCATCTGCGGGTTGGCGATGCCGTTGATCTTGTCAATCGCCGCGTCGGCCGACTCACCGGTCGCCGCGGAGACGTAGATCGTGCCGTCGTCCTCGATCGAGATCTCCGCGCCGGTTTCCTCCGTGATCGAGTTGATCATCTTGCCCTTGGGGCCGATGACCTCGCCGATCTTCGACACGGGAACGTTAATCGCCGTAATCTTCGGCGCCAGCGGGTTCATCTCGTCGGGGCCGTCAATGACTTCCGCCATGGTGTCGAGAATCGCCTCGCGCGCGTCGCGGGCCTGCTCCAGCGCGGAGACCAGCACCTCCGAGGGGATGCCGTCGAGCTTGGTGTCGAGCTGCAGCGCGGTGATGAAGTCGGGAGTACCGGAGACCTTGAAGTCCATGTCGCCGAACGCGTCCTCCGCGCCGAGGATGTCGGTCAGCGCGACATACTTGGTGGCGCCGTCGACCTCGCCGGAAACGAGACCCATCGCGATGCCGGCAACCGGGGCAGCCAGCGGAACGCCCGCGTTGTACAGCGACAACGTGGAGGCACACACGGAGCCCATCGACGTCGAGCCGTTGGAGCCGAGAGCCTCGGAGACCTGGCGGATGGTGTAGGGAAACTCCTCGCGCGGAGGGATCACCGGAATGAGCGCGCGCTCGGCCAACGCCCCGTGGCCGATCTCGCGGCGCTTCGGCGAGCCAACGCGGCCCGTCTCCCCGGTGGAGTACGGGGGGAAGTTGTAGTGGTGGATGTAGCGCTTCGCGGTCTCCGGCTGCAGGGAATCCAGCGTCTGCTCCATCTTGAGCATGTCGAGGGTGGTCACGCCGAGAATCTGGGTCTCGCCGCGCTCGAACAGAGCGGAGCCGTGGGCACGCGGGATGAGTTCCACCTCGACCTCGAGGTCGCGAATGTCGCTGACCCCGCGGCCGTCGATACGGAAGCCCTCGGTGAGGATCTTCTCGCGCACGATCGACTTCATCAGCGCGTTGTACGCGGCACGGATTTCCTTGCTCGCCTGCGTGTACTCGTCCTCGTCGTCATCGTCGAAGTCGAACTTGTCCAGCAGCGTCTCCTCGATCTCCTCCATGTAGGCGTTGGTGGCGTCATCGCGGTCCTTCTTGCCCTGGATGGTCAAAAGGGTGGCGAGCTTTTTCGCAGCCCTCTTCTCCACCGCGGAGTACACCTTGTCGGAGTAGGCGGGAAACAGCTCGAACTCCTGGGTCTCCTTCGCCGTCTCCTCTGCCAGCGCGGCCTGGGTCTCACACAGCGTCTTGATGAACGGCTTGGCCGCGTCCAGACCCTCGGCGACCGTTTCTTCGGTCGGCGCGGGAGCACCGTCAGCCACAAGCTTGACGACGCTCGCCCCGGCGCCAGCCTCAACCATCATGATCGCGACATCGCCATCAACGACACGGCCGGCGACGACCATCTCGAACACGCAGTGGTCGTGCTGCTCGTGGTTGGGAAACGCCACCCACTGTCCCTCGGGGTGCTGGTCATCGGTGAGCAGCGCCATGCGCACAGCGCCGACAGCGCCGGAGACCGGCAGCCCGGAAAGCTGGGTAGCAGCGGACGCGCCGTTGATGGCAACGACGTCGTAATACTCATCGGGGTTCATGCTGAGCACGGTGATGACAACCTGGACCTCGTTGCGCAACCCCTTGACAAAGGTCGGGCGCAGCGGGCGGTCGATCAGGCGGCACGCGAGGATCGCCTCCGTGGAGGGGCGACCCTCGCGGCGGAAGAACGAGCCCGGGATCTTACCCGCGGCGTACATGCGCTCCTCGACGTCGACGGTCAGGGGGAAGAAGTCGATGTTGTCGCGCGGGTTCTTCGATGCGGTGGTCGTGGCCAGCAGCATCGTGTCCTCGTCGAGGTAGGTCGTCACAGACCCGCCCGCCTGCCGGGCGAGCTGCCCCGTTTCGAAGCGGATGGTGCGCGAGCCGAAGTCGCCGTTGTCCAGTACGGCGACTGCCTCGGTGATGCCGAAATCCTCGTCCACGTGGATGTCGAAGGTGTTTTTAGGGGTGTGCGTGCTCAAAAGATCCCTTTCCGTGGGTGTCTTACGGCGATCGTCGGTGCCGCCGTCCTGCTGATTTTTATGCAACGGTGCCCTATTCTACCAGGTGACGCGTCATGCACCACTTTTGCAAAACGCTCGCCCGCACCACACCCGCGGGATGAAAAAATCGCCCTTCCCGCGGGCGTGCTGCGGGAAGGGCGATTCTCTTCTGTTAAAGGTTGTAGAAGCCGGTGGGCTCTAGCGGCGCAGGCCGAGGCGAGCGATGAGCTCACGGTAGCGCTCGACGTTGTTCTCGCGCAGGTACTTCAGCAGGCCACGGCGGCGGCCGACGAGCAGAAGCAGGCCGCGGCGGGAGTGGTGGTCGTGCTTGTGGAACTTCAGGTGCTCGGTGAGCGAGTTGATGCGCTCGGTCAGCAGCGCAACCTGGGCCTCGGGCGAGCCGGTGTCGGTCTCGTGCAGGCCGTAGTTCTTGAGAATTTCGATCTTCTTCTCGGCAGTCAATGCCATGGGGTTACTCCTTTGAGTAGATACGTGGTTGTTTCAGTCCGCACAAGCTCGATACGCAATCGAGCGCTTCAAGACGAGTGTTCAAGGTGCACATGACTGCCGCGGACCGCAGTCGCTCACCGTGTCGCCCACCGTGTCGCCCACCGTGCCTAAAGCGTTGGTGAGTCTATCTGAGCCCCCATGACGACCCCAAATCGCGGGCTGAGCGATCTTGGCTCCCGGCGCTCTCTTAGCTCCCGTGGCTCTCGCTCGGCTCGGTTGCCTGTGCGAGTGTGGTCAGCCGCGACAGGAACTGCTCGAGGAAGCGGTCGGTGTCGACCGCGACGGCGACGTGGGCCGTCTTCACCGGGTCATTGAGGCGGGTTTCGTCTCCGATGGTGCGCCCCCGCGTCGGGCCCTCCGTGTCGGTTTTCATGTTGATGTCGATGAGCTGAACCAGCGAGGGGTCGACGGCAACGCCGACCGCCAGCGGGTCGTGCAGCCCGCACCCGCCCAGGTGGGGGGCGGTGGTGTCGTAGGCCTTGATGTAGTAGTCCGTCGCCTCGGCGAGGAAATCGCCTCCGCGGGTGCCCAGCTCGCGCCACTTCTTCGTCTCCGCGTACGTCAGCAGCGTCTGCAGGGTGACGTCGAGGCCGATCATGGTCACGTCGTTGGCGCGGCGGAACAGAAGGTCCGTCGCCTCCGGGTCCTGGTTCACGTTCGCCTCGGCCCACGGCGAGACGTTGCCCGGCACAGTCAGTGCCCCGCCCATCATGACGATGTGCGCGCGCTTGGCGAAACTTTCCGACGCCTCAATCGCCGCCGCAATGGTGGTCGACGGACCCGTCGGCACAATCACGAGGTCGTCCCCGTAGCGCTCGACGGACTCAACGAGGAAGTCAACGGCACTTTTTTCCTGCACCTTCGCCGCCGGCTCCGGCAGCACCGCGCCGCCGATGCCGTTGGCACCGTGGATGAAGGCGGAGATCTCCAACACCTCGAAAGAGTCGCGGGTGCGCGCGTGATCGGGTCCGGCGAACACGGGGATGTCCGCGCGGCCGAACAACTCCAGGATGGCCAGGGAATTGCGCACCCCCGTCTCCACCAGCACGTTGCCGTACGTTCCGGTCACGCCGATGAGCTCGAGCTCCGGTGACCCCAGCGCGTAGGCCAGGGCGAGTGCATCGTCGATTCCGGTGTCGAGGTCGAGAATGATTTTACGTGCCATGTGAGACTTACCTTTCGGGGTTTTTCGGGTCCGCCGCCAGAATCCGGCGGGTCGTTTCTACGTCGCGGGCCATGCTTTCCAGCAGTTCATCGACCGAGTCGAACTTGACCATGTCGCGCACCTTGCCGACGAACTCGACGCGAGCGAGCCGCCCGTAGAGGTCAGCGTCGCGGTCGAGGATGAAGGATTCAACGCTGCGGCGCGCATCGCCGAACGTGGGGTTCGTGCCCACCGAAATCGCCGCGGGGTAGCGCACGCCCGGTTCCATGTCGCCGACGATGGGGCCTTTCTCGGCGCCGTCAACCACGGTGAGCCACCCGGCGTAGACGCCGTCTGCGGGCAGGGCGGAGATGTCGGCGACGTACTGGTTCGCCGTCGGGTACCCGAGCTCGCGGCCACCGCGGCCCGCACCGCGCTCAATCACCCCGGTGACCGCGAACTCCCGACCCAAGAAATCCGCCGCGACGCGCACGTCGCCGCGATCCAGTTCCTCGCGCACGGCCGTGGAGCAGACGCGCACGCCGGCGTCGTTAAGCAGCTCGACGGTGACGACCTCAATGCCGTACGCCTTGCCGAGCTCCCGCATGGTGGCGGCGGTGCCGGCGGCATCCTTGCCGAAGGTGAAGTTCTCCCCCACCACCACCGTCCTCGCGCCGAGCACGCCCGCCAGGACGTCGCGGACGTACATTTCGGGGCTGTCGCCGGCAAGCTCCTCGCGGAAGTCAATGACCACGAGGTAGTCGACGCCGAGCTGCTCGATCAGTCGGGCGCGCTCGCTCAGCGGGATCAGCGCCTTCGGCGCGCGCTCGGGGGCGAAGATCGCAACCGGGTGCGGCTCGAATGTCATCACCACACATGGCAGTCCGAGCTCACGGGCGCGCACCACGGCCTCGCTGATGAGTAGCTGGTGACCCCGGTGGACCCCGTCAAAGACTCCGATGGTGACAACCGTCGCGCCGAGAGCTTCCGGCACCTGCCGCAGACCGCGCAAAATATCCACGGTGGATACACTACGGCATACTGTTTCAGTATGAGTTTTGCCCCTGACCCGCTCGCCAGCTCCGGAATCGTTGTGGTGGACAAACCCGCCGGGATGACAAGCCACGACGTCGTCACCCGCCTGCGCCGCTTTTTCCGCACCCGCAAGGTGGGCCACGCAGGCACCCTCGACCCGATGGCCACCGGCGTGCTCGTCGCCGGCATCGAGCGCGGCACCAAACTGCTCGCCCACCTCGTCGCCGAGGACAAGGTCTACGCCGCTACAATCCGGCTCGGGGCCACCACCACCACCGATGACGCCGACGGCGACGTCGTTATGTGCGCGGATGCCTCCCAGATCGGCGACGCCGACATCGCGGCCGGCATCGCTGAGCTCACGGGCGAGATCATGCAGGTGCCGTCGAGTGTCTCGGCGATCAAGATCGGGGGCCGGCGTGCCCACGAGCTCGTGCGCTCGGGCGAAACGGTCGACATTCCGCCGCGGGAAGTCACCGTGTTCCGTTTCCACGCGTTGGCGGTGCGTCGTCACGCGAGCGTCATCGACGTCGACGTGCGCGTCCACTGCTCGAAGGGCACTTACATCCGCTCGCTAGCCCGCGACCTCGGCGCCGCACTCGGCGTCGGCGGGCACCTCACGGCGCTGCGCCGCGAGGCCGTCGGCGCGTTCACGCTGGATGACGCCCGCAGCCTCACCCAGCTCGAGACCGCCCCCACCCTCTCGTTGAGCTTGGACGAGGCGCTGAGCCGCGCCTGGCCCGTCATCGACGTCACTGCCGCGGAGTACGAGGCGCTCGCCATGGGCAAGTGGTTGGAACCGCGGGGCGTGCGCGTCGTCCACGCCGCCGTCGGCCCTGACGGGCGCGCCGTCGCCCTGGTCAAGGAGCAGGGCAAGCGCCTGTCGACGGTGTTCGTCGCCCGGCCGTCGACGCTGTGACAAGCGCCTAGGCCTCCACGAAGGCAGAGGCGATGACGAACCCGCTGCGCACCGCCCAGCGCCCCTCGAAAAACGGAACCGGGGTGGGCCTGACCAGGATATAGGCGATGAACGTGCCGTCGGGGCGGATGTCAATCTCGGCGTCTTCGAACCCGAGCCAGCGCCGCGTCATTGGGAACCAGCACTTGTACGTCGCTTCCTTCGCGCAGAACAGCAGCCTGCCCGCCCACTGATCTCCGCCCGCCCTCATCTGGTCGAAGCGGTGGCGCTCCGGCGAGCGCGCGATCTGGTCGATCACGCCCTCCGGCAGCGGCTCGGCCGGTTCAACATCGAGGCCCATCGACCGCACGTGCGTCCGCGGCGCCGCCACCGCCGCGCGCAGGCCCTCCGTGTGCGTCAGCGAGCCCGTGTAGCCCTGCGGCCACAGGGGCATGCCACTGTCGCCTTTCAGGATCGCCTCTCCAGGTGGTACCCCCAGCTCCTGCAGCGCGCGGTGCGCGCACCAGCGCGCGTCGCCAAATTCGCCTTTTCGCTTGTCGACGGCCTGACTGACCAAACCCTGCTCCTCCGGGTGCAGCTCCAGGTAATTGGTCAGGTTGGCGGCCTCGTCCGTGCGCAGGTACACGTAGCGCGCCGCCGCGGGGAACAGCTCCACATCCTTCATCACTGCTTCAACTCCATCACCGGGTACGGCCAGGCGGTATCCCCGCTGCGCGCGGGCGCGCCCTGCCACTCCCTGGGGTAGCCGAGGGAGACCTCGATGTGGTCCACGCCGTCGACGCGCGTGACACCCGGCATGTGGAGGTGTCCGTAGATCACGGCCTGCGCGTTGTAGCGCTTCGCCCAGGACCGGGTGTGCCGGGTGCCGCACCACAGCGCGATCTCAGGAAAGTACAGCCGTGAGACCGGTTCCTGCACCAAGGGCCAGTGGTTGACCAGGATGGTGGGGCCGTCGATACGCGAAAGCCGCCGCGTGGTGTAGGCGAGCCGGTCCCAGCACCAGGCACGGATGTCGACGAAGGGGGCGATGGCGAACTCGTCGGTCAACACGATGCTCTTTTCCTGCGCGGCGGACAGCGCCTGCTCCACGGTGAGGTCGGGTCCGCGGAAGGAATAGTCGTAGAGGGTGAACAACGGCGCAATGGTCACCCCGCCGAACGTCGGATACACATCCTCGGGGGTGATTACTCCGATCTCGCGCAACGCGTGCACGAGAGCCGCGTATTTCTCCCGGCCGCGGTAGCGATCGGTAGAACGCGAGTACAGCTCGTGGTTGCCTGGCACCCAGATCACCGTGTCGAACCGGCTGGCGAGCTTGTCCAGAATCATCACCACCAAATCGAGTCGCTCCGCAACGTCGCCGGCGACAATGAGCCAGTCCGACGGGTGGGCCGGTTGGATCCGATCAATGTGCGGCCCGTTGGCTTTGACTGCCGCGTGCAGGTCGGATACCGCCCACAAGGTTGTCGTGGTGGTCACCATGGCTTCTTGTTCTATCACACGGTGTCACCCGCGATGGCCCATTTCATCGAGCGGAATCGACCAACCACGCCGACAAGGCGGATGACCACGGAAGCCAGCAGGCCGGCCCACACGCCGGGCAGTCCCCACCCAAAGGCCGCCGCGGCGAGCGTCACCGGGAAAAAGACACCGAGCACGGAAGCAATGGTCAGCGTGCGCAAAAACGCTACGTCACCCGCCCCGAGCAACGCCCCGTCAAGCGCGAACACGACCCCGCCGACAACAATCATGGCCACGAGCATCCACCACGCAACGCCGAGCTGGGACACCACCGCGGCGTCGCGGGTGAACAGCGACCAGATCACGCGGCCGGACAGGGCGAAGGCCAGCGCGAGAACGCCCGCGAAGACTATGGAGTAGCGGGTCGCCAGTTCACCGACGCGGCGCGCCAGCACCACCTCGCCGCGGCCCAGCGCCGAGCCCGTGAGGGTTTGCGCCGCGATGGCCAGCGAATCAAGCACGAGGGTGAGGAAGTTCCACAGCTGCAGCAGGATCTGGTGGGCGGCCAACGCGGCGACACCGAAACGACCGGCCACTGCCGCCGCGGCCAGCATGGAGATCTGAAACGACAGTGACCGCAAAATCAGGTCCCGCCCCATGACGAGCTGACTGCGGATCACACCCCAGCGCGGCGCCCACGACCCTTCGTTCGCGGTGTGCTCGCGTATCAGCGTGATCAGAAACAGCGCCGAGGTAATGCCGATGCCCAGCACGTTTGCCCACGCGGAGCCGACGAGTCCGAAGCGTTCCACGAACAGCGGCAGCGCAACCGCGCCCGGAACGAGCCCGGACAGGGTGAGGATGAAAGGCAGCCTAGTGTTTTGGACCCCACGCAGCCAACCGTTGCCCGCCATGATGATCAGCGTCAGCGGGATCGCGACCGCGGCGACGTGCATCCACCTGGCCGAGGCCGCGGCTGTGGTGGGGTCGTTAGTCAGAAACAGCGCGATGGGCTGGGCGAAAAGCCAGATCAGCGCCGCGAGAGCCATGCCGACAGCGACAGCGACCCAGGTGGCCTGCACCCCCTCGGTGACGGCGTCGGGGCGACGACCGGCGCCGTAGAGGCGCGAGGCGCGCGCCGTCGTGCCGTAGGACAAAAACGTCAGTTGCACCGTCACGGTCGACTGCACCGCGGTGCCGGCGGCCAGCGCGGCGAGCTCCGCCGTGCCGAGCCTGCCCACTACAGCCGTGTCGAGCAGGAGGTATAGCGGGTTCGCGGCCAACACGCCGAGCGCGGGAAGCGCAAGGCCCAGAACCCGCCGCGGGGTTACAGTCACATCAGAGGTCATGGCAACGCGTCGACGAGGCTGGCGATCACCTGGTCCCGCGAGCCGTGGGCCGAGTACCCCGCCGCGGGGCGGTGGCCTCCCCCGCCGAGGCGCCCGGCGACGCGCGCGACGTCGACACTGACCGAACGCAGCGAGACGTTCCAGTACTGCGCGCCCTGCTGCTTGAGCACCACCCCGACGTCGCTGCCCTGGACGCTTCTCGCGTAGTCGATGATGCACTCCACGGCCGTCTGGCTCATCAGGTCGATCGCCGCGGAGTCTATGGTGAACACCGACACAGTGTTGCCGCGCACCTCGTAGGCCTCGAGCGAGGCCAGCACCGCGCCGACGTGACGCATATCCGCGGGTGTCAGCGCGTCCATCAGATCCATCGCGATCTGGCGGGTGTTGAGCCCGAAATCCATCAGCTCCGCGGCGAGGTGGTGCATCCGCGGCGTCCCCCAGCGGAAATTGCCCGTATCCGTGACTAGGCCCGCGTACAGGCAGTACGCGATGCGCGCGTCGAGATCCACGTTCATGTGGTGGAACAACTCGCGTACGATCGCCGTTGTCGATTCCGCGGACACCACGAGGTTGCGGACACCGAACATCGGGTTCGACGCATGGTGATCGACCACCAGCACCCGCGACCGATCCGCCTCGATCGCGGAGCAAAACGCGCCGGTGCGATCCGCTGAGGCGCAGTCAACGGTGACAAGGAGATCCTCAGTCGGCGCTTCGCAGGTGTAGTTGATCTCGTCGACGAACGGCACCGCCGCCAGGTTGTCCGGGTGCGGGGCGCGCTGCCCGATATAGGCGTTGGCGCGGACGCCGAGTTGGCGAAGCCCCGCCATCAGGGCGCAGGCCGAGCCCACCGCGTCGGCGTCGGGCTTGATGTGGGTGACCACGGCGACCGAGGGGGCGTCGACAAGCATGCGCGCCGCGGCGGCGAACTCGGCCTCGAGGCCTGGAAACATCTGCGCCATGAACCTACTCTTCGACGTTTCTGTAGGGGTTGCCCTCGCCCGCCGGCTTCGCGCCCTCGCGCAGGCGAGCGAGCTCGGCGTCACGGGCGCGAGCGCGGTTGAGCAGCTCCTCCATGCGCGCCGAGGCCTCCGGCACCGTATCCAACTCGAACGAGACCGTCGGCGTGAAACGCACGTTGAGCTGGTCGCCGACGATCTTGCGGATCTGTCCGCGCGCGCGGTGCAGCGCCTCGGCCGCCTGATCGTAGTCCGGCTCGTCGCTGATCTTGCGCCCGCGCACGGTGTAGTACACCGTCGCGTCGTGCAGGTCGCCTGTGACCCGAGCGTCGGTGACCGTGACCAGCTCCAGGCGCGGATCTTTCACCTCGCGCTCGATGGCGGACGCGACGATCGTCTGAATCTGCTTCGCCAACCGCTGCGCGCGTGAGTTGTCAGCCATGTCATCTCCTTTTTCTGACTCGGGTCCGATAACGTACCCGCTCATTCTAACCATGTCGAAAACCCCACCCCCTAGTGCAGGAGATGGGGCTATCGCTTGTCGACGCCGCGTTGTCACAGGCGTCGACAAGCCTCCCGCGGCTCTTAGTCGCGCGGAACCTCAACCATTTCGAAGACCTGGACCACGTCGTCGACC
The DNA here is from genome assembly GCF_000159635.1 of Corynebacterium lipophiloflavum DSM 44291. Taxonomy (GTDB): domain Bacteria; phylum Actinomycetota; class Actinomycetes; order Mycobacteriales; family Mycobacteriaceae; genus Corynebacterium; species Corynebacterium lipophiloflavum. The sequence goes on along the minus strand of NZ_GG667192.1, from coordinate 462,331 downwards.
TGGATGTCCGGGTAGGACAGGACCATGCCGCACTCGTAGCCCTTGTCCACCTCGGTGACATCGTCCTTCTCGCGGCGCAGCGACTGGATGGTCGCGTCCGCGGTGACGACATTGCCGTCGCGCACCAGGCGGCACTTCGCGTTGCGGCGCACCTTGCCCTCGGTGACCATGCAGCCGGCGATCAGGCCGACAGACGACGCCTTGAAGATCTGGCGGATCTCCGCCGCGCCGATCTCGCGCTCCTCGTAGACCGGCTTGAGCATGCCCTTGAGAGCGGACTCGACATCATCAATGGCCTGGTAGATCACCGAGTAGTAGCGGATCTCCACACCCTCGTTGCCGGCCTCCTCGGTCGCCTTACCCTCGGCGCGAACGTTGAAGGCAACGATCACAGCATCCGAGGCGGCGGCCAGGACCACGTTGGTCTGCGTGACCGCACCGACGCCGCGGTCGATGATGTTGACCTCGACCTCGTCGTCGATCTCGATCTTGAGCAGCGCCTCCTCCAGGGCTTCCACCGAACCGGCGTTGTCGCCCTTGAGGATGAGGTTGAGCTGGCTGGTCTCCTTCAGAGCCGCATCCAGGTTCTCCAGGGAGACGCGCTTCTTGCGGCGCGCCTGCATCGCGGAGCGCTTGCGCGCGTCACGCTGCGCGGCGATCTGGCGCGCAACGCGGTCGTCCTCGACCACGAGCAGGTTGTCACCCGGGCCGGGAACGCCGTTGAGACCCTGAACCTGCACAGGACGAGACGGGCCGGCCTCCTCGACGTCGTTGCCCCACTCATCAACCATGCGGCGCACGCGGCCGAAGTTGCCGCCGACGACGATGGAGTCGCCCACGCGCAATGTACCGCGCTGCACGATCACCGTCGACACCGGGCCGCGGCCGCGGTCCAGGTAGGACTCGATGGCCAAGCCTTGGGCGTCCATGTCCTCGTTGGCGCGAAGATCCAACGCCGCGTCCGCGGTAAGCAGGACAGCCTCGAGCAGCTCGTCGATGCCGGTGTTGTTGCGCGCCGAAACATCGACGAACATCGTGTCGCCGCCGTACTCCTCCGGCACGAGACCGTACTCGGTGAGCTGGCCGCGGATCTTGTCCGGCTGTGCCTCAGGCTTATCGATCTTGTTCACGGCAACCACGATCGGCAGGTCGGCCGCCTTGGCGTGGTTGATCGCCTCAACGGTCTGCGGCATCACGCCGTCGTCGGCGGCGACGACCAGAATGGCCAGGTCCGTCGACTGGGCACCGCGGGCACGCATGGCGGTAAACGCCTCGTGGCCCGGGGTATCCAGGAATGTAATCGTGCGCGGCTCGTCCTCCAAGGTCACGGTGGTCTGGTACGCACCGATGCCCTGGGTGATGCCGCCGGCTTCGCCGGAACCGACGTTGGCTTGGCGGATCGTGTCCAGCAGGCGGGTCTTACCGTGGTCGACGTGGCCCATGACGGACACCACCGGCGGGCGGTGCGTCAGGTCTTCCTCGTCGCCCTCGTCCTCACCGAACTGCAGGTCGAAGGACTCCAGAAGCTCGCGGTCCTCGTCCTCCGGTGAGACCACCTCAACCTCGTAGTTGATTTCGGCGCCCAGCAGCTGCAGGGTTTCCTGCGGCACGGACTGGGTAGCCGTCACCATCTCGCCGAGGTTGAACAGGGCCTGAACCAGGTTCGACGCCTCGGTTCCGATCTTCTCCGCGAAATCGGCTAGGGATGCACCCTGGCGCAGGCGGACGGTCTTGCCGCCGCCGTCGGGCAGACGAACGCCACCAATGACGTTCGGTGCGTGCATCTCCTCGTACTCGCTGCGCTTCTGACGCTTCGACTTGCGCCCGCGCCCAGGAGCGCCGCCAGGCCGGCCGAACGCACCAGCGGTGCCGCCGCGACGACCGCCGCGGC
>NZ_GG667192.1:421981-459799 GCF_000159635.1 Corynebacterium lipophiloflavum DSM 44291 | reverse complement strand
ACCGGCGGCTGATGGTTTCGGCGCAGCGGGCTTGGCGCCGCCCGGCTTGGGCGCGCCAGGCTTCTGGGCCTTGTCGGCGTCCGCTCCGTAGAACGCCTTCATCTTCTTCACCACCGGCGGTTCGATGGTGGATGATGCGGTTTTGACAAACTCGCCCTGGTCTTTCAGGGTTGCGAGCAGTTCCTTACTTGTTACTCCGAGCTGTTTCGCCAGTTCGTGAACACGTAGCTTTCCGGGCACTTGTCTCCTCAGTGTTGTTACTAGGAGCCAGTGCCGGTGCGCCATCGAAATGGCGGCTACTGACCCCTAGAGGTTGTCATCGACTTTCATCGCTGATGCTGCTTCATGGTTGCGTACTCATCAGTGTTCGGTCTTCCTATCCTTATGTGGGTCGTTCGCGCGGTCCGCGAGGTACGCACTAACATGGCCTAAATCCACGGGGGTGGTCACGCGTAGCGCTCGGGCAAACGCCTTTCGCCGCTCCGCGAGCTCGAATGCCTCCAGTGTCGGGGTGATCCACGCCCCCCTTCCGGGGAGCGTGGCAGACGGATCCGCCAGGATCCGGCCGGACCCGTTCGGGTCGGCCACCACGCGGAGCAGTTCGGTGCGGGGTCGTGCATCGCGCGTGGCGATGCAGGTCCGGATGGGCACCGTGCGCTGCGTCATCCTCGCCTTGTCCTTACATCCGATGTGCCCGCAACTGGGGTGCGGTTTTAAGCCATGGTCAACTTTACGCCACAGCGGGCGAAAATAGTACTTACGCCCGCCCCAGGGGTTTCGCCCCTAGGATTGCTCAGTGTCGGCGGCAGCGTCGGCGGCGTCGGAGTGAATGTCAATCTTCCACCCGGTCAGGCGCGCGGCGAGGCGAGCATTTTGACCTTCCTTGCCGATTGCCAGCGAAAGCTGGTAGTCCGGCACGGTCACCCGCGCGGCCTGCCCCTCGAGGTCGAGCACCTCGACGCGCACGACCTTCGACGGCGCGAGCGAATTGCCGACGTACTTCGCGGGGTCCGCAGAGTATTCGATGATATCGATCTTTTCCCCGCCGAGCTGCTGCATGATGTTGGTCACGCGCGCTCCGCGCGGTCCAATGCACGCACCTTTGGCGTTAACACCCTTGACCTTGGCCTGGACGGCCACCTTCGAGCGGTGGCCCGCCTCGCGAGCGATCGCGACGATCTCGACGGTGCCATCGGCAACCTCGGGGACCTCAAGCGCGAACAGGCCGCGCACCAGCTCCGGGTGGGTCCGGGACAGGTTGACCTGCACCTTCCGCTCGCCCTTATTGACCCCCACGACGAAGGCCTTGATGCGGTCGCCATGCTTGAGTTTCTCACCGGGGATTTGCTCCGCCGGCAGCAGGATGCCGTCCTGGGGGTCGGCCTCCGTGCCGAGTTCGACGACGATGAGCCCACGCGCCTCAGCGTTGGCATCGCGCTGGACGACGCCCGACACAACCTGGCCCTCGAATTCGGAGTATTCGCTAAATACGCGGCCGGCCTCGGCTTCGCGCACGCGCTTCTTGATCGCGTCGAGCACCGTCGGCGCGCCGATGCGGGAGAAGTTCACCGGGGTGTCGTCGTACTCGGAGACGACCGCGCCGTCGTCGTCTACCTCGCTGACCAGCACGGAGACATCGCCGGTGTCGGCGTCGATCTCAACTCGCGCCCTGTGGCCCTCCGCGGGCGGGGCCTCACGGTAATCGCGGTACACCGACAGCAGGGCCCCGGCGATGGTCTCGAGCAGGTCGTCGACATCGATGCCGTGCTCGGTGGAAATTGCCTTCAGGGCGTTGAGGTCAATATTCACTTGTTGCCTTTCAGTCGGCCGCGCGCTCCGCGGCCTGGTCGAACGAGAGCTCCGCCAGCTGCAGCTGCGCGGAGGGGGGTGTGTTGAATTCAATTTCTACCACCGCGGGACCCAATCCCGAAACCGGGCGCACCTCGGCCCGCGGCGATTTCGTCTCGGTGGCGATGAGCACCACGTGTTCCTCTGCCGCGTCGAGAGCGCCGATGCGAAACTTCTCTTCGCCGACAGTGACGAGGCGGCCGCGGTTGCGCCGCCAGTGACGAGGCTCGGTCAGCGGCAGGTCGACACCGGGGGTTGTCACCTCGAGGGTGTAGCCCGCTCCGAAGTTGATGTCGCCTGCGTTCTCGCGGGCGTCGAAAAGCTCGCTGAGCTCGTTGCTCACGGCCTCGAGCTCGTCGAGGGTGGGGTGCGCGTCCGAGTCAAGCGCGATGACAACCTGCGATTTCTTCCCGGCGGCGACGGTGCGCACCTTCTCCACGTCCATCCCGTGCGCCGCGGCGATGGGCTCAATCAGCCTGGTCAGTTCGTCGACTCCTGGAAATGCCATGCGCTCTAGCCTATCGTGTAGCGTTTTCGAGGTGAAAAGACTGCTCGTGATCCTGCCCGCCGCTGCGCTTGTGACCTCGTGCACCGTCATGGACGTCGTCGGGCCGCGCGCGAACAGCGAGATCATGGCGCTGGCACGGCAGGCGAGCGCGGATCAGGTTTCGCTTGACGACGCCGCCGCGTCCGAACTGCGCGCATCCCAGTCTTCCCAGCTAGTCGCCGAAGCCGAGCGGCTCTGCGGCACCGATGACACCGGCAGGCCGCCGTCGTCCTGCAACGTGGATTACGCAGATGGAGATCTCCCCGCCGGTTCGGCCGACGTCGACGCGATGATCGACCAGGTCCGCGCCGCGACCGTGGCGGCCGCGGGCCAGCTCCCCGAGGATTCGGTGGACCTCGTGGTATCCCAGGCCATCGATGCGGTCGCGCTCGCCCCCGTCGACGTCGAAAGCATCGCGCTTGACGACGCCCCGGCAGCCGATCTCGACTCCGCCCGCGACCTACTGCGCCGCGAGTACGCGCTTGAGTACGGCATAGGGCTCGCCACCGCCTGGGCCGACGACGCGCTGCTCGCGCGTATCGACGACCTGCGCCGCGCCTCCGACGCCCGCCGCGAAGCCCTCACGGCCGCGCTCCAACCGACGGGCGAGGTTCCGCAGCCGCTGGCCGGGTACGAACTTTCCGAAAGCGGCACCCCCACCGACTCGGCCTCCGCCGCCGCTTTGGTGCAACGCCTCAACGCGGACCTGGTGACGCAGTGGCACCACGCGGCGGCGGGCGCGAAGGACGCTCAGTGGCGCGACGCCGCCATCCGGCTCGCAGCCCACGCCCAACGGGGGTGAGCTGTCGCGGTGATCTTGTATATTCCGTGTGTGAGCCCACAACGTATTAGACACCTGCGATGGATAGCGCTGGCGATCATCGCCGTCGCGGCGATTCTCATCAGCCTCGGCCCAATCGATTCACCCAACTCCCCCACGGCCACGCTGCCGGATGGATTCGACTCCACCGAGGTCGCAGCGCAACGCGCCGCCGGTGAGGGGGAAGGTTCCTCCGCGGCCGTCGTGCTGTACACGGGCCTCAGCCCGGAAACGCTGCCGCAACTGCAGGGCAAGGCCGAAGAACTCGGCGGGCCGTTGATCCCGAACGAAGCCCTCGACGCCGCGATCGTTCCCGTCGAGGTCACCTCGGAGTCGCTGACCGACAACGTCGACGTCGTCGAGAACCTGCGTACAACGGCGGCCGCCGGGATTCCGGGCGGCGTCACAGCCCAGGTCACCGGCCCCGCCGCGATTGAAGCCGACCTGTCTGGGGTGTTCTCCGGCGCCAACGTCACCCTGCTCGCGGTCACCGCGATCATCGTCGCGGTGTTGCTGGTGGCTACCTACCGCTCCCCCATCTTGTGGATCATCCCGCTGCTGGTCATCGGCCTCGCAGACCGCCTGGTCGCAACGACGTACCCCCGCGTGCTCGACGCAGTGGGCATGCAGTGGAATGAATCCACCGGCGGCATCCTCTCCGTTCTCGTCTTCGGCGCCGGAACCAACTACGCGCTGCTGCTGATCTCGCGGTACCGAGATGAGCTCACGCGCACGGAAAGCCGTTTCACGGCCATGTCCCGCGCCTGGGCCCCGACGGTGGAGACGATCGTCGCCTCCGCGGCCACGGTCGCTCTCGGCGTGTTGTGCTTGCTCTTCTCGCAAACTCCCACGAACCGCGCGCTCGGTCTTTCCGCCGCCTTCGGCGTCGGTGTCGCACTGTTTTTCGGGGCGTTCGTTCTACCAGGCATCCTCGTCCTGTTTGGCCGGTGGATCTTCTGGCCGAAGGCCCCGCAGGTCGGCGACACCACCAACCACCGCGTCTTCGACGCCGTGGGCCGATTCGTCGCCGCCCGCCCGGCCGCCGTGCTCGGCTCCTCCCTCGTCGTTTTGGGCATCATGTGCGCGGGCGCGCTGCAGATCACCACCGGTTTGACGCAGTCCGACCAGTTCATCGACACCCCCGAATCCATCACGGCCGCCGACGATCTCAGCGGGGCCTTCCCCAACATGTCCGCCACACCCGCGATCGTGCTCACCCCTGACACGGCAGCCGCCACCGCCGCGCTTGAGGAAGCGGGCTTGAGCGTGATGGACTCCGGCGACGGCTCGCTGCAAGTCTCCGGCGGCGGCACCGCGGAGATCCGCGAGGCGCTCGCCGGCACAGACGCCAAGGTCGGAGGTCTCGACGCAGAGCTCTACGACACCGAGCAGGCCGCCGCCGATGACCGGATGATCATCTTCCCTGTCGTCTTGCTGCTGATCTTCATCTCACTTGTCGTTCTGCTGCGCTCACTCGTCGCCCCCGTGGTCATGACCGCCTCGGTGCTTCTGACAAACGTCGCGGCCCTGGGCATCGGGTGGTGGGTGTCGCACTACATCTTCGGCTTCGAGCGCTTCGATTCCACCACCCCGCTCTACGCATTCGTCTTCCTCGTGGCCCTGGGCATCGACTACACCATCTTCCTGGTCACCCGGGCGCGCGAGGATTCCGCAGACGTCGGCACGCGCCGAGGAATCCTCACCGCTTTGTCGACAACGGGCGGCGTGATCACCTCGGCGGGTATCTTGCTCGCGGCGGTCTTCGCGGCCCTCGGCGTGCTTCCCCTGGTGGCACTCGCGCAGATCGGCATCGTGATCTGTCTCGGCGTTCTGCTCGACACCCTGATCGTGCGCAGCTTGATCGTCCCGTCGGTCGTCGAGCTGCTCGGGGACAAGTTCTGGTGGCCGCTTAAGCCCGGGAGGCGTTAGCCGGCCGCGACGAGCTCGCGCACCTTGGCGACGACCTCCGCGCTCGCCACCTCAAGGGTTTCGCCGCCGCGGATGCGCAGTTCCACGATGCCCTCCGCGAAGGAGCGGCCGAGGATGACGATAAACGGCATGCCGAGTAGCTCGGCGTCCTTGAACTTCACACCGGGCGACGTCTTGGGGCGGTCGTCGAAAAGCACCTCGAGGCCGGCCGCGTCGAGCTCACCGGCGATGTCCTCGCCCGCCTGCAGAGCCGCGGCGTCCTTGTTGGCCACCACCACGTGGACCTGGTACGGGGCGATCGCGACCGGCCACACGAGGCCCTTCTCGTCGTGTCGCTGCTCGGCCACGACGGCCATCATGCGGGAGACACCGATGCCGTAGGAACCCATGGTGGGCACGGCGCGCTTCCCGCCCTCGTCGAGAATCTGGACGTCCATTGCTTCGGTGTACTTGCGGCCCAGCTGGAAGATGTGGCCCAGCTCGATGCCGCGCGCGAGCTTGACCGTGCCGTTGCCTGTCGGTGACGGGTCACCCTCGCGCACCTCGGCGGCCTCGATGAAGCCGTCGACATTGAAGTCGCGCCCGGCGACGAGCCCGACCACGTGGCGCTGGTCCTCGTCCGCGCCCGTGATCCAGGACGATCCGTCAACAACGCGCGGATCGGCGTAGACCGGCACGTTGTTGGCGATCAGCGCCCGCGGCCCGACGTAGCCCTTGACCAGGAACGGCGCCCGGGCAAAGTCCTCCTCGCCGGCCAGCTCGAACGTCGCCGGCACCAAAGCCGCCTCGAGGCGTTTTTCATCCAGTTCGCGATCACCGGGGATGAGCACACCGGTCAGGCGCGGGCCGACGGGCGCCCCGTCATCATCCAGCACGCGGGGATCGTCCACCTTGATCATCATGCACTTGAGCGTGTCGCTGGCTTGCACCGGACGGCCGTCGACAAGCACCCCCTGCTCATTGGCCCAGTCGACCAATGCCTCGATGGTTTCCGAGCGCGGCGTGGAGTATTCCTGCGCTTCCGGCTGGCCCTCAATCGGGCGGGGCTCGGGCGCGACCGTGACCACCGCCTCGACGTTCGCCGCATAGTCGCCCGCGGTGGAGATGACGAAAGTGTCCTCGCCGCTGTCCGAGTACGCCAGAAACTCCTCGGAGGCGGAGCCGCCCATTGCGCCGGAGGTGGCCTCGCAGATCTCGTAGCGGATCCCGACGCGGTCGAAAATGCGCTGGTAGGCGGACCGGTGCTTCTGGTACGACTGCTCCAAGCCCTCGTCCGTCATGTCGAAGGAGTAGGAGTCCTTCATCACGAACTCGCGGCCGCGCAGGATGCCCGCGCGCGGGCGCGCCTCATCGCGGTACTTCGTCTGGATCTGGTACAGCGTGACCGGGAAGTCCTTGTAGGAGGAGAACATGGATTTGACCGCCACGGTGAACATCTCCTCGTGCGTCGGCCCGAGAAGCATGTCCGCGCCCTTGCGGTCTTTCAGGCGGAACAGGTCGTCGCCGTACTCTGTCCAGCGGTTCGTCTGCTCGTAGGGCTCGCGCGGCAAAAGCGCCGGGAAGAGGAGCTCCAGGGCGCCCATCGCGTCCATCTCTTCGCGAACGACCGTCTCGATCTTGCGCAGCGTGCGCAACCCCAGCGGCAGCCAGGAGTACACGCCTGGCGCGGCGCGGCGGACGTAGCCGGCGCGCACCAGCAGCTTGTGGCTGGGCACCTCGGCATCGGCCGGGTCTTCGCGCAGGGTGCGCAGGAAAAGCTCGGACAGGCGTGTGATCATGCGCAACATCTTATCCCCTAGTCTGTTGCGCATGCTGATTGTGTTGCCCCCTTCCGAAACAAAGGCCCCCGGCGGCTCCGAAGGGCCGATGAGTCTTTCGTTCCCCGCGCTCGACCCCGTGCGCAGCTCGCTTCTCGACGACCTGTCCGCGCTCACGGTCCCCGAGATGATGAAGGCGCTGAAACTGCCGGCCTCCAAATCTGCCGAGGCCACGGAAAACCGGACGTTGCGCACCGCGCCCGTCATGCCCGCGCTTGTGCGCTACACGGGCGTGCTTTACGACGCCCTCGACCCCGCCACGCTGCCCGCCGAAGCGCGGTCGCGCCTCATCATCGCCTCCGCCCTGTTCGGCCTGGTGCGCGCCGACGACATGATTCCGCGCTACCGCCTCTCTGGCGGTTCCAAGCTGCCGGCGGCTGACGGCACCCTGCCGACGATGAAGGCGCGCTGGGGGGCGTCGATAAGCGAGGTGCTCTCTGAGCTGGGCTTTATCGTGGACATGCGCTCCGGGGCGTACCTGGCCCTGGGGCCCGTGCCCGGTGCGGTGACTGTGCACGTGGAAACTGAAGTCGACGGGCAGCGCAAAGTGGTCAGCCACTTCAACAAGCACTACAAGGGAGAGCTGGCCCGCGTGCTCGCGCTCGGCCCGGACGTCTCATCCGCCGCAGAGGTTGCAGAGGTAGCGCGTGCCGCCGGGCTCACCGTTGAGGTTGATGGTGCTCAGGTGACGCTGGTGGTTGGCTGATCTCGTGCGCCAGCCTGACCTCAGCCACGAACCGGTCCGGGTGACTGAGGAGTTCCAAGGGATTGTAGCGACGCACGTGATAGGCACTGTTGAGCAGATGCTTCTCCCGCTCACGCTCCTTTCTCAGCATCTCATCCGTGCGACCGTACGTTTTCCCGTCGTACTTGACGGCGCCGTCGATCTCCACGACCACTCGCTCGCCGATCAGCAAATCGACCTCGTATCGGCCGACCCTCACATTGACGCGGATCGGCCCGATCCCCGCCTCAATGAGCAGCGCGCGGGCGTAGCTTTCGTACGGGGAGCGCACGTTACTGACCGCGTGCGCAAGTGCTGCGCGCGCCACCCCGATCCCTCTTCTCCTGCCGAGCTTACGGATCTCAAACTCGATGTTCGCCCGCGGATGCCTCCCGAGTAGCCAATCCATTGCCACGAGGCCCTCGCGAAACCCATGGCGCAGCGCAACATCAATTCCAGTGCGGATCTGCGTGGTCACGCGGACCCCGTCAACCAACGTGAACTCATCCGCGCGATACGCCCCGCGAAAATAGGTGCACCCGCGGGGCCAACTGCTATTCGACGGGCACCGCCCCGTCGCCGGCACTAGTTCAATGTCCTCGGGCGACGTCGCAATCACCGGCATTCCGTGTACCCGGGCTGCAGAGCGCCCTCCCAACGCCGCCTTCCGGACCGTCTTGCCCACGGCCCATGCCCGCAGCCATTCCCTTTCATGCCGCTCCAACTCTCCGAACGTGGAACGGTGGCACACAAACCGCGCCGAGACCCGCACCAGTTCCTCGGCCGCCATGGCCCGGAGGAGCTCGTGGTCGCAATTCTTCGTTCCGCGGGTGTCAACGAGGCTTTTCACCAGCTGCCGTTTTCGCTGAATGTCCATGACGGCAGCGTTGCCCAGATCACACGCCCCCGCTTCCCTCAGCCCGTACGCTGTGGATAACCACGGACTGTTCCACAGATTCTCGACGTTTCCGGGGCCGCGGGGAACCCGCACCCGCCCCGGCCAGTCGCACCTGTTTAGACCGGCCACACCCACCGCGCGCTTTGTACCGCGCGCTTTAACCACCACCCGCACCCGCGACCTGGGATTTTACACCAGCCCCGCCGCAAACCGCGCAGTCCCCACCGCGCAGTTCACACACACCGCCCCGACGAGCTGGTTGCGGCGCACGACGACGCGCAGTCCCCACAACGCACCGCAACCGCAACCGCAACCCCGGCCGGCCACACCCACCGCGCGCTTTGTACCGCGCGCTTTTACCACCACCCGCACCCGCGACCTGGGGTTTTACACCAGCCCCGCCGCAAACCGCGCAGTCCACACCGCGCAGTCCACACAACCCGCCGCACAACCGGAACAACCCGCCCCACCCAGCAAACGCCACCCCGATCAACCCCGCAGATTTATCAATTTATCAACCGCACACGTTTATCAATTTATCAATTGTGTAGGATGTTGCCCATGCCAAACCCGTTCCGCCCCACATTCGGTGCGAGCCCGCGAGTCTGGGCTGGCCGCGAATCCGTGATCAACGAATTCAGCCGCGCACTGCAAAACGGCCCCGGCGACCCGCACCGCAGTGTCATCATCTCCGGGTCAAGGGGAATCGGCAAGACTGTCCTCCTAACGGAGCTCGAGGACGTCGCTAAGCAGCAAGGCTGGATTGTCGTGCGCGCCTCAGGCCGCGAAGGAATGGCGGACACACTGACCAATTCCGCGATCCCGGAAACCATGGAGCAGCTGGCACCCCAGGGCGAGCGGAAGCTCACCGGGTTCACCATCGCGGGAGTCGGCGGCGTGCGCAGCGAGTTGATGGAGAACAACGCCGCCCCGCGCCTGGTCACCCGCTTGCACGAGCTCCTGGGCAAACTCCGCGGAACGGGTGTGCTGATCACCATCGACGAGGTCCAAGATGCCAACCCTGAGGAGTTGACCCAGATTGCGGTTGCCTACCAGGACCTCGTGCGCGACGATGCCGAGATCGCTCTGGCCATGGCCGGGCTTACCCAGGGGGTCAACCGTCTGCTCGACCTGCCCGGCGCGACATTTCTGCGCCGCGCGCGCCACTATGAGCTCGGCCCGCTCACGCTTGACGACGCAACCACCACCCTCCTCGACACCGCCCACCATGCGGGGCGCGAGTTCACCATTGAGGCTGCCCATACAGCGAGCCGGATCACGCAGGGCTATCCCTACCTCGTTCAACTGGTCGGCTACCTCGCATGGGAGGAGGATCCGACCGGGCCGATTGGCGTGGATTCGGTCGAGGCGGTGCGCGGGGAGGCGATCTCGCGGCTCGGAACGCAGGTACACCAGCCGTCGCTTCGCGACGTTCCCCCACGGCAGCGTGAATACCTCGATGCCATGGCACACATTGAGGCCCAGACTGGACGGGCAGAAGTTTCGGCCAAGGATTTGGCGGTGGCGTTGGGTAAGCCGTCGACAAGCTTGTCCGATACCCGCGGCAAGCTCATCGAACGGGACTTGATCCTGCCCGCGGGTTGGGGCGAAGTCACGTTCGCTCAGCCGTACCTCGGCGATTACCTGCGCAACCAGAACAAGCCGCGGCGGGTGAGTTAAGACCGCGCCCGAAGCACCGTGTAGCGTGCGTCCCGCGCCACTTCTTCCACAGCGTCAAAGCGGCGTTCCACCTCAGCGCGGTAGCGGAGGTGCGAATTGTGCACGAGGTAGAGCGACCCGCCGGGAGCGAGAAGTCGCGCGGCGGCGTCAAGCAGGTGCTGCACGAGCGTGGCGTCGACGGTGGTGCCGTCGTGAAACGGCGGGTTGAGCGCGATGGTGTCGAAGCTGGAATCGGCGAGCGCCGAGCCGGCGTCGTCCCACGTGACGTGCAGCCCGATCGCGCGGGCGGACAGCACGGCGTCAGCGTCGGAATCGGTCGCCATCACCGCGCCCTGCAAACCCCGCGAGACGGATCCGTTGCCGCAGCCAAGGTCGAGGTATCGCCCGAGGGACGCCGGCAGCGACGCGCGCAGCAGCTCGCCGCCGAGATCGGGTTTCGTGCCCGAGAAAACTCCGCCGATGGCGACGAGCTCGCGTGACGACGCCGGCGTGTACGTCACCGGCTTCGGCCCCGAGGCGACAAGGCAGCGGAATTTACCGCGGCCGAGCGAGGCGGCGACATCAGTGAAGGACTCCCCCAGCACCGTATTCATCGAGCGCGCGAGGTGCTTGTTGTTCGCCCCGAGCACCATAGTCACCTGGTCAAACCCCGCACCGGCGATGGATCGAGCAAGGTAGTCGAGCCGCCCGAGGGATTTGGGCATCTCCCCTACAGCCACAGCGCTGCCGGAAGAACCCGCCAGGTAGGCATCGAGGCGTCGGTCCCCCGCCACGAGCGCCCCAGCGTCCCCCGCCGCGCGGCAACGCACGAAGTCGGAGTCCACACACACCACGCGTTTGCCGGTGTCCACGGCCGCTGTGAGAAGGTCGCCCGTGGGGTCGTTGCAGATCATGATCGTTTCCGCCTCTGCGACGGGCGCGGTTGACCAGATCAGGCTATCGAGGCTGCGCAAGGCCCGCGACCTCCCCGATGACGTAGACGGCCGGGGCCGCCACCGCGTTGGAAGCCATCACGTCGGCAAGCTCGCAGAGCTCGCAGTAGAACGCGCGCTGGGCAGCGGTTTCGCCTTCCTGGATCACGGCGGCGGGCGTCGCGGCGTCGAGGCCTGCCGCAATGAGCGCGGAGCAGATCGCCGCGACGTTGCGCACGCCCATCACCACTACGATTGTCCCGCCTGTCCGCGCGAGCGCCTCCCAGTCCACCAACGAGGACGGGTGCCCGGGCGGCAGGTGCCCCGACACCACGGCAAACGCGTGGGTCATCCCCCGCTGTGTCACCGGGATTCCCGCGGCGGCGGGCACGGAGATCGCACTGGTCACGCCCGGGACCACGGTGCAGCTCACACCCGCTGCCGCGCACGCGGCAAGCTCCTCGAAGCCCCGGCCGAAGACGTAGGGGTCGCCGCCTTTGAGCCGGACCACGCGGCGCCCCGCCTGCGCGTGCTGGACGGTCAGCTCGTTGATGCGCTCCTGCGCGACTTGCTTGCCGTAGGGCAGCTTGGAGACGTCGATAATCTCCTTGCGCGAAATGTCCAGAAATTCCTCGAGCTGGGAGGCGGGGCCGAGGTGGTCGGTGAGGATGACGTCGGCCGCCTCAAGCGCGCGCAACCCGCGCACCGTCAGCAGGTCCCAGTCGCCCGGCCCGCCGCCGACGAGGGTGACTTCTCCGTAACTCATGGCCTCCAAGTCTAGGGTGGGATCATGTCCACACCCACTCTTGCCCACACCTTCGCCGAGTCTCTGCCCGAGATGGCCGTGCCCGCGCGCGCCGCTGAGTTCCCCGATCCGCAGGTGGTCGTGCTCAACGCCCCGCTGGCCCGCGAGCTCGGGCTCGACCCCGAGTGGTTGCGCTCGGCGGAAGGCACCGCCTGGCTCGCGGGCGCGGCCGGCGGCCACGCAACCGCATATGCGGGCCACCAGTTCGGCCAGTTCGTGGGCCTGCTTGGCGACGGCCGCGCCCTGCTGCTCGGCGACATCGACGGGCGCGAAATCCAGCTGAAGGGCTCCGGGCCCACCCCGTTTAGCCGGCCGGGATCCGACGGCGTTGGCGCCATCGGGCCCATGCTGCGCGAGTACGCGGTCAGCGAGTTCATGCATGCGGTCGGGGTGGCGTCGACACGCTCGCTCGCAGTTCTAAGCACCGGCGAGCGCGTGCTGCGCCAGCAGGGCTACGTCCCGGGCGGCATCGTCGTGCGCGTCGCCAACTCGCACTTGCGGGTCGGTTCCGTGCAGTACGCAGCCACCCAGTCCGAGGAGCTCACCGCGAAAGTCGTCGCAGCCGCGGGCTTTTCGACGCCCACCAAACTGCTCCGGGAGGTCATGGACCGCCAGCTCGAGCTGGTAGTGAAATGGATGCGCATCGGCTTTGTGCACGGGGTGATGAACACCGACAACACCGCCCTGTCCGGCGAAACCATCGACTACGGCCCGTGCGCCTTCACCGAGCGCTTTGCGCCCGCCGCGAAGTTCTCCTCCATCGACTCGACCGGGCGCTACGCCTTCGGCAACCAACCCAATATCATCGCCTGGAATCTCACCCGCCTCGCCGAGGCGCTGCTGCCGCTGATGGGAGAAGCGGCCGCCCGCGAGATCCTGGGCTTGATCCAGGAGCGCTGGGACCACTTTTGGCAGCTCCATTTCGCAGGGGCCGAAGAGGCGATCGCCGCAGCCGGCGACATCACGCAGTTCAACCTGGACCACGGCCTCCCAGTGGGTCGCGCGCCGATCTTCATCCCGCGCAACCACATGCTGCAGCGCGCCATCACCAGCGCCGAGCGCGACGGGGACTTGGGGCCCTATTTCGAACTCCTGCGCGCAGTAACAGACCCCTTCAACCCTGCGGCGGGGCCGGAGTGGATGAAGGGGCCGGAAGGCGACGAGCTCTTCGTCACCTACTGCGGGACTTAAGTCGTCTGGGCGCCGTCCAGCTTGAGCGCCTGCTGCGTGGTCTCCCACTGGGAGGCGTAGGCCTGCTCGTCTCGCTTGAGAGAGGTGCCGTAGGTCGGGAACATCTCGTGGAGCTGGCCCGACCAGTCGATCATGCGCTCGCCGAAGCAGCGCTCAAGCAGCTCGAGCATGGCCGCCGGGGTGATCGATGCGCCCGGGGAGGCGCCGAGGATGCCGGCGATGGTGCCGTCCTGGTCGTTGACCAGTGCGGTACCGAACTCCAGAGAGCCGAAGCTCGGCGCCGGAGCGGGCTTGATCACCTGCACGCGCTGGCCGGCAACCACGGTGTCCCAGTCCTTGCCGTCGGCGTTGGGGAAGTACTCGCGCAGGACCTCCATCCTGCCGTCGAAGTCCTTGAATACCTCCTCGACCAGGTACTTCACCAGGCCGAGGTTGGTGGCTGCGACGCCGAGGTAGGACGGGATGTTGTCGGCACGGATCGACTTGAACAGGTCGAGGTAGCTGCCTTCCTTCAAGAACTTCGGGCTCCAGCCGCCGTAGGGGCCGAACAGCAGGGACTGCTCGCCGTCGATAACGCGCAGGTCCAGGTGTGGCACGGACATCGGCGGGGCACCGACCTTGGCCTGGCCGTACACCTTGGCCTGGTGCTGCGCAACCAGCTCCGGGTTGGTGGTGCGCAGCCACATGCCGGAGATCGGGAAGCCCGCGTAGCCGCGGACCTCGGGAACGCCCGCCTTGCGCAGCAGGTCCAGCGCGTAACCGCCGGCGCCGACGAAGACGAAGCGCGCACGCACGACCTGCTTGTCGCCGGTGTGCACGTTGCGCACGGTGACTTCCCAGAACTTGCCGGCTCGCTTGAGGTTGAGCACCTCGTGGCCGTAGCGGATCGCGGTGCCCTGCTTCTCGGCGTCGTCGAGGAACTGCTTGGTCAGCGCACCGTAATTGATGTCGGTGCCAGCATCGGTCCAGGAGATGGCGACGGGCTCGGCGTCGAAGTCACGGCCCTGAGCCATCAGCGGAAGTTTCTCGGCGAACTTTGCAGCGTCATCGGTGAACTGCATCTCCGGGAACATGTGGTTCGCCGACAAAATTTCGTAGCGGCGGCGCAGGTAGTCAACTTGGCTCTCACCCTGGCCGAAGGACACATGCGGCACCGGGTTGATGAAGTCGCTCGGGTCGGTCAACACGCCCTCACCCAGCTGGTGGGACCAGAACTGGCGCGACAGCTGGAACTTCTCGTTGATCGCCAGCGCCTTGGAGACATCAATCTTGCCCTTCTTCTCGGGCGTGTAGTTCAACTCGCACAGGGCCGAGTGGCCGGTGCCAGCGTTGTTCAGCGCGTACGAGGACTCCTGCGCGGGCCCGTCGAGACGCTCGTAGACAACCTGGGACCAGCTCGGCTCGAGTTGGCGGAGCAGGGCTCCAAGGGTCGCACTCATAATTCCAGCACCGATGAGCAGGACATCAGTCTCATCGCTAAACTTTTTGTTGCCTTGTTCAGACATCCGTTCATCCTCTTCGATTGTGTCAGTGGGGCGGACTCGACGCGCTCTCACAATAATGTCCCGGGATTTCGGCAGCGCCCCGCGCCCAAGTAAACGAAATTCCGGCTTAAACCACTACCTTACGCTTATCGACACTTCGACCGGTAATGTGGCTCACCCCTTAATCCAACTCTCCCACATCGTGAGACACCAATGGCCCAAGCGCTGCAGCTCGCCCGAAAAACTGCGGCGAATATGCCTAGTATGAGTGACATGCACGACAACCCCGGGAAGTTTGACCAACTGGAGTGGCACGACGATGTCCTCGGCGACGGCTACGAATCAACCACCCTCAACGTAGGCAAGGACCCCGGTGACACGGGGGAGGAAGCAGCGGTGCTTGTGCGCGCGCTTCCCGACGCCCCCACCGGCAAACCCGCCCTGCTGTGGGTGCACGGCATGTCCGATTACTTCTTCCAACAGCACGTGGCCAAGCACTACGTCGCCCAAGGTTATCCCTTCTACGCGCTCGACCTGCGCGGCTGTGGCCGCGCCCACCCGGGCAACGGCCGCTGGCATTACATCACCGACCTGCGCTTGTACTTCCCGGAACTCACGCTCGCCGCGGAGCTGATCACTTCCCGCCACGGTGAGATCATCCCCTTCGCGCACTCCACCGGCGGGCTGATCGTGCCGCTGTGGGCGGACGATGTCCGCCGCAACGATCCCCGCGTCCACGAGACGATCCGCGGGATCATCCTCAACAGCCCCTGGCTGGATATGCAGTTCTCGCGCCCGACTGTGGCGATCATGCGCCCCGTTGTCAACGCACTGGGCAAACGCTTTCCGTCGCTACCTCTGCCGAACACCGGTGTGGGCACCTACGGCCAATCCATCTCGGCCACGGCACACGGCGAGTGGACCTTTGACACCACGTTCAAACCGGTCGAGGGCCACCGCAAGTACCTCGGCTGGCTGCGCGCGGTTTTCCAGGGCCAGAAGCTCATTCACGACGGAATCGACACCGGGGTGCCCACGCTGACCCTGTGCTCGTCGCACTCGTACCTGGGCAAACCGTACTCCCCCGCCGCTGACACGGCCGACACCGTGCTCGACGTCGCCCAGATTCAGAAGTGGGCGCCCACACTCAGCGACACAAGCGAAACACAGGTGATCGAGGGCGCCCGCCACGACGTCTTCCTCTCTGAACGCCACGCGAGAGAGGCCGCCTTCGCAGCTACCGACGCCTGGCTCGACGCCCTGACCGATTCACACCCCGACATGGAGATGAACGTTTAATGAACCACACCGCAGGCATCGATGCCCACTACGACCTGATCATCATCGGCGCCGGCTCCGGTAACTCCATTCCCACGCCGGACTTCGACGACTGGTCGATCGCCATCATCGAGGAGAACAAATTCGGAGGCACCTGCATGAACGCGGGCTGCATCCCGACGAAGATGTTCGTCCTCGCCGCGGACACGGCTTTCGACGCCGCCCACGCGTCCCGCCTCGGGATCGACGCATCCTTCAACGGCGCCGACTGGAAGGCCATCACCGAGCGCATCTTCACCAACCGCATCGACCTTATCGCCGCCGGCGGGGAGGAATTCCGTCGCAGCGAGGCGAGCGCCAACGTTGATGTCTACGACCGGAGGGCGTCGTTTAGCGGGCCGAAAACCCTGGTCACGGGCCAGGGAGACGAGGAAAAGGTTATCAGCGGCGACACCATCATCATCGCTGCCGGCGCGCGCCCCTTCGTCCCCGACTGGGCGACCGGTGTTGCCTTCCACACCAGCGACGACATCATGCGCCTTGAACGCCAGCCGGAAAGCCTCACCATACTCGGCGGCGGTTTCATCGCGATGGAGTTCGCTCACATCTTCCAGTCCCTGGGCACCCACGTGCGCATTGTGAACCGCTCCCCCTTCCTGCGCAGCCTCGACAGCGACATCACCGAAGCGTTCAACGACATCGCGGATGCGACCTACGAGGTGCACAAGGGCCGCACGGTGGTCAGCGCCGCAGGCGATGAGCACGAAGCCACGCTCACGCTTGACGACGGCTCCACCGTGACGTCCGAGAAACTCCTCATCGCGATGGGCCGCGTGCCCAACGGCGACCGCCTCAACCTCGAGGCCGGGGGAATTGCCGCCAACGGAACCCAGGTTGCCGTCGACGAGTTCGGCCGCACCTCCGTTGAGGGCGTGTGGGCACTCGGCGACATCTCCTCACCGTTCCAGCTCAAGCACGTTGCGAACGCGGAAACGCGGGCGGTGCGCCACAACATTCTCAACCCCGACAACATGGTGCCCATGCCGCACGACCACGTGCCCTTCGCCGTGTTCACCCACCCGCAGATCGCCACAGTCGGGATGACCGAGCGCGAGGCCGTCGAAGCCGGTTTCGACGTGACCGTCAAGCTGCAAAACTACGGCGACGTGGCCTACGGGTGGGCGCTCGAAGACACGACGGGCGTGGTCAAGCTCGTCGCCGACCGGGCGAGCGGAAAGCTCCTCGGTGCCCACTACATGGGCCCGCAGGCGTCGACGCTGATCCAGCAGATGATAACGATTATCGCCTACGGCATTGACCTGCGCACCGTGCCCCGCGGCCAGTACTGGATCCACCCGGCACTGTCCGAGGTCACGGAGAACGCGATTTTGGGTCTGGATCTGGACTTTCCCGAGGTCTGAACCGCTGGCTAGCTGGCCGTGCTGGGCAGCGTCAGAATCTCGTTGCCGTCTTGCGTGACCAAGATGGTGTGCTCGAACTGGGCCGTGTACTTGCCGTCGTTGTTTTGCACGGTCCACCCATCGTCCCAGATGGTGTAGGCGAGGTCCCCGAGGTTGATCATCGGCTCGATGGTCAACGTCATTCCCGGCTGCAGGACATCGCGGTGGGCATCGGAGTCGTAGTGCAGCACGACGAGCCCGTTGTGGAAGGTCGTACCGATTCCGTGGCCGGTGAAGTCCGTGACCACGTTGTAGCCGAAGCGCCTGGCGTAGGACTCGATGACTCGCCCGATGACGTTGATTTCGCGGCCCGGTTTCGCCGCCTTGATCCCGCGCATCATGGCTTCCTCGGTGCGCTCGACCAAAAGGCGGTGCTCCTCGGAGACCTCACCCGCCAAAAAAGTTGCGTTGGTGTCGCCGTGGACACCGTTTTTATAGGCGGTGACATCGATGTTGACGATGTCACCGTCCTGGATCACCGTGGTATCGGGGATGCCGTGGCAGACAATTTCGTTGAGCGACACGCAGCAGGATTTGGTGTACCCGCGGTACCCCAGCGTGGACGGGTAGGCACCGTGATCGAGCATGTACTCGTGCGCGACCCGGTCAATGTGGTCGGTGGTCACTCCCGGCGCGACGGCGGCGCCCGCTGCCTGAAGAGCGTCGGCGGCGATGGTGCTCGCCTCGCGCATTTTCTCGATGGTCTCAGCGCTCTGGACGTACGGCTCGCCCACGTTTTCCTGGACCGAGTCACGCCACGCGTACTCCGGGCGCTCGATTGAATCGGGCACCGTGCGAATCGGGGTGGGTTTTCCTGGCTGGATCATTGCGCGTTGACTCATGTGAGCAATGGTAGTCCCCACTGTTTTAGACCTGGCCTCCGCCAGCCCTAGCCTGATCGATGTTGACAAGCATGCGGTCAGTTGCGGCCACGGCCGCTTGCGAACCACCGCCAAGCACGATGAGCGTGGCAAAGGCAATGTCATCGTCGGCCCGGTAGCCGGTGAACCACGCGTGCGAGCCCTGGTTAATCTCGGCCTCTCCCGTCTTGCCGCGGATGTCACCGGCCGCGCTCATCCCCGCCGCGGTGCCGCCCGGCGAGGTCACGGCCGACATCATCTGCTGCAGCTGGGCTATCGTTTCAGGCGCCGGCGCCTCGGTGGGCGTAGCCTGCGTGGTTTCCCCGTCGACGAGGTAGGGCACGGGCATCGAACCGCGCGCCGCCGTCGCCGCGACAAGCGCCATCCCAAAGGGGCTGGCAAGGTCGCGGCCCTGCCCGTAGCCGGCCTCGGTGCGGTCGAGCGGTTCCTCGCCAACCGGGATCGAGCCGGTGATGGTGTCGAGCCCGGGGATCTCCATATCCAGCCCCAGGCCGAATTGCTTGCCGACTTCCGCGAGTTGGCCCGGTTCCAGCTTGGTGGAGATATCCGCGAACGTGGTGTTGCACGAGCGCGCGAACGCCTGCTCCAGGGGCGCATTGCCGAGCGAGAAGCCCGCGTAGTTGGTCACTACCCTGCCGTAGATATTCATCGTTCCCGGACACGGGACCGTTGAAGCGGGGGTGAGCCCCTGGTTTTCGAGCCCTGCGGCGGCGGTGATGATCTTGAACGTCGATCCCGGCGGGTACTGGCCCATCGTGGCTATGTTTCCGTCGCGGTCGGCGGCCGGGGTCTGCGCCACGGCGAGCACACCGCCTGTCGAGGGTCGAATCGCAACGATCATCGCCTGCTGCCCCGCCAAGGGTTCGAGTGCTTTTTCCGCGGCGCGTTGCACGGTGTGATCCAGGCTCACCTCAACCGCCGGGGCGGGCTCGGGTTCCTGGCCGGCAATCTCTTCCAGCGCCGCGCCGTGCTGATTGACGATACTGATGTTCCAGCCCGCTGTGCCTTCGAGGTCGTCGCGCACGAGTTCCCCGACGCGCGCCATGATGTCGGGCGCAAAGGTCGGGTCCGCGTTGACCATCGCCGCCTCTTCGTTGAGGCGCACCCCGGCCACGTCGCCGAGTGCCCCCGCCACGATGGGTTGCGCAGCTTTCGGCACAACCGCGGCCGAGTACGTGCCTGATGCCGCGCTCAGTTCGCTTTCCAGCTGCGCGGCGTCGCGCGTCGGCACGGACTCGTCCGCCCGGTGTGCTTCGGCCAGCGTCGTCGAGATTCGGCTCGCCGCCTCGCGTGCCGACGCCATCGCTGACGTGTCCACCAGCACCCGGTAGGCCACGCCGGGCGTAAGCAACTGCGCGCCGTCAGAGGAGACCACGCTCGCCTGCTGCGCTTCAACGGCGCGCAGTTCCAAGTGCTGGTGAGCTCCGAGCCGCGGATGCAGCACGGAGGGTTGCCACCGCACGGTCCACTCGCCGCCGGTCTGGGTCAGGGTCATCTGCGCGTCGTAGGCGAAGCTGCGCTGCCTGGGCAGGACCCAGTCGACCGTGTAGGTCGCCGTCGCCACATTGTCCTGCTGGGTGACCTCCCGCAGGGTGATGTCAGCGCCCTGCGCCTGAAGGCCGTCCCACGTTGAGCTGATGGAGTCGGTCGCGGTGGTGGGGTCGTCGACAAGCTCGCTGAGCGCCTCGTAGTCTTGCCCGGCGATCGCCTCCACGAACGAGGCCGCGGTCGGCTCGGCGTCGTTGGGTCGTGGAGTGCATGCCGAGAGCGCACCGCAACACATTGCCGCCACGGCGAGCAGCGAGGCGAGGCGATTCATGGTTGAAAAAGCTACAGCGCCGGAAACCACTTCCGGCGCTGCCACGCTACAATGAGCGATTGTCTAGCGGGTAACCTTGACCTCCGCCTTCGCGCCCGCGATCTCCTCGAGGCCCTCCTCCTCGGCGATACGCATGGCGTGGGCGATGAGTGTCTCCACGATCTTGGACTCCGGGACGGTCTCGACGACCTCGCCCTTGACAAAGATCTGGCCCTTGCCGTTGCCCGAGGCGACGCCCAAGTCCGCGTCGCGCGCCTCGCCGGGACCGTTGACAACGCAGCCCATCACGGCAACGCGCAGCGGGAACTCCATGCCCTCCAGGCCCGCGGTGACCTCCTCGGCAAGCGTGTACACATCGACCTGGGCGCGGCCGCACGAGGGGCAGGAAACGATCTCGAGCTTGCGCGGGCGCAGGTTCAGCGACTGCAGGATCTGGTCGCCGACTTTGATCTCCTCCACCGGATCCGCCGACAGGGATACGCGAATCGTGTCGCCGATGCCCTGCGACAGCAAAGCGCCGAAAGCAACGGACGACTTGATCGTGCCCATCATCAGCGGGCCCGCCTCGGTCACGCCGAGGTGCAGCGGGTAGTCAGTGGCCTCCGCGAGCTGGCGGTACGCCTCAACCATGAGCACCGGGTCGGAGTGCTTCACCGAGATCGCGATGTCGCCGTAGCCATACTCCTCGAACAATCCGGCCTCGTAGATGGCCGATTCCACCAGCGCCTCCGGGGTGGCCTTGCCGTACTTCTCCAAGAGGCGCTTGTCCAGGGAGCCGCCGTTGACGCCGATGCGGATCGGAATGCCCGCATCCCCCGCCGCCTTGGCCACCTCCTTGACACGGCCGTCGAACTCTTTGATGTTGCCCGGGTTGACGCGCACGGCGGCGCAGCCCGCGTCGATGGCGGCGAAGATGTACTTCGGCTGGAAGTGAATGTCCGCAATAACCGGAATCGGGGACTTGGCCGCGATCGCCGGCAACGCCTCAGCGTCCACTGTCTTCGGGCAGGCCACACGGACGATGTCGCATCCCGAGGTGGCCAGCTGCGCGATCTGCTGCAGGGTGGCGTTGATGTCATGAGTCTTGGTGGTGGTCATCGACTGCACCGTGATCGGGTAATCGGAGCCCACCCCGACCTTGCCCACCATCAGCTGGCGTGTTTTGCGACGCGGCGCGAGGGTGGGGGGCGGACCTTCAGGGAGACCAAGACCGATAGGCATGTTCATGTTCGCCTACTCTAGCACCGCTACCCGAATAGCCGGACTGGGTTGACCACGTCCGCAACCATGACGAACACACCCACGACAAGCAGCAGGCTGGCCATGAAGTACGTCACCGGCATCAGCTTGTCGTAGTTCACCGGGCCGCCCGGCCCGAGGCCGCGCACGCGGCGGACAAGGTCGCGGAGTTTCTCCCAAAAAATCACCGCGATGTGCCCGCCGTCGAGAGGCGGCAGCGGAATCAAGTTAAACAGGGCAAGAAAAAGGTTCAGGGAGGCGAGCATCATCCAGAAGACCTCCCACATGCTGCGCTCGACCAGCTCGCCGCCGGCCCGCGACGCTCCGATCACGCTGACGGGGCCGGTGACGTCGCGCTCGGCACCGAAGATGGAGGCCACCACGCCCGGGATCTTGGCCGGGAAAGCGAGAATGCCCTCGACGGTGGCGCGCATCATCTGGCCGGTAAACGTCAGCGTCGCCGGCACTGCCTCGAGCGGGCCGAAGGAGGCCATGGGGTTTTCCACCGGGGCGTTGGCCAGCCCGATCGCACCCGCGGCAAACGACTCACCGGTCGTCGGGCTGAGCCGCTGCACGGCGTCGAGCTCGACCGGAACGGATAGCCGCTCGTCGCCGCGGCGCAGTTCGAGGGTGACGGTCTCGCCCGGCCGCTGGATCACGTAATCACGCAGCTCGGCGAACGTATCCACTCGGCGACCGTCGACGCCGACGAGTTGGTCGCCGACGCGCACCCCGGCGCGCGCCGCTGGCCCCTCTCCCGTGCATTGCGCAAGCGTTTGGGCGTCGATCTGGTCGGCGGTGCACGTCAGTTCGCCGACGCGCGGGGTGCGGTCCGCGTACGGGTTGGGAATCGCCGCGAAGACGGCGACGAAATAGGTGATCACCACCGCGATGAGAATGTTGGCTATCACCCCGCCCGACATCACGGCCACTCGCTGCCACCAGGGCTTGGCGTACATGGCCAAGGGACGCTCCTCGGGGGTGAGCGGCTCGGCGGCCGTCATCCCGGCAATGTCGCAGAACCCGCCGAGGGGCAGGGCGGCGATGCCGTACTCGGTGTGCCCGCGCTTGACCGACCACAGCGTCGGGCCGAAGCCGATGAAGTAGCGTCGCACGCGCATCCCGAAGGCGCGGGCCGTGAACATGTGGCCCGCCTCGTGCAGCGCGATGGACACCGCGATGCCGATGGCAAAAATGATGATGCCGATGATGCCCACTAGCGTCGGCTTCCCTCGCTCAGCGCAGCGACCCGGGTGGTTGCGCGGCGGCGCGCCTCGGACTCGATGGCGATCACATCATCGAAGGTCGCCTCCCGGTCCGACGGGTAGTTGGCAAACTCAGTAGCGCCATCGAGCACGTCGGCGATGACATCGACAATCTGTGGGAAGCGGATGCGCCCCTCTAAAAACGCCGCCGCGGCCTCCTCGTTGGCCGCGTTGTACACCGCGGGATATCCCTGGCCCGCCTCTGCGACCTGACGCGCGAGGCGAACGGCCGGAAACGCCGTGTCGTCGAGGGGTTCGAACGTCCACTCCATCGCATCGGCGAAGTCGAGCGCGGCCTGCGCCCCCTCGACGCGCTCGGGCCAGGCTAGCGCGTGGGAGATCGGCAGCTTCATCGACGGCGGCGAGGCTTGGGCGATCGTCGCGCCATCGACGTAGGTGACCATGGAGTGGATGATGGACTGCGGGTGCACGGTGACGTCGATAAGCGAAGGCGCGATGTCGAACATCAGCGATGCCTCGATGAGCTCGAGGCCCTTGTTCACTAAAGTCGCCGAGTTCAGTGTGTTCATCTGCCCCATCGACCACGTTGGGTGCGCCGCCGCCTGCTCGGGCGTGACATCCCACATCTGCTCGCGCGTGTGGCCGCGGAACGGCCCGCCGGAGGCGGTGAGCACAAAGCGCGCAACCTCGCCGCGGGTTCCGGAGCGTAGGCACTGGGCCATGGCGGAATGCTCCGAGTCCACGGGCACGATCTGGCCGGGCGCGGCGCGGCGCGTGACAATTTCCCCGCCCGCCACCAGCGACTCCTTGTTCGCCAGGGCGAGGGTCGCCCCCGTGTCGATCACCGCCAGCGTCGACGCGAGCCCGCGCGATCCGACGAGCGCGTTGAGCACGGTATCCGCGGGCTGCGAGCGCACGAGCTGCTCGGCATCCGTCGCCACGTCCCCGCCGAGTGCCGCAGACACCTCGCGCGCGGCCTCGGGCTTCGCCACTGCCACCTGCGAGGGTTTCAGCCCCAGCTCCCGCGCCTGCTTGACGACGGCCTCCGGATCGCTACCCCCCGCCGCAATGCCAACGACCCGAAACGTGTCGGGGTTGTCCGCAATCACCTCTAAGGCCTGCGTGCCAATGGAGCCGGTCGAGCCTAAAATGACGACCTGTTTTATCGAACCCATAATGAGACATTGTGGCAAACAACGCACGATTTAGGGGTATTCAATCGCCAACTCCAACCTCCTTATGACATGATTAAGAGCAATATCAGTAACGTGTAAGGAGAAAGCTGTGGCCACCCACGCGAAGGAAAAGGAACCCCAGGTCTACAACGGCGTTTCCGAGGCAGACGTGCCTTCCGCCAAGTTCGGTTGGAGCGAGCTGACTCCCGGTGCCATCCAGATCGCCGGCTGGATTTCCGTCGCCTTCCTCATCGGTTTCAACTTCGGCAACCACCAGGGTCACGTCGAGACGATCTGGCTGGTGTCGCTCGCCGCGCTCATCGCCATCGGCCTCATCCTGTTTGCGGTCCGCCCGCGCCTGAGCCAGGTCCGCACCGTCACCGCCCGCAACAAGCCAGTCGGCTACCAGGAGCGCGACTGGGCCTACGACCAGCGCACGCTCTCCGGTGTGTACGAGGACCTGGAGGATAACGATCTTCGCGCCCTTAATATTGATCCGGACCGCGTTCGCCACCTGCGCGCTCCCAAGGATCACTCGCACGACAACGACCCGGTCGCGATCAGCGAGGGTGTGACCGTGGTCAAGGAAGCAACCCACTAATAGCGAGTTGCTCTTTAGCCGGCTGAGACGAGATGTTCTCAGCCGGTTTTTTCGTTCATGAAAGCTTTCTCATCTCCGTTTCATGGAGGTTTCACCCCATGTGAAGACGATGGTTTGTATGTCTACGTCCCTTGTACACACACCGACCACTCCCACTGCGTTTCAGTCTTTCCGCAGGCGTATCGTGGCGTGGTTCATCGCGCTGATGGCGCTGACACTCGCCATCATTTTGTTGACTACGCGCACTGTCCTGCTCAATGCGGTAACGGAGCAGGCGAATGCGGACGTTGTCCAGGAGGCGCGGGAGTTCACCACCTTCGCGGCCGAGGGGCGGGATCCGGAAACTTCGCAGGAGTTCGAGAGCCCGGAACGGTTGTTGCAGGTTTTCCTGGCGCGACAGATCCCGGGTGATAATGAGGCACTCGTCGGGGTCTCGGGCGATCAGATCATTCAGATGGCCAACATCCCCCGCCCGCTGCAGGCGGGCGAACCGCTTGTCACCTCGGCTCTGGAAAACCCCGCCGCGTCCGGCATCTACGATGATCCCGAGCTGGGGCCGGTGCACTGGGCCACCGTAGGTGTGGAGGGCACTGACACCGCCCTTCTCATCGCCCGGTTTACCGACACTGCGCGCGCCAGCGTCGCCGCCAACCTGCGCTCGATCACGCTGATCAGCCTTGGCTCCCTTCTGCTGGCCCTGGCGCTCGCGTGGTTCGTCGCGGGGCGTCTACTCAACCCCGTTCGCCAGGTCCGCGAAGCTGCCGTCGGGCTGGATTCGCGCAGCCACGGCCAGCGGGTCCCCCTCCCCGACAACGGAGATGCCGACACCGTGGATCTGGCGCGTACCTTCAACACTTTGCTGGAGCGTATCGACGCCGCCGATGATGCCTACCGTGGAATACTTGCGCGCCTACACATCCAACTGCGCGACTGGCTCAATCGGGTTCGCGGCGGGGCGGATCCACAAGAGTTGGCGGAGGAGGGCACGCGCACCCTTGCTACGTTGAGCGCTCTCGGTTCGCTGACTGTGGGATCGCGTGACACGAACCAGATGGTGACCATGCCTGCGCATGACGTCGGACGCCGCGTACAGGAACACATTGCCGCTGCGGGCGTGCCGGTGACACTGGTCGCGTCCGCAAGCGAATCGAGCGCGGTCACCCTTGACGTAAACGCAGTGGGGCTGAGCATGACCGAGGCGGCGCGGTTTTGCGCTGCGCTATCCACGCCGGTGGAGCTGGGCGTGGAGACCAAGGAGCACGGATTGTCACTGTGGGTGCGTGAGCGTGGCGTCGGGTGTGACCCGGCCCAGTTGAAAGCCCTGCTGAACTGGCAGCCGGACGAGACACGACCTGAAGGGCGTCAAGCCAATCTTGTCCTGCTGCGCTGCGTGGCCGACGCACACGGTGGAAGTGCTTGGGCGCAGTCAACGAATGGCCTGGGCACCATCATCGGACTTGACCTGCCGGGGGCGCCAGCCCATGAGTAAACACATTCATGGCCCTGACTACAGGGTCGCCACTACCCCTCCCCCATCCCTGCACGCGCCCGCTCCGCGCCAGCTTGCGCTCCCGGATGTCAAGGCACTGACCCCT
The DNA here is from genome assembly GCF_000159635.1 of Corynebacterium lipophiloflavum DSM 44291. Taxonomy (GTDB): domain Bacteria; phylum Actinomycetota; class Actinomycetes; order Mycobacteriales; family Mycobacteriaceae; genus Corynebacterium; species Corynebacterium lipophiloflavum. Next base: position 433,871 of record NZ_GG667192.1, on the reverse strand, counting down.
GCACAGATAGTGAAGTCTCTCCTGGCCGCTCTGATTCTTTTGCTGTGGCTGGCGCCGCTGCCGGAGTCCGTCCCACCGGACGCTCGCGCTACGCTGGTCGTGTTCGCGGCTGCCGTGTGGCTGTGGATCTTCAGCTCAGTCTCGGACACGTTCGTCGCCCTCGGCGCGGCCAGCATTCTGGTCATCATCGGAGTCATCGACGTTGATGACCTCTTCGCCCCGCTTGGGCACGACATTGTATGGCTGCTCATCGGAGCATTTATCATCGCTTCAGCCATGACCACGTCGGGCGTGGCGGTGCGCGCGGCGGTGGCGCTGAGCGCTGGCGTGACTTCGCCACGGGTGCTGGTGCACCTGCTCACTCTTGCCGTGGTGTGCACCGCCTTCGCCGTGCCCGCGACCAGTGGTCGCGCCGCCCTGGTTCTGCCCGTGTTCGCGGCCCTCGCCGGGGTCGTGCCGGGATGGCTATCGCGCGTGCTCGCCATTGCACTGCCGTCGGTTGTTTTGCTCTCGGCTGTGGCGTCGTTAATTGGCGCGGGCGCACACCTGATCGCCGATCAGATCCTGGCCGGCGCTGGCATGGCTGGCTTTACCTTTACGCGGTGGATGGTGCTGGGGCTGCCCTTAGCGCTGGTATCCTCCCACCTCGCGGCGGAGATCATCTTGATCGCGCTTTCGACACCGAGTCAGCGCCGCTGCGAACTGAGTATCACTCGGGAAGCACTAGCCGGCGGTGACTCACTGCCAGCACGCCTCAGCTCCGCGGAGAAGAGGGCAGTCGCCATCCTTGCCGTCTCCGTTCTGCTGTGGTTCACCGAGCCGGTGCACGGCGTTCCCCCAGCCATGGTGGCTGTTCTCGGGGCTCTGCTTGTCACCTCCCCCTACCTCGGCACCGAAGAGTTGGGGACGACGGTGAAGAAGGTACCGTGGTCGCTGTTGCTGTTTATGGCTGCGACCATTGCGATCAGCCAGGCGCTGATCAGTTCCGGGGCCGCTGATTTGCTTACCTCCTGGCTCACCCCCGCCGTCCCCGGTTGGGTGTTTGTGCTGGCGGTAATCGCGCTGTCGAGCGCGGCGCACCTGGTTATCCAATCACGCTCAGCGCGTTCTGCAGTCCTAGTCCCGATCGTGATCGCCATTGCCCCGACCGTGGGGGTAAATCCTGCCGCGGCCGCTTTCATTTCTACCGCTGCTGCGGGGTTCTGCCATAGCTTCCCCGCCTCCGCGAAGCCCTTGGCTATCTTTCGGGGCGACGACGCCAACCCCTACTATGACGCGACTGACCTGCTGCGCATCTCCGCTCTTCTGGCGCCGATGCACATTGCGGTCACGGCATTCTTTGCTTTCGCCGTCTGGCCGTTTCTTGGTTTGCCCCTTTTCCTCTAACCCCCTTTCTTAAGGAGAGAACCCATTATGACCATGTACCTTCCCGAACGCGTCCTCATTGCCCCCTCCGGATTCAAGGAATCCCTCTCGGCTGTCGACGTCGCGGAGTCCATCGCCGCCGGCATCCGTCGGGTACTCCCAGGAGTACGCATAGACCTATATCCCGTACCAGACGGGGGTGAAGGGACCGTGGAGATCTTAGCGAAGCAACCCGGTTGCCTCACCCATACAACCAAGGTGACCAACCCGGTCGGCGAACCGGTGACCGCAACGTGGCTGGAGTTTCCGGAACAATCCGTGGCCGTGCTCGAGATGGCCTCGGCGGCGGGTTTAAGCCTGGTACCCCACGACCTGCGCGATCCCACCGCAACCTCCACGCGTGGCGTCGGTGAGCTCATCGCTGAAGCACTCGACTCCGGTGTCGACCGCATCGTAGTCGGCTGCGGCGACTCGGGCACGTCCGATGGCGGTGCGGGAGCGCTATCTGCACTCGGCACCCGCATCCTCGACAACACCGGCGAAGAGATCGGTGCGGGTGGTGCCGAGCTGGCACGAGCCGCCAAGATCTGCACCGACGGCTTGCACCCCCGCTTAGCTGAGGTGGACATCACGCTGGCCTGCAACGTCCACAACGTACTCACGGGCCCGACGGGTGTCGCGCACATCTTCGGCCCCCAGAAGGGCGCGTCTCCCAGCCAGGTGGATGTGCTCAGCGACGCGCTGAACCACTGGGCGGATCTGTTGAATCACACGTTCACACCCAAGGCCGATCTTCACCTCGGTGCCGGCTCCGGAGCTTCCGGCGGACTCGGCGCTGGGTTGATGGCTTTAGGTGCCACCGCGCGCGACCGTTTTGACGTTCTTCTCGGTGACCTCCCGGGCACAGCCGACCTCGACGCCCTGATCGCGGAGGCGGACCTCATCGTCACCGCTGAGGGTGCGATCGACTTCCAGACTCCTCGCGGGAAAGTCCCCGCAGAGATTGCACGGCGCGCCCAAGTCACCGGGGTTCCCGTCCTCGCCCTGGCCGGTTCCCTGGGACGCGGCGCCCCGCAGGTCCATGACGTGGGCATCGGCGCGATCGCCTCCATCATGAACGTTCCCATGGCGATAGAGGATGCCGTCAGGGACGGTCGCGAGTTGCTTATCGACGCCGCGGAACGCACCCTCCGCCTCCTCATGCTGGGATGCGCCATCTCGGGCCGTAGAGAGGAGACCGTGCGCCGCCAGTACACGCGGGAGTCATGATTTCGTGGCAATAGCAAGATGAAGAAACCCTCATACTAATTTCACCACTGTTTTACGGAAGGGATAGAGACTTAGAGTTATGACCCAAACACCAGAATCACATCAGTCCACAGTCAGAAAGTTCGCTCCTCTCGTTGGTATTCTCGCGCTCCTCGGGGTCGTAGGTCTTGGCGGGATGGCCTTTGCCGGAAACAATCAACCCCCCTCCATCGACCCCTCCAACGCGACGATCTCTGTCGGTAACGCCACTCCCGGTGACCCGTCGGGGGCGCCGGCGGCTGGAACACCGGCGTCGCAACGCGACGATGACGACGACCGCGACGACGACGACCGCTACGATGATGACGGCCGCGACGACGATGACCGAGTCAAGCCTGCCCCCGCGCCTCCGGCCGCCAACCCCGGCCAAGCCAACGTCGCTCCGCCCGCAATCGCACCAGCGCCCGCACCCGCCCCCCAGCCGCCGCTAAGCTACCAGAGTTACGACGATGACTGGGACGACGACTGGGACGATGATGACGATTGGGACGACGACGACTGGGATGACGACTAGTCGCCGAACCTCACTTCGCTGGCGCATCGTTATGTGGATCACCGCCGTGGTCTTCGTGGCGCTGTCCAGCGTTTTGGTAATCACCCGTTCCGTGCTGCTCTCACAAGTTGCCGACAACGCCAACGCCGCAGTCGAGCAGGAAATCGAAGAGTTTCGGCGCTTTGCTGTCGACGGTACCGACCCTGTAACTGCCGAGCCCTTCACCTCCGCACACCGTCTCATTGAGGTGTACCTTTCCCGCCAGATCCCGGACCCTAACGAGTCAATCATCGGGTACAGCGACGGCCAGCTCATCCAGATGGATTTGTCCGCTCTCAATGGTGAACACCCCGGTCCGCTTTTAGCGAACGACTCCGTGGTGCGTGAGGTTTTCACCTCCCCCGAACCTTCTGGTGTTATCGACGACCCGCTGCGCGGCCCAGCCTTCTGGGGTCGAGCGGACATTGAAGGTGATCCCAGCCAACCTCCGGCACACTTCGCCGTGGTTTTCTTCACCGGGGAATTGCGCAGTGCTGTCAACGCAGACCTGCGACTGATCTCCCTACTTGCGCTCGGGGGCCTAGGCGCATCTGTTCTTATCGCTTGGCTCATCGCAGGCCAGATCATCGCCCCAGTGCGCAACGTTAGAGATGCCGTGTCGCAAATCACCAACACCGACCTGACGCGGCGAGTCCCTGTCAGCAGCAACGATGAGATCGCGCACCTGGCGATGACGTTTAACGCCATGCTCGACCGCCTCGAATCGGCGTACCGGGAGCAGCGCACCTTCGTTGATGACGCTGGCCATGAACTACGCACACCCATCACAGTCGTTCGCGGACAGCTTGAGCTGCTCGAATCCTCTCCACCTGAGGAACGCGCTCGTTCGATCGAGTTGGCCACCACGGAACTCGACAGAATGGCCAGGATGGTCAATGATCTGCTGACCCTCTCCGTCGCCGACGCGGGTGATTTCCTCCACATCTTTGAGGTGGACGTCGCCGAGCTCATGATCGACATCGACGACAAGGCTTCCACTATCAGTGACCGCGTTCGGCTCATGGACGTCGCCGAAGGCACGGTAGCGCTCGACGGGCAGCGGGTCACCGAGGCGATTCTCGAGCTTTATGGCAATGCGCTGCGCTACACCGAAGACACGATCGACATCGGATCTGAATTCTCTGGTGAGGGCGCTGCACGCACCCTCAAACTCTGGGTGCGCGATCACGGCCCTGGCATCCCGGAAGCCGAGCGGGAGTCCTTGTTCGGACGTTTTTCGCGGGGAGAAGCGAAAACCTCCACCGCGCGACCTGAGGGCGCCGGTCTGGGCCTGTCCATCGTGCGAGCAATTGCGGAAGCGCACGGGGGGCGTGCCTACGTTGATTCGACTATCAGCCTCGGATCAATCTTCGTACTTGAGATTCCCGCACCAGTGGAACTCGAAAGTGAAACCCAGAAGTGAAACCCTGAAAAGAAACACAGTAGTGAGGAAGACAATGAGCAGAATTCTGATCGCCGAGGATGACCGCGGCATCGCCGATTTTATCATCCGAGGTCTCAGTTCCGCCGGGTACGCCTGTGACGTGGTCGACTCCGGTCCCGCTGCGTTCTCGTCAGCACGAACAGGCGACTACGACCTCATGGTCTTAGATCTGGGGCTTCCCCACATGGACGGTGCCGACGTCCTCGAGCAGCTGCGGGCCTTGCGCGAGACCCTGCCCATCATTGTGCTCACTGCCCGAACCAACATTGAAGACCGGATTCGCTCCCTCGAAGGTGGCGCGGACGATTACATGCCGAAGCCTTTTCAGTTTGCCGAGCTCCTCGCCAGAGTGCGACTCCGGCTGGCAGATAGAGCAGCAAGCTCGGAAGACTCCCCGACAGACGGTGGTTTCAGGTTGTCCCGTGGGGATCTCACGCTGGATCTGCGTACACAGAGAGTCAAGGTGGGATCCACCTGGAAAGATCTTTCGCGGCGCGAGGTCGGCTTGCTGGAAACACTGATGCGCCACCCGGGCCAAATACTCTCCCGCGCGCAGCTTCTTAGCATGGTGTGGGGAATGGATTTTGACCCCGGATCCAACGTTGTCGACGTTTTCGTTCGCGCCCTGCGGAAGAAGATCGGTGCGGAGAAAGTTGAAACGATCCGCGGTTCCGGCTACCGGCTTGTGTAACCACGCAACGACGTAACTACTAAGCCACGACCCCCTCCAAAAGGTGGTCTTTTCACACAAAACTCACATAAACCCACTTCTATTATTGGATAGTCCTGGAATTTTCATAAATTTGTAGACACGTCTCACACTTTGGTCTCATCTAGGTTACGGTCTCTTCTGGCAGCTCGAGAAAAGTCGTCTGTCTTCAATCCAAGTTCTAGGCGAAGGGTCCCTCATGTCAAGAATAGGCGTAAGTGCGCTAGCTGGTCTAGTCCTCGCAATTTCTCTAACCAGTACTCCGGTCGCGGCCGCTCAAGCCCACACGGTTAGTGGAGGCGTGGGCCCTTGACTCGAAGCCTCTGCTGTATCGTCGTACAATCTATCCGCGTCACATCGTGACCGATCGGATTTTCGCGAGCGGCGCGAATCCCGTTACGCGTGGTTCCGGGAGTTCTTCCACCGGCACTTTGATCGCTACCCAAGATCCTCGCAGCGCCCGACTACGCAAGTACCTACCACGGACAACCAGGCTCCGAGTACGCCTCGGCCGACACCAACCTCAGTGAACCCTGTGACGCCCTCGTCCACAGTGCCGGCCGCACCCACTTCACCTACCCCACCAACTTCGTCTACTGCCCCAGCACCCTCACAGACGTCCACCACGGCTCCCTCTCCTGCACCCGGGCTAGTTCGCAGCGGATTCGTCTATTCAGACGGCGACCCAGCCACAGCGGATCAGACCACCGAGGATTTCAGCGCTCCATCCAACGCGTGGTTCGTCCCGCATGTCGCACAATCAGTCACGATGGAGAACGACTACAACCCGTCTAACCGCCGCTTCAACGGGCAGGGTGAGGTTAAGACGATTGCGAGCGAATATCACGTCATCACCACCGACCGCAGCGGCAACTCCATCGACTGGAACAAGCCTGTTGGATTGCTGATTCGGCTTCATGGCGATGGCGCAGGTGAGTACACCCGAGGCCAGGCCAGCACTACCACCTGGGAGTACGCCGACGAGGCGATTGCCAATAACATGATGGTCATCATCCCCCGCACCCCGGATGTGGCCAGCAACACATGGTGGCAGGCCACCGAGCGTGCTGAGCACCGGGCGTATCTAGAGTCGCTCGTGGACAGCGTTATCGCGGACCCGAATTACCCGAACATCAACCGCTCTGACATTTTCTGGTACGGCTACTCTGGCGGAGCCGAGTTCCTGGGTTACGACTTCATCACCAATGCCACCAACTACATCACCTCCGGTGCGATCTTGACCGGTGGCGGCGGCAAGCCCTCGTGGTACAGCTACCGACACGAATCCAACGCCTCCGACCGGCAAAAGCGGGACGTCCCCATTTCCTGGGTCCTAGGGGCCAATGATAATGGCACCGAAGGCATGCCTGCGTGGGGTGTTCCACCGAACGGTTTCGACGCCGTGACCGCCTCAAAGCAGGGGTTTGAATACTACTGCTCCAACAACGGCGCGGGCGGCTACACCCAAGTTAGCGCCAGCAAGTACGAGTGCAACAACACCGCGTCAGGCTTTAAGCGAGCAACGCTGGAGTACTTGCCGAGACAGAACCACTACACAGTCAACGCTGGTGAGATCCTCGGGTCCTATCTGCCCCAGCGCGCGGTGACCACACCCAACATTGTCAACTAGCCAGTCTTCTCCTCCGCCGCGAGCTGCCCGCAGGCCGCGGCGATCTCCTGGCCCTTGGTGTCACGCACGGTGCATGTCACCCCCTGCGCGATAACACGGCGGACAAACTCGTCCTGCCGGGCTCGGGGCGAGGCGTCCCACTTCGACCCTGGGGTGGGATTTAGAGGGATGAGATTGACGTGAACCTTAGACCCCAGGGCGTCGTGGAGCTTCCTGCCCAGCATGTCAGCCCTGAAGTCGTGGTCGTTGATGTCGCGGATCAGCGCGTACTCGATGGAGACGCGGCGGCCAGTCTGCTCCGCGTAGTAACTCGCGGCTTCGAGCACGTCAGCAACTGAGAAGCGGTTGTTCATGGGCACGAGTTCGTCCCGGAGCTCATCGTCAGGCGTGTGCAGCGATACCGCCAAGGTGCAGGACAGGCCTTCGTCGGCAAGCTTGCGGATCTGCGGGGCGAGACCCACCGTGGAGACGGTGACGTTACGCTGCGAGATGCCGAACCCGTCGGGGGTTGGCTGCGTGATCTGGCGCACCGCGGAGACGACGCGGTTGTAGTTCGCCAGCGGCTCCCCCATTCCCATGAACACGATGTTGGACAACCGCGAGCCCTCCGCGTGCATCCGGGCCGCAGCCGCGCGCACCTGGTCGACGATCTCGGCCGTGGACAAGTTGCGGTCGAGCCCGCCCTGGCCGGTCGCGCAGAACGGGCACGCCATGCCGCAGCCCGCCTGCGAGGAGATGCACAAAGTGGCGCGGTCGGGGTAGCGCATCAGCACCGACTCCAGCAAGATCCCGTCGTGCAGCCGCCACAGGGTCTTGGTCGTATCGCCCTCGTCGGTTTCCAGTGAACGGATCTCCGTCAGCAGCGTCGGAAACAGCGCGTCTTTGACCAGCTGGCGCTGGCTCTCCGGCAGATCGGTCATGGTCAGCGGATCGGCCTGGAACTTGCCGTAGTAGTGGCGCGCAATCTGGTCCGCGCGGAATTTGGGCAGGCCGAGTTCGGCCAAAGCCTCGATACGCTCCTCCTTGCTTAAGTCGGCAAAGTGCTTCGGCGGCATCCCCCGCTTGGGTGCCAGCAACTGAATCTTCGGGAAATCGCTCATAACGGCCACCAGTGTCCCACGTTGAAGCGGACTTTACGAATTGTTTGCCTCTAGGCCGCGCTGAGGAATGCAGCGGCGTTGAGCAAGATGTAGGTCGCCGACGCCGCGGGAAGCATGCCGTCGAGACGGTCCATGATGCCGCCGTGGCCGGGAAGCAGGGTGGACATGTCCTTGATGCCCAGCTCGCGCTTGAACTGGCTTTCCACCAAATCGCCCATCGTCGCACACACTACCAACGCCGCCCCGAGCGCGATACCGACCCACCACGGGCCGTGAATCAAGAACTCAACCGCGAGCACGCCCGTAATCACGCCGAAGGTCAGCGACCCGGCGAAACCCTCCCAGGACTTGCTGGGGCTGACCGCCGGCGCCATGGGATGCTTACCGAACATCACGCCCGCAACGTATCCGCCGACGTCCGACGCCACCACGCAGAGCATGAAGGTGAGGATGAACATGCGGCCCGGCAGCCCGCTCTCATCGATGATCGAGATCATCGCGGCGAACGAGCCGAACAGCGGGATCCACACGAGAACGAAAATGCCTACCGCGGTATCGCGCAGGTAGTTCGTCGGTTTCAGGTTCGGACCCCGGTGGAAGAGCCTGTGATACATAAGCACGAGGACCGCGAAAGCAAAGCCACCTAGCGCGCCACCGGAGGCGAACGGGTACGACGCCCACAAAATCACCTGCCCGAGGATGACGAGCAGGGTGCGCGGCTGCGCAAACCCGGCCTCACGCAGCCGCGTAAGCACCTCCCACATCGCAAATCCCACCGCGATTGCGACGAGCGGGTACCACCCGAGCGGGCCGATAATCAGCGCGACAATGACGAGCACGCCGAGCACCAACCCGGTCAAAATCGCGTCGCTGAGGTCGCGCCCGGCACTGTTTCTGGGCTTCGGTGCCCTGAATCTGCGGGTCGACCCGTCCTTGCGAGGGCTCTGACCAAATGAGGAGGTCACGGCGGCGGCTTTCTGTTCGGCGGGTAAGGGAAGGCGGGTGAGGCTCTAGACCTCGAGCAGTTCCGCCTCCTTCTTGGAGACGATCTCATCGACCTGGGCGACGTAGCGCGCCGTCGTCTTATCCAGAGCCTGTTCAGCGGTCTTGACCTCGTCCTCGCCCGCGTCGCCGTCCTTCTGGATCTTCTTCAGAGCCTCCATGCCCTGGCGGCGCACGTTGCGGATGGCGACCTTGCCCTCCTCGCCCTTCTGCTTGGCCTGCTTGACCAGCTCACGGCGGCGTTCCTCGGTCAGCTGCGGGACCGTGACGCGGATGACTTGGCCGTCGTCGGTGGGGTTGACACCCAGGTCCGAGTTGCGGATCGCGTTGAGGATCTCGTTGAGCGTGGACATGTCGAACGGCTTGATCAGCAGCATGCGCGGCTCCGGGACGGAGACGGTTGCCATCTGGTTGATCGGTGTCGGCGCGCCGTAGAAATCGGCGACCACGCCGTTGAACATCGCCGGGTTGGCTCGGCCGGTGCGGATGGAGACGAGCTCCTCGCGGGTGTGCTCCACAGCCTTGGACATACGGTCTTCCGAGTCGAGCAAAACGTCATCAATCATGTGTTCATCCTTGGGTTTGTCATCGTAATAAGGAGCGTTACCCCACTAACCTACCAGCGCGTACGGGCCCGCTCGGCCACTACTTCACCAGCGTGCCGATGCGCTCGCCGGCGACCGCACGAGCGATGTTGCCCTCCTTGAGGAGGTTGAAGACCAAAATCGGCATGTCGTTGTCCATGCACAGGGAAAATGCCGTGGCGTCGGCGACCTTGAGGCCCTTCTCAATGACCTCGCGGGGAGTGACTTCGCTGTAGAGGGTGGCCGCGGGGTTGGTGCGCGGGTCGTCGTCATACACTCCGTCAACACCCTTCGCCATGAGCAGCACGTCACAACCGATTTCGAGCGCGCGCTGAGCTGCGGTGGTGTCCGTTGAGAAGTACGGCATCCCCATGCCGGCACCGAAAATTACCACTCTACCCTTCTCCAGGTGCCGGGCGGCGCGCAGCGGGAGGTAGGGCTCCGCGATCTGCGCCATGTTAATGGCCGTTTGCACGCGGCAGTCAACGCCCTTTTGCTGCAGGAAGTCCTGCAGCGCCAGGCAGTTCATCACCGTGCCGAGCATTCCCATGTAGTCCGAGCGTGCACGGTCCATCCCGCGCTGCTGCAGCTGGGCGCCACGGAAAAAGTTGCCGCCACCGATCACTACCGCCACCTGGGTGCCCGAGCGTGCAACTTCTGCAATTTGCGTGGCGACGCTGTCCACGACGTCCGGATCGATCCCGACGTTGCCGCCACCAAACATCTCACCGCCCAGCTTCAGCATTACGCGCTTGTAACCGCCCGAGTGTGTGTTGGTTGGGTTTGCGTCAGTCACCGTCGAGGCTCCTTAAAAACGTGGTTGCATACCAAGGAATAGGCTACCGACGATCATAGTCGGCGCCTTTCCGCACCGCGCCGACCGGTACGAGCTGCCACGGCTGCGCGCATGCGAAAACCCCGCCGTAGCGGGGTTTGTCGTATGTCTCAATCCCGGCGCCGTGCGGTGGGCGTCGAAAAGCAGGCGCTAAGCCTGGCCGACCTCGAAGCGGACGAAATCGGTGATCTCGATGCCGGCCTCGTCAGCGAACTGCTTGACGGGCTTCTTGGAGTCGGACAGCGACGGCTGGTCGAGCAGGACGACGTCCTTGAAGAAGCCGCCCATGCGGCCCTCGACGATCTTCGCGATCGCGGCCTCCGGCTTGCCCTCGTTGCGGGTGATCTCCTCCTGGACGGCGCGCTCCTTCTCAATGACGTCGGCCGGCACGTCCTCCTGCTTGAGGAAGCGGGCCTTCATCGCAGCGATCTGGAGAGCAACCTGGTGCGCAGCCTCAGCGTTGTCGCCGGAGTAGGCGACGAGAACACCAACGGCCGGCGGCAGGTCAGCGGAGCGCTGGTGCAGGTACACCTCGACGTTGTCACCCTCAAGTGTGCGGGCGCGGCGCAGCTCGAGCTTCTCGCCGATCTTGGCGGACAGGCGCTCAAGCACGTCGTGCGCGGTCTCACCGGAGACGTCAGCGTTGGCGAGCTCCTCCTGGGAGTTAGCCTTCGACGCGAAAGCCGCCTTCGCAATCTCCTGGGCGACCTCCTTGAACTCGGCGTTCTTGGCAACGAAGTCGGTTTCGGAGTTGATCTCCACGATCGTGTTGCCGTGAACGGCGACAAGTCCCTCAAGGGCGTTGCGCTCGGCGCGCTTGCCGACGTCCTTCGCACCCTTGATGCGCAGCACCTCGACTGCCTTCTCGTAGTCGCCGTTGGTCTCCTCGAGAGCCTTCTTGCAGTCGAGCATGCCGGAGCCGGTGGCCTCGCGGAGCCTCTTGACATCTGCAGCGGTGTAGTTCGCCATAGCGGGGCGATCCTCCTCGTAGTGGAACGATTGTTGTACCGGCACCCTAGCGCGCAGGTACGTGATGAACGGTTTTACAGACTAGCCGACTTGCGTGTGCACGGCATGTCGGCTTCGCGGTGCGCTGGTGACAAAACCCCGCGCCCGTAACGCGCCCGAGATGGGCGCTGGCGTGGGCTGCGGGGTTTTACGTCATGGAAGTCGCGTCTGCGACGGCACCGCCGGCGCCGTGTTACGCCTGGGTGGCGCTTTCGGTGCCGGAGACCTGGGAGGGCTGCTCCGCTGCGGCCCGCTCGGCGGCGCGCACTGCGTGAGGCTGCTCGACCGGGGCGACAACCTGCTCCTTGAAAGCCTCGGCTGCGGCGGCCGCTGCAGCGGCGTCAGCTGCGGAAACGTCGTCGCTGGACGCTGC
>NZ_GG667192.1:400170-421678 GCF_000159635.1 Corynebacterium lipophiloflavum DSM 44291 | reverse complement strand
GCACAACTGCCTCGCCCACGATGCGGGTGAGCAGCTTGACGGCGCGGATGGCGTCGTCGTTGCCCGGGATCGGGAAGTTCACGACGTCCGGATCGCAGTTGGTGTCCAACACGGCGACGACCGGGATGCGCAGCTTCTGCGCCTCGGAGATCGCGATATGCTCCTTGTTGGTGTCAACGATCCAGAGCGCGGAGGGAGCCTTGGTCATGTCGGCGATGCCGCCGAGAACGCGCTCGAGCTTGATGCGCTCGCGGGTCAGCATGAGCACTTCCTTCTTGCCGCGGCCTGCGTAACCCTCTTCAGCAGCGTCCATTGCCTGGAGCTCCTTCATGCGGGCGATGCGCTTGGACACGGTCTGGAAGTTGGTGAGCATGCCACCGAGCCAGCGGTGGGTGACGTACGGCATGCCGACGCGCTGCGCCTCTTCCTGGATCGGCTCCTGGGCCTGCTTCTTCGTGCCGACGAACAGGATCGTGCCGCCGTGGGCGACGGTCTCCTTGACAAACTCGAACGCCTCGTCGATGTAGGTCAGGGTCTGCTGAAGGTCAATGATGTAGATGCCGTTGCGGTCGGTGAAGATGAAGCGGCGCATCTTCGGGTTCCAGCGACGCGTCTGGTGGCCAAAGTGCACACCCGCGTCGAGGAGTTCGCGCATGGTTACAACTGCCATGGGAAGTTCTCCTTCGGAGAGAAATAGTTCGGTTACTGGTCGTACTGCGCGGGTTTTTATCCCGCGCCCTGGCACCGTGCCTGCCCGGCACCCTCGTACTGTGGGACCGTTGCTGAGCTGGCATTATCCGGCGCGCGAAGTCAATCTGCTGCAGGCTTGGTCAGACTGCGACAAACTGCGTCGACAAATATACGGCAATTGTCAGCAAAATCATAATTGTACTGCGCGTCTCTTTTCGGGATGCCGCTTTGCTTAAGGTCTTCGCCGAGAAGGTTTCAGCGCCTAAAACGCACCCCTAAACGCACGAAATTGCGCTGACGTCTTTACCCCGACGCCCCCGGCCGCGAGCACCGTTATCCACAGCAACGAGGTTATCCACAACAATTCACCGGCCCGGGGCCGAGCAACCAGCGACGGTGCTAGATAGAAGCATGCGCCGTCTGCTGCCCTGCATCCTTGCCGCTGTTTTGCTCGCCACGTCTACCCCGGCCCACGCCTACGTCGACCCGACCACCGGGAAACCTTACGCAACACGCATCACCCGATCCGCTGACATCCCGGATAAGAACTGGCTGCCCGGACACCGCGGGGTTGATCTCGCTCTCGGCATCGGAGAGAGCGTCCTTGCAGCGGGTGCCGGCACCGTCGCTTTCGCAGGTGTTGTTGCCGGCACGCCGGTCGTCTCCATCGATCACGCAGATGGGATTCGTACCACGTATCAACCCGTGTACACCCATGTCAAAACCGGTGACCACGTTGATGAGGGAGACGTGATCGGCCGCCTCGCCCCAGCTGCGGGAGCCGAGCACAACGGCCTGCACTGGGGCGCGCGCACCGGCGAGGACGCCTACCTCAATCCGCTCACGCTCCTGGATGCCCCCGCAATCCGCCTCAAGCCCGTGGATGGGCCCGGTCGTAGACGTTCTTGAGCCGCTGCGCCGAGACGTGGGTGTAAATCTGGGTCGTTTGCAAGCTCGAGTGCCCCAGCATTTCCTGCACGACTCGCAGGTCCGCCCCGCCTTCAATCATGTGGGTCGCAGCGCTATGGCGCAGAGAGTGGGGGCTGATCTCCCCCGCCCCGGTGCGTACGGCGGCGCGCTCGACGATGCGGCGCACCTGGCGCTGGTCAATGCGCTTTCCGCGCGAGCCGACGAAGAGGGCGTCGGTGTCTCCCGCTAGCTCACCGCGCCCAGCGGAGACCCAGCGCTGGACCGCATCGGAGGCAGCGCCGCCGAAGGGGACGATCCTTTGTTTGTCGCCCTTGCCGGTGACTTTGACCGCACCCCTTCCCAGGTCGACGTCACCGATGTCGAGGGCGCTCAGTTCGGCGACCCTCATGCCCGTGGCGTAGAGAAGTTCGAGCATTGCGCGGTCCCTAAGCGTCTCGGCGGGGTGGTCGTCGTCGTTGATCTCGGCTTCGACCAACTCTCCCGCCGCTTCTGCCTCGACCACGGTGGGCAGGTGGCGGTTGACCTTGGGAGACAGCAGCCGCGCAGCCGGGTCGGATTGAAGGTAGCCCTGGTTACACGCCCATGTGGAAAACGCCCGCACTGCCGACGTGCGGCGCGCCAGCGTGGAGCGCGCGAGGCCGCGGGACACGGCGTCGGCAAGCCATGCTCGAAGCGTCGGGAGGGTCAGCTCCGCGAAGGTGGTGGCAAACGGCAGCAGGGTGGCCAGATCGGAGCGGTAAGCCTTGACCGTGGCCGGGGAGCGCCCGAGGACGAGCTCGGCGTGCTCGGCGAAGTCTTCGATCGCTTCGCCGAGCTGACTGCTGCGCACCGTACTCATGGGACGCAAGTTTACTCGTGTTGCATCTGGGGTGCGTCACCACGCCTCCACTGTCGGCCGGTGCGCACGACAAGCCCGCGCGCTTCGAGCTCCACGAGGATGTGCACGGTTAAGGCGACGCCGAGCCCGGAGCGGGTAGCGATATCTTCGGCCGTTGCCCCACGCGTTGCCAGCGGCACGGCGTCGTAGACGCGCAATTCGTTGCGGCTGAGGCGCTGGATATCATCCGCGGCGAAGTCCAGCTCGAGTTGCGCGTCGGGGTCGACCTCCCCGACGCGGTTGAGCAGCGCGTGGATCTGCTTGGCGTTGAGCACCATGTCCGCGCGACCTTCCTGGATGGCCAGGTTGGTACCGAGCGAGCCGGGCCCAAGAATCGGCCCCGGCACCGCCATCACCCGGCGGTTGAAGTAGTGCGCCCAGGTCAGGGTGTTCAGCGCTCCGGAGCGAAATGCAGCCTCGACAATGACACTTCCCTGGCTCAGGCCCGCCACGAGGCGGTTTCGGGTGAGGAATCGGTGACGATCCGGCGTGACCCCGGGCGGGTACTCGGTGATCACCGCGGTGACCCGCCGAAACAGCTCGGCGTTGCGGCGCGGGTACGTCACCCCCGGCCCACACGCGGCGACCGCGACGGTGGGCGCACCTGCGGCGAGCGCGCTGTCGTGCGCGGTGGAGTCGATCCCTAGGGCGCCGCCGGAGACCACGGTGTAGCCAAACCCCGCCAGGCCCGTGACCAGGTCCGCTGTGGCGTGGTGCCCATACGCCGTCGACGCCCGCGTGCCGACGATGGCAACCGATCGCGCGAACAGCTGGTTGAGGTTCGTCTCCCCGCTCACCCACAGCGCATGCGGTGCCACACCGTCGGGTTTGGCCTCGGCGAGGTTGGCCTGGCTGACAGCTACTCCGGTGACGAACGCATCGGCGATTGCCTCTGCCGGCCAACCCTGATCATCGGGCGTGACAAGGCTAAAGCCCGCGCCGTGCGCCGCCTCCAGGTCACGCTGCGGTTGGTTGAAGGTGTAGCGCGATTCCGTTTCCCGCGCCAGCGCACCGAGCCAGCTCGCCCGGGCCCGCACGCCTGCGGCGATTTCGTCGGCGTCGCGCCCCGCAGCGAGCAGCGCCTGCAGGTGCCGCGAGGGCCCTTCGATAACACGGCTGAGGTAGGCCCACGATTCCGGCGAGCTCACGCGACAACCTCAAACGCTCCGGGTGCCCGCAGCTGCGCGGCCGCGGCAACATGATCGATATCGGGCCGCGCCGCGCTGTCGAGGTCAGCAAGGGTCCAGGCGAGTTTGAGCACGCGGTCAACGCCGCGCTGCGTGAGTTCGCCGCGCGCCAGGTAGGCCGCAAGCAGTGCCATGGCGGAATCCTCCGCGGGGTACTCCCGGCGGATCAACGTGGCGCTAACCCGGGCGTTGAGGCTTGCCCCCACCGCCGCCCAGCGATGGGCTGAGCGCAACCGCGCGGCCGCGACGCGCTCGGCGATCGCGGCGGAAGGCTCCGCGTCCCCGCGCCCGATCACCGCACCGCGCGAAGACGTCGCCAACGAGATGTCGATCCGGTCCCGCAGGGGCCCGGAGATGTTGCGCAGGTGGTGTGCGCGTTGCGTCGCGGTGCACCGGCAATCCGTGCTGTGCTCCGCACCGCACGGGCAGGGGTTGGCGGCGAGGATGAGCTGGAAGTTGGCCGGGTAGACGACCTCGCGCCGCGCCCGCGTGAGCTGGACCCGCCCTGTTTCCAAGGGTGTGCGCAGCGCATCCAAGGTTGCCGCGGGGATCTCACTGGCCTCGTCTAGGAAGAGCACACCGTGGTGCGCGTGGCTCACTGCGCCTGGGCGCGGGTGTCCCGAGCCGCCGCCGATGAGGGCGGATTTGCTTAACGACGAATGCGGGGCGACGAACGGGCGCTGCTCGACGACCGCCCCCGTCGGCAGCCCGGAGACTGAATGGATCGCGGTGGCCTCGATTTTCTCGTCCAGGGTCAGCGGCGGCAGGATGGACGCCACGCGCTCGGCGAGCATGGATTTGCCAGACCCGGGCGGGCCGACCATGAACACGTGGTGCCCGCCGGCGGCCGCGACCTCGAGGGCGAACTTGGCATCTGCCTGCCCCGCGACGTCGCGAAAGTCCGGGCGCGCGGGGGTGTTCACGGGCGCGTTGCCCGTCGCCGCGTCGAGGGTTTTCCTGCCGAGCGCCCAGTGGTAGACGTCGAGAAGCGAGTCGGCGACGAAGATGTGCCCGCGGTTGACGAGCGTGGCCTCGGCGCTATTGGCGCGCGGGACGATAATTGCGTCAAAGCGGGAGGCGGTGAGCATGGGCACGATCCCCTCCACGCGGCGCAGCGTTCCGCCCAGGCCGAGCTCGCCGAGCACGAGCACGTCCGCGAGCGCGTCGCGCATGAACGGGTCCAGGCTGGCAAGCACCGCCAGGGCGATCGGCAGGTCGAAGTGCGAACCGGATTTCGGCAGGTGCGCCGGCGAGAGTGAAACCATGATCTTCGTGCGCGGCCACGGCAGGATCGAGTTCGCCACGGCCGTGCGGATGCGCTCGCGGGATTCCTTGACCGCGGCGTCCCCGAGACCCACCATGTGCATCCCCGGAAGTCCTGGCCCGACGTTGGCTTCGACCTTGACCACGTGCGCCACAACGCCTTCGACGGTGGCCGCGCAGGTGCTAGCAAGCGCCATGGTCCACGTCCTCGAAAAGGCGAATGTCCATGGTCTCGCCGGTGACGATGACCTCCGCGACGTCGAAACGCACGGGCGCGTAGGCGTTGCCGGCCAGCCACTCGGCGGCGCAGCGGCGCATGGTCCGCAACTTCTTGGCGGTCACCGTCTCCGCCGCCCCGAAGCCGCGCCCGCGGCGGGTTTTCACCTCCACGAACACGACGGTGCCCGTCTCCTCGCGCACGATCAGGTCGATCTCGCCGACCTTCGTGCGGACCCGGGTGCCGACGATGGCGTAGCCCATCTCGCTGTACGTGGACGCGGCGAGCTTTTCACCCGCCAGCGCCAACGCGTGGTTTTCGGCGTAGTTCGATTGCGCCATTGTTCCTCATCCCCCCAATAGGTGCAGTAATCGTCGTTGCACTCATTGGACTGGGAAAACCCCCGCGAGGTTCCACGGGGGTGTGAAAAACCTACAACGCGCTAGGCTTCCGGGAAGGTCAGATCGGGCTTGTCCAACTCTTCGATGTTGACGTCTTTGAAGGTGATCACGCGCACGTAGCGCACAAACCGCACCGCCCGGTACATATCCCACACCCAGCAGTCCGACATGCGCACCTCGTAGTACACGTCGCTGCCCTCGGTATGCGGGATGAGCTCGACGGCATTGGCCAGGTAGAAGCGGCGGTCAGTTTCCACCACGTAGGAGAACTGGCTGACCACGTCGCGGTACTCGCGGTATAAGGAGAGTTCGACCTCTGCCTCGTAGTTGTCCAGTTCTTCAGCGCTCATTGTGACCTCATAAAGTACTCGTGGGCTTGTCTCACGTTGGCATAACTATAACGATGCTCATCGCTCGCGCCGTAGCGACGCACCGCAGCCATGTGCGCTTGCGTGCCGTAACCCTTGTGCCCGGCGATGCCGTAGTCGGCGTAGCGCTGCGCCATCTCGGTGACCAGCCTGTCGCGCGAGACTTTCGCGAGCACGCTCGCCGCGGCGATGCAGCGCGCGGTGGAGTCGCCGCCGATGATCGGCAGCTGCGGGGCGGTGAGCCCGGGCACGCGCAGGGCGTCGACGAGCACATAGCCGGGGCGGGCACCAAGCTTGGCGACGGCCCGGCGAGCGCCATCCACATTCGCCACCTGAATCCCCCGCCGGTCGATCTCGGCGGCCGGGATGTGCACCACCGCGAAGCTTAAGGCGACGTCGCAGATGGCGTCGTAAAGCGAGGCGCGCGCGACGGGCCTGAGCTGCTTGGAGTCCGTCAACCCATCCAGCTGGGCGAGAGGGCGCGGCGGCAGCACGCAGGCGGCGACGGTGACGGGGCCGAAGCAGGCGCCGCGGCCGGCCTCGTCGACACCCGCGACCGGGCCGAGGCCGGCCTTGTCAAGCGCGACCTCGTAGGTGCGCAGCTGCTTGAGCCGGCGCACTTAACCCTGGATGTCGAGGGAGTCGACACCGCCGAAGCGGCTCAGCGGAAAGACCACGGCGGCGACCTTGCCCCGTAGGTTCTCCCTCGGGATCGTGCCCTGGAGCTCGTCGACCATGTGCGCTCGGGAGTCCAGCGAATTGGTGCGGTTATCGCCCATCATAAAGAAGTGGCCTTCGGGCACAGTGACGGGGCCGAAGTAGTCTCCGCCGCACGGCTGCGACCCGGTCGCCGGGTTAATCGGGTTTTCCGGCGGCTGCAGCGTGTACGACTGGTCGATCGGTGCGCCGTCGACCATCACCGCGGGGTCGCCGGCCTGGCACGACACTGTCTGACCGCCGTCGGCGATGATGCGCTTGACCAGGTTGTTCTCGTCGGGCGGCACGAGCCCCACCCAGGAACCGACGGTTTGCAAGCCCGCCACGAGCGGGTTATCCGAGCGGTTGGACACGTACGAGGTGTTCCAGGCGTCGGTGCCCTTGAACACAACGACGTCGCCCGGCTGCGGATCGCGGAAGTAGTAGCTGACTTTCTCCACCGCCACGCGGTCGCCGGAGCCGTTGAAACCGTGCAGCGTGGGCTCCATCGAGCCCGAGGGGATGACGTACATCCGGCCGATGAACGTCTGGATGATGAAGATGAACATCAAGGTCAGCGCGATGACAACCGGGATTTCGATGTACCACGGCATCTGCTTCTCCGCAGCCGGCTCGGCGTGCGCTGCGTCGTGGACATCAAAACGTTCGTTCCTATTGGTCACCCGCAACACTCTAGCAGTGGGCCCGGTGGGCACCCCTGAGCGATGGGTTCGGCTGCCTCGACTGCTCAGTGTGGACTGCTTAAAGTGCCCATCCAGGGTTAGCAAAACTCCAGGTGGGCACAGTCTCATCTACCTAAACAGCGCAGTCCACACCAAGCACAACGAAACCCCGCTGACCGGTGTGGTCAGCGGGGCGTCGTCACGCCAGTGGAAACTAGCGGCGCTCCTTGATGCGGGCTGCCTTGCCGCGCAGCTCGCGCATGTAGTACAGCTTCGCGCGGCGCACGTCGCCCTTGCGCAGCACCTCGATCTTCTCAATGTTCGGGGAGTGCACCGGGAAGGTACGCTCAACGCCGATGCCGAAGGAGATCTTGCGCACCGTGAAGGTCTCGCGGATGCCGCCGCCCTGGCGGCGCACAACGAAGCCCTCGAAGAGCTGGGTACGGGTCACGGAACCCTCGATAACCTTGACGTGCACGCCGAGGGTGTCGCCCGGGCGGAAGTCGGGAATGTCGTCGCGCAGCTGGCCTGCGTCGACGAGGTCAATAATGCCATTGCTCATGGAAGCAATCCTTTTCGGTTACGGACAGAGGAGCCTAGCGGCGCTCACATGAAAGCGCTCGACTGGTTCGTGTCGCCTACAACAACTCGGGTGAGTTTACACAGCTTAGAGGCCCTTACCAAATCCCGCCTGCTTGAGTGCCTCAGCCATCGACCCCGACGCGGGCTTTGCTTGTCGACGCCCACCCGGCCGCTTCCCCGCCTTCGCGGCCGGCTTCGCGCTACCGGGGGTGTCATCGAGCCTGAGCGAAAGCCCGATGCGCTGGCGCTCGACGTCGACATCGAGCACCTTGACCTTCACCACCTGGCCGGAGCGCACGACCTCGTGCGGGTCGGCGACGAAGCTTCGGCTCATCGCCGAGACGTGGACCAGTCCGTCTTGGTGCACGCCGATGTCGACGAACGCCCCGAACGCCGCGACGTTGGTCACCGTGCCCTCCAGGATCATCCCCGGGGCGAGATCGGCGACCTTGATCACGCCTTCTTTGAACGTGGCGGTCGCAAACTCGGGGCGCGGGTCGCGGCCGGGTTTGTCCAGCTCGGCGATGATGTCGGTCACCGTGGGCACGCCGAACGTCTCGTCGGCGAAGTCGGCCGGGCTAAGCCGCGACAGCACGGCGGTGTTGCCGATCAGCGCTTCGGTCTCAAGGCCCGTGGAGGCGGCGATGCGCTCGACCACCGGGTAGGCCTCCGGGTGCACGGCCGAAGCGTCCAGCGGGTTCGCGCCTCCCTGAATGCGCATGAACCCGGCCGCCTGCTCGAAGGCCTTCGGGCCGAGGCGCGGCACCTTGGACAGGTCCTTGCGGCTGGCAAACGCGCCGTGTTCGTCGCGGTAGTCCACGATGTTGCGGGCTAGCGTCGCGCTCACCCCGGCGACGCGCTCGAGCAGCGGCACGGAGGCGGTGTTGAGGTCCACGCCGACGGCGTTGACCGCGTCCTCCACCACCGCGTCGAGCGCCCGGGCAAGCGCGACCTGGTTGATGTCGTGCTGGTACTGGCCCACCCCGATCGACTTCGGGTCGACCTTGACCAGCTCCGCTAGCGGGTCTTGCAGCCTCCTCGCGATGGACACCGCCGAGCGCAGTGAGACGTCCATGTCCGGAAACTCGGCGGCGGCGAGCTCGGAGGCGGAGTACACCGAGGCACCCGACTCGGAGACCATCACCGCAGTGGGCTTGCGCGCTCCGGCCTGCGCGGCGTGCCCCGCGACCTCGTGGGTGAGCTTGTCCGATTCGCGGCTCGCCGTGCCGTTGCCCACCGCGATCAGCTCCACCCCGCGCTCTGTCACTAGGCCAGCAAGCTTATCGACGGCCTCCGCCCAGCGCTTCTGGGGCTGGTGCGGGTAGACGATCGTTGTGTCCAGCACCTTTCCCGTGCCGTCGACCACGGCGCACTTGACCCCGTTGCGGTAACCGGGATCGAGCGCGAGTGTGACGCGCTGGCCCGCTGGGGCGGCGAGCAACACTTCGCGCAGGTTTGTGGAGAACACTTCCAGCGCGCCGAGCTCGGCCTTTTCCTTCAGGCGCATCCGCGCGTCCACCGTGGCGGAAACCTGCAGCTTGGTGCGCCACGCCCACCCGACGCTCTTGGCCAGCCACGACGACTCTTTGACCGCGAGGTCCGCGTGGCGGGCAATCATGCCGGTAAAGACCTCCTCCTCGCCCGGATCGAGCATAAGGGTGAGCACCCCCTCATTTTCGGCGCGGAACAGGGCGAGGATGCGGTGGCTGGGCAGGGTGTCGAGAGGCTCGGCGAAGTCGAAGTAGTCCTTGAACTTCGCCCCGTCGCTCTGCTTGCCCGCGATGACGCTGGCGCGCATCGTCGCGGTGTTGAAGAAGCGCTCGCGCAGCGCCCCCACCAGGTCGGCGTCGAGCGCGAGACGCTCCGCGAGGATCACGCGGGCGCCGTCGAGCGCGCTTTTCGCGTCCGGGAAGCCCTCGGTGACAAAACCCGCGGCCGTGGTCTCCGGGTCGGACGAGGGGGCGTCGATAAGTATGCTCAGCAGGTTGTCGAGGCCCGCCTCGCGCGCGATGTCCGCCTTCGTGGCGCGGCGCTTCTTGTACGGCAGGTAGAGGTCCTCCAGGCGCGCTTTAGTGTCGGCGGCGAGGACCTGGGCGCGTAGCTCGTCGGTGAGTTTGCCCTGCTCCTCGATGGCGGCGAGCACGGTGGAGCGCCGGTCCTCCAGCTCGGCGAGGTATCCGTGGCGCTGTTCAATGTGGCGCAGTTGGGCGCCGTCAAGCCCGCCGGTGGCTTCCTTGCGGTAGCGGGAAATGAACGGCACGGTGTTGCCCTCGACCAAAAGGGCCAGGGCGGTGTCTACCTGCGCCTGCGTGGCGCCGAGTTCTGTCGCGATGGTGGCTGCGATGGTGGTCATTCGTGCGAGTGTATCGCAGCCGCCTTTGACAGCTCCCGCCGCGCCTTATCGACGACTTGCTGCAGGTCAGCCTCGTCAAGCGCCGTGCGCCCCCGCACGATCACACCGGCCAGGGCACTATCGACGCTGTCGATCTCGATGCCCGATTTTCGCAGCGCCTTTCGCACCGCGCGCTGTGCACTGGGAACGTCTTCGACGTCCGCGTCGATGACGAGCTCCACCTCGCGGGCGTGGAGGGTAAATGTGTCCGCCGCGTCGAGCTCGGCGCGCTCGAGCAGCTCGGGGCGAACCCGCCTGGTGCGCAGGAGCGCCTGGTCGCGCCGCCACCGCCTGACCTTGGCATGATCGCCGGAGAGCAGCACCGGCGGGGCGTCGATACCGCGCCACTGCCTGGGCTTGGTGTACGCGGGGCCTTCGAGCAACCCGTCGGAAAACGAGTCCTCCTCGTGGCTTTCCGTGTTCCCGAGCACCCCGGGAATCAACCGGGTCACAGCTTCGGCGATCACGAGCGCGGCCACCTCGCCGCCGATGAGCACGTAGTCGCCGATAGAGACCTCGCGCACCCGATAGCGCTTCCGCGCGTCCTCGAACACGCGGTGGTCGATGCCCTCGTAGCGGCCGCACGCGATCACAATATGCTCCTCGCGCGAGAACGCCTGCGCGTCCGCCTGCGTGAACGGGGTGCCGGCCGGAGTGGGCACGAGCAGCAGGGGCAGGGAGCGGTCGTCGTCTTCGACTGCATAGGGGCGAGGCGAGATGCCGGCAACGTCGTCGTGGCGCGCCTTGTCGTTGCGGTGCTCGGCCGCCGATTCAATCTCGGTTCCCGTGTGACCGGCGGCGACCGCGTCGAGGGCCGGCCCCCAGACCTCGGGCTTCATCACCATCCCGGGCCCACCACCCAACGGCGGCGCGTCGACGGACTTGTGTCGGCCCGTCGCCCAATCGCGCAGGTTGTGGATGCCGACGGTGAGGATCCCCTGCTCAATCGCCTTGCCCAGCAGAGCGTGGCGCAGCGGCTCGAGGTACTCGGGGAAGATGGTGATGATGTCCAGGCGCAGCTTAGACATCCAGCAGGCCCTCCGGCGGGGTGATCGTCAGCGTCTGCTCGCCCAGATCAATCTCCGGAACGAAGTCGATCACGAACGGGACTAACACCTCGCGTCCGTCGTAGTCGATCTCTAGGATCTTCCGGTTCGGCGTGTCCATCACGCCGGTGACCTCACCGACTTCGCGGCCCTCGTGGATCACCTTGAGCCCGATGAGCTCGTGGTCGTAGAACTCCTCCGAATCGTCTTCGCGCTCGAGCGGCGGGGCGAAAAACTGCATCCCGCGCAGCGAGTCCGCCTGTGTGCGATCGGGAACCTCTTCAAAGCTCATGAGCAGACGGTTCTGGTGGGGGCGCAGCGTCTTGATCGTCAGCTCGCGCTCCTTGCCCGGCTGCCGGCCAGTCAGCACCTCCCCGACGGCGAAGCGCTGGTCCGGGTCGTCGGTAAGCACCTCGACGGCGACCTCTCCCTTGATGCCGTGGGACTTGACGACCTTGCCGATGAGCAGCTCCATGAGCGCGTAGTGTAGCAGGGCCTTTTTGCTTATCGACGCCCCACCCACACCCCGAAAACAAAAGAAGACTGCAACGCACAGTGTGCGTTGCAGTCACCTAGTGACGGATACTAGTTCTCCTCAGCGGCATCTTCCTCAGCCGGAGCTTCCTCGGAAGACTCTGCTGCGGACTCTGCGGCAGCCTCTGCCTCGGCCTTGGCGGCAGCCTCTGCTTCAGCCGCAGCCTTAGCCTCGGCCTCCTCCTTGGCCTTCTTGCGCTTCTCGGTGATGGCCTCCGCGCTCGGGCCGTTGTTTGCCTCTTCGAGGGCCTGGTTGAACAGCTCAAGCTTAGACGGCTTCTCCGGGGCAACCTTCAGCGTGCCCTCGGCACCGTCGAGGCCCTTGTGCTTCTGCCAATCGCCGGTCACCTTGAGCAGCGCGAGAACCGGCTCGGTCGGCTGGGCGCCGACGCCGAGCCAGTACTGTGCACGCTCGGAATTGATGCGGATCAGCGACGGCTCCTCCTTCGGGTGGTAGATGCCGATGTTCTCGATCACCTTGCCGTCGCGGCGGGCACGTGCGTCGGCGATGACGACGCGGTACTGGGCGTTGCGGATCTTGCCGAGACGCTGCAGCTTAATCTTGACAGCCATGAAAAGTCCTTCGTGGTCACTGGGCAGTTCAGACACCCGCAGCTTGTCTGCGGGCCGGTTCAACCCTTTGGATTTACTTGCGTGTGACGGGCCGGTCGAGCGTACTCGGGTCCGGCGCTAACGCAGGGTGTGCGCACGCAGAGCGCTGCGCAACCTGCATTACCTTACAACCGGTCGGTTTCAGAGTCCAAAACGGGCCGGAGTAGACTACCCGTTGCTTACCTGGGCGGGAAGGAGGACGGCGATGGACAGTGGGAGGGCAGCCAGTAGCACCCCCCAATTCCGCAACGACCTCGAAGGTTTGCGCGGCATCGCCATCGCCCTCGTCGTGGTGTTCCACATTTTCGTGGGGCGCGTATCCGGCGGTGTGGACGTGTTCCTTTTCCTCTCGGGGTACTTCTTCGTCGGGTCACAGGTGCGCTACGCGCTACGCGAGAACCCCCGCGTAAATCCGTGGTGGCCCATGTGGCGCACCGCCCGCCGTCTCATACCCTCGCTGGTGGTGGTACTGGCGGCTACCGTCATCCTCGTGTTCGCGCTCGTTCCGGGACTGGTGAGCGGAGAACTCCTGCGGCAGTTCACCGCCGCCATCTTCTTCGCCCAGAACCGCGAGCTCGCCGCCCAGGGCTCTGATTACGCCGCTGTGAGCCCGGAAGCATCGCCGCTGCAGCACTTGTGGTCCATCAGCGTTCAGGGGCAGTTCTATCTCGCCGCCATCCTGCTCGGAACGGTCATCGCAGTGCTTGTCACTCGGACGGGCATATCCCGAACCTGGGTGCGACGCGGGACCATCGCGTTGCTCGTGGTGGTGACCGTGGCATCGTTCAGCTGGGCATCGCGCTTCGGCCTTTTCGGCACGGAATCGAACTATTACTCCTTCTTTTCCCGCGCCTGGGAGCTGACGCTGGGAGGATTGCTCGCCCTGGCCGCACAGGTGCAGATTCCGAGGCGGTTCAGCGCCCTCACCGCCGGCAGCGGTCTCACACTGATAGCGTTGACCGGTGTTGTCATTCCCACAACCCTGGCATATCCCGGACCGCTCACCCTGATGCCGATTGGCGGGGCTGCACTGATTGTGCTGAGCAACCCGGCCAATCCCGTGTCATCGATTCTTTCGTCGCGGCCGATTACCTGGCTCGGTTCCGTCGCCTATCCCCTCTATCTATGGCACTGGCCACTGTTGATCATCGCCGTCACCATAGGCTCGCATACCATTCCACCCCTGTCCGTCGGCCTGGGAGTTATCGCGCTTTCCATTGTCCTTGCCCAGGCAACGCACACGGCGGTCGAGGAGCCCTTGCGCATGCACGGCAAGCGCCCGACGAAACAAGACGCACCCGTCACGGCAGCGCTGGGTTCTCTGCAGCGGCCCGCGGGTGCCGCGCGGGCGGCGGGCGGTGTCCTCATCGCCACCAGCACGGCAGCGATCCTGTCGCTGTCACCGATGTGGGAGCGAAAGGTCACTATCGCCGATTCCCCCTCCAGTGCGGAGCGGCATCCGGGGGCAATGGCTCTGCGCGGCGCCTCAGTTCCGGATGTGCCTGCTCAGCCGGCACCCATGCTGGCCTCCAGCATCACCACCCACATCTTCCGCGACGGCTGCGTGATTTTCCAAGATGAGCCGGGGGATGCCGCGCCGGAAGCAGATTGCGTCTACGGAGACCCCGAGGCCGAAACAACCGTGGCTTTGGTCGGCGGCTCCCACGCCGAAACATACGGTGTGGCACTCGACGAGCTGGGCAAGAAACACGGGTTTAAGGTCATCACTTTCATCCGCCAGACGTGCCCGATGGTGTTTACCCCCGGAGACCTGGTCAGCCACCGGTGCGCGAAGTGGTCGCTCAACACATTCAACGAGCTCGCATCCCTCGACCCGGCCGTGGTGGTCTCTACCTCGACACGCCCGGCCGGCTCAGCCGGAGAAGCGAGCCCATCCACGGATTCCGTTCCCCCGGAGTACGTGGAGGTGTGGGATGCCTTCGCCGAGGCCGAGATCCCGTTTCTCGGGCTCAGAGACAACCCGTGGATTTTCGATGCCGACGGGACCCCCTTGAACCCCAACGGTTGTGTAGTCAACGGCGGCTCGGTCGCCGAATGCAGCATGCCCGCCACGACGATGTACTCGCCCGAAGACCCGGCCGCCGACTACTCCGATGCGGACGCCATGCGCCACATGGTGGACACCTCCGGCTGGTACTGTCCCGACGGACTGTGCCCGCCCGTGATCGGAAACGTCACCGTCTACCGGGACCAGAACCACATCTCCAACGCTTACTCTCTCACTCTGGCACCGCTTATCTGGCACCACCTCGGCCCCCTCTTGGAGGAGACGGCCGGGAGTTGACGCGCTGACTTCCGGAGCGCGCGTAGACCTACTTCCCTTTCTTCCCCAGATTCTTCATCGCCTGGGAGAAGTCGAGGTTATTCAGGTCGAGGCCCTCCATTCCCGGCGGCATCTTCCCTGCTCCGGGCATACCGGGCATACCGGGCATACCCCCGCCCAGCTGCTCCTGCATTTTTTGCAGGTCCGCCATGCTCGGCATGCCACCGGGCATTCCCGGCTTCGCGCCGCCACGGTTCTTCACCGGCTTGCGCTTGCCGTTCTTGCCCTTGCGTCCCTTCGGCTTCTTCTTCGTGGCGCTGCGCCCCCCGCCCATTCCAGGCATGCCGGGCAGGCCGAACTGGCTGGCCATCTGCCCCATCATCTTCTTCGCCTCGAAGAAGCGCTCCACGAGCTGGTTGACGTCGGAGACGGACACGCCGGAACCGTTGGCGATGCGCTTGCGGCGCGAGGCGTTGAGGATCTTCGGGTCCTCGCGCTCGGCGGGAGTCATGCCGCGGATGATCGCCTGGATGCGGTCGAGCTGCTTCTCGTCGACCATGTCGGCCATCTCGTTCATCTGCTTGCCACCGGGCATCATCTTCAGCAGGTTGCCGATCGGCCCCATGCGGCGGACCATGAGCAGCTGGTCGAGGAAGTCCTCCAAAGTGAGCTCGCCGGAGCCGAGGCGCGCGGCGGCCTTTTCGGCCTCCTGCTGGTCGAACATGGTCTCGGCCTGCTCGATGAGCGAGAGCACATCGCCCATGCCGAGGATGCGGCTGGACATGCGGTCGGGGTGGAAGATGTCGAAGTCGTCGAGCTTCTCACCCGTGGAGGCGAACAAGATCGGTTTGCCCGTGACCTCGCGGATCGACAGCGCTGCGCCGCCGCGGGCGTCGCCGTCAAGCTTGGTCAGCACCACACCGGTGAAGTCGACGCCGTCGGCGAACGCCTGCGCGGTGGCGACGGCGTCCTGGCCGATCATCGCGTCGATGACGAAGAGGACTTCATCGGGGTTGACGGCGTCGCGGATGTTGCGCGCCTGCGTCATCAGGGTTTCGTCGATGCCGAGGCGACCGGCGGTATCGATGATGACCACGTCGTTCTTGGCGCGAACGGCGTGCTCGATACCCGCCGTGGCCACGGCGACGGGGTCACCGTGGGAGGTGCCCATCTCGTGATCTAGCGAATCCAGCGACGTGCCGGGGTCCGGCGCGAACGTCGGGACGCCAGCGCGCTCGCCGACGATTTGCAGCTGCTGCACCGCCCCGGGGCGCTGCAGGTCGCAGGCCACCAGCATCGGGGTGTGGCCCTGCTTGGTCAGGTGGTTCGCCAGCTTGCCGGCGAGCGTAGTCTTACCGGCGCCCTGCAGCCCGGCGAGCATGATCACGGTCGGCGGGGTCTTCGCCAGGTTGAGCCGGCGGGTTTCGCCGCCGAGGATGTTGGTGAGCTCCTCGTCGACGATTTTGATGACTTGCTGCGCCGGGTTGAGCGCCTCGGAGACATCGGCGCCGAGGGAGCGCTCCTTGACTCGTTTAATAAAAGCGCGCACCACGGTGAGGGAAACATCGGCCTCGAGCAGCGCGAGGCGGATCTCACGGGCGGTGTTGTTGATGTCTGCCTCGGTCAGCTTGCCCTTACCGCGCAGGCCGCCGAGGGCAGTTTGTAGGCGGTCGGACAGCGACTCAAACACTGAGGTGCACGCTCCTTTAAAGGTGAGATACGGCGATTGGCTCGTTACAGCCTAGCGCGTATCCCCGCGATGCAGAATTCTCTGCCTCCCCTTTTAGATGGCTTGATCGTCCTTTTCGCCCGTGCGCACGCGCACGACGCTGTCAATCGAGCTCACCCACACCTTGCCGTCGCCGACCTCGCCGGTATAAGCGCTTTTCACGAGCGTGTCGACGGCCGAGTCCACCTGGTCGTCCGTCACGAGGACCTCGACCTTTGCTTTAGCCACGAACGGCGAGGAGTACTTCGCGCCGCGGTAGTACTCCACGTTGCCGCCCTGCCGACCGCGGCCCTGCGCATCGGTGACGGTGATACCGCACACGCCGATTTCTTCAAGCGCCTCCATGATGTAGACCACGGTGAACGGCTTGACCACTGCAGTGATGAGTTTCATGACTTCTCCTTATACCTTCGGCTCAATTTTGCGCGAAGCGGCCGCGTCAGCGTCGCCGCGGGGGTGCTGGGTGTTGTGGTGGTCTCCGCGGGCCTCGTTGAGGCCGAGTTCTGCCGCGGACTTGTTGCCGGCAGGCACACCACCCGGGCGCATGCCGGGGCCGCCGAAGTCGTATCCGGTCTCGCGGTGCACGGAGTAGTCGACGCCTTCGAACTCTTCCTCGCGGGTGACCCTCCAACCCATCGTGTACTTGATCGCCAGCGCGATCACCAGAGTGATCACGCCCGCGAAGACCATGGACACCAGCGCGATGATGATCTGGATACCGAGGAGCTTGAAGCCCTCGGTGACGTCACCGGTGAAGATGCCGCGATCGCCGGCGAAGAACGCCAGGCCAATGGTGCCCCACAGGCCGGCGACGAGGTGCACTCCGACCACGTCGAGGGAGTCGTCGTAGTTGAGCACGTATTTCAGGCCGACGCCGAAGCATGCGAGCACGCCGCCGATGAAACCGAGAATCAGCGAGGAGACGGGGGCGAGGTCGCCGGCCGCGGGGGTGATGGCAACCAGTCCGGCGACAATGCCGGAGGAAGCGCCGAGGGAGGTGGCGTAGCCGTCGCGAAGCTTCTCAATGAGCAACCAGCCCATCATGGCTGCGGCCGCTGCGGCGGTGGTGTTGATCCACGCCATGCCGGCGAGGCCGTCGGCCGCGAACGCGGAGCCGCCGTTGAAACCGAACCAGCCGAACCACAGCAGGGCCGCGCCGATCATGACGAGCGGGAGGTTGTGGGGGCGTGAGTTGGACGTCGGGAAGCCCTGGCGGCGCCCGATGACCAGCGCGAGCACGAGCGCTGCGGTGCCGGCGGAGATGTGAACGACGGTGCCGCCAGCGAAGTCGATCGGTGAGACTGCGGCTTCGCCGTCGACGACGCCGAACAGGCGCGCCGCGATGGAGCCTTCCGCATGGCCGAGCAGGCCGCCACCCCACACCATGTGAGCGAGCGGGAAGTAGACCAGGGTCGACCACAGGGCGGCGAAGACCACCCAGGAGCCGATCTTGACACGGCTTGCAACCGCGCCGGAGATGATCGCGGTGGAGATCACGGCGAAGGTGAGCTGGAAGCCAATGTCAATGACGTTGGCGTAACCGGTGGCACCTTCAATGTAGTTACCCTCGGCGTCGACGATGGCGTTGGCCAGGCCGAAGAACTCGAAGGGGTTGGCGAACACCCCGCCAATGGATTGCGTGCCGTACGACATGGACCAGCCCCACAGCACGTACACGATCGTGACAATGCCGAGGCTGGTGAAAGACATCATCATCATGTTGAGCACGCTGCGGCGCGAGGACATTCCGCCGTAGAACAGCGCCAGCGCGGGGGTCATCAGCAGAACAAGGGACGCCGATATCAGCATCCAGCTCGAATTGCCTGCAATGACTGCCATTTGGTCAGCTTCCACAGTTTTCACCTCTCAATAAATCTATCGGTCGACAGTTTGGACCGTGTTTACTGTAGAACGACAGATATAGGGAACGAAAGTGGAAAACCCAGAATGCGACAGACATCACAAAACCCGCCACCCGAGCTGGGAGGCGGGTTCGGTTTAGCTGGGAGGAGTTAACCGAGCAGCGCGTCGACGAAGCTTTCCACCTCGAACGGCGCGAGGTCGTCGGCGCCCTCTCCCAGTCCGACGAGCTTGACCGGCACGCCGAGCTCTTCCTGGACCTGGAAAACGATTCCGCCCTTGGCCGTCCCGTCGAGCTTGGTCAGCACCACGCCGGTGATGTTGACGACCTCGCGGAACACGCGCGCCTGGGTGATTCCGTTTTGCCCCACCGTGGCGTCGAGGACCAGCAGCACCTCGTCGACATGCGACTTCTTCTCCACCACGCGCCTGACCTTGCCCAGCTGATCCATCAGGCCGGTCGCCGTGTGCAGGCGCCCTGCGGTATCGACCAGAACCA
Source organism: Corynebacterium lipophiloflavum DSM 44291 (assembly GCF_000159635.1). Taxonomy (GTDB): domain Bacteria; phylum Actinomycetota; class Actinomycetes; order Mycobacteriales; family Mycobacteriaceae; genus Corynebacterium; species Corynebacterium lipophiloflavum. The sequence continues at coordinate 402,828 of NZ_GG667192.1, read as the reverse complement.
CGTCAGCACCCTGGTCCACACCCGTAGCCACCGCATCGAAGGCGACCGATGCCGGGTCCGCGCCCTCCTTGCCGCGCACGGTGGAGGCACCCACGCGGCGCCCCCACGTTTCCAGCTGATCCGCCGCCGCGGCGCGGAATGTATCGGCCGCCCCGAGCACCACCGAGTGGCCCATGGACACCAGCACGCGGGCGAGCTTGCCGGTGGTGGTCGTCTTGCCCGTGCCGTTGACACCCACGACCAGGATCACGGCGGGCTTTCCCTCGTTGGGCATCGCCTTGATCGAACGATCCATCTCGGGGTGAGCGGCCTCGATCAGCGCTTCGCGCAGCAAGGCGCGGGCCTCGGCTTCGCTGCTCACACCCCGCTCGGCGATCTTGGCGCGCAGCGACTCGGACACCTTCAGCGTGAGCTGGGTGCCCAGATCGGCCATGATCAGCGTGTCTTCGATCTCCTCCCAGGCGTCCTCGTCGAGGTCGCCCGCGGTCAGGATGCCCAGCAGGCCCTGGCCGATGGCGTTCTGCGAGCGCGACAGGCGCCCGCGCAGCTTGCCAATGCGGCCCGCGGCCGGGGCGATCTCGTCGATCGGCTCGCTCGCCGCGGGCGTATCGACGATCGCCTCCTCCGAAACTTCAGCCCCCTCCTGGCGCGCGGCGTCAGCCACCTCGGCGGTGACCGCAGCGATGTTGGCGGCCTCCTCCGCCTCCGGATCCTCCTCGGGATCCTGCTCAGCCTCGAACGCCTCCTCCACGATGTCGCGGCCATCCTCAGACAGGCCATCGACAGCAGGCTTCTCGACGCCCTCCTCGACCACGTCGTCGTTGAGCTCTTCCACTGCGTCGGCCGCATCATCGCTCAGTTCAATCTCAGGCTCCGGAGCGGCGACCGGTTCTTGAGCGAGCTGCTCGTTGAGCTGCGACATCGCGGTCGAGCCGCCCGGCGCGGGTTCGGCGGGCTCAACGGGATTGTCCACGCGCACCGGCTCGGGGACCACCGCCGGTGCGAAGGCGAATCCGCCCTTGGCCTGGTAGTTTCCTGATTTCTCCTGCTGCGTCAGTTCTTTCGGGGCCTGATCTGCGGGTTTGTCGAAGGAGATGGTCTTCGACTTCTTGCGGCTGTTACCGATCACCACGATTCCGACGATGATCAGGGCGATCACCACAATGGCGATCAGGATCCAAATGAGAGTCGTGTTCATGCCCTCCATAGTGCCAGCCAATTGGATACTTTTGTGTATAGCGCTCGCACGGCCGGCGGTGGTTGCGTAAAAGGCATGACCAATCGACACAACGTGTTCAAGCTCATCGGCGCCGGCTCTGTCGCGTTCCTCGCGGGCTGCGCTCCCCTGACCAACGCGTCCGCACACTCGTCCACCCCGACTACACCCGACACATACCTGACTACCGACTATTCTGCTGTCCCCGAGATCGTTGACCTGCCCGCCGACGCCACCCCGGCCACCGGTGAGACGCTGCTCCACGTCATGAACAGCACCTGGGTCCCCCAGCCTGCCGTCGACGGCATCCGCGTCAGCTTCGTCCCGCAGGGCAGCATGGAGGGCTTCCGCGTTGAGGGCGGCCCCTGCAACGGCTACGGCACCGCCATCCACCCGAACGTGGACACCGGCGCCTACACCACCACGAGCCTCCCGGTCACTCGCATGGCCTGCGACACCATGGCCTACGAGGGCGCGGTCACCGAGGCGTTTCGCAACGGCACCCGCTTCTACACCGTCGGCGAGGACACCCTCTACGTCGCCGGTGCACAGGGCGCACTGAAGCTGGTCCGCGACAACTACGAACTGGCGGGGCTCATCCGCTGCGAGATCACGCGGGTGACCCCGTCGCCGCGCATCGTGACGCCATAGAGCACGTTGGCCACGTCCATCGTGGGCTTCTGGTGCGTGATCACGATCAGCTGCGAGTCGCGGCGAAGTTCTTCGAGTAGCGCGATGAGCCGGCGCAGGTTGACGTCGTCAAGCGCCGCCTCGACCTCGTCGAGCACGTAGAAGGGACTGGGGCGGGCGCGGAAGATAGCCACGAGAAACGCCAGCGCAGTCAGAGACTTCTCCCCGCCCGAGAGCAGAGAGAGCCGCTTGACTCGCTTGCCGGGCGGGCGCGCTTCGATCTCGATGCCGGTGGCGAGCATGTCGCCGGGCTCGGTGAGGATCAGCCGCGCCTCCCCGCCCGGAAACAGCGTGCCAAACACCGCGGGGAATTGCTTTTCGACGTCCGCCCACGCATCCGTAAACAGCTTCAGGATCTGATCGTCGACGTCGTTGATCACGCCGAGCAGGTCCCTGCGCGCCTGGTTGACGTCGTCAAGCTGGGTACTCAAAAACGAGTAGCGCTCCTCGAGTGCCTTGTACTCCTCCAGCGCCAGCGGGTTGACCTTGCCCAAGGCGCGCAGGTCCTTCTCCGCCTGCGCGAGGCGCTCCCGCTCGGCGGCGCGGTCGAAACCCTCGCCGGGGCTGTGCTGGGCGAGAAGGTCGGCGATTGCGATGCCCAGTGATTCAGCGGCCTTCGCCTCCGCCTCGTCGACACGCACCTGGGCCTGCTCGCGCGCGATGTCGGCGGCGTGTGCGCGATCCGTGAGCCGACTCAGGCGCTGGCGCGCGGCACTGACCTGCTGCTTCGCCTGCTGGGCGCGGCCACGCAG
>NZ_GG667192.1:376774-399525 GCF_000159635.1 Corynebacterium lipophiloflavum DSM 44291 | reverse complement strand
GTCGACACCTGCCCGGTGCCGGCGGCGATCCAGCCCTCGCCGGCGAGCACCCCGGTGCGCGTGACCGCCCGCAGGCGTGGGTCGTCCGCGACGATGCGCTTAGCTTCCTCGACTGTGTCGGCGAGGGCGACGTCGACAAGCACGCGCGTGAGCGGCCCCGCGATCGACGGGTCGAGGCGGACGTGGTCGAGCAGCCAGTCGACGGGCGCGTCGGTGTCCATCCGCCAGGTGCTGCCGCCAACCGGATCCACCACGATGGCACGCTCGGCCTGAGCCAGCGCATCCGCCACGTCCCCCGCCCCGACGAGCGCTTCCGCGAACGGGCCCAGAGCCGCGGCAAGCGCCTTAGCGACGCCCTGATCAGCGCTGATCAGCCCCGCCAACACGCCGACATCGCCGCCGAGCGCGTCCGCGACAGCCTGCTTCGGAGCCTGCTCGGACAGGGTGGCGATGCGCGACTCCAACGTAAACACCGTGCGCTCGCGCTCCCGCTGTGCCGCGCGCAGCTGCTCGAGGCGCTTATCGGCCGCGTCCGACTCCGCGGCCGCGCGCACGTGGGCCTGGTAAAGCTCATCACGCTGCTCGCCGTCACCGGTAATGGCGCGGGCCAGCTCCTCGGCCTCCCTCGCGGCGACGTGCGCGCGCTGGCGGGTCTCGCCCAGTGCTTCCTCGATCCGGGAAATCTCCTCTTCGGCGGCGGCGACGGCGGCAAGCTGGCTTTCCTCCTGCGCCAGCAGGCGCACCACGCCCTCGCGGCGGTCCGCGATCGCGCGCACCTGCGCGAGGTGCTCGCGCTCCGCGGCGTCGAAGACCTCACGGCGTTCGGCGATCTCCTCCCGGATCGATTCGAGCTTCTCCGCCGCCTCCTCGGCGCGCTCCAGCGCCTCGGCGTACTGCTCGTCGGCCACGCTCGCCCGCGCCAACAGGTCGTCCGGGTCTTGGCCGTGGTAGGTGGTCTGCCCGACGGAGTTCGCGGCGCGCTCCGAAGCAATGCGCACCGTGGCGCTCACGCGCTCGGCCAGCGTAGACAGCGTAAACCACAGCTGCTGCGCCTCCTCGGCCGCCGGCTCAACCTCCCGCTGGCGGGCCTCAACGGCCTCCTGCTGCGCCTCAGCTTCTTCCAGTTCTGCGGCGACGGCTTCAACCTTGGCGGTGACAAGCGCGGCGTTGGAGGAGGCGTCGTCACGCTTCGCGCGAAGAGTGAGCACCTCATCGGCCGCGAGGATAAGGCGGGCCTCGCGCACCGTCGCCTGCACGCTCGCCGCGCGCTGGGCCGTTTCCGCCTGCCGGGCCAAGGGGGCGAGCTGCTTGCCCAGCTCCTCGGTAAGATCGGTGAGGCGATCGAGGTTCGCCTGCATCCCGGTGAGCTTGCGCTGCGCCTTCTCTTTGCGGCGGCGGTGCTTGAGCACGCCGGCGGCTTCCTCGATGAAGGCGCGGCGCTCCTCCGGGCGTGATTCCAGGATCTCCGCGAGCTTGCCCTGGCCAACGATGATGTGCATCTCACGGCCAATGCCCGAATCCGACAGCAACTCCTGGATATCCATCAGGCGGGCCTTCGACCCATTGACCTCGTACTCGGACGCGCCGTCGCGGAACATCCGCCGCGTAATCGCCACATCCGTGTAGTCAATAGGTAGCCGCTTATCCGTATTGTCAAAGGTCAGCGTCACCTCCGCGCGGCCCAAAGGCTTACGCTCCCCCGCGCCCGCGAAAATGACGTCCTCCATCTTCCCGCCACGCAGGTTTTTCACCCCCTGCTCGCCCATCACCCACGCCAACGCGTCGACGACGTTCGACTTGCCCGAACCGTTAGGCCCCACAACAGCACAAATACCCGGCTCGAACTTCATCGTCGTCGCCGACGCGAAGGACTTAAACCCCTTGAGCGTGAGCGACTTGAGATGCATGGCGCCGATTTTAGGGCACCTGCTGGCCGGGGCGGCGCAGGCGGTGCCCCGATGCGGGTTCTATTTCGCGCGCTTCGTGAACGTGAATTTCGGGCCGCCTCCTTGAGCAGGATCGTCGAGGCCACCAGGTGCCATTCCGTTCTCGAGCGCGTACCTGATCGCGGCCTTGATGGCCTCCAACTTGCGACGGAGCTCGGCGAGTCCGGGAGCGTCCTTATCCGAGATCTCATCGAGCCGGTTCACCTCGCGCGTGAGAAACACTTCGGACTCCACCCAGGTATTCCAGATGTCATCATCGCCACGGAACCCGTATAGCTTCCGCAGGATCAACGTGGCGAGTTGGCTCCGCACCATCGCTTCGACGGATTCCGCGGAGTTGGCCGGGCTCATCACGCCAACCGCGATGCCACTCGCCCCCGCTGACACCAACGATCCCGCCGTAAGCAACCCTCCGATCATTCCGCCCGGGCCGAACGAGGCGAGCGCGCTCGTGACCGCGGCAGCTCCGGCAGCGCCAGCGGCGGGGACTAGGGCCAGGCCCGCGGTTCCCACGACGAGGATCGCGAACCCGACGCCGAGAGTTCCCCACTTAATCCAGTTTGTCTTCGCTCTGCCTGGCAGTGCGTTGCTGGCAGTGTCCAACGCGGCGAAAACATCACCCCCCACTTTGCTTCCCAGTCCCATTTCGGCGGTGAGATCCTGCAGCGCTCGTATGCGGACGTCGCGTTTGACGCTGATCTCAAAGGGATGCAGGAGATTTTGATCGACGAGTGCAACGAGGCGGGTCAAGACCTCCTCCAGCTCCTCGTGCTGCGCGGGGCCAGGTACCGGAGTCGGGCTGTGGTGGTCCGCCGAGTCGAAGTCGAGCATGGCAATGGTCGAGCTAAGGGGGCGGGAGTCTAGTTCCGCCTTGCGCTTCAGGTCGCTGACCACCCGGGCCTGAACCGCCCTCAAGGCGAGTCCGTATCGCGCCTTATCCTCTTTCGGGACACGAGCGTAAATCAAGTGGGCGTAACGGAGCCCCTGCAACGCAATGTGTTCGAATGTATCCAGCCTGACGTCCAAAGAGGTGTCCGCCCGAACCAACTCCGTGGAGCGGGAACCGAACAGGCCAAAACCGATCGCTTCCGCGACCAATTGCTGGGAGAGGTACTCCTTGACTGCGTGCGCGGATGCGGGAGCCACCGGGGTTCGAACATGCACATCGAGCAGCCACGGGAACACGGAAGACACTCCTCGCCGGGCGGACACCGGGTCCGTGCTGCTCCAGTAGTTGACCCACCAGCCGACGTTTTTCGGAGGCTCGTCGGAATGCTTGAACAACTTGCCCGCCTCAAACCCGGAGCTTGCCAGCGGGCTGCCGACCGTTACCACTCCCACGATGTCGAGATCTACCGGCAAGCGCCAGATGAGATCCGCGGCGATGACCGTGCCCAGGCTGTGCACGACGATGAGTGCCCTCCCGCTCGAGGGAATGCTGCCGAGAATCTTGGTGAGCACCTGGGCGCGGATATTTTCGTTTCGGAGGTAATTCTGCGCCTGCTTGAATTTCGGTATCGCTAACGCTACGTCCACGACGGTGTCGGCGAAGACATTTGCCTTGCCGGCCGAATACCGGGCCAGCCGTGTCTCCATCGCCGCCGTGCACGACTCGAATTCCCGGCGCGCCCGGGCCCTCTCCCCTTTCGGGGTCTGGATTGTCACCGGCGGCATCTCGTAGTGGTCATCCGCGCCCCTCAACGCATGCGCGTAATGCGGGGCGATGATCTCCACGTCGTCGAGCCCGGGGTACCCCACCTTGTCCAGGCCCTCGAGCAATCCCTGCTTCCATTTTTGGTCTAGGTCGCCCTCGCCCACCCCGTGGAGGTAGATCAGGTACGGCTTGTCGCTCACATGCTTCCCTTCGTTGAATCGAAATGATTCAACAATTTAGCGGCTGCTCACGACACCTGCCCGCGGAATCAATACATCATTAGGGAACGTACGTTTTCCTACCGCGCGTCGAAGCCGGCAGATCCCCTGGCCTTCGAGTACCGCTCCACCACCGCGTCCACGCGGCCCGGCCGGCCCCCGGTCGACGGCTGCTCCCGCAACAGCTCGACGAGCGTGTCGACGCCCCCGCGCTCACCCTCGGCGACCACCTCGACGCGGCCGTCGTCAAGGTTCTTCGCGTAACCCGCCAGACCTAGCTCGAGCGCGCGCGAGCGTGTCCACCAGCGAAAACCCACGCCCTGGACGTTGCCGTGGACGTGGGCAGTCAGCCGAACATCAGTCATTGTTGGCCAAGGTGACGCGATCCTCGACGCTGCGCCGGGTCACAGGATCAGATCCGTCCCAGTGCTCGACGTTCTTCAGCTCGGGCAACATGTCCCGGTGGAAGACGGGATCGACGCCCTGGCGGCGCTGCTCGTTGAAGTTCTTTAACAACTTGATGGCGACGCCGCCCAGCGGAATGATCGCGATGATGTTGATAATGGCCAGGCTGCCGGCCATGGTGTCGCCGAGCGCCCACACCAGCGGCAGCGAGCCGAACGCGCCGAAGAACACGAACCCGAGCACGAGCACGCGGAACCCGGTCATCACCGCCTTCGACTTGGTCAGGTACTCGATGTTGGCCTGGGCGAGGTAGTAGTTACCAATCACCGAGGAGAAGGCGAGGAAGAACAGGATAAAGGTCACCGCGTGCCCGCCCCATGCGCCAACCGAGTCAGCCAAGGCCGCCTGCGTCAACGCCGCGCCCTGAATGTCGTCCTTGCCGTAGGTGACCTGCGGGCCGAGCAGAACAATGAAGGCCGTGATCGAACAGACCAGCAGGGTGTCGAAGTACACGCCGAGGGTTTGCACGAGCCCCTGCTTCACAGGGTGGGACACGGTCGCCGTCGCCGCAGCGTTCGGCGCTGAACCCATGCCAGCCTCGTTGGAGAACAAACCGCGGCGCATACCGTGCATGAACGCCGACGCCACCGTCGCGCCAGCGACCTCACGCAGCCCGAGGGCACTGCCGACGATGGTGGCGATCATGCCCGGGACCTCGTTAATGTTCACGATCACCACAACCAGCCCGATAATGACGTAGGCACCGGCCATGAACGGCACGATAACCTGCGTCGCCGACGCGATGCGGGTCACACCGCCGAAGATGATGGCCGCGGTCAGCGCGGCAATAACCAGCGCGACGATCCCCTTCATCATGTTGGAGTCATTGTTCACAGAGCCTCCCACCGCTTCGACGATGGAGTTGGTCTGAATCGCGTTGTAGACGAAACCGTAGGTGAAGGCCAAGAAGATGGAGAAGATGATCGCCACGGGCTTCCACCCGAGCCCGCGCGTCATGTAGAAGGCCGGGCCACCGTGGTAATTGCCCTCGGGGTCCTTCGTCTTCCACAGCTGCGCCAAAGTGGACTCCACAAACGCGGTCGCACCGCCGATCAGGGCGATCATCCACATCCAAAAGACTGCGCCCGGGCCGCCAATCGAAATCGCCAGAGCGACACCCGCGATGTTTCCCGTCCCCACGCGCGAGGCGGCTGAGATGGTAAACGCCTTGAACGCCGAAATACCGCCGTACTCCGCGTCCAGGTCGCGTCCTTGGCGGTCCTTGCCCTTCGGGGTTTCGGCGACCGCACGGAACATGTCCGGCAGGAGGCGGACCTGGACGAACAATGTCCGCAACCCGAAGTAGACGCCCGCGGCCAAAAGAAACCAGGGGACGATGTTCCAGATAACTCCGTTAATCGCCCCGTCGACGATCTCGTATGCCTTTTCCATGCGGCAAATCCTAACTGCTAGGTGTCAGACTATGCGCAACCAATCACAAGATTCACAGCGTCTGGCAGCCCGGGCAGAAACAACTCGAGCGTCCGTTGACCACGACCTTGCGCATCTCGGTGCCACAACGCCGGCACCGCTGGCCCGCGCGGCCGTAGGCGTTGAGCGAGCGCGAGAAGTACCCGCTCGCGCCGTTGACGTTGACGTAGAGCGAGTCGAAACTGGTCCCGCCTTGCGCCAAGGCTTCGGCCATGACGTCACGGGAGCGCTCGAGTACCTGCACCGCGTCCGACTGGCGCAGCGACCTGGCCCGCCGCGTGGGCTTTACGCCCGCCGCCCAGAGCGCCTCGTCAGCGTAGATGGAGCCAATTCCGCTGACAATGCCCTGGTTGAGCAACACCGTCTTAATCGCGGAGCTACGGGTGCGCACCAGCCTGGCCCGCTGGACGATGTCAAAGTCCGCGTCGAACGGGTCCGGCGCAATATGGCTGATAGATTCCGGAACGCCATCCGCCCCCAACGAGGCGTACAGCCAGGAGCCGAACGTCCGCTGATCCACGAACGCCAGCTCGACGTCGTCAAGCAATGCCCGAATCCGCAGGTGAGGGCTCGTCACAGTCCCGGGAGGACCGACGAGCATCTGCCCGCTCATGCGCAGATGAACCATGAGCGCGGCGCCGTCGTCGAGGGTGAGCCACATGAACTTCCCGCGCCGCCCCGTGCCCGTGACCTGCAGCCCCGGCAACACCTCTCTGAGATCGACGGCGTTGCCGCGCACCGCGCGCGGGTGCAGCACCTCCACGGAGCGGAAGGCGCGGCCCACCAGGTGGGTGTCGAGGCCGCGGCGCACAACCTCAACCTCAGGCAGCTCGGGCACTACCCCTGCCCCGCCACGGCCTCAGGATGATCCCGCAGAAACGCCACCGCGATGCGCGCCGCCTCCTGCTCGGCAAGCTTCTTGTTCGGCCCCACCCCGCGGCCGCGCGAATCCTCGCCGACGAACACATCGGCCGTAAACGTTTGGTCGTGATCGGGGCCGACTGAGGTCGCTCGGTACTCCGCCGCCGGGGCCTTCAGCTCCGCAAGCCGCTCCTGCAGCACCGTCTTCCAGTCCTGGTGGCGACCAGTCGCCGTCGCGCTCTCCAGCTTCGATTCAAACAGCCGCAGCACGACGTCGCGCGCGGGCTCGAAACCGTGCTGGCGGTAAATCGCGCCGAAAAGCGCCTCGGTGGTATCCGCCAGGATCGAGTCCTTGTCGCGGCCTCCCGTGACCTCCTCGCCCCTGCCCAGCAGCACGTGTGCGCCGAGGCCAATCTCACGCGCCACATCCGCCAACCCGTAGCGCGAAACTATCGACGCCCGCATCTTCGAAATGTCCGACTCAGGACGCGAAGGAAAACGCTCGTAGAGGCTGTTCGCCACGGACAGGCCGAGCACGGCATCGCCGAGGAACTCGAGGCGCTCGTTGTTGGGCAGCGGACCGTGCTCGTTGGCAAACGAGCGGTGCGTCAGCGCCAGACGCAGGATCTCGGGCTCAACCTCGACGCCGAGGGCGGCGAGCAGCGGGGCGTGGTCGACGCGCCCGAATGCCTCGTTCCACGCCCCCTCGCCGGTTATTTTGGTGCGACGGGAGCGACTCACAAGAACTTCTCCAATCCGGCCCAGCGCGGATCAACCCGCTCCTCCTCGCCCGAGATCCCGTCCGGGCTGGGCACCTCACCCTCGTTGACGCACTCGGGCTCGCAGACCGGGTTGAACGGCAGGGTCATGCCCATCTCGTCGATAAACGCCTGTTCAAGGTCGACCGTATCGTCGACAACGGCCATGATCTCGTCGCCGGAGCCCTTGTCCTGGTCGTCATCGTCTGCGCCGACGATGAAGTCGTCGGAGGCGGAAAAGACCTGGCTCACCGTCGCGGAAAACTCCGGGGTCAGCCTGGCCAGGCAGCGCACGCACTCGCCCTCCAGCGTGCCAGTGGCCGTGGCGTCGACAAGCACGCCCGAGCCAAGCGGGGTAACCGTCGCCTCAACCGAGACCTCGGCACCTTCGGCCAGTGCAATCATTTCCGGGCCGATGCGTGACGGCGAGGGCCCCGTCTGCGTTCCGGTGACCGGAAGACCATCTCCGTGAACTGCTTCGGCGACGTTAAAGACAAAAGGATTAGCCATAACAGCCACCACCCTACAACGATGAACGGGAACTAGTAATCGAGCTCCGAGCCGGAGCCGTCGTTGCGCGGGCGGCGCACCCGCTCGCGGCGCTCGCCGCGTTCAACCCGCTCGCCCGAACGCGGGCGATCATAGCGCTCAGCAGCCGGTCCGGAAGCCCCGGCGCCGCGGCGAAGCGCGGAGCGGTCAGAGGAGACCGTGCGCAACACAGAAGAAAGTGATTCCTCGAAATCGGCGAGCTTCGAATCAACGTAACTATCGCACTCGGCGCGCAAGCGCGAGGATTCCGAGTGCGCCTGCTCAACCAGGCGGTGCGCCTCTTCGTCGGCGCGACGCATGACCTCCGACTCCGAAATCAGGCGCTCCTGCTCCGCCAGGCCCTGCTCAACCGAGCGCTGGTATTCCTGGTTGCCGTTCTGGATAAGGCGCTCGGCCTCGCGCTGGGCGCCGGCGATGGTGGAGTCAGCCTCCTCGCGGGCGCGCGAGACGGTCAGCTCCGCGTCCTCTTCGGCGTTGGCGACGAGCAGCGTCGCGCGCGACTGAGCGTCGGAAAGCATGTCCTCGGTGCGCGTGTGCACGTCGGACATAATTTCGCGGGCCTCGGCCTCGGCACCGCCGACAATCGCGTCGGCGCGCTCCTGGGCCCCGCGCAGGATCTCGTCCTGGTTATCCAGCACATCCTGGGCGTCGTCGATCTCGACGGGGTAAGCGTTGCGGATGTCGTCGAGAAGCGCGAGCACTTCGTTGCGCGGCACCATGCAGTTAGAGGTCATCGGCACGCCGTAGGCCTGCTCCACGGTCTGGACAAGTTCATCGAGGGCTTCGAATACGCGGTACATAGTGCTTTAGAGTACTGCGCCAGCGCGCCTGCCTCGGGTTCGGCGCGCGGGGGTTTGTTGGCGCGGCTGGTTGGGTCTGAGCGGGTGTGGTTCGTGTTGACCGGGTGGATCTGCGCGTGTGCGCGGTTTGGACTGCGCGATTTAGGGAATCTGTACTAGCAAAGTCCCTGTTCGTGGGTAGGCCGCTCAGGTAAATTGCGCAATGCCCATTGCGCAGTCGGCTCCGCCGCGCACGCGGCAAGGAACACGAGTCTCGATCGCCCCACAAGCAGCAACGGTGCGCTTGCCGTAGGTCTCAGGTTGCCCCAACACGTCCGCGCAGTTTGGACTGCGCAATATAGCGAATCTGCACCAGCAAAGTCCCTGGTCGCGGGTAGCCCGCTCAGCTAAACTGCGCAGTCCACATTGCGCAGTCGGCCCCGCCGTACTCGCGACCAGGAACACAGCCCCCACCCGACCCACAAGCAACACCAACACACCTACAGCTGGTCCCGGTCTGCCCCCACGGCCTCCGCGCAGTTTGGACTGCGCAATATAGCGAATCTGCACCAGCAAAGTCCCTGTTCGCGGCAGGCCCGCTCAGTTAGTTTGCGCAGTCCACATTGCGCAGTCGGCCCCGCCGTACTCGCGACCAGGAACACAGCCCCCACCCGACCCACAAGCAACACCGGCGCGCTTGCCGTAGGTCTCGGGCGGCCAGCAACGCGTCCGCGCAGTTTGGACTGCGCAATCTAGTTAATTTGCGTCAGCAAAGTCCCTGGTCGCAACAGGCCCGCTCAGCTAAATTGCGCAGTCCACATTGCGCAGTCGGCCCCGCCCATCCACGACTAGGAACCCAAGCCCGCGCCCGACCCAAAAACCGCCCCACCCCACGCATCCGCGCAGTTTAAACCGCGCAATCCACCCACCAGAGACAGCAAAGCCCCTGGTCGCAAAAACCCGCGGAGCCAAACTGCGCAGTACACAGCAGGCCCCGCCGCTCAAGCGACCAGGGACACACCCCAGCAAAGAGGCTAGATAACGCCCTGAGCAAGCATCGCGTCGGCGACCTTCTTGAAGCCGGCGATGTTCGAGCCGACGATGTAGTCGCCCTCGCGGCCGTACTCCTTGGAGGTCTCGTCGGCGACCCTGAAGATGTTCGACATGATCTTATGAAGGCGGTCGTCCGTGTAATCGAAGGTCCAGGAATCGCGCGAGGCGTTCTGCTGCATCTCCAGCGCGGAGGTTGCCACGCCACCAGCGTTGGCGGCCTTGCCCGGCCCGAAGCTGACCTTGTTCTCCCGGAAGACCTCGACGGCCTCCGGGGTCGAGGGCATGTTCGCGCCCTCGGCGACGTAGCGCACGCCGTTGGCGACCAGGTTCTTCGCGTGCTCGCCGTTGAGCTCGTTCTGGGTCGCGCACGGCAGTGCGACGTCGGCGCTGAGGTCCCAGATGCTGCCGTCGGAGTGGAAGGTCGCGCCCTCGGTGTCGTCGACGTAGGTGCCAACGCGCTCGCGCCGGACCTCCTTGACGTCTTTAAGCAGCTCGATGTCCACGCCGTTCGGGGTCTCCACCCAGCCGGAGGAGTCGGAGAAGCCGATCACGGTCGCGCCGAGCTCCTGGGCCTTTTCGATGGCGTAGATCGCCACGTTGCCGGAGCCGGACACGATGACCTTGGCACCGTCGAGGGACTCGCCGCGGGCCTTCATCATCTCGTCGGTGAAGTAGACGCAGCCGTAGCCGGTGGCCTCGGTGCGCACGAGGGATCCGCCCCAGCTCAGGCCCTTGCCGGTGAGAACGCCGGACTCGTGCTGGTTGGCCAGGCGGCGGTACTGTCCGAACAGGTAGCCGATCTCGCGGCCGCCGACGCCGATGTCGCCGGCCGGGACGTCGCGGTACTCACCGATGTGGCGCCACAGCTCCGTCATGAAGGACTGGCAGAAGCGCATGATCTCGTGCTCGGACTTGCCCTTCGGGTCGAAGTCGGAGCCGCCCTTGCCGCCGCCGATGGGCAGGCCGGTCAGGGAGTTCTTGAAGATTTGCTCGAAGCCCAGGAATTTGATGATGCCCAGGTTCACCGACGGGTGGAAGCGCAGGCCGCCCTTGTAGGGGCCGAGCGCCGAGTTGAACTGCACGCGGAAGCCGCGGTTGACGCGGACCTGGCCGTTGTCGTCGACCCAGGGCACACGGAAGATGATCTGGCGCTCCGGCTCGCACAGGCGCTCAATCAGGCCGTAGTCGGCGTAGTAACTGTCCTTTTCCAGCACGATCTTGAGCGAGTCGAGCACCTCGGCGACCGCCTGGTGGAACTCCGGCTCGCCGGCGTTGCGCTTGAGAAGTTTGTCGTAGTAGCTGGCCACTTCTTGATCGATATTGGTCATGCGAATCCCTTTCCGTGGATGATCTCCAGCGGCCCGCGTCGAGCAGTGCCCTGGTTCATCCTCGCGTTGAACAAATATACCTAGCGTACAGCAGGTTTTAACCCTCCCCACACTACAAGGCGCACCGGCGTCCGCAAGGCCGGGCGCCGACTCCGTTAAGACCGGGCACCTTGGTCGGCCGCTGAACCGCGGCGCTAAAGTGGTCCCCAGCAGCACATTTACCACGCTTGAACCACTACTTCCAAGGAGCACTATGACGCGTATCACGCAAGGATCCCCCACTGTCGTCATCGCACCAGACGCGTTCAAGGGGACGGCGAGCGCTCAGCAGGCCGCGAGCTGGCTTGCCGACGGCATCACCAGCGTGATCCACAACGCGAACATCATCACCGTGCCCATGGCCGACGGCGGAGAAGGAACCTCCAGCCTGTTTGAGGGCGAACGCATCACTTTGCCCACCACCGACGCGGCGGGCCGGCTCACCGAGGCGACCTACACCTTTGATGCCGAAACCGAAACCGCCTACATCGACGTCGCCGCGGCGACCGGGATGCCCGCGGTCAAGGACAATCCCGTCGCGATGACAGGCGACACGTACGGCACGGGCGTGCTCATCGCCGACGCCGAGACCCGCGGCGCGCGCCGCATCGTGCTCGGCCTCGGCGGATCGGCCACCGTCGACGGCGGCACCGGCATCCTCGTCGCGCTCGGCATCAATCCGCTCAACGCCGCGGGCTACAACCTCCCGCCCGGCGGCGGCGCCCTAGTCGACCTCGCCGACTTCGACACGGCGAAGATGAACATCCCCGCCGCCTCCATGGAGTGGATCCTGCTTGCCGACGCCCTCGTACCCGCCACCGGCGAGCGCGGCGCGGCACGGATCTTCGGCCCACAGAAGGGTGCCAGCGAGGAGGACGTGGAAAAGCTCGACCGCGCGCTGGCCCAGTTGTGCGAAGTTACCGGCGTCGACGGCTCCCGCCCCGGCTACGGCGCTGCGGGCGGGATCGCAGTGGGCCTGAGCTGGGTGTCGAAGCTCCTGCACGGCACGGAGGAGCACGTGCGCGTGCTGCCGGGAGCCCAGGTCATGGCCCAGGCGAACGATCTCGCCGACAAAGTCACGACGGCTTCGCTCGTTGTCACCGGCGAGGGGCGCTTCGACTCGCAAACCGCCGAGGGCAAGGTGGTGAAAACGGTCCTCGACGTCGTCTCCCGCACCGACGCCGTCGCTGCGGTGGTGTCCGGTTCGTTCGAAGCGGAGGTGGAATCGACCAACCCCGTTGTGGCGGTGACGCTGCAAGAGCTCAACGACGTGCAGGAGCAGATCACCCGCGCCGGCGCGGAGGTCGCCGCTGGCTACCTCAAGATCTCGACAACCCAGGGGTAGATCGACGGCTGCTCGAAGCGCAGCTCCTGCTCGAGGGCTGCCGGGTCCCGCGGCAGCTGCGCCTTCGGGGTGAGGATGCGCGAGAGCCCCATCGCGAGCTGGTTGTAGCTCAACGCGCCGGCAGCCGAAATGGAGAATCGGTGCGGCTGCGCCCCGGCCTCATCCGGGTCTTCACCGCGGTCGGCCTCGTAGACTCCCTTGAGCTGGGCGTGGGTGTGGGCGTCGAGAAGCGGGTGCGCCTCGTGGCTGACCGAGGCCGAGTCGAGCATCCCGCGGGAGACCAGGATGTCGAGGGCGCGGGCGAAGGCGCCTTCAACCTCGCCGGCGGCGGCGTCGGGCACAAGAACGTCGAACTGGATGACGGGCATGACGCTAGGTTAGCTAATACGCTTTAACGTCATGACCTTCCCCGCGCACCCCTACCGCAATGCCCTTACCACCATGGCTGACGGGACGATCAAGCAGATCAACCCCTTTTCGGGCACCGAAGTGTGGACGGTGCCGGGTCGCGGCATCCGCCCCTTATCCACCGTGGTCAAAGACCCCACGGAGCTGACCGCGCGCGACTTCACCCACAGCTGCAACTTCTGCGAGGCCCACGCGCTGTCCACACCGCCGGAGAAGGAGCGCATCGTCCGCGACGACGCCGGCTGGCGCATCTTGAAAAACCTCCTGCCCCACGAGCTGGCCGCCACCCGCGCCGAGTTCCGCCGCGTACCCAACCTGTTTGAGATCGTCTCGTACGACTACTGGAACAAGAACTACGGCTACGTCATGCCCGACGAGCAGCAGCGACACATGGAGCGCTACCTGGGCGACCCCGCCGGGCGCGAGCACGTCTTCGACACCGTGCGCACCCGCCTGCGCGCCAGCGGCAAAAGCGCCGACGTCAGCGAGGAGGAACTGCTCGCGCTCGCCCCGGCCTACTTCGGCGGTGGGCACGACGTGATCATCGCGCGGCGCCACTTCGTCGACGACGCCACCGATTCCTCCCAGCTCGCCTCCTCCGGCACCCTGTCGGTGGACGAGCACTACGCGTTTATCTCCTTCACCATTGCCTCCATGCACGAGCTCTACGGCCGCAACCGCTACGCGCCCTACGTGGTGGTCTTCCAAAACTGGCTCGCCCCGGCGGGCGCTTCCTTCGACCACCTGCACAAACAGCTCGTGGCTATCGACGAGCGCGGCGTGCAGGGCGAGATGGAGCTGGCCAAGCTGCGGCAGAACCTCAACATGTACAACGAGTGGGGAGTCAACTACGCGTTTTACAACAACCTCGTCATCGCGGAAAACGACGAGGCAATCCTGATCGCAGGCATCGGGCACCGCTACCCCACCATGAGCATCTACTCCAAGTCCGCCGCGACGCACCCGTGGGACATGAGCGATACGGAAGTCCGCGGTTTTTCCGACCTGTTGCACGCCGCGCACGCGGCGACGGGGCCCGACGTCGCGTGCAACGAGGAGTGGCACCACAAGCCTGTCGACGTGGACGTGCCCATGCCGCTGCGCGTGAACCTGAAGTGGCGCGTGTCCACCCTCGCCGGTTTCGAGGGCGGGACAAAAATTTACGTCAACACGCTGTCGCCGACCGACATTCGGGATCGGATGGTGACGCGTTTGTATGGGCGTCGAGAAGCGGGCGCGATTGCTGCCGACATCAGGATCGCCACCGAGTGCCACCCGGCGCGCAACGTCTTGCGCTACAACCCGCGGCTGACCTAGCTAGGGTGGCGGGTACACAAGCGGAGGAAGTGAAAAGGAACACAGTGAACGACATCAGCGCCATACTGGACAGCTACGAAGTGGACCCCGTGTGGCAGCGCCGGCTCTACGAGCTGCTGCACGCCAACCCCGAGCTGTCCATGCAGGAGGAGGAGACGCACCGCCGGATCCTCCACGAGCTCAAACGCTTTGACTGCGAGGTCATTAGCCCCATCGGCACCTACGGGGTGGTGGCGGTGTTCCGCAACGGCGAGGGGCCGACGGTGCTCTTCCGCGCCGACTTCGATGGCCTGCCCGTCACCGAGGACACCAACGTGTCCTACGCCTCCCACAAAATGATGACCGGGCGCGACGGCAAATCCGTGGGCACCATGCACGCCTGCGGCCACGACATCCACACCACCGCTCTGCTCAGCCTGTGCGATTTTATCGACCACACCAGAGACAGCTGGTCGGGTACGTTCGTGGCACTGTTCCAGCCCGGGGAAGAAACCTCGGAAGGCGCGATGTCCATGGTCGATGACGACCTGACCAGCCGCGTGCCGCGCCCCGACGTGTGTTTCGGCCAGCACGTCATGCCGGGGCGTGCCGGCCAGGTGATGTCCAAGGCAGGGCCCCAATTCGCGGCCTGCGACTCGATCCGCATCGTCATCCCCGGGCGCAGCGCGCACGGCTCGATGCCGCACAACGCAATCGATCCGACGTACACCGCCGCGATGATCATTACACGCATGCAGGCGATTGTCGGCCGCGAAGTGGACCCGAGCGACTTCGCCGTGATCACCGTGGGCACGATGCGCGCCGGCTCGGTGACAAACATCATCCCCGCCAGCGCGGAGCTGACGCTGAACTGCCGCTTCTACTCCGACAAGACGAAGGCCAAGGTGTGCGCGTCCATCGAGCGCGTCGTGCACGCCGAGGTGCTCGCGTCCGGCATGACAGAAAAGCCCACCATCGAGTACTTCGCCCACGGCGAGCTCTTGACCAACGACGCCACCGTTTACCGCAAGGTTCGCCCCACTTTCGACGCGGTGTTCGGCAAGGACTCGGTCAACGCCCCGCGCAAGACGGTGTCGGAGGACTTCCCGTTCATTCCCATGGCGTTCGGGGTGCCCTACTTCTTCTGGCTGATCGGCTGCACGCCCCGCGAGCAGTGGGACGCGGCCGTCGCCGCCGACAGGGTGGCAGAAGACGTGCCGGTCAACCACATGGCCAACTTCCTGCCGGAGTACGAGCCGACAATCAGCGCCGCAACCCGCGCGGCCGCAGCCGCGGTCCTGACATACCTGGCGGGATAATCCCATCCCGGTAGGCTCGGTACCTGACAACACCAACACACGAAACCGAAGGTGGCGACAATGTCCGAATCTGCCCAGCAAGCATTTGTCGAATCAGTCCCCGGCCACGTCCGGGGGTTTTCCGGGGCGACACCGAAGAATTCAACCGTTAAGAAGTACTGGACCGGTTTGTCCGCGGCCGTTATCGACCAAATCGCTGATGATTGGGACGCGACGCGCAAGGCCTACGCGGCGACGCGTCGTCAAGCGTACTTCTCCGCCGAGTTCCTCCAGGGCCGCGCGCTGCTGAACAACCTCACCAACCTCGGGCTTGTCGACGAGGCCAAGCAGGTAGCAAACGAGCACGGCCTCAACCTCACCGACGTGCTCGACGCCGAGCACGACGCCGCGCTGGGCAACGGTGGCCTGGGCCGCCTCGCCGCCTGCTTCCTCGACTCCGCCGTAACCCTGGAGTACCCGCTGACCGGCTACGGCTTGCTGTACCGCTACGGGCTGTTCCGGCAGGAGTTCGTGGATGGATTCCAAAAGGAGCACCCGGACGCGTGGAAGGAATCCTTCTACCCGTTCATCGTGCGCCGCGGCACGCAGCAGCGTGTGGTCACCTTCGACGACATGAGCGTGCGCGCGGTGCCCTACGACATGCCGATTACCGGCTACGGCACCAAGAACGTCGGCACGCTGCGGCTGTGGGACGCCAAGCCGATGCACGAGTTCGACTACGACGCGTTCAATTCACAGCGCTTCTCGGACGCCATCTTGGAGCGCGAGGCGGTTCACGATCTGACGCGTGTGCTCTACCCGAACGACACCACCTTCGCGGGCAAGGTGCTGCGCGTGCGCCAGCAGTACTTCTTCGTCTCCGCCTCGCTGCAGGAGATGATTGACAACTACATCGTCCATCACGGCGAGGACCTTCGCGACTTCCACAAGTACAACTCCGTGCAGCTCAACGACACCCACCCGGTGCTGGGCATCCCCGAGCTGATGCGCCTGCTCATGGACTCCCACGGCATGGGTTGGGAGGACGCGTGGGAGGTGACCACGAAGACCTTCGCCTACACCAACCACACAGTGCTGGAGGAGGCGCTGGAGCGCTGGGACGTGGCGATTTTCAAGCAGCTCTTCTGGCGCATCTGGGAGATCGTGGTGGAAATCGACCGCCGCTACCGCATCGACATGGAGTCGCGCGGCATCGCCCCGGAGGCGGCGCACCACTTCTCGCCCGTGCACGACGGGCAGGTCCACATGGCGTGGATCGCCTGCTACGGCTCCTACTCCGTCAACGGCGTGGCGGCGATGCACACCGAGATTCTCAAGCGCGAGACGCTGAACTACTGGTACGAGATGTACCCGGAGCGCTTCAACAACAAGACCAACGGCGTGACCCCGCGCCGCTGGCTGCGCATGTGCAACCCGCGTCTGTCCGCCCTGCTCGACCGGCTGCTGGGATCGGATGCCTGGGTCACGGACCTGCCCAAGCTCAAGGAGCTGCGCCACTTCGCCGACGATGCAGAGGTGATGCGCGAACTGCGCGAGATCAAGGACGCGAACAAGCGCGACTTCGCCGCGTGGATCTACGACCACCAGGGTATCGAGATCGACCCGGACTCCATCTTTGACACCCAGATCAAGCGCCTGCACGAGTACAAGCGCCAGCTGATGAACGCCCTGTACATCCTCGATCTATACTTCCGCATCAAGGACGACGGGGAACGTGACGTGCCGAAGCGCACGTTCATTTTCGGCGCGAAGGCCGCTCCCGGTTACACGCGCGCCAAGGGAATTATCAAGCTGATCAACTCCATCGCAGAGCTGGTCAACAACGACCCCGAGGTGTCGAAGTACCTGACGTTGGTGTTCGTGGAGAACTACAACGTCTCCCCCGCTGAGCAGATCATCCCGGCCACCGACATCTCCGAGCAGATCTCCACCGCCGGCAAGGAGGCATCGGGCACGTCCAACATGAAGTTCATGATGAACGGTGCGCTGACCCTGGGCACGATGGACGGCGCGAACGTCGAGATCGTCGAAGCGGTTGGCGAAGCCAACGCCTACGTCTTCGGTGCGCGCGAGGAGGAGCTGCCCGAGCTCAAGCGCGGCTACAACCCGCACGCCCTCTACGAGTCCGTCCCGGGTCTCAAGCGCGTGCTCGACGCGCTCGTCGATGGCACGCTTGACGACGCCTCCACCGGCGTCTTCCACGACATCCGCGGCTCGCTTCTCGACGGCCAGGGCGCCGAGCCCGACGTGTATTACGTGCTGGGGGACTTCGCCGACTACCGCGCCACCCGCGACCGCATGAGCGAGGAGTTTTACGCCGATCCGGACCACTGGGCGCGGATGTGCTGGATCAACATCTGCGAGTCCGGCCGCTTCTCCTCCGACCGCACGATCAACGACTACGCTACCGAGGTGTGGAAGCTCGAGCGCACGCCTATCCGATGAAACACCTGCAGCGTGCAGTAGAAATCGCCGTGGAGTCGGCGCGAACGGGCGGTGGCCCGTTCGGGTGCGTGGTGGTTACGGAACGCGGCGTCTACGAGGGGCACAACGAGGTGGTTTCGCGCTGTGACCCCTCGGCGCACGCCGAGATTCAGGCGATCCGCGCCGCCGCGCGGGCGCAACGCTCCCACGAGTTATCGGGGGCCGTGCTGTACGCCTCGGGCCAGCCGTGCCCGATGTGCTTCGCGGCGATTCGCTGGGCCCGCATCGATGAGGTCTACTACGCCGCGACATACGCTCAGGCCGCCGACGCGGGTTTCGACGATTCCTTCATCTCCGACGTCATGGTCGGGCGCGTCCCGGACCCCTCACCCTTCCGCCACGTGCCGCTGGATCAGTCCAACGCGCCCTTCGAGGCGTGGGCGGCCAACTCCGATCGGGTGGAGTACTAGCTCTTTAGCTCGAGCGCCCGCTGCAACTCCTCGGCTCCTGCCACGCTCAGCGGTGAGGCCGGTTCGACAAATGACAGGTACATCGGAATAACCTCTCCCGAGCGCACCGCCGCGATCGAGTCCGCCCCGGGCAGGGAGGTCACGGCGCCTGCGGTGTTGTCCTCGCCTGAGTTGAGCACGACGATGACGTCGGGGTTCGCCGCAACGAGCTGCTCGGCGCTGATCTCGAAGACGCGCTCGCTGACATCCGCGAAGACGTTGCGCAGGCCCAGCGACTCGGACACCGGCGCCGCCATCGAAGCCGCGCCGTAGCCGTAGGTCGTCCCGCCCTCGACTCCGGGGTAGACGAACGCGACGCTTCTGCCCGAGCCCACGGAGGCATCGAGCTGGGCTACGCGCGTATCGACGCCCTCCTTCACCGCCCCGGCGCGTTCCGGCACGCCCATCGCGCGGGCGTAGAGGTCGATGTGGGCGTCGACATCCGCCCAGCTCGCGGAGGTGATCTCACCGCAAAACCCCGGCTCGGAGAGAATCGGGACTTCCCCGGCGGTCTGCGGGTTGACGGTGTCGCTGTAGCCGATGATGAGGTCGGGGTTTTCAGCCATGACGACCTCTTTGGTGATCTGGATGTGCCCGGTGTTGTTGAGGCGGTCTGACAGCGACGCAATGGCGTCGAGCTGGGCGTTGACGGCATCGGTGAAGTACTCGGGCGGGAAGAAGCCCGCCTTGGCCACGACCTTGTCAAGCACGCCGAGGCCATCCAGCGTGGCCACCGCTGTGGAGTCCTGCAGCACGACGCGCTCGGGGGCGTGGGTAAACGCCACCTCGCGCCCGCAGTTGGCCACGGTGTAGGCGGCCTCGGAGTGCGGGGCCGGCGCGCAGGAGCACAGCAGCGTTGCGGCCGCAAGCGTCATCCCGGTTAGGGCAAAGGTGGGTTTCACGGTTGTTCCTCTCGTGTGAATGTCACATGGTTGCCCGCTCGGTGGACGCGGACGTTGTAGATCGGCTCGAGCACCTCGGGGACGAGCACCTCGCGCGGGGCTCCCGCGGCGGCGACGCGACCGCTGGCGAGAACGTAGACCTCATCGCAGTAGTCGAGGGCGTGGTTGAGGTCGTGGAGCACCACCACGGCGCCGCCGTCGAACTCGCGCAGAATGTGGAAGAGGTCGAGCTGGTGGTGGATGTCGAGGTGGTTGCCGGGTTCGTCGAGAAGCAGGTAGCGCGGGCGCTGCGCGAGCGCGCGGGCGATCATCGCGCGTTGCCGCTCCCCGCCGGAGAGCTGGTCCAGCGGCCGGTGCGCCAGCCCCAGCAATCCCACCTTCTCCAATGCGGTGGCGACCTCTTCTACCCCGCGCCCGCGCCGGTCCCGGTGCGGCAGGCGCCCGAGCGAGACGAGCTCGGCCACGCTCAACCGGTCGTTGAATGACGGCTCTTGGCTGACCACCGCGACTCTCCGGGCCAGCTCGCGCGGGGAGAGTGTTTTGAGGTCCGTGGCGTCGATACGCACCCGGCCCGCCGTCGGTGTGAGCGCGCCGAACAAGCACTTCAGCAGGGTTGTCTTGCCCGCCCCATTCGGCCCGACGATGCCGGTGACCAACCGGTCCGCGCATTCTACGTCTACCCCGCGCAGGATGGAGCGGTACTCGATGCCGCATGCCTCGATCACTGCCTCTCCCCCGATCGTGCCACCAGAACGACCAGAAGCGGGGCGCCCACCAGCGCGGTGAGCACGCCAATCGGGATCTCCTGGGGTGCCAAGAGCGTGCGCGAGGCCACGTCGGCGGCCACGGTAAGGCCCGCACCGAGCGCGGCCGCGACGGGGAGGACGCGACGGTGCAGACCGCCGGCGAGGCGGCGGGCGATGTGGGGGACGACGAGGCCGACGAACCCGATCGAGCCGGCCACCGACACCACGGCACCGACCATGATGCAGCACACCACGACGAAGATAAGCCGGGTGCGATCCGGGTTCACCCCGAGGGTGCGCGCGGCGTCGTCGCCGAGCGTGAGGGCGTCGATTCGCGTGCCCAGAACCCAAAAAGCCAGGCAGCAGGCACAAACC
Organism: Corynebacterium lipophiloflavum DSM 44291; assembly: GCF_000159635.1. Lineage (GTDB taxonomy): Bacteria > Actinomycetota > Actinomycetes > Mycobacteriales > Mycobacteriaceae > Corynebacterium > Corynebacterium lipophiloflavum. Next base: position 379,120 of record NZ_GG667192.1, on the reverse strand, counting down.
ACCGCGATGGTGGCCCAGAGGACCGGACCGAAGGCGGCCATGGACAGCGAGCCCAGCAGCCAGAACATCACCGAACGCGCGCCCTGCGCGTTATCGGAGGCGAAGACGAGCAGGGAGGTCACGGCCGTGAGTGCGTAGCCGACAGCCACCCCGCCCATGAGCAAGCGTGCCGACGACAACCCGCCCCCGCCCCGCGCCAGAGCGAGCATGAGCACGGATGCGGCGGCGGCACCGAAAAAAGCCATCGCCTGCAGCGCGAGCGCGCCGAAAATCCCGGTGCCGACCCCGAAGAGGATCGCGGCCGCCGCGCCCGTCGACGCTCCGGCGTTGATCCCGAGGATGTAGGGATCAGCCAACACGTTGGCCACCAGCGCTTGAAGCACGACGCCGGCCACCGCCAACCCCGCACCCACCGTCGCCCCGAGCAGGACCCGCGGCAGGCGGATGTCCCAGACAACGTTGCTGTACGTGGCTAGTTCCTCGGGTATCGCAACGCCCGCGAGGTGGCGGCCGATAACGTCGGCGGCGACTCCCGGGGGTACGCCCGTGGGGCCGGCGGCCACGGCGATCACGCAGACGGCGACCGTTGCGGACAATGCCGCGGCCGACCACCCCAGAGCGCGGGTGCGCGCGCGATGCAGCCCCAGCGTGTCGCCCATGGGCACCTCCCGAATCGGTCATTCAATTGATCGTTAGACTATTTCGCACAAGCACACACTACTCCCCCGGTGGAAAAAGGAGCCTGTGAGGAGCCGGAATGTCTGATCTCGAACACACCATCGCCATCGCCGACGAGTGGGCGCCGACGTTTCGCCTGCTTGGCGACGCAACACGCCTCAAACTCCTCTGCGCGATCCACTTCTCCGGGCAGCACGCACTGACCGTCGGCGAGCTCGCCGAGGCCACCGGGATCAGACTTGCCACCGCATCGGCCGCGCTGCGGGCGCTTCAGGCCGCGGGCACGGTCACCGCTCGGCGCGAGGGCCGATCGGTCTTCTACGGGATGCGCGACGACCGCGTCCACGAGCTGCTGCACTTCTTCGGCGCCGGGCACGCGGGAAGCTAGAAGGCTCATCGGCAGCATGTGCCGTTCTTCGGGGCCTGCGGTACGGCTCGCTCGGTGGTGCGGGTTATTAAGGCACGTCGGAAGTGGGCCAGGTTTGAAGGCGCGACCACACCTGAAAATGGCTCCGCCTGGAACGTCCGCTTCCCGGTCTTTCAAAGTGACGCCCCTATCTGCTGGCACGGAGTTGTCGATAACGGCACCCACAATGGGCTCACCGGCAGATCTTCGTTCAGCGCCACCTAGCGTGTGCACGACCCCTCCTGGCGCCAGTACCTCACCGCCGCTGCGGCGGCGAGGACGACCCACATGGAGAGGAGGAACGGCCACGTGAACGTTGGCACGTAACCGCCACGTAGCGCGAGGGTGAGCGCCACGCTCACCAGCACCCCGGCCGCGGCCCAGGCGACGCGCGACTTCAACGGCGACGACACAGGGACAACGGCCCCGAGCGCCATGGCGGTGAGCACGCCGGAATACGTCATCAGCCCCGTCGACGCTGGCTCGACACCGACTACGAGGTCGGCCGCGGCGGTCGCAATGAATGCGCCCAGCAAACCGAACCCCGCCACCGCGGGCGCCCCGAGGGCCACACCGGCGAGGATGAGTGCGCCGGTGAGGGGGCCGTCGGCAAGTACGACCTCCGCGAAGCCATTGAGCACTCCCAGGCCGAACCCCTCGAACACACCGCCGTCCGATGTGGGGCCCGGGCCCGCGGATTGCGCCGGGATGAGAAAAAACATCGCGGAAGCGAGCAGGCAAAACGGCGCCGTGGACACGGGCAGCCCGATGCGCGCCAGGGCGGGGGTGTTGAAGGCGCGCTCGACAAGCTCGAAGACAATGACGGTGGCAAAGCCGCCGCACACCGCGAGCAGCGCCCCCGATGCGATCGTCGGTGCCAGAAGCCACGAGACGACGCCGACCAGGGCCCCGTTGAACCCCGCGATGCCCTCGCGCCGCACGTGCCGGTCCTGCCCCATCGCCCACGCGCCGAGCTCCTGCGCGGCGGCGCCGAGCAGCATGAAGATAGCCGCCAGCGGGTTGTACACCGCTACTCCGGCGGTGATGAGCAGGCCTGTGCGCCAGTCGGCGATGAAGAAAATCTGGGATACGCCCCGTAGCAACGGCGCGACGGCGCCCGCCGGGGTGCGCATGCTCATCGCGCTCATGGCGCGATTGCCTCCTTGTCCTTGAGAAAAACTAGTACTTGCGCAGCCTCAGCGGCCCGCGGCCGTCCGCCTCTCGGCAGATCTCGACCACCGCGTCGTGGAGTGCTGCGATGT
>NZ_GG667192.1:317002-376487 GCF_000159635.1 Corynebacterium lipophiloflavum DSM 44291 | reverse complement strand
GGCTAAGGCGTCGGCATGCGAGGCGAGCTGCGGGCCAGCGACGATGAGCTGCCCGCTGTGGGTGTAGCCCTCCATCACTCCCATGCCGAGGTCGCCGGCGGCCGGGATGAGCCGCAAGTTGTCCACGGCGAACGGCACCTCCCTACCATCAGTGGAGAGCCGCAGCTCGGTGCGCATCCGCAGCTCGTCGAAGCCAAACCCGGTGCCCTCCGGCGACCACCCCGGTGTGACGATCTCCCCCATCACCAGCCGCGATGAAGGCTCGATCACCACCACGGACTCCTGGCGGTAGGTGCCCTCGCGGTAGACGATGAGCTGGTCGGGCAGGTACTCGAACGTCGCATCGCGCCCCACGGTCACCCGCATCCGCTGCAGGGCCGGGCCTTGCGGGGTGCGGTAGACCTTCGTGGCCGACTGGGTGGTCACCAGCAGCGAGGCGGCGTCCTCGACGTCGAAGGCCAGCGAGTAGGAATCCGCGCCGAAGTACGCCCCGCCGGGGTTGATCACGGTGTAGGTGACCTGGCCGGAGTCGTCGAGGTAGTGCGGGCGGATCACCCGCAGCGCGCCGGAGAACTCCTGCTGCGCCGCAAAACTCCTGCCGGACCCGTCGCGGGCAACGCGCAGGCGCAGGTGGCCTCCCCTCATCAGTTGAGGTCCAGCATGAGGGCGTCGTGACGCAGCCAGTCCAGCACGACGTTGAGGCCCTCGTCGGTCTTCAAGTTGGTAAACGCGAACGGCTTGTCCTTGCGGAACACCTTCGAGTCGCGCTCCATCACCGCCAGGTCGGCGCCGACGTAGGGTGCGAGGTCGGTCTTGTTGATGATGAACAGGTCGGACTTGATCATCCCCTGGCCCGCCTTGCGCGGGATCTTCTCGCCCTGGGCGACGTCGATGATGTAGATGGAGAAGTCCACCAGCTCCGGCGAGAACGTCGCCGAGAGGTTGTCGCCGCCGGATTCGACGAAGATGACGTCGAGGTCCGGGAAGCGGGACTTCAGCTCCTCGATGGCCGCCTCGTTCATGGAGGTGTCCTCGCGGATCGCGGTGTGGGGGCAGCCGCCTGTCTCCAGGCCGATGATGTGGGCGTTGTCAAGCACGGAGTTGCGCGCCAGGATGTGCGCATCCTCGATGGTGTAGATGTCGTTGGTGATCGCCGCCATGTGTAGCTCACCCTCGACCGCGCGCGAGATGCGCTCGAGCAGCTGCGTCTTTCCCGCCCCGACGGGGCCGCCGACGCCGATAATGACCGGATCCATGTGATTTCTCCTTAACTCATAAACAAGCGCGAAAGCTGGCGCTCGTGGTTCATCTGCGCGATCTCCAAGCCCGGCGCGATCGCACCGAGGTCTTCTTCGCACAGGCTTTGCGACGCCTCCACCGCGCCCACCACCCACGGCTGCGCGCCCCGGATGAGGCGCTGCCCGGCGTTTTGCCCGAGCGGGATGGCGCGCACCGCGTTCTGCACCAGCGAGATGACGCAGGCGTAGACGTGCTGGGCCACCGCGGAATCGGAGTCGATGCCCGCATCCCGCGCCACGAGCGCCCACACGATCGCCGGGTGGCCGAACGCGCGGCCCGCCTTGAGAGCCTCGGCGTAGGCGGAAAGGGCATCGCTGGGGTAGTTCGCCGCCGAGATGGTGAGCATGCGCTTGCCCATCGTCATCCCGGCCTCGCGCACCTGGGCGGGCAGGGCCTGGGCGGTGACCAGCTGATCAAGGCGCTCGACCTCGTGCGCTTCCCGCGCGGTCATCACCGCACGGACCGCCAGCGCGTCGGTAAACGTCAACTGCTGGCCGATGAAGGACTCCAGCCAGTGTGCAAAGCCCTCGGCGCTATCGATCGCTCCGGTTTCGAGGTAGCTCTCGAAACCGAAGGAGTGCGCGAACGCCCCGGTCGGCAGCGCTGAATCTGCCAGCTGCATGCCGGTGAGCAGGCGGGCTACATCCGCCATCAGTGGGTGTGCTCCGCGTGGCGGAAGGGCACTTCCATGACGCGCTCGCGGCGCTCGTACGCGACGCCGTGGTGGGCGAGGAAGTCCTCCACGGTGTGGTCGTAGAGCACCACCATGACCTCGGCGCCGAACTCGCTCTCAGCGCCGAAGAACTGGGCTTGCAGGTGGCGGTTTCCCAGCGAGTGCGCGACAAACCCCATCTGGCGGATGGAGTCGGGGCGGATGACGATGACGTCGCTCGGAAGCGTCGCCACCACCACCGCGTTGAGCCCGCCCTCGTTTTCCTCGAGAAGCAACACGTCGCCGTCTTTCAGGTCGGGCGCGCCCGGCACCAGCCGGATGCCGAGCTCGCGCCCGTGGTCCGTACTCACCCGCTGGATGCGCTTGACCAGGTCCTCGCTCGGCAGCGAGACCTTTTCCACGTGCGCCCCCTCGAGGCGACGCGCCATCTCGGGGTCGTCGATGGTGCCTGCAATCTCGGTGATGATCATGAGACTTCCTCCTAGAACAGCATGTAGCGCTGGGCCAGCGGGACCGTCGCCGCCGGCTCGCAGGTGATCCGCTCGCCGTCGACCGTGACCTCGTAGGTCTCCGGGTCCACCGCGATCGTGGGAGTGGCGTCGTTGAGCTTCAAATCCGCCTTGGTCAAGTTCCTGATCCCGTGGACGGGGCGCACCTTTTTGCGCAGCTGCAGGATCTCCGGCACGCCGCGCTCGATGGCGGCCTGGGACATGAACGTGATCGACGAGCGGTAAAGCGCAAGCCCGTGGGCGCCGAAGGATTCGCGGTACATGTTCGGCTGGGGCGTCGGGATCGAGGCGTTGGGGTCGCCGAGTGCGGTGTAGACGACCTGGCCGCCCTTGATCACGGACTCGGGGCGTACGCCGAACATCTGCGGCTCCCACAGCACGAGGTCGGCGAATTTGCCCACCTCGACCGAACCGACCCAGTCATCGATGCCTTGCGCGATGGCCGGGTTAATCGTGTACTTGGCAATGTAGCGGCGGATGCGGAAGTTGTCGCCGAAGATTCCCTCGTCCTCGGCGAGCTTGCCGCGCTGCTTCTTCATCGAATCAGCGACCTGCCAGGTGCGGATGATGACCTCGCCGACGCGCCCCATCGCCTGGGAGTCGGAGGAGGTAATCGAGAAAATCCCCATGTCGTGCAGCACGTCCTCCGCAGCGATCGTCTCGGGACGGATGCGCGAATCAGCAAACGCAACATCCTCCGGCAGGTTGGGGTTGAGGTGGTGGCACACCATGAGCATGTCGAGGTGCTCGTCGGCGGTGTTGACGGTGTATGGAAGCGTCGGGTTGGTCGATGCCGGCAAGATGTTGGATTCCCCGGCGAGTTTGATGATGTCCGGCGCATGCCCACCGCCGGCGCCCTCGGTGTGGAAGGTGTGGATGACGCGGCCCCCGATGGCGTTTCGGGTGTTTTCCACGAAGCCAGCCTCGTTGAGGGTATCGGTGTGCAAGGCGACCTGGATGTCGAACTCGTCGGCGACCTTGAGCGCGGTATCGATCGACGCCGGTGTCGCACCCCAGTCCTCATGAACTTTCAGGCCCGCAGCACCTGCGCGCACCTGCTCTGCGAGCGGGGCGACGGATGAGCCGTGCCCTTTGCCGAGGATGCCGAAGTTCATCGGGTAGTGCTCGAAGGAGCGCAGCATGTTGAAGATGTTCCACTCGCCCGGGGTGATCGTTGTGGCGCGGGTGGATTCGCTCGGGCCGGTGCCTCCGCCGAACATGGTGGTTATCCCCGATGCGAGTGCGGTGGGGATCTGGTCCGGGCTGATGAAGTGAATGTGGGTGTCGATTCCGCCCGCGGTGAGGATTTTGCCCTCGCCGGAGATGATGTCGGTGGCCACGCCGATGGTGATGTCGACACCGTCCATCACGTCCATGTTGCCGGCCTTGCCGATCTGCGAGATGTAGCCGTCGCGCACCGCGACGTCGGCCTTGTACACGCCGGTGTAGTCGATGACCAGCACGTTGGTGATTACCAAATCGGGCACGTTGTCACCGCGCACGTGGCGGGAGTTTTGCCCCATGCCGTCGCGGATGACCTTGCCGCCACCGAAGGTGGCTTCCTCGCCGTAGGTGGTGTAGTCGTGCTCGACGGTGGCGAACAGGTCGGTATCCGCCAAACGGACGGAGTCCCCGGTCGTCGGGCCGTAGAGTCCCGTGTAGTTGTCGCGGTCCATTGTGAAGCTCATGGGCTCTAAGCCTCCTTATCGACGATCTTCGGATCCGAGAGGTCGGCCCCGTACTCGGCGAAACCGTATCCGGCTTCCCCCATCACGTTGACGCGCGCGGGCTTGCGCACGTCAAGCGGCCCGTTGACCAGGTTGTGGAAGCCGTAAACCTTGCGCTTGCCGCCGAGTGCAATGAGCCGAACCGTCCTGGTGTCACCCGGCTCGAGGCGCACGGCGGTGCCCGCCGGAATGTCGAGCCGGTGTCCGAGCGCGCGATCCCGGTCGAAAACCACGCATGGATTGATCTCGGCGAAGTGGTAGTGGGACCCGACTTGCACGGGACGATCTCCGGTGTTGGTGACTTCTAGTTCGATTGCCTCCCGGCCAGCGTTGCACTCAATGGGCTCGCTGTCTAGGACGTATTCTCCTGGGCGCATCGTGACTCCTTAGCGGATCGGGTTGTGGACGGTGACCAGTTTCGTTCCGTCGGGGAAGGTCGCCTCCACCTGCACGGATTCAATCATTTCGGGCACCCCTTCCATGACGTCGTCGCGGGTGAGGATCGTTGTTCCCCAGTTCATCAGCTCGGCGACGCTGCGCCCGTCCCGCGCGCCTTCGAGAAGCTCGTAGGTGATGATCGCCGTCGCCTCCGGGTAGTTCAGTTTTAGCCCGCGCGCTTGTCGACGCCTGGCCAGATCTGCCGCGACAACAATCAGCAGCTTCTCCTTGTCCCGTGGCACCAAGTACATCCAGCGTCACACTCCTTTTCACGTGATTCTTCGGAACTTCAGCGGCGCGTTTGTTCACTGCGGTGCGGGGAGCAAAAGCGTCGTGCGAATGCGTTAGAAAAAACCCTACTCCTCCCCGCCCGCTCTAAGGCGCCTGTGCTGCTGTCTCGCTGGGCAACTGGGCTACACTTTCCACCCAACCACGGACGGCGCACGGCGAGCTGCGCTGCCGCGACGTCAATGAAAGGCGCGTGCCCGCATTTGATCCTGCTTATCGACAACCGCGACTCCTACACCTTCAACCTCGCCCACCTCATCGCCAAAGTCTCCGGGAGCGAGCCGGTGGTCGTGCGCGCGGACGATGTCACGGTCCTCGACCTCCCCCGCCGCATAAAGGCGGGTGAGTTCTCGCACATCGTCATCTCTCCCGGTCCGGGGACCCCTTCGTGCGAAGCCGACTTCGCGGGCTCGCGCGCCGTGATCGAGGCGGCGGGCGGGATTCCCGTCCTCGGGGTCTGCCTGGGCCATCAGGGCCTCGCCCACCTCGCCGGGGCCGAGGTCGGGCGCACCGACCCCAGGCACGGATACACCAGCACGATCACCCACTCCGGCGAGGGCATCTTCGCCGGGCTGCCGCAAGGTTTCACGGCCGTGCGCTACCACTCGCTGCACATCGACAACGTCTCGGACGGGGTGGTTGTCCACGCCCGCAGCGAGGACGGTGTGGTCCAGGGCCTCGAGGTGGCAGGCCAGCCTCACTGGGGTGTGCAGTTCCACCCCGAGTCGGTGCTGACCGAGTACGGCGCGGAACTGCTCCGCAACTTCCTCGCCCTCAGCGCGTGGAGAGTGCACCACGAATGCGTCGCTGAAGCAATCGACACTGAGGCCACCGCGCGAGCGCTCATGGGATCGAGCGGAGACGCCTTCTGGCTCGACTCCGCAACCGGCGACGGATTCAGCATCATCGGCTCGACGGCTGGGTCGCTGTCGAAAACGCTGAGCTACCGCCTGACGGATCCAGGAGCAGACGTGTTGAGCCTGCTTGCCGACGAGCTCTCCGCCGGCGTGGCTGCCAGTACGCTCCCCGACCTGCCGTTTCGCGGCGGCTGGGTCGGCTTCATCGGCTATGAGTGCGCCGCGCTGACCCTGCCGGGGCTTTCCCCGAGCCACGCCAGAGCGCACCCGGACGCGTACTTTATCCGGCCGCAGTCCTTCATCGTCTACGACCATGTCCAAGAACGCGCTCACCTCATGGTCTGCACCCGGGGAGACGAGAAGACGGCTGAGGTTGAACACCTGATGGCCGCTCTGCGCAACGCGGTGACAACCCGGTCCGCGCACCGCGGGCGGGCGTCGATAAGCGAAGGCTCGTGGCGGCTCGCGGGTGGCGAGTACGACGCGCGCTTCACTGAGGTCAAGCGGGCGCTGGAGCGCGGCGACTCCTACGAGGTGTGCCTCACCGACACCTACGAGGCCCGCGTTGAGGGTCGAGGAATCGACCTGTATTCGCGGCTGCGCACAACCAACCCCGCGCCCTTCGGGGCGTACCTGCGCCTGGGCGACATCGAGGTGCTCTCCAGCTCGCCCGAGCGTTTTCTTCGCGTGCGCGGCGACCGGGTGGAAACGAAACCGATCAAAGGCACTCTGCCGCGCGAGCGCCGAGCCCAGGAACTGCAGGAAGACGCCAAGACGCGGGCGGAAAACCTCATGATCGTCGACCTGCTGCGCAACGACCTCGCGCGCGTGTGCGTCCCCGGCACCGTGGACGTTGCGCAGCTCATGGCCGTGGAAACGTATGCCACGGTGCATCAGCTCGTCTCCACGATTACCGGGCGGTTGCGTCCCGACCGCGGGCTGATCGACCTGGTGCGCGCGACGTTTCCGCCGGGTTCGATGACGGGGGCACCGAAGGAGCGCACGTGCGCGCTTATCGACGCCCTCGAGCCCGGCCCGCGCGGGGTGTACTCGGGCGCGATCGGTTATTTCGGTTTCGACGGCAACGCGGAGCTCAGCGTCGTCATCCGCACCGCGGTCAAGCAGGGTGAGCGGCTCACAGTGGGCGCCGGGGGCGCGATCGTGTGGGAATCTCGCGCCGCTGCGGAATACGCCGAGCTGCAGCTCAAGGCCAACGCTGTGATCGCGGGGCTGACGTGACGTCCTACGTGTGGCAGGGCCGCTGGGTTCCCGCAAGTGATACGCCGCAGGGTTTCGACTGCGCGGACTCGTGGCGCCACGAATATGGCCGCGCCCGCGGGCTCGAGCTGCACCGGATGCGCTTCGCCGCAGGGGCTGGCCCGCTTCCGGCCGGGATGTGGGAAAGCGCGCTCGCGCTTCTCGACGCCTCCTCCGATCTGTTCCCCCGCATCTCGGTGTGCGAGGAAAGATTCCGCCTCGACATCCGCCCAGCGCCACCGGTGCGGGAAACAACTGACCTGACTCTGGTGTCCGCACCGGATCCCAGAACGATGCCGCTGCTCAAGGGCCCCGATCTGATGCGGCTAGCCGAGCACCGGCGCGCGCACGCCATCGCGGGGACGGACGACGTCATTCTCGGAGACTTCGCGGAAACCACCACCGGCACGCTCGTCGGCTGGAATGGCCGGACCCTCGTGCTACCCGAAGCCACGCGCCTGCCCAGCACGACCGAGGCGCTCGTCGTCGAGCGAGCCAAAAAGCTCGGCTGCGATATCGCGCACGGTGTCCTCGATCCGGCCAAACCGATGTGGTTTCTCAACGCCCTGCACGGGATCAGCCCGGTGCGCAGGATCGTCTCGCACACCGCGACAACACTTCTTCCCCGCCACCCCGGTGAGGCGGCGTGGCGCGGCTGGTGGCGGTTCGAACTATAGCGTTTTCTGAATGCGTCGGCGCCGAAACATAATTTTTTTGTAACTTTTAACGGGTCGCTGAGCAGCGGAAATGGCTTAGAGAGCGCGTTCGGCACCCCTAATTGAAAACGATTACTGACACGTCACACACATCGGCGGTAGCGTCACTTACATACCCAGCGGGCGCACCGACCACGCGCTTTGCCAACGACGAAAGGATCAACAAATGAAGGCATTGACATGGCAAGGGGCCGACAAGGTCTCGGTTGAAACAGTCGACGACCCCACGATTGAGCAACCCACTGACGTGATTATCGAGGTCACCTCGAGTGGCGTCTGCGGCTCCGACCTCCACCTCATCTCCGTTTTGGCCCCGTACATGAACGAAGGCGACATCATGGGCCACGAGCCGATGGGCCGCGTCGTTGAGGCCGGATCGGAATCCGGACTCAAGGTCGGCGACCGAATCGTCGTGCCGTTCAACATCTCCTGCGGCCACTGCTGGATGTGCGACCACAGCCTGTACTCCCAATGCGAAACCACACAGGTGACCGAGAAGGGCACTGGTGCCTCCCTGCTCGGGTTCTCCGAACTCTACGGTTCGGTCCCCGGCGGTCAGGCCCAGTACCTGCGCGTGCCGCACGCCGACTTCGGCGCCATCAAGGTCGGCAACGAGCATGAGGATCACCGCTACGTGTTCCTCAGCGACGTCCTCCCCACCGCATGGCAGGGCGTCAAGTACGCCGATGTGGGCGAAGGCGACACCATCGCCGTCTACGGCCTCGGCCCGATCGGCCAGATGGCGGCCCGCATGGCACGGCACATGGGTGCGCGCGTGTTCGGCATCGACCCTGTCGCGGAGCGCCGCGAGATGGCCGCACGCCACGGAATCGAGGTCTACACCGACGGCGCGGATACAATTGCCGAGCTCAAGGACCTCACCGGAGGCCGCGGCCCCGATGCGGTGCTCGACGCTGTCGGCATGGAGGCCCACGGCTCCCCGGTTGGAGGTGCCATACAGACCGCGGCCGGGTTCCTCCCCGACGCTGTGGCGCAGAAGGTCATCGAGACCGCGGGCGTTGACCGCCTCAGCGCGCTGCACGACTCCATCGACCTGGTGCGCCGCGGTGGCACCGTCTCCATCAGCGGCGTCTACGGCGGCGCCACCAGCCCGATGCCGCTGATGACCATGTTTGACAAGCAGATTCAGATGCGCATGGGCCAGTGCAACGTGAAGAAGTGGATCTCCGACCTCATGCCGCTGGTGGAGGATCCTTCCGATCCGCTCGGTGTCGACGACCTGGTGACCCACCGCGTGCCGCTGTCCGAAGCGCCAGAGGCGTACAAGAGGTTCCGCGACAAGGAGGACAACTGCATCAAGGTCGTCCTCGACCCCGTCGCTGGATAGCACCCTTCATCCGACGTCAATAGTTCCCGGCCCCTGATGGGTGCCGGGAACTGTGTTTATGGTGCGTAAACGCCCGCTACGGGTTGCGCGTGTCCTCGCCCAGCTGGTGGACGTGGATCGTGTTCGTCGTGCCACTGACTCCGGGCGGGGTGCCGGCGACGATCACCATCGTGTCGCCCTTGCTGTAGGTTCCGATGCTGAGCAGGTACTCGTCGACCAACCGGACCATCTCATCAGTGCCGTTGGTCTGCGGGCACAAGAAGGTCTCCGCGCCCCACGTCAGCGCCAACTGCGAGCGCACCTGTTGCACCGGGGTGAACACCAGCAACGGGTGGTCCGGGTGCAGGCGAGCGACGCGGCGCGCGGTGTCGCCGGACTTGGTAAACGTCACGATCGCGCGCGCGTTCAGGCGCGTTGCGATGTCGTGCGCGGAGTACGCGATCACGCCGCGCTTGGTGCGCGGGATGTGGTTGAGCGGGGGGACGGTGCCCATCGACTCCGCCACCCGCACGATGCGGCTCATCGTGCGCACGACGTTGTGCGGGTCGACACCGACGGAGGTCTCGCCGGACAGCATCACCGCATCTGCGCCATCGAGCACGGCGTTCGCCACGTCGGAGGCCTCCGCGCGAGTCGGGCGGGAATTCTCGATCATCGAGTCGAGCATCTGCGTTGCGACGATCACCGGCTTCGCATTCTCACGCGCAATCTGGATCACGCGCTTTTGCACGAGCGGCACCTGCTCGAGCGGGATTTCCACACCCAGGTCGCCGCGAGCCACCATCACCGCGTCGAACGCCAGGATGATGGACTCGAGCGCGTCGACAGCCTCGGGCTTTTCCAGTTTCGCAATCACCGGTACGCGACGACCCACCTCGTCCATCACCTCGTGCACGAGGTCGACATCGGACGGCGAGCGCACGAACGACAACGCGATGAAATCGACGCCCAGGTTGAGCGCGAACTTGAGATCGTCGATGTCTTTCTCGCTCAGCGCCGGAACAGAGATGTTCATCCCCGGCAGGGACACGCCCTTGTTGTTGGACACCGGCCCGCCCTCAGTGACGCGGGCGACGACGTCGTTGCCGTCGACCTCGGTGACCACGATTGCGACCTTGCCGTCGTCGACAAGCAGGCGATCGCCCGGCTTCGCGTCCTCCGCGAGCTGCTTGTACGTGGTGGAGACGCGGTCGTGGGTGCCCACGACGTCCTCAACGGTAATGCGGACCTCTTCGCCGGCGTCCCACTGCGTGGAGCCCTCCTCGAAGCGGCCGAGGCGGATTTTCGGGCCCTGCAGATCGGCGAGGATCCCGACCGCGTGGCCGGTTTCGTCGGTGGCCTCGCGCACCCACCGGTAGTTGCGTTCGTGGTCCGCGTGGTCGCCGTGGGAGAAGTTGAGGCGGGCGACGTTCATCCCATCACGGACGAGACCGACGATGGCTTCCTTGCTGGCCACGGCTGGGCCAAGCGTACAAACAATTTTGGTTCTTCTATCCACTTCGTGCACCAGCTTCGCTCGAGGTTCAATAAGTGCGCGGCTTAGAGCCGTCGTGCGCTTCCCCACCGTACCGCGTCGCGGGCGGGTTCGCTGAGTCGGAAACGGCGCTGGTCGGCTCTCCCTCCCGGTCGTTGCGGGGGTCAACCTCGTCCGCCGTTTCCTGCCCCCGCGGCAGCCGCAGAAAGACAATCAGCGCGATGACGAAGAGGATTCCGGACACCCACGTGTTCACGCGCAGCCCCAGGATGAGGTTGGCCTCGTCGGCACGCATGAGCTCGACGAAGAAGCGCCCCAGGGCGTAGCCGGCCAGGTAGAGAGCGAAAACGCGCCCGTGGCCGAGGCGCCAGGCCCGCTCTGCCCACAGCAGGAAAGCAAAGACGGCGAGGTTCCAGAGCAGCTCGTAGAGAAATGTCGGGTGCACGCTGGCCACGATCTCACCGGTGGAACGCCCGGTCAGCGGAGCGTAGTTGCCGGCTTCGTCGACGCGGTAGTAGATGTCGAGCGCCCACGGCACATCCGTGGGGCGACCGTAGAGCTCCTGGTTGAACCAGTTGCCCAGCCTGCCGATGGCCTGCGCAAGAATAATTGTCGGCGCGGCCGCGTCGGCGAACGGCGCCAGCGGAACCTTCTTGAAGCGAAACAGCGCCGACACAGCGAGCGTGCCCAGCGCCACCGCACCGAGGATGCCCAAACCTCCGCCGGCCACGTTGAACGCCTGCCAGGGATCCCGGCCCGGCCCGAAGTACTTGTCGTAGTCCGTGATCACGTGGTACAGGCGCCCGCCGATAATCCCGGCAGGAATCGCGACGATCGCCGCGTCCCACACCACGTCCGGGTCCCCGCCCTTCGCCTTGTAGCGCTTGAGCGTCAGCCACAGGGCGATGATGATGCCGGTGATGATGCACAACGAATAGGCGCGGATGGGCACCGGCCCAATGTGCCAGACGCCCTGCGGCGGCGAAGGAATGTTGGCCAAGATCATGGTTTCCACGCCCATTAGTGTGCCCGATAAGGCCGCCGAAGGGGAAACGGAAACGCGGTTAGCTGCGCGAAGGGCAGGCCGGGTGTTGGCCCGCCGCCGCGAGTCGGCGCGTGGCCGCCGTGACATCTTCCGAGCTCATCACGGCCTCGGCGGCTAAGACGGCGTCGGCGCCGGAGGAGGCGGCGTCGATGAGGTCGCGCGCGGTGCGCACCCCGCCGAGGCTGATCTTGATCACAGCAGACGGCAACCCCGGTGCGATCTCAGCGAAAGCAGCGGGGTTGAGGGAGTTGGTATCGAAGGTCCAGGAGTTGACGGCGATGACGGTGGCACCGGCGTCCAGCGCCCTGTCGGCCTCCTCGCCGGTGCGCACTTCCGCCATCACCACCATGCCTAAGGACTCAGCGCGGTCTATCAGCGCCTCGAGCCGGTTTTGGTCGAGGATGCCTACCTGTAAGGGGATCATGTCCGCACCGAAACAACGCGCCTCGTGGATTTGGTACGGGTCGACGATCACATCGCGGCACACCATGGGAAGCTCCACGGCGTCGCGGGCCTTCGCCATGTCCGTCAGGGAGCCGTCGAAACGCAGCCGCTCCGTTTGGCAGGCGATGAGGTGAGCGCCACCAGCCTCGATCGCGCGGGCCACATCCTCGACAGGGGTTTCGCTCTGGGCGAACGGGGCCGTCGGGCCGAAAACGGGCGAGTTGCGCTTGATCTCGACGATCACCCCGCAACCGTGGCGCAACAGCGCGGCGCGCACATCACGGGTCGGCTCCATCTCCCGCGAGCGCGCCTTGATGTCTTGAAAAGGAATGACGGCTTCACGCTTTTCGACGTCGCGCAACACGGCGGCGACAACGCCGTTCGCGACTTTTGCCGTATGCATAACCGTCTCCCTTCCGCTGCGCATAAGGGTAACCGCCCAAGCGCGCCGACAAAAAATCGGGCGCGCGCTAACGCTGCTTATCGACGCCCTCCCCAACACCACCGGCCGGATCCGTCGGGTCGATGTCCGCGTCCAACGCATCCCACAACACTCTGCCCGAATCCGGGTTCTCCTCGAGATCGGAACCGATCTTCTGCCTGCGCACCGCCTCGGTTTCGTACTTGTTCTGCTTCGCGGAATCCACACCGGGGCGCGCCGCCACCGCCACCCCGCCCGCCGCGGCGAGCAGAAAACCGAGCAGTGTCAACACCAGATACACGGGGTTGACCTGGATGGAGGTTATCTCCGCCATGGCAGAGATCGTGCCCTCGCGCGCCTGCGCCTCCCCGGCGCCGGCGGTAAGCAGGGTGCGCACCCGCTCGGGGTCCGCGCCGGAAACAAGGAGGTTCAGCGGAGATAGTGCCGCGCCCACGGCGGCAACGGCCGCGATTGCGCCGATGATGCGTCGGGGGAGGCGTCGTAAAGCAAGCGCGGCGACTCCCGCGGCCAGCAGAAGAAGCGCAACCGCCGAGGCTTCGGTGGACCACTGCGCCCCCGACAGAGCGCGGACCCCGCCGCCGACGCGGTCGTCGAAGTAGCTGACGTGCATCCACGGCGCGCGGGCGAAAGCCGCCACGATGATCCCGCCTAAACCGATGCCGGCTGCGCCGATACGCGACAGGCCCTTATCCGCTGATCGCTGTGCCATGAGCTCGATCCTAGAGCAGAGGCTGGGAGGCGACGTGCGCGGGTTTGTTGTTGTTGGCGTCGAGGATGGAACGAAAGTACCGAATTCGTTGAGGACCCATGAAGCTCACGAATGGCTTAGATAGCGTCCGCAGTGGAGATGGCAGTGTAGATGACCGACGTTGAAGTTGTGATGGCTTGACAGGCTCATTGCGAGCCTCAGCTGTCGCCTCAGTCGATCCCTCTGTTGATTGCCCCTATTCCATCGAATCCCTTGAGCTCGAGAACGCTAAGAGAAGTAACATTGTGCAAAGCACGCTCCGCTATAACCTCGCTCGCTGTGGACGCGTCTTTCGCTCTTCCGCATATCGCACCCTCACCGTTAGCCCAGGCACACGAGCAGCATCAGAATCCCCACATCAAGGGCCCACTAGTACTGGCAGAATCGATGTACTACGATGCATTGGCCGACGAGATCCGCCTCGACACACGGGGGCTCGATTACGAGCGCGTCACTCCTGCCGAGGTTGAACAAATCCGCTCTGGGCTGGAAAAACCGTCCGACAACGGCTACAACCCTAAAGAACTTCGCGAATCCACTAACTCAAGAGTTTCCTTCCGGATCGCACCCGCGATCATCTGGGGCGGCGTGGCCATCTTGGGAATTATCACTGGCGGTGGGCTGATCTTCTATGCGATGTACACCTCCCACGCTGAAAAGCAGAATCCCATACATCAGTGTTTTGCCAACGGCGGGAACCCGGTTGTAGATAGTCGAGATTCGGCCGGTGTGGAAGGAACAACAGATTCCGGAGCCGCAAGCCGGGAAGGAGGGTACCGGTTCGAATGCCAGAAGTAAACGAAGCAAAAGCAGCAGCACCAACGCTGTTCGTCGCGATTCTTGTAGTGGGAATATTTCTTCTACTGCTGCTATATCTAGAGTTGACCCGTTACTACAACGGCCAAGAGCTAAAGACTTTCGTGGAGGGCGCGGAAGCCACTGGGCAGAGCTACTCCGTTATCATTCACAACGGCCTGACCGGCCGGTATTCGTTCAACGTAGGTTAGAAAATGGTTTGAATGATAATCGCGTTCGGGCAACCCCGGTTTCCTCAACTGCTCCCTGTGAGAAGTTTGGCTGATTTCTCAGCCCCACTTCCGGGGAGTAGCTCACTTTTTCAGCGGCGGTTCGGTCGCTGAGGTATAGCTACTAGACCTCAACGCGACACCCCCGCAAAACCCCAGGTCGCTTGTGACGCATGGGACGCCCCACCCGCTGAGGTATAGCTACTAGACCTCAGCGATCAGAAAGTAAGTGCAAGAAGCTCACAGCAACTCGTCGTCATCGAAGCAGGTGCGATCCCCTGTGTGGCACGCCCCGCCGACCTGCTTGACGGTGACCAACAGGGTGTCCCCGTCGCAATCGAGGCGAACCCCCGTGACTTCCTGGGTGTTTCCTGAGGTCAGACCTTTGATCCAGTACTCCCCCCGCGACCGCGAGTAGTAGGTGCCCTGGCGTGTGGCCAGGGTGTGGGCCAGTGCGTGGTCATCCATCCAAGCCATCATGAGCACCTCGCCGGTGCCGTGGGCCTGCACGATCGCGGGCACAAGGCCCGCGCTATTGCGCTTCAGCCGCGCCGCAATCGCGGGGTCGAGAGTGAAATCGGCGGGGTTTGTCACCGGACCTCCTGTCCCTCAGCACGCAACGAATCTTTCACCTCAGCAATGGAAACTTCCCCGAAGTGAAAAATCGAGGCCGCCAAGACCGCGTCGGCGCCGGCTGCAACGGCGGGTGGGAAGTGCGCCGCTTCGCCGGCACCTCCGGAGGCGATGACGGGAACGGTCACTGCCGCGCGGACCTTCTCGATCAGTTCGATGTCGAAGCCAGCCTTGGTGCCGTCGCCATCCATGGAATTCAGCAGAATCTCGCCCGCACCGAGCTCCTCGCCCCTGCGCGCCCACTCGATCGCGTCGATGCCCTCCGAGCGAGTGCCGCCATGCGTCGTCACTTCAAAACCGGATGGTTGGGGCGTTCGACCTTCCGGAACCCGCCTCGCGTCGACGGAGAGAACAACGCACTGGGCGCCGAAGCGCTCGGCAAGCTCGCGGATCAGATTGGGGTTGGCGATCGCCGCGGTGTTGACGCTGACCTTGTCGGCGCCGGCGCGCAGCAGCTCGCGGACGTCGTCAACCGAGCGCACTCCCCCGCCCACGGTCAGCGGGATAAACACCTTTTCCGCCGTGCGCCGCACGACATCGAGCATGGTCCCGCGGCCCGCTGTTGACGCGGTGACGTCGAGAAACGTCAGCTCGTCGGCGCCCTCGTCGCCGTACCGCTTGGCCAGCTCGACGGGGTCGCCCGCGTCACGCAGGTTCTCGAAGTTGACTCCCTTGACCACGCGGCCGTTGTCCACGTCGAGGCAGGGAATGACCCGTATCGCGACACCCATGTTTGACTTTGCCCTTTCACTTGGAGGAAACGGATCGCATCGTGCTCAGTGCGATCTTGTGCGCCCGGCGGGTGCCCGCGATGACGCCAACGGCGTCCATCGTCCACGGTTCCCCGTCCGGACCTGTGACCACGGCACCCGCGCAGCGTGACAGCAAAATCCCCGCGGAATTGTCCCACAAATGCGGCGAGAAACTCACCGCTGCCTGGTAAATCCCCTGAGCGACAAAAGCGAAATCCACCCCCACCGACCCGGAGATGCGGGGCCGCAAGTCGGTGTCCGCCAGCGTGGCAATCATGTTGAGGCGAACGTCCGCGGGGAAGCGCTCGGAGTCGGGCGAGCGCACCGAGCCAACCCCGACCTGCGACGCGGCGGTGTTATCGGTGCCAATCGCCGGAAGCGCCTGGCCGTTGAGGTAAACCGGCGAGCCATCCATCCCGGTCAGCCGCATGTTCATCAGCGGGATATCGGTCACGGCGACCACCGGCTGGCCGTTGAGAATCAGCGAAACCAGAATGGAACAGTTCGGGTTCCCGGACGAATAGTTCGAGGTGCCGTCAATGGGGTCGACTACCCAGCACGCCGAGGAGTTGAGGTCGCCGCCTTGTTCCTCACCGTAGACGGGGATCCCAGTTTCCTGGGTCAGCCGGGAACGCATGAGCTTTTCAATCGCGAGATCCGCTTCCGTGGCGAAGTCACCCGACGCTTTGAAAAGCGCCGGTGCCGCGCCAAGGTGGGAGATGAATAGCTCGCGCGCCTCGTCCACGACCGACTCCGCGATCTCGAGGTAGTGCTCGTTGCTATCCATATCGCTACTTTACTCAAAAATCCTTATAAAAGAACGGCGCGGTATCAGCCCTCGGCGCGCCCCAGCGCGTCAAGAGCTTCACGAAGGGTGAATTTGTGCTCGTAGAGCGCCTTGCCGATGATGACCGAGTCGATCCCCTCGTCCGCGTACTGCGCGATCTCGAGCACATCGCTTATCGACGACACCCCGCCGCTCGCCGTAACGAGAGCGTCAGTTGCCGCCGAAACGTCGCGCAGCAAGTCAACGTTCGGCCCGCTCAGCGTTCCGTCGCGGCTGACATCGGTGACCACGAAGCGCGTGCACCCGGCGGCGTCGAAAAACTCGACAACCTCCCACAGGTCGCCGCCGTCGGAGGTCCAGCCGTGGCCCTTGGTGCGCCACTGCCCGTCCTCCTCGCGCACCGCAATGTCGATGGCGATAGCCTCGCCGTGGCGCTTGATAGCTTCCGCGGTCCACTGCGGGTTGTTCAGCGCTGCGGTTCCGATGTTGACCCGCTTCGCGCCCGTGGCGAGGGCGCGCTCGAGGGAGGCGTCGTCACGAATGCCCCCCGTCAGCTCGACGTCGATGCCGAGGTTGCGCGTGATCTCGGCCATCAGTTCGTGGTTGGAACCGCGGCCGAAGGCGGCGTCGAGGTCCACGAAATGCAGCCACTGAGCTCCCTCGTCGCGCCACCGCTCGGCCGCCTCGAGTGGGGAGCCGTAGCTCTTTTCGGTGCCGGCCTCGCCCTGGTCGAGGCGCACCGCTTGGCCGTTGACGACGTCCACGGCGGGCAGAAGTGTGAAACTCATAGCGCCCAAGTCTAACGCAGGGTTCCCACCCAGTTTCGCAGCAGCGCCAGGCCCGCCTCCCCGGACTTCTCCGGGTGCAACTGGGTGGCCCACAGCGGGCCGTTTTCCACCGCGGCGACGAAGCGGTCCCCGCCGTGCTCGGCCCACGACACAGCTGGAGCGGCGATAAACTCGTCCGGCTGCATTTCCCACGAACGCACGCCGTAGGAGTGCACGAAGTAGAACCTCGTCTCCGGGTCCAGCCCGGCGAAAAGCTCCGAGCCCGGCGCGATGTCCACGGTGTTCCACCCCATGTGCGGCAGCACCTTCGCCTGCAGCTTATCGACGACCCCGGGCCACTCCCCGATCCCCGAGGCATCCACCCCGTGCTCAACCCCGCGTTCAAAGAGCACCTGAAAACCGACGCAGATGCCGAGCACGGGGCGAGAACCCGCCAGGCGTTGACCGATTACGCGCGGGGCGTTGACAGCGCGCAACCCCTCCATGCACGACGCGAACGCCCCAACACCGGGAACGACAAGGCCATCGGCTTCGACAGCCAGCTTCGGGTCGTCGGTGACGGTGACGCTCGCCCCGACGTGCTCGAGCGCGCGCTGGGCCGAGCGGATGTTTCCGGCCCCATAGTCGAGCAGAACAACGGAAGGCGAAATCGGTGGCGTCATGGTGGTTAAGTCTAGCGCCGCTTGCGCCCGCTGCTATCTGCCGGGCGCGCGCACCGATTTCAACCGCACGGCCAAATTGTTGACCTCGACGACGCGGTTGCGGCCCAACACGAGGTCCGCCACGGTGACCGCGATGCCGACGGCGACAACCACGCCCGCAACGCCGAACATGGGCGCCATGGTCATCGATGTGAGCAGCGCGCCGTAGGCGGTCGAGCCGAGGCCGGTTCCGCTGTCGAAGGCGACGTTCCACATCGCGGAAGCCTCAGAAGACTTGGACTTGGGCAGTCGGTAGAACAGCATGGTGAGGGACTCGTTTTGCACCGCGCCGAAGCCGGCGCCGTACAAAAACGCGGCGAGCAGCAGCCACCACACGCTGGCTTCAGCCCAGATGACGACCGCGATGAGGACAATGCCGGCTGCGGCGGACACCTGGAACGGGATGAGCACCGTCCCGGGCACTCCGCGCCTGTCCAGGACAACGCCTGCGTAGTAGCGCGAGAACATCGCCGCGAAGTTCATCACCGCCAGCAGCACACCCCCGAACGCCGCGCCAGCTGTGGGGTCGAGCTCGCGCACGCTGATCGGCAGGAAGTTCGTCACTGCGCCGTAGGCGGTGGTGACCAGCGCCAGTGCGATCATCGGAACCGCCACCAGGCGCCACAGGGGCACCCGCACCGAGCTCAAGTCCGCTATCGAGGGGGCGGCCGCGGGGATGATCGGGATGCGCACGCACACGACCAGCCCAACTAACCCGATTGCGGCGGCGAGGGCGTAGACCGGCTCGTATCCCACCCGATCCGCCAGCGCGAGACCCGAGGGCAGAGCGATCATTTGGGAGAACCCTACACTGAGGCCAAAGATCCCCGCGGTGCGGCCAAGCAGGCGCAGCGGCACGAGCTCGGTGATGATCGCGGCCTCCGCAACCGAAAGTGCGCCGAAGCCGATGCCGCGGATCACGCTCACGGCGATCACGATGACCGGATCCATCCCGAGCGCGTAGCCCAGGGCGGGCAGGCCGAGCAGCAACGAGGCAACGGCAATGACCGCGCGGTAGCCGAAGCGCCGCAGCAGCTTTGGCACGAAGATCTGGGTGATCACGGTCGCGGCCATGAACGCGCCCGTAGAGCCCCCGGCGAGTGTCTCCGAACCACCGGCGTCGAGCACCGCGGTGGGCACGACGGGCAGAAGCAGCGACCACGCCCCGAACGCCGCAGCGACGGCGATCAGGGTCGGAACAAGCCCACGCGCCTTCCACGGTGAGGCAACTGCGTTGACTTCCTCGAGGGTGAGCACCTGAGACGAGCTCGCTCGGATCATCTCCTACCCCACTACCCCCAGCATGGAAAGCACCGCGAGGCACAGCGCGGCGGCGGCTGCGATGGCGAGCACGACGGTGGCTACCTTGGATCCGTTTTGGTAGGCCGACCACACCCCGCCGAGAAGCAACCCCGCGATAAGGAAGCTGATGAGCACCCACATCCCGCTTGCCACACTGAACTCCTGCGGCATGCTTAGAGGGCCCCCTTCGTCGACGGCACGCCCGTGATGCGGCCATCGAGCTCGGTGGCCTGGCGCAGCGCGTGGGCAACTGCCTTGTACTCGGCCTCGGTGATGTGGTGCGGGTCGCGCCCGTAGCGCACGTTGATGTGCAGCGTCACCCTCGCGTTGGCGGCGAGAGTCTCAAAAAAGTGACGGTTGATCACCGTGGCGTAGTGGCCGCCAATGATCTGCCACTGCAGGTGGTCGGGCTCGCCGTCCATCACGAAGTAGGGCCGGCCGGAAAAGTCGACGACGGATTCGACGAGGGTCTCGTCCATCGGCAGCAGTGCGGAGCCGAACCGGCGGATCCCCGCTTTGTCGCCCACGGCGTCGGCAAGCGCCCAGCCGAGCGTGATCGCGGTGTCTTCGACGGTGTGATGCGCATCAATGTGGGTATCGCCCTTGGCGTTGATCGCCAGGTCGAAGGCGCCGTGGGTGCCGAAAGCGGTGAGCATGTGGTCGAAGAACGGCAGGCCGGTGAAAATGTCCGTTTTTCCCGTGCCGTCCAGGTTGATCTCCACCGTGATGTCGGACTCGCTGGTGGTCCGAGAGGCGCTACCGAGCCGTTGACTCATTGATGATCTCCTTCGCTGCAGCGAGAAACTGGTCGTTTTCCTCATCCAATCCGATGGTCACCCGAAGGTGGCCTGCGACACCGACGTCGCGGATGAGAACACCGTAGCCGAGGAACTTTTCCCACGCCTCATGCGCGTCGTCGAAATGCCCGAAGAACAGGAAGTTGGATTCGCTGGGCACGACGGTATAGCCCATCTCCAGCAGCGCCGCCTGCACCCGCTCACGCTCGCGCGCAAGCTTGTCGACGCCCGCCAGCGTCTCTGCACTGTGGCGCAGCGCCACCCGGGCCGCCGCCTGGGTGAGAACGGAAAGGTGGTAGGGCAAGCGCACGAGCATGACCGCCTCGATAAACGCCGGGGCCGCCACGAAGTACCCCAGGCGCGCGCCCGCGAAGTCGAAGGCCTTGGACATGGTGCGGCTGACCACCAGCTTCGTCGGGTAGCGCTGCACCAAGCTCACCGCCGACGGGGAGGGCGAGAACTCGGCGTAGGCCTCGTCCACGATCACGATGCCCGGCGCAGCGTCGATAATGCGCTCGATGTCCGCGAGCGAGGTGACGTCCCCAGTGGGGTTGTTCGGGGTGGTCACGAACACGATGTCCGGCTGGTGCTCGCCGATGGCCTTCAACGCCACGTCCATGTCGATGCGGAAGTCCGGTCCGCGCTCAACCCCGATGAACTCGGTCTGAGTGCCGCTGGACAAGATGGGGTGCATGGAGTAGCTCGGGATAAAGCCCATTGCCGTGCGCCCCGGCCCACCGAACGCCTGAAGCAGCTGCTGGAGCACCTCGTTGGAACCGTTCGCCGCCCAGAGGTTGTCGCGCGTGACCTCGACGCCGGTTTGGCGGGTTACGTACTCGGCGAGATCGGCGCGCAGCTCGACGGAGTCGCGCTCTGGGTAGCGGTTCAGTGTGGAGCCGGACGTGGCGATTTCGGCCACGAGGTCGTCGATAAGCTCCTGCGATGGCGGGTAGGGGTTTTCGTTGGTGTTCAGCGCCACGGCGACGTCGAGCTGGGGTGCGCCGTATGCCTGCTTGCCGCGCAGCTCCCCGCGCAGCGGAAGCGCGTCGATGGCAGTGTCCGCGGCGATGGTGTTGTCGAGGAAGTCCACAATTAGTTTCTCCTTAGATTCCGCGGGCCTTGATGGCCTCGCCGTGGGCGGGAAGCTGCTCGTCGGTGGCGAGAACGACGATGTGGGAGCCGATCTCTTTCAGCGCGGCCTCGTCGTATTCGATGAGGTTGACTGGCTTGAGAAACGTGTGCGTCGACAACCCGGCTGCAAAACGCGCCGTACCGGAGGTCGGCAGCACGTGGTTCGACCCGGCGGCGTAGTCGCCCAGCGGGACCGGCGAGTAGGGGCCGACGAAAATCGCCCCGGCGTTGGTGAGCCGCTCCGCCACCTCACGGGGGTTCGCGGTGTGCACTTCGGTGTGTTCGGAGGCGTAAGCGTCGGTGACCGCGATGGCGGTCTCGAGGTCGTCGACAAGCACGATGCCCGACTGCGCGCCACCGAGCGCGGAGGAAGCCCGTTGCGTGTTGAGGGTTTGTCCCGCGAGCCGCTCGACCTCCGCGCGAACGGCGTTGGCGAGCTCTTCGGAAGGGGTGATCAGGACGCTCGCGGCGTTTTCGTCGTGCTCGGCCTGGGAGATGAGGTCGTAGGCGACGAAGGTGGCGTTGGCGGTGTCGTCGGCAAGCACCGCAATCTCGCTCGGACCGGCCTCGGAATCGATACCCACAACCCCGTTGACCAGGCGCTTTGCCGCGGCGACGAAGACGTTGCCGGGGCCGGTGACCATGTCGACCGGCTCCAGGCCGAACTCGTCGTCGCCGTACGCCAGAAGCGCGATCGCCTGCGCCCCGCCAACGGCCCACACCTCCGTCACGCCGAGCAGCGCGCAGGCCGCCAGGGTGGTCGGGTGCGGCCAGCCGCCGAACTCCTTTTGCGGCGGGGTGCACACCACCATCGACGTCGCCCCCGCTTCCTGGGCGGGAATGACGTTCATCAGCACGCTCGACGGGTAGACGGCCTTGCCACCGGGAACGTAGAGCCCCACCCGGGAAATCGGAATGAACTTCTCCGTCACCGTCGCGCCCGGGGCCAGCTCTATCGTGCTTTCTTTGGGCTTCTGCGCGGCATGGACGGTGCGAATCCGGCCGATCGCCACCCCCAGGGCCTCGCGCACCGCGGGATCGAGGTTGGCCAGGGCGGCGTCGAGACGCTCGGTGGGCACCCGCACAGACCCGGGGCGTATCCGGTCGAACTTCTCGCCGTACTCCAAAGCGGCGGCCGCGCCGCGCTCCCTGACCTGCTGCACGATGGGTTCGACGGTAGGCAGCACCGCGTTGACATCCATACCGCCCCGCGGCAGGGCACGGCGCAGCTCGGAGGTTGAGGGCGTGCGCCCCCGCAGGTCAGTCACATGCAACATCGTCGGCTCCTCGCGGCATTAAAAATCGGCTTCTCGGCCCCTCATTGTATTCCCCCGCCCGTCACCGCCGGTGCTTTGCCCGCTTCGAGTCGCCGCACGAGCTCGCCTGCGGATCTACACCCCGGCGCCGGCTTCAATGTGGCGGTTAATGCTTCGGGATGTCACGGTCACGTGTTTGGACGGAAGGCCGACCTGGGGTTTTACACCCCGGTGAACGCTGACCTTGACATCTGGCGCTGTGAGATGTCACGGTCAGACACTCGGACAGAAGGCCGACCTGGGGTTTTACACCCCACAACCCACTGACCGTGACATCTGACACCAGGCGAGAGGTCGCAGGCACCCCAAACACCAGTGCCCCGGCGGAAGGTCGATGCACTCGCCGCCGTGACGAGTCGCTTAAGCTCGACTGTATGCTTTGAGCGCCGCCCGCCGGCGCACAAGCGACGACGAGTACCAGTTTTTCAGCACCACAGGGAGGTGGCCGTGGGTAGGCACAGCGCGCAACCGCACCACCCGGACGAAACCGCCTCCTCCAGCGAGGTCACTCTCGATCGCATCGTTGCCGCCCTCGACGGTCTGGGCCTTACCCCCATGCACCACCCCGACCGCCCGGACCGCGCCGTCGTGCCTGCGTACGCGTTTGTCAGCACGGTGTGGATCTCCTACGACAAGCCTCTGATGCTGGTGGCGGATTTCGCCGAGCGCGTGCCCATGGAGTTTGAGCGCTCGGCGGAGCTGGCTGACTTCATCAACGAATGGAACCGTGACAGGGTCGGGCCGACCGCCTCCTACAGGCTGATGGACTCCGGCGACCTCGCCGTGAGCCTGCGCGCTGGGGTGCGCACGAGGTGCGGGCTGACGGACGAGCAACTCATGGCCGAGCTTGCCGACGCCTTCGAGCACGCCGCGGCCTTTTTCACCCAGCTGCGACAGCGCTTTCTGCCGGTAGAGTTTGACCACCCGTTACCGCCGGCGCTGGCCCGCGCACAGGACGCCGATGTACTTTTGGGCCGCCACCCCTCCGAACGCCACCTGCCGCGCGGCGAGCACCGGCAGTTTTCCGACATCCACGACGTGCCTGATGTCTACGACAACGTCGACGACGAGTTTGTTGAGCCCGTCGATCTGGGATCGTTAACGGATACGTTGGATATGCTCGACTTCACCTACGACTTCCCCGTCGAGGACCTCATCACCACTGGGGTCAATTCCATCGCTTTCGCAGTCTGCATCGATGCCGGCGAGTATGCCCGGGTCACCGCGATGTGGGATACCGGCTTGCGCAGCGAGGATGAGTTTCTCGCCTTGTGGCTGGTCTGCAACGATCTCAACGAGCAGTCCGCGGGCCTGCGCGCGTACCTGCTCGACCTCGACGGCGACCTGCACCTGCACGTGGAAACAACCTGCCTCGTCTCCCAGGGCTTGTCCCCCGCGCAAAGGCACAACTACGTGATCTCGTCTTTTGTCTCCATTCTCGGCGCGGTCGACCAGATCAGCACCCAAGTCAAGGGCGCGTCGGCGGTTCACTGGCCAGGGCGGGCTGAAGGCTAACGGGCGGCGCTTCGCGCAGGGGGGCCTGCAGCTCGGCGGCGATCGTGAGCAAGTAAAACATCAAGGCCGCAACGAACGGTCCGGACAGCCAGCCCACGCCCGGGTCCAGCGGAGGCACAACGCTGAATCCTGCGCCATCCACAAGCGTTGCGTCGTGCGGCGAGGGGTGGGCACAAGCAGCCGACCAGCTGCCGAAGGTGTGCACTGCAAAAGCCGCTGCGCCCGCGCACGCAATCACCCAGAACAGCGCGCGCACCCCCACCAAACCGCGCGCGAAAGCGAAGCTCGCGATGACCAACCCAAGGACGGCGCTGACCAGGACAAACCCGCCGAGCGAGGCAAACTCCACGCTGGGCGGGCTGGCCACCTCATCGACGACGTACGAGCCCTCGCTCAAGGAGCCGACATAGCCGGGCCGCGTCAGACCCCACACGGCCCCGGCGACAGAGCCGAGGCCCAAGGAAAGCGCGAGGATGCCCGCCGCCGCGCCGGCGCCGGTGGAAAACCTCATTAATTGCAGAGCTTCCAGCGCCCGTCTTCGCGTTCGAAGATCAGGGTCTGCTCCTCGGTGCCGTTCTGGTTGGTCACGGTCGCGGTTGCGGAGGCCCGGTTGCCGTCCACCTTGGCGTCGGTAAGCGAAACTGTGCTCTGCGGCACCGTAACTGCCTGGCCGGCCTGGGCCTGCAGGCGCGCCGCCTGCTCAATCTGATCCAAGGTGTAGCCGGAGCGGTTCATCTCCTCCTGCACCGGCTCCGTCACCTTGCGGCAGGAGTTTTCCATGAGCACGCGGGTCCACTTCTCCGGGCTCGGTGGGTTGAGCGCCGCGTGCATCGTCTGCTCCATTTGCTGCTTGTCGGCGTCGGAGGCCTGCGTGCCGCCCTGCAGTGGTTGCTGGGTCGGCGGCGTGAAGTTCGGGTCCTCGAACGGGTTAGTCAGGGCCGCACCGCCGGCCGCGGGGGCCTGGGCGTTCGCACCCGCGGAGTCTGCCGCCGACTGCGCGGCAGACGACTCAGCAGGGCTGGGCTCCGTGGCCTCGGTCGTACCGGAGGGCGCAACACTCTGCGTGGTCGCGGAAGTGACCGTCGAGGTGGAGGAGGCGACGTCGGCGGCTTCTTCCTCGGAGCCGCAGGCTGTGAGCGAGATGGACAAGGTGGCCAATGCGACGGTTATCGCGGCCACCTTCGGGGAACCGGATGAAAACTTCACTGCTACAACTCTCCTCGGAAAAAATGCATTGTGTGGCCGTTTATGGCTTTTGTGGCTTTGTCAATACTAACAATGTAATGCTTAGTGGGCTGTGGGCCTCTAGTGACAGTAGTTTGAGAACTTGCTGTGAGAATCACGGTACGGTACGGTGCTGGGTAATGTCATAAGGCATGCATTCGTCGTTGTCGCGGGAGTCGATTAGCCGCCAGGGCTTGAAGATCCTCGACGAATACGGCCTGGCAGATGTGACCATGCGCCGCGTCGCCTCCTCCCTCGGGGTCGCCCCCGGCGCGCTGTACTGGCACATCAGCAACAAGCAGGAACTTATCGCCGGCATTGCCGCGCTGATCGTCGCCCCGCTTGTCGACGCCCCGCCTGCCGACGCACCCACCCCCGCCGCGCTGTGCGCCGCGTTGCGCGCCACCCTTCTACGGCACCGCGACGGCGCGGAGGTGGTCACCACCGCGATGAGCCAGCCGGGGTCCACGGTGGCGCGCGAGCTCACCCGCATCATGCGTGAGGCCATCGCGCGGGAGCTGGTGGAAGCGCGGCGTGAGGCGTCGACAAGCAATGTGCACTCGGTGGCCGATGGGCTGCTGTACATGACCCTCGGCGCGACGGGCGTCCACCAGGCCGCCGCGCAGCTCGCTGAGGCGACCGGCGCGACCACAACCGACGCCGCGGATACCACCGACGTCGCCGCCGCGATTTCGCTGCTGCTCAAGGGCCTGCGCGACGGAAGCGATCCGGCACCGACAACACCCTGAGCGCCCCACCGCTTCCGCTGCCCGACCCGCACCGCGCGAGCAACGGCGGCGACTGCGATACGATTGGCTCCCATGACTGACGAGAACGTTGTGGTGTGGCCCGGTTCGGCCTACCCCCTTGGATCGACCTACGACGGAGCCGGCACCAACTTCGCGATCTTTTCGGCTGTCGCCGACAAAGTCGAGCTGTGCCTGATTGACAAACAGGGTGTGGAAACGCGCGTCGCTCTCGAAGAAGTGGACAACTTTGTGTGGCACGCGTACTTGCCCGGTGTCACGCCCGGACAGCGCTACGGCTACCGCGTCCACGGCCCCTGGGACCCGCACAACGGCAAGCGCTGCGACCCCTCCAAGTTGCTCGTCGACCCCTACGCCCGCGCCTTCGCCGGCGAGTTCGACCAGGACTCTTCCCTGTTCTCCTACGACATCCACGCCGAGGAACCCGGCACCGGCCGCAACGAGGAAGACTCGCTCGGCCACACGATGCTCTCGGTCGTGATCAACCCCTTCTTCGACTGGGGCGACGATCGTTCCCCGCGCATCCCGGACGAGGAAACCGTGATCTACGAGTGCCACGTCAAAGGCATGACGCAAACCCACCCCGACGTGCCCGAAAGCCTGCGCGGCACCTATGCCGGCATGGCGCACCCGGCTGTGATCGACTACCTGAAAGACCTCGGGGTAACCTCCGTCGAGCTTTTGCCCGTCCACCAGTTCCTGCAGGACGACCGCCTGCGCGACCTCGGCCTGCGCAACTACTGGGGCTACAACACCTTCGGGTTCTTCGCACCCCAGCAGGACTACGCGGCTTCGGAGAAGCCGAGCGACGTCGTCGCCGAGTTCAAGGGCATGGTCCGCGCCTACCACGAAGCCGGCATGGAGGTCATCCTCGACGTGGTCTACAACCACACCGCCGAGGGCAACCACCTGGGCCCCACCATCGCGTTCCGCGGCATCGACAACGAGGCCTACTACCGGCTTGTCGACGGCGACAAATTCCACTACATGGATTACACGGGCACCGGCAACTCCTTTAACGTGCGCGACCCGCACTCCTTGCAGCTGATCATGGATTCGCTGCGCTACTGGGTCTCCGAGATGCACGTCGACGGCTTCCGCTTCGACCTCGCCTCCACCCTGGCCCGCGAGTTCTCCGACGTCGACCGCCTGGCCACGTTCTTCGACCTGGTGCAGCAGGACCCGATCGTCTCCCAGGTCAAGCTCATCGCCGAGCCCTGGGACGTCGGTGAAAACGGCTACCAGGTGGGCAACTTCCCGGCGTTGTGGAGCGAGTGGAACGGCAAGTACCGCGACACCATGCGCGACTTCTGGCGCGGTGAGGCCTCCACGCTGGGTGAGTTCGCCTCGCGGCTGACCGGCTCCTCCGACCTCTACCAGCACAACGGGCGCCGCCCGACGGCCTCTATCAACTTCATCACCGCCCACGACGGGTTCACCCTCAACGATCTGGTCTCCTACAACGACAAGCACAACGAGGCCAACATGGAGGATTCCCGCGACGGCGAGAGCCACAATCGCTCGTGGAACTGCGGCGTGGAGGGCCCAACGGATGATCCGGAGATTTTGCAGCTGCGTGCCCAGCAGCGACGCAACTTCCTGACCACCCTTCTGCTGTCCCAGGGCACCCCGATGATCGCCCACGGCGACGAGTTCGCGCGCACCCAGGGCGGCAACAACAACGTCTACTGCCAGGACAACGAGATCGCCTGGATGAACTGGGACCGCCTCGACGAGGCGGAGGAGCTGCACGACTTCACGCGCCGCTTGATCGCGATTCGCAAGCAGCACCCCGTTTTCCGCCGGCGCCGCTTCCTCGAGGGTGGCGCGCTGGGCAACGACGTGGTCGACCGTGAGATCGCGTGGCTGGTTCCTTCGGGCAAGCTGATGAAGCGCGAGGACTGGGACTTCGCCTTTGGCAAGGCGCTGATGGTCTACCTCAACGGCAACGCGATTACGGAGCCGGATCGCCGCGGCCAGCGCGTCTCCGACGATTCGTTCATCCTCATGTTTAACGCGCACTTCGAGGCCATTGAGTTCACGTTGCCGGACAAGTGGCTGGGTTCGAAGTGGGAGGTGCTCATCGACACCACCGAGCCACTGGGCTACCCGGTGGACAAGGAGGCGCTCGACGCGGGAGCGACCATCAGCGTTCCGGCGCGTTCCACGGTCGTGCTCAAGCAGATTGAGCCCCCGGTGCTCGACTCCGACAACGAGCACGCTGAGGTTGCTCCCTAAAATCTCGGCGAAGGAGAGTTACGTGTCCCAGGTTCATTCAGGTTCAGCCCTTGACGCGCGCGGTGTCACGGTAACGGTGGACGGCACTGCGCTCGTGCTCAGCCCGACGCCGCTGGAGGCGTCGTTAAGCGGCTCGAGCGAGCCAGTGCGTATCGACGCCACCTCCATCACAAAGCTCAACGTCAGCGACGCGGATGCCTGGAGCGGCGGGGTGTGCGGCATTGTAACCCCCGAGCGCACGCACGAGTTGTCCTTCTTCCCTGGCGATGTCCACGCCCCGGCGCGTTTGCGCGAGCTTGTCGACACCGCCGCACGCGGCGAGGCCGCCAGCGCGCGCATCGCGGGATTCGACTTCGTCGGCTTCGACGTGGAAACGGCCAACCCGGCGTGGGGCTCGATCTGCCAGATCGGCCTCGTGCGCGTCATCGATGGCCGAGAGGTCGAGCGTGTGACCTGGCTGTGCACTCCCCCGCCGGGCTTGGATGAGTTCGACCCCTCAAACGTAGCGATCCACGGCATCTCCGCCGAGACTGTTGAAGGATCGCCGCCTGCCGCGCAGCGCATCGACGAACTGGTCGAGTTCGTCGGCGAACTGCCCGTGGTGGCGCACAACGCGCAGTTCGACGCCACCGCCCTGCGCGAAGCCTGCCGCGCCGTTGGGCGCGACATTCCGAACATCATGTTCGCCTGCACGCTCGCGCAGTCGCGCGCGGCGAAGCTGAAGGTGCAAAACCATCGCCTGCCCACGCTCGCCGAGCACTTCGGCGTGCAGCTTGAGAAGCATCACGACGCCGGTGAAGACGCCGCGGCGTGCGCAGGGATCTTGGTGGGTCTCGCCCGCGATGCCGGCCACGAGGGAAGCGTGATGAGCTTCGTCCACGCCACTGGGTTCACACTCGGCGTGATCAACGACGAGCGCGTCACACCCGTGCTGCGCGACCGCTCCGGTACGGCGCGGGCGCTGCAGGCTGCTTCACGCGACGGCGCCGCCGTCACCCCGCGCGGCAGTAACCAGCACGAATCACCCGCGCCCGAGCAAGAGAAACAGGAAGAAACCCCGCGCCGCGGGCCCGCTCCCTGGCAGTCCGTTGCCACCCCGGACACCATCCCGGAACCCGACCCGCAGGCCGATCCGAATTCACCGCTTTACGGCCACAACGTCACGCTCACCGGCGAGTTCGAGCCCTTCGACAAGGGACAACTGTGGTCCGGCATCGCCGCCCAAGGCGCGCAGGTGGGCAAGAACGTGACCAAGAAGACGACGATTCTTATCACCGGCGAATGGGCCACGATGACCTCGAAGGAAAAGCGCGCCCGCGAGCTGATGGACAAGGGCCAGGACATTCAGATCTGGTCGGCTGAGCAGTTGCTTGATGCCCTGGGGCTCAACGAGCAGCCGCCGTTTTAGGGAACCGAACCCGTCGCGCGGCAGTCTAATACTGTATGACTGCCGCGATGAGCGCCCTGTCCATCCCCCGCTCAACCCCCGTGCCCTGCGCACTGACGCCCCGCCTCCTGCGCCGGGCCGCACTGCCCGGCGCAG
The DNA here is from genome assembly GCF_000159635.1 of Corynebacterium lipophiloflavum DSM 44291. Classification (GTDB taxonomy): domain Bacteria; phylum Actinomycetota; class Actinomycetes; order Mycobacteriales; family Mycobacteriaceae; genus Corynebacterium; species Corynebacterium lipophiloflavum. The sequence goes on along the minus strand of NZ_GG667192.1, from coordinate 346,703 downwards.
CCGGCTCGACAGCGGGATGGTCGAGCGGCGAGTTCTCCGCCAGCACCGCCTTTGTCACTCTCTCACCCGAGCTGGTGTGCGTGTTCGCGGATCACACCGGCCGGCCCGCCAGCCACCAGAGAATCGGGGAGATGGGCCGCAGCGTCACCGGAGTGTGGAACTCCGCGGCGCGCGGTGTGATGGACGAAGCCGTGCGCGACGGGCAGGTGGAAATCTGGGTCAGGGACGCCACCTTAGTCCTCGGCCCAGACGTTCCGCGCGGCTTCCAACTGCGCGATGACCACCTCGTTCCCACAACGTGGCTGACCCACCCCAAGCTATTTACCATCCTGGATTCGCACTTCACCCAGGTATTGCGTCCGCGCTTCGGCCTGACCTACGTCACCCGCGACTACCGCGAACTGTTTGTCTTCGACGCGCTCGCGAGCTCGTTCGCCAGGCGGTTCACCTCGGCGTGCGTAATGCGCTACTCCATCGGCTTCCCCCTTGTGGAAAACAGCGCCCACCCTGCCGCCCGGTAAAAAATGATTACGCTGGAACGGGCACGTACGACTTAGGAAAGCACGACAAGATCTATTTCTCAGGAGCCCTATTGCGACGCCCGATCACATCCACCTACCGCCTCCAGCTGCGCGGACCCCACGCCGACCCCACGGGGCGCCGGTACGGGTTCGCGGAGGCCGCGGAGCAGATTCCGTACCTGCGCACGCTCGGTGTTTCGCACCTGTACCTCTCCCCGATCTTCACGGCAGTCAAGGAATCCAACCACAACTACGACGTGACGGACCCCACCGTGGTCAACCCGGAACTCGGCGGCATCTCCGGCCTGCGCGAGCTCGCCGCGGCTGCCCACGACGCGGGCCTGGGCATCGTCGTGGACATCGTCCCCAACCACCTCGGCGTGGAAACACCGCTTCTGAACAAGTGGTGGTGGGACGTGTTGAAGCGCGGCCGGGGCTCGGAGTACGAGTCCTATTTCGACATCGACTGGCACGAGGACAACGGCGCCGGCGGCAGGCTCGGCTTGCCCGTTTTGGGGGCGGAGGGCGACGAGGACAAGTTCGAGCTCGTCCACCTCGACGAGATCGACGAGGATGTGTTGAAGTACTACGACAAGTACTTCCCGCTCGACCCGGACAGCTATGGCTCGCTTGACGACGACCCCCTCGACGTCTATGCCAAACAGCACTATCGTCTGATGTTTTGGCGCGACGGCGTGATTTCGTACCGCCGCTTCTTCTCCGTCAACGGCCTGGCCGGAATCCGCCAGGAAGATCCTCTGGTGTTCGAGCAAACCCACCGGGTTCTGCGCCAGCTCATCGCCGAGGACTTGATCGACGGTGTGCGCGTGGACCACCCAGACGGGCTGGCGGACCCCTTCGGGTACCTCACCCGCCTGCGCGGACTGATTGGCGACGACCGCTGGCTCGTGGTGGAAAAGATCCTCGGCGTCAACGAGCCGCTTGACCCGCGCCTCGCCGTCGACGGCACGACCGGCTACGACGCGATGCGCGAGTTCGACGGGGTGTTCATCTCCCGGGAGGCCGAGGACTCGCTGAGCATGCTGGCCATGCAGCAGTCGGGCTCGACCTGGGACGAGGCGGCCATTTCCGCAGCGGAGCACCAGCTCAAGCGCGACGTCGCCTCATCCGAGCTGGGCGCGGAGATTCAGCGTTTGACCCGCGCGATTCGCCGCGACAATTTCTCCACCGCCGGCTCCACGGTCTCCGACGAGGACCTGCGCTCCACCGTGGTCGAGCTTGTCGCGGCCATTCCGGTGTACCGCGCTGACTACATCTCCTTGTCGCGCATCACCTCCTCGGTGGTCGCCGAGATGGCGCGCCGCTTCCCGTCCCGTCGCGACGCGCTGGATCTGATCACTGCAGCGCTTTTGGCCAACAGCGAGGCCAAGACCCGCTTCGCCCAGGTGTGCGGCGCAGTGATGGCCAAGGGCGTCGAAGACACCCTGTTCTACCGCGCGAGCCGCCTCGTCGCTCTGCAGGAAGTCGGCGGCGCACCCGGCCGGTTCGGTGTGTCCGCGGCCGAGTTCCACCTCCTGCAGCAGGAGCGCGCGAACCTGTGGCCGCACGCAATGACCTCGCTGACGACGCACGACACGAAGCGCACCGAGGACACCCGCGCCCGGATTATCGAGATCACCGAGGTCGCGAACGATTTCGCGGAGCTGGTGCGTCAGGTGGGCGCGATCGTACCGGCTCCCGATACGGCCACGGCGCACTTCATCATCCAGAACCTGCTCGGCGTGTGGCCGCACGACGGGGAGATCACCGCATCGCTGCGCGCTCGCCTGCACGACTACGCGATCAAGGCGGTGCGCGAAGCCGGGGTGAAGACCAGCTGGTTCGACCAGGATGAAACGTTCGAGCAGGCCATCACCGACTGGATCGACGCGCTGCTTTCCGGCCCGGTGACCTCCGCGATCACGCAGTTCGCCTCGCGTTTGCACAGCGGCGCGATCCAGGTCTCGCTGGGCCGCAAGATGCTCCAGCTCATCGGCCCCGGCATCCCGGACACCTACCAGGGCCAGGAGTACTTCGACCTCTCGCTTGTCGATCCCGACAACCGGCGCTTCGTCGACTACACGCAGCGCGCGCAAACCCTGGAGCAGTACCTCGACTTCAAGGGCGGCGCCGATCGCTCACTGGCAACGTACCTGGCGCTCGGCGCCGACTCCACCGACGCTGCCGGATCCGCCGAATCCAGCGAGTCGCCGTCGTCTCCTGCTCTCTACCCGCATTTGCCGGAGATCATCGACCGCGCGAAGCAGGCCGTCGTCCGCGAGGCGCTGATGCTGCGCCGGGAGTACCCGGACGTGTTCCTGGCCGGCGAGCACCAGCCCGTCTTCGGGGTGGGCGAGGCGGAATCGCACCTCGTGGGCCTCGCACGCGGCGATGGAGACGTGCACGGCGCGGCGGGACTGTCCGTCATCGCGCTGGCGACGCGCCGCCCCCTGCTCCTGGAAAGTCGCGGCGGCTGGGGCGACACCACCGTGACCCTGCCGGAGGGCAGCTGGGTAGATCGCGTGTCGGGCCGCACCTTCGAGGGCACCGTACCTGTCGCCGAGGTGCTCGAGGTGCTTCCCACCGCCTTGTTGGTTTCGCGCCGACTGATCAACTCTGTGGCGCTGTAAACCAGTTATCCTTGGCCCCGTGAAAAACGAGCGCAGCGGGAAGAAGCGCAAACCCTCCGACGACACGATCGCCCGGCTCGGGTCGACCTACCACGCCTGGGTGGCCGCGCACCCGGACGCCGCCACGGCGTTCCAGCAGGCGCTCGTGGAGCTGCTCGGCGACGCCGGCGTGAACTTCGACCGCGTCGACGTCCGCATCAAGTCGTGGCCTTCGCTCAAAGCCAAGGCCCGCAAGCAGCGCGACGGCGTCTATGTCTACCCCGACCCCTGGAGCGACATCCGCGACGTCGTCGGGGCGCGCATCACCGTACTGCACTCCACGGAAATTCCGGCGGCGCTGACGCTTTTGGCGGACGAGTTCGAGGTGCTGCGCAGCGTCGATAAGGCCCAGGAGACTCGCATCGCTGGCGGCTTCGGGTACGGCTCGCACCACGTGGTGCTGCGGGTGACGGACAGTACGGAAAACCTAGAGTCGTACGCGGGCACGCAATTCGAGGTGCAAATCCGCACCGTGCTGCAGCACGCGTGGGCCGAATTCGAGCACGACATCCGCTACAAGCGCTCCGGGGAGGACCCCGACCCGCAGATCGACCGCGCGTTCACCCTCGCCGCCGGGCTCATCGAGCTCGCCGACCAGCAATTCGACCAAATCGCGAGCATCAACAACCCCCACCACTTCGTGGACACGGGAGTCGATGCCGAGCTCGCGCCGGAAACACTGCCCGGCGTGCTCACGGTACTCCTGGGTAGCCGCTTTCCCCTATCGCGCCCGGGCGACTACCGCTTCCTCATGGAGCTTCTGCGCGCCCACGACATCGAGGCCGTGTCCCAACTTGCAGAGCTGGTCAACGCCGCCGACCTGGAGGCCGTCAGCGGCGCGATGAAGTACGCATTCGTGCCCGGGCAGGTGCGCATCATCGACGATGTCCTGCTTAACCGTTTTGCCACCGAGCACATCGCGCGCACCGCGGAGCTGGGAAACCGCCCGAAACTGCGCCGCGACCGCCTGGGCACGCGTTTGGCCGCATTGCGCGCTGGCCGCGGGTAGCAGTTTGTCCTTCAACCTAAACCCGCACGCCTCAACCTGCGCCGAGTTTAGGCGGAACACCCGCACTCTTACCCGTCCGAGTTGAGGTGGAAGCGAACGCTAGAACCCGCGGAGCCGATCGATGGCGCGGCGATCCTTCTTTGTCGGACGGCCGGCACCGCGGTCACGCACAGGCAGCGTGGCAAAGATGTCGCGCGGCGGCGGGGGCGGCGACTTGTCAACGTACATCGTGCGCGCCACCGGAGCCCCGACCCGCTTGCGCACCGTGCCCGTGACCTCGAACTCCAGGTAGCGGTGGTCCTTCCAGACCCGGATGTGGTCGCCCGGAACCACTTGGGCAGAAGGCTTGGCTGACACCCCGCCGAGCTTGACATGCCCGGCGCGCACCGCTTCGGCCGATTGCGAGCGAGTCTTGAAAATGCGCACCGCCCACAGCCACACGTCGAGGCGGACGGGTGCACCGTCGGGTTCCGTCATGGGCGCCTTTTAGAAGTTGTCCTTGTGGTTGACGATTTTCTGCACCTTGTTGTAGTTCACAAACCCGCCGACCACGCCGATGATCAGGCCGAGGATGAGGATGGTGAAGGAAAACGGCGAGCCGAGGAGGAAACCGAGCGCGACGCCTCCGACCACGCCGCCGCCCGCAAAGGCGATGGCGTTGCGGGAGTAGCGGCGTACGGCCTGCTTGCGCGCTTCGATCGGGTTGTTGGGGCGGGGCTGCAAAGTCATGGCTCTTAAGTCTAGCCACGCGCGGTTGCTTCCACCCACTGGTGGCCGACGCTGCGCGTGATGGCGGTTCCGTGGGTGGCGGCGGCGAGGATGGCGTCGACACGCTCGCGCTGCCCGGGGGTGAACGCGAGGGTGTATTCCGCGAGGCTGCCGTAGGTGACGTCGGCGATGTCGATGCCGGCGTGGCGCAGCTCGGCCTCGATGCGCCCGGCATCGGCGTGCGGCAGCGCCACGGTGGCCAGCTCGGCGACGTGGCGCCGCACCCTGGGGACGTGGGTCAACGCTTCGGATACGGCGTTGGAGTAGGCGTGCACGAGCCCTCCGGCACCGAGCTTGACGCCGCCGAAGTATCTTGTCACCACCGCCGCGATGTCGCGCATGCCGGTGCCGCGCAGCACGTCGAGCATCGGGGTGCCCGCGGTCCCGGAGGGCTCGCCGTCGTCGGAGGAGCGCTCGATCGGGTTGGCCGCCGCCCCGTCGACGATGCAGGCGAAGCAGTGGTGGCGCGCATCGGGGTATGCGGCGCGCGCGGCGTCGACAAGGGCGCGCGCGGCGGCCTCATCGCTGGCGCGGGCGATCCAGGCGATGAAGCGCGAGCGTTTAATCTCGAGCTCTGCGGTAACCGGGTCGCCTTCGGCGGGGAGGTCGTATGGGAGCGGAGTAGTTGACATGGTTGCCTTTGATGTTACTACTGTGGGTTTCATGGCTTCTGTCGAAATGTTCGAGGTGTGGGCCCCGTTCGCCCACGATGTCCGCCTGCTTGTCGACGGCGCCGAGCATCTCATGTCAAGGGACGACACGCGCACCGGGTGGTGGGTTCTCGACCCGGCCGTCGTGACCCCGCGCGATGGCCAACGGTACGCGTTTCGCCTGTTCGACGGCACGGATTGGTCAAAGCCGCTGCCGGATCCGCGCAGCCGCGCCCAGCCCGACGGCGTGCACGGCACCTCGCAGGTCGTCGGTGCCGACTTCGACTGGACCGACGAGTCGTGGTCCGGACTGCACCTTCGCGGCCAGCTCATCTATGAGCTGCACGTCGGCACGTTTACGGACGCCGGGACGTTTGAGGGGGTCGTCGACAAGCTTGATTACCTGCTCGGCCTCGGCGTGACCACCATCGAGCTGATGCCGGTGCAGCCGTTCGGCGGAATGCGCAACTGGGGCTACGACGGGGTCGAGTGGTTCGCAGTGCAGGACTCCTACGGCGGGCCCAAGGGGCTAAAAAAGCTTGTCGACGCCGCCCACAACAAAGGCATCGCCGTGATCTTGGACGTGGTTTACAACCACTTCGGGCCCGACGGGAACTACAACGGCTCCTTCGGCCCCTACACCACCGCCGGGCACACCGACTGGGGCGATGTGGTCAACCTCTCCGGCCCCGGCTCCGACGAGGTGCGCGCCTACATCCTCGACGCTGTGCGCCAGTGGCTCGACGAGTTCCACCTCGATGGGTTGCGCCTCGACGCGGTGCACGCCTACGACGACAGGCGGGCGTTTTCCATCATGGAGGAAATCCGCCGCGTCTCCGACTCTGTGGCGGAAGCAACCGGGGTGCCACGCACGATCATCGGCGAGACAGACCAAAACGACCCCCGCATTGTCAACGACGAGTCCGTCGGCGGTTACGGCCTGAGCGCGCAGTGGCTTGACGACGTCCACCACTGCGTCCACACCCTGGTTAGCGGGGAGCGCCAGGCGTACTACGTGGACTTCGGCACGGTGGACATCCTCGCGGACACCCTGCGCTACGCGTACCGCTTCCGCGACACGTGGTCCGAGTACCGGCGGCGCACGCACGGGCGCCCCCTGGACCTCGACGCAATCGGGCCGTGGCGCATGATCACCTACACAACCACCCACGACCAAACCGGTAACCGGGCCGCGGGTGATCGCCCCTCGCAGTACCTCTCCCCCGCCCAGCAGGTGCTGAAGGCGGCCGTTGTGTTGTGCTCGCCGTTTACCCCGATGCTGTTTATGGGCGAAGAGTTCGGCGCCCGCACGCCGTTTCCGTTCTTCTGCTCGCACACCGACGAGGAACTCAACCGGCTCACCCGCGAGGGCCGCTTCCACGAGTTCGCCCGGCTGGGGTGGGACCCGGAGGACGTGCCCGACCCCTCAGCCCCGGCAACCTTCGAGTCGGCTCGCCTGAAGTGGGAGTTCGACCGCGACCAGGACGAAATCTTCGAGGCCTACCAAGCTCTCATCGGCCTGCGCGAACGCTACGGCTTCGCCCGCGACGACCTGCGGGAGATGACGGTGGACAATTCCGAGACCTGGCTGACCATGAGCTACGACTCCCCCGTGCCCGTGGTCCTCGCCTGCAATTTCAGCGACGCCCCCGTCACCGTGCCCGTCGGCGGTGAATTGGTGTACTCGTTTACCAACCCGCAGGTCACCGCAGACTCTACGACATTGGAACCCTGGGGGTTTGCACTGCTCGAGCGCGCGGTGTAGGGGTTTTCTCCGCCGCCCTGTCTGGCGCGCAGCGGCACCGCGACTTAGCCTGAGACGATGAAGTCGTATTCCTGCGTGCCGGGCTGCAGCCTGCGGCAGTCGATGGGGGACGCGTCCATGCGCTTCATCAGCGGCTCCAGATCGCGCGCGCGTGTCAGCTCGATGCCGACGAGCGCGGTGCCGGTTTCGCGGTTGTTCTTCTTCAGGTACTCGAACAGCACAATGTCGTCGTCCGGGCCGAGGATGTCGGTGAGGAACGTGCGCAGCTGCCCGGGCTCTTGCGGGAAGTTCACCAGGAAATAGTGTTTCAGGCCGCGGTGGATCAGGGAGCGTTCCATGATTTCCGCGTAGCGCAGCACGTCGTTGTTGCCTCCGGAGACGATGCACACCACCGTGCTGCCCGGCTCGAACTTCACGCCGCTGAGCCCGGTAACCGCCAGCGCACCCGCCGGCTCGGCGATGATGCCCTCATTCTGGTACAGGCTGAGCATTTCGGTGCATACCGCGCCCTCGTCGGCGATGACCGTGTGGATTCGGCTCTGGTTCGCGTCGATAGTGTGAAACGGCAGTGCCCCGATGCACTTTACTGCGGCGCCGTCGACGAAGGGGTCGATCGCCTCGAGGGTGACCGGCTCGCCGTGGGCGAGCGCCGCGTGCAGGGATGCCGCGCCCTTCGGCTCTACCGCAATGATGGATGTCAGCGGCGACATATCGGCCAAGTACGAGGTGACACCGGCGAGCAGCCCGCCGCCGCCAACGGGCACCGCGACGCTGCCGAGCTCTCGGCCGAGCCCGGTGAGCTGGCTGAGGATTTCCGCTGCCACGGTCCCCTGGCCGACGATGGTGGCGCGGGCGTCGAACGGCTCAACAACGGTCGCTCCGCGCTCGATCGCGTCGCGGCGTGCGGCCTCTGCCGCCTCGTCGAAATTGTTGCCCACCACGACCAGTTCGATCGCGTCACCGCCGTGAACGAGGATGCGGTCGCGCTTTTGCTTCGGCGTCGGCTTGGGCACGAAGATCTTGCCGCGAATCCCCATCGCTCGGCAGGCGTACGCCACCCCCTGGGCATGGTTGCCTGCCGACGCCGCCACGACGCCCGCCGCCTTCTCTTCCGCCGTGAGGTTGGCAATGTTGTAGTAGGCCCCGCGGATCTTGTACGAGCGCACGTCCTGCAGGTCCTCGCGCTTGAGGTACACCTCCACCCCATGCTGCTGGGAAAGACGGGGGCAGTACTGCAAGGGGGTGGGCTCAATGACGGACGAAATCTTCGCCTGCGCCGCCTGGATGTCGGCTGCGTGCACGGGCTGGAAGTTCGTTGTCTCGCTCATGGACAGCCAGTTTATCCGCAACGGTTCCAGCCCGAGGGCGCGAGGCACCCAAGAGGGGCCGTTTACCGGGCCTTAACCAGACCTTCACCCAAACCTGCCTCCGATTCCATCTTGGGGCCACACGGCCCAGTTAAAAATAACCTGTCAGTTACATCCATTATTCGTGAAAGGTGCCCCTTAAGTGAGCATCCCCCGCCCCGCAGCGCTCGGTGCTGCTGCGACCGCACTTGCCTCCGCATTCGCCCTCGCTACTCCTGCCCACGCGGCGATTGTCACTGACCCGGTCCACGACAGCGCTCCCGACGCCACCGTCTCGATTAAGCCCATCGGCTCCTACGACACCGAGGTGTTCGACAAATCCGCCGCTGAGATTGTCGCCTACCACGCCGCATCGAAGCGCCTGCTCACGGTCAACGCCAACGCGGGCGTCATCGACGTGCTCGATGTCAACGACCCGGCCAACCCAACCCGCATCGGCTCGGTGTCGGGCGGCGAGGGCACCACGATCAATTCCGTCGCCGTGCGCGTCGACGGCCTCGCGGTCGCCACCGTGGAGCCCGCCACCAAGACCGACGAAGGGGAGCTGATCTTCTTCAACGCGGGTGCTAGCGAGTTGGCTTCTGAGCCGCTCGGCCGCGTCCCCGTCGGCGCGTTGCCCGACATGGTCACCCTCACCGCGGACGGCAGATACGCCTTGGTCGCGAACGAGGGCGAGCCGGCCAGCGACTACTCCGTCGACCCCGAGGGCTCCGTGTCCGTTATCACGCTGCGCAGCGGCATCGAGGCATCCGAGCAAGAGGATGTGCGCACCGCGGACTTTTCTGCCTTCAACACCCCCGGCGAGCTGCCGGACGGTGTCCATGTCTTCGGCCAAGTCGACGACTCCGCCACCGTCGCGCAGAACCTCGAGCCGGAATACATCACCGTCTCCGGCGGCACGGCATACGTCTCGCTCCAGGAGAACAACGCCATTGCGGTCGTCGACATCGCATCCGCCTCCGTGAAGCACATTATCCCCCTCGGCTACCAGGACCGCATAACCGTGGCGTTCGACGCCAGCGACAAAGACAATCGCATCAATTTAAGGAATTGGCCCATCAAGGGCATCCTCCAGCCGGATGCCGTCGCGTCGTACTCGTCAGCGGGCGAGACCTACATCGTTACCGCAAACGAAGGCGACTCCCGCGACTGGGACGCCTACTCCGAAGAAGAGCGCCTGAAGAACTTCGGCGAGGACTCCGTCGCCCCCGTCTGTGAAGACCTCGGCAGTCTTTCCTCTGAAGAAGCAACCGAAATGATCTCCGACACCGGCGCCGGCCGCCTCAACCTGACCACCGCGTTCGGCCGCAACGATGAGCTCGACTGCTACGACGAGCTCTACGCCTTCGGCGGCCGGAGCTTCTCCATCTTCTCCGCCGACGGCACCCGCGTGTTCGATTCCGGCGAGGACTTCGAGCGCATCACCGCGCGGGCAATCCCCGAGTACTTCAACTCGAACCACAAGGAGGCCGACTTCGATGGCCGCTCCGATGACAAGGGCCCCGAGCCCGAAGGTGTCACACTCGGCACTATCGACGGCCGCACCTACGCCTTCATCGGCTTCGAGCGCGTCGGCGGGGTCATTGTCTACGACGTCACCGACCCCCAGAATGCGAAGTACCAGACCTACCTCAACAACCGTGACTTCGCGACCAATGCCGGCGACCTCGGCCCGGAGGGGTTGACCTTTATCCCGGCGAGCGACTCCCCCAACGGCGAGAACCTGCTTGCGGTGGGCAACGAAGTCTCCGGCAGCACCACCATCTACCAGGTCGATTCGCTCGTCGCTCCGCCCGCTGTGGGTTCGTCATCGTCGAGCTCTTTCGGCCTGGTCGCCGGCATCCTCGCCGCGCTTCTCGGCGCCATCGCGGCATTTGCAGGCGCCGTAATGGCGGGAATCCTTCCTAACCCGCTGGGCTAGGCGGCGTCAGGTGCGGACGTGATTGGCGCGGGTGGGGCGTCGGCAAGCGACTAGCCCACAATGCCCGCGCCGAGGTTGGCCTTCAGGTCGCTCATCAGTCTGGCCGAGCGCTCTACGCGCAGGTGGTCGCCGAGAACCATCAGCTGCGAGTGGTCGCCGTGGACAAGGTTGAGGTAGACATCGGAGTCACCCGGGTTGTTCGACAGCACGTGCTTGAGCTTGCGGATGCTGTCGATGGTGCACTGCTCCGTACGCATCGTCAGACGCAGCGGCAGTCCAGCGCCATTGCCCGGGCCGAGTTCCGGCACCTTGACGTCGTCGCCGAACAGGCTCATCCGCTCGTCGCGGATGGACACGTGCGCCTTGACCAAAATGATGTTGTCCTCCACAATCTGCGGGGCAACGAGCGAGTAGACCTTGTTGAACATCAGCACCTCGACCTGGGCGCCGTGGTGATCCTCGATGGTGACAATCGCCCAGGGCGATCCGTCCTTCTTGGAAAACCTGCGGTCCACGCTCGAGATCAACCCGCCGATGGTGACCTCGGCGCCGTCGCGCATCTCACCCGACAAAATGTCGGTGAGCGCCGTGTTCGTCTGCGCGTCGATAGCCTCCTCGTACCCGTCCAGCGGGTGGCCGGAGACGTAGAGCCCGAGCATCTCCCGCTCGAGAGCCAGGGTGTGCTTGCGGTCCCACTCGTCGTCGGGCACATCGATGGTAAACACCGCCTGCTCCGCACCGTCCTCGCCCGCGAAACTGGCGAACAGGTCGAACTGGCCCTTGTCGGCGGCCTTCTTCGTGGTCAGCACCGAATCGACCGCATCTTCCTGCACGAGCATCAGCCCCTTGCGCGGGTGGCCCAGCGAGTCGAAGGCACCTGCCTTGATCAGGGACTCCGTGATGCGCTTGTTGCAGGCAAGCAATTCGATCTTGTCCAGGTAGTCGGAGAAGCTCGTGAACGCCCCCTTCGTGCGGCGCGTTTCCTTGATCGACTCGACCACTTCCACACCCACGTTGCGCACCGCCGCGAGCCCGTAGCGGATGTCGCTGCCCACAGCCATGAAGTTTTCCTCGGACTCGTTGATATCCGGTTGCAGCACGCTGATCCCGAGGTGCCGGCAATCCGCGAGGTAGATGGCGGATTTGTCCTTCTTGTCACCCACCGACGTCAGCAGCGCGGCCATGTATTCAGCCGTGTAGTTGGCCTTGAGGTAGGCCGTCCAGTACGACACCAACGCGTAGCCTGCGGCGTGAGACTTGTTAAACGCATACGACGCGAACGGCTCAATCGTACCCCACAGTGCGTCCACCGCGTCCTTGGAGAACCCGTTGGAGAACATGCCCTCGGAAAACTTCGAGTACTCTTCGGCCAGCACCTCGGGCTTCTTCTTGCCCATCGCCTTGCGGAAACCGTCTGCCTCGCCGGCGGTGTAGTTCGCCACCTTCTGCGAGATCCTCATGATCTGCTCCTGGTAGACGATCAGGCCGTACGTCTCGTCGAGGATCTCCCGCAGCGGCTCCTCCAGCTCCGGGTGAATCGGTGTAATCGGCTTGCGCCCGTTCTTCCGGTCCGCGTACGCCTCGTGCGCCTTGACGCCCATCGGGCCCGGGCGGTACAGGGCGAGGGAGGCGACGATGTCGTTGAACCCGGTCGGCTTCATGCGCTTGAGCAGGTCCTGCATGCCGCCGGAATCGAGCTGGAACACACCCAGGGTATCGCCGCGCGAAAGGAGCTCGTAGACGGCTGCGTTATCGATGTCGAGGGTTTCCAGGTCGATGGTCACGCCCCGGTTTTTCTCGATGTTGGCCATCGCGTCACCGATGACAGTGAGGTTGCGCAGGCCGAGGAAATCCATCTTCAGCAGGCCAATCGCCTCACACGCCGGGTAATCCCAGCCCGTGATCAGGGCCCCGTCCGCCGGGCGCTTCCACATCGGGATGTGCTCCATCAGCGGCACCGACGCCATAATCACCGCGCAGGCGTGCACACCGGCTTGGCGGACCACGCCCTCGAGGCCGCGGGCGGTTTCGTAGATTTTGGCCACGTCCGGATCCGTCTCAATGAGAGTGCGCACCTCCGCCGCCTCCGGGTAGCGCTCGTGCTCCGGGTCCGTGATTCCCACCAGCGGAATGTCCTTGGCCATGATCGCAGGCGGCAACGCACTGTTGATCCTGTCGGCCATCTGGAAACCGGGCTGCCCGAACCAGACCTTCGCCGCATCCTTGATGGCCTGCTTCGTCTTCACCGTGCCGAAGGTGATCACCTGCGCGATCTTGTCCTCACCCCAGCGCTCAGCCGCATAAGTGATCATCTCCCCGCGGCGGCGGTCGTCGAAGTCAATATCGATATCCGGCGCGGACGGGCGCTCAGGGTTGAGGAAGCGCTCGAAGAGCAGCCCGTGCTCAATGGGGTCGATGTTGGTGATTGTCAGCGCGTACGCGACCAGCGCGCCGGCAGCGGAGCCGCGGCCCGGTCCGACGCGGATGCCGATCTCGCGGGCGTGCTTAATAATCTCCGCGACGATGAGGAAGTACGAAGGGTAGCCCTTCATGTCGATCACGTCGACCTCGTAGTTGGCGCGATCGATGTACTCCTGCGGCACCTCGCTGCCGGGGAAGCGCTCCTCCAGCCCGCGCATGACCTCCTTGCGCAGCCACGTTGTCGGGGTCTCACCCTCAGGCACGTCCGCAACCGGCATGCGGTCGTGCGGGTGCTCTTCCCACAGCTCGGAGTAGTCACCGACGCGCTCGGCGATCCACAGCGTATTGTCGCAGCCATCGGGCACGGTCGAGTCCCAGATCTCGCGCATCTGCGCGGCGGACTTGATGTAGTACCCGGTGCCGTCGAACTTGAAACGATCCTGGTCCATCATGGTTTTGCCGGTTTGGACGCACAACATCGCCTCGTGCGCCGGGGCCTGGGACTCCAGCACGTAATGGCAGTCGTTGGTCACCAGCGGCGGCAGTTCGAGGATCTCGCCGATCTTGAGCAAGTCATCGCGCACCCTGCGCTCGATGTGCAGGCCGTGGTCCATCAGCTCGAGGAAATAATTGTCCTTGCCGTAGATGTCCTGCCACATCGCGGCGGCTTCTAACGCCGCGTCGAACTGCCCGAGCCGCAGGCGCGTTTGCACATCCCCCGATGGGCACCCGGTCGTGGCGATGATGCCGTCGGCGTGCTCGGCAATCAGCTCTGCATCCATGCGCGGCCATTTGCCGAGCTGGCCTTCGTAGGACGCGAGCGTCGAGAGCTTGAACAGGTTGCGCAGGCCCGTGGCGTTTTCCGCCAACATGGTCTGATGCAGGTAGGCACCGGACGCGGAGACGTCGTCACGCTTTTGGTCGGGGGTGCCCCACAGCACGCGCTTTTTGTTGAAGCGCGACTCGGGCGCCATGTAGGCCTCGATGCCGATGATCGGCTTCACACCCGCCTCGACCATGCGGCGGTAAAACGCGTTCGAGCCGAACATGTTGCCGTGGTCGGTCATCCCCACCGCGGGCATTCCCTGACGGATCACCTCGTCCGCGAGCAGATCCACCTTTGCCATGCCGTCCAACATGGAAAATTCCGTGTGGTTATGCAGGTGGACGAACGAGGAGTTTTTAGCCATGCGGCTATCCTAGCCCGCGCGCCGACACAGCAAAACCGCCCGAATCACAAGGGTGTGACCCGCGGGTACTACTCGTAGCGCAGGGCGTCGATAGGCTGCATCTTGGCCGCCTTCGATGCCGGGTACGCGCCGAAAAACACGCCCGTGGCCAGCGAAAACGCCAGGGACATGAGCACCGCACCAAGCGGTGGCCAAACGAACGCGTCGAACGCGGAGGTGGCAATCATGCCGATCGCCGAGCCCAGCACGATGCCGATGACCCCGCCGACGAGGCAGACCAAGATCGCCTCGACGATGAACTGGGTGCGGATGTCACGTTGCGTCGCGCCCAGAGCCTTGCGCACACCGATCTCCCTCGTACGCTCCGTGACGGTGATGAGCATGATGTTCATCACGCCGATGCCGCCGACGATCAGGGAAATGCCGCCGATGGAGGACAGCACCTTGGAGATGATTCCGAACACGTCGGTCAGCTCCTCCAATCCCTTGGAGAGGTCAACCACCGTGATTTGGTAGTTGGAGTTGCGCTCGTACCAGCGGTTGACGTAGCGCTGCAGCTCCGATTGGAACGACGCAGTGTCCTCGCCCGCGCTGGACTGGACGGAGAACCCGGTGAGGGCGGTGACGGGCATCCCGATCCGGTCGGCGGCACCCATCGGGATGTAGGCCTCGGCGTTGGCGGGCCCGCCGGAGAACATCCCCGCGTTGCCCTCGTCCTCCAACACGCCAACCACGGTGAAGACGGCGGTCTGGCTCCCGACGGCCACGTCGATGCGTTCGCCGAGGGCGGACTGCGCGTCGCCGCCGAACAGGGCGTCGATAAGCGGCTTCGACACCACGGTCACGGGCCTTCCCTGGGCGATGTCGTCGGCGCTGAGCGCGCGCCCGAACTGCACCTGCTTGTTACGCATTGTCAGCGAGTCCGCTATCGAGGGGTAAATGGTTGCTGAGGTGTCAGTTTGCCCGCGGGTGACCTGGCCGGTGCCGGAGACGGAGTTGGCCACATCCACACCCTGGATGCGGGGACCGAAGTAGGCGCGCATATGCTCGAGTTCCTCGAACGAGACCTTGTCCTGATCGTCCTTCGGCGGCGCCGAGCTGGGACCCACGACCGCTTCGTTCGGGTCAGCGTCCTGCTCGGAGCGCTCGTGCACCAACACCACGTGGTTGGTCGCCCCGACGCCCTCGAGCGAGGACATCACCTGGTTCTGCAGGCCGGCGCCGAGCGTCATGATGATGATCACCGCCATGATGCCGATGATGATGCCGAGCAGCGTCAGCAGCGAGCGCAACTTGTTGTTGTTCAAGCTGGACGCGGCCAGGCGGAGGGATTCGCGTAGGTTCACCACTGACCCCCTGCCTGGGGGCGGCGGATCTTGGCGATGTTGCCGTCGCGCATCTCGACGATCCGCTCCGTCTCCTCCGCCAGGTCGGGGTTGTGGGTGATGAACACGATTGCCTTGCCCAGCTCTTGGTGCAGCTCGTGGAACAGGTCCATGACCATACGCCCGGTGGAGGAATCGAGGGCGCCGGTGGGTTCGTCGGCAAGCAGCAGGTCTGGGTCGTTGGCGAGACTGCGTGCGATGGCGACGCGCTGCTTCTGGCCGCCGGAAAGCTCATTGGGCAGGTGCTTGAGCCGATCCCCCATGCCCATCTTCTTCAGTAACTCGGCGGCGATCTCTTCGCGCTCTCGCTTTTCGACGCCCGCGTACATCATCGGCATGGCCACGTTCTGCAGCGCGTCGATGCGCCCCACCAAGTTGAAGTTCTGGAAGATGAAGCCGATGTTCTGGCTGCGGTAGGAGGCCAACTCCTGGTCCTGCTTGGCGTAGACGGGCTCACCGTTGAACGCGTACGCACCCTCCGTCGGCCGGTCGAGCATGCCGATCAGATTCATCAGGGTCGATTTGCCGCAACCCGAGGGGCCGACGATGGAGACGAACTCGCTTTGCTCCGTGTGGAAGTCGATGCCGTGGAGGACCTTGACCTCGCTGGGCTCGCCGGGGTTGTAGGTCTTGACAATGCGGCGCATGTCAATCAACAGGCCGGTGTCGGCCATGGAGGTAGGTGCGCTCACGGCCTTACCCCTCGTTCTGTGCGCTCGTGGCGGGCGCGGGCGTCGCGCTGGCGCGGGCCTGGGTCACCTCGTCGGGGTTGAAGCTCGGGTCGACCACTGCGACGCTGTCTCCGATCCGTTCGCGGTACTGGTCGGGCCAGTTGATCACGATGTCGCCCTGATTGAGGTCTCCGCCGGTCACGGCGACGTCGACCTCGTTGGCCGTGCCCGTTTCCACAGTGCGCTCCTCGACGGTGCCGCGTTTGTCACCCTCGTCGGTGTTGAGCACGAGAACCTTCTTGGTGCCTGCGTCATCGTAGACTGCATCGAGAGGTACGGACAGTGAGTCCGGGGTCTCCTGGGTGATGATTTCCGCCCGCGTGCTGCCGCCGAGCAGCAGCCCCTCCGTATCCCCCGTGACCTCGATGTCGACGGGGAACATCACAGCGGCGTTAGCCTGCTGACCACCCTGCGGGTTTGCCTCCCCAGCGGAGCCGACGGGAGAGATCCACGACACCCGGCCCGTGTACTCCTTGGAGCCCGTTGCGGTGCTGGTGAACGTGACGCGGTTGCCGGTCTTGATGCTGGGCATGTCGCCCTCGCGCACGCGGGTACGAATCAGCAGCCGTGAATCGTCGGCGATGGTGAGCAGCTTGCCCTGGGGCACGTCGCCCTCTGTGACGTCAACGCTGGTGACCAACCCGCCCATCGGGGCGTAAACGGTCGCAGACTGCACCTGGTATTCCAGCGAACCGTCACCGGTGGCGTTGCTCGCCGTTTCGGCCTTGCGCCACGCAGAGTCGGCCTGGAGCTTGAGCTGGTCGCGCTCCTGTGCTGCCTGTGTCCGCGCAACCTCCAGCTGTGCGTACGCCTCGCGCAACGCGGCTTCGGCCTGAGCAACGCTGAGCTGCGATGCCGCCTGCTGCTGGGCCTGGACGGCCTGTTCCTGCTCGGCGATGCGCTGCTGGATCAATTGACGCTCTTCAGGCGCCGGCTGCGGCACTGGCACCGGCACAGGCCCCGGTTGCGGCGCGGGTGCCGGTTGCGGCACAGGCTGCGCCCCACCGGAGCTGATATCACCGATGAAGCGCTTGATCTGGTTGACAGAGGCGTCCATCGCGACCGCCCCCTGACCAGCGACGGCGGCGTCGTAGGCTGCCTGGGCCTGGTTCACGGCTGCCTGCGCCTGGGCGATGGCCGGGTGGGTGCCGCGGTTGATCTGGTCCCGCACGGCGTTGAGCTGCGACTGGGCAGCTTCCGCCGCCTGCACGGCGTCCGCCTGCGCGTTGGCCTGTTGTTGCTGCTGCTGGGCTAGTTGGGCTTCTGCTGCGGTGGAGTCCATCTCCAGCAGGAACTGGTCGACGGACACGCGGTCGCCGACGGCGACAGCGACGTTTTCCACCTTCGTCTGAAGCGGGGTGGTCATGTTCATTGTGCGGACGGGAGATATGTTGCCGTTGACGACAATGCTGTTGGTCACGTCGTCTTCGCGGGCGACGGTGTAGTCACCGGCGGCCAGGCCGTCCTTCTTCTCGTCCCCGCCGGCACCGCACGCCGTGGCGAAAAGCAGCGACGCGACCGCCAGCGCGGTTGCCGCCTTTGCCCTGCCGAGCCCTCGCTTCCGGCCGAGCCGTGCAGTCGTACGGTCACGGGACGTGTCGATTTCGGGGACGAAAACCAATGTTGCTCCTCACGGGCGTGTCAACTCTAACTCGGAAAACTATACACTCCGCCACGACAGGCTTCCTGAGCGCTAAGTGGACATTGGTGGAACGTCGGATGAAGCGGCTTAGTCGAAGCTGGGAGGTGACACGGGTGAAATCCCGAACGTGCCGACGCGCGCGTCCGGCGCCAACGCCTCCACAGCAAATACCCGCCTGTCTGCGGCAATGCCACGCAGTACTGCGGGTTCATCTTTGACCAACACCGACTGCGGCGCGGAGCCGGCGGCGACTCCCCCGGCACGGGCGCGGTCGGCCTCTGCGACAAACACGTCGGCGCGGCTCTGCCCCGCCACGGGCTCGGGTATCGCACGCGGCGGGGCCCCTTGAAACACCACGGCGCTGACGCGTCGCGCCGGCTTGACCGCGTCTGCGGCTTCGGCGGGGCTGAGCTCCCCGGTAAAGGTCACCAGCGCCCATGCTGCATCGCCGCCGTCGCTTATCGACGCCCGAGCCCGCGCCGCGTACTCCTCGGGCGTCTCCCCCTGCTCCATGCCCAACTGATCCCCCTGGTAGGTCGGGGCGGGTGGTGCCACTATCCCCAGCGTCCACAATCCTGCCACCAGCGCAACGACAACGAGCGCGGCGATGGCTGCACGCCTCACGCGCGCAGCACCTCTAACGCGTGCGCCAGATCCGCCGGGTAGGGGGATTCGACCTCCATGTAATCGCCGGTGCGGGGGTGCGTGAAACCGAGCTTGGTGGCGTGCAGCCACTGGCGGACTAACCCGACGCGCATGGTCAGGTTCGGATTAGAGCCGTACATCGGGTCGCCGACGCACGGGTGGCCCACCGCCGACATGTGCACGCGGATCTGGTGGGTACGGCCCGTTTCCAATCTGATTTCAAGCAGACTCGCCTCGCGAAACGCCTCGACGAGTTCGTAGTGCGTGACCGCGTGGCGCCCGTCCGAGGTCACGGCGAACTTCCACCCGGAGGATGGGTGGCGACCGATCGGCGCGTCGATCGTGCCCGCGATCGGATCTGGCAGCCCCTGAACCACGGCGTGGTACAGCTTCGACACCGTGCGCTCCTTGAACGCACGCTTGAGCACGGAGTACCCCTGCACGCTGTTGGCCACCACCATCACCCCGGAGGTGCCCACATCGAGGCGCTGGACGATTCCCTTGCGCTCGGGCGGGCCGGCGTCGGGAAGCGTAAAGCCCATCGCCGTGAGGCCGCCGACGACGGTGGGCCCCTCCCACCCCAGCGTGGGGTGCGCGGCGACGCCGACCGGTTTATCCACTGCGATAACATCGTCGTCGCTGTAGATGATGCTGAGTCCGTCGACGAGCTCGGCTTTTGGCGCCGGTGCTTGCCGCGGCTCCGGCAGGGTGACTTCGAGCAGCGCGCCGGAACGCACGCGGTCTGACTTGGCGACCCGGGAGGCGTCGATAAGCACACTGCCCTCGGCGACGAGCTCGGCGGCGACGCTGCGGGACAACCCGAACAGCTTCGACACCGCCTGGTCCACCCTCATCCCCTCAAGGCCCTCCGGCACGGGCAGGGCGCGGAACTCACCGCCCATGCGAGTTCTTCCTCTCGGCGGCGAAGACCGCCAGGACAAACACGACCACACCGACTGTGATCGAGGCGTCGGCAATGTTGAACACCGCGAAACGGCCCACGGAAATGTAGTCCACCACATGCCCGAACCAGAACCCGGGCTCGCGGAGCAGGCGGTCGATGAGGTTGCCCAGGGCGCCGCCCGCGATCAGCGCGATCCCGACCGCCTCCCAGCGGTTTGTGATGCGCGGTGCGACGATCAACGCGCCCACCACAAACACCAGCTGGATGGTGGTGAACAACCACGTCGAATTCTGCCCCATGGAAAACGCCGCGCCCGGGTTGAACAGCAGGTACAAACGGAACCAGTCGCCGATCACCGGCACGGGTACGCCTTCAGTCAGCATGCTCAGCATGAGTTGCTTGACCACCTGGTCGACCGAGGCAACCGCCAGCATGATGCCCACGATGTACCAGGTCCACCGAACGCGGGGGCCACTTTGCACTGTCACGTTGTCCTCCATCGCCTGACAACTTTAGCCGTGCGCCGTGCGGTAAGTTCAAAGGGTGATAGAAAAGCGTCGACTCCTCGCAGGGGCCCTCACCGGGATGCTCGCCAGCACCGTGGCGCTGACGGGCTGCAGCCGAAGCGCACCCGATCCCGTCGCCGAGGTCCCCGCGTTCGTCGTGGATGCCCCCAGCGTCACCCTCGTCGAGTCGGGCACCGACCCGCGCCTTCTGCAGTTCGATGACTCGGACGACTCCCAGCCATGGCAAACCGAGGTCCGCGTCTTAGGAGGCATCGACCAGTCAGTCCAGGCAACGGACACCGTGGATGAGCAGGCGCCGGCCGGTGGCGACGTCAATCGAACGTCGCTTCCGCTGAGCGTGACCGCGCAGCCCGCCCCGGCGCCGGGCGAGGGTGAAAACGACGTCGCGCGTCGCATCGACTTCACGGTAGGGTCCGGCTCCGACTCCGACCTGGGCATCGGCCAGGACGTCGCCACGGCGGAAGGGTTCCTCATGAGCTGGCGTGCCGACGCCTCCGGCCGCGTCGACACGCTCAAGCTCTTCGCCCCGCCGGAATCCTCATCCACAGGCCGCCAGATCGTCGAATCCTCCCTGCTCGCCGCGACCTCGACCAACGTCGTCTTCCCCACCGAGCCGGTCGGTGTCGGCGGGTCGTGGACTGTGACCAGCCGCATCACGGGCGAGGCAAGCATGCGGCGCACCACCACATACACCGTCACCGGCATCGACGGCGATACCGTCACCCTCGACATATCCGTCGACGAACGCCCCACGCAGCAGGAGGTCACCATCGACAACGAGGTCGCCGGCGAGCTCAACGGCGCGAGCTTGCGCGTCGACGCGACGTCGACCACCTCCGAAGGCGAAATCACCGTGGACCTGCGCCACCCCCTGCCCGTCGCTGGCGCCGTCAAGGCGACCACCCGGGTCATCTACGCCGGCCCCCGACCCGAAACGCGCGTCGTCCAAGACATCACGAGCGCCGTCGAGTACGGGGGTTAACATGGTCGCCCCCTTGCACATTGGCCTGGACGGGATTTCCTTTTCCTACCCCGGGGGCCAGCGCGTGCTCACCGACATCTCATTTGCCGTTCCTTCCGGCTCGGTCACCGGGCTCATCGGGGAAAACGGCGCGGGCAAGTCCACGCTGCTCGGCATCATCTCCGGCGAGCTCAGCCCTGACGCGGGCACGCTTGTCACCCCGCCGTTGACCGGGTTCATCGCCCAGGAAACCTCCCTGCCGTTTACCGAGCCGGCCTCGGCGCTTATCGACGCCGCCGTACACGAACTCCGCCTCATCGAACGCGACATCACGGACTTCGCCGAACGCATGGCCAGCGAGCCGGACAACGACTCGCTGGCGGCATCGTTCGACCGCGCCCTCGCCCGTGCGGAGAACTCCGGGGTGTGGGAACTCGACGCGCGCATCGCGACCGTATTGGCTGGTTTGGGCCTTGCCAACGTTGCGTTGGCGACCCCGCTGGGTGAGATGTCTGGTGGCCAGCGTCGCCGCTTCGCCCTGGCGACGCTGCTGTTGCGCCCCGTCGACGCGATGGTGCTTGACGAGCCAACCAACCACCTCGACGACGAGGCCGTGGACTTTCTCATCGACGAGCTGCGCGCGTTTGACGGCCCCGTGCTCGCCGCCTCGCACGACCGCTTCTTTCTTGATGCCGCCTGCGACGGGCTCGTCGACCTCGACCCCTCGCTCGGGGCAGAGGGTGGCTTCGGCGAAAGCACGCGCCAAGGCGCGCGCTTTTCCGGGTCCTTCACCGACTACCTGGCCGCGCGCCACGCCCGCCGCGTGCGCTGGGCCAGCGACTACGCCGCCCAGGAGCAGGAAAGGACGCGGCTGGCGGCCGCGACCCAGCAGAGTGCGGATGATGTCTTTCATTCCCACGAGAACAAAACGGAGTCGCGGATCGCGGCTAAGTTCTACGCCGACCGCGCGGCCAAAACGGTCGGCAACAGGCGTCGTTCCGCCGAAAACAGGCTTGAGGCCCTTGAGCGTTCCGAGATCCCCGCGCCCCCAGCGCGGCTTGAGTTTCGTGGCCTGCCGCCGCACACGGTGACCAGCCTCGGTCTGCCCGCTGTGGTGGCTAATCAGCTCAGCGTCGCCGATCGCCTCTCTCCCCTTGACATGAAAGTGCAACCCGGCGACCAAGTGCTTGTGGAGGGGCCGAACGGGTCCGGCAAATCAACACTGCTGAAGATCCTCGACGGCACCTTGCCCGGTTACGACGGTGAACTCATCATGCCCGAAGAAATGACAATTGCGCGGCTCGAGCAGGACGACTCTTGGCCCGACCTGACCCGCAGCGCCGAAGACGCCTTCGACTCCCTTGTGCCCGGCGGCACGCCATCTTTAGTCAGCCTCGGGCTGATGAACGAGGAGCAGGCGGCGAGACCGCTCGAGGACCTTTCGTTGGGCCAGCGCCGCCGCGTCTCCCTCGGGGTCATCCTCGCCTCTCCTCCAGACTTGCTGCTGTTGGACGAGCCCACCAACCACCTCTCCTTGGTTCTCGCTGAGGAGCTCGAGGTTGCGCTCGCCGATTTTGAGGGCACAGTGATTATCACCAGCCACGATCGGTGGCTGCGCAGGCGGTGGCGCGAGCGCATTAGTAAGGGGGACTCGCGCGCTCGAGTGTTGACGCTGTCCACGATGTGGACGGATGAGGTGTGGCGTTAGTTTCTTGGGTGGTTGGTGACAAAAGTTGTGCCCCTGCTGCAACATTTGTCATTATCCCTGGTCGAATTTAGGGGTCGTGCAACATTTGTCACTCGTGGGCGCAGGGCCTCGCCCTAGACGCGAGGTAGTGACAAAAGTTGCAACCCCGCTGCAACATTTGTCATTTCCTCAGGTCGAATCTAAGGGTTGTGCAACATTTGTCACTCGTGGGCGCAGGGCCCCGCCCTAGACGCGAGGTAGTGACAAAAGTTGCAACCCCGCTGCAACATTTGTCATTTCCCCAGGTCGAATCTAAGGGTTGTGCAACATTTGTCACTCACATGCGCTCTACAGTGCCGGTGCCTCCGCAGGAGCAGGCAATTCAGCAGGAGCAGGCAATTCAGCCGGAGCCTCAACAGGCGCCTGCGCCGGTGCCGCCTGGCACATCGCCGGAATTTGCTCCGGCGGCAGGGTGTGGGTCACCAGGGTGCAGGCCCAGGTCTGGGAGAGTTTCCAGTTGCCATCCTCGAAGACGAATTCAACGTTGTCGGCGAGCTCCGTGGCCTGGTTTGGCTGGGTGAAGCTTACGCTCGCGAGCACGGTGTTCGGCTCGTAACCAGGAAGAACAGGGTCGACCACCTGGAAGTTGGCGCCGGATTCCTGCTGCGACTGCGCCATCACATCGAACAGCTCGGGCGCGGTCTCACCCCCTTGAACCGTGTTCACGCGCTCTTCCATCGGGATGTTTGGGTCGGTTGCGCGCATGAGCACTCCGTTGAGCTCTGCGGCGGTGGGAAGCTGGGCCGCGGGAGCTGCTTCGGCGGAACCTGGGGCGGATGCCGTGGTGGCCTGGGTGGTGGTGGGGTCGGTTTCCCCGTCGGTTGAGCATGCTGCCAAGCTCAGGGCCGCGCCGAAAGCTGCGACAGCGGCGGTGAGTTTCCTTGCGTTCACTTTGTCTCACGTCTCCTTAATACGGGTGTAACCTTGCCGAGGTTACCGTTTCATAACGACAAATCCCAACCGACACTCTGGTACTCATGACTCTTCCTCAGCCAGGCGAACCCTTCGTCCTCGTCATCTCCACCGGCGGCACCATCGCCTCCACCACCGACTCCTCGGGCACCCGCGTGCCCACGCTCTCGGCCGAGGAGCTCGTCACCGACTGCGCTGCTTCGGTGCCCACGCGCGTCTACGATTCGGTGCTGCTCGATTCCTCTTCAATGGGGCTCGGGGACGTCGATACGCTCGTTGAGCTCGTGAGCCGCGCGCTTGCCGACGCCCTCATCACCGGCATCGTCATCACACACGGTACCGATTCCATGGCGGAAACGGCACTCGCGCTCGACCTCGTCCAGCGCGATCCGCGGCCCGTGATCCTCACCGGCGCCCAGCGCCCCGCCGACCACCCCACTGCCGACGGTCCCGCCAACCTGCGCCGCGCCATCGAGCTGGCAGCTGATCCGTTGGCCCGGGGCCGCGGCGTGACTGTGCATTTCGGTGGTGACACCCTCGCCGCGCGCGGGCTGTACAAGCGCGACACCGAGGCGCTCAACGCATTTGCTCTCACCGCGCCTTTGACGCTGCCTCGCCCCGCCGCTGTCGCCGCCGCCCCCTTAGCCGGGTACAACGTGCCCATCCTGCGCGCGTGGCCCGGCGCCGGCACTGAGCTCGTCGACTTCGTCATCGACAGCGGTGCTGACGGAATCGTTGTGGAGGCCCTCGGCTCTGGCAATGTCTCCGCGGAAATGGGGTTCGCCCTCGGGCGCGCAGTGGAGGCCGACATTCCGGTGGTGATGAGCACCTCGGTGCCTTCCGGCGAAGTCAGCCTCTCCTATGGCGGCGGCGGTGGCGGCGCGACGCTGGCGCAACGCGGGGTCCTCTCCGCAGGCTGGTTGCGCGCCGGCCAGGCCCGCATCGCCCTGCTCACCGCGATTGCCACCGGTACTGATCCACGCCAATTACTCGGGGGGTAGCCAGTCCTCCCACGCCAGGGAGTCAACCGGATCCGCGGCACTGAGGTCAGCGTCGTCGACACGCAGCGTGCGCGTGCGGCCCGGGCCCGTCGCCCTGGTCTCGAAACGCACGGTCACCCACCCGTGCCCGGTTCCCTGGATCCACCCGTGGCCGTATTCGGGGTGGTAGACGTCCTGGGTGGCCCGCCACCCGGAGGGTGCGTCCGTTATCTCGACGTGCACCGGCTCCGCGTGGTCGCTGACCCCGACCTCGATATCGGAAGAGACGCTGCCCGCGGAATTCACTTGGTCCAGCTCTGGGAACAACACGTCTTGAAGCGCGTCCTCCAAACCGGAATACGACACCCCGACAAGACGGATCGGTCCGACCTCATCGGGGTATCGCACCAGTTTGAAGGCGGTGGCCGCGAGCGTTTCGGCGTCATCGGTGGCGTAGGGCAGCGTTGCCGAACGCGTCTCGACGCGAAAGTCCGCCATGCGCAACTTCACGCTGACGGTGCGCGCGCCGCGGCCGTCGTGAAGCAGGCGTCGGTGCGACTCGGCCGCGGCGCGTGTGAGCGCCTCGTTGACCTGGGGCGCAGTGGTCAAGTCCTGCGGGTAGGTGTGCTCCGAGGAAATCTGCTTCGCCTCCGCACGCGGTGCCACCTCGCGGTTGTCGATGCCGCGCGCCAGGGCCCACAGGTGCTTCGCCACGGCGCCGCCGAGGGCGATCTCAACCTCGCGTTCGCTCAGCGCGGCGAAGTCACCGATCGTCTCGATGCCCACCGACGCGAGCTTGGCTTCGGTCACGGGCCCCACGCCCCACAGTTGGCTCACGGGCAGCGGGTGGAGGATCTCGAGCTGCTCGGCACGCGGGATGACAAACACCCCATCCGGCTTCGCCAACCCGGAGCCGATCTTGGCGTACTGCTTGCCGGAGCCCGCGCCTATCGACGACGGCAGCCCCGTCTCCTCCTTGATCGTCGCGCGCAGGGTATCCGCCCAAGCCCGGACCTCCTCCGGACTCGCCCCGGCCAGTTCGGCGGGCTCCATGAAGGCCTCGTCGATGGACAGTTGCTCGACGACGGCCACGTGGCGCGCGATCACCTCGAACACGCGGCGCGACGCCGTGGAGTACACCGCCCGGCGCGGGGCGACAAGCACGACTTTCGGCCCGACGAGCCGTGCCGCGCGGTGCGTGGGCATCGCCGAGCGCGCCCCGTACTTGCGCGCTTCGTAGCTCGCGCCCGCGACCACTCCCCGACCGCTCACGCCAGCGACTAGCACCGGGCGGCCCTTGAGCGTCGGGCGGGTGAGCTGTTCGCAGGACGCGTAGAACGCATCCATGTCGATGTGCAACACCCAGCGCGCCATGCTGCAAGCTTAAAACCCCGGGCAGCCGCGCCGGGCTTTCACCCTCAACTCGGACGGTGCAACTTGCCCCGGGTTGAGGTGGAACACCCGCGCGTTTGCCCATCCGGGTTTCGGGTAAACGCCCTACCCGTTCTTCGCCACCGTCGCGCTGACCCCGGCGACGACCTCGTGCTCAAGCGCCTCACCCTCGACCACCTCGAAGGAGGTCGCCAGCGTCTCGGCGGCGATGTGCTCTGCGTGACGACGCGCCCACTCCTGCTTGTCCCCTGGCACGCTGAGCACAACGGAGATGCGGTCGGAGACTTCGAAGCCGGAGGCCTTGCGCGCGTCCTGCAGGCCACGGATCACGTCCGCGGCCCAGCCCTCCGCCTCGAGTTCCTCGGTGACGGTGGTGTCGAGCACCACGAGGCCGTCGACGCCGGTGAGGGCGTCGATACGCGCCGTGGACTCGGGGTTAACGGCCACGAGCCGCTCGGTGTAGAGCTCAGGGGTGAGCACGATGTCTCCGTCCACTACGACGTTGTCGCCCTGGTGTTCGTAGTTGCCCGCCTTGACGCCCTTGATCGCGCGCTGTACATCCTTGCCCAGCTTCGGACCCGCCACCTTCGCGTTGACCACAACCTCGAACGAGCCGGCGGAGGCGACGTCGTCGGTCAGCTCGACCTCCTTGACGTTGACCTCGTCGCGGATCGCAGACGCGAAGTCGGCGAGCCGCGCCGACTCCGGCAGGGCGACAGTGAGCTTCGGCAGCGGCAGGCGGTTGCGCAACTTGTTGGCCTTGCGCACCGACGACGCCGCGGAGCACACCGCGCGAGTGGCATCCATCGCCGCGACGAGCTCAGCGTCGGCTGGGATCTCCTCTGCCCGCGGGTAGTCCGCGAGGTGGACGGAGCGCCCGCCGGTCAGGCCGCGCCAGATCACCTCGGTGATGTACGGCAGAAGCGGGGCGGTAACCCGTGTGAGTACCTCAAGCACCGTGTAGAGGGTGTCGAAGGCCTCCGGGTGGGCCTCCTGGCCCTCCCAGAAGCGGTCGCGGGAGCGCCGCACGTACCAGTTGGTCAGCGTGTCGGCGAACTGGCGGACCTCGTCGCAGGCGTCGGCGATGCGGGTATCGCTCAGCGCCTGGCCGACGCCCGCCACCAGGTCGTGGGTCTTGGCCAGGATGTAGCGGTCGAGCACGTTACCGGAGTCGACGGACCAGCGCGCCTCATGCGAGGAGTAGAGCTGCAGGAAGCTGTACGCGTTCCAGATCGGCAACAGCGCCTGGCGGACACCGTCGCGGATGCCCTGCTCGGTGACAACGAGGTTGCCGCCGCGCAGGATCGGGCTGGACATGAGGAACCAGCGCATCGCATCCGAGCCGTCGCGGTCGAACACCTCGTTGACGTTGGGGTAGTTGCCCTTCGACTTCGACATCTTCTGGCCGTCGGAGCCGAGCACGATGCCGTGCGCGACAACCTTCTTGAACGCCGGGCGGTCGAACAGCGCGGTGGAAAGCACGTGCTGGACGTAGAACCAGCCGCGCGTCTGGCCCGAGTACTCGACGATGAAGTCGGCGGGCTGGCGCGCGTCGTGCTCGGCGACGTTGTCGAACGGGTAGTGGTACTGGGCGAACGGCATGGAGCCGGATTCGAACCAGCAGTCCAGCACATCCGGCACGCGGCGCATCGTGGACTTACCCGTCGGGTCATCCGGGTTGGGGCGGGTCAGCTCGTCGATGTAGGGGCGGTGCAGGCTTTCGGGGCGCACACCGAAGTCGCGCTCGAGCTCGTCGAGGGAGCCGTAGACGTCGACACGCGGGTACTCGGGGTTGTCGGAGACCCACGCCGGCACAGGCGAGCCCCAGTAGCGGGTGCGCGAGATGTTCCAATCGCGCGCGCCCTCGAGCCACTTGCCGAACTGGCCGTCGCGGATGTGCGCCGGGATCCACTCGATCTCCTGGTTCAGCTCCACCATGCGGTCGCGGAAGGCGGAGACCTTGACAAACCACGCGGGCAGCGCCATGTAGATCAGCGGCTCGCCAGAACGCCAGGAGTGCGGGTAGGAGTGCACGATGGTCTGGTCGCGCACGACGCGGCCGGCGGCCTTGAGGTCGCGGATGATGTCGCGGTTGGCGTCGAAGACCAGTTTGCCTTCGTACTCGGGTACGAGGGAGGTGAACTTTCCATCCGCGTCGACCGGAATCACCAGCGGGATCGAGTATTTCTCGGTCGTCGCCATGTCGTCTTCACCGAAGGCTGGCGCCTGGTGGACCACGCCCGTGCCATCCTCGGTAGTGACGTAGTCCGCGACGAGCACCATGAAGGCATTCTCGGTATCGGCGAAGTGGTCGAAGACGGGGGTGTACTCGAGGCCTTCGAGCTGCGCGCCGCTAAACGTGGCCACCACCTCGGCGTCTTCGCCGAGTTCCTTCGAGTACGCGCCGATCAGGTTGCTGGCCAGCAGCAACGTGGCGCCGACGAAACCCTCCGCGCCGGTCTCACCGACGCGCACGAGGGAGTACTCAACCTCGGGGCCGACGGCGAGCGCCAGGTTTGACGGCAAGGTCCACGGCGTGGTCGTCCACGCGATCGCGGCGGCGTCGTGAAGCTCGGGGTGCTCGGCCCACGTCTGTTCCGCCGGGTAACCCGCGCGGGCGCCGGTAAACGGCATGGTGACGGTCACGGTGGGGTCTTGACGCTCACGGTAGGCGTCGTCAAGGCGTGTCTCCTGGTTCGACAGCGGCGTGTGCTCGGCCCAGGAATACGGCAGGACGCGGAAGCCCTGGTAGATCAGGCCCTTGTCGTAAAGCTCCTTGAACGCCCACATGACGGACTCCATGAAGTCCATGTCCATCGTCTTGTAGCCGTTGTCGAAGTCCACCCAACGCGCCTGGCGGTTGACGTAGTCTTCCCACTCTTCCGCGTAGCTCATGACGGACTTGGCGCAGTAGTCGTTGAACTTCTCTAAACCCATGTCCTCGATCTGAGCCTTGTCCGTGATGCCGAGCTGCTTCTCCGCCTCAAGCTCGGCGGGCAGGCCGTGGCAGTCCCAGCCGAACACGCGCGGCACGTGGTGGCCTGTCATGGTGCGGTACCGCGGGACGATGTCTTTGACGTAGCCCGTCAGCAGGTGCCCGTAGTGCGGCAAGCCGTTGGCGAACGGCGGCCCGTCATTGAAGACGTACTCCTCGCATCCCTCGCGATTGCTTAACGACGCCTGAAACGTGCCGTCCTCGTCCCAGTACGCACCAACTTCGCGCTCCATGTCAGGGAAGCTGCTGCTGCCACCCGTCATATCGACCTTGGGGTACACCCCGCCGACCTCAGTCATACGCCCTACTCCTTCACTCACGATTTCTGGCCTGACGCTGCAGGGACGCGGATGACCGCGCGGTACCACCCTGCTTGGGGCCGGCGAGCCGGCCCCCACTTCGTTTGTGGTGAAGGAAGTAACGTCTCCCCGACAACGTCCGGTTCTACTGGGCCGCAACGCGAGGACGCGGCTGTTCTTCCGGAAACGCTCCCCGGTGATGGCCGGATCAACGCGTGCGTTCAATGCGCTATAGCTTTAACACATCGGCGACGCGGTTTATTCTAGCGCACAGAAAAACACCCCCTGGCCCCGGTAAGT
>NZ_GG667192.1:307308-315901 GCF_000159635.1 Corynebacterium lipophiloflavum DSM 44291 | reverse complement strand
AAAGGGGGGAAGGGGGTGTCTGTGCGGCGATTTCTTACTTCTCGCCGGCGTCGCCGCTCGGCGCGGAGGTCGAGCGCGACTCGAGCTCCTCGAGCTGGGACTGCAGGAGCGTCCTCAGGCGCGTGCGGTACTCGCGCTCGAAGGTGCGCAGCTCAGCGATGCGGTTCTCCAGTGCAGCCTGCTGCTGCTTTACCGTGTTCATGATCTCGGTGTGCTTGCGCTCGGCGTCCGCCTGCAGCTTCTGTGCCTTCTCCTCGGCCTGGCGGACCTGCGCCTCAGCGCGGGAGTTAGCATCGTTGGTGGTCTCGTCGGCCTTCTTCTCCGCCTCGGTAACCAGCTGCTGCGCGCGGGACTCCGCAGCGCGGGTGATCTCTGTTGCCTTGGTTTCCGCTTCCTTCAGCTGGCGCTCTGCAGCACCGCGGGCCTCGTCGAGCATGGAGCGTGCCTCTGCCTGCGCATCGGAGGTCAGGCGGTCGGCCATTTCCTGGGCCAGGCCAAGCACCTTCGCGGCCTGAACGTGGGTGTCAGCCGACGCCTCGGCCTTCGGGGCTGCGGAGGTGGCCACGGTGCTCGGCTGGCTGCGGTTGGTGCCGGCCTCCTGGACCTGCTTGCGGGAGCGCTCAGCTTCCTCGCGGGCGGCGCGGACCTCTGCCTCGGCAGCGCGAACCTTCTGCTCGTACTCAGCGCGAACCTCGGCCTCGATGTCGGCGCGAAGAGCCTTCTCATCAACCTGGGGGGCAGCGGCCGGTGCGGCGGGAGCCTGCGTCGCGCCACCGCGGCTGAGGTCCTCCACCTGGGCGCGCAGGTCGTCGTTCTCGTCCATAAGCTGGGCGAGAGTATCCTCCACGAGGTCGAGGAACTGGTCGACCTCGTCCTCGTTGTAACCCCTCTTGCCAATCGGAGGCTTGTTGAAAGCGACTTTGTGCACGTCTGCTGGAGTCAGCGGCATTAGAGTTCCCTTCGCGTTAATGTCAGGCCCACGAGTGTGAGCGGGCGGGTGCTCCCCCTAGAAAAAGGGAACTCCCTGAATATAAGTACGTTTTGTATTGTGTTGACACGCTAAGTGTATCCGAAGCACACCCACGTCAATACATTTATACCCTCAATCTACCGTGGATGTTGACCTGTTGCACGCGGAGCGTGGCTGAAACACGTAAAAATACCCCCACGCCTAGCGCAAGAACGGCACGACCAGCAACGCCTGGATGCCGACCTGCAGCAACATGAGGATGAGGAACAAGGCGATCACGCTGACGTCGATGCCGATGCCGTTGCCCATCTGCAGCGGCGGAATGAGCCGGCGCAGTGCCTTCACCGGCGGATCCGTCGCCACGAAGATGTACTCGGCCGCGACCATGAACCACCGCGGCGGATCGAAGTGCTTGGAAAAAGACTGGATCATCTCCACGATGATCCGAATGACCACCATGAGGGAGTAAAGCCCGATGAGCGCAACAAGGATTGATCCGAATAAAGCCACGCCTAGCAGCCTACCGTTACCGGGCCGAGAGCACTAATGCCCCTTCCGGCACCTGCAGTGGGTGGCGAAAAGGGTCACAAACCGGCCAGCAGCGCACCCCGCTAGCGCAGGTGCGCTGCGCGCTCGAGCTCCCCCTCGGAGATATGGGCGCCTTCGGGAACGATGGCGAACACGCGGCGGTCGGTCGCCATGTCCCTGGTCAGGTTGTGCATCTTGCCGCGCAGCGCGAAGCACAGACCGGCGGCGAAGTCGACGAGACGCTTCGCGTCGGCAGCATCCAGGTCAGTCAAGTCCATGATCACGGCATCACCGTCGCGGAAAGGCTCGCCGATCTCGCGGGCGTCGTTGTAGCTGCGGGGGACGGCGGTGACCAGCGCCGGGGTGTGGATACGGGTAGAGCCGTACTCACGGGCCTGCGGGGCGTCATAGGCGCGCGGCTCGCGCTCCACACCGGCCTCGCGGCCATATCCGGTGCCCGTCGAGGCGTAGCGCGGTTCGTCGTAGTAGTAGGCCTCGTCAGCGTCGTTGACGTCCTGGACTCCGAGGCCGAAAAATTCCTTGGCGTTGCCGAGAATTGACATAGATTGGTGCTCCTGCAGGTAGTTGCCGTCCGTTGGGGGCTAGCCTACGGGCCGGGCGCCGAACACCCCGGTTCCGACACGCACGATGTCGGAACCACAGGCAATCGCTTTCTCGAAGTCGCCCGACATGCCCGCCGAGAGGTCCATGGGGCGCCCGAAGCGCTGCCCGAGGGCGTCGGCACGCTCGCGCGCTCGGGAAAAGACAGCCGTTTCATCCGCGCCGAGCGGAGGGACGACCATGAGCCCACCCAACTCGAGGTGCTGCGCCGACTCGATCGCATCCGCCACCTCGTCAAGACCACCGTAGGCGACGCCGCCGCGCGCCGTGTCGCCGTCGTCAGACACCTGCACCAGGCAACGCAGCAGCGTCGTCGTACGGTCGCCGCGCTCGAGCGCGAGCTCCATCCCACGGTCGAGCCCGGAGGCGAGTTTCACAGAATCGACGGAGTGCACCTCCGCCGCCCACCGCGCCACGGCGTTGGCCTTCTTCGACTGGATTTGGCCGATCATCGCGATCCGCACGGCCGAGCCCGCCTGCGCGAGCTCCTCGGCCTTGGCGCGCGCTTCCTGCTCGCGGTTCTCCCCCACGAGGTCCACGCCGAGCTCACCAAGTTCACCGAGCGCAACGATATCCGTCACCGGGTGGAACTTCGACACCGGGATCAGCCGTACACTGCCGGCTGGGCGCCCCGCCGCCTCGACCGCCTCGCCGATCTGTTCACGAACACGTTGAAGGTTTGCGGCAAGCTCGTCTTTCCTATCCATCGCTTCCTCCCGTCAACCAAATCACACCGGCCTGGCGGCCCGTCGTGCCTTCGCGCCGGTACGAAAAGAAATCCTTGTCAACCACGGTATCGCGCGGGTCAGCCTCGATGTGGGTGACCCCCAGCCCGAGAAGCTGACGCACCAGGCCGGCGCGGATATCCAGTCCGCTCGTTCCCTGCCGCATTGTCACCCGAGAGCCAGGCAAATGCTTCTCGACGTCCGCAGCCATGCCATCGGGAACCTCATACGACTCCCCCGCCGCTGCCGGTCCCAGCAGCGCTTGGATGTTGCCCGGGGATGCGCCCAGTTCCACCATGGCTTCAACCGTCTTGCGCACAATGCCGTTGCGCGCACCGACGCGGCCGGCGTGCGCCGCGGCGATCACACCCGCCGCATGATCGGACAACAGCACGGGCACGCAGTCGGCGACCAGCACGCACAGGGCAAGGC
Organism: Corynebacterium lipophiloflavum DSM 44291; assembly: GCF_000159635.1. Taxonomy (GTDB): domain Bacteria; phylum Actinomycetota; class Actinomycetes; order Mycobacteriales; family Mycobacteriaceae; genus Corynebacterium; species Corynebacterium lipophiloflavum. Next base: position 312,625 of record NZ_GG667192.1, on the reverse strand, counting down.
GGGGCGCGGTGGTGACCACGGCGTCGGTCGCCTCCACCGGCTGCGCCTGCGGGCCGTCGACAACGGTGACGGTGTTGGTGTGCAGCTGTTCCATCCAGACGAAACGCTGCGGCTCGAGCCCGAGGACGTGCGCCAGGCGCGCGCGGTTGGCCGCAACGGCGCCGGGATCATCGCCGACGTGCTCGGCAAGGTTGAACGATGCATACGGGGACGCTGATGCCCCGCCCGCGCGGGAGGTATACACCATACGGACGGGGCGATCGGTGACGCTTTGCGGGGTAAGGGTGCCGTTGTGCATACGATCCAGGCTAGTGGCATGCGGTTAAACCGTGTGTTCGCTGGCGGCCGCATCCGCGGGCGCGGCGGGGGTACTGCGCGTTTTGGACTGCGCAATGTGGGCACAGGGGCGCTTCGCGACCTGGGATTTTACGGCCTCGAAATCGCAAACCAAGCAGTACAAACTGCGCTGACACAAAGATCCGGTTGCGCCGGGGCTCGATCAGGCCCGATTAGCACGGCCCCGGCACCCGGAATCCGCTCATTTACCGCAGGAAGTCGGGAACGTCGACGTCGTCGGCGCGCTCGTCGTAACGGGGCGCACGGCGCTCCTCGCGCTCGGTGAACAGGCCGGTGCGACGATCCTCGTAGCGGTGGCGCGGCTGGCGCGATTCGCTGGTGTGGTCGTAGTCGCTGACCGGGGCTTCGGCACTGCGGTCGTCGAAAAGCGAGCCCCGCTGCGGCGCCGGGGTGGCAGTCTCGGAGGCGGGCTCCTGTTCCACCGAAACGGCGCGGGTCGAGCCCTCCGACTGCGGTTGCTCCGCGTCGGGGCGCACGTTGGCCTTCTCGTCGAAGCCGGTCGCGATGATGGTCACGCGCACCTCGTCGCCGAGGTTGTCGTCGATGATCGTGCCGAAGATGATGTTGGCGTCATCGTCGGCCTTCTCCTCGACGATGGAGGCGGCGTTGTTGACCTCCATCAGTCCCAGGTCGGAACCGCCGGCCACCGAGATGAGAACGCCCTTCGCGCCCTCCATCGTCGCCTCCAGCAGCGGCGAGTTGATCGCCTGCTCCGTGGCCGCCATGACGCGGTTGTCGCCGCGGGCGGAGCCGACGCCCATGAGCGCGGAGCCGGCGTCGGCCATGACGGAGCGCACGTCGGCAAAGTCGACGTTGATCATGCCGGGGATGGTGATCAGGTTGGTGATGCCCTGCACACCGTTGTAGAGGACCTCGTCGGCGGCGCGGAACGCCTCCATCATGGACAGCTCAGCGTCGCCGAGCTGCAGCAGGCGGTCGTTGGGGATGACGATGACGGTGTCGCAGACCTCTTTGAGGTTGGCAATTCCCTCCATGGCCTGGCGGGTGCGGCGCTTGCCCTCAAACGAGAAGGGGCGGGTGACAACGCCGATGGTCAGAGCGCCCATCTTCTTGGCGATTCCGGCGACGACCGGGGCCGCGCCGGTGCCGGTGCCGCCGCCCTCACCGGCGGTGACGAACACCATGTCGGAGCCCTTAAGCGACTCCTCGATCTCCTGCTTGTGATCCTCGGCGGAGGTGCGGCCGACCTCCGGGTTCGCGCCCGCGCCGAGTCCACGGGTAGCCTCGCGGCCGATGTCGAGCTTGGTGTCGGCGTCGGTAAACAGCAGCGCCTGGGAGTCGGTGTTGACGGCGACGAATTCGACGCCTTTCAACCCTTCCTCGATCATCCGGTTGACGGCGTTGACGCCGCCGCCACCGACTCCGACGACGCGGATCATGGCGAGGTAGTTAGCGGGAGATGTCATGGGGGATGTCTCGCCTTTCAGGTAACTCATGGTTCGTGGGCCTTACGTGGTGTCCATCATGGGCGAGAAACTTCACTTTTGATGTTTTTGGTTCGGCGTGTCACTACCCTAAACCTTTACTTTAGGGTTTTGACCTGGGGTTTTGCGCTTCTTTTCAGCGCACCGTCACCTGCTGCGGGTTGGAAATGTTGAACTCTCGACCCTCACGCTGCAGCACGCTCTCCAGCGCCAGCGCCTTGTTGGCGTTGTTTTCGCTCGCCCCCCACACCACGGTGCGGCCGTCCTTGAGCTTGAGAACAAACGTGTTCGGGCTGCGCGCCTCAATCGAGGCGACTGCCTCGCGGCTCGGCCCGCTTATCGACGACACCACGCCCATCGCTCCGGACAGCGCGGCGCCGTCTCGAGCCGCCGCACCGGTGATCTCCACCGCCCCGGCGGGCGGGTCGTCCACGGCGAACACCTCCCCTTGTGCGTTGATCAGGTGGCTGCCGTCGGGCTCGGCGACAAAGGCCACCGCGGTGTGCTCCACCAGCTCTATCTTGATCGTTGACGGCCATGACCTGGTCACGGTTGCGCTTTTGACCCACGGAAGCCCCGCCACACCGACGGCCGCGTCGTGGGTGTTGACAGCCCCGATCGGGGTACCGTTGACAATCCCTGTTGCAGCTTCGACCTCCTCCGGGCTCAGCTGCACCGCGCCCTCAACGGCGATCTCTTCGACCGCGAATACCTGGGTGCGCGGCAGGACTACAGCGGCGATCGCAATGAGGATTGCCGCGACCACGGCCCCTATGAGAATGCGGCGTTGTAGGCGAGCCATTGTCTAGCCCTCCCCGAGCGTGGCGAGGATGTCGTCGCCAAGCAGCGTGACCGTTCCCGCACCCATCGTCAAGACGAGATCGCCCGGTTCCGCGAGTTCCGCGATCGTTACCGGGGCTTGGGAGAAGTTGGGTTCGTACACCGTTCTCGCTGAAGCTTCCGGATCCATCTGGTCGATGATGATCCGCGAATCCACCCCCTCAACGGGTTCTTCGCGGGCGCCGAAGATGTCGAGGAGCACCACGGAGTCGGCGAGCGAAAGTGCGGCGGCGAACTGTTCGGCAAACGCGATGGTCCGCGAATACAGGTGCGGCTGGTAACACGCCACGACCTTGCCGCCCTGGCCGGCGGCGCGGACGGTCTCCCGCGCGGCAGTGAGCACCGCGGTGACCTCGGTTGGGTGATGCGCGTAATCGTCGTACACGCGCACCCCGGCGAAGCGACCGCCGGTTAACTGCCCTTTCAGCTCGAAACGGCGCCGCACGCCGGTAAAGCCGGTCAGCCCCTCAGCCAGCTTGCCCGGATCCGCTCCGACAAGCGTGCACGCAACCAGAGCCCCGGCCGCGTTGAGCACCATGTGCTGCCCGGGGATGCTCAGGGTGTAGCGCACCGTGCGCTGAACGCCACCGATGGTCAGTTCCACCTCGGCGAAGGTTGTGTCGGAGGCGGTGATCACTGCCGCGGCCGGGATGTCCGGGTAGCGAGACGCCGCGGCGGCCGTGCCGTACCCGAACACGTTGACGCCGCGGGCGCGGGCGCGCTGCCCACAGGCGGCCGCTTCTGCGTCATCCAGGCACACCACGAGGTGGCCGCCGGGCGGGATGCGGTCGGCGAAGCTGTCGAAGACCTCGAAATACTTTTCCGCCGTGCCAAAGTAATCCAGGTGATCGGGTTCGATGTTGGTGATCACGGCGACATCCGGCTTGTAGCGCAGCAGGGAGGCGTCGGACTCGTCGGCCTCGGCCACGAACACCTCGCCCGCACCCTGGTGGGCGTTCGTGCCGGCGAGGTTGAGCTGGCCGCCGATGACGAACGAGGGGTCCTCGCCCGCCGCCTGCAGCGCGACGACCGCCATCGACGTCGTCGACGTCTTGCCGTGCGTGCCGGCGAGAAGCAGCTGGGTCGAGCCCTCCATCAATTCGGCGAGCAGGTCGGAGCGTCGGATCACCGGGATCGACTCCTCGGCGGCGCGCACCAGTTCCGGGTTGTCCTTCGGGATGGCCGCGAAGCTGGTCACCACGACCGTGGGGAGGCTGCCGGCGAGCTCGAGATTGGCGCGGTCGTGGCCGATCGCAATCGTCGCGCCCTGGGTGCGCAGCGCCTGCACCGGCCGCGAATCTTTCACGTCCGACCCTGTGACCACTGCGCCGCGCCGCAGCGCAATGTGCGCGAGACCGGACATGCCGGCGCCTCCGATTCCGATGAGATGGACGCGTGACAGGTCGATGCTGGGCATCGGCAACCTCCCGGGTTGTGGAACGAAACAGGTGCGTAAAGCGGTACGTTAGCGGTGTGATCTGGCGGAGCGGACGATACGCAGCGCCAGTTCGCGCGCGACGTCGCCGGCGCCGGAATCCTTCAGGGACTCCCGCATCTGCTGCAGACGCTGCGGATCGCCAAGAATGGAATTAACCTCCCTGATCAGCCTCTGGGCGCTCAGGTCGGCGTCGTCTATGCGAGCGGCGGCGCCCATGTCAACCAGGTGGGCGGAGTTGAGCCCCTGCTCACCGTTGCCGTGGGGCAGCGGCACGTAGATCGCGGGCAGACCAGCAGCGGAGTTTTCCGCCACGGTCATCGCCCCCGAGCGGCACACCACGAGGTCCGCAACGGCGTACGCCTGCTCCATAGCGTCGATGTAGGGCACGGCCGTGTAGTGCTCGTGAGCGGCGGGCGCGTCGTTCTTGCGCCCATAGGCATGGAGCACCTGCCAGCCCTTCGCCGCGAGCGTATCGACGGCCCCCGCAACCGCGGCGTTGATACTGACCGCCCCTTGCGATCCCCCGGTGACAAGGATCGTGCGCCGCCGAGGGTCCAGGTTCCACATCTTGTACCCGTGCTCGGCCTTGCTGCCGTCCGGGTCGCTGCCCACGCCGGGGCGAACGGGGATACCCACCACCTCACCGGGCATCCCGGAGCCGGCCACCGCGTTGAACCCGGTACCGCCGAGACGCACTCCGAGTTTGTTGGCCATCCCGGCTAAGGCGTTGGTTTCGAGCACGAAAAACGGCAGCCGCAATGACGCTGCCGCCAAATACGCGGAGGCGGCCACGTAACCGCCGGTGCCGAAGACGACGTCCGCGCCCACCCGCTTCAGCGCGGACCTGGTCTGGTGCACGGATTTGGCCAGCTTGAACGGCACCCCCGGCAGCAGCCAGGGTGCGGAGCGCGGAATCGGCACCGGATCAATCAGGTGGAGCTCGAAGCCGCGGGAGGGGACGATGGCCGTCTCCAAGCCCTTTTCCGTACCCAAGGCGGTAACGTGCGCGCCGAACTCATCGCGCAGCACCTCCCCCACCGCCAGGGCGGGTTCGATGTGTCCAGCGGTGCCGCCACCGGCGACGACGACGCTTAGCTTCTCAGCCATACGGTGGGAAACTCCCTTCTAGCTGGCGCGGCTGTTTCCGCGCCAGGAATTGTCTCTGCGGACATCGTAGCGCGGGCGCTCCAGCGCGCGGTCACCCGCAGCGGGGCGCTGGGTCGGCCGCCGTGACACG
>NZ_GG667192.1:276226-307091 GCF_000159635.1 Corynebacterium lipophiloflavum DSM 44291 | reverse complement strand
GCGGTGGCCGGCCGCGGCGCGCGGCTCGTGGCGACGGGCACGGGCCTCGACGAGCTGGCCCGGGGACTTCGGCTCGCCGACGCGCAGGATTCGGTCGAACGCAGGGCGGCCGTAATTCTGCATCGACGACACCGCGTCCGGTTCGTGGCGGGCCACCGAGGCAAGGATGCCCATCGCCGCGAGCGTGATCACCGCGGAGGTTCCACCGGCTGAGAGCATTGGCAGCTGGATGCCGGTCACGGGAAGCAGGCCGAGCACGTAGGCGATGTTGACAAACGCCTGGGAGACTACGCCCGTTGTCAGAGCCGCGGCCAGTAGGGCCTGGAACTGGTTTTGGGCGCGTCGCGCGGTGCGCAGGCCAAACCACGCGAGCAGTCCGAACAGGATGATCACCAGGGCCCCGCCCCAGAGGCCGAGCTCCTCGCCGATGACGGCGAAGATGAAGTCGTTGCGCGCCTCGGGCAGGTAGAACCATTTCGCGCGTGACTGGCCAAGGCCCACGCCGAACAGGGAGCCGTCGGCAAGCGACAAGAAGCCCTGGTGGGATTGGAAGGCGATGTCGCGCGTGTCCTCGAAGCGGCCGAAGAGCGCGTCGAAGTAGACGTGGAAGCGGTTCGAGCGGTAGCCGCCTGAAAAGAAGACGAACACCATGCCCACGGCCGCGACCGTCGCCGCGGCGCCGATGAGTCGCCAGGAAATGCCCGCGAACAGCAGGATGAAGGCGACGACGATGGAGAACGACACGGCCATTCCGTAATCGCCCTGCAGGCCGATCAGCCCGACGCAAACAATGGCTACGGCGATAAACGGCGCGAAACCGTTGTCCAGCTTCGAGGGGCGGGTGTAGTCCTTGTTCGCCAGCACGCTCGCGCCCCAGATGGCGATGGCCACACGCGCCAGCTCCGAGGGCTGCAGGCTGATCGGGCCGACGACAAGCCAGGACTGTGATCCCACCTCGTCGCGTCCGGTGCCAGCCGGGGTGAGCACGAGGATCAGCAACAGCACGGAGATGATAATGATGACGTGCGCGAATCGTCGCAGCCGGTCCGGGGGCATCTTGAGCATGGTCCAGAAGAAGAACAGGCCACCGGCGACCATGACGGTCTGGCGCAGCGCTTGCGACCACACCGATGCGGACGAGACGAATGACGTCGCCATCGAGGAACTCATCACCATGACCACGCCGAGGCCGGCGAGGACCAAGACGATCGTGCGGATCAGGGTGTAGTCCGTCAGCGGACGGGATTCCATTGCAGCGTGGATGCGGCCGGCCAACCGAGCCACACCAGTGCGCTGACCCGGCTGCCCGGCCGGGACAGGCTTGCGCTGTGCAGGGCGGGCGTGACTCGTGCTCTGGAAGCGTTGGGAACTGCGGGATGCCGGCGGCACCGCCTCGCGTGGGTGCCGTGGGCGCCCGCCTCGAGTTGTCGTCATAAAAGCTGCCCCTTCGCCTTCTTTGCCTTCACTGCCGTCGTCGCATCTGTTGCTGTAGCTCCCGCCGCCGGAGAATCGGCCGACGGCAAGAAATTCACTACAGTCACATTAGCCCCCCAGAGCACTCCAGCGACAGTAGCAACACGGGGTGCGTAGGAATTACACGCAGTGTCTCACCGCAGCTGCGGCAAATGCGTCGCCACGCGCAGACATCCCGGAAAACATGTCGAGGCTTGCCGCGGCCGGAGCCAGCAACACCGTATCGCCCGGGCGGGCCTGAGACGCCGCGAAACGCACGCACTGGTCCATCGCCTCGGCCGGGTCCGTCGAATCGCTCACGAAGACCGGCACCCCGGGCGCGTGCTCGCTCACCGCTTTGTGCACGATGCCGCGGTCGACACCGAGCAAGGCCACCGCCCGAAACAGGTGGGCGTGCGTGGCCACGAGCTCGTCCACGCTCGCTCCCTTGAGCTGACCGCCCGCGACCCACACCACGGTGCCGGGCTGCCCGGCACCGGCGAGCGCGGAATCCGCCGCGTGAGGGTTCGTCGCCTTCGAGTTGTCCACCCAGTTGATCCCGTTCGCCGCGTGCACGACCGCGCCTCGGTGGCCCTCGACCCGGTAGGCGCGCAATCCGTCGTCAATGCGCTGCGGCGACACCCCTTGGGAGACCGCGACCGCCGCGGCCGCCAAAGCGTCGAGGACACCCGCTACCCCGGCCGGTTCAATACCTGTGGCAGACGCAAGTTCCTCCACCTCGGTGCCGCTGTGGAAAACCAGCCTGTCGCCGAGCACCCCCGCCTGCCGCGGGCCAGGTTCACCCAGGGTGAAGCCATACAGGTCGTCCCTTCCCGTGCGCGCCGCGAGCTTCGCCACCTCCGCGTCATCGACACCCGCAACGGCAACGCGTGCTTGCAGAACCTTCGCCTTGGCGTGCGCATACGCGGCGAAGGAACCGTGCCAGTCAATGTGGTCATCGGCGAGATTGAGCAGCACGCCCGCATCCGGGACCAGCTCCTGCGACCAGTGGAGCTGAAAGCTCGAGAGCTCGGCAACCAGCACGTCGACCCGATGGGCGTCGACTAGCGCATCGCTCACTGCGACGCCGATGTTGCCGCAGGCCTGGGCGCGCAGACCCGAGTCCTTGCTGGCCTCGCCCATGATGGAGGCGAGCATGCCCGTCGTCGTGGTCTTGCCGTTCGTTCCCGTCACCACGAGCCAGGTGCGGGGAGGGCCGAACACGCCGGCGCGATCGAGCCGGAAGCACAGCTCAACATCTCCGATCACCTCCAGGCCCGCCCGCTGTGCTGCGACCAACAGCGGTGCGTCCGGGCGCCACCCCGGGGAGGTCACCACGACGGAGACCTCTCCAAAGCGCTCCTCGGCCTCGACGGTATCGACCGCTATCGCGGAGGTCTCACGGGAGACTCGCTCGCGGTGTGCCGGGTTATCGTCGGCCACAACGCACCTCACCCCGACCGCGTCCAGCAACCGCGCGGCGCCTCGGCCGGAGACGCCGGCGCCGGCGACGAGAACACCCGCGCGCAGCGTTTCGGGCACCAGCGCAGCCTCAACACGCGTCGTCATGACATGGTCACCCCGACCTTGGTCAACCACTCACCATAAAACAGCGCCAACCCTGTGGCCACTGACATCGCGGCAATGAGCCAGAACCGGATTACGACGGTCTGTTCAGCCCAGCCACCGTTTTCAAAGTGGTGGTGGAACGGCGCCATGCGAAACACGCGCTTGCCGGTCGCCTTGAACGAGACGACCTGAATCACCACCGACGCGGCCTCCATCACGAACACGGAGCCGATGATGACCATGAGCAGCTCGGTCCTGGAGGTCACCGACAAGCCCGCGACCAAACCACCGAGCGCGAGCGAGCCGGTATCGCCCATAAAAATCTTCGCGGGAGAGGCGTTCCACCACAAAAAGCCCATGCAGGCGCCGAAGCCGGACGCCGCCAGCACAGCAAGGTCGAGGGGGTCGCGCACGTCGTAGCAGCCAGGGCCCGGAGTAACGGAGCAGGAGTTGCGGAACTGCCAGAACGTCACCCACGTGTACGCCGCCATCACCAACGCGGTCGTTCCGGCAGCCAGACCGTCGAGGCCGTCTGTCAAGTTGACCGCGTTCGACCACGCGGCGAGCAGGAAGTAAATGAAGACCAAGAACATGATCACGCCGACAACTCCGCCGACAGCCGCAAAATCGATGGTGTCCATGTCGCGGACGAAGCTTAAGTTCGTCGAGGCCGGGGTCAATCCGTGGTCATCGGGAAACTGCAGCACGAGCAGGCCGAACGCCAGCGCGATGCCGAGCTGGGCGAGAAGCTTCGCGGCCTTGTTGAGCCCGAGGTTGCGCTTGAAAAAGAGCTTCAGGCCGTCGTCCGCGAAGCCGACCGCGCCGAGCGCCAAGGTCAGCCCCAGCACGATAAGCCCGGTGGCACTGAACACCCGGTGCCCCGTCGCCATCGACCACAGGCCCGAGGCGAGATAACCCAGCGTGATCGCCAGCAGGATTGCGATTCCACCCATCGTCGGGGTGCCCCGCTTGCGCGCGTGCGACTTCGGGCCGTCCTCTCGGATTTCCTGCCCCATCGCACGCCGGTGGAAATACCGGATCAGCAGCGGCGTGACAAAAATCGACACGAGGAACGCGACGGCTCCCGCTACGAAAATCTGAACCATGGTGCTTTAGCGCTCCCCGTCTCCGAAATTTTTGTGGACTCCCATGCTATGTCCTCGCAACAGGGCGTTCGCCACCGCCCACAGCCCGAGCGCATTCGACGCCTTGACCAGCACCACATCGCGCGCATCGCGCTCGTACCAACCCTCCTCCCCCATTGGGGGCACCGACAGGATCGCCTGGACCAGCGATGTGGCCTCCTCGACGTCCCGGGCGGAGGCGACGTAGATGCCCCGATCCCGCGCGCGGTCCTTCAGGGCGTCCATCGCATCGTTGTCCCCGACAGCGACGAGGTGGGTGACGCGGTAGCGCGCCAGTTCGTTGCCGAGTTCGCGGTGCGCGCTGACCGAGTCGCCGCCGAGCTCCCCCATCTCGCCGAGCACCGCGATGGAGCGCACACCGGGGCGCGCGGCGGCCGTGAAGCCCAACGCGGCGATGCCGGCCCGCATCGAGTCCGGGTTGGCGTTGTAGGCGTCGTTGATGACGGTGACCCCGTCGGCGCGTGTTTGCACATCCATGCGGTTGCCGGACTCGCCGTGCGCGCTGCTGAGGCTGCGTGCAACGGTGGCGGCGTCGATGCCGCTTTCGATGCCGACCGCCGCGGCGGCGAGGGCGTTGGAAACCTGGTGGGCGCCGAAGACGTTGAGCTCGACGCGCTGCGGCTCGTTGTGGGGTGAGTGAAGCGTGAAGCTGGCGCGCGTGACGTCGTCAAGCGAGATGTCCGTGGCGTAATAGTCGGCGGCGCCGTGCTGCCCAGAGAAGGTGACCACGCGCGCGCGTGTGCGCGGCGCCATGCCGGCGACGAGGGGATCGTCGGCGTTGAGGATGGCCACGCCACCCTCCGCGGCCGAAGGCAGCGCCTCGACGAGCTCTCCTTTCGCCGCAGCGATGTTTTCCTTGGAACCGAACTCCCCCAGGTGTGCGGAACCGATGTTGAGCACCACGCCGAACTTGGGCGGGGCGATCGTCGCCAAGTGCGCAATGTGGCCGATGCCGCGCGCGGACATTTCCGCGACTAGGAACTTCGTCGATTCGGTGCAGCGCAACACCGTGTACGGATGGCCGAGCTCGTTGTTGAAGGAACCCGGGGGCGCGACGGTTTGACCAGCGGCGGAGAGCACAGAGGCAACGAGGTCTTTCGTCGAGGTCTTCCCGGCGGAACCCGTGATACCCACGATGGACAGGCCGTGCTCTGCGGTCAGCGTGGACGCCACGTAGCTGGCCAGCTTGGACATGCCTGAGACGACTCCGGCCGCGGAACCGTCGGGGTCGTTTGCGGCGAGCCCGGAGTTATCTCCCTCACGCTTGGCGGCCTTGGGCATGATCACCGCGGCCACGCCGACATCCTTAGCCGCGAGAACTCCGGCCGCGCCCTGCGCAATTGCGTCGCGCGCGAAGTTGTGGCCGTCGACATGCTTGCCCGGCAGGGCGACGAACAAGCCGCCCGGGGTGATTTTGCGCGAGTCGAACTCCACGAACCCGTCGACTACCGCGTGCGGGTCCGCATCGTCGCTCAGTCTGCCGCCCGTGATCCTGGCGATCGCGGCTAACTCAAGTGGGATCATGTGCGAAGAAGTCCTTACCGTCTGCAAGCTCTTGCGGCCCGTGAAGACCGTCCGGCTGGTGGGTGCCGTGAGCATCATTTTCACCGTAGCCGTTGTCGGCCAGTGCCCTGCGCATCTCCTCGCGATCGTCGAAGTGGTGTGTCGTGTCGCCGACAATTTGCCCCACCTCGTGGCCCTTGCCCACAACCACGATCGCGTCGCCGGGCAGTGCCCAGGCCACAAGCTGGTCGATTGCCTCGGCGCGTGGGCCGCATTCCCTGATCTCGGCGCCGCTGCCGGCCTCCCGCGCGCCGCGCAAAACAGCAGCGCGGATCGCGGCCGGATCCTCGGTGCGCGGGTTGTCATCGGTGACGATCACGAGGTCGGCGCGCGTGGCCGCCTGCTGGCCCATCACGGCGCGTTTCGTGGTGTCGCGGTCGCCTCCGGCTCCGACCGCGATGCCGATCCTGCCGTCGACCTGCTCGCGCAGCGTTTCCAGCACGGCGGCGATCGCGGCCGGTTTGTGCGCGTAGTCGACGACCGCCACGAAGTCCTGGCCGGCGTCGATACGCTCCATGCGACCCGGCACGGCGGCGTTTTCGAGCCCGCGGACAAACTGCGGCATGTCCGCGCCCACCACGCGCGCCAGCGCCGTCGCCAGCGCCGCATTGGCCACGTTGAATGCCCCGGGCAGGGGCAGCGTAAACTCGTGAGTTTGGCCGTCGATACGCAGCTCGATGTCTTGAGCCCCGTTGTCGCGAACCGCGGTCAGCCGCGCGCTGCAGTCGAGCCCTTCCTGCCCGTGGGTTCCCACCCGCAGCGGGTGCGACGCGAGCTCGGCCATCCGCTCGCCCCATTCGTCATCGACGCACACGACGCTTGCCGACGCGGCGACCGGCGATGAGGGATCGAAAAACGCTGCCTTCGCCTGGAAGTAGTCATCCATCGTCGGGTGGAAGTCGAGGTGATCCTGGCTGAGGTTGGTAAAACCGGCCGCGTCGAACGAGGTGCCGTCCACGCGCCCCAGGCTCAGCGCGTGCGAACTGACTTCCATGACCACGTGCGTCACGCCCTCGGCCGCCATGCGCGCAAACAGCGCTTGCAGGGTGGGCGCCTCCGGCGTGGTCAGGGAGGTGGGCACGTCGCGGCCGCGGATGCGCGTCCCCGTCGTGCCGATTAGCCCGACCTGGGCGCCGGCGGCGATCAGCCCGCGCTCCAGCAGGTAGGTGGTGGTCGTCTTGCCCGACGTGCCGGTGACCCCGATAAGTGTCATGCGGCGCGAGGGGTGCCCGTAGACGTGCGCCGAGACCTCGCCCAGCACGGCGCGGACGTCGTCGACGACGAGCACGGGGCGGCGATCCCCTGCCGCTTCGACGATGTCCAGGCCCTCGCGGTCGGTGAGGATGGCGCGCGCGGGAGACTCCGCGGCGAACTGCGCGCCGTGGACACGCGTGCCCGGCAGGGCGGCGAACAGCCCTCCCGGCGCGACCTCGCGGGCGTTGAGCCCCACGGAGCTAATCGCTACGCCAGCCCAACCGTTATCAGCCGAAGACGCGACATCGGCTCCGGCAATGCGTGCGAGCTCGTGCAGCGGCACGGGCGCCTGGGGTGCGCCCGCGGCACTGTTCTCGTTGCGGTGGTCCACCTGGTCTCCTCGCCTCTCGGTAGTGGTCCTACGTCTTTTCTATTCCTCTTGCATGAAAAAAGGGGTTAACGCTGCTCGAGCACGTACGGCTCGGAGGGCGGGCTCTGCGGGATGTTTTCGCGATTGAGCAGCCACGACGCGATCTCACGGAAGACTGGCGCGGCCGACTGGCCGCCCGATCCGCCCTCGAGCGGGCCACGCTGCGGTTCATCCAGCATGACGGCGACGACAAACCTGGGGTCGTCGGCCGGCGCGACACCGGCGAAGGTGATCCAGAACTGGTTCTGCGTGTATGCCCCGGTTTCGGGGTTGACTTTCTGGGCCGTGCCGGTCTTTCCCGCCAGCTGGTAGCCCTCGATCTCGTTGCCCTGGGCGGTACCGGAGTTCACACCCATAGGGTCCTGCTGGAACGTGGAGCGGAACATGTCCACCGTCGTCTTCGCGGTGGCCTCGCTGACCACGCGGGTGCGCGCCGGGGCGTCAGCCTCCATCGACTGCCCATCGGGGCCGATGACCTCCGAGATAATGCGTGGCTCGATTCTCTCGCCTCCGTTGGCCAGGGTTTGGTACACGCTGGCCATCTGCAGCGTCGTCCAGCTCATGCCCTGGCCAATGGGCAGGTTGGCGAAGGTGCCGCCCGACCATTGCTCGAGCACCGGTACAAGGCCCGCAGATTCGTTGGGGAGCTCGATTCCCGTCGACTGTCCGATACCGAAGCGCTGCAGGTAGTCCCAGTACTTGTCCTCGCCGAGGCGCTGCGCGATTTGCAGCGTGCCCACGTTGGAGGACTTACCGAAGATCCCCGCCGTGGTGTAGGGGGCCACGCCGTGAGACCACGCGTCTTTGACCGTCACGCCGGCCATGTCGATGGAGCCGGGAACCTGGTGCACCTCGGTGGGGTTTGTCAGCCCCTCCTCGATGGCGGCCGCTGCCGTGATCACCTTGGCGACAGACCCCGGCTCGTAGGGGTGCGAAATGGAGTTGTTATCAAAGCTGCGCCCCTCGGCGAGCTGTTTCTGCAAATCACCATTCGGGTCAATCGTGCCGGTGTTGGCCATCGCGAGAACCTCGCCTGTGTGAGCGTCGAGAACGACGGCCTCGGCGTCCTTCGCCAGCGAGTTCGCCTTCGCTTGCTCGAGGGTGCGCTGCACGAACGTCTGCAGATCGACGTCGATGGTGAGCTTGACCTGGGATCCGTCGACGGCCGGGACAACGTCGCGCAGCGTGCCCGGAATCGACTGCCCGTCAGCGGAGACATCCTCCGTGGATCTGCCGTTAATTCCGGTCAGGACACTGTCACTGGACGCTTCGAGGCCGAACTGCCCCTGGCCGTCCATGGAGACCTTGCCGACGATGTTCTCCCCGACCGCCCCATTGGGGTATTGGCGAATATCCTGGTGATCCGCCGCGACACCGTGGAACTTTTTGGCCACCTTGGTGGCAACATCCGGGTCGACATTGCGCACGAGAACCTCGTAGTTTGAATCCGCGTGCAGCTTGTCTAGGATGTCTTTTGAGCTCACTCGCGCCTGCGCGGCCGCCGGATCTGTGGCGTGCGCCCCCTCAATCATGCGGGGGATCTCGTTGGCCATCGTGCGCAGAACGTCTTCCACGCGCGCGTCGACCTGGGCCTGGATGACGTCATCCGACAGGCCGTCGACGCTCACCTGCCCCTCCTGCTGTTCGCGCAACTCCTTGCGCAGCATGACCGGCGACACAGTGAGCGAGCGCGCCTGCATGGTGTAGGCGAGCTGGTTGCCGGAGCGGTCGATGATTTCGCCGCGGCGGGCGGGGTCGATGTAGACCCGGGCGCGCTGCGCCTCAGCCTGGGTCTGCAGGTCCGGCCCCCACACGATTTGGACCCAGGCCAACCTACCCACGAGCACAACCGCGGCAACAATGAAAACAGCTGCGATGAAGCTCGCGCGCTTGCGCGTGATCACCTTCTGGGGCGCGCCCGGGCCCGACTGCGGGCCGGGCGCGTGCGGGCCGGGCTGCGGGCGGAGGTTGTCAACGCGGGTGCTCTCACCGCGATGCTCCGGCCGGCGGCGGGCGCTCGGGGTATTCACAGCGCTTAAGTCACCTGCCTCGTTGTTGTTTCACATCGCACTTCATCTTGCCCGCCGCGCAGCCCCGTGTACGGCAGCGCCACGCCCTTCAGTTTCCGGTTGCCACGCGCGGCGCGTACGGCGCGAGGTTGTTTGCCAGCGGGGCAGCCTCCGGTGCCGGTGGATTGCCCTGGTCCAGAACGTTGCCGCCGGGCACGGAGGTCAGGCTGTCTGAGACGCGGGCGGTGGCGTCGCGGTCGCTGGTCGCCCGGTCCTCGGTGCCGCGCTGGCCGCCTGCGGAGGTAACGTCATCAATCTTTTGCGTCGCCTCGGGGTCAAACGGCCGGGTCTCCTCGACTGCGCCGTCGGCACCCACGGACAGGATTCCGGGCGCGTGCGAGACGACCATCCCGGCATCAGCTGCCTTGCGCGCGATCTCGGCCGAGGATTTCGCGTTTTCCGCGTCCCTGTTGAGGGTCTCCACCTCGTTGCTCAGCGCGCGCTCGCGAGACTGGAGCTCTTGGATGGTAAAGGACTGCGAGGTGGACAGGCCCGAGAGGAACATGGCGATGAGTACGCCGAGGATGAGCAGCGGCACCGCGATCACGGACATGGTGGAGAAGGTGCGCTTGATTTCGCTTACTTCGCCGACCCTGCGGCCGCGGACGGACACGACCTGCTTGGAGCCGAGCCGGCCAACACCCTGGGTGTTGCGCGGGTGCAGCGCATGAGGCGCGTATCGACGCACCGGCTGCGGCGTCGCCGTCGTCCGCGGCGTCGTCGTGCGCGGGCGGCGCACTGCCGGCCGTTCGAGGGTGGCTGTGCCCGAGCGGGCTGCCGCGGTGAGGTCTCGGCTTGCTCCCATGGCGTTGCTGCCTTTCGTCGTGGTCATCATGGTCATCTACGGGTTGTCGGTGCGAAGCTTTTCGACGCCCCGGACACGCACCGGTGCTGCCCGGGAGTTTTGGTCAATTTCCGCCTCGGACGCTTTTTCCGCGCCGTGGGTGATCCAGCGGAACGTGGCGGCGGTGCCGGGCAAGTCCATCGGCAGACCGGTTGGGGTTGTGGATGTGGTCAAAGAGGTCAGGGCGTTTTTGACGATTTTGTCCTCGAGCGACTGGTAGCTCATGAACACCGCGCGCCCGCCCGGGCCGAGCAGGTCAGTGATCACGGGGATCACCGCGCGCAGCGCGTCGAGCTCGCCGTTGACCTCGATGCGCAGCGCCTGGAACGTCCGCTTTGCCGGGTGCCCGCCTGTACGCCGGGTTGCGGCCGGGATGGCCTGGTAGAGAAGCTCCACAAGTCGCGCGCTGCGCTCAAACGGGGCCTTTTCGCGCTCTTTCAGGATGTGTGAGGCGATCTTGCCGGCGAAACGCTCGTCACCGTAGGTTTTTAAGATGCGGGCCAGCTCGCCGTGGCTGTAGGTGTTGAGCACGTCCGCCGCCGTCAGCGTCGTCGTGGGGTCCATCCTCATGTCCAAGGGTGCGTCGACCTTGTAGGCAAAGCCGCGTTCCTCTTGGTCTAGCTGCATGGACGAGACACCGAGGTCGAACAACGCGCCCGCTACCCCGTGCGTCCGGGCGGCGTCGAAGATGGCGCCGTCGCGGTCGCGGATTGCGGTGCCGATGTCGTCGAAACGCGCTTGCACCCCGACGAAGCGGTCGGCGAACGGAGCAAGGCGCTCGGTCGCGTCGCGCAAGGCCGCGGGGTCGCGGTCTACACCAATTACCGACGCCCCTGGGAAGCGCCGCAGGAAATGCTCTGTGTGGCCGCCCGCGCCAAGTGTCGCGTCGACGATGACCGCGCCCGCACCGAACACCTCGACAGCCGGGGCGAGTAAGTCCGCCATGCGGTCCCGCATGACGGGAACGTGGCCGTGGTTGGGATCCACTCGAAAGTCCATATCCGCGATGTGAGCAGCGTTGTCCTTGTGTGCCATTGGATCCACCCCCTTGGTTTGGCTGGCCGTCGTGCGCGGTTGTCGTGCGGTGTGTCGTGCTGTGTCTCGGTCGGGGAACGTATAGGGCCCTGCCCGAGGCGGCTGTTCTGGTGTCGGGGAAGTACACCAGAACGCTCCACGCCACGGACAGAGTCCGTACACGCTCTCCGCAGTTGGTCAGCGCCTGCCTGCGGGGTAGTCAGCCCTACAGGAGGCCGGAGAGAATGTCGTCGTCATCAGCTGCCGCGAAGGCAGCCTCGGTTTCTTGCTGGTAGTTAGCCCAGGACTCGGCGTCCCAGATCTCGAGAAAATCGACCGAGCCGATGACCACGCACTCCTTGGACAGGTGTGCGTACTCGCGGTGCGCCGGCGACAGCGTGATGCGACCGGAACCATCGAGCGTTTGCTCATCCGCGCTGGCAGCCAGGTTGCGGATGAAGGCGCGCGCCTTCGGGTTCGTGCGTGAAGCTGCAGCTGCCTTGCGGGCACGGGCCGCGAACTCCTCGCGGGGGTAGACCGCCAGAGAGTGGTCCTGCCCCTTGGTCACCATCAACCCGTCCGCCAAATCCTCCCGGAACTTGGCGGGCAGCGTCAGGCGCCCCTTGTCGTCGAGCTTGGGAGTGTAGGTTCCCAGAAACATCCGAAAGCCCACCTTCCTTCACTCTGTGACTACGGCTGTTCAACTTTTCCGAAGCGGCGAATCGTGGTTGCACGTAGTCAAGATGCCACCGCGGCCCTCCGCTGCGCCCCACTCTATCCCACTTTCCCCCACAAACGCCACACCCAGGCGCGTCCTGTCGCAAAACTTCTGGAAAATCGCAGGTTAACGGAACAAAAATTGGTGGTGGATCTACCCCTGAAAATCGGTTCCCTCGCTTGAAACGCGGTTCACATCAGCCACTCCAATTCTCTAGACAGCACTGAAATACCAGCTTCCCCAGGTGTTACCGCAGATCACGGCCCTGGGGCGGCAGGAGTACCGCGAGAGTGGGAGAAAGTGGGAGGAGAAGGTGGGGGTCGGTGGGTAAGAAAAAGCCCGCCCCACGCGCGTGCGCGGGGCGGGCTTGGTGCCGCCAGTAAGTTACTGACCCTCGAAACGGCGCTTGAAATTTTCTTCCATCTTCGAGCTGCGCGCGGGACGCCGCGTTGCGGCAACGGGGCGCGGCTGCGGCGAGGATTCGCCCGAAGGAGTGGTCAGAGCCATCACGCCGCCGGCGAGCATGACGATAAACCCGATGACGCTGACGGCAACGAGCCACACACTCACTGTCGCCAGTGCAACGCCGCCAATGAGCAGGACCAGGCCGGTTACCATCAGCGCGGCGCTGCGCATGGTGAGTCGGCCGCCGCCTGCTTGGCCTGCGAAACCGGAACCCTGGGGCACCCTGTCACCAAACTTGGGGTCCTCGGCGAGAAGCGATTGCTCGATCTCGCGAAGGGTGCGCTGTTCCTGCTCAGAAAGGGACACTGTCTACTCTCCAGCTCTACCGTTGGACGATTGTGCTTGGCTTACATCTACTACAACGGCCAGTGTATCCAGATTGTTCCTACCCGAGGTTTCCTTTCCGAAATGCGCACCCGACTACCAAGTTCACGCTAGGCAACTAAGGGTGCCTTCGTAGAGCCGGGGGTGGACTCTTCCAAGAATTCTTCTACCAGCGCAATGAGGCGGAGCACAACGTTGGCATCGGGGTTTGGTTCGATGCCCGTGATGGCCCTGTTGCGCGGGGCGGAAAACGCGGAAAACGTCGAGGCCCATTCTTTGCCACGATCCGACGTCAACGCGAGTTTGTCCCACGCACTAGCCGGAAGCCTCTTGCGTTTGCGTATCACCGGCGAGCCGGCGTTGACAGCTCCCGCCGCCCGAAGGGCCGCGCGGTAGGCGTTTTCCATTGCCATATCGAGGGCGCCCGCCTCGTAATCGGTGCGCGCCTGGGCAAGAAGCACATGCGCGGAACGGAAGAACTGTTCACGCCGGGTTCCGTGCGCGGCAGCTCCGTAGGTGGCTTTCGTGGTGGCTGAGACGATGCTGGACATGTGTACCTCCCGGGGTTGTGCGTCGTTTAATCTTGTTGATTGCCGATACTCTAAAACGCACGTTCGACATACCCCGGCAATGTTGGAACATTTGTTCTAATCGGGTCATTGTGTCCCGAACACCACCACTTCGTGTGCGCCGCATGGTTCGATAGAAGGGTGACTGTGACTTATCGTCGCCTCAGCGGCCCCGAATTCGCGATTCTCGCCCCCGACCTCGTTGACATCTACATCACGGCAATGGGATACGACCCGGCGATTCGCTCTGGCCGCATTTCTGTCTGGCAGCGCGAGATTGTCTGGCCCGGTTTCACTGCCGTCGCCGCCATCGAACGCACAGCAACAGCGGCCGGCAGCATGGGCGGCGCGGTTGACGGGGCGGTTGACGAGACGGTAGTCGGCATCGCGTACGGATTTATCGGCAGCCGCGAACGGTGGTGGGACCAACAGCTCATCCGTGGCCTGCGTCAAAACGGTGGGATAAGCCCGCAGCACTCAGCGATGCTTCGTGATTACTTCGAAATCGCCGAAATCCACGTCCACCCCTCCCGCCAGGGTGCGGGGATCGGGCGGGCCCTGCTTTCCCGTCTGCTGTGGAACGCCCCGGCGCGATGGGCCCTGCTGTCCACCCCCGAGGTTGCGAACGAATCCAACAACGCGTTCGGCCTGTACCGCTCGATGGGCTTTCGGGACATCCTGCGAGACTTCTACTACGCGGGCGACGATCGCCCCTTCGCCATCCTCGGCCGCACCCTTCCCCTGCACGCGGGCGGGTAGTGTTGAGGCGAAATATTGTCGATAGGTAATGAGGAGATCGTTGTGGTGGGTGCGCCGAGCGGGTTGGCCAGGGAGGACGCAAACCCGGCCGATTTCCCTTCAGCCGTCAAAGGTGCGCTCGAGGCGTTTCTCGACGAGCGCTACGCCGAGGTGGAGAAGATCGGCCCCCCGGTCACCCGCTCCGTTCAGCACCTGCGCGACTTCATCCTCGGCGGCGGCAAGCGGATCCGCCCCCTGTACGCCTGGACCGGCTTCTTCGGCGCGCGCGCCGCAGGCGGGGTTGGCTCCGAGGACCCGGAGGCTGTCCTGCGCGCCGTGAGCTCGCTCGAACTGATCCAGGCGTGCGCGCTGATTCACGACGACATCATCGACGCCTCCGATACCCGGCGCGGCAACCCCACAGTGCACCGCGCCGTGGAGGCCCGCCACAGTAAAGACGACCTGTTCGGCGACTCGGCGGACTACGGGCGCAACGAGGCCATCCTCATCGGCGACTTCGCACTGATCTGGGCGGAAGACATGTGGCGTTACTCGGGCCTCAGCGAGGCCGCGCTGACCCGCGCCGCCGAGCCGTGGCGCGGCATGCGCACCGAAGTCATCGGCGGCCAGCTGCTCGACATCGCGCTCGAGGCCGCCGCCAACGAGTCTGTCGAGATGGCCAACAACGTCAACCGCTACAAAACGGCCGCCTACACCATCGAGCGCCCGCTGCACCTCGGTGCCGCGATCGCCGGCGCGCCAGCGGACACGATAGAGGCGTTCCGCGGCTACGGCCGCGACATCGGGATCGCCTTCCAGCTTCGCGACGACCTACTCGGCGTCTTCGGCGACGAAGCCGTCACCGGCAAGCCGGCTGGCGACGACCTGCGCGAGGGCAAGCGGACGGTCCTGCTCGCCGCGGCGCTGAATCGTCTCGACGCCACCGACCCCGTCTCCGCCGCCCGCCTGCGCGATCGCGTGGGCCGCACGAGCGATCGCGACGAGCTTGCGGAGCTCGCGGCGATTGTGGAGTCCAGCGGCGCGATCGCGGACGTCGAAAAGCAAATTGCGGACTTAACTGAGTCCGGGCTTGCCCACTTGAGCAGGGCGGGTATTGATGGCGAGGTTGCGAACACGCTGCGTGATCTGGCGATTCGGGCGACGGAGCGCCGTGCCTAGGTCGGTATGGCTCGGCCTCGCCGCGGGGATTGTTATCGCCCTCGGCAGCTACGGCGCTGGCGCCACCCGCAACCGCGGCGGCGTAATGCGCGAGCTCGGCTTGGGCCACCTCATGTACGGCCACGGCCGCTCCATCATGGACGCGCTGCTCACCGCCGGCATTATTGCCCTAGTGGTGGCGTGGGTCTGGTTTGGGCGCGACCTCACCCGCCAACACGCGGGCGAGGCGGAGACCAAGCGCGCGACCTGGCTATGGGCCGCCGGGCTTGCCTTCGCCGCGCCGATCCTGTCGCGTGACGTCTACTCCTACCTCATGCAGGGCGCGATGCTTCGCGATGGCTTCGACCCCTACACCGAAGGCGCCGCGGTCAATCCGGGCCCCTACCTCTACGAAGTCAGCCACGACTGGCGCAACACGACCACCCCCTACGGGCCGCTGCACCTGTGGATTGGCGAGCGGATTACCACCCTCGTCGGCGACAACGTCACCTTGGGGATCCTGGCGTACAAGCTGCTTACCCTCGCCGGGTTCGCGGCGATCGTCTGGGCCGTGCCCCGCATCGCCGCAGAACTCGGCGGCAACCCCGCCCTCGCGCTCTGGCTCGGCGTGGCCAACCCGGTGATGCTGCTGCACATGGTCGGCGGGATGCACAACGAGGCGATTATGGTCGGGCTCGTCAGCGTGGGCCTGCTCGCCTGCCTGCGCAACCGTTTCGTGCTCGGCATCGTGGTGATTAGCCTCGCGGTGTCGCTCAAAGCCACCGCCGCGATCGCCCTGCCGTTCGTGGTGTGGATGGCCTACAACCGCCGCCGCAGTGACACCGCGACCCTCGCGCGCAACGCCGTCGATTTCGTGCTGGTCGGCGCGGTGTCGGTCGTGCTGACCATGGCCGTGCTGTGGGCCGTTACTGTGCTCTCCGGCTCCTCCTTCGGCTGGGTCGCCGAGATCTCCGGGAACTCAAAGGTGGTCAACCCGCTCGCCGGCCCCACCTTGGTCGCCGACGCGTTCACTCCCCTCGCCCAGCTTTTTGACGAGCACTTCCGCTACAACGCGGCACTCGCACTCGCGCGCCGGATCGGCGCGGTGCTGATGCTCGTCGGCCTGGCTCTGACGTGGTTTATCTTCCGCCGCAACGACCGCGAGGCGGTGGCGGGCATCGCGTGTGCCTACGCAGTGGCGTTCGTCGCCAACGCGGTGACCTTCCCGTGGTACTACGCCTCGCTGCTCTCCCTGCTGGGCACGGTGAGTACGCCGCTGTGGGTGCGGCGCGCCACGGTCTTCTTCTCCGTCGTGGTCGCTCTCGCCTTCACCGGCAGCGGCAACCACCGCTTTTACGACGGCTGGTTCATCGTCGTGTCCTTCGCCGCCGCCTGGATCGCCGCCGAGGTGGTCTACCCGCGGGCGCCGACAACGCCGGCTGAGGCTAGAACGCCATCGCCTGCGCTCGCCTGATCACCTCACGTGCGCCGTGGCTGTGCAGGGCGTCGATGGGCCGGCCGGGCAGCGACTCGTCGTCGGTGAACAGGTAGTGGAGGATCTCGTCGGCGCTGTAGCCGCCGTCGTGAAGCACCATGATGGCGCCGCCGACGAACTTGGACAGCTCCCCGTCCTCGCCTAAGAGGCGCTCGGGGACGTACTTCACCCCGTCTTTGCGGTAGACGAGCAGCTTGTGCGCACCCACGAGGTCGTGCACCTTGGTCACCGGCACGCCGAGGTACTCGGCGACATCCGGCAGCGGCAGAAGTGTCTCGTTGGCGAGCAATCCGTCGAGGTCAATATTCGGCGTAGTCACGTGAGATACCTTACCCGCGCACTGGCTGTGGGTTGGCTGTTGGAGGCGCCTGTCGGCCATACTGGAATGCATGACTGAGCTTGCCGTGGGTGATTATCTGGACAACCGCTACGTCATCGATCGCCCCATCGCCCGCGGCGGCATGTCCACGGTGTACCGCTGCGTCGACGTCCGCCTCGGTAGGGAGGTCGCGGCGAAGGTGATGGACAACCGCTACGTCGACGATCATCTCTTTCTTACCCGCTTCCGGCGCGAAGCCCGCGCCATGGCTCAGCTGTCGCACCCCAACCTGGTCAACGTCTACGACTTTTCCCACGAGGGCGACCACGTTTTCCTCATCATGGAGCTGATTCGCGGCGGCACGCTGCGCGAGTTGCTGGCCGAGCGCGGCCCGATGCCCCCGCACGCAGCCGCCGCGGTCATGCGCGCGACGCTGACCGGGCTCTCGATCGCCCACCGCAAGGGAATGGTGCACCGCGACATCAAGCCGGACAACATTCTGATCAACTTAGACCACCGCGTGAAACTTGCCGACTTCGGCCTCGTGCGTGCTGCTGCCGATGCCACTCACTCAACCGATCAGATCGTGGGCACTGTCAGCTATCTTTCGCCCGAGCAAGTCGATGGTTCCCCGATGGGCCCGGCCTCTGATGTCTACTCCGCCGGCATCGTCTTGTTCGAGCTGCTCACGGGAGGTGTCCCATTCTCGGGCGAGACTCCGCTGGCTCATGCGTACGCGCGGCTCAACCGGGACGTCCCGGCGCCGTCGTCACGCATCGAGGGCGTGCCCAAGCTTGTCGACGAGCTCGTTGCGACAGCAACCTCCCGCCGCCCCGAGGACCGCTTCGTCGACGCTGCCGAGTTCCTCGCCGCGCTTGACGACGTCGCCGCGGCGCTTGGCCTGCCCGACTACGTGGTGCCGGTGCCGCGCGACTCCGCCGCGAACCGCGCAGCGGCCCACCCGACGGCTGTCACGTTGCTGAACACCCCGCAGCCGCAGCCCGCACCGCCCGCGTTTGAGCGACGCCTGTTTCCCGAATCGGGTAGCACCCGCGTGGCCGGGGCCGCGCCACAACCCCCGGTGACCCCGGTGCCGGCAGCTCCGCCGCCTGCGGCACCCTCCCCTGTGCCAGTTGCCCCACCGCCAGTTGCCCCACCGCCGAAGCCGTTGACCAATCGCAGCGCGCTTGGCACCGCGATCTTCGTGGCGCTGTCGCTGCTGGTCATCGCGCTAGTGGCCATCGGCGCGTGGTGGTTCGGCTCGGGCATGTACGGCGAACTCCCCGCCCTCATTAGATAGGGCGGGGAGAACTGGGCGAAAGTTTTTAACCGGGCGCTTTTAGTAGCGCAGCATCTCGGCCACGAGGAAGGCCAGCTCCAGGGCCTGCTCGGTGTTCAGGCGCGGGTCGCAAGCGGACTCGTAGCGGCCCGGCAAATCCAGGTCGGTGATGTCCTGCGCTCCGCCGAGGCACTCGGTCACGTTCTCACCGGTGAGCTCGATGTGCACGCCGCCCGGGTGGGTGCCGAGCTCGCGGTGGACCTCGAAGAAGCCCTGGGCCTCATCAATGATCTTGTCGAAGTGCCGGGTCTTGTACCCGTTGGACGCGGTGAAGGTGTTGCCGTGCATCGGGTCGGACTGCCAGACAACCTTGTGGCCCGAGGCCTCGACGGCCTTGACGATGCCCGGCAGCACGCTGCGGACGTTGTCATGGCCCATGCGAATGACCATGGTAAGTCGGCCCGGCTCGCGGTTCGGATCCAGCTTCTCGGCGTACGCGACGGCTTCCTCAGGGGTGGCCTTCGGGCCGAGCTTGATCCCGATCGGGTTGTTGATCATCGCGGCGAAGTTGACGTGGAAGTCCTCCATGCCACGGGTGCGCTCACCGATCCAGAGCTGATGGGCGGAGAGGTCGTAGAGCTTGGTTTCTCCGTGGGAGTCCTCCGCGAGGCGCAGCATGGCGCGCTCGTAGTCCACAAGCAGCGCCTCGTGAGAGGCGTAGATCTCGCTGGTGCGCAGGTGCTCGTCGTTGACACCGCAGGCGCGCATGAAATCGAGCGAGCGCGAAATCTCGCGCGCCAGCGCCTCGTAGCGGGCACCAGCCGGCGACGACGCCACGAACTGGCGGTTCCAGTCGTGGATATGGTTCAGATCCGCCGTGCCCGACGAGGTCAGCGCACGCACCAAGTTCATGGCTGCCGAGGCGTTCGCGTACGCACGGACCATGCGGGCGGGGTCGTGTCGGCGGTCCTCAGGGGTGGGCTCCACACCGTTGACAATGTCGCCACGGTAGTTCGGCAGTCCGTTTTCGTCCAGGTCGGACGAGCGCGGCTTGGCGTACTGGCCAGCGATGCGGCCGAGCTTGACCACGGGCACCGAGGCGCCATACGTCAGCACGGCCGCCATCTGCAGCAGGGTGCGCACGTTAGCGCGGATGTGCGGCTCCGTGTTGGATTCGAAGGTCTCGGCGCAGTCGCCGCCCTGCAGGAGGAACGCCTTGCCCAGGGCGACGTCGGCAAGCTGGCCCTTGAGCACCTCGATCTCGGGTGCGAGTACGACGGGCGGAACGGACTCGAGGATCTTGCGCACGTAGCCGGCCTCGTTCGCGTCCCACGTCGGCTGCTGTTTGGCGTCACGGGAGATGACGTCCTGGAATCGTTCGTTCAAATCCCCCGGCAACGGCGGAAGATCGGGCAGAACGTCTTTGGGGATGTCGATAGTCCAACTCACCCCTCAAGTTTTATCATGCTGGGGGCATATTTGAAACCCCAGGTCACGGGAGGCGATTGTCACCTGGTGGAATGGTGTTCCCGCACGATGGAAACCTGCCCATTGTCGCCCAGCGGCAGGGCCGCGGTACAGGCGGTGAACTTGGCCAGGTTGTGGCGGGCGTCGACAAGCGCGTTGTGGTTGCCCTTGGGCAAACTGGGCAGCTTCGGGCGCCCCGCCATCTCCCAGTACTGCTTCAGTTCGCGGGTGTACCGCGGCAGCGCCTTAGGAAGCGCGCTCATGTCGCCCCACAGCTGGGCCAGGACCACATGATCGTAGGCGCCCACCCAGGCCCACAGCTCCGGGTGGCCCGGCCCGGCGGTGACAAACTCGAGCACCTCGCGCCGGATCGCGGAGTTCGGTTTCCACTCGGACTCCCCGGGGCTGGGAAGCTTGTCCAGGACGTTGTCGCGCACCCACCGGTTCGCCTTGGCCGCGTCGAAGTCCGTCGACACCGCGTAATACTCGCGGCCGTCCTCGGCGACAATCCCGATGGAGACCAGCTCGATGGTAGCGCCGTCCTCGATGAACTCGGTGTCGTAGAAGTAGCGCACCCTACCCACGCCCGGACGCGTCATCGCGCTCCGCGGGATCCGGGGCGGATGCCCCGCGTCGGCGCGGCCAGAACATGACCACCGCCACGCCGATCACCGCGAGCGGGGCGACAACGTTGATGTAGCGGCCGGTCTGGGTGGCCACCATGACTGCGGCGACGAGCACGCAGCATAAGGCCACGCGGATGAGAAGGTCTCGGTCCATGGCCACCATCTTAAATTACGGCGTCTTAGGTTCCGTACCCGCGGGGTAGCCGTGGCCGGCCTCGAGCGACTTCTTCACCTCGGACGCGTATGCGTCCACGTACTCGTAGCCCGACAGCTCACTGAGCTTTTCCATGATGAAGTCGGTGAACGGGCGCGCCACCTCACGGGAGTCGGGGTCGCAACCGTTCTCGCGCGCCCACGCGTGCGGGCTGATCGGCTCCCCGACCTTGATGCGCACCCGCCGGGGACGCGGAACGAAGGTGCCAATCGGGTTGGCGTTGCGGGTGCCAATCATCGCCACCGGGATGACGTCGACGTTGTTTTTCATCGCGATACGCGCCATGCCGGTGCGCCCCTTGTACAGGCGCCCGTCCGGCGAGCGGGTGCCCTCGGGGTAGAACCCCATCAGCTTTCCGTCGGCGAAGACCTCCTCCGCCGCGCGCTCCAGGTCGTCTGCGGCCCCGGAGGAGCTGCGATCTACTGGGATCTGGCCCACCGAGCTGAAGAAGAAGCGCTGGATCGCTCCGCCGACACCCGGGGTGGTGAAGTATTCCTTCTTCGCCGGGAACGTGAGCTGGCGCCACACCATCAGCGGGAGGTAGAACGAATCCATCACGGCCTGGTGGTTCGACGCCAAAATGGCGGTGCCTGTGCGCGGAATGTTGTGCGCGCCCTCGATCGTCGGCCGGTTCCACACCAGCAACGGCGGGCCTAGGATGGCCTTGAACACCGCATACCATTTGTTCACCATGTGCTTTTCCTTTACACCAGTTTCCGCGCCAAATCAGCCACGCCGATCATACCTGCCTCGGGGCCGAGCTCGGTGCGAATGAGTGTCGGCAGCGGCCGGTAGCCGGCGCCCACGATGTCGCGGGTCATGGCACCCCTCGCCCGGTCGATGAAGAGATCCGCGTCGTCGCTGACACCCCCGCCCAGCACGATGAGCTCGGGGTCGAGCACGTCGGCGACGATGGAGAGCCCCTGGCCGAGCCAGTCCGCGAACGTGTCGACGGCCGCCCGCCCCAGCGCATCCCCGCTCCGCGCCGCAGCCATCACGTCGTGCCCGTTGGCGCGCTTGTCCACTACTTTGCGGTAGAGCCCGCACGCCTTGTACCCGCCGGCGGAGGCGACCTCCACGGCGGTATCCACCAGAGCCGTGCCGGAGGCGTAGCGCTCCAGACAGCCGTGTTTGCCGCAGGAGCACACCCGCCCACCCGGCACGACGGTGAGGTGCCCGAACTCCGGGGCCGTGCCGAACGCCCCGCGGTAGATCTCGCCGCGGTGCATCAGCGTGGCGCCGATTCCCGTGCCGACGGCGAAGAACACCCACGTCTCGGCGTTCTTCGCCGCGCCGAACTTGTATTCCCCCCACGCCGCGGAGTTAGCGTCGTGCTCGAGGCGCACGGGCAGACCGATCGCGTCTTCCAGCATGGCCTTGACGGGAGCGTCGTTACGCCAGGGCAAGTGCGGGGCAAAGCGCACCTTCTCGCAGGCGGGGTCCAAAAACCCGGCGATCGCCGCACCGACCGCCGCAATGTCGTGGTCACGGCGCACCTCGGCGACGAGCCGGGTAATCGACGCGGTGAGCTCATCTGCGTCGTGCGGGGTTTCAATCGAGCGCGAGTCGATGATCTCTCCGGCGGCCGTGACCACGCCAGCTCGGGTGTTCGTGCCGCCAATATCGAAGCCGATGGTCAACGGCGCGGCGTCCGCGCGTCGGGTTTCGGGGAGCATAGCCAACTATATTAACCCGTCGGGCTCAGAAGGTTGTAGAGCCTGTCTCCCAAGGCTTCCCACGAAAAGGCCCGCTCCACGTGGGCGCGGCCGGCTCGGCCCATCTCGCGGCGTCGTGCAGGATCCCCCAGCAGGGAGATGATCGCAGCGGCCACCGCGTCGTGGTCTCGCCCGTCGACCACGACACCGGTTTGATCCGTCACCGTCTCCGGCGCCCCACCCGAATCCCCCACCACGACCGGCACGGCGCACGCCTGGGCTTCGAGGTAGACAATGCCGAGCCCCTCCACGTCCAGGCCCGCTCCCCTCGTCCGCGCGGGCATCGCGAACACGTCCGCCGCCGCGACGATGTCGCGCAGACGCGCACGATCCACGGCTCCGGTGAACACCACGGATTCGGCGAGCGGTCTCGCGCGCCTTGTCAAGGCGCGTGCGTAGGGCCCCTCGCCGACGATGACGAGGCGTGCGTCGGGGTAGGCATCGATGATGCTGGGGAGGGCGTCGATAAGCGTGTCCTGGCCCTTGCGGCGCACGAGCCTGGACGCGCAAACAATCATCGGCCCGCGGATGCCCAGCTCGGAGCGCACGGCGGCACGCTCGGGCTCGCTGGCCGGGCGAAAAAATTGCTTGTCGACGCCCGACGGCAACGCCTCGAACCTCGGCATCGCCCCAAACGCGCTCCGGAAGCGCCCGACAGCGTACTCCGACACGTACGTCACCACGTCCGCGCGCCGCCCGATGACCGAGAGCACCTGACGCGCGCCAGGCAGCATCGACCAGCCGACCTCATGGCCGTGGGTCGAGGCGAGAACCCGCCGCGCTCCAGCCGACTTCGCCGCCGCCCCCATCAGCGCCAGGGGCGCAGCGGCTCCGAACCATACGGTGTCCACGCCGTGTTCGCGGATGAGGCGGCGCATCTCGCGGACCGTCGCCGGGGTGGGGAGCATGACGCGGCGCGGCCAGCGCACCACGGTGTAGCCAACGTTCGAGTCCCAGCGCCTAGCCGCGTCGGCGTCTTGAGTGGAGGCGAACACGAGGAGCTCGTCGGGGCCGGCCCTCCGCACGAACTCATCGGCGAAGTCCCTCACATACGACTGAATCCCACCGACAGCGGGTGGGAAGTCGTTAGTGACGAGCAGCACCGGCATTCTAGTAGCGGACCGCTCCCTGCACCGGCATCGAGTTCAACGGCACGACCTGGACGGGGATGCCATAGTCGGATGCGTGGACGACCTGGCCGTTGCCGATGTACATGCCCACATGCGTGACACCCGGGTAGTAGCCGACGATGTCACCCGGTTGCAGGTCCGACATGGACACGGGGGTTCCGCCAGCAAGCTGCGCCTGGGAGGTGCGCGGGATCGACTTCCCGTTCTGGGAGTACGCCCACACCATCAGCCCGGAGCAGTCGAAAGCATCGGGCCCGGCGGCCCCCCAGCCGTAGGGCTTGCCCAGCTGCGCGAGCGCAGCGGCCGTGATCGCGTTACCGAACGCACCCGGGTCAAGCATGTCCGCAGGCACCGGGTTGGCCTGGTTCGTCCAAGCCTCACGCGCCGCGGGCGAGAGCGCATCCACACGGGCCTCAACGTCTTTGATCCGGGCCTCGATGTCAGCACGCTCCTTTTCCAGCTGCGCCAACTGTGTGTCGAGCTTGACGCGGTTGTACTGCGCGGTCGCCTTAGCGACGTCCGCTTCACGCGCGGCCTGAATCGCCTCTTCGTTCGCGGCGCGCAGGCCATCAAGCTGCTCCTGGCGCTTGCGGGAAATGGATCCGAGGTAGGTGGTCTTGTCAATGACCTCCTGCGGGGTAGCGGAACCGAGCGTGTTCACCACATTGTCCACCTGCAGCGTGCGGTAGGTCGAAGTCGCGACAGCGTTGACGTCCCCCTGCTGCATGGCGCGGGCTCCACGCACCTCCTCGGCCCTAGCCTGGGCAGCAGCGGCCGCCCGAGCGCTATCATCGAGCTCCGCACGCGCCTGCTCGAGCTGGCCCTCGAGGTCCTTAATCTGCTCCATCTTCGCGGTCGCTTCGTCCGAGACGGTACCTAGTTCCGCAATGAGGGTGTCCAGGTCTTCGGCGTGTGCGGGAGAAACGAGTCCGGCCACGGTGGCACCCGCGACGGCCAGGGAAACGGTTGTGTATGCAATTGTTCCGGCGCTTCGGCGAGCGCGCGGAGGAAGAGAGTGCTTACCCACGGTGGACTTCCTCGACACTTTCCTTGTAAAACCCTTTAACAGGATATGGGCCGCATCCGCAACGGACACGGCGCTGGAGCCGCAGCTAAGCAGCTCGAGCTTTATAGAACTGTTACACACTATAGCGCCCCGAACCCGAGAATCAAGACATTGCCCCCGATTTGTTTTGAGGCGCAAAACTGGCCCCGCACGCCGTCGCGCGGGGCCAGTTTGAGAATGCGTTTAGAAGCGAACCACGGAGTGGATCGGCATCATGTTGAGCGGGCGCTCCGTAACCGGGGAGCCGGAGTTTAAAGCGTCGATGATGGTGCCGTTGCCGGCGTAGATGCCGACGTGGGAGGCGCCGCTGTAGTAGACAACGACGTCGCCCGGCTGGATGTCGTTCAGGCTGACGGGGGTGCCGCCGGAAGCCTGCGCCTGAGAGGTACGCGGGATGGACTTACCAGCCTGTGCGTGGACCCAGGAGGTGAAACCGGAGCAGTCGAAGGCGTTGGGGCCGGCCGCGCCGTAGACGTACGGGGAGCCGATCTTGGAGCGGGCGATGTCAACGATCTGCTGGCCAGCGGAGGGTGCCGGAGCGACGATTGCCGGTGCCGCAGCAGCTTCGACGGTCTGCGCGGACGTGTCAGCCGGGGCGGTGGCGTAGCGGGTCTCAGCCTCCGCGAGGAAGTCGGAGAAGCCCGGGATGTTGGTTACGCCCGGCACAGCCTTGACTGCCGCGATTGCAGCTGCGACGTCACCGGTGGGTGCCTGACCACCCAGCGAGGGGATCCACATCTCAATGCCGGGGATGGCAGCGATCCCGGGGACGTTCTCGATGCCGGGAACCTGGACGCTGACGGGGCTGTTGGGGACACGAACCTCAGCAGCCTCTGCGGTGGCCGGTGCCAGAAGGGTTGCGCCCGTAACGAGGGCGGAAACGGCAGCAATGTTGCGCGCTGCGGACGAGTTCTGGCGACGGTGCTTTGTCACGTGAAATACTCCATATCTTCTCTTGCCTACCGGGTTAGCTGTCGGGTTGGACTCGAGAAAAGTCCTGCGCCGCTCCTTCTTGACCCAAACGAGTCGGGAAAAGATCCTTGCGCGCATTCACCCCAGGTGTGGCCCGCGGGCCCTGTAGTGGGTCCCCGGCTCCCCTTCAGCCGCAGGCGCCTTGTGCGCTGTGGCTGCCGAGGACTCGGCGTTATACGTTTTTGTTGTCGTAACTTGCATCCAACGATCGTTGCCGCAATGTCTCGAATAGGTTACGAAACCGCAACGGCAATTGTCCAATGCGACATCCGTTATCGCGTCGTTATTTTTGTACAACCGCGCATTCAGCCTCACCCGAGGGGTGGGCTCACCGTTGCCACCACGGGGACTAAAGTAGAAATTATGCTTTCTAGCTGCATGTTTACGAAATTCCCGAGGGTCAATCGCAGAAACCGTTGCCCCGGCGGCCCCGCCGAAGATTGGCCGCTGTGACGTTTGACACACGTAATACGTTACCGGGTCGCAATAGAGAAATGGGCCTCCCTTTCGGGAGGCCCATTATTCGCGCTCTAACGCGGCACTGTTCTCAAACTACTTGTCATCTCGCGGCGTTGCGTCGCGGTCAGATGAGTGCTTGGTAGCTTCCAATGTGCGCAGCGTCTCAATTTCGTCGTGGTGGTTGCTCTCCGCGGCGTCGCGCACCCGCTCGGTGACGCCGAGCTCCGCCGGAGAGAACGTGCCGATCGTTTCGGAATCCGCGTAGCCCAGCTGGTTCATCTGCTTCGGCACACGAGCACCCGCGTACTCCAGCGGGATCGGGTGACCATGCTCGTCGACCGGGCCGAGAGGCTGGTGGATCTCCACGAAGGCGCCGTTCGGCAGCTTCTTGATGATGCCGGTCTCGATACCGTGCTCCAGAACTTCGCGGTCGGAACGCTGGAGGCCGACACAGATGCGGTAGGTGATGAAGTACACCAGCGGCGGCAGAACGATCAGGCCGATGCGTCCGAACCAGGTCATCGCGTTGAGCGAAATCTGGAAGAAGTGTGCGACGTGGTCGTTGCCGCCGGAGATGGTCAGCAACAAGAAGAATGTCACGGCCATGACGCCGATGCCGGTTCGCACTGGAACGTCGCGGGGGCGCTGCAGGAGGTTGTGGTGAGCACGGTCACCAGTGACCGCCTGCTCAATGAACGGGTAGGCAAAGAGCAGCATCACGAGGATGCCACACATCAACGCCACCCAGAACGCACCCGGGATGGTGTAGTTGCCCAGGTAGAGCTCCCACGCCGGCATGACGCGCGCCGCGCCGTCCGTCCACAGCATGTAGACGTCGGGCTGGGAACCAGCGGAGACCTGCGAGGGGTTGTAGGGCCCCAGGTTCCAGATCGCGTTGATGGTGGTCAGACCCGCCATGCCGGAGAGCACGGCGAAAACAACGAACATGAACCCGATGGCCTTGACCGCGAACACCGGCATGATGCGGATGCCCACGACGTTGTTCTCCGTGCGGCCTGGGCCGGGGAACTGGGTGTGCTTCTGGAACCACACGAGAAGCAGGTGGGCCGCGACGAGCGCGAGGATCAGGCCCGGCAGGATCAGAACGTGCAGGATGTAGAAGCGGTCCAGCATGAGGTCCGACGGGAAGTCGCCGCCGAAGATCGCCCAGTGCATCCAGGTACCGATGATCGGGATGCCGACGATGATGGCGGACATGATGCGCAGGCCCACGCCGGAGAGCAGGTCGTCGGGCAGGGAGTAGCCCATGAAGCCCTCGATCATGCCGACGAGGATCAGGGTGACACCGATGATCCAGTTCGCTTCACGCGGGCGTCGGAAGGCGCCGGTGAAGAAGATGCGCAGCATGTGCGCGAACATGGACATCATGAACATCAAAGCGGCCCAGTGGTGCATCTGGCGGACGAACAATCCGCCGCGCACCTCGAAGGAAATGTCCAGTGCCGTTGCGTACGCACGCGACATCTCGACGCCGTTGAGCGGCAGGTAGCCACCGTCGTAGATTACCTTGGTGATCGATGGGTCGAAGAACAACGCCAGGTAAATACCGGTCAGCAGCAGGATGATGAAGCTGTACAGCGCCATCTCACCGAGCATGAACGACCAGTGCGTCGGAAAGACCTTGTTCAGCTGCGGGCGCAGGAAACCAGAGACAGTGTAGCGCGAATCAATATTGTCCGCGGCTTGTGCGAGTTTAGTGCTCATTAGGACTTACGCTCCCAGAATGCAGGGCCAACGGGCTCGATGAAGTTTCCGCTGGCAACGAGGTAACCTTCTTCGTCAACTGTCACAGGAAGCTGCGGCAGGGCACGTGCGGCCGGGCCGAACACCGGCTTGCCGTAGTGCAACGCATCGAACTGCGACTGGTGGCACGGGCACAGGATGCGGTTGGTCTGAGCCTCGTACAGAGACGTCGGGCAACCAATGTGCGTGCAGATCTTCGAGTAGGCGTAGTAGTCGCCGTAGTGGAACGTTTCCTGCCCCTCGCGCTCGACGACGCGGTTAGCGTCCTCGGAGCGCAGACGGATTAGCATGACGGCGTTACGCGGACCGTGGATGGAGTGCATGTGGTTTTCGTAAACCTCGCGCTCGGGGTCGTAGGTTGCGCCGTCATTGACGTCCTCCTCGTAGAGGGGGAAGACCGTCTCCATCGACCCGGCCGCCAGGTCCTCGGGGCGCATACGCACCACGCGCGAAACACCGGCGGTGGTGTAGTGCTTGCCTGCCTGGCCCTCGTGCAGCTCGGCGATGGCACCGGTATCGCGGCCGAGGTAGACCTTCACACCTTCCTCGATCTTGGTCCAGCCATGCGTCCACAGGGTGCCGTCGCCGTAGTAATTGAGCTCGTGACGAGGGCGCCACGGGTTCTTAATCAGGCCACCGAGCGGGGCGATGATGATCAGGCCGGTCAACAGGCCAGCGCCACCGAGCAGGCCCTGCATGACTTTACGACGACCGAGGGTTGAGGTCTCCCAAGCGTCGTTAAGCAGCGCGGTGGTCGTGCGGCGATCGAGCTCGCTGGAGCGACCGTCGTGGCGGCGCTGCACCGAGATCTCCTCCGGCACGAACTTCTTCACGTACTGGATGATTGCGATGCCCAGCGCACCCAGCGCGAGCATCGACGTCAGGCCGAGCAAGGGGGTGTAGAGGGTGTACATCCACAGGCCTTCATCGCCATGGAACTTCGGCTCCCACGGCCAGAACAGGTACACGCCGAGAAACGCGAGGCCCATCACAATCGAGATGGTCAGCCACACATTGATGCCGGCCGCTGCGGCCTTTTCGCGCGGATCGCCTTCCACCGGGAAGCGTTCCTTGCGGTACGCAACGGTGACGTCATCGAGCTCGGTGCCCAGTGCGGCGAGCTCGGCGTTGTTCATGCGGTCGAGTTCCGCGTCAGTGTAATTCTTCTTCACTTCATTGCTCATGAGCGCGATCCAATCCAGATAGCAGCAGCGGCGACGAGAGTGACGCCGATGATCCACATAGCCATACCCTCAGAAACCGGGCCGAGGCCACCGAGTCCCCAGCCGCCCGGGCTCGGGGTCTCCTTGCTGGACTTGATGAAGGCGATGATGTCCTTCTTCTCGTCCGCAGTCAGCTGACGATCGGAGAACTTCGGCATGTTCTGCGGTCCGGTCAGCATCGCCTGGTAAATCTCCTGCTCGTTGGCAGGGTCGAGCTCAGGCGCGTACTTGCCGGAGGACAGCGCGCCACCGCGGCCGGTGAAGTTGTGGCAGGAAGCGCAGTTGAGGCGGAACAGCTCGCTGCCGCGGGCAACATCCTCGGCCTGAATCTGGCCGTCGTAGTTCTTTCCGCGCAGCTCCTCCATCGCGATGGAACCGTCTTCGTTGTAGACAAGCTCCGGCCCGCCACCATTTGCCGCGACGTAAGCGGCCATGGCGAGCGCCTGCGACTCGGTGTAGCGCGGGCGCTTGCGTTCGGCTTGGGCGTCATTCGACATCATCGGCATACGTCCAGAGTTGACCTGGAAGTACACAGCGCCCTCACCGGTGCCGATCAGAGACGGACCGCGGTCCTGAACGCCTTGGAGGTTAGCGCCGTGGCACGTGATGCAGGCGACGTCGTAGAGGTCTTTGCCCTCCTGGATCAGCGCCTGATCATCACGCTGTGCCGTCGCCACTTGGGCGTTGGGGGTCAGAGCGGTAGCCAGGAAGCCAGCACCGGTCAGGCCGAGAGTGAGAGCAGCGGCGCCCGCGACTGTGCGCCGCATCTTGCGGCGGCTCCGCGTCTTCTTTGGGGTGTTATCCATCGTGTTCCCTTAAGCGACTGTGAGTCTTATACGTGGCGTCTTCCCGCGGGTTCCGCGGGCAAGGCGCATTACTGAACGAGGTACAGGGTGACAAAGACGCCAATCCAGATGACGTCGACGAAGTGCCAGTAGTAGGACGTCGCCATCGCGGCAGTAGCCTGCGCCGGCGTGAACTTCGACTTGGCAACGCGCAACATCACCACGATGAAGGCGATGATGCCGGCCGTCACGTGCGCCATGTGGAAGCCGGTGATGATGTAGAACACCGAGCCGTACACGGAGGCCTGAGGAGTCACTCCGTGGCTGACCATCTCAAACCACTCGAAGGCGACGAGCCCGAGGAAGACCACGCCGAGCCCGATGGTGACGCTGAACCACCTGCGTAGTCCGTAGACGTCTCCCCTCTCCGCGGCAAACACGCCCATCTGAGAGGTCACGGAAGACAGCACGAGAACGATCGTGATGATGAGACCGAACATCACGTTCAGGTACTCAGTCTGCTTCTCCCAGTCCCCGGTGGTCATGCCGTTTGCACGCGACGTGAAGTACATCGCGAACAGTCCGGCGAAGAACATCAACTCTTGGGCGAGGAACGCGATCGTGCCCACGCTGACCATGTTCGGCCGGTTCAGCACTGGGACACGATTCGGCGGTGTCGCCATCTCTTGGTTAGTAATTGCGGTCGTCACGCATGTGATTATCGCCCTTTTTGTCCTGAAAGTCACCTCGTATACCCCCGAAAAGTGACTGACGGAAAGGCTTCAACCTGCCCTTATTTTCTCCCAATATGTGCTAAAGAAATTTTCTCTTCCGCTGCGGGAACTTTCTCACCCGTCTATCCGACGCGGGTTAACGCAGGTCATCCCCCTAGAAGCTCGCACCGCTTCGCAACACCCCCTCGAGCCCCGCCCACCGATCTCCCGCTTCACACCCTCAGGGCTGCCTCACCCGGTGCAACTAGTGACAGTTCTCACACTGTCGCCGTAGAGTGCCGCGCACCTACCCAACTTTCGGTTGACCCCTTGGGTCCCGGCGCCCTGTTTTCCAGCAAAGCGAAACCCCCCGCGCCTTTTCGGTT
>NZ_GG667192.1:206799-275307 GCF_000159635.1 Corynebacterium lipophiloflavum DSM 44291 | reverse complement strand
ACGGTTCGGGGGGTTTGTGACAGGCTGCCGGCTAGTGCTTTTCGCGCGGAATCCCGTACTGCAGATTGAGCTGCGTCGTGGTCCAGATCAGCAAAACCGCGCCGATGGCGACGAGCCACAGCTGCCAGAACGCAACACCGAGGCCGAGGAAGAAGATGGCTCCCGACATCGCGAACGGCCAGATGGAGTGGGGCGAGAAGAAGCCGAGCACGCCGGCGCCATCCTCAATCTCCGCCTCCTCCCAGTCCTCCGGGACGATATCCATGCGGCGCTCGGTGAAGTCGAGGTAGACGGCGAGCATGAAGGAGAGGGCGGTTGCAAGCACAAGGCCAACGCTGCCGACCCACTCGATTCCGAACAGGTACGCGTCATCGCCGATCCAGGTGGTAGCCAGGATGTAGAACACAGCGATCAGGGCAAGGAAGGTGCCCAGGGCGTAGAAAACTTTGGATCCAGGTCCCATTGCTCTTCGCTTTCTTAGACGTTCTGGTTGGGGTCGGTGTAGTTCTGGCCGTCGCGGGTTCCGACGCGGTCAGAGTTGAACGGGCGGGTGGTCGTGGCGTACGGATCCTGCCCGATGGACTCAAGCGCCTGGGCGTTGGTGGCGTCCGGGTTGTCATTGCGGAACTGGATGTACGCGCGGAAGTCCTCCGGCGAGACAGCACGAACCTCGAAGTTCATCATGGCGTGGTAGGTGCCGCACATCTCGGCACAGCGGCCGACGAAGGCGCCTTCACGGTCAATGCGCTCAATCTGGAAGGAACGCTGCTGCTGGTTCGACTCCGGGTGCGCGTACACGTCGCGCTTGAACAGGAACTCCGGGACCCAGAAGGCGTGGCTCACGTCGCCGGAGGCGAGGCGGAACTCGATCGGCGTTTCGGTCGGCAGCACGAGCACCGGAATCTCATCGGTGGTGCCGGTGGTCTCGATGACGTTGTAGTTCAGGTACGACATGTCGCCCGTGGACGTGCCATGGATCGGGTTGGCATTGGGCAACTCCTCGGCTTCGTACTTCGTATCTTCAGCCAGCGCCTGGCGCTGCTCATCCGCACCGTTGTAAAGTTGGCCCGTCGGGGAGAGCTCTTCGCCGATCTGGGCGTAGCCGAATTTCCAGTTCCACTGGAACGCCGTGACGTCGACAGTGACCTCGGGATCCTTGTCCAAGGCGACGGCCTTGGTCTGCGCCTGCACGGTGAAGAAGAACAGGACAAAGACAATGATGATCGGGACGATCGTCAGGCCGAGCTCGAGTGGCACGTTGTACTGCAGCTGCTTCGGGAACTCGTCATCGGTCTTCTTGGCCTGCGCCTTGGCGTTCCACTTGAAAACTGCCACGAGGAACAGTGCCCACATGATAATTCCGATGGTCCAAGCGGCGACCCAGACCCAAACCCAGAAGTTGTACATCTGGACACCCTCGGGGGTGATCGGGTCGGGCCATCCCATGTCGAGCACGTTGGCCAGCGCTGCCGGCGGTGCTACCTCGCAACCAGCCAGAGCGAAGCTGCCGAGCAGGAGCGAGCCCGCGACTGCGACCTTCTTGGCCAAGCTGCGGTTCTTATCCTTTTCCACGTGTGTATGCCTTCCTGTCCACACTCCAACAATCGAACGCCCATGACTAGATAGCCCTTATACATGCGGCTGAGCATTCCTACCCAGTCAGAATAGTTCATCGGGCCTTTTCCATTGGAAAACGCTGGCACTCGCGCAGGTTTCGGCGCCGCACCCAATTCCCACCCCGTTACCCCTCGCGCCCTTTGCGCAGGTGGGGTCCCTAAAACATCACGCGATCCGGTTCCAGAAAACTCAGGTGTAGCCCAGCTCACACAACACCGCGGGGGAATCATCCTAAAGTTGGCCCCCATCCGGGGACGCGCCAAAGGATGAACCACGATTGACGCTCTTGCGAGCCAGGTCGGTTCACACTGCGCCCCGTTGAAACCCTATTCTTGGGACAATGGCGTCGCTCAAGCGGCGCGACCTTATATATAGGAGGCATTGACGCATGTGCGGTCTCGTCGGTTTTCTCGCCGCCAACAATGACGCATCCCATTTTGTAGGGGCAGTTGAAAGGGCTCTTCCCTGCATGTACCACCGCGGGCCAGATGCTGCGGGGACCTGGAACGACGATGACGCGGTGTTCGGTTTCAACCGTCTGGCGATCATCGACATCGAACACTCCGACCAGCCGTTGCGGTGGGGCCCCGCCGCAAACCCCGAGCGCTACGCGCTCGTGTTCAACGGCGAAATCTACAACTACCTGGAGCTGCGCGAGGAGCTCGCCGCTGCGGGGTACGAATTCAACACCTCCGGAGACGGCGAACCGATCGTGGTTGGCTTCCATCACTGGGGCGCCGAGGTAGTTAACCACCTGCGTGGCATGTTCGGCTTCGTCATCTGGGATACCGAGACGCGCACGATGTTCGCGGCGCGCGACCAGTTCGGCATCAAGCCCCTGTACTACGCCACCACCGACAAGGGCACCGTCTTCGCCTCCGAGAAGAAGTCCATTCTCGAAATGGCGAACGAGCTTGGCCTTGGGCTGGAGCTCGACCGCCGCGCGATTGAGCACTACACTGACCTGCAGTATGTGCCGGAGCCCGAGAGCCTGCACGCTCAGATCCGCCGCGTCGAATCCGGAAGCACCGTCACTCTGCGCCCGGGCGGCACCGTGGAAGTGAAACGCTACTACACCCCCGAGTTCAAAACGACTCCTGTAGCCAAGGGCAGCGAGCAATCGCTTTACGACGCCATCGCCCGCGCGCTGGAAGATAGCGTCGAAAAGCACATGCGAGCTGACGTGACCGTGGGCTCCTTCCTTTCCGGCGGGATTGACTCCACCGCGATCGCCGCGCTGGCCAAGCGGCTCAACCCGAACCTGTTGACCTTCACCACCGGGTTTGAACGCGAGGGGTACTCTGAGGTCGACGTCGCCGCCGAATCCGCCGCGGCGATCGGCGTTGAGCACATTGTGAAGATTGTCTCCCCCGAGGAGTACGCCGCAGCAATCCCGAAGATCATGTGGTACCTCGACGACCCGGTGGCCGACCCCTCCCTTGTTCCGCTGTACTTCGTGGCGCAGGAAGCGCGCAAGCACGTCAAGGTTGTGCTCTCCGGCGAGGGTGCCGACGAGCTGTTCGGCGGTTACACCATCTACAAAGAACCGCTGTCGCTCGCGCCGTTTGAGAAGCTGCCCTCTCCCCTAGCCCGCGGGCTCAACCGGCTCAGCCGCGTCCTGCCGGACGGCGTGAAGGGAAAGAGCTTGCTCGAGCGCGGCACCACCCCGATGGAGGAACGCTACTACGGCAACGCGCGATCCTTTAACTTCGAGCAGCTCCAGCGCGTTCTGCCGTGGGCGAAGCGCGAGTGGGACCACCGCGAGGTCACCGCCGGAATCTATGCAGCCTCCCGGGAGATGGATCCGGTGGCACGCATGCAAAACCTCGATCTGTTTACCTGGATGCGCGGCGACATTTTGGTCAAGGCCGACAAGATGAACATGGCCAACTCACTGGAACTACGCGTACCGTTTTTGGACAAGGAAGTGTTCAAGATCGCCCAGACCATCCCGTTTGACCAGAAGATCGCCCACGGCACGACCAAGTACGCCCTGCGCAAGGCGATGGAACAGATCATTCCCACCCATGTTCTGCACCGCAAGAAGCTGGGCTTCCCGGTGCCGATGCGCCACTGGCTCGCCGGCGACGAGCTGTTTGGTTGGGCGCAGGACACCATCCGCGACTCCGCAACCGACGACATCTTCAACAAGCCCGAGGTTCTGGAGATGCTCAAGGAGCACCGCAACGGGGTCGCCGACCACTCGCGCCGACTGTGGACGGTGCTGGCGTTTATGGTGTGGCACGGCATCTTTGTCGAGCACCGCATTGACCCGGACATCGAGCACAAGGACTACCCCGTGACGCTGTAGCCAGCAGGTCCCGCATTCGGGGGGTTCAGCTGCCGGGGCTACGCCGCGCGTTGCACCAGACCCAAAACCCCCTTTCAGGGCGCGGAGTGCCAAGAGTTGCATCACGGACGTAGCTTTTGACACTTTCCCAGCTCGTGGCGCAGCACGATGTAAAATTTGGCACTGGCAACGCAGCAGATCACATCAGCCCGCCCCCAACAAGCGATGCACTAAAAAACGCCCCGAGCGCGTGGCTGGGGGCGTCGACAAGCGAGCGCGATCTAGTTGAACGAGTCGCCGCAGGCGCAGGACCCGCCGGCGTTGGGGTTGTCGATGGTGAAGCCCTGCTGCTCAATGGTGTCGGCGAAGTCGATCGTTGCGCCCATCAGGAACGGCACGCTCATCTTGTCAACGACCAGGCGGACGCCGCCGAACTCGTCGGCCTTGTCCCCGTCGAGGTC
Source organism: Corynebacterium lipophiloflavum DSM 44291 (assembly GCF_000159635.1). Lineage (GTDB taxonomy): Bacteria > Actinomycetota > Actinomycetes > Mycobacteriales > Mycobacteriaceae > Corynebacterium > Corynebacterium lipophiloflavum. The sequence goes on along the minus strand of NZ_GG667192.1, from coordinate 270,939 downwards.
ACGGTCGTCAAAGTACAGCTGGTAGCGAAGGCCAGCGCAGCCGCCCGGCTGAACGGCGATGCGCAGTGCGAGGTCGTTGCGGCCTTCCTGGTCGAGGAGGGCCTTGGCCTTGGCCGCGGCCGCGTCGGTCAGCGTGACACCGGTGGTGGAGGTGGGTGCAGTCATGTAAAGCTCCTTGACAAACTGTGGAAGATCTTGCGAGCCAGCCTACCTACTGCCCGCTTCTTGCGGTACAACGCCAACCCGCTCGGACATATTCCAGCAAACTACCCCGCGCCTTGTAGCCTTAAGTGCGTGAAACTTCCGTGGCAGAAAACCGAAAACACCAAGGCGGCCGCCGGCTCCACCAAAATCGAGCTGCCGCAGCCCGCCGCACGCGATGGAGAGCGCGCCGACGCTACTGAAACGCGGGAGGACAAGAAGCTCCCGAAGGGCTACACCCCGCCAAAGGGGCGACCCACCCCGAAGCGCATTGAGCAAGAAGTCAAGCGTGGAGTGGTGCGAGACCCCAACGCGCTCACGCCCGCTCAGCAGAACCAGCGCAACAAGGAATTGCGCAAGTCCATGTCCAAGCAGGAATGGAAGGACTACAAGAGGAAGCAGCGCGAAGAGCGCCGCGCGTCGAACCGCGAGATGCAGGCCCGGATGGACCAGGGCGACGAGCGCTACCTGATGGACCGCGATAAGGGCGAGGTCCGACGCTACGTGCGCGACTGGGTTGATTCGCGCTATTTCATCAACAACTGGGTCATGCCAATCGCACTGGTGATCCTGGTGCTGACGTTCTTGGTGTCCTTCGCCGGCCCGCGGGTGGCCAACGTCATTTCGTTGGTGTCCATGGCGTTCATGCTGATGATCATCGCCGAGGGATTCATCATCGGCCGCTCGGCGAACAAGGCCGTGAGCGCCAAGTTCCCCGGCACCGACGACACCGGCTTCTCGCTGGGCATGTACGCCTTCTCGCGTGCAACTCAACCGCGCAAGTGGCGCACACCGAAGCCGCAGGTCGCCGCCGGATCGAAGGCGGAGTGATGTTTGCCACGGTAGACATTCCGGACGAGGCGGCAGGGGCCCGCGTGCGGGAGCGGCTCGCCGCCTCTGTGCGGGGGCGCTCTCTTGGCCGGCTGGGTGACATCGCCGCCTGGGTCGCGTCCGTGACCGCGTCTTCTACCCCGGAGCCGTTTGACAGGGCGCGCGCGATCGTCATCGCGGGCAACCACGCCGTGGCGCAGCGCGGGGTTTCGGCGTTCATGCCGGAGGCCACGGCCGTGCAGGTCGAGGAGATCCGGGCCGGGGGCGGCCCCGCGAACACGGCGGCGCGCATCGCCGGGTGCACGTTGCGGCTTGTCGACGACTTCGCCGACGCCCCCCACGGCTCCATCGACATCGAGGACGCGATGAGCCAGGAGGTCTTCGACCAGGCACTCGCCTTGGGCACCCAGATCGCCGACAACGAGGTCGACGCCGGCACCGACCTCATCATCCCTGGGGACCTCGGCGTGGGTAACACCACGGTCGCGGCGGCCGTGTTCGGCGCGCTCACCGGCACCGAACCCGCCGTGGCAATCGGGCGCGGCAGCGGCATCAACGACGAGGTGTGGAAGGTCAAGGTCGTCGCCGTGCGCGACGCCATGTTCCGCGTCCGCGGGTTCCGCGACGACGTCCCCGCGGTACTGCGCGCGATCTCGGGCCCGGACTTCGTCACGCTCGTCGCTTTGATCGCCCAGGCCGCGGTTCGCCGCACGCCCGTGCTTATCGACGGCGCGTACGTCGCCGTTGCCGCATTCGTCGCTGAGAAGCTCGCCCCGGGTACGAAACGGTGGTTGATTGCGGGGCAGCTCAGCCCGGAGCCCTGCCACGCGGTGTGTGTGCAGGCGCTCGAGCTCACCCCGGTTCTCGCGCTCGATATGTCTACCGGCCAGGCCGCCGGCGCACTGCTCGCCTTGCCGGTTATCAACGGGGCCGCCGAGCTCGCGGGCGAGGAGCTGCGCAGCCACGAGGGCTAGCGGGGGGCTTGCCCTCCCGCTTCACGCCATTTACGCGGTGGCGGCCGCCTCGACGAGGAAGTGGTTCCACCCGTGGGTGTCCTCGACCTCGCCTTCCTGGATAGCGCGAAGCTGCTTGCGCAGCTTCATGGACACTTCACCGGCCTCGTTGCCGCTGATGGTGAACTCGCCGGAGTTCGACATCACCTTGCCCACCGGTGTGATCACGGCCGCCGTGCCGCAGGCGAGCGTCTCGGTGATCTCGCCGGAGGCGACGCCGTCGCGCCATTCGTCCACGCTGATGCGGCGCTCGTCGGTGCCGTAGCCGAGGTCTTTGGCCACCTGGAGGATGGAGTCGCGGGTGATGCCGGGCAGTAGCGAGCCGGACAGCGACGGGGTGACAATCGTGACACCCGTATCGGATGCCTCGGACCCGTAGACGAACATCAGGTTCATGCCGCCCATTTCCTCGATGTAGGTGCGCTCGATGGCATCGAGCCACACGACCTGGTCGCAGCCTTTCTGCTCTGCCTGGGCCTGGGCGAGCAGCGAGGCGGCGTAGTTGCCGGCGAACTTCGCATCACCGGTGCCGCCCGGTGCGGCGCGCACGTAGTCTTCGGAGATCCACACCGACACCGGCTTCACGCCGCCGCGGAAGTACGCGCCGACCGGCGAGGCGATGACGTAGAAGGTGTAGGACGACGACGGCTTGACCCCGAGGGAGGCCTCGTTGGCGATCATGAACGGGCGCAGGTAGAGGGAGGATTCCCCGCCGGCTTCGGGGACCCACGCTTCGTCGATGGTGACGAGCTGGCGCAGCGATTCCAAAAACAGCTCGTCGGGCAGTTCCGGCATGGCGAGCCGTCGAGCGGACGAGCGCATGCGCGCGGCGTTTTGCTCGGGGCGGAAGGTGGTGATCCCTCCGCCGCGGTTGCGGTACGCCTTGAGTCCCTCGAAGATGGCCTGCCCGTAGTGCAGCACGCTCGCCGCGGGGTCGAGCGAGATCGGCGCGTAGGGGCGGACCTGCGGGTCGTGCCAGCCACGCTGCGTGCTCCACTCGATGGAGACCATATGGTCGGTGAATACCTGGCCGAACTTCGGCTCCCGGAGTACCTCCGCGCGCTCGGCGTCGGGGGTCGGGTTGGGGTTGTTCGTCACAGTGGATTCAGTGGGGTTGAGCGTGGTCATGCGCCATACTCTACTCCTTCGACAATATACGGTTATTAAAAGATGAACTTTTGGTTTTCACCGGGAAGAAAGGATTGCTTCTACATGACGTTCGAGGTTTCCCTGCCGGCGCGCGGCACCACCGTTGAACTGGAATTCGCCACCCAGGTCCCCACAGATCCGGGTGTCTCGCTGGTGCCCGTGACCTCCGGAGATGGCCTGGAGCTTCCGGTCACGGCGCTGGCTGTCGAGGGACTGTTGGAGGGCCTTGAGGCCGTCGGCGCGCGCGGCAAGCAGGGCGAGGTCACGCGCCTGCTTATCGACGACCACCTGACGCTGTCCTTCGGCCTCGGGGACTCCGACGAGATCGACGAGGACGCCGTGCGCCGCGCCGCCGGTGCGCTCGCGCGCAACCTCACGGGTGTCGAGCGCGCCACGGTCACCACCGAGCTGGGTATCCGCCCGATCGTCGAGGGGCTCCTGCTCGGCGGCTACCGCTACACGGGGATGAAGACCCAGCCTGAGGAGGCTGAAGCACCGGTGCGCATCACCGTCGTCGGCGGCGATTCCGCCGAGGCGCGCGAGGAGTTTGAGCGCGCCGTTGTCGTCGCCGAGTCCACGCTGCTCGCCCGCGACCTTGTCAACACCCCCGGCAACTTCCTCTACCCGGAGACCTACGCGCGCATCATGGAGGAAGTCGCCGGACAGTGCGGGCTCGACGTGGAGGTCTACGACGAGGAGTACCTCGCGGTCAACGGGTTTGGTGGCATTCTCGCCGTCGGTAAGGGCTCGACGCGCCCGCCGCGCCTGGTCCATCTGGTGTGGGACGGCACCGAGGGGGCGTCGTCACGCGCGATTGCACTTGTGGGCAAGGGCATCACGTTCGACACCGGCGGGATTTCGCTCAAACCGGCGCCGCAGATGGAGGACATGATCTCCGACATGGGTGGCTCGGCCGCTCAACTGGCCGCCATCGCCGCCGCGGCGCGCCTCGGCGTGGGCGCGCGCATCGAGGCGTGGCTGCCGTTGGCGGAAAACATGCCCTCCGGCAGCGCGACTCGCCCCGGCGACGTGATCACGCACTACGGCGGCCTGACGAGCGAGGTGCTCAACACCGACGCCGAAGGGCGCCTCGTGCTTGCCGACGCTCTAGCCCGCGCATCGGAAGATCAACCCGACTACCTCATTGAGGTGGCCACGCTGACCGGTGCCCAGATGGTTGCGCTGGGCACCCGCACCTGCGCAGTCATGGGCTCCGATGAGTTCCGCGACCGCGTCGCCGAAATCGGCCGCGCAGTGGGTGAAAACGCGTGGTCCATGCCGCTGCTCGAGGAGCAGGAAGAGGAGCTCCGCTCCCCGATTGCTGACATCCGCAACGTCCACAATTCCCGCAACGGCGGCATGCTCTACGCCGGCCTGTACCTGTCCCGGTTCGTCCACGAGGACACTCAGTGGGTGCACATGGACATCGCCGGGCCATCCTGGAACACTGGCAGCGCCCACGGCTTCACGCCGAAGCGCGCCACGGGCACGCCTGTGCGCACCATCGTGGAGGCGCTGAGCGAGCTGGCTGGCAAGTAGTTAACTGAGCGGGTCTTCGCCGCGCTCGAACTTCGCGCGGCGTTGCCGCTGCTCGGCGCGCCTGCGCAGGATGCGCTCCTGCTCCATCTTCTTGCGCATGCGCTCCGGGTAGCCCGTCTCTTCGACGTCGTAAAGCGTGATGCCCAAAAGCTTCGCCACAGCGTCGATTCCCTTCGGGCCCCCGATGCGGCGGCGGGTGAAGTTGCCGGCTTCGTCGACAAGCACGACGGACATCTCGTTGAGAACAGTCTCCGGCTCCACGAAGCCCTCCACATACGCGCGCCCCGCTGCCCACTGACGGAGGTGCTGCGCGTCGTCAGGGCGGATCGTCTCGCCCGGAGCGCGCGGGGGTTTGAGCGGCGAGGAGGATTTCCGCTTGCCGAAGAGGTTGAACACGCATCTCATCATACGACCCCCCGTGACCGACAGCACACCCGGGAAACGGGTACTCTAAAGCCTTGAAGATGACGTCGTAATTTACCTGCGAGGAGACAGAAACCATGGCGCACTCAGTAGAGATGCCCGAGCTGGGCGAATCGGTAACCGAAGGCACTATCACCACGTGGCTGAAGGAGGTCGGCGACACCGTCGACGTCGATGAACCGCTGCTCGAGGTCTCCACGGACAAGGTCGACACTGAAATCCCCTCGCCCGTCGCAGGCGTGATCCTCGAAATCAAGGCCGCAGAAGATGACACCGTCGAGGTCGGTGAAACCATCGCGATTATCGGCGAAGAGGGCGAAGCGTCCTCCAGCGACTCCGACGCCCCTGCGGATTCCTCCGATAACGACGCAGCTGACGAGGCTGAGGCACCTGAGGCAAAGGAGAAGCCTGCTGCGTCCGAGAAGGCCGATAAGCCCTCGTCCGGTTCCCTCACCGACGTTGAGATGCCGGAACTGGGTGAATCCGTCACCGAGGGCACCATCACCACGTGGCTGAAGCAGGTCGGCGACGACGTAGAGGTCGACGAGCCGCTGCTCGAGGTCTCCACCGACAAAGTCGACACCGAAATCCCCTCGCCGGTTGAAGGCACCCTCGTTGAAATCCTCGCCGAGGAAGACGACACCGTCGAGGTCGGCGCCGTCATCGCCCGCGTTGGCGACGCAGACGCAGACACGGCTGCCGCCGCACAGCCTGAGGAAACCAACCGCGGTGAGGACAACGTTGCCGACGCCGACGAAGACGTCACCGAGGACAACTCCGCCGCAGGTGAGGGCACCAACCCGGAGGACGCTCCGAAGAAAGACGAGAAGAACTCCTCCGCAACCAACCTGAAGGGCTCCGGCGAGTCCACCAAGGTCGAAATGCCCGAGCTCGGTGAGTCCGTCACCGAGGGCACCATCACCACGTGGCTGAAGCAGGTCGGCGATATTGTCGAGGTCGACGAGCCGCTGCTCGAGGTCTCCACCGACAAGGTCGACACCGAGATCCCTTCGCCGGTGGAGGGCACGATCCTGGAGATCCTCGCTAAGGAAGACGACACCGTTGAGGTCGGCGCGACCATCGCCATCATCGGCGACGCCGAAGCCGCTGCGGGCGACTCCAGCGAGGACACCCCTGAGGCCAAGGCGGCGACCGAGGAGCCTGCCGAGGAAGAGGAGAAGGAAGAGCCCAAGCAGGACGACAAGGCCGCTGCTGGTTCCGCCGCCAACGAGCGCTCTGAGCAGGACGCCAAGAAGGACAGCGCCGACGAGGAGGCCTCCAACGCGTCTGCCGCGTCGACGAAGCTGGACGACCGCGGCGACAAGGTTCCGTATGTCACCCCGCTGGTGCGCAAGCTCGCCGACAAGCACGGAGTTGACCTGAACTCGATCGAGGGCACTGGCGTCGGCGGGCGCATCCGCAAGCAGGATGTCCTCGCCGCCGCCGAGGGCGCCAAGGCTGACTCGGGTGACTCCTCCAGCGAGGCGGCTGCGGATAAGGCGCAAGCCCCGAAGGACCCGCGCGCGAACTGGTCCACCGCCGGCGTCGACTCCTCCAAGCAGGAGCTGATTGGCACCACGCAGAAGGTCTCTCGAATCCGCCAGATCACCGCGTCGAAGATGGTCGAATCGCTGCAGACCACCGCGCAGCTCACCCACGTGCAGGAAGTGGACGTCACCGCTGTTGCCGCCCTGCGCAAGAAGGTGAAGCCAGAGTTCGTGGAGAAGTACGGCGTCAACATCACCTACCTGGCGTTCTTCGTCAAGGCTGCGGCCGAGGCCTTGGTCTCCCACCCGAACGTCAACGCGTCCTACAACGCCGAGGCGAAGGAGATCACCTACCACGCGGACGTCAACCTCGGCATCGCCGTCGACACCCCGCAGGGGTTGCTCGTTCCCGTGTTGAAGAACGTGGAGAAGATGAACTTGGCCGACATTGCCACGGGCATCGCCGATCTGGCAGACCGCGCGCGCAACAAGAAGCTGCGCCCGGATGACCTCTCCGGCGCCACGTTCACGGTGACCAACATCGGTTCCTCCGGTGCGATGCTGGACACGCCGATTCTCACACCGCCGCAAGCCGGCATCCTGGGCACGGCCGCGATTGAGAAGCGGCCGGTTGTCGTCACCGACAACGGCGTTGACGCCATCGCGATCCGTCAGATGACCTACCTGCCGTTTACCTACGACCACCAGCTCGTCGACGGTGCCGATGCCGGCCGCTTCGTCACCACGATCCGCGACCGCATCGAAACGGCCGCCTTCGAAGATGACCTGGGGCTCTAAGCTAAACCCCGCGTAACGTTGGCCTCTCCGGTGCACCTGCCGGGGAGGCCACTGTTTTCCCAGTACAGAGCGGTAGGTGTGGCTTATGCCACCGACACCATGGGGTTGTGTCTGAGGACTCGTTAAACTAACAGCCATACTGCAACCCCGATTCAAGGAGAACGCGTTGGATTTCATTTCCCGTCACATCGGGCCCGACCAAGCGGAAGAGCGGGAGATGCTCGCCGCCTTGGGTTACGACAGCGTCGAAGCACTCGTTGACACGGCCATGCCGCCAGGCATCAAGGCGAAGAAGGAGATCACCCTCCCGCCGGCGATGAGCGAGCAGCAGGCCCAAACCCGCCTACGCGAACTGGCCGACAAGAACGTCGTTCTCAAGGCCTTTTACGGCCAGGGGTTCTCCTCCACATTGACCCCGCCCGTCATCCGTCGCGGCGTCGTGGAGGATGCCGGCTGGTACACCGCCTACACCCCCTACCAGCCCGAGATTTCGCAGGGCCGCCTAGAGGCCCTGCTGAACTTCCAGACCATGGTGCAAGACCTCACCGGCCTGCCCGTGTCCAACGCCTCGCTGCTCGACGAAGCCTCCGCCGCCGGCGAGGCCATCGGCCTGATGTCGCGCGCTGTGAAAAAGGGCCGCCGAGTGCTTCTCGACGCCCGGCTGCACCCGCAGGTCATCGCAGTCGCCTCCGAGCGCGCCCGCGCGATCGACCTTGAGGTCGAGGTGGCGGACCTTTCGCAGGGCGTCGTCGGCGAGGATCTCGTCGGTGTCGTGCTCGCCTACCCCGGCACCGAGGGCGACATCCTCGATCCGCGCCCGATCATCGAGGCCATCCACGAGCGCGGTGGCCTTGCCGCCGTCGATGCCGATGTTCTCGCGCTGACGCTTCTCGAGTCCCCGGGCGAGCTCGGCGCGGACATCGCCATCGGCACCACCCAGCGCTTCGGCGTGCCGCTGTTCTACGGTGGCCCGCACGCCGCCTACATGGCGGTCACCGACAAGCTCAAGCGCCAGATGCCGGGCCGTCTCGTGGGCGTATCGGTCGACGCCGAGGGCTACCCTGCATACCGCTTGGCGTTGCAGACCCGCGAGCAGCACATCCGCCGCGAGCGCGCGACGTCGAACATCTGCACCGCCCAGGCTCTGCTCGCCGTGACCGCTTCAATGTATGCCGTTTACCACGGGCCGCAGGGGTTGACCGAGATCGCGCAAACCATCCACGAACGGGCTGCGAGCTTTGCCGCGTCGATTAGCGAGGGCACCGTGCGCCACGCGCACTTCTTCGACACCGTCGCCGTGGATGTTCCCGGCCGGGCCGCCGAGATCAAGCAAACGTTGGCCGACAACGGCTACCTCGTGCGCACCATCGGCGCCGACACCGTTGTTGTCAGCTTCGGCGAGGACACCGAGGTCGACGACCTGCGCGTGCTCGTCGAGGCGTTCGGCGGCACCGTCACCGCCGGTGAAAACACGTTGCCGGAGGAGCTCGCACGCACCACTGACTTCCTGACGCACGAGACGTTCAACGCCATCCACTCCGAGACCCAGATGATGCGCTACATCCGCACCCTGGGCGATAAAGATCTTGCGCTGGATCGCACCATGATCCCGCTGGGCTCGTGCACGATGAAGCTCAATCCCACCGCGGGCCTGGAGTCCATCACTTGGCCGGGTTTCGCCAACGTGCACCCGTTCACCCCCGACGAGTACACCGAGGGCTGGCGCGAGCTGATCACCGAGCTGTCCGACTGGCTCGTTGAACTCACCGGCTACGCGGCCGTGAGTGTCCAGCCGAACTCCGGTGCCACGGGCGAACTGGCCGGCCTGCTGGCGATCCGCCGCTACCACGTCGCCAACGGCGATACCGAACGCGACATCTGCCTCATCCCGGCCTCCGCGCACGGCACGAACGCCGCCTCCGCGACGCTGGCCAACCTGCGCGTCGCCGTCATTAAGACTGCCGCCGACGGCTCCATCGACCTCGAGGATCTCGACGCCAAGCTGGAGCAGCACGCCGGACGCGTCGCGGCGATCATGCTGACCTACCCCTCCACGCACGGCGTGTACGAAGACACGGTCCAGACCGTCGCCGACAAGGTCCACGCGGCCGGCGGGCAGGTCTACATCGACGGCGCCAACATGAACGCCCTGACCGGCATCGGCCGCCCGGGGGACTTCGGGGGCGATGTCAGCCACCTGAACCTGCACAAGACGTTCACCATCCCGCACGGTGGCGGCGGCCCGGGCGTCGGCCCGATCGGCGTGGCGGAGCACCTCGTGCCCTTCCTGCCGGCCGACCCCCAGGTCTCCCGCGAGCACGCAGCCACCGACGTGCCGGAAGGCGCGGGAGTGCCGATCTCGTCGACCACCTACGGCTCGGCCGGCGTTTTGCCGATCTCGTGGGCGTACATCGCCATGTCGGGCGCAGAGGGGTTGAAGAAGGCCACCCAGAACGCTGTTCTGGCCGCCAACTACCTCGTCCACGAACTCAAGGACTCCTACCCGATCCTCTACACCGGCGACTCCGGACTGGTCGGCCACGAGTGCATCCTCGACCTCAACGGCATCGCCACCGAATCCGGTGTCACCGCCACCGACGTTGCGAAGCGTCTGGTCGACTACGGTTTCCACGCCCCGACCCTGGCCTTCCCCGTGGCGGGAACGCTCATGGTGGAGCCCACCGAGTCCGAGGACCTCGCCGAGTTGAAGCGCTTCATCGAAGCGATGCGCAGCATCCGTGCGGAGATCCAGGAGATTGCCGACGGCGCCATCGAGTACGAAAAGTCGGTCGTGCACAACTCCCCGTACACCGCCTACAGCGTCACCCGCAGCGAGTGGCCGTACGAGTTCTCACGCGAGCAGGCGGCCTACCCCGTGCCGAGCCTGATCCACAACAAGTACTTCCCGCCGGTGCGCCGCATCGACGAGGCGTACGGCGACCGCAACTTGCAGTGCGCCTGCCCGCCGCCCGAGGCCTTCGACATCGAGCCCGATGCCGTCGAAGAGGTCGACGTGGTTGTCACCGAAGAAAACTCCAAGTAGGAAAGGCTTTTACCATGCCAGAATCACCATTGAAAAGCACGCACGAGGCCCTCGGCGCCTCGTTCACGGACTTCGGCGGCTGGACCATGCCGCTCAAGTACGGCAGCGAGCTCGAGGAACACCGCGCGGTGCGCTCCGACGTCGGCATCTTCGACCTTTCCCACATGGGTGAGATCGACGTCATCGGCCCGGACGCCGGCGCGTTTTTGGACTATGCGCTGATTTCTTCGCTGTCCACCCTGAAGGTGGGCAAGGCAAAGTACTCCATGATCGTCGCCGAGGACGGCGGCATCGTGGACGACCTGATCAGCTACAAACTTGCTGAAGACCGCTACCTCGTGGTGCCCAACGCGGCCAACACGGACGCCGTCTGGCTGGCGTTTCAGTCCCGCGCCGGCGACTTCGATGTTGAGCTGACCAACCGCAGCGAGGAGATCGCCCTGATTGCTGTTCAGGGCCCGCGCTCGCTGGAGGTGCTCGAGCCGCTTATCGACGGCTCCCCCGGCGACCTGTCCTACTACTCCGCCGGCGAGATGAAGCTCGGCGAGGGCGCGGACGCCATCGACATCATCGTCGCCCGCACTGGCTACACGGGCGAGGACGGTTTCGAGATCTACTCCACCTTCGAAAACGCACCCGCCGTGTGGGAGGCCGTGATTAGCCATGGCACTGCCTGCGGGCTCGCCGCCCGCGACTCGCTGCGCTTGGAGGCCTCCATGCCCCTGTACGGCCACGAGCTGACCGCGGACATCACCCCGGTGGAAGCTGGCATGGGTCGCGCTTTCGCCAAGAAGGAGGCCGACTTCGTGGGCAAGCAGGCCCTGACGGGCCGCGAGCCCTCCGTGGTGATTGCGGGATTGACTTCGCAGGATCGCCGCGCCGCGCGCGAGGGTGCTGAGGTATTCATCGGCGACGACAAGATCGGCGTTGTCACGTCCGGCCAGCCGTCACCGACGCTGGGCTACCCGGTCGCTCTCGCGCACCTCGACCCGGAGCGCGCAGAAATCGGCACCGACGTCGAAATTGACATCCGCGGGCGCCGTTACCCGTTTACTATCGTTGACACACCGTTCTACTCCCGAAAGGACTCCTAACCTCATGGCTCACTCCCTGCCCCAAGAGTTTTCCTACTCCGAAGACCACGAGTGGATCAACGCCCCGCAGGACGTTGCCGAGGGCACCGTCGTGCGCGTCGGAATCACCTCGGTGGCCACCGACCGCCTCGGCGAGATCGTCTTCGCTGACCTGCCCCAGGTGGGCGACGAGGTCACCGCGGGCGAGACCTGCGGCGAGGTCGAGTCCACCAAGTCGGTCTCCGACCTCTACTCCCCCGTCAGCGGCACCGTCGCCGCCGTCAACGAGGAGATCGACGGCAATTTCGAGATCATCAACAAGGACCCGTTCGGCGAGGGTTGGCTCTTCGAGGTCACCATCTCGGCGGCAGGCCCGCTGATGACCGCGGATGAGTACGCCTCCTCCAACGGCGTCTAAAACGCGGTTAGAGTGTGGAGCATGAGTGCTCCGCGCGAACCTTTCTTCCCCGCCCACCAGCCCATCCGATCTTCGGGTGGGCTCTTGGACGTGCGCCACCTCGGCCTAGTCGATTACACCGACGCCTGGGAACTCCAGGCCGATCTTGCGGCCCAGCGCGCCGCAGGCGACATCGGCGACACCGTCTTGGTCCTCGAACACCCTTACACCTACACCGCGGGCAAGCGCACGCAGCCTGCGGACATGCCCGACGATGACGCCCCTGTCGTCCAGGTCGACCGCGGCGGGCGCATCACGTGGCACGGTGAGGGCCAGCTTGTGGTCTACCCCATCGTCAAGCTCGCCGACCCGGTCGACGTCGTCGACTACGTGCGCCGGCTCGAAGAGGCCATCATCCACGCCGTGCGCGAAGCGGGAGTGACCACCGCTGGGCGTATCGACGGCCGCTCCGGCGTCTGGGTCCCCTACAGCACCCGCGCTGCCAACCCGGAAGCGCCGACGCGCGACCGCAAGATCGCCGCTCTCGGCATCCGCGTCACCCGCGGGGTGACCATGCACGGGCTGTCTCTCAACTGCAACAACACTCTCGACGCCTACCGCCACATCGTCGCCTGCGGCATCAACGACGCCGACGTGACCACCCTGAGCCTCGAACTCGGCCGCGATGTCACCACCGACGAGTTGAGCACCCCGCTTCTCGACGCCCTCGACCGCGCCCTGTCCGGCGAGCTCGCGGTGGAAGATCACACGTTCGCTTCCGCCCCCGACCCGTCGAAGGGATTAACCCGCATTCTCTAGTGGCTTGACATACGGGATACCCTTAAGGGGTGACTGTTGCACCTGAAGGCCGTAAGCTGCTGCGCGTCGAGAAGCGAAACGCGCAGACCCCAATCGAGGCGAAGCCGCGGTGGATCCGCAACGCCGTGAAAACTGGCCCTGAGTACGAGGACATGAAGAAGAAGGTGGCGGGAGCGTCCCTTCACACGGTGTGCCAAGAGGCGGGTTGCCCCAACATCCACGAATGTTGGGAATCGCGCGAGGCAACCTTCCTCATCGGTGGCGCGAACTGCTCGCGCCGCTGCGACTTCTGCCAGATCAACTCCGCGAAGCCGGACCCGCTTGACCGCGGTGAGCCACTGCGCGTCGCGGAGTCGGTCCGCGAAATGAACCTCAACTACTCCACCATCACGGGCGTGACCCGCGACGATCTCGAGGACGAGGGCGCCTGGCTCTACGCCGAGGTCGTGCGCAAGATCCACGAGCTCAACCCGCACACCGGCGTGGAGAACCTCACCCCCGACTTCTCGGGCAAACCCGACCTGCTGCAGGAGGTCTTCGAGGCCCGTCCTGAGGTATTCGCGCACAACATCGAGACCGTGCCGCGCATCTTCCGCCGCATCCGCCCCGCGTTCCGCTACGACCGCTCCCTCGACGTGATACGCCAGGCACGCGACTTCGGGCTCATCACCAAGTCCAACCTGATCCTGGGTATTGGAGAGACCCGAGAGGAGGTCATGGAGTCGCTCCACGACCTTGTCGACGCCGGCACCGACATCATCACGATCACCCAGTACCTACGCCCGGGCCCGCAATTCCACCCTATTGAGCGCTGGGTGAAGCCGGAGGAGTTCATCGAGTACCGCGACGCGGCCTACGAGATGGGCTTCGGGGCCGTCATGTCTGGTCCCCTGGTGCGTTCGTCGTACCGAGCGGGCAAGCTCTACGTCGAGGCGATGAAGCACCGCGAGCGCGAGCTGCCGGTGAACCTGCGCCACTTGGCGGAAACCTCGCAGGGCGATACCGCCCAGGAGGCGTCGACGCTGTTGAGCAAGTACGGCCCGTCGAAGGACACCCCCGTGGTGACCCGCTAGAACCCAGTAGACGCAACGAAAGCGCCGCGGTCCTAACCCCCATCTAGGGGAAGGGCCGCGGCGCTTTAGCGTGCGCGCTGGGGCGCTAGCTGAGGTCGGTGCCGCCGTTGGACATCATCGGGCGGTCGAGGACGACCTGGGGGATCTTGAAGGCATCCACAAGTACCTCGGACCACGGGCCAAGGGAGTCCACCAGGTCGTTGACCGCGGCCTTCGCGGCCTTGACGCGGCCGCTCGGCAGGACGCCGTGCTCCTGGTACCAGTCGGCGTGCTCCACGATGGTGTCCAAGACGTAGAGGTCGCGCAGCTGCTCGAAGACCGGGCGCGCCGGCGAGTTCTCCGGGAGCTTCTCCTCCGCCTCGATCATGGCCTGAACCATCATGCGGTCGCCGTACGCGACGGCCGCGGCCAGCAGGTGATCCTGGGCGCGGTCGATGACCTTGGCGGCGTCCTCCCGGTCCATCTTGCGCGCAACCTGGACGCGGCGGACCAGGGAGTTGAGCACGTGCTCCTCGCGGGCCTGGACGATGCGCAGCTGGGTGTCGGCGTCGAACAGCGAGCCGGTGCCGGTCACGCGGTCGGAGATGGACTGGACGCCGGCGGCGATGCCGGAGCGGCGGGTGAGGATGTCGCCGACGTTGGAGGCGACAAACTTCGCCATGCCGAACGGAGACATCTCGGAGACTTCCCGGCCGTAGGCGGTGAGCAGGTTCTTGCCCACGAGCTGGCGCAAAATGGTGTCGTCGCCCTCGAAGGTGGTGAAGATGTCCACGTCGGCACGGAAGGTGGTCAACAGGTTCTCGGACATGTAGCCGGCGCCGCCGCAGGCCTCGCGGCACTCTTGCAGGGTGGCGTTGGCGTAGGTCGCGGCGGTCGACTTGAAGATGGCGGCCAGCGTCTCCATCTCACGCCCGGCGCGTTCCTGCTCATCGGTCGGTTGAGCCGGGTTCCACTCGCCTGCCATGATGGCGTCCTGCTGCGCCTGGTAGCGGTCCAGCAGCGCGTTCTGGAATATGGCCAGGGCGTAGGACTTCGCCAGCGGGATGAGCAGGCGACGGCGGTGCTGGCGGTAGTCGATGAGACGGGCTTCCTTGCCCGGGGTGCCGGCCTCGAACTGACGGCGGATGTTCGCGTACTTCACGGCCAAGGCGAGGCCGGTGCGGGACGCGCCGAGGGCGGATGCGCCGACTCCGAGGCGGCCGCGCACGAGGGTGGCGAGCATGGTGAAGAAGCGGCGGTTCTTCGACTCGATCGGGGAGGAATACGTGCCGTCCTCCGCCACGTCACCGAAGCGGTTGAGCAGGTTCTCACGCGGCACGCGGACGTTGTCGAACACGATCATGCCGTTGTCCACGCCGAGCAGGCCGCCCTTGTGGCCGTGGTCGGAGGTGGTCACGCCCGGGGCGTCGGAGCCGTCTTCCTCGCGGATGCGGACAATGATGCAGTGCACGCCGTGGGACTCCTCGGAGTCCGGGGTGTAGAGCTGGGCGAAAACAGCTGCCCAGCGGCCGTCGCGCGCAGCGTTGCCGATGTAGGCCTTCTTCGACCCCGGCGTCGGGGAGTTGACAATGAACTCCTTCGTCTCTGGGTCGTAGGTGGCGGTGGTTTCGAGCTGCTGCACGTTGGAGCCGTGGCCGATCTCGGTCATGGCGAAGCAGCCGAGCTTGGTCAGGTCCATCGCTCCCTGCGCGAACTCGACGTGGCGCTCGGTGCCCAGCGCGTCGACGGCGCCGCCCCATAGGCCGAACTGCACGCCGGACTTAATCGCGGCGGAGTTATTGATCTGGGCGATGAGCTCGAGCGACGACACTCCCGCGGCGACCTGGCCCTCGCCGCCGTTGAGCGGGGAGAACGACGGCTGGATCTTGCCGCTGGAGGCGATCTTCTGCACATTCTCGAGGTTGTCGGCGCGGATCTCGTCGAGGGTGCCGTCGATCTTCGGGAGCAGGGAGGCGTCGTTAAGCAGAGGGCGCAGGCTTTCCTTGCGGTCCTTGTAATTGCCGTCAAGGACGTCAGCGAGGTCCTGGACCGCGTTGGAGTCCGGGGTCGCCGGCAGGCGTTCCGGCTGGTTCTTCTCCGGGCGGCCACTGGCCTTCGTGGTGTCAGTGGCGAGGTGCTTGGCGTCTTTGACGTCTTCCTTCGGAGGGTTGGGGAGAGACATGGAAGGAACCTTTCGGGTCAGTGCTGGCGATTAACGCTCGATGATGGCAACGACGCCCTGGCCTCCCGCGGCGCAGACGGAAACAAGCGTGCGGCCGCCGCCATTCTCAACGAGGGTCTTGGCTGCGGAAGCGAGGATGCGGGCACCGGTCGCCGCGAACGGGTGGCCAGCTGCCAGCGAGGAGCCCTTAACGTTGAGCTTGGCGCGGTCGATCGAGCCCAGCGGGGCGTCAAGGCCGAGTCGCTCGCGGCAGTAGGTCTCGTCTTCCCAAGCCTTGAGGGTGGCCAGAACCTGCGAGGCGAACGCCTCGTGGATCTCGTAGAAGTCGAAGTCCTGCAGGCTCAGGCCGTTGCGCTCGAGCATGCGCGGCACAGCGTAGGTCGGCGCCATGAGCAGGCCGTCCTTGCCGTGGACAAAGTCGACAGCGGCGACCTCGGAGTCAACGATGAATGCCTGCGCCTCTAGGCCGTGGGCCTGGCCCCACTCTTCGGTGCCGAGCAGCACGGCAGCGGCGCCGTCGGTCAGGGGGGTCGAGTTACCGGCGGTCATGGTTGCGGTGCCGCCGTACTGGATTGCGTCCTGCTTGCCGAAGACGGGCTTGAGCTTGGACAGCTTCTCCACGCTCGAGTCCGGGCGCAGGTTGGTGTCGCGCTGCACGCCGAGGAACGGGGTGACCAGGTCGTTGAAGAAGCCGGCATCGTAAGCCTTGGCCAGGTTCTGGTGGGAGGCTGCAGCGAGCTCGTCCTGAGCTTCGCGCGAGATCTCCATCTCGCGAGCGGTGATGGCGGCGTGCTCACCCATCGACAGGCCGGTGCGGGGCTCGCCGTTTTGCGGCTGTTCCGGCGCCAGCTGGCTCGGGCGGATGGAGCCGAATAGCTTCAGCTGGTCAGCCGGCTTCTTTGCGTTGGAAGCCTTGATCAGGGTCTTGCGCAGGGTGTCGTTGACTGCCAGGGGTGCGTCCGAGGTGGTGTCGGTGCCACAGCCGATGCCGGAGTCGATGCGGCCCATGGCGATGGCGTCGGCGACCTGAATCGCGGACGTCAGCGAGGTGCCGCAAGCGTGCTGGACGTCGACAGCCGGGGTGGTCGGCGCGAGAGAGGAGCCGAGCACGGACTCGCGGACGAGATTAAAATCGCGGGCGTGCTTGAGGACGGCACCGCCGGAGACGAGTCCGAGGCGCTCATCCTGCAGGCCGTAGCGGGCGACGAGACCGTCGATCGCGGCGGTGAGCATGTCCTGGTTGGACGCGTTTGCGTATTCCTTGTTGGAACGTGCAAAGGGGATACGGTTGCCGCCGAGGATGGCGACCTTGCGAGGCTGATTCACTGTACTTTTCCTGCTTTCAACTGGTGGAAGTTCGGAGTTGAAGTTATTTCTCGTTATACTATACAACACAAAAGAGTAGTGATGTAAGGTAAATCACGAACACAAACGGCACGACCCCCCAATTAACAAGGAGCACACCGTGGCCAAGAAGGGCTTTCTCGAACAACTCATTAACTCTCCGCTAGCGGCAAAGGTTGGCGTCCCGCAAGGCTACCCGCTGCGCCGCTACAAGGCAGGCGAGCCTCTGCTGCACGCCCCCGTTGTCATCGGCGGACAGGGCCGACTTGTCGAGGCTCTCACCTCCACCCTCGAGGGCCCCTATAAGCTCCTCAAGGCTGAGGCCGACACCCCGCGTGCCGGCATCGTCTTCGACGCGACGGAGATTGCCCGCCCCGAAGACCTCAAGCAGCTGTACGACTTCTTCAACCCGCAGATGCGCAAGATCGCGGACAACGCCCGCATCGTTGTCATCGGCACCACCCCGGAGCTGATCGAGGATACCGACGCCCGCATCGCCGCCCGCGCCCTGGAGGGCTTCTCGCGCTCCGTGGCCAAGGAACTGCGCAAGGGCGCCACCGCCCAGCTCGTCTACGTCGATCCCGCCATCGACTCCAACAACTTCACCCAGGTTGAGTCCACCCTGCGCTTCCTGCTCTCCGGCAAGTCGGCATACGTCGATGGCCAGGTCATCCGCATTACCGACGTCTCTGCCGCTGCCCCCGCCGACTGGGAGCAGCCGCTGGCGGGTCGCCTCGCCGTGGTTACCGGTGCCGCCCGCGGTATCGGTGCGGTCATCGCTGAGACCCTTTCGCGCGACGGCGCCAAGGTCATCTGCGTCGACATCCCGCAGGCAGGCGAGGGCCTGACCCAGACCGCGAACAAGGTCAAGGGCACCGCGCTTCCGCTCGACGTGACCGACCCTGCGGCCGCCGACAAGCTCGCAGCGCACGCTGACGAGCGCTACGGCCGCAAGATCGACATCTTGGTCCACAACGCTGGTGTCACCCGCGACAAGCTGCTCGTCAACATGGACGACAGCCGCTGGAACATGGTCCAGAACATCAACCTGGTCGCCCCCGTGCGCATCACCGAGAAGCTGCTCGAGGCCAACGCTCTCGGCGACTCCCCGGCTGTCATCGGTGTTTCCTCCATCGCCGGTATCGCGGGCAACCGCGGCCAGACCAACTACGGCACCACCAAGGCCGGCGTGATCGGCTTCGTCGACGCGCTGCACGACCGTCTCGCAGATCTGGGCGGCAACATCAACGCCGTGGCCCCTGGCTTCATCGAGACAGACATGACCGCCGCTATGCCGACCGGCCCCCGCGAGGTTGGGCGCCGCATGAACTCCCTGCAGCAGGGTGGCCAGACGATCGACGTTGCCGAGACCGTCGCGTACTTCGCCGCCGCCGCCTCGAAGGCCGTCAACGGCAACATCGTCCGCGTCTGCGGTCAGAGCATGCTGGGGGCGTAAATTTCATGACCACCCGCATTTCTTCTTCCCGGCCGGACAAGGCGCCGGAGGCCTCCTACAAGGTACTCAAGGCCGTCCCGGACTTGGACAAGGTGATGAACGACATCAAGCGCGGCATGCTGCCGGTCGTGGGCACCAAGCACTCCGCCGATGCAGATCCGACCTCGCGGACCGAGGTCCGCGGCGTGAAGGTCGACGTTGCCAAGCTCGCGGCCTACACCCAGGCCACCGGCCTGCGCCTGTCCAACGAGCTGCCGCCGACCTACTTCTTCGTCGTCGTTTTCCCGCTGACGATGGATCTCATGGCGCGCGAGGACTTCCCCTTCGCCGCCACCGGCGCGGTTCACATCGCCAACGAGATCACCCAGAAGCGCGCTTTGCGTGTCGACGAGTCCTACACCGTGCGCGCCCACGGGGAGAAGCTGCGCCCGCACCGCAAGGGCCTGCTCATCGACATGGTCACCCAGGTCTTCCTCGACGGTGAGACCGATGGGGAGCCGCTGTGGACCCAGGTGTCGACCTTCCTCGCCCAGGGCCAGAAGTTTGCCAAGGACGCCCCGGTCTCGGTAACCACCCGCGGCGCGGACAACGGCCGCCGCCTGGACTCCCCAGAGTTGCCCGAGTACGCCGCCAACGGCCACATCAAGGTCACCGGCGAGACGGTGAGCAACTATGTGGAGGCCTCGGGCGACAAGAACCCGATTCACACCTCCAACATCGGTGCGAAGCTGTTCGGCTTCCCGGGCATTATCGCCCACGGCATGTACTCCGCGGCCGCTGCGCTGCGCTTCCTTGAGGGCAAGCTCGGCGGTGCGCTGCGCTACCGCGTGGAGTTCTACAAGCCCGTGGTCATCCCGACCCGCGTTGCGGAGTGGGTTGTGCCGGAGGGTGACAACAGCGTCAACATCCAGCTGCGCAGCACCTCCAAGCCGGAGAAGCTGCACCTCAACGCGCGGGTTGATTACCTGTAGCGTTTTTGAAAGGTTGAGCGTCGATAAGCGCCTCGCTGCCCTGCACGGGACAGTGGGGCGCTTTCCGCTTCCCAATCCCGTGGAATAGAGTAGGAGTCATGGCAGATCCCAAGGACAAGGCAGCGCGTAAGGCTGCGAAGAGGCAAGAACGCGCCGCGAAACGCGCTCAGCGCAAGAACACCCGCGGTCAGATCTGGCAGGCGTTCAACATGCAGCGAGAGCGCGACAACAAGCTCATCCCGCTGATGATCTTGTGCGTGCTCGGCGTGGGCCTGCTGTTCTTCCTCATCGGCCTTCTGTTCAACGCCGAGTGGTTCATGCTGATCCCGGGCCTGCTGCTCGGCGCGGTGCTGGCGATGTTCGTGTTCTCGCGCCGCCTGGAGGCCTCGATGTACGCCGAGGTCGCCGACACCCCGGGCGCTGCTGCGTGGTCGCTGGAGAACATGCGCAACACCATGGGCATTGTATGGGTGACCAAGACCGCGGTGGCCGCGAACCCGCAGCTGGACACGGTCCACCGTGTCGTGGGCAACCCGGGCGTGGTGCTTGTCGGTGAGGGCAACGTCAACCGCCTCAAGCCACTGATGGCCAAGGAGCGCAAGCGCGTCGACCGCCTTTTGGCCGGGGTGCCCATCCACGAGGTCTTCGTCGGCGACGGCGAAGGCCAGACCAGCATCCGCGACCTCCAGAAGACGCTGCTGAAGCTGCCGAAGAACTACAAAAAGGACGAGGTCTACGCCTTGTCCACCAAGCTTGACGCGATGGATGCGCGCTCGCGGCCGGGCCAGCCGGCTGGCCTGCCCGGCGGCCCGCTGCCGAAGGGCGCGCAGTCGATGTCGGGGATGAACCGCAAGATGCGCCGCATGCAGCAGCGCCAGGGCAAGTAGCGCACCAAGCCTGCTTCTCGACGCCCTCAGCTACGAATCACAGTGGTTCCCGTAGCACGGTCGTGCATGCCGCGGCCGTTGGCATCAACCATGGCGGCGGGCAGGATGAACCCGGTCAGAAGCGTGCGTACGGCGGCGCGCCAGAGTCCGACGCGTTGGTGTGGGGCGTCGACACGCGCCACGCCCATGCCCAGCGCCATCATGCCCGGGGTGCGCGCCAGCAGCCAGCCGCAGAGGATTCCCAGCGCGAGCCACAGCAGGTAGGTCAGGGTTGCCGTGTCGCCGAGCGCGTCGGTGTTGACGCGCACGAACGCGGCCGTAACCCAGCAGATGCCCCAGTCGATGGCGACTGCCCCGGCGCGGCGGGCGACGGAGGCTTGCGCACCTGGACCGGACTCCGGGAGGCCGAGGTTTTGCCCGGCGTAGGTTCCAAACTCGTCGATCTCGGGGTCTCGCCCCAGGGATTTAGCCATGTCCCTAGCGTACTTGGGCCCGCGTTGGCCCTGACAATCGCTGGGGACACCCACGGCGCACTGTCTCGAGGATGGGTTTGTTCGCAGCCGGCTCCCCTTCCCAAGGGTGAGACAGGTCGTCGCCGTGAGGTGCTACCCCTTCGATTCCGTGCGCTGCGACCTTTTTCGGTGCGCGGTCCAGCACACGAAGGCGAGGCACCCGGGCCCTTGCTGCGTTCTAGGCGGCGGTGAGCTCGTCTGCGATGGAGTTAACCAACTCTCCGCCCGGCTCCCCCGGGGTGAACGTCGACTCCGGGAAGTGGTCCTTGAAGGAGAAACCTGCCTGCGTGGAAACGAGCTTCATCCCCACGCGGTTGAAAATGTCGGCCCAGTGCTTGCGCGAGGTGGACGCGCCGTCGGAGCCGTAGCCGACGAGGGCGACTGGTTTGCCCGTCCACTCGGCGTAGAGAAGGTCGAAGGCGTCCTTCATCGGGCCGGGAACGGAGGCGTAGTACTCGGCGGTGACGAAGATGAATGCGTCGAAGCCACCGATCAGTTTGGCCCAGGCACGGGTCTTCTCATCGGCGTAGGCACCGTCTTTGACCCCTTTCGGCGGAGCGGCGGTGTTCGGGTTGAGGTCCTGCTCCAACAGGTCGATCAAGTGGTAGGTGTGGGCGTCGGCACGCGCGTGAAGCTGCTGCATCACCCACGTTGCTACGTCGATTACCGTGCGACCTTCGCGAATGGACCCGAGAAAGATTCCGATGTTCACTGCTTCTCCCGTTCTTTTGATGACGTATCACTGATATTGTAGCCCGGCGGCAGGCATACATCTAGCGCGTCAGAGCAAGCGCGTACACAATGTCCAGCAGCGGTGTCTCGACGCCGCCGCGCCGCGCCATCCGCCTCAGCGCCCCCACCTGCGCGTCCAGCTCATTGGGCAAGCCCGCCGCAATATCGCGGTGCATGGAGCTCGTCGCCTGCTCGTACTGCGCGTCGCAAAACGCGAGGTTCGTCTCCACGGCGTCGTCGCTCAAGTCCACCCCTAGCGCGCGGCCCGCGGCGAAGACTTCCTCCATCAGGCCCCTAAGCTGTGGCCGCAGCTCGGTACGCAGGTAGCCGAGCGGCCGTTGCGCCACCGCCCCGAGCACGCCCGTGGTGGCGACGAACATCGCCTTCATCCACACATCGGTCAACACGACCCCGTCAGCGCCGTGGTACTTCGAACCGATCCCGGCGTTCTTCAGGGCGTCGACAAGCAAAGGCGCAACTTCAGGCGTCTCGGTGACCCCGGGAAGCAACCCGAAGCTAAGCGACAGTGGCCCGGGGTTGAGCGTGATCTGCGCTGGCGCGGTGCGGGTCATGTAGCCGCGCACGACCCCGGCGAGCACGCGCTCGGCCCCGAACACCTCCGCGGCGTCAAAGTGCACCTGAACGGAGTTGTACGTTGTCACTACCGGCACGTCGGGCAAAGTGTCCACGTCCGCGAAGGTGGCGTTGCCGGCAAGCGCCTTAGACGCGACGATGACCACATCGACGCCGCCCAGCTTGTCGACGACCTCCTCAGCGCCCTGACCCGCCGCGAAATCCGTCACGGTGGTTGACCCCTCCGGGCTGGTCAACCGCAGCCCGGAGCCGCGCAACGCGTCAAGCGTGTCCCCGCGCGCAATGAACCCAACCTCTTGCCCCGCCTTCGCGAGCAGCCCGCCGAAATACCCGCCGACGCCGCCGGCACCCACAATGAGAATCTTCATGCCCTGCACTCTAGCGCCGCGCGTTTACATCGACGTCGCCCCCGTATCCGGGCACGCGCCCGCGCGAGGTGAACTGCCACATCGCTGCCACCTGCTTGCCCACCGCCTTCGGCCACGCCACATCACCGGGGTAGCCTCCGTCGTCGGCTCCGTACTCCGCCAGCCACAGCTTGCCGAAGGGCCGCGTGTCGGCACCGAGCATGCGCCAGCGCCACCAGCGGCGCGACGTGTAGATGCCGGCAACGGGCACGCCCGCGGAGGTGAAGAGGGCGTGCGCTCGGGTGACGTCGTCAAGTGAAAGCCCCGCCAGGGTCTCGCAGTCGAGCCACATGGGCACGCGCAGGCCACCCAGCACGGCAAGGCTCGCCTCGACCTGCTCGCCCACGCTCGTGCCCTCGGAGGGGCTGCGCAGGTAGTGGTAGGTTTCCACCTCGATGCCGGCGCTGAGCGCATCGGCGAGGTGGGATGCGAAAACGTGGTCGCGGTAGGTGCCGTCCGTCGTGCGCAGCACCGCGAATGATGCGCCCGAGGCGGCCAGTGACAACCCGTCTTGGTGCTCGGAGACGTCGATACCGAAACGCATCAGCGCTTCGCCAGCCCCAGCCGGGGCACGAACTGCGCGGGGTGGCGGCGTTGCGAAGCAGCGTCCGCGATCACCAGGCGCCATTTCGGGTCCGTCACCGGCATCGAGGAGATCGGAAACCACCCGACGTCGACGGACTCATCGTCGCCCACCACGGGCTGCGCGGCCGGGTCGTCCGCCTCCAGGCGCAGCTGCACCGACATGTACGAGGCGCGGTCCCCATTGAGGTGGGTGATCGGCCCCACCGACCCCACGCCAAGCAGCGCCACCGACCGCGCGACGACACCGGTCTCCTCGAGCACCTCGCGCTCGGCGGCGTGGTGCGGCTCCTCGCCCGGATCGCAGATCCCCGTCACCGGCGTCCACTCGCCGTTATCGGAGCGCTTCACCAGCAGCACATCGGGCACCGCCCAGGGCGAATCGGTGGTCGAGTCGCGCAACACAATCGCTGCCACCGACGGCAGCCACATCAGATCCGTGCCGATCTTTTCGCGCATGGCAACGATGAACTCGGGAATGGGCATGGTTCAAGTGTAACGCCGCAACCGTGGGTTAGAATTGCCAACCATCATGACCGAGCCCCAGCTTGCCGACGCCCCAGCTAACGAGCCCGTCGACGCCAACACCCGGCTGCTGCGCGCGCTGCCCGCGCCGGTGTTCACCGTCGCTTACGGCGCCGTGCTCATCGGGCTGATCGCCGGCGGCATTGTCCTGGCAGACACGGCGAGCTCTCACGAGGACGCTCCCCCGAGCGTCGGCAAGCCGCTGCGGCCGTTCAACCCAGTGGAAACGAGCGCGGACAACGTCGACGCGTCCGTGCGCACCTACCTGATCGCGGACGCCGCCACCGCGCGAACGTCGACGGGCGTGACACTCACCGGAACGATGACAGACACTGCGGAGGCCGGCCTGGCGGAATTCTCGGGCCACGTCTCGCGCCTTCTCCAGCAAAACTGCGTCGACAACATGACGGTGCGCACGCAGGACAACCTGCGCATCAACCTCTGGGGATACTGCTACAACTCCCCCGGCCCGGCGGCCATTGAGAGCTACGTCACCGACGCCTTGGCCGGCACGACCGACTCCGTGTCCTTCTACTTCCACCCCGGCCGCCCCGCTGAGCACATGGTGGCCATGACCTGGTTCAGCAATTCCACCGCCGCTGCCGATGCGATCGTCGACAGCTGGGATGACCTTGAACCGGTAGCACCCACCGACCAGCTTGTTCTCACCGCTTACGACCCCGAAAAAGTCCGCGTGCAGGAGAAGTACGGTCCACGCGTCGACCGGCCGGACGAGTACTTCGAAGACCCCACCGGAAAGGCATTCCGCGAAAAGTGGGACGCACAGCGGCGCGGTTAGATGCTGCGAATCTCCCACACCGCGTCCGGCACGACAGCGTTGATGACCTGCATCGTCTGCTCCATGTTCGAGTACGACATCAGCCTCGGGTTGTCCATCCCCTCGTAGCACTCCTCCGCTGAACGGCCCGCCTCGGTGCCGGAAACGACGCCGATGATGGTGGCGCGCCCGTTGACGTCCTGGAACACCGGTCCGCCCGAATCTCCCTTGGCCGCGCAAACCGCGGCGATGTCGCCCTTGGTTTCCCGGGTGGAGTCGGAATCGGTCGTGATGATCTGCACGCGGCCCGTCTCCTGGAACTGCCCACAGGTGTAACCGGTGGTGCCTCCCGTTTTGCAGATGTAGCCCGGCGGGGTAGCCAAATCTTGCGCGACCCCGGTCTCGATCGGGTCGCCCACCAGCGACATGTACCGCTGCGGGTCCGTGATCTCGATCACGGCAACGTCAATATCCGGCGCGCCTTCGCTGTAGAGGCCCGAGTAAATGAAGTGACCCACCTCGGTCGCGTAGTCCTGCACCGTGGTCGCGTTTGTCGGCCACACCAGATCCCCCTCGCGACCGCAGTGGCCAGCCGTGACGGCGAAATTCCGGCCCTCGGCGTTGCTGAAGGAAAACGCGACGGTGCACGACTGCGCGGTAAAGGCCTCGCCGGGGCGCGGGTAGTGATCCGTGGATTGGATCAGCGTGCCCGGCGCCCACAGGGCGAAGCTGGGCATGCGAACGACGTTGACCACCTCGCCCGCAGGGACCTCCGCCGGGGCCGGTGGCGGGGCGCCGGCGTTGTCGCCCGGGGTCTGCACGGCCTCGAGCGCCTGGCGCTGTTGGATGGTGGCGGTCGGAAACTGCGACGCGTTGATCCCCGCCCACACGATCATCGCAACCGTGAACAGGGTGATGACCAGGATCGTCGTCCAGGCTCCAATCCCGACGCCCCGCACCGGGGCCGCGTGCCGCGCCGATTGCGGATTAGGACTGCTCACTGAGGCTTTCCTGGGTGTCGTCGTTCTCAGCCTGGTTATTCTTCAGGTCGTTGATGAACTTCTCCGGGTCGAATTCCGCGAAGTACTCCTTGCCCGCGAACTGCTCCTGTGCCATAACTTGCCCCCTTGAAACTCAAGCGTTAAACGTCCGTGCTCTGGATCGAGTCGATAATGTAGTCCTTCACCTTATCGGCATCGTTGGGCAGGTCCACAACGTGGCGCTCGGCATCCAAGACGTGCGCGAACCTCTCCGGCACGTCCGGGGCGAAGCCCAGCGCTTCTGAAATCGTCTCCGAAAACTTCACCGGCAGCGCTGTCTCCAGCACCACGATCGGGGTGTCAACCTGCTGCGCCACGCCTTGCGCGACAAACATGCCGTCAGCCGTGTGCGGGTCAATCAGGTAGTCGTACTTCTCGTGGACAGCCTTGATCGTGGCCACCCTGTCGGCGTGGGTGGACGTGCCCGAAAGGAAACCAAAGTCCTCGCGGATGCGCTCCATGCACTCCGGGTCGCCGAGATCGTCCGCGGAGAAGCCACCCTGCTTCGCTTTCACTGCAAAGAGCTCCTCCGTCACGGTTGCGTCGCGCCCGGTGGCGTCGAAAATGAAGCGCTCGAAGTTCGAGGCCCGCGAGATGTCCATCGACGGGCTAGAAGTTGCGTGGGTCTCGGCCGCCGAACGCGGGCGGTAGTTGCCGCCGGAGAAGAAGTCGTGCAGCACGTCATTTTCGTTGGTGGCCACGATGAGCTTGTCAATCGGAAGCCCCATCTGCTTGACCACATGGCCCGCGCAGATGTCGCCGAAGTTGCCGGTGGGCACGCAGAAGGAGATCTCCTCGTCGTTGGATTCGGTGACGCGCAGGTAAGTGGAAATGTAGTACACCGTCTGAGCAAGAAGTCGCGCCCAGTTAATGGAGTTGACTGCCCCAATGCGGTACTTCGCCTTGAACGCCGCGTCTGCGGACACCTCCTTGACCACGTCCTGGCAGTCGTCAAAGACCCCGTCGAGGGCGATGTTGAAGATGTTGGGATCATCAAGGCCGAACATCTGCGCCTGCTGGAACGCGGTCATGCGCCCGGCCGGGGTCAGCATGAACACGCGGATGTTGTCGCGCCCGCGCATCGCGTGCTCGGCGGAAGATCCGGTATCGCCGGAGGTGGCGCCGAGAATGTTGAGCTCCTCGCCGCGGCGCGTCAGCTCGTACTCGAACAGCTCGCCGAGCAGCTGCATCGCGATGTCCTTGAACGCCGCGGTGGGGCCCTCGGACAGGTGCGCGATGTAGAGGGCGTCATCGAGTTTTGTTACCGGGACGATCTCCTCGGTGGAAAACACCGGGGTGCGGTAAGCGCGCGCGGTGATCTCCTCGATCTGCGCCGGCGGGATGTCGTCGACGAAGAGTTTCACCACCTCGGCGGCGAGGGCTGCGTAGCCTTGGGCGTCGAGAAGCGTGCGCCAAGCGTCGAGAAGCTCGGGCGTAATGCGCGGGTAGACGGCTGGCAGGTAGAGACCACCGTCGGGAGCAAGGCCCGTCAAAAGGATGTCGGTGAACTTGGCGGCCGAGGCCTTGGAATCGCGCGTTGAAATGTAATCCACGGTCTACCACTGTACAAGGCGGGGCCCTGGAGTACGTTCACTCACATGTCCTCTTTCCACCCCCGTGACCGCGTAACCCCCCGAGCTGTAGTGATCTGGCTTGCGGCGGTGGCCGACTACGTCGTGGCGGTGACGGGGCGAACCTCCTTCGGGGTGGCGGGGCTCGCCGCAATGGACCGCTTCGACGTCGACGCCTCGCGCATCGCAGTGTTTACCTCCGTGCAGGTCGGCGTGTACGCGCTGGCGCAGATCCCGGTGGGACTACTCATCGACCACCGCGGCCCGCGATTCATGCTCGTGACAGGAGCGCTGGTCATGTCCACCGGCCAGGTCATCCTCGGATTCACTGACTCCTACCCGCTGGCCATTGCCGCGCGCGTGCTCATCGGCGCGGGCGACGCCACCGCGTTCCTCTCCGCGCTGCGCCTGTTGCCCTACTGGTTTCCGATGCGCCGCACGCCGCTGTTTACGCAACTGACCTCGGCAACCGGCCAACTCGGACAACTCCTGTCGGCGATCCCGTTTCTCCACCTGCTTCAAGCCCGGGGCTGGACGGTTGCCTTTGTCTCACTCGGCGCGGTGGGGACACTCGTCGCGCTCGCGGCGTTTGTCGCCGTGGCGGATTCGCCCGACGCGCTGGTGAAAACCGGGGCGACAACGCGACTCCCGGTGCGCCAGATCGTTGCTCGCGTACTGCGCTCGCCACTGTGCTGGGAGGCATTCACCATCCACGGCCTGGGCATGTTCTTCATGATCAACTTTGCCCTGCTGTGGGGTATGCCGCTGATGATCCAGGGCATGGGCTTAAGCGCCGCCCAGGCGGGGACGGTGCTGACGGTGTTCACCGTGACCACAATGCTCGGCGGGCCGTGCCTCGCACCGCTATCAGCGCGCACGGGCGAAAACCGCGACCTTGCCGCAGCGCTGGTCGCATCGCTGCACTGCGCCACCTGGATCATCTTTTTCGCCTCCCCCACTTCCCGCGGCTTCGGTGCGCTCATCGTGCTCGCCGTGATTATGGGCCTGGCCACGCCGGTGTCGAACTTCGGGTTCGACACCATCCGCGAGGAAATGCCGCGCAGCATCGTCGCCTCCGGCACGGGCCTGGGCAACATGGGCGGCTTTTTCACAGGCATGATTTCCGCGCAGCTCATCGGCCTGCTTCTCGACGCCGCAGCGCCCGACGGCACCTACACCTGGGGCGACTTCCGCTACGCCTGGGTTGCCGCATTCATCCTCTGGGGCATGCTGCTCGCCGGGTTGTTCACCTCGCGTTACTACGTGGTCCGTGGCAGGCGAGCACGCTAGGTGCTCACTCGGAGTCTGCGCGCTGTAGCTACTAAACCTCAACCCAGCCTCAAGCGGCACCCCTAGGGGCGCGGCGGTTCGAGCCGGCCGTTAAGGATGTCGATGACGGAGCGGATCGCGGCGTCGCCAAGCGGCGCGGAGCCCGACTCGCGTTTCGCTGGCGTCGCCACGGGTGATTCCGCCCGCACTATGAGCGTGGTGCCATCGAGTTCGAGGGCGGATCGCTTATCGACGCCTGCCGCGCGCGCCGCCTCCACCAACGCCGCCAGGTCCGCGAACGTCGCCGAACTCACGTCAACACTCAAATTGATAGCCATACCCGCCTACTGTATAGCTAATCGAACTCGAGCGACGGGGCCTCTCCCCAGAACACCTCCTCAACCACCTGGTGGGCACGGCGGGTGTCGCGCAGGTAGTCCTCCAGGAACTGCTGCTGGTCCTCCGGGTCGTAGCCTGCGGAACCGGCGACCTGCGCCAACTGCGGGCCCGGCGCGGGCAACTGGTCCGTGCGCTTGCCCGAGACCAGCACCAGCGCGTTTCGCGCGTTCGTCGCCGCGAGCCACGCAGTGCGCAGTGTGCGGGCCTGGGCGCCGCGGATCACCTCCGGATCGTCGAGCTCGTCGAGGTAATCGAGCACCTGCAGCGTTGAGGTGTTGTGCAGCCGCGGGTGGTTGTGGGCGTGCATCATCGTCAGAAGCTGCACGGTCCACTCGACGTCGCTAAGCGCGCCGCGGCCAAGCTTGGTGTGGGTGGCGCGGTCCGCGCCGCGGGGCAGGCGCTCGTCGTCCACGCGCGCCTTGATGCGCCGGATCTCGCGGATGTCGGCCTTCGACGCCCCAGACTCCGGGTAGCGGAACGGGTCGATCGCGTGCAGAAACGCCTTGCCCACTTCCTCGTCGCCGGCGATTTCGGTGGCGCGCAGCAGAGCTTGCTTCTCCCACACCTCACCCCACTCGCGGTAGTAGCGCTCGTAGGAGGCGATGGTGCGCGCCACCGCCCCCGAGCGCCCCTCTGGGCGCAGGCCCAGATCGACCTCCAGGGGCGGGTCGCCCGAGGGGGTTGACAGGCGGGTGCGCATCTGGTCGATGATGCGCACAGCCCAGGCCACCGCCTCGGATTCCTCCACCCCGTCCGAAGGCTCGGCGACGATCATCACGTCGGCGTCGGAACCGTAGCCCAGCTCGGCGCCGCCGAGGCGGCCCATCCCGATCACCGCGATGCGCGCTGGCGGGTCCTGTTTGTTCGTGGCGTGCAGGTCCGCCCGGATTTCCGCGCGCAGCGCGGCCTCGAGCACCGCCTCCCACACCCAGGTCAACTCGATGCACACCTGGCGCACATCCATGAAGCCGAGCAGGTCGGCGGCAGCAATGCGTGCGAGGTCCGCGCGGCGCAGCGAGCGGGCGATTTCCACCGCCCGGGCAGGGTCCTCGTGGCGCTTGGTGGCAGCGAGGATGGCCTTGTACACCTGGTCGGGTTCGACGTCGAGCAGTTTCGGCCCGCTCGCACCGTCGCCGAGCAACTGCACCACGTCCGGGGAGGAAATAATCAGGTCCGCAATGTAGGGCGAGGTCCCCAGGATGTGCATGAGGCGCTGGCCGACCACCCCTTCGTCGCGAAGCATCCGCAAGAACCAGCTCTTGTCCTCCGCCGCCTCCGAAAGCTTGCGGTAATTGAGCAGGCCGGCGCCCGGGTCGGCTGTGTCGCCGAGCCATTTCATCAGCGTCGGCAGCAAAATCGCCTGCAGTTTCGCCTTGCGTGAGCTGCCCTTGACCAGCGCGCTGAGGTGCTCGTACGCGCGCGCCGGGTGACGGTAGCCCAGCGCCTTGAGCTGGGCCTTGACTGTCTCGGCCGACAGCGTCGCTTCGCCGACGGACAGGTCCACCACGGCGGACAGCAGCGGGCGGTAGAACAGCCTCTCGTGGAGCTGGGAGACGGACTTGCGTACCTTGCGCAGCTTCTCATCCATCCGCTCCACGGCGCTCTTCTGGCGGTACGGGGTAAAACCGGCGGAGCGGGCGAGCCAGCGCCGGGCAGCATCATCGTCGTTGGCCGGGAGTGTGTGCGTGCGTTTGAAGCGGTGCAGCTGCAGACGGTGCTCGAGCAGGCGCAGGAACCCGTAGGCGTCGATAAGCTGGCGCGCGTCCTCGCGGCCGATGTAACCGCCGTTGGTGAGAGCTTCGAGCGCGACGACGGTGTTGGGGTTGCGCAGCGTTTCGTCGAAACGCCCGTGAACGAGCTGCAGCAACTGGACCGCGAACTCGACGTCGCGCAACCCCCCGTGGCCCAGCTTCAGCTCGCGCAGGCGCATGTCCTTCGGCACATTTTCCAACACGCGACGACGCATCGCCTGGATATCATCGACGAAAGACTCGCGCTGGCTCGCCTCCCACACCAGCGGGGAGAGCGTGTCAACGTACTGCTGCCCGAGCTCTAAGTCGCCCGTCATCGGTCGGGCCTTGAGCAACGCCTGGAACTCCCAGGTCTCCGCCCACCTTTTGTAGTAGGCCAGGTGTGAATCCAGCGTGCGCACCAGCGCGCCGGACTTGCCCTCCGGGCGCAGGTTGGCATCAACGTCGAAGAAGCAGGCCGAGCCCAGCTTGATGAACTCCGAGGCCAGCTTCGTGGCGTTCGCGTTCGCCGGCTCGGCAACGAAGATGACGTCCACGTCCGAAATGTAGTTGAGCTCGCCGGCACCACTTTTGCCCATCGCCAGCACGGCGAGGCGGCAGTCGGCTTCTTCGTCGTTGTAGACCACGCGCATCGCCACGGCAAGCGCCGCCGTGAGCGCGGCGTCGGCGCACACGGTCAGCATGTGGGTGATGGCCCGGTAGCCCATCATGGGCTGGTCGTTGCCACTGCGTTTCGACGCCGCAAAAGTGCCCGCGAGATCAGCCGCCGCGAAACGCATGATCAGCGTACGGTACGCATAGCGCAGCGCGTTCCGCGCGTTCGTCCCGTCGAGGTACGTCTCACTCGCGCGGTAGGTGCCCGCGGTGGTGCCCTGTTCGTTCGCCGTGGAACCGGGCTCCGGCACCGCTTCGACTGCGTCGAGCATGGTGCGCATTACCTCGTCGGGCTCGGGCAGCGGCTTCTCTAGCAGGCGCCACTGCTCGGGGTGCGCCACCAAGTGATCCCCCAGCGCAGTGGACCCGCCGAGCAGGGCAAACAGGCGGGTTCGCAATACCGCGTTGGTGCTTAACGACGTGCGCAGCTCCGCGACATCGTCGCCCAGGGTTTCCGCCAGCCGCGAAAGGGCGTGCGCGGCGAGCTCCGGGTCGGCGGCCCCGGCCACAGTGGCGCGCACGACCGACAGGTCGTCACCGGAAAAACCGAGATCTTCTAAAACACACATGTCACAGGTCCAGGTGGTTGTCGATCTCCCAGCGGGTGATCTGGGAGGTGTAGTTGTGCCACTCGTCCCACTTTGAGCGCAGGAAGAACTCGTAGACCTGCTCGCCGAGCACCTCGGCCATGAACTCCGACTTCTCCAGGTGCCGCAGAGCCTGGTCCAGCGAGTTCGGCAAATCCCGGTAGCCCATCGCGCGACGCTCCCGGCGCGTCAGGGAGAAGACGTCGTCACGCGCGGGTTCATCGAGCTCATAGCCCTCGTTGATTCCCTTCAGGCCCGCGGCGAGAACCGCGGCGAACGCGAGGTAAGGGTTGCAGGCGGAGTCCAACGAGCGCACCTCGATGCGGCGAGAATCCGCCTTGTGCAGGCGGTAGGTGGGAACCCGCACCATCGCGGAGCGGTTGGACACGCCCCACGTCGCGGCGGTGGGTGCCTCGGAACCGAATTGCAGACGCTTGTAGGAGTTGACCCACTGGTTGGTCACGGCCGAGATCTCGTTGGCGTGCTCGATGATGCCGGCGATGAACAGGCGGCCCGTCTTCGACAGCGAGAACTCGTCGTCGGGGTCGTGGAAGGCGTTGGTCTCGCCCTCGAACAGCGAAAAATGGGTGTGCATCGCGGAACCATCCCTGTCCGCGAACGGCTTGGGCATGAACGTCGCGTGGATGCCGTTGGCCTCCGCGATGGTTTTGACGATGTAGCGGAAGGTGACGATGTTATCCGCCATCGTCAGCGCGTTCGTGTGGCGCAGATCGATCTCCTGCTGCCCCGGCGAGGCCTCATGGTGGGAGAACTCGGTGACAATACCCATGTACTCGAGCGCGGAGATGGACATGCGGCGAAACTTCGGTGCCACGTTGCGCTTGGCCTGGTCGAAGTAGCCGCCGTAGTCCGCCGGGCGCGGCATCTCTCCGGGCTGCACAGGCTTGACCGCGTAAAACTCGATCTCGGGGCTGGCCATGAACTCGAACCCGGCGTCGCGCGCCTCCTGGATCTGCCGGCGCAGGACCTGGCGCGGATCCGCGAACAGCGGCTCGCCGTCGGGCATGGTGATGTCGCAGAACATCCGGGCCGTTTGCAGGCCAACTTCCTCGTCGAAGGGCAACGCCTGGTAGGTCGACGGGTCGGGGCGCAACAGCGTATCGGATTCGGAGATCCGCGAAAACCCTTCAATGGAGGAGCCGTCGAAGCCGACGCCCTCATCGAAGGCGGCCTCGAGTTCCGCGGGCGACATCATAATCGTCTTCAGGGAGCCCAAAATATCCGTAAACCACAACCGGATAAACGAAATGTCCTGTTCGTCGACCTTTTGAAGCACGTTTTCCTGTTGGCTGTTCATACCCGCCTACTCTAGCGCCGTTTGCGTGTTAATCCCGGTAAAGTCGTGTGCACCGATGTGCTAACAGAAAGGCCGGTGACCCATGTCTGAGAAAACAGGCAACGCGGAATCTGACGTAGAGACTTTCCTCGAAGTGGAGGTCAAGCTAGCGGTCGACGAGACCACCGGCATTCCCGACCTGACACAACTGCCGGGGGTGGACGAGATCTTGTCCACCGAGGAGCACAACCTGACCGCGATCTACTACGACACGGACGATCTACGCCTGACGCGGGCGAAAATCACCCTGCGCCGCCGCACGGGCGGCGACGACGACGGCTGGCACCTGAAACTCCCGGCCGGCTCCGCCCGCACCGAGCTGCGGGCCGAGTTGGGCAACCCCTCCGAAATTCCGGCGGAGTTGACCGACAACGTCCGCGCCATCGTGCGCAACGCCCGACTCTCACCGATTGCGCAGGTGGATAACCGCCGCGTCGTTATCTCGCTCGGCTCCCCGACGGGTGAGAAGGTCGCCGAATTTTGCGACGACCACGTCACCGCGTGGTCGCTCCTGCCGGGCGGCGAGCGCTCGTCGTGGCGCGAGTGGGAAGTCGAACTCAGCGCGTTTACCGCCGGCACCGAGGCCGGTGCCGAGCTGATCCACCAAGCGACGAGCTTTTTGATCTCCTCCGGCGCGCGCAAGTCCTCCTCGCCCTCGAAGCTGTTTACCGCTCTCGGCGACTCGTTGCACTCCGCCCCCCTGCCTCCGCACCTGACAGAGACGGGGCTCGACCCTCAGTCCCCGGAGGGCGCTGTGGTCGAAGCGCTGCGCGGCCACCGTGACTCCATTGTGAGCTGGGACCCGCGCGTGCGTGCCGACGAGTGGGACTCGGTGCACCAGATGCGCGTGTCCACACGTGAGATGCGTTCGCTTTTGGAAACCTTCGAGGGAATCTTGGAAGGCGAGCAACTCGGACACCTCGAGGCCGAGCTGAAAGACACCGCCGCGACCTTGGGTGTCGCGCGCGACGCGGAGGTCGTTGAGGAGCGCTTCATCGAGCTGCTCGACTCCGACGAGTCTGGGCTTATCGACGACGCCGCGGCTGAACACATCCGCGGCGACATGCGCGCCGACTACGAGGCCGCGCACGAGGAGATCATCGGCATGCTCAACTCCGAGCGCTTCTTGACGCTTCTCGACGACATCGACGCCCTGCTGGCCAACCCGCCGGTCAGCGCCGAGATCGCCGCCGGGATCGAAGACGACAGCGGCAAAGACTTGGGCAAAGACGATAAGTCGACCAAGGGCGCGTCTAAGGCGATCCTCTACGACCACCTCGCCGAGGCCTTCAAGAAGGTGACCAAGCGCGACGCGAAGGTGCAGAAGTACTACCACGACACCGATCTGCCGCTGCACGACCGCGAGGAGTACGTCCACGACATGCGCAAGGCGGCCAAGAAACTGCGCTACGCGGCTGTCGCCGCCCAGGGTGCTGGCGTGAAATCGGAGCGCCTCGCCAAGGCATGCAAGACGCTGCAGTCGCTGCTCGGCGACTTCCAGGACGCGGTGACCTCGCGCGATCGCATCCAGCGCCTCGCCGAAGAGGCCCGGGGCCGCGGCGAGGACACATTCGCCTACGGCATGCTCTACCAGCGCGAGCTGGCCCGCGGCGAGGAGGCGCTCGAGGGCTACGAGTCCTCGGTCCGCGAGGTGAAGAAAGCCTTTTCCAAGATCAAGGCTTAAGGGCTTTTACTTCTCCCAGGAGGCCGGCTTGCCCCAATTCTCGTCGGCCTCCTCGATTGCGTCGGCTGCCTTGTTGCGCGCGTTCGCGGTCTGCAGCGCCGCCTCCGCTTCCTCGCGGGTGGCGTAGGGGCCCATGCGCTCATCCCAGGCAGCTTCCTTGCCCTGAGTGACTTCGCCGGTGGTGGGGTTGTAGTAGAACTGCTCGTCAGCCATCGTCGACTCCTCCCTTTCGGTTTCTGTAAGTAGGTCCAGACTACCTGTCGCGACGGGTTGGTAATCTGGGCTCAACGTTTGCTCGCAAGATTTCTCCAAAAGGGTGTGTGCTCATGGCCGTGTGGTCCGACCAGTCCCCGTCTAGCGTTGAGCGCGCCGCGCAGCTGCACGAGTCAGCGACGGGTGCCGCGGCCAAGCACGTGGCGTCCGCCCCGGCAACGTGGGTGCTGATCGGTGAAAACGTCGATCATTTCGGCGGCGTGACGGTGGTCGGTTTGTCGCATCAGCGCGTCTCGGCGGCCGTGTCGCCGCGCACAGACGGCGTTCTCGGCGTCACCGTGGATGCCGCCGGCGGTTTTTCCATGGCGACGCAGGTCCCCCTCGCCTCGCTTCTCGACGCCCCCCTGCCCGACGCTTCGTCCTCCCTCGAGTCGCGCGCACTGCGACGCATCGCCGGCCTCGTCCAGGCCATGGGTGCGCGCCAGATCCTCCCGCGCGACATCAACGGCCTAGACATCTCGATCGCCTCCGACATCACCGCCGGCGGCGGCCTCGGCGCGCTATACGCGGGAGACGCCGCACTCGCCCTGGCGCTGGCCGACCTCGCGGGCACCGCCGAGCTCGACGAGGCCCCCACCCGTGCACGCCTCGCCGAGATCTGCTCGGCGGCCGCATCCGCGAACTCCTCCCTGTCCATCCTGCGCGCCCGCCACACGGCCGCGCTGCGCGGTGCGAGTGATACGGTCTCGGTGATTGACTACGCCGACGGCTCCGTCACCCACGCCCCGCACCCGAGCCGCCTGGGCGTGCGCATCTTCTCCGTCGCGCATTCCTTGGGCACGCCGCACGCCGAGCAGGCGCAGCGCATCACCGCCCGCCGCGCTTTCATCGACGAGGCCTGCACCAACTTCGGTGTTTCGTCGCTGCGCCAGCTGCCCGGCGCGGCCGAGCGGGTCGTGGAATGGGTGCAGGCGCGACGCGACATCGCTGGCGTCGACACCGCCCCCGACCCGCACACGGCGCGCGACTGGGTGCGCTACTGCGAGTCGGAAACACTGCGCTCCCTGGCGGCGGCGAAGGCACTGCGCTCGCGGCGCACCGACGAGCTATTTACCCTGCTCAACTCCCCGTCCGAGGCTCACGACATTGTCACCCCGGACGATCTTGTGGCGCTGGCCCACGCCCGCGGCGCCGTCTCCGCGCGCCCGGCTGCCGCCGGGATGTCGCAGGCCGTGATCGCGTTCGTTCCGCTGGTCAAAGCGCAAGAGTTTCTCTCTGCAATGGGCGCGGACCACGAGGTTGTGGAGATTTTGCCGGGCACTGTGGCGAGCGTCGATAAGCTTTAGTCCGCCGGCCAGGCGAAGGTGACCTCGCGCTCGGCGACGCTCGCCCGGACGAGACTCACGCTCGTTTCCACGCCTTCCTCAGGCTGGCCCAGGCACGGCGCCAGGACGGGCGGATCAATAACGAAGATGCGCGACGCATCGTGCTCCTCTTCCGTCTTCAGCACAGCAGCCTGGAAATTCTGCCCGACCCAGGGTTTGAGCACGGTCGCCTCGGTGAGGTTCAGGCACGCCCGATCCACCGTGTTGGCCAACTGCGAGGTGCGCCCCATCGTCTTCACTACCTGGTTCGCCCCCTCCGCCACCCACGCCGGGGGTTCAGTGCCGGCGCAGATGGCGAGACAGACCTCGGTGGCGTAGCGGTCAATGAGCCTGCGCAGCGGGGCGGTGACGTGCGAGTAGTAGCCGCCGATGCCCGCGTGGACCTCCGGTTCCTTGTCCTCGAGGTTAATGTAGCCCGCGCCGCGCAGCAGCTTCTGGGCTTCTCGCATCACGGCCATGCCGCGCGGGGTGTCCGCATTGACGCGGGCGAGGAACTCGCCGACTGGCTCGCCGCCGATGCTAAAGCCAAGGTTGCGCATTTCCTGGCGAAATTCCTTCTCCGCACCGTTTGTGGCTGGGCTGAGCGTGCGCAGAAAACCCTTCCCGGCCTGCACCATCATCTGGCCGGCGGCCATGCCGGTCAGCAGTGAAATCTCGGAGTTGTAGTCCATCACGGGGTGGCGCGGCTCGATGACCAGCTCGAAACGGCCCTCCCCGGTCTCCACCACGCGCACGCTCGGCAGCCGCAGGTTGATCGCCTCGCGCCGCAGTGAACTTTCCTGCCGCAGCGTGCCTACCTCTGCAAGCAAGCTAATCGACGCATGCACAACGCCACGGTCCATCCCCTCCTGCACTTCGTCGTAGTCGAACCGGGCGCGGCTGCGCACAAGCGCGCGCTCGACGAAGGTGTCGGTGACCTCGCCGCTGGAGTCGAGCTGGAAGGTCCACAGCACGGCGGGGCGGTCGACGTCGGGAAGCAGTGATGCCGATCCCTCGCTCAGCTCGGGCGGGTGCAGCCGGGCGGGTTCGTCGGGAAGGTAGATCGTCTGGCCGCGCTTGAGCGATTCCGCGCGCACCGGATTGTCAGTCCCCTCGACGAACGCAGCGACGTCCGCGATGGCGTAATGCACCGTGTATCCGCTTGCGGAGCGCTCAATGCACACAGCCTGGTCCAGATCCATCGAGCCGGGCGGGTCGATGGTGACGAACTCGATGTCGCGGGCATCTCGGCGCGTGTGCAGCAACGAGTCCGTCAGGCCCTGTGCCGCCTCGTGCTGCTGCGCAGTGAACTCCGTGGGCACATTGAATTCACGCGCGATGTCTCGAAAGTTCAGGGGCGCCGCATACAGCTTCATAACCCGCCATTGTTGCAAAGATCCCGGCGGGGCGCAGGCGTGGGCGCTCGCCTGCTCGCCCTAAACCCGGATACGCAAGGTTGGGGGCACTCACCCTAAACTCGGAGCAGGTTGGGGGCGTCCGGGTTTAGGTAGAAGAGGATCAGGCCCCCTCCGGCCGCAGAGTGCGCGTAGCCCGCACCCTGTCAATCTCGGCCAGCACGTCATCAAGTCGTTGTATCACGTCCTCTGGGTACAGGCGGAAAAACACGTAACCCATGTTCGTCAGCTGCCTTTCGCGATCACGCTCACGCAGGAGCACCTCGGCAGTCTGCTCGGCGTACTTGGACTTGCCATCGATTCCGATGATGAGGAAATCGTCGAAAAGAAAGTCCGGCCGGTAGCGCCCGATCACGGGCTGGAACCGCCATCCGCGCACCCCTCGCTCGATGAGACCGGCGCGAAACCAGCTCTCGAAGGGTGAATCCGCGTGCTTCGTCGCCCAGTCCACGCACATGAGCACCTTGGCCTTGCCGACGAACCTGCTCATCCGGTGAACCTCCGTTTTCAGCTGTGCAGGCGTGTAGCCGCGCACCGAGAGCAGCCAATCCGCGGCGACAAGGCCGTCGGCGAAGGTGTTGTAGCGGGCGACATCGATGAAGGTGCGCAGCGCAGTTGTCGCGCGCACGCCGTAAACGTTTTCGACCTCGTCGTCCCGGAACGTCGCAACGCGGTAGCGCACCAGCGGCATGCGCTTGCTTTTCGACGGCGTGCCGCCACTCGGCAACGCCACCTCCACCTGTCGGGTTGTGCCGATCGTCCACATCCCGTGCAGCGTCGCCGCGGCGCGCGAGATGACAACACCTTTGCGCATGCTGCGCCCCACCGCCACGGCGCGGAGGAAAAAGGCCTGCCATGGTGTCAGTGCGGCATAAAGTTGCCTCGGGATGACTTGGGTGGGCGCCAGAAAGGCGTACTTGCCGTCGGCGATGTCTTTCCGGACATAGACGTCGTGCCGTTTGAGCAGGCGCGTGTCAAGCATGGTGTGCAGCAGCGTGTGCAGTTCGTTTTCCCCCATGCGCAAACCTTTGCACGGATTGCACACCGTGTCACTCGGCGCGGCCCGGCCTGTGGATAACTCGCTGACCCTAAACTCGGACACCCCCAACATGCCCTGAGTTTCGGTGGAATACCCCCAATTTTGCGCGTCCGGGTTTAGGGCGAGCGGGCAGCGCGAATGAGCCGGCCTGTAAGCCGGATTCTGTGCCCAGCCTCAAGACCGGGCGGCGATCATCCATCTGGACCTCCCATCGCTGGGGGCCTCCAGCAGCTACCTTCGGACATGGGCGGGCAGCCTCGTCGCGTCCGACAACCTCCGCTTCCAAAAAGCGGGGGCTCTTGCCTTGCTCCCGGTGGGGTTTACCTGGCCACGCGTGTCACCACGCATGCCGGTGCGCTCTTACCGCACCCTTTCACCCTTACCTGCCACGAGGGGCAGGCGGTCTACTCTCTGTTGCACTTTCCCGCGGATCACTCCGGGTTGCCGTTAGCAACCACCGTGCCCGTATGGAGTCCGGACTTTCCTCGACCCCCGCCTACCCGTGTACACGGTGGTTCGGGGAGCCGCGATCACCCGGCCGACTCATTCGCGTTTAGAAACTATACTCTACCGGTGGTGCGCAACATCGTTTACGCAGCGTACGACCCCATAATCGTCATAGAATTCCACCACGGAAATGCTCGCCAGATCAAGATAGATGTGCTTGAACGCCTCCGCGCCCACACCGAGTGCCTGGCGAATGATCGATTTGATCGGCGTCATGTGCGTGACCACCAAAATCGTCGCACCTTCGTGCTGTTTTTGCAGCGCCAGGCGCGCCCTCGTGATGCGCCGGTGCAGCGCGGCGAGCGATTCCCCGCCGGGGGGAGCATTGCTTGACGACGCCTGCCACACGTCAAACTCCTCCGCAAAACGCTCCATGCACTCCTCGCGCGACAGGCCATCGAACTCGCCGTAGTCCATTTCGCGGAGCTCATCGTCGATGACGACGTCGGTGATGCCCAGGGCTTCGGCGCAGGCATCGGCGGTTTGCCGGGCGCGGGTTTGCGGGGAGGTGACAATGAGGTCGACCCCGCCAAGCGCGGTTACGGCGCGAGCGGCGCGGCGGGCCTGGTCGTGGCCGATGTCGGTGAGCTCCGGATCGGAGGACCCGGAATACAGGCGGGCCGCGGAGTGCTCGGTCTGGCCGTGGCGCAGCAGGATAAAACGTGTCCGGGGTGCGTCGGTGCCCGACCAGTGCGCGGGGCTGGCGACCTCGTGCTGCGCGCTGGCCTCCTTTTTCGCCCCGACGATGCCCGGCTTCGCCCCGGCGGCCGCGGCATCCATCGCGACATTGGACAGCTCGTCGGCTTTCTTGTTCTTGGCGCGCGGCACCCAGGTGTAGGTCACAGACGAAAACCCGGCGGCCAGTGATCGGGCCTGGCGGGCGAGATCAGCCATGTCGGGGTGTTTGATTTTCCAGCGCCCGCTCATCTGCTCGACCACAAGCTTGGAGTCCATGTAGACCTCGACCTCGGTGGCGCCTGCCTCGCGCGCCGCCTCCAATCCGCGCAGCAGACCGTGGTATTCAGCGACGTTGTTGGAGGATTTCTGCCCTACGACGTAGGCGACTTCCGCGAGCGTTGTGCCGTCGGCGCCGTAGACGACGGACCCGGAGCCGGCAACGCCGGGGTTGCCGCGCGAACCGCCGTCGGTGTACACGCTGACCTTCAATGCCTACTCCCCCGCCGGCGCGACGCGCACAAGCAGAGCACCACAGTTGGGGCACATTGGCACCTCGTCGGGGTCAGCGCTGAGAACCTCGGTGCGCTCCGCCTGCGGCAGCGTGATGAAGCAGGCGTTGCAGGTGCGGCCGTTGAAGGCTGCTGCCCCGACGTCGTCGTAAAGCGAGAGCACCTCCGCGGGCAGCTGGCCGCGCAGCTGGTCGGTGTCGACGACCTCGCGCGGGGGCAGCGCCTCGACCGCGCGGCGGGCGACCTCGACCTTGCGGTCCATCTCATCGAGGCGCGCACCGTGGATGTCGCGGTTGTTGCGCAACGCCTTGACCTCGCCGTGGGCTTCCTTGAGCTCGTAGTACAGATCGGCCAGGCGCGACTTCGCGGCGTAGCGGTCGTGCTCGAGGTCCTTGCGCCGCTCCGGGTCGGTTTCCGCGGTGAGCTGGCGCTTATTGTCCAGGTCGCGCTTTTTCAGCTTGCGCTCGTCCTCCTGGATGCGCAGGATGTCCAGCTCAAGGTCGTCCACCGCCATCTGCGCCGCGGCCGCGGCGGAGGCGAGGCGCTCACGTTGCGTGGTGAGGTCGGCAAGCTCCTTCTCCTCCGCGCTCAGGCGCGTTGGGTGGCGCTGGGCACGGTCGGCGTCGGCGAGCTCGAGCAGCACCATCTGCTTGTCGGGAGAGAGGTTCACGAATGTAGCCCTTCTTTCTTATGTTCGCGGGTGGGCGGAGACGGTCCACGGGTCCGTGCGGATGGAGACGATCTCGGTGTTAACGTCTAAAGCATCAACGATACCTTTCGCCTGGGTCGTCCACGGAAACTCCGAGGCCCAGTGCGCTGTATCGATCACCGCTGGCCCGCCGGCGCGCAGGTGCTCGTCCACCGGGTGGTGGCGCAGGTCCGAGGTGACGTAGACGTCGACGCCGAGCGCTGCGACATCAGAAAGGAAGCCGTCGCCGGAGCCGGAGGACACCGCCACCGTGCGCACCATCTGCTCCGGGTCGCCCGCGGC
This sequence comes from Corynebacterium lipophiloflavum DSM 44291, assembly GCF_000159635.1. Classification (GTDB taxonomy): domain Bacteria; phylum Actinomycetota; class Actinomycetes; order Mycobacteriales; family Mycobacteriaceae; genus Corynebacterium; species Corynebacterium lipophiloflavum. Next base: position 229,116 of record NZ_GG667192.1, on the reverse strand, counting down.
GCGCACGCCCCAGGCGGTTTCCGGAAGCGCGTCGGCGACCTGCTGTGTGAAATCGCGCAGCGTCATCGGTTCGGGAAGCGTACCCACCCGACCCAAGCCGGGGGCGCTGTCGAGCGGGGTGTCGTCCGCGATAGCCACGATGTCGAAGGCGGGCTCTTCGTAGGGGTGGGCGTCGCGCAGGGCGTCGATAAGCGAGGTGCGCAGGCGTGAAGGGGCGACGAACTCGACACGGACCTCAGGACCCGAGAAAGGCTGGCCGATCGTGCCCTCGGTCGGGTTGGCGCCGGCGCGCGGCGTGAACCCGCCGGTGCCCTCGAAACGGAAGGAGCAGCGCTCGTAATCGCCGATCGCGCCGGCGCCAGCCGCGAACATCGCCTCCATGACGCTGTCTGCACTCTCCCGGGGCACGTTGACGCCCCACCTGTCCGTCCCACCGCGCCGAATCGGCCTTATTGGCCGGCCCGGGGTGATACCCACTAACTCGGCGAGCAGATCGGAGACGCCCGGGCGCGCCGAGTCAGCGTTCGTGTGCGCCGCGAAGAGCGCGACCCCGCCACGCAGCAGAGTGTGGATGACCTTGCCCTTCGGCGTGTCCGCCGCCACCGACGACACCCCCCGCAACAGCAGCGGATGGTGCACGACGAGCATCTGCGCGCCGATCTCCACCGCCCGCTGGGCCACCTCGAGGGTGCAGTCGAGGGCGAAGGCGACATTGGACACCTCGTCGTCAGGGTCACCGCAGATCAGCCCCACCTTGTCCCAGTCCTCGGCCAGCGCCGGCGGGTACGCCGCCTCCAGCGCTGCTACAACATCGGCCACCGTCGTTTTGCTCATGCGTCCAGCCTACAAAGCTGCCATGCTTTAAGGCATGCGCACCACTTTGCTTCTCGACGTCGACGGCACCCTCATCGACTCCTACCCCGGCATCCGCGAAGGTTTTCTCCTCGGCCTCGACGCGGTTGACTGGCAACACCCGGACGAGGAGTTCATCCGCCGCATCCCCGGCCCACCGATGACGGAAACCTTCGCCCAGCTCGGGATGACACCGGAACAGAACGAGCGCGCCATGGCGGCGTACTCCACCTACATGGCGGGCGAAGGGTGGAGCAACTTCACTGTGTTCGATGGCATGGCTGAGCTCGTCGCCGAGTTCAAGGCCGAGGGCTACGAGGTGGTCACGGCGACGTCGAAAGGCGAAAGCTTCGCGCGCAAGGCGCTCGAACGCGCCGGGATCTACCGGCACATCGACTTTCTCGGTGCCGCGCAGGAGCACGGTCCGCGCAAGCGCAAGGTCGATGTGATCGCGCACGTGCTAGACACCGTCTCGCCCGAAAAACCCCTGATGATCGGGGATCGGCGCCACGACTTCGAGGGGGCGGCGCACTTTGGCATAGCCTCCGTCGCCGTCACATGGGGCTACGCTGATGCCCGAGAGTACGACCTTGCCACCTACATCGCCCACACCGCGGAAGAGTTAAAGGACATTATCAATGGCTTCTGACCCACTCCACATCGACTTCGTCTGCACCGGCAACATCTGCCGCTCCCCAATGGCGGAGGTGATCGTGCGCGACAAGCTTGAACGGGCCGGGCTCGGCGACCGGGTCCGCGTCAGCTCCTCGGGGATCGGCGGATGGCACGTGGGCAACCCCGCGGACGAGCGCGCGCTGCAGGAACTCGAGGCCAACGGTTACGACGGCTCCCGCCACCGCGCCCAGCAGTTCGGTGCCGCGCAGCAGGGGGCGGACCTGCTTATCGCGCTCGACCCGCGCCACGTCTCTGAACTGGTCGTCCGCGGAGTGGACGAGGACAAAATCCGCCTGATCCGCTCCTTCGACCCCGCCTCGCCCGAAGGCGCCGGCGTCGAGGACCCGTACTACGGCGGCATGGAGGGCTTCACCACCACGCGCGAGCAGATCGAGGCCAGCGCCGACGGCATTATCGAATGGGTGCGCGACCAGCTAGACTAGGTGCCTATGAGGAAGACTTTTCTCACCCCCGGGTGGGCGATCGCGGCTATTTTGATCGCGCTGTTCTCCTACTTCGCGTTTACCTTCCTCGCGCCCTGGCAGCTCGGCAAAAACGAGCGCCTCGTCGAGCGCAACGAGCACATCGTCGAGGCCTTCGACAACGATCCGGTCCCGTACTCGGCTGTCGCCCCCGATGGCGAGGTCGCGCCCGCAGACGAGTGGTCGCGCGTGACCATGACCGGCCGCTACGTACCCGAGGACGAGGTTCTGCTGCGCCTGCGCCCGGTGGATAAAACCCCCGCCTTCCAGGTGCTCACCCCGTTTCGCATCGATAACGGCCCAACCATGCTGGTCAACCGCGGCTGGGTCCCCGCCACCGATGGCGGCACCACCGTGCCTCCCATCGACCCCGCCCCCACCAGCCAGGTCACCATCACGGGGCTTTTGCGTCTCGACGAAGGCCCGCACCGCTTGGCGCCCTTACTCGACCAGGGCCACGCGATGGTGTACTCCATCAGCTCCGCGCAGGCCTCCGAGATCACGGGTGCCGACCTCGCGCCGTCGTACCTGCAGCTCTCCCCCGGTGAGTCCGGCGTGCTTGAACCCATCCCGCTGCCGATGCTGGAAACCGGCAACCACCTCTCCTACGGCCTGCAGTGGATCGCCTTCGGCATCATGGCCCCGGCGGGCCTGATTTACTTTCTGTGGGCCGAGGTGCGCGAGCGGCGGCGCTTCAAGCAGGAGCAAGAAGAGCTGCTTGTCGACGCCCCCACCACCGCGTCCACCCCCGCCCCGCGCGGGCGCTACGGCCACACCAAGCGCAACCCCTGGGCCTCGGCTTACGATAGGGAGCAAGAACGCTAGCGTAAGGGGACCGCTGTGAACACCGCTTTGACCGAATCCGATGAGCTGCTCGTTGAATTAACCCTGCTCCAACTGAACGGCGTCGGCGTGCGCCCCGCCAGCGAGGTGGAGGCCGACGACATTGAGGACGCGGTCTTAGACGAGCTGGGGTCGTTCCGCATCCGCCCCCTGGCCACCCTCATCGGGCTCCGCGATCCGGAGGACACCCCGCTGTTCGACAACGTCTGGTGCGATACCTGCGCTGAGCCGCGCACCACACTTGCCCAGCTTGAGACGTGCGCAGAGCAATTGTGCAGCGCCGCCGGGACGCAGCTTGTGGAATGCGTCGCCTTTGCAGACCCTGGCTCCGACACCTCCGGATCCGTGCGGCTGCGCGTCGGGCAGTGGGACGTTGTCGACATGGACTACGACCTGACTAACGAAAGTCCCGAGCTCGACCTCATCGCCGCGATCGTGCCCTCGGGCGTGACCGCCGTGACGTTTGACCACGACGACCTCGACGCGCACTCGGTGACGGTGTTTCTGCGGTCCGGGGAGGAAGCTGCCAACGTAACGAGCTCCCTCGAAGGGGAGCTCAGTGGAGTCGGTGCGTCATCCCAGGGACAGTAAGACAGCCGTTGAAGGAGACCCCCAGATGACATTTCCGTGTCCGGGATCACCGACGATCCATCCTGTCTCTAACTAACGTCGATTCTGCACTCTCTTGATTGACCGACTCGACAATCAGCCTTGACGGTAATTCGGATATGGTCTCGTTGGGAACACCCGTAGGCAGCTGCATCTCGGTTTGCATGCGCGACATTTCAAAGCTTTGAACAACAGGAGGTTCCGATTCAGCGGTTCTCTTTAACGTGATTTCCACCCGATCTCCCGGTTGCCCCACGTACGTAATGTCTGCAGTAGACCTTCCGCGATCGATTTTCACAACCGATTCGTCGCAGAGCCCGTCTGCAGAACCGGTCCCAAGGATCGGATCTTCTGGACCCCGACCTGCAACCTCAGGTGCCGGACTGCCTCCTGAGGCAGTGACCTGATCGGAATCAGCTTGCATTGGTCCCATGTCGTTCGAGCATCCGGATAGAACCATTGCTGAAGCCGCCGCCAGCGGAATCGTACAATTGTGCATTTTGAACATCGGGCCTCTTTTCACACTCGATTCCGTTTGGGAAGGAAGGCACAGCGGAGCTGTCTCACACTGGAACACAATTTCCGGGAGCAGAAAACCCTAGAGTCGGCAACAACGCGAAACTTGGCATCGTTTACTGGTTGTGGCTGGCTGCACTGAATCAAACTCGTTTCCAAAGGCCCCAGGGGCTCGCTTAATCTGTAGCGGCTCACATAGGGGATGCCAGCGAGCCACTGCTTACCACTGTCCTCTCACAGACACCATGTCTAACACGGAAGCTACCTGCGTCTCAACGGTCCGCACTCATCACGGAATAACCCGCGACAACTACAACTGGCTCAATCTGAACCTGCGCTCCGGTCCCCAGGCCGAGATCACTGTCACTGCTCGAAGCGTCGGTCAGCTAATGACTGAGCTTGGCAGATTCTGTGCGCCATGAGGGGCTCGAACCCCCGACCTACTGGGTGTAAACCAGTTGCTCTTCCAGCTGAGCTAACGGCGCGTGCCCCAGCACTCTAGCACGGGTGCGACTGGGGGCCAAAAGCTACTTCTTGATGCTCGCGCCGGTGAGGCAGGCTCCCTGCCAGTCGCCGAAGCGGTCGGACTTGGTCTGCACCAGGCCCGCAAGCTGGGCGGACTCGGACACCTCGCCGGGCTGCACGCCGCCGGGTGTGCGGGGAGCCGGGGTGAGCAGCCAGATCTTGCCGCCGGTGGTGAGGTTGCGGGCGGCATCGACAAGCGAGTCGACGAGGTCGCCGTCTGAGGCGCGGAACCAGAGAAGCACGACATCGCACAGCTCGTCGGTGTCCTCGTCGAGAAGCGGCTGCCCGATGGCGTCTTCGATGTCCTCGGAGATAGTTGTGTCGGCGTCCTCGTCCCAACCGATTTCTTGGACGATGACATCGCCGCTAATTCCAAGCTGTTCCGCGTAGCTGACAGCACCAGGGGCGCCCACCTTGCGAGTCCTCCTTCTAGTTCCTTTTCCAGATACACGCAGAATACCCGCTTGCGCTCGCTTTTGCGCCATGCTCGGGGGAATTTCGCGGGTAGGATCAGGGGCGTAATCACAAAAAGTGACCAGGAGGTTTGACGTGGCCGACAACCCGCGCGGGACGGAACCCGTAAGTGACCCGTACGCAGACGAGTCAAGCAACTCGAACATCGAACTGATCCGCGAGGGAGTCGCCTCGTACCTGCACGATCACGACCCAGAGGAAACGAAGGAGTGGATGGACTCCTTCGATGGGCTGTTGGAGTCCTCCTCCCCAGAACGTGCGCGCTACCTCATGCTGCGCCTTTTGGAGCGCGCGTCCGCCAAGCGCGTGCCGCTGCCCGCGCTGTCGTCGACGGACTTCGTCAACACCATTCCGACCGAGCTCGAGCCGGAGTTCCCCGGTGATGAGAAGGTGGAGAAGCGCTACCGCCGCTGGATGCGCTGGAACGCCGCGATCATGGTGCACCGCGCGCAGCGCCCGGGCATCAAGGTGGGTGGCCACATCTCCACCTACGCCTCCGCGGCAGCGCTCTACGAGGTCGGCTTCAACCACTTCTTCCGCGGCAAGGACGCCCCCGGCGGCGGTGACCAGATCTTCATCCAGGGCCACGCCTCCCCCGGCATCTACGCCCGCGCGTTCCTCGAAGGCCGCCTGAGCGAAGACGACCTCGACGGGTTCCGCCAGGAGCACTCCCGCCCGCAGGGCGGCCTGCCCGCCTACCCGCACCCCCACGGCATGCCGGAGTTCTGGGAATTCCCGACCGTGTCCATGGGCCTCGGCCCGATGAACGCGATCTACCAGGCGCGATTCAACAAGTATCTGCAGGATCGCGGGATCAAGGACACCAGCGAGCAGCACGTGTGGGCGTTTCTAGGCGACGGCGAGATGGACGAGCCGGAATCGCGCGGCCTGATCCAGATGGCGCCGCTGTACGGGCTGGACAACCTAACGTTCGTAATCAACTGCAACCTGCAGCGTCTCGACGGCCCCGTGCGCGGTAACGGGCAGATCATCCAGGAGCTCGAGGCCTTCTTTATCGGCGCCGGATGGAACGTAATCAAGATTGCCTGGGGCCGCGAGTGGGACCCGCTGTTTGAAAAGGACGAGGACGGCGCGCTGGTCAACCTCATGAACTCCACGCGCGACGGTGACTTCCAGACGTTCAAGGCCAACGACGGCGCCTACGTGCGCGAGCACTTCTTCGGGCGCGACCCGCGCACCGCGAAGCTGGTCGAGGACATGACGGACGATGAGATCTGGGCGCTGCGCCGCGGCGGCCACGACTACCGCAAGGTCTACGCAGCCTACAAGCGCGCGATGGAAACCAAGGGCAAGCCGACGGTGATCCTGGCCCACACGGTGAAGGGCTACGGACTCGGCCACAGCTTCGAGGGCCGCAACGCCACCCACCAGATGAAGAGCCTGACGCTCGATGACCTGAAGCTCTTCCGCGACACCCAGCAGATCCCGATTTCTGATGAGGATCTTGAGCGCGACCCCTACCTGCCGCCTTACTACCACCCGGGTGAGGATGCGGACGAGATCAAGTACCTGAAGAAGCGCCGCGAGGAGCTCGGCGGGTTCCTGCCGCAGCGCCGCACGACGTACACCCCGCTTGAGCTGCCCGACTTCGAGAAGACGTTCAAGGCCAGCTTCAAGGATTCCGGCAAGCAGCAGGTTGCTTCGACCATGGCGCTGGTGCGCACGTTTAAGGCGCTGACCCGCGATAAGGAGCTGGGCAAGCGCCTCGTGCCGATCATCCCGGACGAGGCCCGGACCTTCGGCCTCGACTCGTGGTTCCCGACGCTGAAGATCTACAACCCGGTGGGCCAGAACTACACCCCGGTCGACCACGACCTGCAGCTGTCCTACCGCGAGGCCACCGACGGCCAGATCCTGCACGAAGGCATCAACGAGGACGGCTCCTCCGCGTCCTTCATCGCAGCCGGCACGTCGTACGCCACCCACGGCGAGCCGATGATCCCGATGTATATCTTCTACTCCATGTTCGGCTTCCAGCGCACCGGCGATAACTTCTGGGCCGCCGGCGACCAGCACGCGCGCGGTTTCATCATCGGCGCCACCGCTGGTCGCACCACGCTGTTTGGCGAGGGCCTGCAGCACATGGACGGCCACTCGCACGTGCTCGCGTCGACGAACCCGGCGGTTGCCTGCTACGACCCGGCGTTCGCCTACGAGATGCCCTACCTCATCACCAAGGGCATCGAGCGCATGTACGGGCCCGACGGCGGCGAGAACGTCATGTACTACATCACCGTGTACAACCAGCCGACGCACCAGCCCGCGCGTCCGGACGACCTCGATGTCAATGGGCTGCACAAGGGCATCTACCTGTTTGATCGCGGCGCGGAGAAGACCAACCGTGTCTCGCTGCTCGCCTCCGGTGTGGGAATGCAGCAGGCGCTGCGGGCGCAGGAAATTTTGCAGGAGCGTTACGACGTCGGCGCGGCCGTCTACTCCGTCACGTCCTGGGTCGAGCTCGCCCGCGACGGGGCTGCGCTGGACAAGCAGCAGTTGCTGCACCCGGGCGAGGACGTCGGCGAGCCCTTCGCCACCACTGCGCTCAAGCAGACCGAGGGGCCCTACGTCGCCACCTCCGACTTCACCACGGCGCTGCAGGAGCAGATCCGCCCGTACGTCCCTGGCCAGTACATCGTGCTCGGTGCCGACGGCTTCGGTTTCTCCGACACCCGCGAGGCGGCGCGACGCTACTTCAACATCGATGCCGAGTCGATGGTCGTCGCGGCCCTCATGGGCCTGGCCAACGAGGGCAAGATCGAGATGTCGGTTGCCGCGCAGGCCGCCAAGGACCTGCACATCAGTGACCCCACGGAACCGAACCCCAACGGCGACGCGGACGAGTAATCACGGATGAGTAGTGAGGTCTACGTCGCTCTCGCCCTCGTCCCGATGGTGCTAGCGGGAATTGCCTTCGTGTTCGCGTTCCTGCGCTACTCCAAAATGGGCGGCGATCTCAAACTCCTCGGGATCTCCATCGCGGTTTCCGCGTTGATCGCGGGGGCGGTGCTGTACTACCTCGCCGCCGTGAGTGATATGTTCGCGTCGGAAGTGCTTTTCGTGTTCGCGCTCGTCGGAGTTGGCGCATCGGCCATTCTCGGCTGGTTCTTTACTAGCGCGGGCAGGACCTAGTCCCTGGCGTTGGCGATCGCGGCGTCAACGATGCTGGGCTCGGCTCTTGGAGCTTCTTTGAAGCTAAGCCAGGCATACGGGAGTACGCCGACCCCGGAGACCGTAGGACCGGAGCTCTCTGTGTGGTTCGTAGTCATTCCCGCGATCGTGTTCTGGGTTCCGCTTGCGTCCTTCTTTGCGGCCGCGTTCGCCGCTCTGTGGCGGGATTCCCGTGAAAAATCGACGGTTGCGGAGGGTTCTGTCTAGTGGTGGGTATATTTTTCACGTTCCCATTCGTGGTGCTGATCTTCGTCCTAGGTGCGGCGATGGCGCGCTACAGCGCCAAGGAAGTTCCCATTTCACGTTTGCTTGTACCGTCGGGGCTTTCACTGGGCGCGGGGATCCTGGTCAGCTTAGCTTTAGGTGTCTTTTCTCGCCTCGCCTCCAGTCAGGCTCAGGGGCTCATTACTCCATTGGGCAGCACCGTACTGGGGCTCGGGATGCTCGGGCTCTGCGTCATCGCCGGCGTCCTCGGGTGGAAGTACGCAGGCGGTGGGCGCCGCTGGTCTCTCGCGGGTGCGATCGCGGCCAGTGTGACTTTCGGTGCGAACGCTGCGTTGTTGCCCACACTGAACGATCAGACGCGGGGCCTAAGCGACTTGGATGCCGCCGGAGCCGGGCTTTGGATTAGCTTTTATGTGCTCCCTCTCACACTTCTGTTGCTGCCGCTGGTATCGTTCGCTGCCGCGGAAAGTGCCGTGCGCATTCGTCGCTCCCACTCGACCTCGGTGGCACCGTCGGTACGGAAAGAGTCTAAGGCGGCTTCTGATCTAGCGGAGCAACCGGTCGACGAGCCGGATGATGGCCGTACTCACGGCACCGGGAGCGTCTAGCGGAGGCATGTGTCCGCTTTCGGGCAGCGCCTGGACGTGCGCACGGGGCCAGATGTCGTGGAGGCGCTCGGACTGGGAGACCGGCGCGACGGTATCGCGCTCCCCCACCAGGATGTAGCCGGGAATGTCCGCGAGGACTGCCGCGGCGTCGAGCTCGGAGTGCTCAAGCAAGTCGTCGAAGAAGCCAGCGTAGGTGGCCAGGGGCGTCTTCTGAATCATGTCGGCATGGAAACGCACGAGGTCAAAATCCATGGGGCGGAAGTAAAACCCCAAGGCCAGGAACGGAGCGATCATGCTGGTAACAGCCTTCCTGATACCCTCCGCAAAGCCTGGAGTGTGGTCTAGCACTCCCTCCAGAACATCTCCCATCGGGCCCGCCAAGATCTGTGGCAAGCCTTGCACCGCGAAAGGCTCTACGGTCGACGAGATTTGCACACTCCCAGCGACGTTGAGGTTGTAGCGGCGCATTAGCGACAGTGAGACGGGTCCGCCGAGTGAATGGCCGACGATAATCAAGGGGCCGCGAAGGCCCAACCGCTCCACCACCGCGTAGACATCATCAGCCGCGTCGTCGATGGTGCACTGCTCAGGATGGACGAACGTCGTGCGCCCGTGCCCGCGGTAATCAAGTAGAACCTGGCGCACAGGTAGGGCATCGAGCTCTGCGACTTGCATGTAGAACGACTCGGAGGAGATGTTGAAACCGTGGACGTAGAGCACGGTCAGCTCCGCGTCTTCGGGGCCGCGGTCGTAGTAGCGCACATTCACGTCGCCGTTTTCGACCGTCCCAGTGCGGTCATACTGCAGGCCAATATGAGAGATGCCGCGGTGGAGGCGGTGCCGAGAAGCAAGGAGTGTGCGCGCCGCTGCGAACCGTTGGTGCATGTTGCCAGTGTATATATGGGTGCATGGAGCTTTCGCAACGGCTGGACCTGGGCGCACTGAACCTCGAGGCGGAGGAGCCGACCGACCGCAGCCTCGAGGCGCGGCTGATCGACCTCGTTTCCCGCATCACCGGCGACGAAGTCGACCCCGCAAAGACGCTCGCCGAGCTGGGCATCAGCTCACTCGACCGGATCGAGCTTGCGGTGCGCGCGGAGGAGGAGTTCGGCGTGCTTGTCGACGACTCCCTCTACACAGATTCCCTCACAGTCAACGAATTGGCCGCCAGTCTCGCTCAGGCGTCCGAGTGAGTGGACACGAAAACACTAGATGCGCTCCGCCGGGTTGAGGTGGGGCGCATTCGGGTTAGTGGAGGAGTTTAGCTCTCGTCGGCGACGAAGAAGCGCTGGCGGTTAACGAACTCGTCGATGCCCAGGGGGCCGAGCTCGCGGCCGAAACCGGAGTTCTTCACGCCACCGAACGGCAGCTCGGCGCCGCGGGCCTGCGGGATGTTGACGTGGATCATGCCGGTAACCACCTGGTTGGCCACGCGCTTTGCACGCTCCTCGTCGGTGGAGAAGACCGCACCGCCGAGGCCGTACTGGGAGTCGTTGGCAAGTTTGATGGCCTCCTCCTCATCGGCCACGGAGTAGATCTCTGCCACGGGGCCGAAGAACTCCTCGTAGTAGGACTCGGAGCCGACGGGAATGCCGGTGATGACTGCCGGGGAGTAGTAAGCGCTGCCCTCGGCCAGCTCGCCGCCGGTGTGCAGGGTCGCGCCGTCGGCGACGGCTTTCTTCACCTGCTCGTCGAGGGTCTCCGCGGCGTCACGCGAGGACATCGGATAGTACTCGCCCTTCTGCGGGTTCATCGGATCGCCTTGGTCGAATGACTCCGCAATGCGGACCATCTCGGCGACGAAGTCGTCGTAGAACTCCTCCATGACGATGATGCGCTTGTTCGACGTGCAGGCCTGACCAACGTTGCTCATGCGCTTCTTCCACGCGGTCTTCGCCGCCGCGGCAACGTCGTCGGTGTCAAGGATGATGTAGGGGTCGGTGCCGCCGAGCTCGAGAAGCGCCTTCTTCAGGTTCTTGCCGGCGGTCGCGGCAACGGCGCGGCCGGCGCGCTCGGAGCCGGTGAGCGAGACGCCCTGAACGCGGGGGTCCTCAATCAGCGTGGTGATCTGGTCGTGGGAGGCGTACACGTTGGTGAACACGCCCGCGGGAACGCCGGCTTCCTCGAGGATCTCCTGGATCTTCTGGGACGAGCGCGCGCAGATCTCGGCGTGCTTGAGCAGCACCGTATTGCCCGCCATGAGAGTGGGGGCCGCGAAACGTGCAACCTGGTAGTAGGGGTAGTTCCACGGCATGACGCCGAGGATGACGCCGAGCGGAACCTTGCGCATCACGGCGGAACCGCCCTCGGTCTCTAGCGGCTCGTCCGCGAGCAGCTCCGCGCCGTGGTCTGCGTAGTACGTGAAGATGTCAACGACATCGTCGATCTCACCGTTTCCTTCACGGACGGACTTGCCCATTTCTTCGGCGATAATGGCGGCGAGCTCGTCACGTTGGGCGTCGAAAAGCGAGGCGACCTTGCGCAGGACCGCCGCGCGCTCCTCGAGCGGCGTCTCGCGCCACGTGCTAAACGCCTCGTCGGCTGTGGTGAGGGCGCGCTCGAGGTCGGCGTCGCTGATGGTCTCGAAGGTCTCGACAACCTTGTTGGTTTTCGGATTTTGAACTCGGTAAGTGCTTGTCATGGTTCCCATAGTAGGGAAACTATGCGACACGGGTTGTGAGTTGCGCCGCGAATCCTACGCGTTGCGCAAGATCAGCGAGGTTTTCGCGGAAGCGCGCCAGGTCCGCAGCGGGGGCGTACACCAGTTCGCGGCAGCCGATCGTGCCGTCGGGGTTGCGGTGCCAGCGGGTGAACCAGGCTGTGTCCCAGACGTCGAAAAGCGAATAGTCGGCTCGGTCCTGGGGCAGTTCGCACAATAGCTTCTCGACGTCCCCCCGCAGGCGCGCGGGCATCCCGTCAATGTCGATGACGGCGGACGTGGTGGCGGCGAGTGTCGTAGTCATGGGGTGTCCTCCAATGCGTGGCGGCGCCGCGCCCCCTACCGCTGCTGCGAGCGGTGGGTGCGCGACGAGACGAGGTTCGTCTTCCCCAACGGCCTCAAAAATCTCTTGACCGATATTGCGTCACACAGCCACCACGAGCAACCCTCAACCACAGCTTGACACCCCTATTTCGTGAAGCTTTTGTTGAGGGTTAGAGAGTGCGCACCGCGACCACGCCCGCGAAAATGAGCACCAGCCCCACCGCGCGCAGGGGGTCGACACGCAGCCGCTTCGCCCCAAACCACCCCATCGACTCAATCACCTGGCCGCCCGCGATCGTGCCTGCGTTGATCCCAATCACTGTCGTCGCCGTGCCCAGCACCGGGGCAAGCGTCGCACCACCTGCGACAAAGATCGCGCCGATCACACCGCCGGACCACATCCACCACGGCCCCGGCTCAGGCCGCGTGACCAGCTGCCGCGGCGATGTCACCAGCGCAATGGCGAACAGCAGCAGCGCCCCGACGGCAAGGTTGATCTCCGCAGCATGCAGCGACGACCCCGCGACCGTGCCCAGGTGCCCGTTGATCGTCGTCTGCGCCGCCGAGGCCATACCAATCCCCACCCCAACCGCGCGCCACGCCCACGAACCGCTCACCACCGCGCCTTGCTTGCCGACGCCCACCACAAGCGCAATCCCCACCACGACCACGATCGCACCCAGAATCCGCCCTAACCCGACGTCGAGCCGAGGCGCACGGAACAACCCGAACTGGTCGATGGTCAGGCCCATCACTACCTGCCCGAGGATCGGCAGCACCACCGTGGCCACCGCCCCGATGCGGGGAAACAGCAGAATGTTGCCCATCACGAACATCACGCCCAACGCGCCTCCGGACCACACCCACCACGGCTCGCGCACCGCAGCAGCAAAGTCCGGCACGGGGTGGCCGACGAGAATTGCTGTCGCGATGACGGAAACGAGAAACGCGACCGTGAAGGAAATCAGCGCCGAGACGACGGGGAACCCTCCCACGCTCAAGCGCAATCGCGAATTGGCGGCCGTTTGAATCGGAATGATCGAGCCGATGGCGAGAGCTGCGAGGATGGCGAGCATGACGGTGAGGTTACCCCGAATCGACCGATTTCCCAGCCCTCACCCAGCGGCTTAGAACATTCTGTCGAGGTCTTGTGAGGTGGTGCCTGGGGCGGATTCTACTCTTCCTCCCACCAGTCCACCACTAGCGGGGGCTTGCGCCCTCGAAGGGAGTTTTCCTATGTCAACCTCGTACACCGCCCCCGTCGGGCCAGCCCAACCGGTCGCACCGGTGGAGCCACCTCAGCGCACCACCGTTGGAATCATCGCGCTCGTCTGCGCGATTGCCGGCTTCATTTTCGGCTGCATCCCTGGCGCATTCATCCTCGGTTGGATCCTTCTGCCGATCGGCTTCATCCTCGGCATCACTGGCTTGTTCATGAAGGCTAAGAAGGGCACCGCCGTGGCCGCCGTCATCGTCTCGATCGTCGGAACCATCGTTTCGGTAATTGTTTTCCTGTTCGCCGTCGGACGGACCTTCGACGAGAGCTTCAACCAGGACGTATTCGTAGCAGGACCGGAAAGTGCGGTCGCCCCGGTCGCGGAGGGCTCCGCCGCTCAGGGAGGGTCAGCCGCGGGGTCCACGCGCGACAACCCGCTGCCGATCGGCGCCACTGTGGAAAACGAAGAATGGTCCGTCACCCTCAACAGCGTCGACCTCGATGCAACAGATGCGGTGACCGCCGAAAACCCGGTCAACGATCAGCCGGGCCCAGACCAGACCTACGCGCTGGCGAACGTCACCATCACCTACAAGGGTGACAATCCGCAGGGCTCTATGCCCATGCCCCTAATCGAGTACGTCACCCCCGACGGCCACAGCGTGACGTCTTTCGACACGCTTGTCGTCGCCCCCGACGCCCTGGACACGCTGACGTCGCTCTACAGTGGCGCGTCGGTTAGCGGCAACGAGGCGTTCCTGATTCCCGCCGGCACTGCTGGTGAGGACGTTCTCGCGATCCAGCCGGACCTCTTGAGCAAGAAGGCGTTCTTCGCTGTGCGTTAGGTTGTGTGTCGTGGGGTGCGGACGTCGTCGCCGATGACGTCGGGCAGCACCGCGGGAGCATCACCGAGCAGGGCGCGGAGGTTGCCGTTGCGTTCCACCGCGCTGGTTACCGCCCGCACGCGACGCTTCCTCGACCCGCCACCGCCTGCGTGGGCGCTTGGGCTCATCGGGCCACCGACCGCCACGGAACGATTCGCGGTGTGCGCACTCGTTGCGGTCGATGCGGTAGTGGACCCCGGTGCCAGCGGTGCGCCAACACCATGGCCCGTGAGCCCCGGGCCCGTGAGACCGGGTGGGATCGTACCCACACCCGCACCGCCGCGGCCGATAAGGCCCACCGCGGACCCAGCACCCGCACCCACAGCAGAACCCACACCCTGCCTGCCACCTACACGGCCACCCGGCACAGCACCGCGGGCACCGCTATGAGCACCACCTGTGCCCAACACAGGACTTACCCCCGGGGTGACACCCAGTGGTGATGCCCCAAACCCGGCATGTCCCGCACCCACAGGCACCATCGGGGCAGACCCGGCCGGAGCTTCCGTAACCGGTGGCAGCGTCGCCACCGATGCCGCCTGCGTCGCACCCGCAACCGGTGACAGGCCACCCGCACCAACACCCGCGCCACCTGCGGGTGCAGCCGCCAACACGTCCTGCGGAGTAGTCGCATACGCCACATCCGAAAACCCGTTAGCCACCAACGCATCTTTGACCACCTGCGGCAACACACGGCTCTCAAACGCTGGTGCGGCAGGCACCACCACCGCCTCCGGTGAAAACGGTGCCGCAGGCATCGCATCCAACGCCGGCAACAACTGATTAAAAGGCGGCACCGTCGGCACCAACCCTGCCGTCAACCGCGGCGGAAACGCCGCCATATACGCCTGCTCCACCACCGGCTTGACCTCCACCGGCGCCGCCAACCACGACGCATACGCCGCTGCCGCAGTCGCCTTCTCCGCACCAGCAACCGCCGCCAAATTACCCGCATGCACCCCCATCGCCGAAGCATGCGCCGCAAACTGGCCACCCGCCCACTGAATCCGCCGCACCCGCTCAATCGCCTTATCCACCCACGACGTCTCCGCAGACGACCCCAACGCCGCCACCACCGCATCCAACCGAGACACCACCTCAGAAACCTTAACCGCCGTCGACTCCCACGCCGCCGCCTCCGACAGCACACGTGATGGATCAGTGGCCTGGAACTGGCCATGCAACACCGGCAACGACGCCACAAACCCAGCCACCGGACGGCCGAACACAAACGGATTCGTCGACGGGTTCTCCACCTGCGCCAACTTCATATCCACATCCACCACCGACGCCGACGCACCCCACACATTGGCTAACCCAATGGAACCCACCATGTGGGAAAACGCCCCATCATCACCAACAACACTATCCAAATTCGCCTCCAGCAACACCGCAGCATCCAGCACATGCGCCGCCAACGCCTTCAACGCCTCCGGACGACTCACCGACGACACACGACCATGCGACACCCCCGACTCATCAAGACCCGACACAGGAGAAAAACCCGCAAGATCTGAACGCAAATCTCGGCCAAAATTGAGCCCTACATGAGATGCGCAACTTCTCAGCTCGTCGATTGCCCCTCTGACCCCGTTGACATCGAGCATTATCCGCGAATTCACTTTCCCCCCTTACGACTTAGTACCCAGCACGACGCTTGGGTTCCAACTCGCACTGTAAAACGGTCTCGAGCTAGGCGCTAGAAGCTGATGCACACTGAATTGACACTCAGAGCGCCTAACCGACCAAATAAAGCTTGCCGAGCGTATCAGCTGCTTTTGCACATAAATCAGTCACGTCACCGGAGGCGCGGTACGTAAAAACGCTCGCGGAGAAAGTACCGCGTTTTGTCTCTATGGCCACATCACACATTTCCGTTCCTCCGTTAGGGGGCCCGAACGCAAATATTTCCGGCACCTGGGCGGAGTGGGAATTGAACTGCTGCGAAGTCGACAGAATGACCGATTTCGGTGCTGCATTCGTTACTAAAAGTGTCTCAGTGTAGGGGTCCTCCCCCTCTATGGCACAGGTCACGATGAATCGATCACTGAGCACCCTTGGCTCAGGCTGCACCTCGCTCTTCACCAACCCCGCCGCCGCGAACTCCGCATCGGAGATTTCCGTGCACGGGTCGAAAAGATTGTGCTTGACCTCCTCGGGATCAAACGGCCCGATCACCAAGTCCCCGCTGTCAAAGTGAAACGCAGTCGGCTCCGGAGAAACAGCCGCCTCCGAAGAAGCAGGCCCAGCAGCACCCGTCTGACCCAGAACACCCACACCCGCACCCGACGCACACCCCGACACTAAACCGACAACCCCGAACAAGCCAACAACCACACCGAACCGACGCACCGACAAACCCCCAAATTGCCGCAAACCTAAAGAACACCGCCGATTCTGCCTGCCCACACCCCCGCCAGCAACAGCACAACACTCAGCCACGGCAGAGTTCAGCTCCACGCCCTAGCCGGAAAGCTCCTCAAACACCGCCGCGTTCGTCTCCTGCCACAATGGTTTCGCCCAATCGCCGAAATCGCGGTCGGTGAGCACGACCATCGCGGTCCCCGCTGCCGGTGAATCTGACCATGCCGGCACGACCCAGAGGTAGGTTCCGGACATTCCGAAGTGCCCCACGGTGTCTGCGGGCATGTTGTCACCGGTCCAGTGCGGCGCTTTCTCGCCCCGGATCTCAAATCCCAGACCCCACGGGCAGGGCTTCTGCATCCCGTATCCGGGGACGATCCCGCGCAGCTCACCGAATTGGTTGGCGAAGGCGTCGATAAGCGTCTGCTCGCTCAGCAATGTGGGCGCCGTCAACTCGCGGGCGAAGGCGCGCATATCGCTTAACGACGCCCTCCCGCCGTGCCCCGCAGACCCATAAATCTCCGCGCTGTCCATGCAGAGTGGCTCGAAAACACCGAGGCGCGCGTACTCCCCAAGGTGCATCCCACTGCGCTCGTGGAGAAAGTCGTCGAGAATTTCGAAGCCGGCGGACGAGTAAATGCGCCGCTCACCGACCGGTTTCTGAGCCTTGCGCGAATCAAGCCCTACTCCGGAGGCGTGGGCAAGCAAGTGGCGGACGGTGGAACCGTCGGGGCCGCAGGGGCTATCGAGCGAGAATGCTCGCTCTTCGACGGCCATGAGGAAGCTGTAGGCAGCGAGCAGCTTGGTCACGCTCATGAGCTCGTAGATGGCGTGCTCGTCGCCGTAGGTCGCGTCCTGCTTTCCGACGAGCGCGGCTGAGACGTTGTCCACCGGCCACCCAGAGAGGTGCTTGGCTAGGTCCATGGACCCGATGTTACGTGCGCCGCACCCACCCGGTGTCCCCGTCGTCGCCTGATCGGCTGTACGCGCGGTAGAGCATGTCGATGAACTCGTCGCGGGTGAGGCCATCTTCCTCGTCCTCGATCTCTTCCATTTTCTCGTGCCGCCACGATCGGACATCTGTGGGCTCGACCTTCCGCGCGGCGGTGCGCAACTGCTGTTCCACTCCGCTGAAGGAGCGGCGCAGGCTCAGCGCGATGTCGTTGACCGGGGCGAAATCTTGGCGCGCCGGGACGTACCAGCCCTTCCAATACACGAGCATGGCCAGCAAGAACGCCACGATCGGGGAGGCGATCATTCCCCAGGCGTCGTACCCCGCGTGGTAAAGCCCCACGTTGAGAGTTCCTGCGACGACAGCCGGGATGACAGTCATCTGCTGGTTTTTCAGCACGGAGGGCACCTGGCCGCACATCATGTCCCGCAGAATGCCGCCACCCGTGGCCGTGACAACACCCATGAGGACACACCCGAGGGGAGAAACGCCGTTGAGCAGCGCTTTGGTTGAACCGGTCACCGCCCACACACCGAGGATCGCCATGTCCGCGTGGTAGTGGAAGATTGTCCAGAAGAATCCGTGCAGTCGAGTGACAAACGCCACCGCGGCGCCGGCCATGGCCGTCCACACATATTCCGGGTTGTCTAGGGCGGCGACGAGTCCAGAGTTAATAAGGGTATCTCTGAGCGCCCCTCCCGCAAGCGCCGACACAACGGCGATGATGAGAAAGCCCACAATGTCGAACTTCATTGTGCGTGCAACCGTGCCGCCAACCAGCGCGGCAAGGAACACGCCGATCAATTCGAGGACGCGGTAGACGGTCAGGAGCATCGGTTCCAGTTCTTCTGCACTCACCCGCGCGAGTGTAACCACAGACAACAACCGCCCGGGGGAGTTTAGCTCCAGCGCACCTCCACCTGATACCCCGCCATGTTGGTGCCCTCGATCAACGCGCTGGCGTGGCTGCGCATGAGTTCCTCGGTGCGCTGCTCGGCGCGCTTGAGAAGACCCTCCTCAATGGCCTTTTCCTCCGCACGCTTTTCTTGCTCAGCGAGGAAGCCGGCAACGTCGTCCACCCTGACCTGGTTCAAGGGATTCATTGACTGGTCGTACACGGAAATGCTTGCTGGGTCGACGGAGTTTTCGGTGATGGCCACGCGCGGCACGCGCACGGTGAGTTTCTCGGCATCGTCGTCGATGTCCACCGCGACCTGCTCGGCGTCGCGAAGCCCCGCCTTGACGGATCCGTCGAACGTCACCAGGAAGTTGCGTCCGGTAAAGGGGACGGCGCGCCCCGCGATGGTGAAGCCCTCCTGCTCGAACGAGCCCACCGTTGAATACGCGTACTCCTCCACCGACAGCTCAGCGATCTGCTTGAACGACGCCCCGATTTGCTCGTCGGTGATGCTCTCGCGCCCGAGGCCGAACAACACAGGACGAATCATCACGAGCACCACCGCGGCGACGGCGACCAACGCGACAACGGCAGCTGCCGCGGCCGCGCACCCACCCCCGCGGTTTCTCGTCGCAACTGTAGACACTTTCATTCGCTCCTTCCGGCCCAGTTCACCGCATCGTCTTGGCGACAACTGTGCCACACAATACTAAGTGTGCGTTAAGGTGTTTCACATCAAATCCCGACCAGGAAGCGACGCCATGACAGGATCACACACTCAAGGGTCGACGACGACCAAGGAACCTGAAGAGAAGGACACCGGTGGGGGCGGTTTCCTCGGAGTCATCGAGAAGGTCGGCAACAAGCTGCCCAATCCGTTCTGGCTGTTTGTCATCCTTTCTGGCGTTGTTGTGGCGCTGTCGTGGATTGGCAACCGGATCGGCATGAGCGCCACAGACCCCGGCAGCGGTGACACCATCGCGGTCGAATCCCTGTTGACCACCGAGAATCTTTCACGGATGGTGACGGATGCGGTGAAGAACTTCGTCTCCTTCCCGCCGCTGGGTGTGGTTCTCGCGGTCATGCTGGGTGTCGCGGTCGCCGAATACACCGGCCTGCTTTCCGCGATGGTGCGCGCCATGGTCGGTTACGTCAACCCGAAGATTCTCACGTTCATGATCGCTCTGGCAGGCGTCACGGGCTCCGTCGCCTCCGACGCGATCTACGTCATCATCATCCCGCTCGGCGCGATGGCCTTCCATGCCGTCGGCCGCTCCCCGATCGTCGGTGCGATGGTCGCGTTCGCGGCGTCGAGCGCGGGTTTCAACGCCTCACTCATTCTCAACATCACCGACCTTCTGCTCGCGGGAATTTCGACATCGGCAGCCCAAATGGTCGACGAGAACTACGTAGTTTCGCCGCTGGCCAATATTTTCTTCGTCATCCCCTCGGCCGTGTTCCTCTCCCTGCTCATCACGGCAGTGACGGAGTTCTTTGTGGATAAGAAGGCGCACGAGCTCATCGACCACAGCGAGGTTTCTTTCGAGCAATCGCGTGACGACGCCCCCTCCAACGACCCCGAAGATTCCGAGGAGATTTCCCTGACCCTTACACCGGTCGAGTCGAAGGGCTTGGTCTCCGCGCTCATCACCTTGCTGGTGTTCCTCGCCATCTACTTCGCGCTGCTGTTCATCCCTGCCTCCCCGTTTGCCCGCCCCGAGGAAGGGTTCATGCAGTCGCCGCTGATTCAGGCGGTGGCGGTGCCGATCACTCTGGGGTTCTTCTTCGTCGGTCTCGCCTACGGCCTGACCACAGGCAGCATCAAGAGCTCCGGCGACATTCCCGACATGATGGCCAAGGGGCTTGAGACGATGCTGCCCATGTTGGTTCTGTTCTTTGCCGTGTCCCAGTTCCTGGCTTGGTTCCAGTGGTCGAACTTGGGGCCCTGGACAGCAATTAAGGGCGCGGAGCTGCTGCAGCAGTGGGACCTTCCCCCGGCGCTGCTTTTCGCGGGCCTCGTCGCCATGGTCGCCGTGCTCAACATGCTGATTACCTCAGGGTCCGCGCAGTGGGCTCTCATGGCCCCGGTTGTGGTCCCGATGATGATGTACGTCGGAGTCGCGCCCGAGGTGGCGCAGATGCTCTTCCGTATCGGTGACTCCCCGACCAACATCATCACCCCGATGTCACCGTTCTTCGGCCTTGCACTGGTGTTGCTGCAGCGCTACTACAAGAAGGCGGGAGTGGGCACCCTGATGTCCCTCGCCCTTCCTTACTCGATCTCGATCTTGGTCGGCTGGTTCCTCTTCTTCCTGCTGTGGTACTTCCTCGGCCTCCCGCTGGGCCCGGGCTCGCCGATGGAGTACCCGGCAGCGTAAGCATCCGACGAGTTCGTAGTGCCCTCCATGACTGGGAGCAAATTGATTCCGCTGGAAGCCCGACGCGGGCGCCGAGCGCCGCCAGCTCGGCAACAAGCGCGCAATTGTCCTCCCGGAGGGCTTGCGCGAAAGGAACGGTAAATTCGCTTCTCGACGTCCCAGTAACCGCGCGCACCACCCGATCCACTACGGGGTAGATGTCAGGGCGCTTGCGCGCAATGAGCTTGGTGGCGCGCACTTCCCCTATCCCGGGGAGCTCTCTGAGGTAGCGTTCGAGCGCGAAATCACCGAGTTGACTACGAGGATCGTCTAGTTCCCACAGTCCGACATCTCTCGGGATTTGTTCAAGACGTACAGCAACCTTTTCTCTGACTGCACCGTCGCGCCGCGAGCAGGTCCTCCGGCGTGAACCAGTGCGGGGAGGGGTCATTGCCACAGGGGTCGAAGTATTCGCCCGAGTACACCCCGGGCGCGCCCGCAGCCTTCCGACCCAGAGTTCGCGAGTAGCAGGCGCGCAGATAGCTAACGGCCTGAGCCGTGTCCCGCTCTCGAAAGGTTCGGGGGAGCCAAAAGTCATCCCCTTAACGGTTATCTCTTCCGTATCATGAGCAGCCACGGCGCCTGGTTTCGTTTACCGCGGGAAGTACCCGATTTCCTCCGGCGTGCAGATCGGGGTGCGGTCGAGGAACTCTTGCGGAGCGCCCTGTTCGCGCAGCTTAATGTCGTTGAAGCAGCCCTGCTGCAAACCGGTTTTCTTCGACCCATCCGGCGCGAGCCCCACCCAGTTCTGCCCGTCGTGGTGGAAGAAGACCTTCCAGTCCGTCTGGTTGGCACCGGCGACGGCCCACTCACCGTTGCACCATTCGACGATCGTGCCTGCAACGCCCGGCCACCCGTCCACGACGGCGTCGAACTCCTGCGGAGCGCATTCGCCCGCTGGGACAGGCGCGGGGAGGATTCCGGGGAAGGGTCCTCCGGCGGATCCAAGCTGGGTGCTCCAAGCGGCCACAGCGTTGGAGCTGGTTTCGGTCAGGGACGCCAGCGCCCCGTCGATGGCCGATGTGTCCACCGAGGATGCGAACGGGTCGAACGGTGCGACCTCCTCCGCCTGGGCGGTAGCGGGCAATGCCGTCAGCGCGAGTGCGCCGACGGCTCCGATAGCAGCAAGCGAACGTTTCATGCTTTCCACTGTAACCGGATTTTCAATCCATATTGAGGCGCCGGAGCTCAGCCGATTTGTGCCTTGGTAGCGCAGTCGATCTTCGCGTATCGCCGACCCTCGTCGTCTACGGAGGTAAACGCGTAATTCCCTCCGTATGCGCGGCACCCGGTATAGGTGTCTCCCCCGCCTCCCGAGTGCAAAGCGGGAGCCGGAGGCGCGGAACTACTCGGGGCTGGCGGCTCCATCCAAGGTTGATCATCCGTGTCTTTTCGCGCGGCGTCGATGCCGTCGCCGTTGGGCTGTTCCTCGGCGCGTTCCAGCGCATCGCGACGTTCCTGTTCGCGTGCGATAGCCGCGTCGATCCTGGATTCGGCGCGCTGGAGACTATCTTCGAGCGCGTTCACCGTGTCCTTGTAGCTGTCACCGTAGGCGCTCTTCTGAAACTCGGATTGCCTTTCCCCTGCGGTGCGTACTGTAACTAG
>NZ_GG667192.1:204858-205518 GCF_000159635.1 Corynebacterium lipophiloflavum DSM 44291 | reverse complement strand
CTAGTGTCGCCCTCGCCTCCGCGATTCGTCGTGCGCTGCGCTGTACCTGCGCGAGGTTGCCGGCATCGTTCAGGTAAGGCAAGAGCAGGATCGCGTTCTGCGCCTCCTGTTGAGCTTGTTCAGCCTCGAGGATCGCCTCCGCATCTTGCTGTGCGACGAAACACTCCGGGCCCAGCGTTGACAACCCGCGTTTAGCTTCGGTTGCTTCCCTTTCCGCCTCCGCGACTTCGGGGTAGAAGCGGTGGTTGGGAGCGATGTCCACGGCGCGGCCTAGGCCTTCCCGGGCGAGTTCCGCATTGATCAGCGAATCGTCGACAAAGACCCCTGCCAAGCTCCGCCCGTACTTGTCCAGCCTCTCTTGATCAAACTCGAGCTCCACCACAGAGCCAATAGGAAGGCGATCGACGAGGTACTGGCGGGCTTCGTCGGCAAGGCATTCAGAGGGCGCCCCGTCACGACCGATTTCGGGTGTATCCACGTTGAGGAACCGGATGCGTGTCGTCTCGCCGTCGAGACGCACATCAATCGTGTCACCGTCGACAATTTTCTCCACAGTTACTGGGCTTGCTCGAAGGAGTTCGATGGCTAAGGCACCCGTCAGACCGATCGCTGCGATCCAACCCACGGTCTTTAACAGGCTCAATGAATCCTCACGTTTCC